>NZ_JBNJMN010000004.1:0-116210 GCF_050936535.1 Nonomuraea sp. CA-218870 | reverse complement strand
GTGGGCGGTACTGGGTTCGAACCAGTGACCCCTCGCTTGTAAGGACTGTCCGGAAAAATCAGCCATCTGCGAGAACCCGGAAAACGCCTGGTCAACCGGTGTGTTCGGACGCGTTCGCGGGCGTTCAGGGGCGGATGGCGGGGCTTGATCGTCCCCGTCTCGTCCCCGCGCCGTCCCCGTCCCCGCCCCCGTCTTCCGCCACCGCGCGAGGACCCCTCGCTCAGGAAGCGAGCACTCAACCCCGCCGACACAACAACGGCCCCGCCTCCACGAGGAGACGGGGCCGCGCTCGTTCGAGGGTCAGACTTCGGGTCCGCGGATCTCCACCCGGTCGGCGGGCAACACCTCAACCTCCCCGCCGCGCTCGACGACCATCACCCATCCGCCCTCGGGTAGGTCCATCTCGGCGATCTCCTGCTCGCGGGCGGGGCGGGCGATGATGCGCACCCCTGGCTCTGGGGTGACCACGGTCATGAAGTCGGCGCCGGCCTTCACGAACGAACCCCGGTTCTTCACGGTGTAGATGAGGCCGAGGTCCCGCAGGACGTCGAGGGCGCGCAGGATCGTGTCGCGGGCGACGCCGAACTCCTGCGACAGGTGGACGACGGAGGGCAGGCGGCGGCGCGGCTGCCACTCGCCGGCGTCTATGCGGGCGCGGAGCGCGTCTACGATCTGCTGTTTCACCGTGAGATCGGAGTCATAATCGACCACATCCTGACCGTAGATTCGGCTGCTACCAGCCCTTATGCCGACTCAACCTATATAGGTCATGCTAGGTCAGATCGTGGATCGTACTAGTCACAGCACTGGGCTACTGGCGAGTAGAGGACTACTGTCGGCGCATGCCCCTTCCCGAGATCCCCGAGTTCACCACCTGGGAAGACGCGGACGGCTGGCACGCCACCTGGACGCGCCCCCTCACCGCCGAGGAGGAGCGGGCGCGCATCCCCGAGCAGGCCGACGCGCCCCGCCTCGCCGAACTGGAGACGGCTTGCGCCTGGCTGCGGATCCGCCGCGATCTGGCCAACCGGCCGAAGCGCCAGGTGTGGCGCACAGCAGACCTCGCGTCGCAGTTCCGTACCGGGGACCCGACGTGAGTTACACGACCGTCCCCTACGTGATCGCTTTCGCGGGCGAGGAGCGCCGCGACCGGCTGGTCTTCGAGCGGCACACGGGCTCGGACGGCGGGCTGCGGCTGGCCTACGCCGTGCCGCGCGCCGGCGACCGCGTAGGCGGCATCCTGCGCGCCCGCGTGCGGGACCTTCGCGCGAGGCCCGCCAGGCGGGGCCCCGAGCGGATGCGGAAGCTCAACACCAGGCGGCAGTGGGCGTGCATGGACCGGCTGCTGTGCCAGGTGTGCGCCCGCCCGGCAGCCGACCCGGGCACAGGGCGCACCTGGTGGATCCTGGTCCCGTCCGTGTTCGAGCCGACCGCCATGACAGGACTGCACCCGGACCGGCCGTGGACGGAGGGCGCCTGCGACGAGGGCCGCACGAACGCGCCGCCCACCTGCCGAGACTGCGTCGGCATCGCCCTGCGGGAGTGCCCGATGCTGCAGCAGCACGCGCTGGTGTGCACCGCGGAGCGGGTCGTCTCGGCGGGGGTGCTGGCCGACATGTACGAGCCGGGCCCCGGCCTGGCGCCCCGGCCGACCGCGCACAACGTCTACATCGCGTGGGACGCGTTCTCCCGCCACCCTCGCGCGCTGGCCACCTCTCAGGTGGTGCAGCTGTACGGGGTCGAGTCCAGCGTGACGCTGGCGCCCGGCTCCGGCGCCCATGATCTGCCCGGTCCTCGCGCTGCCCCGTGAGCCGCGAGGGCCGGGCATCCAACGTGGCCTCCGCTGCCCGCACAACTTGGGAGAGGGGGGCGGGCAGCGGGGGTCACTCCGCACAGCGGAAGGGAGCGGATCCGCGGACCCCTCGCCCAGCCTCGACCTACCACCTACCGTCGACACTATGGGCCCACGGAACGCGACCACACGGTAACCATCACCGACCAGAACGGAGAGCACCATGGGCAAGGACGAGAAGCCGATCTGTGGCACCTGCCTCGGCGCGGGCGGCGAATGGATCGAGCTCAACGGCCAGCGGAAGAAGGAACGTAAGTGGGTACCGTGCAGGGCGTGCTCCGGGACTGGGCGTAGGTAGCCGTGTCCGACCGGATCACCTGCCCCGAGTGCAACGGCCGGCGCGGGGAGCAGCTCGGTCCGCTGTTCCTCGCCTGCCGGTTCTGCGGCGGGACCGGCTGGGTGGGTGACACGAACGAGCCGGCCGAACGCGGCGAACAGGCGCCACCCGAGCCTCCTCCGGCGTGGGAGCACAAGGTGTGGCTGGACTCGTGGATCTCTCAGCGGGTGGGCTGCCGGTACTGCCTGGGCACCGGAAAGGTGACCACGATCGACGAGGAGTCGCGGACGATGGTGAGCGCGCCGTGTCCGGCGTGCACGACCCCGTAGCGTCTGCCGTAAGCACGCCAGCCCCCGCCCGACGAACCTCCGGGCGGGGGCTTCATGTCACCCGAAGGAGGGCAATCCGTTGAACCGCTCGCCCGGCCCCGACCGGCGGCCTACCGTCGAGGGCATGACCCCAGCCGACCGAGACTACTTCGCCCGCATCACCACCTTGCGCGGCAGCGTCGTCACCATCCCCGGCCTCACCGAGCAGCAGGCCCAGGCCATCGCCGACCAGCACGGGCCTACCGAGCGGCCGGCACTCACCGCCGACAAGGGCAAGACGACGTGCGGGCGATGCCAAGGCGCAGGCGGCTGGGAGGAAGAAGTCCGCTCGAAGAGCAGCGGCGGCAGCGAAGTCGTCACCAAGAAGTGGGTGAACTGCCGGCCATGCGGCGGCACGGGTCAAGTCCCGAAGTAGTCCGGAGCGCACGAACCCCCCCGCCCGACGAACCTGCGGCCGGAGGCTTCTCGTTGTCGCCGCTAGTCCGGAATCTCGAAGGCGAATGACCACTCGTGCCGGCTGGCCGCGTAGATACTCTTGCCGAACTCGATCACCTGCCCGTCTGCGGCGCGTACCCATCGGGCGACCTCAACGATCGGCTCTCCAGGCGGGAGGTTCATCTCTTCCACCTCCTCCGCAGTCGGCATTCGAGATTTCAGCTTCTCTGTCACCTCGTCTGGTGCGAGGCCGCACGCGAAGAGAATGTCGAGACTCCCGCGGATGCTCGCCTTGCCCGGTGTGTGTTTCTCCGGCAGCTTGGGAACCAAACTCAGGCTTGGCTGCGATCCGGGCGCCCCGGTTAGCTCCTCGGCCCTGGCTCTGATCTCATTGAAGTCCAGGCCCTTGAAGTATTCGAGGCCTGCCTGTAGGAGTCCGCGGCGGTTGCATATCGCCTTCAGGAGCTTCTCGTAGTGGGCTGCATAACCTGGGCTGCAAGGGGCTGAGTACCACTGGCTTGTGACTCTGACCCCGTGGCGGGCTGCTTCCTGCTGATGCGTTCGTAACCGCGCTTCGACGTCGGTTGCCCGCCCAACCTTGAGCGTGCCACTGTCGAAGGCGACCACGTAGATGTGGCTCGTGCGAGCGGCGGCGGGGTCAGGGTCAGGGCTATACCTCAGTGTCGGGTCCGGGTATGGGCTAAAACTCATCGTTGCCTGCCACCTGTCCGATCGGGAAAACGTGTCGCGTCGCAGCGCAGACCGTCTCCAGCGTGTGCACGGGGGTGCCTTCTTGGCTGTAGGACGCACGGAGCACCTGGGCAACCCACTCCCCTGATTCGAGCTCCAGCGTCTCCCGCTCGAACGCTGTCGGCCGGCGCACGACCAGATACTCCTCGGCCCGCCCGAACTGATATCCGAGGTCCTGTAGTGCGGCTTGCAGGGAGGGGCGCACGAACTCCGGTTCGGCGATCCTGGTGTCGGCGAACAGGTCCGCGCGGAAGAACGAGGTGGCGATCCGGACGGGAACGTCGTTGGCGTACATCAGCTTGCGGCGGGCGATCACCTCGTCGCCCGATTCCACTCCCAGCGCTGCGGCCACGTGGTCACTAGCCGGTTCGGGGCCGATGTAGAGCATGCGGCGTTCGGCTTTGATGCCCTGGCGTTCGGCCTCGACCAGGAACAGCGACACGGAGCCTCGGATCGACGGGTCTGTGGGCAGGGCTCGCTGGACGAGCACGCGCGGCGCTGGTTCGGAGGGCGGCTCGGGTGCTTTGGCCGCGGGCCCTTTGCTCATCTGGGAGATGCGGCCGGGCGTGACGCCGAGCCGTGAGGCGATCTGCTCCTGGGTGAGGCCAGCGCTGCGGGCTTCGGCAATGGCGTGCCGTCGATACTTGGCAGCTTCCTCGACGAGTGCCCTGTCCTGGGTCATGAGCTGGGTCAACGCGTGCGCCCGTTGGACGGGATCTGGGATAGTCGCCGCTTCTCGTAGGGCTCGCAGGTCCACGTGACAGCTCCACTCATGCTTGGCCGAAGGGATTGCAACCCCGACTATAGCCCCCTAAAGTCGAGGTGAGAATCCACGGCCTGGCGGCCAGAGAGGTGCGCACCCATGAGTGGAGAGCGTCAAGTCCCTCAGGAGTTCGCCGAGGGGTTCGCCGAGATCATGGAGAAGCTCGAAGAGGTCACCTGCATGGTGGCCGCCCTCGACGTGATCGCAGCCAACGCATATCAGCGCGGCCTGGAGGCCGGTCGCGCCCAGCGGAGTTCCGCAGCCTAGACGTCGCCGTCTTCTGGTTCGATGCCGGCCGTTCGGCAGATGCGGCGCACGTGTTCTCTGGTGTAGCCAGAGATGGTGACGATCCGCTTTTGGGGGACGCGCGCTCTCGCCGCATCGACGATGGTCTCGGCGAGTTCTCGGCGAGCCTCGGCTAGCTCGTCATAGAGCCGACGATATGCCGCTGCCGCTTCGGCTAGCCGATCCTCCTCTGTCGCCACACCGAACATCGTTACACACGTTGTGTGGCCAAACAATGAGGCATTCAGAACTTCCGACGTGCATATAACCGCATTTCGGGCATCCCATATAGCCACCTAATGTGGCCTCTTGACCTGGCCACATTGGCATGCCACATTGTGTGGCATGGAGACCACGGAGATGCTCCCTTCCACGGAGAGCACCCAGAGCGCCGCGTGCTCCCGCACGCCAACGCCGTTCATGCCCGTGAAAGAAGCCGTGGCCTTACTGCCCGTCTCTAAGGCGTACCTCTACACCGGGCTACGCGCCGGCAGGTTCCCCGGAACCACCTTCGGCAGGGCGCGGGTGCTCCTCCGCTCGTTCGTCGAGGAGTTCGTGTCGCGGGTCGAGGCCGGCGAGCGCATCACCTTTGAAGACTACGCCGCTGACTGGCGCACGAGAGACAGCTCGAAGGCGACGGTCTGATGGTCCACGTCGCCGACAGAAACGCCGAGGGCGTCCCGCTTCGGCCAAGACTCAGGACGCCCTCGCTCCGTTCAACCGATTGGAGCTACTTCATGATGGCACACCGCGACCACACGGTCTGCTGGCCTCTCACACTCCACCTGGCGGACGAGGGCGGCACCCGTACCTCGACCTTCCGCTACCGCACGTGGGAGCCGTTCTCCGTCACCCTCACCCTGCCCCTGGACGAGGGGGCGGCCGAGTTCGAGTTCGCCCGCGACCTGCTGGCCGATGGCGTCGAGGAGGCGGTCGGCGAGGGCCGGATCGAGGTCTCGCCCCACTACATCGACCCCGACCTGGTGACGCTCCGCATGTTCACGGCCGGCCGGTGGCACGAGTTCTACGCCCGCCGCGACGACGTGGACGGCTTCATCGACGCCACCTGCGAGCTGGTGCCGCTGTGCAAGGCGGCCGAACGTCTCGACCTGGACGCGCTCGTCCACCAACTCCTGGCCGGTGCGCGATGACTCCCGCCGAGATGAAGGACGCGCTCCAGACCGTCAACAAGCTCGTCACGGACTCAGCGCGCCGCCAGCCCGCCACCCGCCCGCTGATGGACCGTGGCGGCTGCACCCACCCCGCCTGTACCCGTTGCGGCACCCGCCCCCGGACGGTGCGGCGATGAGCCCGGCCCGGCCATCAGCCCCCAGCCGCTTCCCCGGTGGCCGGGCCTCCCTCTACTCCCCGTCCGCAGCGGGCGTGCCCGGAATCCAACCATCCACCCCGAGCGGGCGGGACTCACAACCGACAGACCCGATAGCGCTGGAACAGGACCCCGATGAACCCGATTGATGACCTGATCGCCGTCTACCAGGCGGTGCCGCTTCACTGGCGGGTCGGCGCGCTCGCGCTGATCGGCCTCGCGGTCCTGGTGGCCACACTGGTCATCGGGTGGCGCGTCTACCAGGCCGTGTCCGAGCGAGTGAAACGCACTCCCATCGAAGACACCCTGACGATCGTCGGCGCCACCATCGCCACAGGCGTGTCCGCCACCGGCATGTGGAAGTTCACCGGAGACGTGCTCGACCTGTGGTGGCCGCTGCGGATCGTCTTGTTCGCGTTCATCGAGGTCGCTGTCGTCACCTCCGCCGTGCGCGCCCGCCGCTCCATGCGGGAGAACTACTCCGCCGGCGTGGACGGGATCGCGGTGTGGGTGCTGGCCGGACTGACCGCCGTACTGTCCAGCCTGGACGCGGCCAGCTTCGGCGAGGCAGCTTTCCGTCTCGCCTCGCCGCTGGTCGCCGCCTGGTTGTGGGAGCGCGGCATGCGGCTGGAACGCCGCCGCATGCGCGGCATGACCGGCATCAACTGGCGTCTCACCCCCGAGCGGATCCTGGTCCGTCTTGGCCTCGCCGAGGCGACGGACCGGACCGCGGGCGATGTCGACGCGCACCGCAGGCTCACGCGGGTGGCTCTCGCCATCAAGAAGGTGCGGGCGCTCCAGCAGGCGAACGCTCCAGCGCGGAAGGTTCAGAAGGCGCTCGCCAAGCTGGACAAGGCGATGGACGCCGCCGTCGAGTACGCCAGCCTGGCCGTGGACGAGGCGCGGCAGGAGGCGCTGCTGGCGCAGATCGACACCCTGTACAGCACGGGCGTGCTCGTCAAGCGGGAGAAGGTGCCCGCGTGGGCGGACCCGGTCAGTGAGCGGCAGCGCGCAGAGGCCGCCGCCGCGGTGGACGAGCTGCGGCGCCTGAACGCCGCCGAGGCCACCCAGCGGGCACTCGACAACGCAGCGCTGAAGCTCATGTCGTTGACCCCGGACGTGACCCCCGAGTTGATCAATTCTGGGGTCAACAGCAAGGTCAACAATCAGGTCAACAACGGCCCCGCTCAGACGCCTGAGAACGGCTCAAAGTTGAGCCCCGAGTTGACCTCCAGGTTGACCCCCGAGGTGACCATCGAGAGGGTCAACAACCCGATCAACTTCGACGTCAACAACGCCGCCGCCTACGACCTCGGCCGGATGCTGTCCGCCGACCCCTACATGACCTCTCCGTTGACCCCCGAGTTGACCCCTGGAGGCGTCAACAACGAGGTCAACGACGACGCCGAATCAGCGCCGAAGACGCAGGTCATGAAGGACCTCTGGGACGCCGAGGTCGCCGAGGACCGGTACCCGAGCGTGACCGAACTCGCCCGGCATGCCGGTGCCGACGTCAGCCTCGCCTCCCGAAAGCGCAAGGAGTGGGTGGCGGAGCTTCCGTGGCGGCAGCGACGCAAGGCCGACCCTCCGAAGAAGGTGACCGCGTGATGGCCCGCTACTTCGACCCGATCTGCGAGCACATGCACAACCGTGAAGACCTGCCCACCTGCCCCACGCGCGGCGTGAACTTCAGCCGTGGCTGCGAGGGCTGTGAGCGGGTGGCCGGCGTGACCCCGTGCGGGGTGGTGGCGGCATGACGCCCGGCAACGACCGTCCCGACACCCCAGCCCCGCAAGGAGACCCCATGCCGAACGACGCCCCCATCCCGATCGAAGACCTCCCCAACGACAAGCTCGAAGCCCTCGCCGAGGTGCTCTTCGACCTCGGACGCAGCGAGCAGGACCGGCGAGACCGGGACCGCGCCCTGGACGAGTTGCAGCGGCGCGGTTGGCCCTGGTGAGGAGGTAATAGCTGATGGGTTCTAGCGAGTGGTCCGGCGACATGCTGGACCGGCCGGAGATGGTGGAAGCGTTCGCCGCCCAGCTGCGGCGGGCTATGTCGGAGTACGCCGACTATGTGGCCCGCATCAGGCGTGATGCCGAGGCGATGTGGAGGGAGAACCCGCCGGCCGAGTACAGCACGTTTGAGGCGTGGTGGCGCCACCACAAGGTCACTGCCCCGTTCGCGGAGATTCAGCAGCATCTGGAGGCGGCGGCGGCGCTGACGTTCCGGCTGGAGGCACGTTACCGCCGCCACCGGCACGAGATCCCGGATCGTCGCCAGGCCGAGGCGCGCAGGCGCGAGCAGAGGGCGCTGGACGGCGGGCAGGAGCCCGCTCCGTCGCCGCGGCCGGCCGCTCGTGCGGCTGAGGAGTCTTCCTTTCTCGACATGATCCAGCGCGGCGGGCGGAGGTCGGCATGAACCAGCCGATGGCTGCCGGTAACCGTCGCCGGCATTGGGAGGCGCGGCAGGCGCAGAACGCCGCTCTCGGCGCTAAGGGTGTCGCCCTCGCCTGGTCGGATCAGGCGAGGGCCATCGCTGCGGGGAGGGCCCGGAGCGGCGATCACAGCGCATGGTCGGACCTGGTGACGGTTCTGGAGACGTTCTGTGCCCGGTTCGCGGCGGACGGGACTCGGCGTGCGGAGAACCAGCGACGGCATTGGGAGGAGCGGCTCGCCGCGCTGGACGGCGCGCCGATGAGGGCGGTCGCGTTGGCGTGGTGGGACAGGGCCCGGTCGGTGGCGGGCGGCCAGGGTGACGCGGCTTGGAATGACTTGGCGTTGACGCTCTCCAACTACTGCCAGCGTTACGGAGCGTGATCTCCATGTTCATGTTCATGTGCCGGGTGTGGGTCTCGCGCGCGCATTATGCGGACGCGCGGACGCGGACGCGCGCGGACGCGTGCGCGCGAGGGTATCGATCACTCTCCGTTGATGCAACAAGCGGGGTCCGTCATGGCCGATGACCACAACGTGGTGAGTTTCCGGCCCCGCTCGGACGGCGGCCCGGTGCCGCTTCCGCCGCTGCCAGGCGATCCCCGTCCGGAGGTGCGGATGGCGGCGCCAGCCGAGGCCGCGTCTGACCGGGAGACGGTGGCGGCGTTCGCGATGTCCGGGCTGCCGGGGGTGGAGACGATGACCCCTCCCGCCGCTCTGCTAATGCCGCCGCCTCCTGCCCTTGGTGGCGGCTCCGGAGGCGGGTCGGGTGATGACGGGAGCGGCGACGAGGACGGCGCCTTCGTGCCGCCCCAGCCGGAGGATCCTGACCGCCCGACCGTGCGGGACACGCTCGCGCTCGCCGTGGCGCTGGTGACCGCTCTCGGCGTGGCCGCGGCGCAGGGCATGTGGCATCGCGCCCGCCAGCGTCAGGCGCTCGCCGATCAGGCGCGGGCGAACGCGGACAAGGCGCAAAGCAAGGCGGTGGGCGGGCGGAAGGCGTCTGATGCGGGCTCGTCCGGGTCGCGGGGGTCGTCCGCGCTGCGCTCCACCGGGTCGTCGAGACGGAACGGCGATGACTCCGGCGGCGGGAGCAGGCGCCGCCGTGGCGGCAAGGACCGGCCCGATGGGCGCGATACGTCGCTGCGCAAGCCCGGCCCGGGGAAGGCGCCCAAGGCGCGCCGCGACGGCAAGGCGATGTGGAGGGACCGCAGTAAGCGGCGCAGACGCCCGCCCGGCAAGGACGACCTCAAGCGGCGCCGCGGCGGTGACGGCAGCATGCCGCCGAAGCGGCCCGGCGCCGACAAGCGCACGCTGGCTCCTAAGACCCCGAAGAGCCCGAAGGGTCGGGGCAAGCTGCGATGGAAGGCTCCGAAGCGTCGGAAGGGCGACCGGCCGAAGGGCTGGACGTCCGGCCGGCCCGGCGCTGGCCGGAAGAGCAAGGCGGACCGCAAGGACAAGAGCCCGCGTGATCGGCTGTCGTGGAAGGCACCCAAGCGGCGACCCGGCCCTGGCGGCGATAAGGCCATCGGCGGGCGGAATCGGTGGAAGCGTAGGCCGCCCGGAGCCGGTAAGACGCGGAGCAAGGGCGGTAAGCCCAGGACGCAGCGCCGGTTCCGTAGGTCTCGGCAGTTCGTCCGGTGGACGTGGAAGAGCGGCACCGCGTGGCGTAAGCGCCGGCGCGCCTGGCGCCGGGCGGCGTCCCATGCGGCTGGAGCTGCGGGCTCCTCCCATACCGGGGGTACCGGCGGCCGGGAGTCGTGGACCCGCTCGACACCTCCCCCTCCGCCTCCCGGGTGGGAGGGGATGCGCCCCCCGCCCGGCGCGAACCGGACCGTGCGGGTGACCGTCGAGCGCGTCGACGAGCCCGCCCGCCCCCGCCCGGAGTCGGAACCGCTGTTCCTGACAGGCGCACCGCGTCATGGACGGGCGGCCCTGCCCGCCTCCCGGGCTCACAAGCCAGCCGCGCACCCGACGAACGGAGCACGACCCGTGAGCAAGCCCGTCCGGACCACCCAGCATCGGGACGCTGATCTCACCATCTATGACGTGATCGAAGCTGACGCCGATATGGCCGAGGAGATCCTGGCCGGGGTGGACGAGGCGCGAGCAGCTGTGGACGGCTGCGAGCAGCTGCTCACCAAGCTGGAAGCCGTCCACGCCAAGATCATCGATTTGAAGGTGCCCGGCGTGCTGGCCGGCTGGATGGTGCGGCTCATGGAGAAGACCGCCACAGTCAAAGCCCGCGCCCAAGCCATCGCCGACCGGCTGCCCGCCGCCTCCGAGGCCATCTCGGTCGCGGGCGGCAACGCCGCAGCCATCTACAAGCCGCCCGCGGACGTGACCCGCGACATGGGCCACACCCGGCCCGCCGAGCGCGACTACCACAACGAGTAGGAGAACTCCTCATGTCCGAACTTGAACGCCACCACACCGGCGGCGCGGTCGCCACCAGCGGGGGTGTCATCGACACCGTCGTCCGCTACACGATCGTGATCGCCCAGCTCACCATGGCTGGTGTCAAGCTGCGTGGCCTGTCGGAGCAGGTGCGCGGCACCTACCGGTATGTCGAGGGCTGCTCGGCCTCGGTGGACCGGCTCGCCGACCAGATGGCGTCACTGCACGTCGACCGGGACACGATCGGCGAGCACCGGCAGGCCGCCGCAGTCATGCGGTCCGTGCTCGGCGAGGCGGAAGCGATGGCCGCCGCCACCGAGGACCTGTCGGTGATGTTCGAGCAGGCGTCCGATGCGCACCGGGCCGACTACGGGCCGGTCGCCGACTCCATCCACGCCATGCCGGTGCCGATGCCGGACGCGTCGTTCCTCAGCAACCGCTAGCCGCAGGGAGGGGATTCGCCGTGGCCCGGTCCGTGAAGCCGCCGCCCCTGGCGCCGGTGGACGACGTGACGATCCCGCAGTGGCAGGCCCTTATCAGGGTGCGCCGTCGCGTCGATGTGGTGCGCAGCGCGGTCGGCCGCGTGGCCACGCTGGCAGGTGCGTGCGCCGCGGCGTCCGGCCTGTTCTCCGGAGACCTGACCGGGGCCGCGCTGCTGGCGGACGCTGCGCTCACGCTGGGCGGGCTGGCCACGCTGCGGCTGTGGAAGCCGGACGGGCAGCAGAAGGCGGTCGCGACCGTGCTCTACCTGGCGCCAGGTGTCAGCCTGGGCGTGCTGCTGCTCGCCGAGCGGATGGTGCCGGGCATCCACTGGGGTGAGGCCGCCGCGCTGACCGTGTGGACGGCGGGCGTGTGGGCGGTACGGCCGGCCCGGCTCGCCCGGCGCATGCTGGCCCCTCCCCCGCCACGGCTCCCCGCACCAGCAGCGGCCCTCGACAGCGAGGCAGCATCCGAGCATCCCGCCACCCGCTGGTGGGCTCAGAACGTCGCCGTCGACGGCGGGGCGGTACCCGGGACCGTGCTGGACTCCGTGGAGCAGACCGGCCCATCCTCGGTGCGGGTCGTCATCCGGTCGGCGGCACCCGGCCACCCCGTACCGGACGTGTCGGTGAAGGCCCTGTCGGCGCTCCTGGACGTCCCCGAGGACCTCATCGACGTCGCCCCTGTACCTGGTCGTGGCGCCTCCTATCGGCTGCTGACGATCGGCCGGCCCGAGGACCACGATCCGGCCTCGGAGTGGGCGCGCAGGATCGCCCCCGCGGCGATGCCCGGCGCTGTACTGACCGGCGTTCGAATCGGCCGCCCGCCCACCATGACCACCGAGGAGGAGTAAGCCGTGCCCGTCCTGGCTGCCCGTGACAAGGTGGTCGAGCTGATGCTAGAAGTGCCGCAAGGCCAGGTCATCCGCTACGACCTGGCCGCGCTGTGCTCCGCCCTCGATATCGCCGACCCGACCCGCGTGGTGGTCGAGACGGACGGATCCCGGCGGGCGATGGTCACCATCTACCCGTCCAACCCGCTCGCGGTCATGCCGCCGCCCTCCTTGAGCGACATGATGATGGACCGGCACGGCCGGATCGTCGTCGGCCGCCACCACAACGGGCGTCCTGCCCGTGAACGGATGTTCGACCCACGCACCGGGTCGGCGGTGCGGGCCCTCGTGTTCGGCACGACCGGGGCCGGTAAGTCGCGAAAGGTCCAGTACAAGCTGGCGTGCGAGAAACGCAACCGCGTTGCCTCCTGGTACGGCGACTTGAAGGGCGGGCAGTCCGCGCCGGAGGCCGAGAACAACGTGGATTGGCGCGCCACTTCGCAGGAGGCGGCCATCCTGATGCTGCGCTCCGGCGTCTCGGTCGCCGCCGAGCGGCAGCAGCGCTACAGCGCGATGGGCCGCAACGCGTTCCTGCTCAACAATCCGGACCCGCTGCTGTCAGTGCGGATCGATGAAGCGAACCGGCTACTGGAACGGGGCGCCCCATACCGGGACGAGGCGACCTACCTCGTGAAGGAGCTTGGACGGACCGGCCGCAGCGTCGGCATCGGCATCGAACTCGACGCCCAGGCTTCCCACCTGGAAGAACTCGGCGGCTCCGACACGCTGCGCGCCATGCTGAAGGAGGGCGAGGTCACGCTGCTGCGCTGGAGCTCGTCCATGATGCGGCATCTCGTCGCTGACGGGCTGCTGCCGGCTGGCGAGCAGTTGCAGCTGATCCCGAGGACGTTGACGCCGCGGGTGCTACGTAGCCAGTTCGACCTGTACGCCGACGATGACGATGACGTCTGCGACACACAGGGCATGGCCTATCTGCTGTCCGGACCGCGCCCAACCTCGCTGATGCGGCATTTCCGGATCGGGTCGATCGAGCCGCTGCCCGGCCTCGACCCCGAGATTCTGGAGCTGTACGGCGACGACGAGCCCGCAGGGCTTGAGGAAGCCTCATGGGAGGCCGCGGGCGACGCTTACGCGGCCCGGCATGACCCGGACGCCATGGCGGCACTGTGCCGGGCGCTGCAGGAGGAGTACGCCGAGCAAGGCCAGTCCGCGGAGGGTGCGGGAGACGCCCCTGTCCGCCGCGGTCGCAAGCTCCGCCTGGAAGACCGCGTCGTGACCGCTCTGGCGCAGGCCGGCGACTCTCTGACCGCCGAGGAAGTCCTCGACGTCGTCAACCAGGACGGTGGCCGGGAGGTGAAGCTCGGCTCCGTCCGCAACGCCCTCAGTCAGCTCGCCGACGAGGGCGACGCCGCCCGTGTGGGCCGCAACCTGTACGCGCTCGACCCTCACTGATCTCAACGAAGGGAAAGCACCATGGTCACCAAGACGCTCGCCTCCGCGGTCTTCTGCGCGGCGGCACTGCTTGCCGCCACAGCCTGCGGCCAGCCAGCGGGAGATTCGCAGGCCGGGTTAGAGACGTCCATCGACACCGACCAGCAGGCGTCGGCCAACGACATCCCCGGCGTGGTGATGGCCCGGCTCGGCGGCGACAGGGGCCTAATGATCCTGCCGATCGAGGACGCCCCGTCGTACTCCCGGCTGGCCACGCCGGAGCAGGTGAAGGCGTGCCCGCTGGACTCCCGCTACCCGGACTGTCTGCCGTAGGCGTGCTCTGCGGATGCTCGCCCGGCCTGACGTCGGGCGGGTGTCCGGAGCGTCCGCTCCCACGAGGGCTCATCCCGCGGCTGCTCCGCTACGCCCCGGCCTGCCATCAGCAAGCCCGGGGCGTTCACTGACTTGTCCAGATCGTCCAATGAATCTTCCGACATACTCCGTTATGGACAACCCTTTCTCCCTCAGGGAGGTGCCTATGCAAGGCGAACCGATCCTGTCCGTCGTCCGGCTCGACCTGACACACCCGGGCGCACACGCCGAATCCCGGGACATCCACCGCATGCACGCGCGCGTGATGACCGCAGTGTCAGGGCAGGGCCCGCGCGGCGGACGGGTCCTGTGGGCTCAGCCGCGCCGGGACGTGCTGCTCGTCCAGGCGGGCCGCGCCGCAGAAGTGCCTGGCCGGTACGCGAGCGCCTGCCGGTCCTCGCCCGCCCGGCTGTGGTGGGAGCGCGGCCGGCGGGTCCGCTTCTCGATCGTGGCCTGCCCGACGATGGCGCCGGCCAGAGAGCGCCAGGGCGGTGTGCGGGTCGGCCCGCACCGGAGGATTCCGCTGCCGGAGGGGGAACGCGACGGCTGGCTGCTGCGCAAGCTCGGCGGCGCGCTGTCCGTCTCTGAGATATCCGGCGAGCCGCTGGGAAGCCGTGTCGGCCGCCGGGAGGGCTCGCTGGTGACGCACGTGTGGCACGCCTGGTCCGGGCGGGCTTCGGTCGACGACCCTGAAGCGCTCTCCGCTCTGCTGCTGGCCGGGGTCGGCCCGGCCAAAGGGTACGGGTGCGGGCTTCTCGTCGTACGGGAGGCGTCGTGAGCGGTCGCTGCTGTCCCGGCTGCGGGGCCAAGCCGATCGCCGCGTACCGGCTTTTCTGCCCTCCGTGTGAGGGGCGCGCCCCGAAGAAGATGCAGGAGGCGCTGTCTGCGGCCAGGGCCAGGCTGGACCGGGCCACAGCGGAGGTCGCCGACTGGCTGCGCACCCACCCGAAGGTCACACGCCGCGAGCTGGAAGTGATCGAGCTGGTGTCGCACGGGCTGGAGAACGCCGACATCGCCGCCCGGCTGCACGTCTCCGAGGAGACGGTGAAGTCGACGCTGCGGGACGTCGGCCAGCGGTGGGGGTGCCGGGGCCGCGGCAGCCGGGCGCAGATCGTGGCGACCGCGTTCCGGCTCGGCTACCTGCAGACGACGAGGACGGAGCAGGCGATATGAGCTACCCGACCGCGCCGGTCATGGTGTGGGAACTGGCCGGGCGTCCCCGCCGTGCCACGCTCGGCGTCACCGCCACCCCGGGGGTGTGCGCCATGTGCGCCCGCGACGTCGAGGAGAGCGCCCCGGCGAAGAAGTGGCTGGAAGGCAAGAGCTTCGTCGACCCTGGCCATCTGCGGGCGCGCTCGGCAAGGGTGTGCGAGGCGTGCGCCTGGTCGTGCACCGGCAAGGGCATGGATCAGGTGCGCATGTGGACCATCCTGACCCGCACGGACCGGGTGCTGCCCGCCTCGCACCCGAAGGCGGCGTTCGCCGCCGATCACGTGCATTTCACGTCAAGGGCGGACATGCGGGCGGTCGTGGACACCCTCGCCGACCCGCCCGCCGGCGACTGGCTGGTGTGCGTGGCCGAGTCCGGCCAGAAGCACGTCCTGCCGTACGCGCACGTCAACCACGGGCCGGGCCGCTGGCGGGTGCGGATGGACGCCCTGGACATCTCAGCGACACCCGCCGAGTTCCGGCACGTCCTCGCCCATGTGGTGCGGCTGCGGGAGGCGGGGTTCACCGCCGAGGAGATCGAGCATCTCGCGCCGCCCGTGCACCGTCTGACCGCCGACACGCTGCCGGTGTGGCGGCACCACGCAGGCGCGCTCGCCCCGTTCCGGGCCGGAGCGCTGATCCATCTCGTCACCTTCCTCATCAACAAGGAGCACCTGAGTGAATACCTCGACAGGTACGGGGCTGCCGGACCAGCAGACGCTGCTGGGCTGGGGCAGCAGGTTCGTGAATGCGCTGCTGGACACGCCGGGCGTCACCCAGAACCTCGGCAAGAACGTGTGGACGCGGGCCAGGACCGCGCTGGAGACGGGCACCTCGACGGCGTCCTTTTCTGAGGCGGTGTCGAAGACCGCGGCCAAGCTGGAGATCGACGGGGCGCTGCTGGCGAAGACCAGCGAGGAGATCGTCGCGCTCGGCGGGAGCCTGTCCGCCCCGGAGGTGTTCGGGGCGTGGGCGGAGCTGATGCGGCGTGACGCCGTGTACGTGGTGGCGGTCGCCCGGATGGACCGCAAGGCCCGCAAGCCCGCGCCTGCGGGAGACGATGACCCGACCGAGAGGATTCCGTTCTGATGACCGTCACCGACACCGGCCTGGCAGGGCTGCACGCCCTGCCGGATGTGCACATCCCGCTCACGCTCACTGTGCTCGACCCGATCTCGCACGGCGCCGGGACGTCCGGCAACACCCAGCTGCTGCGCACGCAGGACGTGCTGCAGCCGGACGGCCGCCGGGTGGCGGTGCCGTACGTGTCCGGTAACAGCCTCCGGCACACGCTGCGGTCGGCTCTGGCGTGGCATCTGGCCCGCGTCCTGGACGTGGCCGAGCAGTCGCTGCCGAAGACGGTCGTGGATCTGCTGTGGTCGGGCGGCGCCCTGTCGGAGACGGGCAGTCAGGTCGATCTGGCGCTGGCGCGGCGGGTGTCTTCGGACCTTCCCGCCCTGTCGCTGATGGGGTATTCGGCGAGGTCGGACATCACGGCGGGCACGCTGTGGGTCGACAACGTGCACGTGGTCTGCGCGGAGAACGCGTTCCGGCTGCCGGGGCATCTGGCCGGCCATCCGCACGCGGTGCTGCCGGGCGGGGCGATGCGGGGTGAGGCGTTCGGCACCCGGCACGATGTGCGCGGCTCGGCGGTGGACCGCTACATCGAGCTGCTCGGCGGCGATCTGGTGGCGCCCCCCACCACGCAGATGATCTACGACTTGCAGGTGATCAAGCCGGGGGCGGTGCTGTGGGGAGGGCTCACCCTGTCCTGTCCGACGCCGGGCCATGTGGCGGCTCTCGCCGTGGCGGTCGACGAGGCCATGCCCGTCGTGTCAGGCAGGCGCGTCCTCGCCCTCGGCGGGAAGCGCTCCACCGGGTACGGGACGTGCGCCGTCGAAGCCGACTTCGCCGGCGTGGACATCGCGTCGCTGCGGGAGGCGTACGAGGCGCACCTGCGGGGGCGGCGCGACGCCATCCTGGCGCTGCTCAGCGAGGTCGTCGGCTGATGCTCGCCGCTGTCCCGATCACGGACACGACCGGCTCCCCGAGGTGGGAGCCGGTCCGTGTCGTCGCTCATCTCGCCGAGCCCGTCATCGGCTTGGACGCCTGCCCGCCGCACTTGGACGGGCCGCTGTCGTGGAGCGCCTACCAGCAGCATGTCGCCGAGCATGGGCATTATGCGCTGCCGCCGATGGGGCGCGACAGCGTGGCGGATTTCGCGCTTCCGCTGGCGACGTGGACGGCTCCCGCCCCCGGCGGGGTGCATCCGCTGGCGCTGGCCTCGCCCGGCCTGGTGTGGGGGTGGGCGTGCTCGGCTGCGGTCTTCGACGGGCAGCACACGGTGGTGGAGGTGCGGCGCAAGCCGGACGGGGAGGCGATGACACGCTTCAGCCCGGACCGGAAGGTGCACCTGTCGGCGGGGCCGCAGAAGGCCCGTAACGCCGTCCATGCCGGGGTGCTGGCCCGTGAGGTGTCGTGGTGGGCGCTCGCCGACGTGGAGGCGCTGACGGCGCTGCTGGGGCGGGTGCGGGGGCTGGGCAGGCTGACCCGGCACGGCAACGGGCGGGTCCTCCGCTGGGAGGTGGTGCGCGACGAGGAGGCTGTCACGCGGTGGCGGGATCGCGTCTGGCCGGACCCGGACGGCGTCCCGAAGGCGATCCGCGCCCCGTACCACCATCCGAGCAGGGAGATGCCATGCCGCGGGTAGCGCACGGGGCGCGAGACGAGCACGGCAGATGGCACGCCAATGACCTGTCGCTGTATCCGGCCATGGACGTGCACGGCGCGCTGCCGTGGTCGGTGCTGGACGCCACGACGTCCCGCTGGCGGGAGCGGGTGGCGTGGTGGCGAGGGCTCGGCGTGGACGACACCGCTGCGAGGGCGCACGCCGCCGGGATGATCGCCACCGGCAGGCACGGCAGGATCTCCGGCGGGGTGTCCCGTTTCGACCCGCACCTGGCCGAGGCCCTCTACACGTGGTTTTGTCCGCCGGGCGGGCACGTCCTCGACCCGTGCGCGGGCGGGCCGGTCCGCGGCCTGGTCGCCGGGCATCTCGGGCTGCACTACACCGGCGTCGACCTGTCCGCCGAGCAGGTGCGCGCCAACCGGGCGCGCGGCCTGGAATGGGAGCGGTCGGCGCTGTCGCAGGGCGGCACCGTGTGGGTGGAGGGAGACGCCCGGGAGGTGCTGCCGCGCCTGCCGGGCGGCTACGACTACCTGCTGTCCTGCCCCCCGTACCATAACCGGGAACGCTACTCCGATGATCCTCGGGATCTGTCGGCGATGCGCTGGCCCGGCTTCGTCGCCGCCCACGCGGAGATGATCGCCGCAGCGGTGCGGCTGCTGAAGGAAGACCGGCTGGCGACGTGGGTGATCTCCGACGTGCGCGACCATCGCGGCCACCTGAGAGGGCTGCCCGCCCACGCCGTCGCCGCGTTCGAGCAGGCAGGCTGCCACCTGATCAACGAGCAAGTCCTGGTCACCCCCGCGGGCCTGCTGGGCAAGACGATGCGCCCGGCGTGGGAGGCGGCCCGCACCACCACCCGCCGCCACCAGCTCGTCCTCACCTTCGTCAAGGGCGACCGGCGCAAAGCCGCGGCGGCGATCCGAGGAGCAGACCATGCTGATTGACTCGCCGCGGCTGACCGCCGCCGACCGTGAGACGTGGGCGCGACTCGAACACTATGACGACGTGCTGTCGCGCAGCCCGCGCCTGGACCGGCTCGCCGATCAGGCACGCCACGCGGTCGCCGAGTTCGCCGCCGGCGGCGACTACTACGTGTCGACGTCGTGGGGCAAGGATTCGGTGACCAGCGCCCATCTGGCGTTGCAGGTGGCGCCGGACGCCCGCCTGGTGTGGGTGCGGTCGAAGCATTTCGAGATGCCCGAGTGCGAGCAGGTGCGGGACGCCTTCCTCGCCGTGCACCCGCAGGCCCGCTACGAGGAGATCGAGGTGGAGCTGCGGAACCCGAAGCGGGGCGAACCGGGCTACGCCGAGCGGCACATGGATGCGCACGCCGACCATCAGGACGTGCTCAAGGAGGAGCTGACCGGCAGGTACGTGTCCGGGGTGCGGGCCGAGGAGTCGCGGATGCGGCGGATCAGCGTCGGCCATCGCGGACTGGTCACGAAGGGGACGTGCCGGCCGATCGGCCGGTGGGAGGCGACGGACGTGTTCGCCTACCTGTACAGGGAGGGTCTGCCGGTGCATCCGGCGTACGCGATGGCAGTGGGCGGGGCCTACGATCGGCGCTGGCTGCGGGTGCATCCGCTCTGCTCGGCGCCTCCGGCCCGGTCTGCGGTGTACGGCGGCGACGGCGTCCATTGGGAGGACACCTATTTCGGGGATGTGATTGCTGCCGCTCGGGCTGCCCGCCGTCACCTGTGGCCCTGATGGGCGCGCGGGCGTTCACGTCTATGCCTTGGCCGCAGCCTGGAGCGCCATCCACGCGCTGTGGCGGTTGTCCACGGTCGCCCAGTACGGGTGGCGGTCGATCTCTACGGCGAGCCGCTGGCACTCCTGGTAGGCGGCCTGCCAGTCCTCCCTGCTGCCGGTCTCGCTCAGGCTGGCGAGGCGGGTTTCGGCGGCGAGGAAGGCGCGCTTCAGCGCGATCAGGTCTTCGGGCAGGTCGTAGGCCATGCCGCCTGATCCTAGACCGCTGCCTGGAGCGCCAACAGAACGGGGTTCACGGACAACCGCCGGCGCGTCCCGGTCGTCTCACCTGCGTCTTCTCATCGACGAAAGGGTCCAGGATGCGTCCTCGTCTCGTCGCTGCCGCTGTCGCGGTGGCTGCTCTGTCCGCTCTCGATCCGGCCGCCGCTCAGGCTGCCGTCCACGCCCCTGCGGCGGTGTCCGTCCAGTCGAGCGCCCAGGCGTGCACGTACAAGAGGGACGGCAACGTCTGGCGCTGCGTCACGCCGGGCGCGTACTGCCCGAAGGCGGCCCGCAGCAAGTACGGGTACGCCAAGGTGACGAAGAAGCGGTACAAGTGCGTCCAGTACACGCGGACGACGTGGCGGTGGAAGCGCGCTTAGGCGGCACGAAACAGCCCCGCTCTCCCGGAGGAGGGCGGGGCTTCTCGTTGTCACCAGGTCATCCAGCGGGCGTTGCCTCGGTGCCGTGTCGGCTCCGGCTCATGTCCGGCGTGGAGGGCGAGCCTGACCTTCTGCCGGGCGACGCGCTCGCTCATCTTCCGGTACCAGCGCATGCCGGTCCAGTGGCCGCCGACGTGCGACCAGGGCTTGCCGTCCTCGCGCTGGAGCCGGGACGGCATGGTGTTGTCCGTTCTGGACATGCGGGTCCCGTCTAGGCCCGCCAGACGGTCTGGCGTGGCCCTAACAGTCCGCGCCCGAGAAGCGTCCGCTCCCGTAGTGGGCAAGCAGCAGGTCTCGGTCGTCGTCGGCGATTTGGTAGCGAGTTAGCACCTTGTCGATCGCCCACGCCCGGACGGGGGCGATCACCTCAATGCCGACCGGGCTTCCCTCCGCGTCCACGTCCACCGAGGTCAGGTCCTCGATTGGGTGGGTGGCGGCGACAGGCTCACGGGTGATCGTCACGTATAGGGCGTCGGCGTCCATGTCGTAGTCGAATCGCATTGCTCCCACCTCCCAGATGCTGCCAGCAACTCCCAATCTGGCAGTTGAAGAGGGGCCGAGCGGCCATGCCTGGCGACTCGACCCCGTACGGGGTTAGCCCGCCGGACTTAAACCGGCTCCTCCCTGACGCCACCCTCGGGCGGCTCCTGTTCACCATCTCCCGCGTCCGGTCGGTGGCGTCGCTCGTTGCCTAGGACGAGTCAGCTACAGGCAGGGTGTGCTGCTGTTACACCATGGGGCCGTACCTGCACCAGGGGTCGAACCTGGGCCATTCCGCCTTATGAGGGCGGTGCTCTCACCGGCTGAGCTATGCAGGCTTGCTCTCGGGACCGGGTGAGGACTCGAACCTCACAGGCCCAGGCGCCTGGGCTGCCACCCGCCCCGTCAGGGGTCCGATCCATGCGGCCTGGGGTCCTGATCCGAGCCTTTCCGCGCTCCCGGGTGATCAGTCCGGGTGTACGCGGGTGGTTCTCCTCGCAGGCGCTGGGTCCTGGCATGCCATCCCCAACCAGCTTGCGCCCCCCAGGGTGAAATCCACGGTACAAGACGACACCTCCCTTACGCCTCTCTTATCCGTCTTGTAGTAGTCCGCCACGCTAATGCGCCACTATGGATAAACCGGTAGGCACCCTTGCGCCCGGATGGACGGAATGGAGTGCCGCGCCGGGGCGACCAGCTCCACCCGAGAGCTGGCATCCCGAGAGGAACCCTCAAATGCCCAATCGGATCGCGGCCTTCCTCGCCGCAGGCGTCATGGCGGTTGGCCTTTCCGCCGCGCCGGCCAACGCCGTCACCGTCCCGAAGCCGAGCGTCTCGGTCGCTGACGGGTGCGCTCCCCTGTCGCTGAACAACCCCACCCGGTGGGATGCCCAGTTCCACTACCGCGTGGTCGGTAACCGCCCTGTCGGCCCTGTCGCCGTGCCGGGCCGGTCGAAGGTGCAGCGCGACCTCCGCCCCCGCTACGGCTCGGGCGCTCTGGCGGTGCAGTGGTGGGCCAGGTCGCACGACTGGCGGGCCAAGGCTGCGGCGGTGCGCGCCGCCGAGAAGGCGCTCACCGAGGCCAAGAGTGCTCAGGCGACCGCCAAGGCCGCGTTCGAGACCAGAGAGAAGGCTCTCCCGGCGAAGACCGACAAGTGGGCGGGCTCCTGGGACAAGGAACTGCTGCGCCTTCAGGCGATCGTCACCGACCCGGAGCAGTCCCAGTTCCACGCCGAGGCCAAGGCCAAGATCGAGCTGATCGACGCCTTCCTGAAGGCCCAGGCCGCGCTCGTCAAGGCCAACGACAGCGTGACCGCCGCCGAGAAGGTGCTCGCCGACGCGCGTACCGGCGCCTACTGGACGCGCTGGCACCGCGGCCTGGTGCGGGTGCCGGAGTGCGTCACCGCGACCCCGACGCCCACCCCCACGGCGACTGACGAGCCGACCCCCGCGCCTTCCGAGACGCCCACCGAGGTCCCGACCGAGGAGCCCACGGAGGAGCCGACCCCGGTCCCGACCGTCACCGAGACGGAGACCGAGCGGACGATCGTGATCCGTCGTGACTACCTGCCGGTGCGCATCGACACCGGTCTCGGCGGCACTGCCAAGAAGTAGCCCTCCCTTTGGGGCTGCCGTTGCTGCAACGGCAGCCCCAAAGCCGCCCTCAAAGCCTCGTCCTCCTGGAGCCCCCTGTGCGTCTTCTCGCCGCCGTAGCCCTGTCTGTAGCCCTCGCGTCCGGGTGTGCCGCGTCCGGCTCTCCTGAGCTGCCTCAGCCGCGCCTTGTGGTGGATGATCCTCCCGCGAGTCGCACCGTCACCAGCAAGCCCCCGAAGATCGTCAAGGTGGCCGACCCGGAGCGGATCCGCATCCCCTCGATCGACGTGGACGCCGCGATCATCAAGGTCGGGCTGAAGGGCAAGGACATGGAGACGCCACCCGGCGGCGAGAACCTCGCGGGCTGGTACTCGCCGAAGGTGCCCGCCGGCAAGGACCCGTTCCCGCGCCCCGGAGAGGTCGGCGCAGCCGTGATCGCCGGGCACGTGGACTCCGAGTCCGAGCCCGACGTGTTCTACCGCCTCAAGGGCCTTCAGCGTGGCGCGCAGATCCTCGTGACGGATAAGGATGGCCGCACCTACCGGTTCAAGGTCGTCGGCAAGACTCAGACCGACAAGGACAAGCTCGACCATGACGCGATCTGGAACGACCCGGACTACCCCGCCCTCCGGTTGATCACGTGCGGAGGCTCGTTCGACAAGGCCACGGGCCACTACCGGGACAACGTCACGATCTTCGCCGACAAGGTGTGAGGAGGTGGCCATGCTGCCCGTCACCGAGCAGGACGTGGGGACGATGACACCGCCGTAGGTCCGTACAGCACGGATGGGCCCGCCTCTCCCGATGGGAGGGGCGGGCTCCTCTCTTTCTCTCCTACCTCTTGCACTTCCTATTTTAGGCAGTTAAGCTGTTCTCAACAGGTCAGGGGAGCAGCCCCAGACCACACCGGAAGGAACCGGCCATGACGACCACCACCTCCTACGGCACCTGGAACAACCGCGTCGAGGCTTACTCCCTCACTGTCGAGCAGACCGTCGTCGAGGCGCTCGGCGAGTTCGCCAGCGAGTACGACACCGACGCCATCGCCACCGACTACCGCGCCGCCATCAACGAGGCGCTCCCCGAGGGCATCTCCCTCAGCGGCGACGAGTTCTATGGCCCGTACTACCGCGACGAGGTCAACCTTGACGGCTACCCGACCGACGAGGACGACCGGCTCGACTTCAAGGCCATCGTGGAGGGGATCGACTTCTGGGAGATCGCCGCCAAGCACGAGACTGCCTGACCACCGCACTCGACACGCCCCCGGGTCCGCGCCCCGGGGGCTTCCGCTTGAGAGGGGCTCGCCCATGACCGAACATGCCTACATCGACCCGCCCGGCATGCCCGAAGACGAGCGGATGACCGACGCCGAACTCAAGGTTGTCCGCGAATTCCTCGGCGTGACCGGGGACTGGCTCGCCGACCACCTTGGCGTCTCCCCGCGCACCGTGCGGCATTGGGAGCAGGGCAAGTACCCCATCCCGGACGGAGTGCGGCTCACGATCGAGAACCTCGAAGCGACAGCCGCACAGCAGGTGTCAGCCGCGATCGAACTGCTGAACGACGCCCCGGACGCGGCGATGGCGATCCCCCGTACCGAGGCCGACTGCCCGCCCGAATGCCCGTGGCCACCGTCCTGGCATCGCGCCGTAGCCGCCCGCATCGCGCAAGAGGTGCCTGGCCTGTCCATCGTCTACAGCGATCAGACCTAACCCCAGACACGCGAAAGAGGCCCACCGCTCCCCGAAGGGAACGGTGGGCCTCTCCGTCGTGTGCGGCTCAACGGAGCCGCTTGTCTCCCTGGCGCGGACGCCGGGAGAGTCGGGCCAGCACGCTGGCCGGTCTATGGGCTGGCTATCCCGCAGGGACGGGAAGAGGTTCCCTGTACCTCTTGTCACCAGCCACCCCTAGCGTAACCACGGGCCGCGCTCGATGCATGCGAGAAAGCCCGCCGCCCCGAAGGGAACGGCGGGCTCTCTCGTGTGGCCCCGGGGAAGGTGGGGCGTCCAAGGGGCGGTCAGGCGTTCGTGACCGCCGTCTCCTTCGGCGACTGGTTCGGCCTGAGCCAGAGTCCCAGCCACGCGGTCAGAGCGCCGATGATGACGCCCTGCTGCACGGTGGTGAACGTCAGGCCAGGAAGCCCGAAGGACACGATTCCGGTCAGGATCGTGGACACGGCACCGGTGATAGAAGCCACGACCACGGGTCTCGTGGTCAGTGCGACCAGCAGCGCCAGCCCGCCGTTCACGATGGTCATGGTCCAGTCGGCAGCCTCGCCCGTGATCACACCGAACGCGACGACCACCGCCAGAAGCGACTGGATACCGTACGAGATCGCCGCAGGTTCGCGGCCGAAGATCTTGAACTGCATGAGGGTGCTCCTTCGAGGGGACTTCAAAAGCCCGGCCGCGAATGCAAGCCGGGCAGGGGGATGCTTTAAAACCGCAGGTCGGGATCGCTTGCGGGAGGAGCCGGAAACGATCCCGATTACTTGCTCGCGTCGTCGAGCTTGACCAGGAGGCTGTCGAGCTTCGCCTCGATCCGGTCCAGACGCTCCTGCGTCTGGTCCTGCTCCGTCTCGATCTCCTGAAGGAACGCGGCGAGGCTGACCTTTTTCTCGGCGTCCTCGCCCTTGTTCATCACGATGTGCTTGCCGTGGATGACGTCCTGAGCGGACACGTCGCCCTCCTCGCTGCTGATGGGTGTGGTCTTGGACCCCTTCGGGGGCTTGGCGAAAGTGCCGTCCCTGACCAGCCGATACAGGCGGTCTCCCGGGCACGACGTGGAGTAGAAGTCGCGGTGGCCCTTCACCGCCGCGCCGAGCCCCTTGCCCATCAGGTAGGCGCGCAGCTCGCGGACGGCCTCGATCTGCGCTTCGGTCGGCGTCTCGTCAGGCCCAGACATGAGGGTGACGCTGTACCAGGTGGTGTTGCCGCCAGGCTGCGCAGCCTGAGCGCGCCCCTCGCCTCTGCCCTCGAAGATCACGCCGTGGGGACAACATCCGAAGCTGTAGCCAATATCCACCCACTGCCGGGACGGCCCCCGGTGGAACGACCTGGTGTTCTTCCAGTAGACGACGCATGCCCCGTGCGGCTTGTTCTCCAACCGCTGGTTGGACCCGTCGTAGTGGATGACCAGCCCCCTTGTGGGCTTGGCCGAGCTCGCGCCAGTGGCACCCCACCCGAACTCCGAGCGCTTCACGATCTGCATCTCACGCCCCCTCTCTCCGATGCTCGCGGCGCTTGCCGCGCCAGGTCTTGAAGATGATCCCGAGCCGCCACGCCAGCACGACAGGGACGCCGGCAAAGGCGACAGATCGCAGCACCCGGATCAGGTCGCTGTCCGGGATCCACACCCTCAGCGCCCACAACGTCAGCACGGCGGCCAGCACGAACTGGAACGCCATCACGTGCCTGCCGCCTGGCGTCGCCCACCAGCGGGCCAGCAGGGCTTGCGCGGCCACGCACGCCACCGCGAGCAGCGCCGACACGATCAGCAGCGCCGACCCTGCCGAATACAGCAGGTCACCCACGACGACCCCCGAACGCTTCATCGAAAAGCTCCGAGAACCCGTTCGCCTCCCGCAGCCGGCGCAACCGAGCGGCAACCGACAGGGTGTGGCGTGCCTGCTCCCGCGCTCGCCTCAGGTCGTCCTCGGCGCGCTGCCGGGACTCGTCGGCCGCCTGCCTGGCCTCGTCGATGTCCGGCACCCTCTCGTCATCGTGGTCGGTCACGGGCTGGCCCCGATCTGCCGGGACCGGATCTCAGCCAGGAGTGCGGCAGCCACCTGGGCTCCTTCCGTGGAGGCCAGCAGCGCCGCCCGCACCTCTTCGGCGTGCGCCTTACGGGTCAGCTCGTGCGCCTCACACTCGCGCCTGTACAGGTCCCGCCACTCGGCCGCGTCAGCGTTCGCCTCGGCCAGGCGGGCGTCCCTGTCCGCCCGTACGTCCTCAAGCGTGGAGCGGGGCACGAGCGTCGCGGGGACGAGGTGGCCCCGGAAGACGAGCCAGAGGACGGCGAGCAGGACGCCCAATGCCCCCAGCTGTACGACGGGGATCTGCGTCCACTCCACTCGGCATCCTCCACATATCTGCTGGTAGTAGGTGTGTGCCGCCCGCCCCGAGCACCCTCAACGCGGCGGGCGGCACGAAGGGTTGGGCCGTCTGCGCTCCCTTTGCGAGGTGCGCATCCTCGTAGCAGACCTCGCGCGAGACGGCCCAAGATCAGGAGGGCGGCGCCCAGACGCCGGCCGTGGCAAGCTTGTTGATCACGTCGCGGAGCGGGTTGAACAACTGGTTGACCACGTCGGCGCGCAGATCGTTGTAGTTCTGCGCGGTGGGGTTGCTGCCGATGGTCGCCGGGCTGTTGAAGCTCGCCGGGTACGGCGGCGTCGCAACCGGCACGTTGAGCTGGTTGAGGCGCTGCGTCCCGGACTCCGTCGCGACGAAGAGTTCGCCGCCGTTGCTGCCGATCTGGATCTCTCCCGGCCCCACGGACGGGATCGCCATGTCGGTCATCTTCCAGCCCTGCGACGCGGTGGTGAGCGGCTGACGCTGCCGCACGAGGGCGCGCAGTTCGTTGACCTCGGCGCGGAGTTTGGCCACGTCGTCGGCGATGTTGCCTGAGAACTTATCCACCGGTCGGGGCCTCGATCCCTTCGAAGGTCAACTGTGCGATCTCTTTGCCGCCCTCGCGCGACGGAGGGGTGATGGAGATGCCGATGATGCGGCGCGTCCTGGACTGCTGGCCGTGCCAGTCGTTGTGCAGGAAGATCCGCGCCGTGTCGCCCAGGCTGTTGGGCGTGAAGGTCGGCTGCTTTCCCAACGCGACGGTGATCTGGTCCACCCTGAGCGCGCCGGGGGCGTTCGCCGCCCAGTAGGCGGCGTAGTCGTCGAGCGTGCCCTCGACCGACTCGCGCGGGAAGGTGACCGTACGGTCGAGCCGCGGCCAGCCGGCGGCCAGGTGCGCCTCGGCCAGCACCGGCTCGGACACGAGCGGCTCCGCCGACGTGGACGCGTCCTCCGAGACGGCGTCTCCGCGGGCCCGCCAGTAGGTGCCGCCGCGTAGTGCGTCGATCTCCTCCGACCAGTCCAGGATGTCGCCACCGTAAGGCGAGTCGCTGAAGACGTGCTTGACGGTGCCGTCGCCCAGCCTCGGTGCACCCCACACCCAGTGCCGCTCGATCTGCGACGTCCCCGCGGCGATGTTGACGACCCATTCGAAGCCGTTGTCCGCCTGCGCCAACTCCTGCAGCCTCTGCCCGTAGGAGCCTTCGTTGGCGGCGTAGAGGACGTCCCGGGCGACACCCGAACTGCCCGCCTGCGCGATGAGACGCAGATTGGCATGCTCGCGGCCCTGCATGTCCTCGATCAGCGCTCGGGCGATGTCGATCTGATCCTCGCCCTCGAAGGACAGTTCCTGCTGGATCTCGACCTGCGTCATGTAGGCGTCCACCGTCGACCCCGAAAGCTGCAGGCTAGGGGCGGAGCGGCCCGACCGGGACACCGACGCCATGGTGATCCAGTACTCGCCCCACGGGTCGCCGTCCCGCAGGATCACGCACGTGACGACACCAGGCCCCGCCGCGAGCTCGGCGGGGTCGGACGGGATGACCCGGCGTACCCGCTGCACGATCCGCGAGTTCGGGAGCGGCACGGACGCCGAGAAGGTTCCCGGCTGCCCGATCCTCCGGTCGAAGGTGACGCCGGACAGCTCCAGGTCGTCCAGGTAGGTGCCGTCCCAGCGAGTGAAAACGTACCGGTACAGCGCGCTGCCGCGGCCCGGAGTGAAAGCGGGCGGCGGTGGGCCGGTGTCCGGTTCCGACGTCGCCGACGCCAACGACACCGAGACGCCGACACCGAAGCGCGGCTCCTGCGGCGTGAACTGGAACGTCTTCACCCCAGACGGGGCGGACGAGTTGACCTGCCGGGTGGCGATCGACGACGACAGCAGATGGGCGGCGTTCACCGACCCACGGGAGGCGTACCCAGGCGGCGGCGACCAGGAAAGCTCCTGCCCCACGTACGGGAACACCGACGCGGCGCGAACCTCCAGGTGCGACCCGGCGGCCGGTTGGACGCTCGGGGTCGGGGCGTCCTCGCCGAGCACCAGATCGACGCTCACCTTGGGCGAGATCTGCGTGTCGACGTCGGCCAGGCACAGCAGGTGGACGGTGCCGACCGCGAAATCCTCCTGCCGGAAACGGTACGTGGACGGCTCCGACGAGCCGGCGGTCTTGCGCCACACACGGACGGCGACGAACCCGTCCATGAACCACGACAGGAGCGGCTGCCAGCCTTGAGGCGCTCCCGTTCCTTCCGTCGAGAAGTCGTTGAAGTGGACCGCGAGCAGCACGTCCCCGGACCGCGTCCCGGACGGCCGGTCGACGACGACCGCGTCTTCGATCAGCGCGTAGCCGCTCGTGGAGGACCGCACCCTGGCCGGCAAGAGGCCACCCCCTTGCACGGCTTGTGGTGGTGGCTACAGCCAGGCGTCGCGGTACAGGACCGTGAGTCCGGCGTCGCCGCCGGAGTCGGGCGCGAAGGTGATCGAGTTGACGCCTCGCTCGAACACGAAGTCGCCGACCGGGGCACTGGTGCCGGTCATCGTGGACAGGACGCTTTCCCCATCGACGGTGGCGTTCCCGGCGTCGGTGTCGATGACGAGCCGCTCCCCCTCGGCCAGGGTGAGCACGAAATCGAGAGTGCGGCTCAAGGTCGTGTTGGCCAGGCTCGGGTTGACCACCGGGCCGTCGACCCGCAGCAGCGGGTGGGTGGCGACGTTGCCCGCATTCGTGATGTCGACAGTCGCCTCGGGCGGGACCGCGACACCCGACCTGATCACGTTGTAGCGGCGCGGATCCGAGCAGATCCACCTGACGGCGACCGGCACCCAGCCGACATGAAACGACTGGGTAGGCATCGCCCTGGTGTCGACGACCGCCTCGGGCGCCATCAGGATCTCGTCCCGGCCCGAGATGACCAGCGGCGCCCCGGTCTCCCCGACCGGCGGGGTGAGCAGATGCCGCAGGGCGGCGACGGCGCCGGCGAAGTCGCCGCCCTCGCCGACGTTGACCGCGATGGTGGCGGTCACCTGGCGTTCCTGCGCGTAGAAGCGGCCAGGCCAGGAGCCGTGCCAGGTGGGGCGGGCCACGTTGGAGGAGTCCATGGAGGGCAGGTCCTCCCAGCCCTCCACGCTGCCTGCGACGATCTGGTACTGGTTGCCGTACCCGCCGAAAAGAGTACCGTTGTATTCGATCTGGAAGTTTTAGAGGCAGCGTCTCTACCTGCACAAACGTTCGACACACCCGCGTGAGCTGGGATAACTCCCTCTATGCGGGTGTGTGGACTTCTACCAGGATCAACCTGTCATGTGCCCGACGTGTGCCCAGACAGCAAAAGAATCTCGATCCTGTTCGACAAAGGTCTATGCGTATTAGACATCACATGCCATCATGGAGACATCGCAAGACGGACCGACCAGGGAGACCCGATGAGCTACGCCTACACCCTCGCCACGGACGAGAACTTCACTCAGGAGGGCGTCGAGGATTTCGCCTCGTTCATGGAGCCCGAGCAGGCGGCGGCGTTCCTGGCCAAGGTCGCCGAGATCCGCCAGAGCCTCTAACGCAAGACGGGCGGGCCAGGTGTGCAACCACCCGGACCCGCCCTTGATCCCATCACCTGATCAGACCAGGGAGAGACCCGTGAGTAATCACATCACATCGCCCGAGCCCGAGCGCGAGATCCCCGCGAAGATCCGCGCCGAGGCGGAGAGCGCCGGCCGTGACGCCGTCCACACCTACCTGTCGACCTGGCAGGAAGAGATGCGCGCCTACGACCGGCAGAACAGCGCCATCCTCGCCGGCGAGCAGTTGCCCGCCCCGGCCTGGCTCGACGACGACCCGTGCCCGCCGTGGTGCGTCGCTGAGCCGCACCGCGCCAGCGACCACCCCGACGACCGCACCCACTACGCCTCCGGCACCTGGGTTCCGCTCGTCACCGAGGAACCGGTGCCCATGCACCCGACCGGTTGGGCGCCTCCGGAGATCGAGGTCGGGATGGAGCGGCGCTACCGCGAGCGGGAGCCGCGCGTCCACCTGAGCGACCAGGAGGGCAAGCACGCCTGGCACCTCACGCTCGACGAGGCGGAGAAGGTCGCCCACGCGATGCTCGCTCACGTCCACTCGGCGCGCGGCGGGTGGCGGCCCGCGGTCCTGCCGTTCGACGAGCACGGGCACTGCGGCAACGCCGAGTGTGTCGCCTGCCGCGCCGAGGGCGTCGAGGCGAAGGAGGCGTCGGCATGAGCAAGACGAACGTCCACTTCCTGAACGCCGTAGCCGAGAACGGGCTGACGGTGCCGCGGCGGCCCGACTGCAAGCCGTGGTGCGTCCAGCACTGCCGGGTCGACGACGACACCACGTTCTGTATGGGTCCGGACATCCCCACGCCCGGCACCGCCAACAGGTACGTCGGCATCAACTACTGCCCGGATGAGCATCGGCCTGCCTACGTGGGCACCACCATCGACCTGGGCGACGGCCTGGATTCGGTGAAGGTTGAGGACGCTGAGGCCCTGGCGCTGGCGATCCTGGCGCAAACGGCCCGAGCCCGCTCCGAGGCGGTGGCCAGCGCGAAGCAGGCTGCCGGATGCCCGTCCTGGTGCGAGGCTCCCCACGACGAGACCGAACCGCACTGGGGGCGCGCGCATGACCTGCTCGTGGCGGTGGGCGACACCCTCGCTATCGAGGAGGTCCGGGAGAGCCTTATACAGGTGGGCATCGATCAGCGAGAGATCGGCGCCCCGGCGTGCATTGCGGTCATGACGCCGCACAACACGCTGTGGCTGTCGCCGGTCGAGGCGCGGCGGCTGGCCGCGCTCGTGCTGCAGCTCGACCAGACGATGACCGACGCGGGGGGTCAGACCTCCTAAGCGCGTCCAACGGCCGGCGCCGTACCGCTCTCGTCAGCGGTGCGGCGCCGGCCACTTCATGTGTCAGGAAAGTGTCTGGCTCGGTGTCGGTGGGCGCGACCGTGGAGTGTCAACGCGGGGGTCATCAAGACCGTCAACAACACCGTCACATCGGTTTCGTGTCGGTGCAGGTCAAGCCGGGAATTTGGGCCTCGGTTCGGTCGCGGGTCCGGTCGTCGAGTGACGACCGAGTTGGCGACCGGTCATGCAAGGTTTTGATGACCCGCTTGATGACCCGTTCATTGACCGTTGAATTGACCTCGGCGTGCGCACCCTCGGATCACCCGTTCCGGGGTGTCCCGAGTTCGGCCAGTCCCCCCGACTCGACCCCGACTCGACCCCCGACCCGGACGCCGGTTTCCCCTGAACGATCGGCCAGTCGGGGGTGACTCGCGAGGCGTTCGGCGTTCGTGCTGGCTATGCCGCGGTTTCCGGTCGCCGACCGGTCGCGGTCTGGTCGCGACCACCTCGGCGACCGGTCGCGACCGGTCGCCCGTACGGGTACGGGGCGACCGTCCGCCGCCGAGCTGCGGGCACGGGCCGCGTACGCGCCGCGCTCCCGTACGTACGGATCGGCGACCGGTCGCGCGAATGGCGACTAACTCGGGTGGGATCACTAACCCGGACCTCACTCCGCCTCGCAGCCTCGCCGAGCTGCCGGAAGTTAGGTCAGTTAGCCGAGTGAGGCCGACCGCGCTCGACCCCGCGAGGGCTCTGGGAGCGCGTCGAGCGGGTGTCATGCCGGGTAACTAACCCGCGATCTTCATGTTCATGTCCCGAGCGCGTGAACGGGAGCCCCAACGCGGACGCGCGGACGCGGACGAGCGCGGACGCGCGTGACAACTCCGGTTGTCGGTGGCGGCGACAGGGGTACGGCGCGGTCCGTACCCCTGTCGCCGAAGCTTCCCGACGCCAGGAAGCTTCCAGCCCTCGCGCGTACGGGCCGGACTCATGATCAGAAACACTAAACTTGAGTTTAGTGTTTCTGATCATGAACTTCTGTCCCCCGCGTACGGGCCGGACCCTTCGCCACCTGCTACGCCTCGGCCTCGCGGTCAACCACGAAGGTGCCCTTCTGCGGGAGCGTCTCCAGCACGCCCTCATCCCGGAGTTCGGCCACGGCGCGGCGAATGGTCTTGATGCTCAGGCCCAGCTCCTCGGCGAGCCGGCGTTCTGCCGGGATCGGCATGCCGGGGCTGTATTGGCCCGCCTCGATGCGGCGTTTGATCTCGTCCGCAACCTGCCGCCACATGTAGGCGTTCGGCCGAATCTCCATACCTGAAACGCTACTGACCTGCACATATGCACTCCGCAGGCGGGTGCAGACCTCTGGAGAGGCAATCAGAGGTAGCAGAGGTAAGCAGTCAGCGAGAGACTGGCGTTGACGCAGTTCGGCCCCGCCGTGGCGTTCGCGCGCCAGGACGGGGCCTTGATCGCACATTCGGAGGTGCGCGACTTATGTCCGAGGATAGGCCGATCCCCGAGATCCCCGAATGCCGTGTCGAGAAGCTGCCGGACGGGCGCCTGAAGGTCACCCACGACTCGGGTACGGCCGCCCTCGCTGACGACGAGCGGCAGGCGCGACTGGAAGGTCTGCGGCTGCGGGTCGTCGCCGATCTGATCGGCGCCGAGGCACTGTTCCGTACGGGCGACCCGACATGAAGCGGCCCGCGAGGATCGAACGGAAGCCCATCCCGCGACCCCACTACGACCTGCAGGTGGAGAACGGGCTCTACTACGTGTACGAGAACGGCGGCCGGCACTCCCGCTACGGCATCTCCCCGAGCAACGACCAGGAGCGGCGCGTCCTCGAAGCGGTGCCCGCCCTGCTCAATCAAGAGCCGTTGCCGCTGCCGCTGATGAAGGCGGCTTTCTCGATGTACCTGCACAGGCTGTGGTGAGCAGCCCCACTAGACCGCCCGGCCCTCGCGCCGCCAGCCCTTGAGTGTCGCGAGGGCCGGGCATCCAAGCTGGCCTCCGCTGCTCGCAGGCCCCTGGGGAGGGGGGCAGCGGAGGCCGCGCCGATCAGCGAGGGCGCCCCCGGGACAGCCACCACAGTTCGCGGGCGATAGCGGCCGGCGACTGCTCGGGCGTGGTGTACATGTTCTCCACCAGCGGACCCCGGTACAGGTCGTCGCCACCCTGCGTGCCGCCAGCGAGACTTTCCCACTGCCGGTCGGTCAAGACCCTCTCCGGCGCCCCGGTGCCGTTGTAGACCAGGCTGTGACCGGTCGGCAGGTAGCCGCCCGAGTCGTACTCGGTCGGCGGCACGCCGACGAGCTGCGCAGCCCGCGCCGCCACCTGCCGCACCTTCAGGCCGGTCTGCGGGGCCTCGATGATGGTGTTGGGGTTGACGTACATCCACACGTGGCCCGGATGCGGGAAGCCGAGCGCCCCCGGCACGGGCTTGCCGATCTGCTTCACCCAGCCCATTTGCTGCTGGGAGGTTCGCGGGATGTCGCCGCGTCCGCCGGCCTGCCAGGCCCGCATCGTCAGGCCTGAGCAGTCGAACGAGGCAGGCCCGGTGCCGCCCCACAAGTACGGCTTGCCGATCTGCTGCCGGGCGAACGCCAGCGCCTTCTGTGCGCCGGGACCGCCCTGGGCGGCCTCCTTCCCCTCAAGGAAGGTGATCACGTCGGCGACGAGCTTCTTCGGGATGCCGACGAGCATCTGAGCGAACGGGCTGTCACCCATCAACTTCGACGCCTGGTCGAGCATCGGGTTGAGCAGCTTCTCCGCACCCCAGCGGACGCCGTTCGCGAGGATGTCGCCGACGATGCCGCCACCCGCGAGGCCCTGGAACGGGGCCAGCGAACGGCCGGCCATCGCCGCCTGGTTGACGGCGTGCAGGCGGGCGCGCTCGTACGGGTCGCGCATGGCTTCGCTGACGTACACGCCCTCGCCGCGCCGCATCGCCACAAGCTGGTCATCGCCCTGCCGGTAGCTGCTCGTGCCGGGCAGGATGCCGCCGCGAGCGAAGCCCTTGAACTGCAAGGCGGGCAGCTCGGCCAGGCCAAGCGCCTTAGCCACCGCGTTCCACACCGCGCGGATGCCGTTGTTGTAGACGGTGTTGACGACGAACTCGACCGGCGCCGAGGCGATCTTCTTCAGACCGTCCCAGAACTTGCCGATCAGCTCGACCCCGCGCTTGAAACCGTTCGGCAGGGTCTCGGAGATGAACGTCCACAGCGCCGAGACGGCAGGCTTGATGACCTTCTCCCAGGCCGCCTTGATGGCATCCCCGATGAAGTTCCACACCGGCTTGACGACGTTCTCCCACAGCCACTTCACCGCAGGCCCGAGGATGTTCTGCCAGTAGGCGACGAGAGCAGCCACGGCAGGCTTGATCACGTTGTTCCACGCGGCCTTCACCAACGCGCCGATGCCGTCGAAAGCAGGCTTGAAGATGTTGTTCCACAGCCACGTGATCACGGGGCCGAGAACCTTCTGCCAGTACAGGACCAGAGCGGCCACGGCGGGCTGAATCAGGTTCTCCCACGCCCACTTCACCGCGGCGCCGATGCCGTCGAACGCGGGCTTAATGACGTTCTCCCACAGCCACGTCGCGGCCGGTGCCACCACGTTTTGCCACAGCGCCACCAGGGCGTTGAACACGGGTTGCAGGACGTTCGTCCACACCCACGTCGCAGCCTCGCCGACCGCCTGGAGTACGGTCTGCACGATGTTCCGGAACGTCTCCGAGTTCTGGTAGGCGTAGATGAACCCGGCCACGAGCAGCCCGAGAGCGGTGATGACCAGCCCGATCGGGTTGGCGCGGAACACGTTGTTGAAGACGCCCATGGCCGTACTGGCGACCTTGATCCCGGCGGCAAGACCGCCCAGCCCGAGCACGACCGCTTGGAGGACCTTCGGGTCCATGGATGCGATCACGCCCGCCAGACCGGACAGGCCTGCCAGGGCCGTACCGCCGAGGGGTGCCAGTGCCCGGACTACGTTCATGCCGGCCGCGGCGAGATCCTTGATGACCTTCCACACCATGGGGCCGTACGTGCGGGCGTAGTCGATGAAGGTCTTGAAGCCCTGCGACTGCCCGAGGCCCTTCCCCCACTTGGCGAAAGCCGCGGTGGCCCTCTCGATGCCGCCCACGATCGTGGGCACGAACGGCAGGAACGCGCGGATCATGCCCGAGACGCCCGTGATGATGTTGCCGAATGACTTCCCCAGCCCCGATAGGGCGGCGGGGGCAGCCGTCGAAAGATCCTTGAAGAAGCCGGTCCAGAACTTGCCGCCGAGGGCCTTTGTCGCCGAGTCGAGCAGCCCGCCGAGGGCGTCAGAGGTCCCCTTGACCAGCGGCGACAGCTTCGGTAGCAGCGCCGCGACGAACTCTAAGCCCTTGCCGAGAGCGGGCAAGACGCTCGGTTCCAGCCGCTTCTGCCACCTCTCGTACACCCCGGAGAAGGTTTGCCACTGCTTCGCCAGGGCGGCGGCGGCAGGGCTCAGCTTGACCACCTCGGCGGCCACGCCCCTGCTCGCGGCGGCGGCCTGCTTCGAGGCGGCGGCCTGCTGCAGCTGTACGAGCCGTAGCTGACGCTCGGCGTCCTCCAACCGCCTGTCCGCCTGAGCGATCTTGTCCTTGGCGGCGATGACCTGGGCGCTGCCCTCGATGCCCGCCTTGTCGGCGGCCTTCTGGTCGGCGATCTGCCGCTTGTTGCGGAGACGCGCCTCCTTCTCCCGTTGTTCGGCCTGCCTCACCGCCAGCTCGGCGCGCTGCAACGCGAGTTCGCCGGCCTTGCCTTCGGCGTGTTCCTTCTCCACCTCGGTGAGCCGCTGACGGGCTTCGAGCACGGACAGCGCGGCGTCCTCTTCGGACAGGGCGGCGTTTCTCGTGGCGTTCGCCAGGTCCTCGGCGGCCCGCCGCGCATCGATGCGGGCCTGAGTCAGCGCATCCTCGGCGAGCTTGGCCGCGCGCTTGGCGTCGACAACCCGCTGTTCGGCACCCGCGAGCGTGAACGCCTGCTGTGCCGCCTGAGCCGCTGTGCTCGCCGCGCTCGACGTCGCCGCCGATGCCGCCTTCTGTGCCGTCTCCTGGGCCTTCAGCGACTCCCCGATGCGGGTGATCGACGGAATGGCGACCGCGGCCAGGGCGCCAACACCCACAGCGGCGGCGGCAGACGCACCCGCCAGACCACCGACACCGAGACCCGCTGCGGCCACGGCGGGCAGAGCGGCCAGCGCCGTTGAAACGAGCGCGAGCTGAGCCAGAGCGGCGCCGGCGTCGACATCAACCCGGATGTTGGCCCTACGCCCGTCCAGAGCAGCCACCGACGCCTGCACGCCCGCCAGCGCAGCCTGAGCCGCCGCGGCATCGACATCCACCTGAGCATCGATCCGGCGGCCGTCGAGCTTGGACACCTCGGCGTCGAGAGTCCGCAACGACGTCAACGCCGCGGTGACGTCCGCCCGGACCTGGATGTCCTCCGAGTTCTCCAGCTCGGTCAACTGCGCCTGGATCGTGCGGAGCTGCGTCGTCGCCGCCGCGGCGTCGATGTCGACACCGATCCGCTTGTCGGCCAGCGTGGCAAGCTGCGTCCGAAGCTCCTGAACGCGCCTCTGCGCCGCGCTCGCGTCCGCGTCCAGCTCGACCTTCGGCAGGCTCTTCAGCGCCGCCTGTAGCCGCTTCTTGAAGCCCGACGCGAACGCCCCGCCGACCTCGGCCCCGTCCTTCTGCGCCGGTGCCCGCTGCTTGCGCGCCTGCTCTTTGAGGGGCTCGAACACATCCCCGAGGCCGTCATGGATGCCGCGCTGCATCTCGCGGCCGATCTCCTGGGCGAGCTTGTACGCGCCAGGGACAAGGTCCTTCTTCAGCTTCTTCAGGAAGCCATCGGCCACCGGGACGACCGGGACAACGACCTCGCCGGCCTCGAACTCCGCCACTGCTCAACTCCTCCTGGAGTCGGCCCTACGCTGTAACGCTTTAGGGCTCTGACCTGGAAAAACGCCTAGTTATGGGGGGTTGAGGTGCGCCGTAGCGCTGGATTACCGCAGGTCAGGCCATGAGCCCAGACCTGTACGGAGGGGCGGCTGCTACACCTTCAGAGCCCGGATTTATCGGGCATGAGGGCATTCCCCCACCCATACCGGACACAACCGGACATCTCGGGTGCTGTGTGCTGCTCACGGGGGTGAAAACCTGGGAGGGATCACAGGCGCTATACCGTCTGAGCCCGGATGGCGCCGGGGGTGTCGGGGTGCCTGCCCGGGTGCTCATGCTGCGTCGTCGTCGTCGTAGATGAGCCCTGGATGCCTCTCGGGATCGCGTCGCATCTTGGGCCTGCGTGCCCTGGCCTGCTGGTTGGTCCTGTACCTGTGGTGTGCCTTGCAGAGGGCTCGCAGCCTGTCCACGTGGTGATCGTCGGGCTTGCCTGCGTGGTCGACTTCGAGGTCTTCTGTCACGTCGCAGCCTTGGGGCCACTGGCACACCTGGTCGCGCTGTAGGACGTACTCGACGCGTGCGAGCCAGTCGACTGGCCGAGGTGCTGAGCGCCACGAGCCAGGGCTTTCGATGCGTGGCCTGGGGTCGTCTTGGATCTTGCGGGGCACGCGGTTCTCCCTTGCCTTGGGGCGTCTCTGGTCGCTGCGTCTGATGGCTTGCACGGTGCTGGCCCATGGGGCTTGCGCGTTGCGGGTGGCGGCGGCCCAGCGCATGGCTAGGCCCTGCTGAAGATGCGCTGATGGCGTCGCTGGGCTGCGTCGCTCCACTCCTGCCAGAGGCCCACGCGCTGCTCGATCTCGCCCACGGCGGCGAGGCTGACGGCGAACGGCTCGTGGTCGAGGACGGCTCGCCACTTGAGGACGGGCTGCCGTCTGTTCTCTCGCCACTGCCTGAGCGCGGGGGCGTGCTGGTGGGTGAAGAGGCGACCGTCTCCCACGGGCGGGAGCTCGACGACGGCCCACAGGTCGCGGTCCCTTGTCCCCTGCTCGCCTGCCGCGGACGCGATGTGGTTGCGCGCGGCCGTGAGGTCGTCGAGCTGCCGGGCGTGGCCTGCGGCGCGCTGCCAGGCCGCGAACGCGGCGGCGGGGATGCGATGCAGCATGGTGTCGTCGACGCCGGGCGGGATGCCGTCGAGGGCGTCGGCGAGGTCGTCGCGGGCGTTGGCGAACCGGCCGGCGAGTTCGTTCACCCATGCGGGGGCGGCCTCGGCGATGGTCCGCACGACCATTGCCGGTACGTGGCGGGCGAGGTCGGCGGCGGCGCGGCCGGTCGCGCGGGCGTGCTGGATCGCGTCGGCGTGCTCGGCGAGGGCCTGGCGCATCGCTTGGGGGTCGGCGGGCACGCTGGGGCTGTCCGGCGTGCGGCCAACGTGGGCGATGACGGCGGCGGCGCGCTCGGCGTCGTCGACGGCGGCCGGGATGTCGAGCCCGTGTTCACGGGCGACGGCCAGGGCGCGCTGTGCGGTGGCGTGGTTGACGTGCGCCATCAGTCGGCCATCTCGGATGCGGCGAGCTGCTCGATCTGCCCATCGGACAGGCCGGCGAGTTCGTCGGGGACCGGGACGATGAACTGGGCCTCGAACGCCATGCGGGTGCGCGGGTTGTTGAGGTCGGGCAGGCTGCGGAGCTTGGCGAGGTCTTCGGCTGCCTGCGGGTTGTGCCGTACGTACTCGTTGACGATGGGCGTCCAGACCTTCCCGCCGAGGGGGGCGCTCTGCAGCGTCGAGGCCCGCTCGAAGATGGCCTGACACTGGATCTTGTCGCCGTTGCGGTGGGCGATCTTGTAGGCGTGGGCGGCCTCGCGCGGGTCGTCGAGCCGGGCGGCGTCGAGCTGGGCCTGTCGGCGGCGTTCGGCTTCGAGGTTGTTCGGGGTGCGCCCGCCGCTGCCGTACAGCCTGGATTGGAGTACGAACCTGGTCTCTTCCACGCCGTAGAGGGCGCGTTCGCGTAGCTGGGCCTGCCGCTGCTTGGCGGTGTCGACGACGCGGGCGAGGCCGACTCGGCGGGCCTGGTCGGTGGCGCCGGTCCGGGATCGGATGCTGTCGATCCGGTCTGCGTACTGCTCGCGGGCGTCGGCGAGCTGGTCGTCAACGATGGCTTGTGCGCGGGCCTGTAGGTCGGTGCCTTCGGGGATGGCGCCGGGCGAGGCCGCGTTACCCATGCGGGTGCGAGTGTGGCGCCGGCCACCGAGCCAGGCTGCGAACGTCTGTCCGGGGTCGGTCACGGGGGCCTCCTGCGTGTCAGGCGGCCCGTCTCGTGTAGGCCGCGATGGCGGCCGGGGTGATGAGGTGGGGGTTCGTCTTGGCTGCGGTGAGGCGGTTCTCACTGATGGCGCGGTAGACGGCTGATCTCGTGACTCCGGCGATGGCCGCGGCTTCCGCGACCGTCAGGAGCAACGATTCCTCGTGGGTGTCCGTAATGGCCACTTCGGTGTAATCCGTTACACCTGCCTGGTTGGCGAGGGTGTCGGCGACGAGGAGTTCGGCGAGCGTGGACAGCTCGGCGTATCTGCCGGGGTCTGCCCGGTGGTTGAGCAGCGCACGGCGGACCCTGGCGCGGTCGACGACCATGGCCAGGGTCCGCAGGCTGATGTGGGGCTGGGTCACGTGCCGCCGTACCGCCTCTGGAGTCGGCGGGCGAGGGCGAGCGCGATACGGGGGGAGAACCGCGGGTCTCGATCGAGACCGGCCATGATGCCGTCAACGGCGATCTCGGCGCATTCGTCGAGGACCTGTTCCAGGAGAGGGGCGAACTGCTCGGGCGTCAGGCCGTAGTCCTCCGGCTTGGGTAGCGGTCCATGGAACGGGATCACGGGGTCTCCTTCGGCTTGCGTCCGGTGCCGTTGCAGTGCGGGCACGGCTCAGGTTCCGGCAAATTTGCCGCGCGTTCCCGAGTAAGCAACGCTCGGATCTTGCGTGGCGGGGTGGTGGCGACAACCTCGCGCTGCCGCTCGGGCGTCTCCTCCGCGAGCATGGCGGCGGCAGAGATCGTGAGCGTGCCAGCCATGACCATCTGCTCAAGCTCGGGAATGCCGTGCTCGATCACATATCGGGCGTACCTGACGGAGCGCTCGGAGACGTTCATGAGCTTCGCGGCGGCCTGTATCGCTCGGCTCTCGGTCATGAGGCGTCCTTCGGCTTGTGGCGGTTGGCTCGCTTACGACAGGTGGGCGAGCAGAACCGGGCGTCGGCCCGCGCGGTCTTGGGGACGTTCTTCCGGCATCCGGGGGCCCCGCACTTGCGGCGGGCGGGCTTCGCCGAGGTGGGCTCGACCGGATCGGCCGGTGGGGTGCCGGGGACCTGCATCTGGTTCGGATGAACGCTCGGACCGGTTTTCTCGGTAACCCCGGTAACGGCGGTAACTTCGCTGGTCAGAACGGTTACCGCAGGATCGGCAGTTACCGCATCTTCGGTAACCGGCTCCTCGTCGGTAACCGGCTGATCTGCGTGGTTACCTGAGTTACCGGGGTTACCGAGAATGTCGGGTTGAGCGGGCAGGTACCGCATCCATGCGTCCCCCAGGCCAACGCTCACGCCTTCTTTGTCGGCGTGCCCGGCCACCATGTAGCCCTTGACCGCCTTACCCGAAGAGTCCTTGTACGTCTTACGCAGGACCTCATAGCCGCGCAGCTCTGCGGCCAGCCTGCGAGCGTCGATCGGCTTGCCGTAGAGGTTGCCCCAGGGCGCCTCTTCCATGGCGACCAGGCTCGAAAGGATCTCCTCGGTGCGCACCCGCTCATGACGCTTAATGATCTTCCCGTCCTTATCCCGGACCGTGAAGACCTCCCGCAGGTCCCCCAGCAGCCGGACGCCAAGCGAGAGCGGCCGGCGACTCGGGTCGAGGACGAAGAACTTGCATGCCTCCCGGACGCGGTCCGGCCACTCACCGCCAGCCGCATCGGCGATGGCGTGAAGGGGCTTCCAGACCTCCGCAGGGCGGTCCACAACACCTGCGGGCATCACGGGGCGGACCTTCCCGAGGTCCTCCGCCAACGGCTCCAGCCACGCGGCCAGGTCCGCGGCGATCGGCCTGGCCTCCTCTTCCGCGTCCTCCTCGTAGAACGGTTCGACGTGCTCACCTGCGGCCCGCTTGCGCATGTGGAGCGTGATGGCCCGAGTGGTGATTGTGGCTGGCATACCGCCCGCGATACCGGCCAGCGCCACGGGGGCGAAGACCTTGAACCGCTGGACCCGCATCTTGGACGCGTCGCCCACGCAGCGCGGGATGGTGGCCCCACGCTTGTAGCCAGCGTTGAGCAGTCCGCGAAGGTCCTCGAAATTGCCCGCGTTCTTGACGTTGAAGATCGTGTCTGTCTCATCGAACAAGAGCGTCATCGGACCGTCGAACAGCATGCGGAACAGGGCTGCGGTGGTGGGGGAGAGGATCATTTCGGGCTTGTAGACCAGGTGGTTCAACACCTCCAGGACGCGGGTCTTTCCACTCTCGGGCTCCGCCGAACTGCAGATCAGGCGAGGCGTCGTGTAGAACTTCTCCGCAACGTACGTGTGAGCCGCCCACAGGGAGATCGTGGGGAGACAGTGCTCGTTCGGTAGGCTGAGGTACTGGCCTGCGAACTTCTCCACCCGGCCGAGCACGTCGGCACCGTCGAGCGGCGTGGGCGGGGTCAGCTCTGAGTCGTCGCTCGGCTCTCCGACAAGGTGCAGACTCATGCGGTCCTCCGGGCGGTCCTGAGGGCGGAGCGCACGGTGCGACGGGCCTCCCGTTCGGTGAGTTCGTCGTCGCCGGGCAGCGTGACGGCGACGCGAACCAGCTCGTCTAGGTCGGCCTCGCCGGCGCCGTTCTCGATGGCGCGGCAGCACGCCCAGAACAGCGAGTCGTTCCTGTGACTGGTGCGGGTCGACAGCCACACGGCCAGACCGGGGATGCCGTAGTCGCCCCGCTTGGGGCCGATGTAGGCGGGTGCGGCTACAGGCTTGGGCGGGTCGAGCAGGTCTCGCACGGCTGACCAGTTGAGCATTCCCACGCCGGTCCCCTGGTGGACGAACGTGTACGGCCTGCCGTTGACCTCCGAGGGCGGGGCGACCACGTATCCGCCGCGCGCCTTGAAGTCGATGTGGTGCTTGGCGAGCCTGCCGGACGCCTGGGCGCTGCCGACGAGCCAGCCGTGCATGCCGCCGCGCGGCGTGGCCACGATGGCGATCGGATCGGGGACCAGGCCGGCCCGCTTGAGTCGGTTGAACGCCCCGTAGCCGCTGCCGCTCGGCTCCACGTCGACGTCGAGACAGTCGAACGTGTCGGCGCCCGTGGGGATCGCGACGTTGGCGTTGGGGAACGACGTCCACCAGCGCGAAGCATGCTCAACATCACGGGTCGCGTCCTTGAAGCCGCGCGGGACCAGGACGCCCAGCGGGGCCTTACCGCCAGGCTCGCACGGGAACACCGGCCAGCCGCGGGCGATGTACGACAGGGCAGCATCGAGCATCCGGGTCACGCGGCCACCTCCGAGTCAGCCGCGGCACCTCGGTAGGTCTTGCGGACAGCGAGCCACACCCGAGGCCCGCATCGCGCGCGGCGGACGCCCTGCACGGCGGCTCTCGCCGACTCCTCATCGGTGGCGCGGCGGAGTTCGCCCCGGTGCCCGTACGAGCAGACCGGGCAGCGATAGGCGAACCACCATGTCCGCCTGCCAGCGTGCGGCTCGTACAGAGAGACCCGAGCGAGTGGGTAGCGCAACGGCAACTCGGTCTGTACCGTGAGGGTGTCGTCGTTAGCGCCCTGATGGGTGTTTGTGCGGGCCTCGGGGTGCTCCTCCCGAGGCCCGTTCTCGTTGTCGGGCGGGTGCATCAGGCGGCACCGCCCTGCGCCTGCTTATCGAGGTAGCTCTCCACGTCAGGCCAGCGATAGCGGACAGCGTTACCGGCCTTCGTCCACGGCGGGCCGATCTTCCGATACCGCCACTGGGCGAGGGTCTCCTCCTTCACCTGGAGGTACTCGGCAACCTCCGCAGGCTTGGCGAGGCTTCGGCGCTCGTCAACAGTTTTAGCTCTAGTAGACATTCGGTGCTCCAGCATTGATTCGTATCTATGCGTATTACGCAGCGTGTCAGCTCAGGCTGGATCATGTCAAGCTCGTGTGGGACGCTGCTTATATGGCATCGATGGACAGGCGACAGGTCAACGAAGTTGGCCCCAGCGGCGCGCACGTGGCCGCGAACCTCCGGCGACTTCGAGGGGTACGCGGACTCTCCACTTCCCAGCTCTCCAAGCTGTTGAGTGACCACGGCCGCCCCATCCAGCAGAGCGGAATCACTCGGATGGAGAAGGGTGACCGGAAGATCGACGTTGACGACCTGGTCGCGCTCGCGGTGGTGCTGGGCGTGAACCCGAACGCCCTGCTACTGCCGCCCGTGGCCGACCAGACCTCCACCGAGGTCACGGTTGCCGGCGAGGTTTCCTCTTGGCGGGCATGGCGGTGGGCGGACGGACAGGAGCCGCTCAAGCACCCGTATGACGACGACGACTTCGCCGACTTCCAGATGCACGCCCGCCCGAAGGGCAAGCGCCGGTATCAGATGCTCGGCGAGCGGAGCAACGAGGAGTTGGTCAAGAGGCGGGAGGGCGTCGAGGAGATCGGCCGTCGCCTCTACCCGGACGATCCGCAGGCGCAAGCGGCGCATGTCGAGAGTGAGCGCCGGCGCGATCCCGAGCCATGGCGGGAGGCCTGATGGCGATCTACGACAGGTGGCACAAGACGCACCCGAAAGCCGGTGACCCGAGGTGCTCGTGCAAGCCCGCCCGCGCGAAGACGCGGGACCATGGATGCAAAGAGCGCTGGCAGGTGCGGTGGCGCGACGAGGACGGCAACCAGAAGAAGGAGTCGTTTGCCAAGCTGCCGACCGCCGAACTGCGAGACGCGGAGATCAGGGCGAGCCTGGCCAACGGTTCCTATGTCGATCCACACGCCGGTGCCGTGACGCTCGCCGAGTACGGCCGACGCTACGTCGCGAACATGGGGTGTGATCCTCAGACGGCTTACAAGGCCAGGATGCGGCTTGAGATGTGGGCCTTCTCTCGCCCTATCGGGAAGCTCCCGATAGGAGCCCTGGCTAAGACTCCGTCGCGCATACAGCAGTGGCTCAAGGAACAGGAGCCCCACCTTGCGCCGTCAACGATCCAGCTCAACGCAATTTCGCTGGGCGCGATCTTCAACGCGGCGATTGACGACCGGATCATCAGCCGTAACCCATTCAAGGCTAAGTCTGTCCGGGTGCCGAAGCCGGAGGAGCGGAAGGTGGTCCCCCTGACACTGGCTCAGGTGCAAGCGCTCGACGAGGCGTTACCTGACTGGTACGAGGGCTTCCCGTACATAGGCGCGGGCTGCGGACTGCGACAGGGGGAACTGCTGGGGCTCGCCCTTGAGGACATCGACTTCCTCGGCCGCGTCGTCCATGTGCGCCGACAGGTGAAGTTCTCCAAGGGGCGGCTCGTGTTCGCGCTCCCGAAGTACGGAAAGATGCGAGACGTCCCGTTGCCCGACTTCGTCGGCCTGCGAGTGTCGTCGCGTATCCAGCGTCACAAGCCGGTGCCCGTGACCCTGCCGTGGCGGATTCCGGAGGGCAAGCCGGTTACGGCCAGCCTCCTGTTCACGAGCCGCCGCGGCGATCCGATGTGGGGCAACAACGTGGGCGAGTCGTGGCGGCTGGCTCGGCGCAAGGCCGGCGTGCCCTCGGGTCGAGAGTTCGGCACGCATGTCCTCAGGCATACCGCTGCAAGCGCCTGGCTCGCGTCGGGCGTCGATATCAAGACAGTGAGCGAGTACCTGGGGCACTTTGATCCTGGCTTCACGTTGCGGACATATGTTCACATGATGCCGAACGCTTCCGAGCGTGCCCGCAGTGCGATGAATCTGTTTTTCCAAGATCAAAATGGGCCATGTGCCCCAGAAGTGCCCGGAGATGCCGCCGTATAGGCGTTAACCAAGGTAGATGCGCCTGCGTTGTACTCGATCTGGTAGTTGCCGGTGATGGCGTCGCCCGGCAGGATCGGCACCTGCACGTCGAGCGCGGGCCACTCCGAGAGCGTCTCGAACGGCGGCAGGACGAGATTCTGGTCGTAGGCGAGGTCGAGCCCCGGCCACTCCGAGACGGTCTCGAACGGCGCCAGGAAGATGTTCGCGCTCGGGGTGACCACCGTGACGGCGGGCCACTCCGAGAGCGTCTCGAACTCAGGCAGCGACACCGACCAGCCCCAGTTGCGGGGATGGCGGGACAGGCGCGGACGATTCGAATAGGAGCGTCCAACTCGGGCCACCGGTCAGCCCCTCTCTACCAGCTGGCGGCGCGGTGGACTGCGCTCGTCGGCCTCAACGTGACAGCCCTCGGCGTCTCCGGCCGGGGAAGAACCTCCAAGGCGGCCCAGTTCCACGCCCTAGAGTCCCCGGTGCCGTTGAAGTTCAGCGTCACCGACGTGCCCGCAGACGACGTGTTGCTCGCCTTGTGGACGGCGATACCCGAGTAGACGAACGACACCGCCCACGGGAATCCCGTATCGGACGACGTCGGAGAACTGTCCGACTCCTCGTCAGAGGCGATCCCCACAGCGCGCGAGCCGATAGCGGTAGACGTGTAGGCGGTCACCGTCAGATTCGCCGTGGACGACGACCCCTCTCCCACCGAACCGATGGGCGCATCCAAGTCAACCCCGGTGATCGCCAGCACCTTCAGCGCGACGATGTCTCCGCCGGCGCTACTCGACAGCGTGACCGTCCGGGACGCCGAAGCCGCCGCCACCGCAGTGAAGATCTCAACCGCCGCGCCGTTCGCACCCGAGTCAGGGATCGCCCGCTTCACCCTGGACGTCCACGTCAGGCCCGTGCTGCTGACGGTGTGGGTGACCGCTCCCGAGTTGGACGCACACAAAGCGACCAAGAGGCTGTCCGCCGGCGCGGTGAAGCTGGCCGTGGTCCGCGGTGTGGTGCCGGAGACGATCGCGGGAGACGAGGAGTCGATCGCGATCGGCACCTAGCACCGCTCCCACGTCATGCTGGCCCGCACCGAAACGCTGGCGGCGGCGGTGAAGCGGAGCGCGAACCCGTTGCTGGGGGCGCAGTCGGGGGTGTCGCCGAGCGGCCAGTCGTACAGCAGTGTGCCGCCGTTCGGGGTCAGCGGGAACTCGGCGATCGGGGTCAGCACGGTCGGCTCCGACGTCCAGTTCCGGGCCGCCGTCACCCCGTGGTCGATCGCCCTGCCGTACACCTGCCGTACGGAGGTGGTGAGAGTCGTCGAGTTGGTGGCGGGCGCGTTCGTCGCGAACGTGGCCACACACACCTCGCACAGCACGGGCGCCTCGTTGGCGGTCACGCCCGTGAACCCGAACCAGACCTTCTTCAGATCCAGCCCGAACTCCGAGGGGGCCAGTACGCCGAGCACCGTCTTGGCGGTGGACGCCGACAGCGACACCGCCGCCCCGGTCACGACGGAATATCCAGCCTTGGCCACTTCCGGCCTCCTAACATGCGAAAAGCCCGCGCAAGGCGGGCGAGAAGTCGAAAAAGGCCAAGGTCAGGCGGCGTTGCGGAGTACCTGCCGCCACACGCCGTCCGAGTGGAACGACACGCTGAAGACTCCATCGGCCGTGGAGTACTCGGAGCCGAAGCTTCTGAGCAGCACGGCCCGGTTCGACAGGGACGGCACGTAGATGAGCAGCCCGCCCGCGTCGATCGTGGACTCGGTCCACTCGACCTCCGCGAACTGCCAACCGATCTTGTTGGCGGCGCCGGAGACCTCCGCGAAGCCGGTCACCGTCAGGTCTTCGCCGCCCGCCGTATAGCCCGGACCGGAAGACTCGTCGGAGTCGAGCGGGGCAGTGCCGTATGCCGGGTTGGCCTGGGAAAAGTTCGGGCTGGCCGCCACCTCGTAAAGGGCACCCTTAAAGACGCCCGGCGTGGTGTCCGAGAGATCAAGCGCGATGTCGTTCGACAACGCCTTGATCATGGTGTCGTTGAACCAGCCATCCTGCGTCAGCGCCACAGGACGCCTCCTATCTGAGTCTGATCTTGACGTCCTTGCGCTGGCGTCCCTTGGCGTCGGTGCGTTCGGTTACCCGGTTGCCGAGCTGATCGGTGACGGTCTTGAACCGCTCCCCCGCCTCAGTGCGTCCCTCGTTCACCTGGTCGCGGGTGCGCCACGTCCGCTCACCGGTCACCACGTCGGCGGTGCGCCCGTCACCGAGAGGCGCACCACCTCGCAGCCACTCGCCGAACGTCTGGCCGTCGTCGGGGTTCCAGGGCATGCCGAAACCGCCTCCTATCGGGGATGGAAGTCAGCGCGGACGGCCCTTGGACAGCCACCACAACTCGCGCGCAATAGCGGCCGGCGACTGCTCGGGGGTGGCATGGAAGTTCTCCACGTTGAGCATCGACCCGTCGCCGCCCTGAGCGCCGCCCCGCACGGACTGCCACTGCCGGTCGGTGAGCACCGGCTCCGGCCTGCCCGTGCCGTTGAACACGAGGCTGTGCCCGGTCGGCAGGAAGCCGCCCGAGTCGTACTCGGTCGGCGGCACACCGACGAGCTGCGCGGCCCGTGCCGCCACCTGCCGCACCTTCAGCCCTGTCTGCGGTGCCTCGATGATCGTGTTCGGGTTGACGTACATCCACACATGGCCCGGATGCGGGAAGCCGAGCGCCCCCGGCACGGGCTTGCCGATCTGCTTGACCCAGCCCATTTGCTGCTGGCTGGTCCGCGGGATGTCGCCGCGTCCACCCGCCTGCCAGGCCCGCATCGTCAGGCCGGAACAGTCGAAAACGTTGGGGCCAGTGCCACCCCACTTGTAGTCCTTGCCGATCTGCGCCCTCGCGAACGCCAGCGCCTTCTGCGCGCCAGGCCCACCCGCCTCCGACTCCTTCTTCTCCAGGAAAGAGATCACGTCGGAGACCATCTTCTTCGGCCAGGCCAGCAGCATATTCCCCCACGGGGAGCCGCCCATGGCCTTGGACGCCTGGTCAAGGATCGGATTCATGAGCTTCTCGGCGGCGAACCTCACCCCCGACGCGAGCAGGTCGCCAACGATGCCGCCGCCCGCCAGCCCCTGGAAACCCTGGAACGGCGACAGCGACTTACCGTGCAGAGCGGCCTTGTTGACGGCGTGCAGGCGGGCGCGCTCGTACGGGTCGCGCATCGCTTCGCTGACGTACACGCCCTCGCCGCGGCGCATCGCCACAAGCTGGTCGTCACCCTGCCGGTACGAGCTGGTGCCGGGCAGGATGCCGCCGCGGGCGAGCGCCGGCAACGGGCTGAGCTTGAGGTCCTTCAGCCCGAGAGCGTCGGCGACGGTGTTCCACAGCTTGACGATGCCCTGGTTGTAGACCGTCTCGATCACGAAGTTGACGGGTTTTTTCGCGACCTCCTTGAGCCCGTTCCAAACCTTCTCGATCATCGCGACGCCCTTTTTGAACCCATCGGGCAGGTTCTCGGAGATGAACGCCGCGAACGACTTGACCGCGGGCTGGATGACCTTCTCCCAAGCGACCTTGATGACCTCGGAGATGCCGTTCCAAGCAGGCTTGATGATCTTTTCCCATAGCCAGGTAAGGACCGGTCCCAGAATCGTCTGCCAGTACAGGACGAGAGCCGCCACGGCGGGCTTGATGATGTTGTTCCAAGCGAACTTAATCACCGCTCCGATGCCGTCGAAAGCGGGCTTGACGATGTTGTTCCACAGCCACGTGATGACCGGGCCGAGAACCTTCTGCCAGTACAGCACCAACGCCGCCACCGCAGGCTGGATGATGTTCTGCCACGCCCACTGAATCGCGGTCGAGATCGCGTCCCAGGCGGGCTTGACGATGTTCTCGTACAGCCACGTGATGACCGGTCCCAGAATCGTCTGCCAGTACAGCACCAGAGCGGCGATAGCGGGCTGGATGATGTTCGTCCACGCCCACTCGATCGCCGCAGCGATACCGTCCCACGCCGGCTTGAGGACGCTCTGCCACAGCCACACGGCCGCCGGCGCGATGACGTTCTGCCACAGGAACACCAGCCCGTTCCAGATCGGCTGCAGCACGTTCGTCCACAGCCACTGCGCCACCGTCGCAATAGCGCGGAACGCTCCCTGCACGATGTTCCGGAACGTCTCGCTGTTCTGGTAGGCGTAGATCAGGCCTGCGACGAGCAGCCCGATCGCGGTGATGATCAGCCCGATCGGGTTCGCCTTCAACGCCACGTTCAGGACCCGCTGCGCAGCAGCCCACACGAGCGTCGCCGCCGCGACAGCCCTCTGCGCCACCGCCGTCGCCAAGACCCGCGCCCTGGCCACGAGCGCCTGCGTGGCGATCCTGGTATAGCCGAGCGCCACCTTGCCGAGCCCCACCGCCCCCGTAGCCGCGGCACGCCCAGCCGAAGCAATGGCCGTACCCGCCGTCCGCGCCGCGGCCCCGGCCCGGGTGGCAGCGGTCTGGATGCCGGTCCACGCCGCCGTCGCCCCCTTGGAGGCGACCGACCCCGCGGTGCGGGCCGCCGCGGCGATCCCTGCCCCGGCGGTCCTGGCCACCCCGGCGGCGGCCTGCGCCGCCCTGCCCAGGCCTCCCCACACGGCCCTGGCGCCGTTGACGATCGACGACACGGTCTGAATGGACGCCCGGACGCCGTTGACCACGGTAGTGATGCCCTGCCACGCCTTGAACGCCACGAACACGGCGCCCGCCGCAGCGGCGATCGCCTGGAGCTCGCCCGGGGTGAGGCCGGCCAGCGCCTGCGAGATAGACACGATCACGTCCAGCGCTCCAGCGCCCGGACCGGACAGGCCGGACAGCAGGTTGCCGATGGCGATCGCGATGTTCTTGACGATCTCGATGACCTTGGGCGCGTTCTGCTGGACGTAGGTGATGAAGGCATGGAAGCCTCCCGACGTGCTGAGGCCCTGACCCCACTTGGAGAACGCCGCCGTGGCGGCCTCGATCCCGCCCACCACGGTGGGCATGAACGGCAAGAACGCCTTGATGATCCCGGCGATGCCGGTAGCGATGTTGCCGAACGACTTGCCCAGCCCGAAGATCGCCTTCGGCGCCGCGGCGGTGATGTCAGCGATGAAGTTCGTCCAGAAGGGGTTCTTCAGGCCCTCCTGCATCTCTCGAAGCAAGCCGCCGATTGCCACCGACACGCCCCGCACCAGCGGAGACACCTTCGGCAGCAGCGACTGGACCAGCGACAGGCCGCGCCCGAACAGGGGCAGAATGCTCGGCTCCAGCGACTTCTGCCAGTCCTCGTAGACCTTGGAGAAGCTTTTCCACTGCTTGGCCAGCTTTGCCGCCGCCGGGGACAGCTTGACGACCTCTGCCGCCACCGACCGGTTCGCCGCAGCCGACTGCTGGGCTGCGGCGGCCTGCTGCAGCTGCATGATCCGCAGCTGGCGCTCGGAGTCTTCGACCCGCTTGTTCGCCTGGGCGATCTTCTCCCGGGCGGCGATGACCTGCTTCGAGCCCTCGATGCCGGCTTTGTCGGCGGCCTTCTGTTCCTCGCGGAGCCGCTTGCTGCGAGCCTCGGCGTCCTTGGCCCGCTGCTTCGCCTGCCGTACGGCGAGTTCGGCCCGCTTGCGCTCCAGCTCGCCCGCCTTGGGGTCAGCCTCGACCTCGGCGAGCCGCTGTCGTGCCTCCTCCACGGCGAGCGCCGCCGACTCCTCATCGAGGGCGGCGTTCGCGACCGTCCGTGCAAGATCCTCGGCCGCCCGCTTGGCCTCTTGCCGCGCTGCGGTCAGGCCTTCCTCGGCCAGCTTCGCGGCGCGCTTGGCGTCCACGACCCGCTCTTCGGCCGCCGCCAGGTTGATCGCCTGGATCTGCGCCTGCTGCGCAGCACCCGCCGCCCCCGACGTCGCCGACGTGGCCGCCTTCTGTGCCTGCTCTTGCTGCTTCAGCGCCTCGCCGATACGGGACACGCTCGGCACCGCCACCGCCGCCAGGCCCGCGAAACCGACACCCGCCGCGGCGAGCGGGGCCGTCAGCGCGCCGAGCCCGGCCGCCAGCGACGCCCCCACCGGGATCGCCGCCAGGCCAGCCAGTGCCGCGGAAATGACGCCGATCGACGACAGCGCCCCAGAGATGTCTACGTCGACGCGGGCGTTGACCGTCTTCCCGTCGATCGCCGACAGGGCAGCCTGCGCCGTCGCCAGCTCGGCTAGAGCTGCGGTGATGTCGGCCCGGACGTCGACGGACACGTCCCGCCCGTCGAGGGCGGACAACTCCCGCTGGATCGCCGCCACCTCGGCCTGCGCCGTGGCCGCGTCCACGTCGATGCCGACCGTCTTGCCCGACAGGGTCTCGATGCGGGTGCGGAGATCCTGGACCTTGCGCTGCGCCTCGGACGAGTCTGCGTCGAGCTCGACCTTCGGCAGCGAGCGGAACGCCGCCTCCATCGCCGACTTGACGCCCCGGGCGAACGCCCCGCCGACCTGGGCGCCATCCTTCGGCGCCTGTTGCTGCTGCCGGCGCGTCTGCTCCCGCAGCGGCTCGTAGACGCCCTTCAGGCTGTCGGAGATGCCGCGACCGATCTCCTTGCCGATCTCCTGACCGACCTGGTACGCGCCGGGGACCAGTTGCTTACGCAGCGTCTTCTGAAACCCGGTCGCGTCCGGCACAACCGGGACGACAACCTCGCCCGCCACGAACTCGGCCACCAGCCACCTCCTGTCGCTTGGTGGGTGGCCGGGCTACTCCGAGCGCGGCAGGTGGGTGACACGACCCGGCTTGGTCTGCTGCCATGTCCCGTTCAGGGGGGCGCCGTGGATGCGGCGGTAGACGGCCTCGGCCTGCGCTGCCGACAGGGCTGGGCGGCTCTTCTTGCCCTTCGTCTTCACACCTGGCCGCGGGGTCGGCTCAGGCTTCTTGCTCTTGCCGCCGTGGGCGACGAGCGTCACATGCAGCAGCCAGCGCACCGAATCGATGAGCGAGGCGAGCAGCATCTCCGTCTGCGACCACTGCCCGCACGACGGGTCCGCGCCCTTCGCCGACCGGGCGATCTCGGCGTCTCCCATCTTGTTGCGCAGCGCTGTCTTGGTCGCCGATTCGGGCGGCAGGTGGCGGATCAAATTGCCGAGCAACCGCCACGTCATACGGGACTCGCCACCGCCTGGCCGCCATAGATCCCGCACATCCGTCTTCCCGCAGTGGATCCACAGGTCGGCCTCGACGTCGTCGTAATGCTCGGCGAGCAGCGCGGCGAGGCCCGCTATTCCCCCCGGCTGACTCCCTGATAGTGCGCAGTGGCAGCCTCGATCAGGGCGCTGATGTCATCGGACGACACCCCTTCGAGCTTGCAGAACCGCTCGTAGTCGTCGCCGAGCAGCTCCTTGACGAAGTCCCGCAGGCTGCTCTCGCCCGTGGACAGATCAGCGGTGACCCGCCAGTCCGCGTCCGCAGGCGGCTGCATGGTGAAGTACTCGCCGTCCACGTCGAAGGTGAACGGTTCCTGTGTCGCCTCGCGCTTACGCTGGCGCAGACTGAAATGGGAGACCGGCTTGCCAGCCTCGGTGATGACCTTCTTGGGGGTTGCCATCAGGAGCTGACCTCATCCACCTGGGGCGCCATGTAGGCGTGGTAAACCAGGTTTCCTGACGCGTCCGGGTAGGTGGAGATGGTCCACTCGTAGCCGGCCATCTCGCCCTGGGCGTAGGTGACCTCGGACCTCTCCGTGATCTCGCCCTCGGGGATGTAGAACCGCTCCCAGACGTCGCCGTCATACACGTCGAAGATCCAGGCCCGGCGGTCGGGCGAGGAGACGCCGCTCTCGGCGAAGGTCACCACTCCTTCGCCGTCCGGCACCAGCTCCGCCACGTCGATCTTGTACTGGAGGCTCTTGACGATCGGCCGGTTCGTCTCCCACGCGGTGAAGCTGAAGGTCCTGACGCTGGAGGTGGTGACGGTCCTGAACGGCGAGTTGAGGCCCCACGGCGTGAACGACTCCGAGTCCTCGTCGACGCCGTTGGTGAGGCCGTCGTCCGAGATGGCGCCGATCGGGAGCCACAGCCCGCTCGGCGTCTCCGCCGGGTCGGTCGGCTGGGCGGTGCCGAGCGGAGCCACCCAGGCTCCGCCGTTTGAGCCGACGAGCGCGAGATCGTCGGCGCGAACAATGGTTGCCATTGGTGATCTCCTGATCTCCCAGGTAGGGCATGCAAAAGCCCTCGGCCGCGACGGTCCGAGGGCTGGAGTGGATGCGGGCTAGGCGGGGCGGATCACGAACGCGTAGGTCGCCTCGTAGCGACGCATGTTCGGGTTGTCGTACGGCACCTTGTGCGGGCCGGTCCGGGTCTCCACCCGCGAGAAGACGGCGCCGCCCGTCGTGGCACCCCACAGCTGGGTGTGGAGCGCCTTCTGTACCTGTAGGGCCAGGTCGCTGGCAGCCGGACCCGTAACGGCGAAAGCTGAGATGTCCACGGCAGGCTGGTCTCGGCGGAAGCCGTCGTAGGGGCCGCCGAGGCGGACCACCTGTAGCCACGGCAGCCGGTCGTCCAGGTCGGATGGGGTTTCCGTGGAGGCGCGTACGTCGTCGAGGGTGCCTTCGAGCCAGGCGATCAGCGCCGCCTCGACGTCGATCACTCGACACCCGCCGCTCTGCCCATCGCCCGGTAGCGGGGCGTGCGGGAGGTGCCCCACTCCACGTACGGAGCAGCCGGGTCGTCATTGACGACCTTGGATACAGCGCGCGGCTTCGGACCAGGCCGGATACCCGTCTCGACCCGGAAGCTCGACTTGTATGTGCCAGTGTCCTCGGGCGCGTCAGCGACACAGCGATCCCGAACCCTCTCGGCCCGCTGCTCCATCGCACCCTGCATCGTCTTCGACGTGAGGATCCGGCCGATTCCCTTGTAGTCGGGGCGGAAACGCGCTTTCGGTGCCACAGTGACCTCCCGGGGGCATCAGGGACCGACACGAGGGAGCAGGCATGGCCTACGACGCACTCAGACCCGACATCCAGGCCGCCGCCGACCGAATGGAGACCAAGTTCGGCGCCCGCCGCGAGATCCGCAAACTCGCCGGATACCTACGGGAAGGCGAGTTCGTCCAGTACTTAGCCGGCGGCTTTTACGGCGGTGGACTTGGGCTGCTCGCTCTCACTGGCGAGCGCCTGCTGTTTGTCCGCGACGGATGGGTGAATAAGGCCAGCGAGGACTTCCCGATCGACAAGATCACATCGGTGGAGTGGAGATCAGGCTTCTCGCAGGGCACCCTCACCGTGCACGCGTCCGGAAACCGAGCCGAGCTGAAGCAGATATACAACCCGGATGGCAGCCGGATCGCCGAGGCCATCCGCAACCGCCAGACCTCGCCACCACCCGCTCCAGCGCCACAGGCCAGCCCGCTCCCGCAGGAGCAGTGCATAGGTGACCAGCTCACCAAGCTCTGGCACCTCGTCCAAGCCGGCGCGATGAGCCAAGCTGAGTTCGAGGTGGCGAAAGCGCAGCTTCTCGGCCCGATATCCGTGCGGACGACTATCCCCGGACACGCTCCAAACGGAGTTCCACCCCAGCACGGGTACCGGTGAGCGGGCTACGCCATGACGACGGCAACCCCTGCACCTCGTAGACCAGTCCGCGGACCCGGATCTGGTCGGTGGAGCGAACGTCGGTGCCGTACGGGGCGAGCGCGGTAAGGCGTTCGCTCGTCTGGTCCTGGCCGTGATTCTGCTCGGTGGAGCCGGTCGGCCACACCGCGCACCCCTCGACGGGGAGCTCGGCCACGGACCAGACAGGGTTGCCGTGACCGTCCCGGCCCGTCTGGGTGCGGCGCAGCAGCACGACGGTCTCCCCCGCGGGCAAGGGCAGCGGCATCGGTCAGATCTCCTGCCACTGGCGGGAATTTGGCCAGCCGTCGCCGTCCATGTCCCACGGCCACGTCGGTGCCGGCGTCGCCTCCGCCGGGGTGGGGTCGATGGTGAACGCCCCGCCCCGCCCGCCGAGACGCTTCAGTGCCGCGGTCTCGGCTTTGGTCATGTACAGGCCTGCTTGCGGGCGCTGAACCGTGTACGGGCCGACCGTCTCGGAGGAGACTGCCTGCGGGTTGGCGTACGCCCGCCCCGCCATGGCCAGCACCACCGCGGACGCCCCGTCCGGCAGCGGTTTGACGACGGATTCGGCGAGCGCCGTCGCCTGCTCGATCAGCAGGTTCGCCCGGCACTCGTTGATCTCCGGCACGTCCAGGTAGAGGGCCAGATCGACAGCGTTGACCACGACCACCCCTCCCTACAGGGACTCGATCGCCTCGACCCAGGCGGCGAGATCAGCGGACGGGTCGAGTTCTTTCGACCGCTGGAGAGCACGCTCCGAGGCGGCGGCCCACTCGGCAGGGTCGTCGAGCGCCCGCAGGGATGCCTCCCATGCGTCGACGTCGCCCGCCTCGCAGAAGATCCCCGCGTCAGCGAGGCTCTCCGAAAGGCCAGGCGTGGGTGCCGCGACGACCGGGATGCCGGACGCGAGTGCCTCCACCCCGACACGGCCCCACGTCTCCGCATGTGACGGCATCAGCAGGACGCGCGTCCGGGCGTACACCTGCTCGCGCATCTGGTCGCCGGGCACCTGCCCGATCACCTCGACGTTCGGCAGGTCGCGCACGATCTGGTGGCCGTAGGCGCCCACGACCGCCAAGAAGCGGTGTTCGGGCATGCGCGCGGCCAGCTTCCAGAAGGTTTCGGCGCCTTTCTCCCTGTTGAGGTTGCTCATCGCGATGAGCTGGCCGGGAGTGGTGGCGTAGTCGTCAGCGAACACCGGCGGGCGGACCACGATCGACCGGGCGGGCTTCAGCCACTTCGGCCGCTCGTCGAACAGCGACTCGGCCTCGGCCTGCAGATGCAGGCTGTTGTACACGGTGAGCGCCGTCGACCCGGCTCCGATGTTCCGGAACACCGCCGGCGCCGGGTTGTGGGCTACGACGACGAACGGAATCCCGTACCCTCTCGCGAGCGCGCCGGCGGCGGGCACGTTCTCGTACTGGGAGATGACCACGTCGGCGTGCCGCACCGTCGAGCCGAAGTCGAGGCGGGCCGCCAGCGGGATCACCATGATCCCGTCCAGGTGGTACGGGTCGCGCGCCTTCCCGTACCTCGACAGCCACACCTGCACGTCGTGCCCGCGCTGGGCGAGCGGTCGCAGCATCGAGAACAGCGCCCACTCGCCGCCCGCGTTGTGGTGCGGCGGCGCCGAGTGGATGCGGACGACGATCCGCTTCGGCCTGTCGGCCTTCCCCTGAAGGGCAGGCCACTCGGCCGGACGGGCATCCGCCGCGGCGGGCCGCTCGGCAGGCTCGGCGGGCGACTTCGGAGGCTTGACCTGCCGGGTCCGCTTCGGCGGAGGGTCACCCTCCGCCGTCCTGCGACGCGGCGGCATCAGGAGATGTAGCCGTTCGTGGTGTACTTCACGAACGCCTCGACATCGCCGACGACGAAGCCGTAGTAGGCCTCCGCCAGGAGAAGAACCAGGTTCTCCTGGAACGCAGAGTGGACGCCGCCTTCCTCGTCCACGTAGGTCGCCTCGGCGGAGATGCGGACCGTGATGTCCATGCCGACGCCGTACGCCGCCTGGCTCCAGTCGCCGCCGATGGCCCGCAGGCCGGAGTCCGTCGAGGTGGACTGGCGGCGGTGCTTGCCCGACACCGACCGGGAGTAGGCGAGCGGCTCGGCGATCAGCGTGCCCGCCGACGCCGCGTTCGTGCCAGGCGTGGTCGTGTCCACGAAGATCGGCCGGCCGTTGGCGTCCACCGCCAGCAGCAGCTCGGGCTTCAGCCGCGGGTCGGCGACGAAACCGGTCATGTCCCAGTCGTCGTCGACGATCTGCTTCATGCCGTTGACCAGGTCGGCGTAGATGCCGCCGTTGGTCTGGGTGGCGGTGCCGAGCTCCTGCCACTTCGTGGTCTCGATCAGGTAGTCGGGGAACGGGCCGGACGCGCCCTTCATCGTCTTGCCGTGGATGGCCGCGTAGTCGAACGCTCGGGCGAACGCGGTCGGCAGGTCATTCTGCAGCTGCGTCCACAGGCCGGCGGCGTTGGTGTTGACGACCTCCTCCGCGACCGGGATGAGGACGGCCAGCTTCTTCGCGGTCATCTGCTTGACGTCGATACCGCCGGACGACAGCGGCTTACGCGCGCCCTGGCCGACCCAGTCCGCCGTGGGGACATCCATCGGCACGGGGATGCTGGTGGTGGCATCGATCGCCAGCGGGGCGCGACGCGCCAGCTGCATGACCGCGGACTGCTCGACGGACTTCTCGAAGATCGGCCCAGTCAGAGTGCGGGGCAGCAGAGAATCATTGAGATCCGACAGCAGGATCGGGTCGGTCGTAGCCATGGAGACTCCTTATTTGCGGCTACGGAGCCGCGAATGAAGAAACCCCGCGAACTCATCCGCGGGGCTTGACGAACGTTGCTTGTTGGCGCTCGACGCCTGCGTCATGTCAGGCGCAGGCGGGCGCCGCTTCTCCGGCTCGGCGGCGGCCTTCTTCGCCAGGTGCGGCTTGCGGTCGAGCAGATCCGCCAGGTCGGCTTTGATCTGGCCGGCGTCGATGTCTCCGTCGTCGGAGTAGCCGCCGAACTTCTCCCGCAGGTAGGTGATCGCGTCTTCGGGGTCCTCGAACTGGCCGGAGGCCAGCGCCCGCACCTCGGCGCGGACAGCCCGCTCCAGAAGCGCTTCGGCGCGCTTTTCCGCGTTCTCGGCCCTGGCGAGCGCCCTCTCGGTGTCGCTCTTGTCCTTGTCGCGATACTCCTGGAGTTGCTTCTCCAGGTCACGCCGCGCCCTGTCGGCTTCGCGTTTGGCGCGCTCGGCGTCGTTGCGGAGCTTGCGCTCCTTGGCCAGGGCAGCCTTGCCGGGGGTGCCGAGCTTGTCGTCGTCGCCTGCTTCGTCGGTGCCCGTCGCGGGCTCCTGTGCGGCGTTGTCGACGGTCTCCTCCTCGGACGTGGCGTCCTCGGGGGCGTGCTGCTCGGTGGTGTTGTCGTCAGCCATCGCGGCCTCTCGTTGCTGGCCGGGCCGTCGCGGCGCCGCGCCATGGGGTGATCACCCCGCGGAGGCGGGGTCGGAACGCCGGAAGGCCGCACGGTGGCGGCCTTTCGGAAGCTTGAAAGGGGGCTCTATGCGGGCTCTTCGCCGCGCCCCTCGAACGCTTTACGCCAGGCACGGAGTTTGGCCTTGGTGCCATACGCGTCGCCCGTGGAGCGGGCATACAGGTCGTCCCAGCCCAGGACGTACTGAGGCGGCTCCCAGATCTGCCCCTCGAACAGCGGATACACGGTGCAGTCGCAATTAGATACAATTACGCCATTAGCCCGATACCAGCCTTCACGCGTCTGGAGATTGAATACGTGACCGTCGAAATCAACCCTGCGGACCTCGATAACGCGGTCACGCTCTACGCGTCCGGTAAGACGTTCAAGGAGGTCTCTGCCGAGACGGGCATAAGCGTCAGCACCATCCACAAGGCCGTGAAAGCCCGAGGGATCGAACCGCATCGGCCGCACCGGACCAGTGCCAACGCCCTCGATCGGGCCATTGACGCCCACCTTTCCGGCATGACCGGGCGCGAGGTCTACGCGACGACGGGGGTGTCGCCTTCCGTTCTGTCGCGCGAAATCGTGAAACGTGGACTGCCGCGTCGCTCTCGGCGCGCCCCTCTGAACGTCACCGAGATCATCACCGCCTATAAGGCGGGCGAAAGTGAACTCGCGCTGTCTCAGCGGTATGGAGTGGCCCGCACTGTGATCCGCAACCGCCTCATAGAGGCCGGGGTGCCCATCAGGGGAAGCCGGGAAGCTGGCCTTATTCGCGCGAGCAAGCTCACGCCCGAGGAGCGGAAACGCCAGGCCGAGAGAGCGCACGAGGCCATCCGAGGCCGTGCCGTCTCCCCCGAGGAGGCCATCAAGCACGCCCAGCAGCGCGAACGGACTCTCTCTCACGCCAGCGACCGAGAGTTCCAATTCGCCAAGTACCTGCAAGCTTCGGACTTTGACGTGACTCCCCAGAAGGCGGTGGGCCCGTACAACGTGGACTTCGCCATCGGTCCCGTCGCCGTGGAAGTCCTCGGCGGAACCTGGCACGCGCGTAAGCCCGAGCACGCTGAGCGCACCCCATACATCCTCAATCAGGGATGGGCCATGGTGTTCGTCTGGGACCGCAAGCAGGCCCCCCTGTGCATTGAGGCTGCTGACTACATAATCGCCTTCGCCGAGGAGGCCCGCCGGAACCCATCCCTGATCGGTCAGTACCGGGTGATTCGGGGTGATGCGCAACTCGTGGCCAGCGGCGGTGCGGACGATGACCATTTCGCCCTTGAAATACCGTCGATAGCCAACTTCTGCGGCAGGCCCATCGACTAGCACGTCTCCCGGCACACAGTTGTTGTGGAACTTGTACTCGCCCGCCCCCTCGAAGCGGCGATTAGCCCCGGCACCTGCGGTTTCGCGCGTATGGAAGACCGGCCCGCGGCTCACGAGCAAGGCGCAGAACGCGCACGCGTCCGGGCCGGTATGGCGCGCCCAGGCGATGGCCTCGTCATCCTCGCGGATCGCTTCGGCGATCGTGTCCCGCCCGACGTCGGCCACGATTTTCTGCGCGGCGCCTTCCGCCTTCTTCTCGGCGGCGGCCAGGCGCTCCCCGATCGGCGACGGACCGTCGTCCTCGGGGATCCACAGGTCCTTGGTGGCCCACCGCAGCGACGCGTCCGCCTTCCCGTCCGGGATCACGGTCGGGGCCGGCACGAACACCCCGCGGGCGCGGGCGATGTCCCGCTCCTCGGAGTAGTAGTCGGCGGCGAGCGTCCCCGACATGCGAGCGAACGCCTCCAGCAGCTCCTTCACCGCCTCGATCCACAGCGGGACGGTGGTGGCGAACGCGCCGAGACGGATCAGGTCCCACAGCGGGCCGAGCTGCTCAGCCACACGCGCCGACAAGGCACGCTGGGCGGCCTGATGCTCAGCCGCTCTCGACTGCTGCGTCATCCGCGGCCTCCGGCTCGGCGGTCTGTTCGCGTGCCGCCCGGCGTGCGGCCAGCTCGTTACCGAGGTCGGTCAGCGCCTGCCGGCCTTGAGCGCGGCGCCGGTCGGCGTGGACGCGCCGCCGCTGCCCTTCCGTCAGGCCGACCATCTCCAAGGTGACGTCGGAGTCCGCGGGCAGGATGCCTGCCTGGACTAGCTTGGTCGCGGCGTCGGTCTGGCTGGCCATCGTCGGCGTGGCCGGGTTGCGCCACACCGTCTCGATGCGGCGGGACCGGTCCGGCAGGTCGCCCGTCTTGACCAGCAAGGCGAGACGGAAAACCTGCGCCCACGGAGTGTTGAACAATGCCTGCTTGCGCTCGGCGCGCTTCACCAGCTGCGCCTCCGTCGAGCGGATCGCGTCCGCCGACGCCGGGTTGTCGGTGGTGTAGCCGAGGTAGTGCGGCGGCAGGCCAAGCTGGGTGGCCATGATCCGCGCGTACAGGTCGACCATGCGGGTGTACACGGACGGGTCGTAGGCGGCGAACTGGCCCACCGTGGGGACTTCGCCGTCCTCGTCCCGCTCCAGCGCCAGCACACGGCCCAGGTAGGCCTCCCAGGCGGACTTGGTGTTGCCTTCGGCGTCCTGGAACGCGCTCTCGGACGCGCCGAGGATGTACCTCTGAGGAGCGCCATAGAACTCGCGCGCCACCTCCATCCCCATCAGAGTCCGGCAGGCCGCGTCCGTGACGCTCATGACCGCGTTCGTGATCTCGGACCGTCCGATCCGGTCCGCGGTCCGCTGCCGGTTCGAGATCCGCACCACCGGCGGCAGGCCGAGCCCGTGGTCGTCGCGGTCGATGACCTCCCATCCGGAGTTCGTCGCCACCACGTGGATCGATGAGTCCGGCAGGTACAGCACCGCCGCGTCCTGGTCCTCGATCTTGTACAGGCGTAGCCCCGACGTCACCGCCCGAGCGCGCGCGTCGTAGAAGACGGTCATGTCGAGCGGCGACTCGACCGAGATCAGCGGAGGCATGTCATCGTCATCCGCCGACCCGACCGCCACATACGATCGGCCGTAGATCAGCGAATCCAGGTGCGCCAGCTCAGACTCGGCGATCAGATCGTTCGCCTCGGCGATCTCCTCAAGCTCGCCCGAGTCGTCCGGCGAGTCCTTGTACCGCCACGTCTCGATGTCCAGGCGGTTCTCCAGCGCGTCCACGCCGATCTGCGGCCACCCGATGACCGTGTGCAAGCCCTTGAGCTGTGGCGGGATCGAGATGCCGAGGTCGCGGATCAGCTGCTCACCGTTGTAGTAGCAGTCCCGCAACTCCAGGCCGAACCGGTGCGACAGCAGCTCGCCGCGGAGCGCGCCGAGGAGTGCCGTCTCATCGTCCGTGAGCGTCAGCAGCGGAAGTTCGGGGATGACGGCAACCAACAGAACCCCCTCCTAGCGCATGATGACGACACGGCCTTTGCCTGGCTTGCGGCGCTTCTGCCATTCCTTCGATCCGAGCAGCAGGCGGCGGACCATGCGTGCGCCGATCACACACACCGCTGCGTCGATCTTCTTCGGCGAGTCCGGGGACTCCTTGCCAATGGACACTCCGTACCGGTTCGGCCGGCGGCGGGCGTTGCCGACATGGCGCGCCACTCTCGCGTCGCCATCGTGAGTGAAGTGCTGGTCGAGAATCTCTGTCTCGGTGAGTTCGCACGCTTGCGTGAAGTCGTACAGGTGGCCGCGCATATCCCAGGCGATCAGTTGCGGATCTTTCCCGGCGGGGACGGCCTTAACGAGCAACTGGTCGGCATAGCGCTTCGGCCACGTGACCTTCGCGAACCCCTCCCATTCCTTCACGTCCGAGAAGAAACCGAGCACCTTCCATCGGTCGAACATCTGCTCCACCGCTGCGTCCACCGCAGCGACAGGCACGACCGACTCGGTGTCGTGAGCGGCGTCCGGCTCCCACACGCCGATCGTGAAGACGTGGCCGTCCGACACCCGGCACCCGATCAGGGCGGTGGCGTCACGGCTCTTGGAGCCGTCGAAGAACGCGACGATCTCCTCACCGTCCGCCACCACCTGGGTCGGGTCTGCGATGGCGCTCCACGCCTGCGGCTCCAGCCACGCGTCCTCAACCGCAGTCGGCCAGTTGAAATACTTCCGCTTGGAGTCGTCCGGCTTGGCCCGCGGATCCCAGATACGGGTGACGATCGCCCGATGATTGACCCACCAGCAGTCGTCATACACGAACTGCAGCCCACGCAGCAGGGACACCTCATCGGCCATGTCCGTGTCCGGCGGGGCCACTCGCGCGTCGTACAGAATGCGCGATTCGTTGCGCGTTCGACCCTCTTCCTGTGCCACCCATGCATCCCAATCGGCTTCAGCGATCGAGCCGATGCCGGGTATCCACGAGTTACAGGTGGTCATCATGCGCGAACCCGACTTGGCCAGGTTGTCGGCGAGCGTCGAGGACAACTCGGTGCCGCCATTGCTGGGCTTCCAGTGCTCCGTCTCGTCGCCAACGATCGCCGTTGCCTCCGCACCTTCAGCCGCAGTGAACGACGACGTGATCTGCTCCAGCGTTCCCTCGGGCGCCTTGAAGTACTGCGTCTTCCCTGGGTCGAGCGCGAACTCCTGGACCAACCGGGAGCCCTTCGGTGCAAACGCCCGCACCATCCGCATCGTGTTCTTCGTCTGGCTCTCCGCCGTCGCCACGATCTGCACCCACGGCATCTCCACCGGCCGGCCGACGCATCCGCCCGGCACCTTCGGGTCAAAGTCCTTCAGTCGTACCGGTGCCGTGAGTTCGGCGAGAGCCCACAACGCGGCGAACGGGCTCTTGCCGCTGCCCTTGGCGAGCCTCCGCACTGCGTGGTGGAACAGCCATTCGCCAGACTCATTGACGGCGTAAAACCACAACAGGAACCGGATCTGCGAATCGGTGAACTCGAACCGCTGGCCCGCGCGGGGCCCGTTCGGCTGCTTCAGATACTTCGTCGCCCACCGGACGACCTCCCAGCCGAGCGTCAGATCGGGGAGACCCTCGGGGAGCGTGACGAGCCGGTCAGCCGGAGAGACGACGCTGATACTCATCGAGAGCAACCACAGCCGCCTCCTCGTCGGCATCGGCTTGCACCGAACGTTCCAGTTCGATCCGCATACGGCGACGGTCCCCCTCCGTCGTCAGCAGACTCGACATCCCGGACATCACCGCGGCGAACAGTTGCGCCGAGAACCGGCCGGCCTCCAGGTTGCGGGACATCGCCTCCGCGATGTAGCGCGCAGTCGCCCAGTCGCTCGCCTCATAGAAGACCCGCTGCCCCGACGCCCCCAGCGAGCGGAACCAGCGCTGCGCGATTGGGTGCCAGGACTCGTCCGGTTCCTCCGCGTCTAGCGGAGCACCCGCAACCGGCACCTTCGTGACTGCTTCCTGCTCAGCCTTCGTCCGATGGCCGTGCCGCTGGTTCGAGCGCTTCCCTACCGGCCCGCGAGCACCCATGACAACCCCCCGAGACGGTCAGGCGCTACAGGCGCTCTCGGCGGCTCTCAGCCACCCCTCGCGGGCATCAAAACTTGGGAGCGATCTCCAGCGGTATACATGCCGGTGCGGAATTTGACCCGGGCATCCGGGTCCCTCCCCAGGGTCTTCAGGTCAGTTCGGCGAGGTCAAGTTCGCGCTTGACGCTGTTGCAGTAGAAGTGCGCGGTTCGGAGGTTGTCTTCGGTGTGCGTTCCGCCCCTTGTTAAGGCGATCACGTGGTCAAGTACAGGGGCGTCGAGGTCGGGCGCTGTCGCTCCCCTGTTGACTGGGTCGCCGCAGATGTGGCACGTCCATCGGTCGCGTTCGTAGATGTACCAGCGGCGGACGAAGGTTATCTTCGCGCCTGCTGTGAGCGCTCTGCGGCGTGAGGCTGAGTCTCGCGCCTTGCATTGGACGGAGCAGTACTTGGGCAGGTCGCTGGTGAGCGCGGTCGTGAAGGGGTCGCCGCATCGTGCGCAGTTGCCTACCACCCACGGACGGGTGTTGCGTGTCCCTCGCGCGGCTTTGGCGGCCTTGCGCAGCTTCTTTCGGAACCAAGCCGGTGGAGGGTCAACCAGGCGCTCAGGGCCGTGCTCGTAGGCTGCTTGGCAGGTGTTCGAGCAGTACTTGGCGTTTCGGGCTGGGCGCGTCTTCCATGTGATGCCGCACTGTATGCAGGTCCGGGTGACCTGGTATTTGTCTGTGAGCCACTGGCCTTTCTCGGCCTTGTGCTTCAACTGCTGGCGTCTCTGGTTGGCGGTGTTGTGCTTCTTGGCGCACTCGGGAGCCCCGCATTGGACGCGGCGCTTGTGGGTCATCAGGGAGCCGCAGTAGGGGCAGGGGCGCGCGTCGGCCTGACGCTCGGCCTCTCGTCGGAGGCGAGCCTTCTCTGCGTATGCGGCGGCACGTCCATCGACTTCGCGCCTCTTGTTGGATGCGCGCACACGGCAGGAGGTCGAGCAGTACTTGGGTGGCGGGCCATAGCCCTTACGTACGAGAGGTGTGCTGCACTCAGGGCACAGCCCTGTAGCCTCGGTCATGTCAGCCTGCTCCATCAGGTTGGCACGAACCCCGGTTGGCGGACTCTCACATACGCCGGCCGGGGTTCCTCTATTCGGGTGTCACGTCATCATCTCAGGTCACACCGACAAATTTCGGGCGATCAGCGGTTCCGTCTGTCGCCAGGCCACACCCCCGTAGCCTGCTTGTGCAGGGTGGCGCAGTAGGCGGCAGCCCTCGGGCCGAGGTACTTCTTGACGGCCTTTGTGCAGCGGCGGTGGTCGCCTGGAGTGTTCCAGCGCACGCGGCGAGCCCCGGCTCCGGTGAGCCAGTACTGCTTGAGCGGTGCGGCGTTTCCTCTCTTGCGTGCCATGTGTGATCACCTCGCATAGGCCTATGCCCGAACGCGTGTGCGATAGTCACCGCAAGGCTGGGCCTACCTGTTGCTCGGGTCGTACCAGCCTTCACCTTCGGCCAGCAGTTCGAGGTCTTCCAGCGCTTCGCCGAACGCCTCCTGCCGGTTTCCGCTGACCACGATCCCCCAGTTGTCGTGATCGGCTGGGAGGATCCACAGCCTGTCTCCCGGCCCGTCGCCCCGCCATTCGCCGTCGAGCTGGACGCGGACCTTGCCCGCGTTGGTGTTGATGTCGACTTCGGTGACGCCGTCGTCGGGGCCGTCCGGGTCGTCCTCGTCGAACCCTTCATAGACGACGTTGATGGCGCGCTGGAGGCGGGCCATGGAGCGGGCGTTGAACTCGACCTCGACCGGTTCGCCGTCGTTGCCGACGTGCCGGAACCCGAACGTCTTCCCGTCGCCCAGGAAGACGTCCAGTTCCCCGGGGCCGGTGTCGAGGCGGGTCGCGGCTCGGGCGCGGTCGTACCCCTCTCCGAGCTTCCTCTGGTCGTCCCCTGACAGGTTGATCGGCGGGGTGTTGCGGAGCGCTTCTGCGGACATTCCGGGAGTCGGGGCGAGACGTACGGAGACGGCGCCGTCGCCTTCGGCTCGGACGAGCGCTGCCAGTTGCGGCGTGCCGGGCCGTCCGTCCGGGCCGGTGGGGGTGCTCTTCACCCAGGCTTCGAAGTCTTCCTCGTAGGCGGACGCTTCCCCGATCCGCTCCATGAGGGTGGACGCAGTCGCCTTGTCATGGGTGACGGACGTGCCGTTCACCGCGAATGTGACGGTGCCATCGTGATGCATGTCGAGCGCGATCTCGTCGCCCTTGCGGGTGCGGATGTCGGCGCCGGCGACGATGCTGGGCATGCCGCGGCCGGTGCCGTGCCGGCTGGGCGAGTCAGGGACGTCTGCGGTAGGGCTGTTCGCGCCCGCGAAGCCTTTGCGGGCGAATTTGCCTTCGGGGTCACGGTTGACGTCGGATTCGCGGAAGATGCGGGTTCGCACGAAGGCTTCCTCCTCGGGGTTGCGCGGCCCGAGGGTGGGCCTAGTGGGTGTGACGGTGAGTGATGGCCAGGGCGTCCGATGGGGCGTTTCTGCGGTGTCCGCCCTACGGGAGAGTGAGACTTTCCGCAGCCGAATGGGGGTTGACTGTGCGTTACCGATTCCCGGCGCGAGAGGCTATGCGGGGCGTTCTCCGGGCTGAACGGCAACCGCGGACACGCCGGTGAGGATCGTGAAGTCGCAGCCGCGGAACGCCCTGCGGAGTTCGGTGAGCATGGCCTTGCAGGCGTCCGCGTCAGGGTCCTCCGTGAGGGCGACGAGGACCTTGTCTCCGGGGCGGAGCACGATCATGGCGGGCTGAGTCACGACGCAGAGCCGCCGATGGAGGCTGCGAGCGCCTGGCCGACAAGGTAGAGGGCTTGGCTCTCGGTGAAGCCCGCGGCGACGAAGCTGGCGTACAGCTCGTGGAGCTGGGCGGCTCCAGCGGCGAGCTGCGTGATCGGGTCTTCAGGCTCGGGCATCGGAGCCGCCTTCGCTGGTGTCGCGGTGGTGGGCGGACAGGTGTTTGGCCGCTTCCGCGATAAGCGCGGCGATGGTGGGCACGGTCGGGACCTTCAGGTCCTCGTACGCGCCGAGGCCGGGCATGTAGGCGAGGTGCCTGCCGCCGTCGAAGTGGTCGCGGCACTGGAGCGCCACGCCGCCGTCTTCGTCGCCGCACAGATAGAGGCGGGGATGCAGCAGGGCGGAGATGAGGGCGTCGGTGGAGACTTTCACTGCTGCCTCGCCAGGCTGGAGAGGAACTCTCCCATCGTTTTGTTGTGCCGGGCGTCAGCGAGGGCATTGTGGACGCCGCTCGCCTGCTCGGGCATCTGCGGGTTGCCGAGCCTCATGCACTCCTGCTTGAGGTCGTTCGTCCACATCGGCACCCCGTCAGGCAGGTCGATCATGCAGCCCCAGAGTTGCGCCAAGCAGACGTGGTCGTACGCGCCGTACCAGGCCCACAGTTCGACATCGGGTGTGGCGAGGATGAACCGCTCTACCTTGGCGGCGATGCGCTCGCGGCTCAGCATGTCGGGATGTTCGAAGTCCAGGGCGAGCGGGTTGCGCCGAGTACTGACGTAGTGGCGGCGGTCGCCATGAATCCGTGGCAGCGACGGAACGACGTTGGCCCTGAGCCACTCATGCTTGGCAATCCGCTTGTGCGGCATGTCGCGGTTGACCGCGTACAGTTCGCGTCCGTCCTCGGCGACCATGCCGATCGAGATGAGGTCGATCGTGCGACCGTCCTCGATGAACTCGGTGTCGTAGAAGATCCGCATCAGCGCTCACCTGCCGCCGGACGCGCCGCCCGTCGCTTCGCGAGTTGCTCCTCCACGCACGCGGCCCGCTCGCGCTCTTGCCTGCGGGTCGGCGTCATGTTGCGCTCCCACGGCTGGCTGGGCATGGGGCGGCCGACAGGGATCGGCATGTAGCTCGTACGACCATCGTCGGACCAGACGTAGTTGCGGGCACGATGCATGCCCTCGTGACCACGGTCCAGCGCGCACCGCCAGTGAGCGTAACCTCCACCCGCGCCAGGGCGGGGCGACCACGGGCGATGGTTGCAGTAGCCGGACAGGGCGGCGCGGGCGTCAGCGTAGCGGTTCTGGGCTCGATGCCACCAGATCCACAAGCGTCCAGGGACTCGCATGTTTTCTCCTCGTGTATGGCGAGAGCCCGGCGCACGAGGACGCCGGGCTCTCTACCTCCGGGGATCAGCCGGAGGATCCTATAGACAGATTCCTTAAGGTGCCTTAAGCTTGCATCATGAACGGCGAAGAGATCGGCGTCGAACAGGCCCGCAAAATCCTGGGCCACCTCGCCAACGACGCACGCGACACAGGCCAGATCACGTTCCTCACCTACAACGGCCGACGAATCGCCGCCATCGTGCCCCGCCACATAGCCGAACAAGCCCTCAACCACAACAGCCAGGAGAAGTCATGAAGAACATCGCCATCGGCCTGCTCATCGGCATCGTCCTCAACCTCATCGCGGCGGCATGGCTCGGCGAGCTGGACATCCTCGCAACTCAGGAGCGCGTTGAGGCGATGTGGCAGAACGTCGTCGCGGTGGTCACCTGGAACCGGGCAGTCACCGGGAGCGTCCTGACCCTCACCGCCCTCACCTTCCTCGGCCTGTCCATCCGCCAGGAGGCGACGTCCAAGCGCGAGAGCTAGCGCAACCCTGGATGCTTCTCAGGCGGGCGCCGCATCCGTCCTTGCTTGTCCGCCTTCGCTCTGCCGCCCTCGGACGACGACTTGAACCGGTGGCAGTACGGCGGCACGTCCTGATGAATGGGTGCCAGGTTCGCCAGCTCATGATCGTCGCCTGCTGTCAGGTGATCCACGGCGTCAGCGCCGTCCCTCTTGCACACGTGGCAGATGCGGCCGTCGCGGGCGAACACCGCAATGCGCCGCTCCTGCCAGTCCGAGGGAAGGCGCGAACCTCGGTCGTGGCCTCTCCATTGCGAGTACGCCATCAGTCGACGCCCAGCGTCGCAGCGCGCTCCGAGATGAGCGCTCTCATGGCCGTCTCGTCCCCTGCGGCGTCCATATACCGCTGATAGAGAGCGACGGCCTGCTCGTACGCCGGCCCTGTCTTCGTTGCTGACTGGTGGTGAAGGGCGTACACGCGCCCCTCATGCCGTACCGGCTCGGAGCCGAGGAGTGTGCGGTGGCAGATCAGCCACGCCACGTCCTCCGGAGCCCAGCCGAGGAAACGTTCGTCTTGCCCGCCGCACGCCCACCATGTCTCCGGCGAGGTCACGTACACGCCCGAGGTGGCTGCGGGCACCACCAGGTGGTTGCAACGGTCAAGTGGCACCCCGCGCCGGTACTGGGCGGTGCCGTCCGCGCGTAGCGAGTGGTAGGCGGTGTACGGCAGATGCACCAGGCCGCTCGTCGCCGCGCCTTCGATCGCCGCCAGCAGCGGCTCCCGCTCAGGCAGCGTGTCCGCGTCCCCCAGCACCACCACGTCCGCGCCGCGTTCCTCCGCCAGCCGGACGCCACGGTTGCGGCAGCCCGCCAGGCAGAACGGCTCGTGCCCGGTGTCAACCTCCACGATCTCGACGCCCGGCAGCAGCTCCCGGTAGCGGGCCACCGTCGCCTCGTGCGCGACCATCCGGGACGGCTGATGCCTCCACGGGATCGCCACCAGCGCCCGCACGTCAGTAGTCATGGCCCGCCCTCTCGTGCCCGATGTGCGTCACCAGGGGCGAGTCACCGCGACGGCCCCAGTACGCACCGCGCGCCTTCGGGTCCCGGAACATCTCGCGGCCGAACCTTGACTCCGACCAGTCGCCCTCAGGCCACGGCCGGCGCAGCGTCGAAGCGGGGAGGAGAGACGGGTTGCCAGTGAAGCAGGCCCGGTGCTCGATCCACGAGTGGGTGCCGTCAGTGCGCTGCTGGAAGTGGTTGCGCTGCGCTTCGAGTGCCTCGATCACGCCGCCGTGGTGGTGCTCGTTGCCGAACCATGGCTGCCGCACCAGGGCGATCTGCGTCAGGTACGGATGCCCGTCCAGCGCCTCGGCGAGGTCGGCCACGTCCAGGCGCTGGTTGAGGATGAAGTCTTCTTCCCAGAACACCAGCTGGTGGCAGTCTGCGGCGGCCTGCCACACGGCGCGCATCGCCCGCCAGTACCCGGCCCGTTCTTCGGCGACTGGGACGACCTCGACCCGGAACTCAGCTTGCAGCCACGCCCGGTAGGCGGGATCGCCGGAGTCGTCCACGATCAGCACCGGCCCGACACCGAGCAGGTTTGTGCCGATCGAGGCGACAGCCTGCGTGATGCAGTCCTTGCGCCCGTTGCCGAGCAGGATCAGCGGGACCGGCACGCGCGCCTCACACCCTCCTCAACGCTCACCCGCGGCTCGTAGAAGCCGAGCAGTCGGGACGGGTCACACACCCGGTAGGCGACACCCGAGGGGGCGTCCGGCTGGTAGTCGAAGGACGGGCTGTAGCCGGCCTCGGCGGTGAACAGCTTCGCCAGGTCGGTCATCGACATTGCCCGGCCAGTGCCGAGGTTGACCGGCCCATCTACGCCGTGCTCCCAGGCGGCCAAGACGGCGCCCACGATGTCGGACACGTGGATCCAGTCGCGCGTCTGGGTGCCGTCGCCCCAGATCGTGAACGGATCCTCCTGTCGCTTCGCGCGAGCCTGGAAGGCTCCGAACGGGAACCGCTCGCCCTGGTCCTCGCCGTAGCCGGAGAACGGGCGCAGCACCGTCACAACGCCGCCCTGCCGCCGGTAGCTGCTGGCGAGATGCTCGCCGGTCAGCTTCAGCCACCCGTAGATGGCGTCCGGCTGCTCGGGACGGTCCAGGTCGATGTGGCCTTCTTCGAGCTTCACCGCCAGCCCTGGCTGCTGCAGCGCGACAGGGTAGGCGGCTGACGACGAGAAGTAGACGACCCGGCCCGGCCGGGTGCGCAGCGCCCACTGGAACATGGCGGCGTCCAGCTCAAGACAGCCGGCGCCCACGGTCAGCGGTGAGGCGTCGATCGCGGAACGATGAGGCTCGACCGCGGCGCAGTGCGCCACCAGGTCGAATCGGGCGCCACCGTGCCGGAACACGTTGAGAGCGTCCCGCCCGTCCACGATGTCGACGCCGGTCACGTCGTGGCCGAGGTCGGACAGGGCGGCGGTGAGGTGGCGGCCGATGAACCCTGCCGAGCCAGTGACGAGCGCCTTCACGGATCACACCCTTGAAGCGTCTGCGGGGATACGGAGCGTGCCATCGCCGTTGAAGCCCTGGCCGACGAAGCGGCCTGGCGTGCGCGGTGTCGGGAAGTCGCGTTTGTCGTCGAACCCGTCAGGCTCGAACTGGGGACTCTGTGTGCTGGTGTGGACCATCAGCGACTTTCTCGCCAGCGGATACACCTGGTGGGCTAGCCAAAGCTGGTCGGCCTGCCACCGCTCCGAGCCGGCGTGCCTGTCCGGCAGGAGCCGGGCCGCGGCGGCGGCGCCGTCCCGTTTCGCGCCCCACATGCCTGCAAGGATCGGCATGCCGTGCTCCGGATGGTCCCGCATGACGTGGAACTGCTTGCCGGAGGCCAGCCACTCCTCGACGGCGGCGCGCTCACGCTCACACGGGCGGGAGTCTGCGTCCCGGAACAGGGTCACCTCGTTGCCGTCACGTAGAGCGTGGAACCGCCAGAACGTCGACCACCAATTCTCCGGCACCCCCGCCATCGGGACGACCTCTGCGCCCATACGCGAGAGCTCGCCGACAACAAGGGACGGGATGGAGTCGCCGACATAGAACCGGCACACGAATCCCGGATACAGACCGGCGCACAAGCGGACGTTCTCCGCCGCGCCCACCAGGTACAGCTCGTCAGGGCCGAACAGGCTGAACGCGATGACGTTCACCCGAGGAGCGCCTTCAGCTTGTCAACATCGCCCGCCATGCGGTGTTCCAGCCAGGCGGCGTAGGCCAGCCGGTCAGCCTCCGCAGCGGCCGCGTCGTTGACCTCGCGGTAGCGGTCGTCCTCGACAGCTTTGCCGTTCAGGTAGTGCTGGTGCTCCACCACCACCCGCGGCAGGTAGCGGATCCGGCCGATCGCCCGCCCGAGGTCCAGCCATACGTTGTCGGCCCACAGGTGCAGGATGCCGTCCGGCACCATCCAGCCGAGCGCCATCACGATGTCGGACGTGACAGCCACCTGGGTGGGCAGGCGCTCGCCGGCCAGCAGGTCATTGCCGTAGACGAATCCCGTTCCGAGCTCGCGCAAGGCCTCGACGTATCGCACGTCCCAGCCGCGGGTGCGGGGCCGGTGGTCGTCGCCGAGAAACCCGATCGCGAAGTGGTGCGGGGCGCGCTCGACGGCCACCTTGTTCAGGGTCGGGCACATGCGCAGCCGCGGCCCCACTACGAGTTCGATCCCGCGCGACGCGCACACCTGGCGGTAGTCGCCGAGTGTCGGGTCGTCTTCGTCGGCGGCCACGAGCAGTGCCGTGCCTCCGGTGGTCGTGGCCTGCCATGCGTTGTACAAGTCGGCGATGTTGTGTGGGCGTCCACGCGAGGGGACGATCACGAGCAGGTCGCTCAACCAAACCCCCTCACGTGATCTTGATGGGGCCGCTACGGATCAGCGGCTCCTCCTGAGCGGTGACCGGCTTGACCCAGATGACGTACTTGCCTTCGTCGAGGGTGCCGATCCCGGTGTCGCCGCCGTACATGGCGCGGACTGTGCCGGTGGCGGTGTGCCACTCGGCCTCGTGCCATACGTCGCTGTCCCGCTCGGGCTCGATGTCGTACGGCATGACCGCCATGTACACCGGCGTGGACGTCGTGTAGGTGCCGGTCACCACGCCCGAGTACATCCATTCCTTCGTGCCGGACGGGTAGCAGGGGATGCTCACGACCACCCCCCGCTCAGCGTCGTATCGGCGTGGTGGCCGACCATCTTCGGGATGCCGGCTCGGCTGCCTGCCATGCCCTGTCGGGCGTGGCCGCGGTCCAGTGCCGCGACGGCGGGCCGATGGTGATGTCGATCTCCTGCGGCAGGTCTCCCGTCGACACGGCCGGCGTCGGGATGGACGCGACCGCCTGGACGGTGGGCGGGCGGGCGCTGGTCGACACCAGAGCCGCCGGGATGGACGCGTACGCCTCCACCGCAGCAGGAGTAGCAGCGACGAGGACGGTCGTCGTCGGGGTCGGTATGGCAGCCGTGGCCAGGACGACGGTCGGCGCGGCGGTGGAGCCCGTTCCCGTGCTGGGTGCCGGGATGTTCGCCGCGGCGCTCACCGAGGCTGGCTGTGCGGTGGCGTTGCCGCCGGCTTCCACGCTCGGTGCCGGGATGTCCGCCGTGGCCGTCACGGTGGCCGGTGTGGCGGTCGCTCCCGTAGCCGTAGACGGGCCGGGGATGGACGCCAGCGCTTCCACAACGCCCGGAGAGGCCGTAGAGCCACCCGAGGTGCCAGGAGTCGGTATGGACGCTTCTGCGGCGATCACAGCCGCCTGCGCGGCGGCTCCCGCCGAGACGTCTGGCTCCGGGATGGAGGCGGACGCTGCGACGGTGGACGGCGCCGCGGTCGTGGACGAGCCCGACTGGACCGCGGGGGCCGGGATCGACGCTGCGGCCTGTACCGCCGCGGGTGTGGCGGTCTGGCCGTACTCGACGCTGGGCGCCGGGATCTCAGCTGCCGCGGTGACGGTGGTGGGCTGGGCGACCTGCCCCGTGGCCACGGTGGGCTCAGGGATGGACGCCGCGGCTTGGACCGTTGATGGCTGGGCTGTGGCTCCTGTGGTGACGTCCGGGGCGGGCACGTCCGCGGTCGCGGCGACCACAACAGGGCTCGCCGTCGCGCCCGCCGCCACGTCCGGGGCCGGGATGGTGGTGGTCGCCGAGACCACGCCAGGAGCCGCTGTAGCCCCGGCGGCGGCGGTGGGCTCAGGGATCTCGGCAGCAGCCTCAACGACGTCAGGGGTAGGCGTAGCGCCCGCGGTGGGGCTCGGGCCGGGGGTCGACGCCGCGGCTTGGACGGTCGCCGGGGACGCGGCCGTGACCGCCGTGACCACCGGGCCGGGGATCGACGACGTAGCGGAGACGACGCCCAGGGAAGCGGTCGAGGACGCGGACACCGACGCGCTCGGGACCGTCGCGGACGCCTGCACCGTGGAAGGCGAAGCGGACGCGCCGGCCGAGGCTGACGGTGCGGGGATGCTGGCGCTCGCCTGCACCGCCGCAGGGCTCGCAGTGGAGCCCGTACGAGGTGTTGGGGCGGGGATGGACGCCGACGCCTGCACGACGGCAGGAGAGGCAGCCGAACCCGCCGAGAGTGCGGGGGCCGGGACAGACGCGGATGCCTGGACCGCAGCCGGAGCGGGCCGCGCGCCGGCGGACACGGCAGGAGCCGGAACCGAGGCCGTAGCCGATACCGCGGCGGGTGAAGCGGTAGCGCCAGCGCTCGCCGTGGGCGCAGGGACCGACGCGACCGCCTCGACCACAGCCGGGGTGGCGGTGTCGTCGACCGGCCCGCCGCCGCCCGCTCCTGCCACGGCGACCGTGAAGCCGATGCTGAAGCCCAAGTTGCTGGTCGAGACGCCGAAGTCCAGCGGGCCGGTCGGGTCGTCGGAGTCGAGCGTCTTGGACGCCAGGGTGGCGGCGGTGTAGACGTTGGACTGGAGGTCCTCGTTCTCGTCGTATCCGGAAGGCGGGGTGAACGCCATGACGCCGGAGCCGAGCGAGGGCATGGCGGCGAGGAAGCGGAGTTCGACGTCCTGGCCGGTGGCCGGGGTGATGCCGGGGGTGGTGGCCTCGGACAAGGTCTCGCGGTAGACGGCGGAGACGATGTCGGGGTCCGCGTCGGCGAGGGCGGCGATGAGGACGACGCCGTCAGCGGACGACGACTGCCCGAACAGGTACGTGGACGGCTCGGACGAGCCTGCGACCTTCTGCCAGAGGGTGGCTTGCAGGACGTGGTCGCCCTGCGTCTCGGCGTGCAGCAGAGACCAGCCGTCCGGGCCAGTCATCGTTTCGAGGGTGCCGACGTCGGCGGCGTGCAAGGCGATCAGGACGTCGCCCGATTCGACGCCGTCCGGTCGGGTGGCGTCGACGGTGGCCCCTGCCGCGCTTGTCGCGGTGGTGTCTCGGATCGTGGCCGGACCTGCCGGGGTGGTGCCGTCGTCCACGTCCGGGGCGGGGATCGCGGCAGTGGCGGCGACTACAGCGGGGGTGGCGGTGGCCGAGGTGTCCGCCTGCACCGTGGGGCTGGGGATGGAGGCGGTAGCGGAGACCACGCTGGGCGTGGCGGTCGCGTCCGTGCCGCCAGCGGACGGCACGAACACCGTGAAGCCGAGCCGGGAGACGATCGCGCCGCTGGCGAGGTGGTTCTGGGCGCCCGTCGCCGCGCTGGAGGACAGCACCTTGTAGGCGGCGCTCAAGTGCGTGTACGTCTGGTTGCGCAGGTCCGCGCCCGAAGGCTCGGTGTAGGTGGACGGCGGGGTGAACGTCCGGTTCTGGCCGTCGCCGTCAGCCGCCGCGAACCGGATCTCGATGCCGGACGCCGACGACGGGGTGAGAGTCGGGCTGGAGACGTTGTTACCGGTTCCGGCGCTCGCCGCCGCGTACACGCCAGGCAGGGAGCCGCCCTGCACGCAGATGAGGATCGCCACCGACGACGAGCCCTCGTCGTCGATCTGGTACGTGGACGGCTCGCTGCCGGTGGCGACCTTGACGAACGTCCTGCCGCGCGTGTACGTCTGCGCCGAGTTCTGCGTGAGGACCGTCGTCCAGCCGCCGGTTGTCACCGTGACGTCGGTGGCGTTACCGGTGTCGGTGACCGCGCACAAGACGAGCACGTCGCCCGCCACCACCCCGGCGGGGCGGGCGATCGTGTACGAGCCGGTGCCGACCTGGGCGGTGGTGTGGGAGCGGTAAGCGGCGACCACGACCAGCCCCCCGGACATGCGAAAGCCGCCACAAGGGCGGCGACGTCAGGGGGGCAAACGAAAGCCCTCCGATCAGAAACCGGAGGGCTTGAGGGCTACGCCTTCACGCGGCGACGCAATGGGCGCGTGGGCTGCGTCAACGCGCGCTCCACACTCCACCCCAGCTTGAAGATCCGCTGAAAGAGCGTGTGGTACTTGAGCCCGGTCTCACGCGCCCACTCGGCGATCGTCTTCGTCTCGCCGTTGATGGTCAGGACTTCGTTGTCGCGGCGGTTGTTCGCCTGCCCCACCCGGTCAAGCCAGCGACAGTTCTCGGGGCTGTACGGCCCGTCGTTGTCGATGCGGTCTAACTGATGGTCCGACGACGGGCGGGGCCCCATGTCCTCATAGAACGCCGCAAACGAGGAAGACCACCGCTCGCAGACCGCGATGCCGCGCCCGCCATACCTGGGATAGCCCTGGCTGTTGGGGTCCTCGCAGCGGGCGCGCATGCTGACCCAGATGGTGAACTCGGAGGGCTTCTCATTGCGCCTGGTCATGCCGTGGATGCGATTACGTTCGGCCGTCTTCTCGCTCCTGAGGCAGCCGCAGCTTTTCGCACGTCCATTCCGAAGCGAATACTGAAGCATCGCTTTGACGTTGCCGCAATCGCAACGACACGTCCATCTCCTATTGGCATACGGGCCGGTGACCGTGAGACGGCCGAAGCGCTGACCTGTGAGATCGACGAGTTTCATGGGGAAATTCTATCAAGCGAATTGCCTCAAAGGCGGCTATGCAACCAAATCGATCACGGCTATTCCGGATGCCGACCAGGAAATTAGCAGGGTTCCGTTCGACGTGGAGTAGGGGCTGCCTAGGTCGATCAGGACCAGGCCGTTGTTGTTCGTCTGACTGTCGTCGTAGATGAGCACGCCCTCAGCGCCCGTGATGGTAGAGGACGTCCACTGGGCGTCGCTCGCGTCGAACACCATGTTGCCCGACGAGCCCGTCAGGGTTGTGCCGGTCAGCACCACGCCGCCAGCGGTGTAGCCCGTGCCGCTGACCTCGTTGGCGTTGAACGGCGCGGCTCCATAGCCGACGTTCGTGGTCAGGTTCGGGGTCGTGATCGAGTCCGTGTACAGCGCCGCCTTCAGGTCGGTGTCGCTGGTCCAGTCGATGTCCAGGGCGGTGTCGTCGAGCATGTCGACGAACGTGGCGACGAAAAGGCCGCTACCGGCGAGAGCCACGGTCAGACCTCCTTGTCCACGTAGGCGTCGCCGCCGACCGTCACGCCTTCGGTGCGGGCGCGGGAACGGCAATCCCTGAGCGCCTCCATGGCGGCCTGCTTGGCGGTTTTGGTCTCGTCCGTGGGGTTGTCGGCGTACGCCTGCTTGGCCGCCTTGAGGTCGTCCTTGAGGCGCTCTTCGTCGCGCAGCGCTGCGGCGCGAGCCTCAAGCTCCTCAGCCAGTTCGAGGCTCACGGGAGCCCTCCTTTATCGGGATCTTTGCTGCGACGGTCTGGGGGCTCGCTATGACGGACTGGCTGTCCATGCCGTGCTGCACCACCCGGTTGCCGAGCTGGTCGGTGGTGTCCTTCACGCGCCGGCCATCGCGTCCGACGTACTCGCGGACCTGGTCTCGGGTGGCGTGGGTCCAGCCCTGGGTGCGGGTGTGGATGTTCTTCGAGCGCAGCCACTCGCCGTAGGTGCCGTGCTTGTCCGGGTCGTAAGGCTCGCTCACGCTCACCCCCGGACATGACGAAAGGCCCGCGCGAGAGCGGGCCTTGAGGTGGGCGAGGCTACGGCTATTCGCCTCGCGTGTTCTCGTAGTGGGCGACGAGAGCCCGAAGGCGTTCCAGTTCCTCGTCTCGCGTCAGCGCTTGATTCAGCAGCTTCTCGGCGTCGCCTGCCTGTGGCGGGCGGGACACGAGCCTCGCGTAGGCGTACACGGCGTCGCTGCCATAGGTGGAGCACCGGTGGTGCCAGTCCATGACCTCGTAGACGGTGGTGCCGCACACGGTGATCCTGTCGCCGTCCACCACCAGCACTTCGGGATCCGGCGAGTCCAGCCAGTCACGGGGGAACGCCGCAAGGGGCGCGGCGTCGACGACGCGGGGCGGGCCGTACTCGTCAGACTCGATCGTCACGCCGTCGTGGTTGCAGAACTCCATGAGGGCACCTTAGGGCGAGGGGGTTGGGTGTCCGGGCGGTCGGCCGACGTGCAGACGAAACCGGCCGCCCGGAGGTCTAGGGGGTCAGGCTGGGATGACGAGTTGTGTCTTCGACACGTCAGCTATCGCCTGATCGACAACGCGGAGCGGGACGAACACGCAGGCGCTTTCCCATTCACGGGAGTCCTGCACGTCCGCCTTGAAGCGCTCCAGCCACGGGAGGTAGTTGTGGTGGAACGCCTGACGTAGCAGCGGCAGGGGGCGCACGTAGGCGAACTTGTGGTCGTCCGGGTGGAAGGTGAAGAGGATCAGGTCCACGTCCTTGGACTCGTCCAGTGTCCAGCCGACTTTCGCCTTGTGCTGGGGCATCGCGTACTTGCCGCCTGGCCTCACCGACCACGTTTCGAGTGCGACTTCTGGCCCTGACCGCCAGTAGCGGCAGCAACCGGAGTCGCGAGCCTTCGCATCGACCAGGAGGCGAGCCCCTCGCCGCAAGGTCACCACGTAATCGACGCCCATGCGGTCAGTGTCGGTGTCCGTCTTGGCGACGCTCACGCTCTGCGGGAACAGGACTTTTAGCGTGGCCTCGTCGGACTGCTGGCGGAGCGCCTTGCTGAAGGCGAGGCGCTCGGCGAAGTCGTAGACGGTCACGACAGGCGTTCCTCGCCTGCCTGCCAGTACTTCTCTTCGAGTTCGCTGCCCCACCAGCGGCGACCGGAGTCTTTCGCTGCGACGGGGACGGAGGCGACCCCTCCGAACGGGTCGGCTACGAGTTGGCCCTCGGCGGTGGTGGCTTCGATCAGTTCCCGTAGCAGCGACACGGGCTTTTCGGTGGGATGCCGGGTCGAGTCGCACCGGGCGTGACTGAGCAGGTCCGGTGCCCTGCGGTACAGGAGCGGGGAGCCCTTGACCGCATGGAGGATGCGCTCATGGGACGGGGCGAACGTGGTTTCGGGGTCGCCCATGCCTCGGGTCTGCTTGTCCCAGATCAGCGACCCGCGCAGCGTGTAGCCCGCCTTGGCGACGATCTCGCGCATGCCGGGCTCGCCGGACCATGAGCAGAAGATCAGGACGTGTGCGTTGTCGGCCAGCTTGGGCGCGAACGCTTCGAGCGCGGCGAGCACTTCGGCCTCGGCGTCTTCGGCGGAGCCGTCCGACGCGATCGTGTCGTGCTTGCGCGGCTGCCTGCGGTCTATGCGCCTGTCCGACTGGAAACCCTGCCCGTACGGCGGATCCGTGAGCAGCAGACCCACCGATCCGTCGTCGAGGGTGTCCAGGTGCTCCCGCCAGTTGCCGTGATGCCAGCCCTCGACGACGAACTGGGAGGCGATGAGCTTCTGCAGGTACTCGGCAACCGCGCGGGGCTGCCACGAGCGGTGCTCGGGACCGGCAGATCCGGCGATGAGCCACTCGCGGAAGCGGGCGTGCTGAAGCTCGGGATCGACCGCGTGGGAGTCGATCCACTCCGCCGTCTGGTCGGCGGCAGCGACGAGGCGGGCGACGGTCCTCGGGGAGAACTCGCGGGTGGCGAGGTAGCGCTCGATGACCTTCCCGAGCGGGAGCCATTCGGCCCACTGGTCGGGGATGACGAACTCGGCGAGACGCTTCACCGAGTCGGCGGTGTCCGCGACAGTCCAGCCGTTCGCCACGAGTTCGCTAACGAGCGTCGGCCAGCACTCGCGGGGGGACTTGGAGATCTCGTAGAGGTGCTTCGCCTTGTCTCCAAGATCGATAACACTAAACTTGAGTTTAGTGTTATCGATCTTGGAGAGGACTTCGGCGGCGTTGCGGAGTTGGCCAAGGTAGGCACCCGTCATGCCGACCCGCTCGGCGTATGCCTTCAGCGAATGCTCGGCGCTGCTCCAACGCTTCGCCATCCGCGCGTGCATGCCGATCTCCAGCGGCGTCAGTTCACCCTGGGCGTTGGACAGCACAAGCTGCATGAACGCTTCGTCGTCGTCCATGTCCTTGACCCACGCGGGCACCTCGGCGAGCCCTGCCCGCTTCGCCGCCTCGGCGCGGTGGTGGCCGCTGATGATCTGGTACTCGCCGCTGTGCGGCCGGACGAGGATCGCGTGCTCGGGGCCGAACCCGCTCGCCTTCATCTCTGCCACGAGACGTTCGATCACGTCTTCGCGGAGTTGCAGGCGCGGGTTGTCCGGGTGGTTGACGAGCTTCCCGACCGGAAGGGACTGGACGTGCTTGTCTTCGGGCATGCCGAAGCAGCCTTTCTCTTGGGGAGATGGGACAGCCCGGCCTGACCCGTCCCCCCCATCTCCCCAGACGCGGAAACGCGCCAGGCCGGGACTAGGGTCGCGGTGGCCGTCTGGGTGCCGACCGCGAGATCAGGGGACATGCGAAAGCCGCCGACCAGGCGGTCAGCGGCTCGGTTGCTGCCATCCCGGCAGCAGGGCAATCCGCGTTACGCGGAAGTCTTGATCAGCGGTGGGCGGCGTCTAGCGCCTTCACCTCAGCGCGAGCCTCGTCCCGCTCTCGCACGAACCACAGCGCCAGATACCAGACCATGACGTCCACGACCGCATCGGCGACGTCCGCCAGATACGCCCGCGACAGGTACGATTCGCCAACTCCGGGAGCCGCAGCCTCCAGGACAAGGAACACGCACCCGGCCACGATCCAGAACTTGCAGAACTTCGCCGCGTAGCTCTGCGCCGGGAGAGCGAAGATCAGCCAGAAGCCGTGCAGGACGGTGACCCACTTCGGTCTCGTCTCGCCGCCCATCAGCCCTGCTCCTCTTCCGGCAGCAGCGCCTTGTCGATGAGAGCCCTCACCGACTGCCAGCCACGCAGGTACGCCCGCCCTAGCTCGCCTTCCTGCTCGCTGGCGTGAGGCTCTCGCGGGATGTAGATGATGCGGGTGACGATCGCGCGCAAGCGGGCGATCTCCAAGCGTTGGGCGTCGATCTGCTCGTCTCGCGGGTCCGGGGAGGTGGGGCGTAGCGCGGCGAGCGCCTCCCCGACCCTGGCGTACATGGCCTGCACGTCCCTGCGTAGCGCCTCGTAGGCGTCGTCGCTGACCATCAGCCCTGCCCCTTGGCTTCGGCGCAGTCCGGGCACAGATCGGACGCAAGGCGCTTGCCCTTGCCGCTCTTGCCGCCGGGCCTCGCTGAGATGTGACGCCAGCCTGCCATCCCAGCGGAAATGCGGGCAGCGAGGGCGGAGTCATCAGTCTGGACGTGGTACTCCATCCCGCACACTCCGTCGCAGGCGACGAAGAAGCGGGTCTCAGTTCTGATCGACACGGGATCTCCAAGGGGGTTGCAGGGGGTTGAATGTGCGCGCCTCACGCTGCAACCCCCCAGCTTCAGCGCGAGGCGCGCACGATTTTGAGGTCCGGCTGGCAACCTCGCCAGCCACCAGCCGGACCAGGGTGGGGCTCGACGCGGCGACAGGGGACGCCTGCGGAGCCGAGGCGCACCCCCACACGGGGGCACAGGGGTGCGCCGCTCTTGGGATGTCTAGCGGTGTCTAGGCCGCGGTTCGCCGGCGCATCGCGTCACGAGCCTCAGGAGTCGGCGGCACAGACTCGCCGACATGGAGGTGGCGGGCGATGGTCGCGAGGTCGAGCCAGTCGTAGTACGACGTCTTCCCGACCTTCCGCAGATGGCGAGCGCGGTAGCGGGATGCCCACGTCCGAACGGTTCGCGGCAGCCGGTCAAGGCGTTCGGCCGCCTCGTCGATCGTGATGGGCTCATACCGCACGCCGGAACACCTCCCGGACACGCGAAAGCCCCCGACGCAGACGCGTTCGAGGGCTGGAAGTACCACGATCACCTCATTTGATACACGCTGGTCAGCGGTTTGTCCACTCAGACACTCCGGAAGTCGTCACCGTCGCGGCGATCGATCCCCAGCCACTCCCCCACGGTGAGCCCGTACGCCTCTTCGGGCACCCACAGCGGCAGGACATGCGGCACCACGTCCACGCCTCCCTCTCTCGGGTACACGTGGACAGGAGCGGGAGGGACAGTGGCGCACATGACCCTCCCAGTCTCCCCCACGATCACGCCCTGCGGGCCGTCCAGTCGTCCCCTACGGCGGGCTGCAACGTCCGCCGCCGGTACGACTTGACCGGCTCGGCCCGGTCAGCGAGCAGAGCCCTGTAGGCGTCCATGTCGTAGCCGCTGCGGCACTGGCGGCACTCCGCCCCCGACATCTGCCCGTCGTCGTCCAGCGCCTCATACAGCTCCGGGAAGCCGCAGTCGCAGTACACCCCGGACAAGTGACGGGCAGGCTGGCGGTTATCGGTCAGCAGACGGCGACAGCGGTGCGCCAGGTCGAGCAGTTCCAGGCCGGCACCCGCGCCGTCGAGTTCTTCGAGGGTGTCGCCGCGGGCCATCATGTCGGCCGGCAACGCCAACAGGGCGTCGAGGTGGGCGGCGAGGATCGTCCACGCCTGCGTGAGGACCGCCCCGTCGCGGCGGTAGCGGCTCTTGTGGGTGTCGAGCGGGGCGAGGCGGGCCACGTCCCTCACCCGCTCCTCCCACGAGACGAGCACGGCCAGGACGAGCCGCAGGAGCTCGTCGGCACCGAGGTGGATGGGGACGGGCGCGGTCTTGGAGACGGCGACGACGGGGCCGCCCATGGCGGTGGCGAACGACTTGTCGAGGCGCTGGTGGACGCGCACCCACAGTTCGGGAAGGTCGTGGAGGGCCTTGGCGACGGCTTGGCGGTCTACGGGGCAGAACGGCTGGTAGGTGAGAGCCGGGCGGCGGACCGTCTTGCCGCTCTCGGTGGCGAGGCGAGGGTCAGAGCACCTTTCGGCGCGGGCGCACTCCCGCTGGCCTTCGTCGATGCTGCCGCTGGTCGGATCGGAATGTACCCAATACCTGGACATGTCGGCCTCCCCCGAGGACTACGCTGGTCGGGAGACCTGAGGCTGGTGGTGGCGGAGGGTTTGCGGTGGCAGGGACGGTCTCCCGGTGGTGCGGGAGGCCGCTCTCGCATTCAAGACCGATCTATCTCTATCGTCGCAGGTCGCATTCTAGCCACCTGCGCTTTCACCAGCGGCCCCACTGATCATGCGCGACCGCTTCCGGGTTCGGGTGGTTGTGCCCATCGCGGGCGTGTGTCACCTGAGCGTCTCGGCACTCGTCTGGCGTATCCCACGCTTGCGCCCACTGGCAGTAGTTGTCCTCTTCGAGGATGGGGCAGCGGATCGGGATCGCGTCGGCCGGCGCTTCGTAGGCGGCGAACCTGCCCCGGTAGTGGTCACCGGCAGCCATGATGCGGCCCGTGAGCGGCTCGGGCTCTCGCTTAGCAATCTGGGTCATGGCCCGTCCGGGGTCTCGTAGGGCTCGCCAAGGTCGAGCATGATCAGGGGGTAGTCGTCCGGTCCCGCTGGACGGTAGGTGCCGGTCTCCCCATCCACCACGCACACGCCCGGATCTTCGAGGACGAGCAGGGCGTCTGTCGAGCCATCATCGAGCGTGTAAATGCGGATCGGCGCTACGAAGGGCATGACGCGGTCCTCTCGGGAGTCCACCCGTACGCCTTGGCGAGATCGGCGACCACCCGGCGCGCGAGGTTGGAGGCGCGCCACATCAGTTCGTGGTGCTCGCCGCCGAAGTACTTCGCACACTCCTCCAAGATCGCCATGGCCGCTTTGCAGTCGGCGATGATCTGCTGCGGGTCGTTGAACACGATGTGGTCCACGGTGTTGCGGAGCTGGTTGCCGCTCAACGCGAATCCGTCAGCGACCCGCTCGCCGTCCACGGCCAGCACCTCGTCATGCTCAGCGTTGGCGGACCAGGGCCACGGCGAGGCGGACTCGGCGAGCGCCTTTCTGGTCTCGATCTGCTGCCGTAGCCAGGACAGCATGTCCATGGTCACTGGCCCTCCTTCGGGAGCTTCCACAGTTCGAACTGGACTTCCTCGCCATGCTCTCGCCGCATCCGGTCGAGCCATTCGAGCTGGGGCGGGTCCAGGGTCACGCCGGCTTGCCGCGCCTGTTCGAGAAGCTCGTCTACGGGGTCGGTCACGTCTCCTCCAGGGGGTCAGGAGTCCACTGTCCGGGCGGCTGCACCTCTCCGCGCAGCCAGAACAGGGCAGGGTCGGTGGTGATCCGCTCAGCGAGCACAGGCGGCATATCCCCCGGCCGGATCGCGGCGTGCAGTGCGCCGGCTATCTCGCGGGCCTGGTCGACCCAGGAGACGGCCGGGGCGTCGTCAGCGTCCGGGTGGCGCGGACACGAGCATCGCGCCGAACAGTGCTTGCACGTGGCCCGACATGCGCCGTGCAGGGCAGGGTCGTCGTCCGCCTGCTCATGGTGGCAGGCGGACGACAGGTAGGCGTGGGTCATGGGCTCTCCCACTTGTGGCTGTAGTCCTCGTGGTCGGCCCATCTGGACGCGAGAGCGCACGCGATCAGGTACGCCTTGCCCCACTGCTCGAACCCGTCGCGCTCGGGGCTGAACACCTGCACGCCCGTGTCCAGGTCGGGCTGGATGATGTCGAGCACCCTGCGCTTCGAAGCGACGTCGGCGAGGGTGGCGCGGGCTTCGGCGTCTTCCTCGTCCCAGAGCGTCGAGGAGAGGCCGCTTCGTGCCTCCTGGTTCTCGGCCAGCAGCTCGCGAGCGACCGTCTCGGCCTCGTCCAGGCGCATCCTGACGAACGCTTCGGGGCGGTACTGGAGTTGCGCGCGGGCATCGGTCACGGCTGCCTCCAGTGGGGCTGGTAGTCGGGGTGGTCGAAGAAGCGCGCGGCGCGGTCTTCGAGCACGGTCAGGTAGGCGCTCGCGCGGGCGTGAGCGGCGGCCAGATCCTCTCCTGCGACCCCAAGTTCGCCCGGCTCGGCTCCGGCCTTCCGGGCGTCCTGGAGCGCCTTCAGGGCTTCCTCGTGGCTCTTTACGGCTGCCTTGTAGCGGGCGATCAGCTTCCGGTCGGTCTCGATGTCGCGGAGCACGCTCGCGGGATCGTTTGCGGCGATGTGCTCAACCGTGCCGCGATCGAAGCCGAGGGGCTTGCCGTCGTCGTCGTAGGAGCCCGCTCCCAGCACGTGGGCTATCCCGTTAGTCGAACAGAGCATCCAGCCGCCGAGGTGGTCTTCCGCGTCGTCGCGCACCTTGATGGCCCGCCAGGTCGTAGCCCTGCCGGGCATTGTCTCGATCGATTCGAGCGCCCACCGCTCGGCCTCGGCAAGTCTCCCCTCGCAGAACGCCACCAGTTCATTCATCATCAGGGGTCTCCAGTAGGTCAGTCTGTCCTTCACAGTCCCGCCACATCTCCACCCCGGTCACCCGTACGGGCCTGCGCGGGACGATGCCGAGACGCTTCCGGCAGTCCGGGCCTATCCCGTAGGCGAGAGAGACGGGATCTTCCAGCTTGTGACGGCAGCAGCGGCAGCGGCCCGTCGTGGGCGTCTCCCCTGCGGAGGGGTCGGGGGCGGGGTCGGCGAGGATGAGCAGGTTCACGACCGCTCCCGGCGCGCATCCAGGAGTGCTTCGAGCCTCTTCAGGTCGCGGTTGTAGGTGCGGAGGGAGCAGAAGCCCCACGCCAGCACCGGGAAGCCGACCAGCACCCACAGGGCGATCATGAACAAGTCGAGGTAGGTCACCCACGTCATCGGCGGTTCCTCCACACGCGCTCCTCGTACCCGCACATGTAGGTGACCCTGGCGGGGCCGATCGGCTCACCCTCGTGAAGCGACTGATAGAGGCTCTCCGGCATGCAGCGCCCACAGCGCGGGCACGCACCCTCGGGCCACACCGCCGTCTCGCCGGTGATCGGGCTCCAATAGCTCTCCCCATCAGCAGGAACGACGTGGACGGGGCGCGGGTCGAGGATGGGCCACCCGCGCGAGAGGAGATGCGCCAGCGCGACGTCATCCGGCATCCGGTCTTCCGGTGTCGGGTCCGGCTCGTCTGGCGCCCACCTCATCGCGTCCGGTGAGAGCGAGTCGTTCAGGCAGGCGTCGATCGCTTCCAGCACACCGTCAGGGTTCGACATGGGGGACCTCCTCTGGTCCAGTGTGGCGCGGTCGCGCCGGCTCGTGTCCCGTGTGGACGTCTAGGGCGGCGCGGAGGTCGTCGCTCATACGACCATCCCCCGAACCGCCACGCACGCCCGCTCCGTGGGAGGCAGAGCGCACGTGGGCATGGTCGGAACCCAGACGGACACCCGATGGCAGCCGGGGCAGGGGCGCTGACGGTGGGTGCGGGACATTGCCTCAGCCCACTCGTGCCACGCCAGGTAGCCGGATGGGGCGGCGGTGTGGAGGTCCGCGCGAGGGCAGGGGGCGGGAGCGTCAGCCACGGCCCGCCTCCTGGGCGTTGAGGGCGTCTCTCAGCGCGTCTTGGGCTAAGCACTTCTCCTGGATCGTCGCGGGGCCAGTGAGGATCTTCACGGCCCACCTGGGGACCGGCAGCATGCCGGAAGGGACGGAAGGGCTCCACGGCAGCGCCAGCCCGTCTTCTGCCCTTCTGGGGACCACGTGAATGTGCAGGTGGAACACGGTTTGGGTGGCCTCACGCCCTACAGAGGTGATCACGTTGCAGGGGCCGACCCCAGCGGCGTACTCGGCGGCGACCTCCATCGTCATCGCCGACACTTCCGGGTCCTCCGTCACGTCCCGTACGTGGGTGGCGGGGATCACCAGCGTGTGGCCTTCGGTCACCGGGTTGAGCGGCTTGATGGCGATGGCGGTAGACCAGGAGCGGACGATCGTCGCGGGCGCTTCCCCTGCGAGGATGTCGCAGAACACGCAAGAGGTCAGATCAGTCATGGTCGTCCTCCTCGGCCTCGTCTCGCCCATAGAGGATGTCCAGCAAAGTCGCGCGACGCTCCGCGACCACCAGAGCGAGGCGGTCCCGTAGAGCTTCGAGCCGCCTGACGTTCGCCATCCGGCGGCGGCGATGCGTCCGGAGCGCTGCCCGGAGATCGCTAGTCACGGTCGGCATGGTCGGTCCTCTCGGGTAGGGCGGCGAGCATCTCTTGAGCCACAGCATGGGGGCAGCGCTCCCCTGGCTCTAGCGACGCAAATTCGTGAGCCCGGCAGATTCCGCGAAAGTCGAACCAGCAGGGATCGGCGTCGGTGAGGTCGTCAAGGAGTTGGGCAGGCAGGACGACCATGCCTGCGCCGGCCAGCGTGTCCAGGACGATCTGGGCGGCGTACGCGGCCTCTCCTCCGGACGGGGGGATGGGGTCTCCGGCCTTGAGTGCGGCGGTGGCGCGCTCCTGGGGGTGGATGCGGAGGTGCTCCCGGAGGGCGGTCTCGATCAGCTCAGCGGGGGTCACGGGCTTCTCCGATCTCGCGGGCGATCACGGCTGCGTTCGTGAGGGCTCCGGAACGGGTGAGCAGCGTCTCTGAGATGCCGCGCACCTCGGAGAAGGCGAGCGCTTCGTCCCGGACCTTGGCGGCCTTCTCTTCCAGCGCGGCGGCGATCTCCTCGGCTACCTTGCGGCGTTCGTCGGCGCGGATCTCCTCCTCGGATGGGCCACGACAGGACCTCATGTCGTCCTGCCAGGAGGCGAACTCCTCGGGGGTCATGGGCTCAGACATCGAGGTCTCCCTTGATGGCGTCGATGAGGTCGGCGGCGTCCTTCGTCGGCTCACAGCCGGACGGGACCAGAGTGAGGCGGACGAGGCGGATCGCCCGGCGACGCTCTTGGATCAATGCCTGTGCGGCGATGAACGGTGCAGCGGCTTCGGCCACCACGCGGGCCATCTCCTCGTGAGGGACACCTGACATGTACGCGCACCCGTAGGCGGCATCGGCAGCCTGTAGAGCCTCAGGAGGAAGGTCGGGCATCGGCCTTCTCCTTGATCGGGGCGAGGCGGTAGCGGAACAGCAGCACGGCAGAGCCCCGAACGTCGGACGCAGCCTTGTCTCCGCACGGATCACAGACGAGAGACGTGTGCCGTCCGATGGCAGGCCAGTCCGCGACGATGACCTGAGCGGCGGGCTGGTTGCGGCACCACTGGCAGGTGAGGGGGTGCTCCTGGTCAGGCATCGGGGTCTCCGTTCGCGAGGCTCAGCAGTAGAGCGGCGTGGCAACGGTCCGGCTCCCCCTCGGCGGGAAGCGGGCAGAAGCACGCCAGGTCCTTACCGGCCAGCTCGCCGAGGTTGAGTATCAGGTGAGGTTGCTCGATCACCGCACCCTCGGGGAGGCGGTAGCCCTTCGTGCGGCGCCTCTGGATGCGCTTCGGGGTGTCAGCCACAGCTCAGCCCTCCTCGGCTTGTGAGGCGATCAGGTTCGCGAGAGCGTCGTCCGTCACCACTGCCGCGTCCGCTGCAAGCCGGTAGCCGTTCATGGTGGGCCGCATCCGGCTCAGGCGGATGTGCGTCACCTGGCCGACCCTGCTGCGGGCGTTCGGGAACGGCAGCGCCTCAGAGCCCGCGAGCCGGCACCGTTCGTTGGCGTCCAGCTCGCGCCGGACGGTTTCAGAGTCGGTGAGGGTCTTGACGACGGCGCAGTCATCGCGGATGGCGACCACTTCGACGGAGCGGCCCTGCTCGCGGATGCTGTTGCAGGCCCACACTTGGCCTACCTTGACGGGCGGCGCTTCGATCTTCGGCATCGGTCAGTCCTTCTCGGGCCAGTAGGCGATGCGGTACTCGGTGAGCGTCTCGACCAGGACGGCGCGCATCCGCTCGGAGAGGTCGCGGGTCGGGTTGTTCTGCCATGTCCGGACGGCGGTGCGCAGCAGCCAGTCGGGGACTTCCACGTCGCCCATGGGTCAGTCCTCCTCGGGGGCGTCGGCCACCAGCCGGTAGCCGGTGGACGTGGGGCGGAAGCGGTCGAGCCGGATCCGGGTCCGGCGCGCGGCGACCCGGTTCCTGCTGTCGGGCAGTCCCCGGATGTCCACGCCCACGACGGTGGCGTGGGTGTCGTCCACCTCGATCACGCGGACGCGACGGCCTTCGCTGCGCTTGTCGTTGTCCATCCACACCTGGCCGGGGCGGACGTTGGGGGTCTCGGGCATCGGTCAGTCCTCCTCGGGGGCGTCGGCGCGGTTCTGTCGCTGCCGTTCCGCGCATCGGTGCGGCGGGAGTGATTCCAGAGTGCGGGGGCGAACCCGCGTCCCGCAGTCGCCGCACAGGACGCTCCCGGTGGCGGCGAAGTCGGCGGCGGGGTCGTAGTCGTCGGGAGGGCGGGCCATCGGGCTTCTCCTTGTCGTTGAGGTCTTGCGGTTCGGGGGTTTGGTCCGGCCCGGTGAGAACCGGGCCGGGAAGGGAAGGTCAGCGGTTCAGCAGGGCGAGAAGCTTGTCCACCTCGTCGAACGAAAGCACCAGCGAGGCGGGCTGCTCGGGGTCGTTCCAGTGGGCGGTCGCACCGTGGCTTTTCAGGGCCGATACCAGAGCGGTCGCGCGCTTCTGGGCGGCGCGCCTACGGCGGTCCATCTCATCGCGGGCGGCTTTATCGCGCGCTCGCTCCTCCTCCTCTGCGGCCATGATGTCGGCGTACAGGCCGTGGACGTGGCCAAGGTTGAACACCACGACAAACTCCAGGCCGCGCTCGTAGTCCGTGCTCGACTCGGCGAGGAGGAAGTCGTCCAGCGTCACGCCGTCGAAGACATCCGCGCCTGCGGCGTCCTCACCGATGCGCCGCGTTGCCGTGGACACGGCGGCGTACCCGGTCGCGGGCATACTCCAGGAACCCTTGCTGGGCTTGCCAGCGTTCGGTACGGGCTTGAACCGGGTCGCGTCCCGGTCCGCCGCGCTGGTGTAGAGGTGTTCGGAGTCGAGCGGGGCGAGGAAGACGATCGGCTTGAACTCCTGGTACTGGCTGCGGCGGTAGGCGTAGACCGTGCCGGGCTTGATGTCCTTGGCCTTCATCTCGGGTGTTCTCCGTTCGGGGGTCGGCGGGGGTCAGGCGGGTCGGACCGTGGCGGCGATGACCCGAAGGCCCTCGAAGAACGCGGCCACGAACTGGCGGGGCGTGCGGGGGATCAGGTGGCTCATCGTGTGCTCCGTTCGGGAGGTCGGGGTGGGTCAGCGCCAGCCGAACCGGTCGGCCAACTCCCGCTCGCGCTGCCGCTGGTGCCGCGCCGACTCGATCAACCGCTCCGCACGCTCGGCGGAAGTCACACGGCCACGCTGGGCGTCGGACAGGGACGCAGCCCAGTCGGCGAAGTCCTCGCCGGGCAGGGGCACGACAGGCTCGGGGTGCTGGGTGTCGGAGGTGTTCGGCATCGTGTGCTCCGTTCACAGGGGGTCGGGTTGTTGCTCGCGCCCGTCCCGGGTCTCGAACCCGGGTGACTGCCGGTCGGGCTGGGGAGAGGGGTGGCCCCGGCGTGGTGGGCCGGGGCCGGGAGGGTCAGGTGTCGTCGTCGGGCATGTACGGCAGACCGGCGGTCAGGAGGACGTTCTGGGCAGCCTTGAACGCGCCAAAGAAGGCGGCGGGCTCCGAATCCATGTCGCACGCCCGCAGGTGGTCCGCCAGTGCGGCAGGGTCGGTGCGCCACTCGTTGCGGAGCCTGATGGACGGGTCGGAGACGAGTTGACGGGCAACCTCATCTCTGGGCGTGCCGTCAAGCCAGGCGACGGCGCGGGCGATCAACGCGAGGCGCGCTCTACGTACGGGGATGTTCATCGGTGACTCCTGGTCATCGAGAGGGGGGGTGGGGCTGGGCCCCTTATCGGGGGCCCTGGGGACTGCTAGGCGGCGATCCAGATCAGGTGCTTGTCCTGCATCCCGATCACCACCGCCGCCGCCCGCCGGGCCGGGGTGAGGGTCTTCTGGTTCGACTCCGGGACCAGGTCCACGTCCGGGCAGCGCTCCAGCCGGCGCAGCGCCGCGTCCTGCTCCTCGACGGGCAGGTCCTGCAGCCAGAGGCGGATGTTGACCAGGGAGACGTAGGTGCCGGGGGTGTAGTCGCTCATGATCCGGTAGGCGGAGCGGATCCGGTCCTCGACGGTGATCGTGTCGGTGGCGGTCATTTCGTCTCCCTGCGTTGCGCTTTCCTTATGCGCTACACACTAGCGCTATCTCTGGTGTAGCGCAAGGGGTTTGCGCTACATTGGTGCGTATGAACGACGACGCAACTGAGGCGCTGCGCGAGGAGATCCGCGCAGCCACGCGCAAGTACCGGCGCACCGAGCGGGCGCACAAACAAGCCCGAGACGAGCTGATCGAGGCCATCGTCACGGGATTGCGCGGCGGCGTACGCCCAGCGGAGGCCGAAGAGGATTCGCCGTTCAAGGGCGCATACATCAGGCGCATCCGCGAGGAGCACAAGATCCCGGCGTTCAAGAAAGGCCAACCCTCCGCCGAGTAGCCCGCCCGGACGGCACCACCCCGCTCACTCCTGGCCCGCCCCGTGGGCTTCCTTGTCGGCGTCCCACAGCATCCTGATCAGGTGGTCGGCGTCCTCGCGCGCCACCTCGTAGGGCTCGACGTCGAGCTCGCCGTGGGCGATCCACACGGTCTCGGTCTCGCCCTCCGCGTGGTCGTCGGCGTTGACGGCGTGGTCGACGATCCGGGCGGCGGCGTCAGGGAGGGCGCTGCCGCTGGCGGTGGTGATGCGGCCGTCCCAGCGGAGGATGACGATCTTGTGCATGGTGGAGACTCCTTCGAGAATCGATCTTGTTTGGCGTGTAGGGCCGGGCACGATGGGACCGCTCACCGGGACACCTTCTCGGGCCGCTTCGCCGCCTGGCTGCGCCGCTTCAGGGTGCGGTCGTAGTCCTGGAAGCGGGCCTTGGAGATCACACTTCGGTCGGGGGCGCGCAGGACGATGCCCTCGTTGAGGCCCGGCTCTCCCGAGGTGGCAACCAGCGTGGACCGGTAGCCGTCCATGAAGCGGCGCATGCCCTCGATGTCGGCGGGCAGGTCGGCGCCGTCAATCTCGAACAGGCGGGGCGTCACGTCCACGCCGATCCGCTCGGCGAGTTCGTTGAGGACCCGCTCCGAGGCGAAGTCCTGTCCGCCATGCTGCCGCCAAGAGGCGATGCGGTCGATGTCCCACGCGAACATGTCGTCCGGGATGGACGCCACATCGAACAGCCGGTGGGCGGGCTCGCCGGCGCCGTAGTGCTTCCATGCCGGGAGCTGCTTGGAGCCGTACACCTCCAGGTAGAACACCAGCATCTCGCCGAATCCGCCTACGCCGATCGTGGCCGCCTTCTCGGCGACGGGACGGAGCGCGTCCACAATCCCGAGGGCCGGGTTGTGGACGATGTCGCCGGAAGCGGTGAGCAGGTCTTCGCGGGAGCCGATCAGCCATTCTCCGTCCGGCAGGAGGATGATCCGCCCGTTGGTGCCGTCGACCTTCTCGGTGCCGATCACGGTCCCGGTGTAGGCGGCGGGCTCTTCGAAGAGCCCGCCGTTCTTCGGATCGAGAGCGTGGTGGGTGGGGATGGACGGGTACTTCGTCAGCGAGTTGATCTTGCGTAGATCTGCCATGCGAAGGTCGAACACTGGTTTGCCTTTCCTGTCGGTGATGGATCTTCATGGGGTGTTACAGGCGGGTTCCCCGAACTCCAGAGCGACCCGAGAGGCCCAGAGAGCCGCTAACGAGTCCAGAGAGCCCGCCCCTTAGCCGGGGAGCCGGACGGGCTTCTCTCCCGCCACCGTGGACGCTGGGCGCTCTCCAGCCCCATCCGGGAAGAGCGCGTCGAGGTCGAATTCGCCGGCCACCACTCCCGCCACGAACGCGCACCACTCGCCGTACGTGAATCGCAGCGTCGGCCCGTCAGGGTCTTTGCCGTCCCGCATCAGGACGCTGCCGTCCGGGAGGGTCTTCACCTCCACGCAGGAGGACGCCCCATTACAGAAGCTCGACCTACGCCACATCGCCGTCGCCCTCCCGTTCGATCAGGTGGACCTCGGCCAGCGCGTACCGCTCCCGGCGGCCCGTCGCGGCGGCCTCACCGGCGAGGCCCCGCATCTCGACCGCTGCGGACTCCTCGCTCGTGTGCAAGGTCGGGGCGTCGGTCAGGCCCGGCAGGCGGGAAGCCTGGTTGTACTCGATCACCACGTAGCCGATCAGGTCAGGCACGGGGCACCTCCTCGACGGGCTCGATGTGGGTCAGGGCGATGCCACCCGTCCGGCCTTCGACCGACACCACGGCGGCACCATGGCCGAGCGTCCACGCCGGGGTGCGGGTACGAGTCACCAGCGGCTCGTCGTCTCGGGTCCCAGGCCACGCCAGGACCGGTGTGCCGACCGGGTGGGCGGCGTTCCAGGCGACGGCGGCGTTCCGGTACCAGCGCCACGACCTGCCCTCCTTCTCCGGGGAGGACACGTGCTTGCGGGGCTCTTTGGACCGGCACAGGCCCGCGTCGTGGGGTGGGAGCCCGCACACGTCCCCGTGCTCGCTAACCGCTCCGCATACGTCTTCGGTGCTCATCGGGCGAACACCTCGCCCCCACGCCCGGAGCCGGTCACGGGCTCGTCCACGGCCTGCCGGGTCACGCACGGCCAGCACTCGGCGTGGTCGTGGTTGTCGGCGCAGTCCTCGGTCTGGGAGTCGCCCGGAGCGCAGCACGCCCGGCAGATCGAGTACAGGTAGCCGGACGCGCACACCTCGCCCAGGTCGTTCACCACGACCGTGGGCGTGCCGTCGTCGTGCTCGGCGTGCCTGCACTCCTCGTAGATCTTGAACTCGGTGTGGATGTCGCGCACCTCGGCGACCATGGCGCGCAGTTCGGCCATGGACTGGGCGCGTTCCGCCGCGTGGGCATCGTCGGCGGCGGCGCGGTTCACGACGGCCAGGCCGTGCGCTTCCAGCGCGGCGAGGATCTCTCGCGCCTGCCACGACGGCAGCGGCTCGCTGTAGTTGTCTCCGCGCGGGGTGTGCGTGCCGGGGTCGGCGATGGCGCGGCGGATCACGTCCACAGCGGTGGCGATCTTGGTGTCAGTCACGGATCTTCTCCTCGGTGGTGTCGGTCTCTTCGGTGGTGTCGGACAGGACAGGGACGGGCACGGGGTCCTCCTCGGGTCGGGAGTCAGGGGGTGGAGGGGAAGCCGGCGAGGTCATCCGGACTCGCCATGCTCGAAACGGGCAGAGCGGGCGGCGCGGTAGGCCTCTTCGATCACGGGCTCATAGCGATCCGTCCCTGGCAGCCAGCGGCCCCCCTGGACAAATCCAGGGCATCCGCATTCGATCCGCTCGTTACGCCCCCCGTGCTGAATGTCGAAGTGGCGCCCAGAGCTACACACACACCACTCGTAACCCTCATCGCCGAAGACTTCGATCTTCAGCCCCCGATTGCCGGGGTTGTCGACGAGCCTCTCAAGGCTGTGAGCTGTGGGGATGCTGCCCGAGAACAGGGCCGCCCGATCGCCGAAATGAACGATCTTCTCGGCGAAGGCGTACCACCGCTCATAGCCTTCTGGGTCGGATTTGGCCGGGTCGGCACCCTTCACTTCGATCCAGAGCTTCTGTTCTGGGAGGTAGAAGTCAGGCAAGTACAGAACGGCATCGATCATGAACCCTTGAGGTTCGTACTCCCAGGCGATACCGAGTTTGTCGAAGAACACCGCCCATCGGGCCTCCAGGCGAGACCTGAAGCGGCAGCCGGCGTAATGAGTCTCGATCGGTTTGATAGTCACAACGCCGCCTCCGCCTCGTCGCCGCCGAACACCGTGGCCCGGCCAGAGCAGGCGTTGATCGGCACGCCGAGTGGCAGGCCGTCCCTGGCCAGCGCTTCGCCGATTCGATTCAGCCAGCCCTTCGCCACGTCGGTCGGGTCGTAGTAGGTGGCGTCATAGGAGCCGTCGATCACCACGGCGATGTCGAAGCCGCCGTGCTTACTCGGGATGGCGACGACTCGGAGCCACTCCTCCCGCATTTTCAGCAGCGCGGCCGTGGTCTCGGGCGGGTAGATGCTCATGCCGTCTTCTCCAATGCGCTGGTCGGGGTCCAGTTCTTCTGCTCGTCGAAACCGATGAGCGCTTCCGTCCACGGCCACGCCCCGCCCGCGGTCAGCCGCTCCGGCCAGTCACGCTCGTCACGGTCGCCGCGCCACGACTCGACATCCACCACCCGGCTCGCGGTCGCGTCCTTCAGGTCCGCGCGCCGGATGCCGTAGCCGAACTCGGGCCAGCCGAGCAGTGCCGACGAGCCGCGGGGGCGCAGGTCGCGCCGACCGCCCGCGCCGAGCGCGTGGCCGGCGTGAGCTTCGAGGAGGACGCAGGCGCCGCGGGCGCGGATCATGTTCAAGGCGGCGAGGATCGGCGCCACCTCGTCGTCGCTGTTGAGCGCCCGCGGGGCGAGCCGGTAGAGCGGGCCGAGGAACACCACGTCGGGCTGGATGAGCGCGATACGGCGCATCAGCCACGACAGGTCCCGGTCGTTGGCGAGGTCGAGACCTTCCGGGCGGATCTCCAGCCACAGGTTCGTCTCTTCGATGGGGTGCCCTTGAAGGTTCGCCTGGGCGACCATCGGGCGCAGTTTGCGCCGGACCTGGGTGGCGGTGTTCTCGACGTCAAGGACCAGCACTCGGTGAGGCTGGATCGGCGTGTGCTTGAACGGGTGGATGCCCGCGGAAATCGTGACAGCGAGCTGCCTGAACAGGGTCGACTTGCCGAGCCCTTCCGTCCCAGTAAGGATCATGCGGTCGCCGCGCTCCAGCAGGCCGGGCACGATCCAGTCGTACGCCTCATCCTCAACGGCGAGGAACTGGCCGATCGTCTGCGTGTCGATGTCGTCTTCGCCGAGCTCGAAGTCGCGGACCTCTTCGAGCTCTCGCAGAGCGGCCTCGGTCAAGCCGTGGGCGTCCTCGCCATTCGTGCCCATCGCGCGCTGCACGATCCGCCTGCCGGCGGTCATGAGGCGGCGGCGGACGGCGTGGCCGCGGACGATCCGCGCGTAGTGGGTGACGTTGGCCGGGGTGGGGCAGGCGGCCATGACGGTGTGCAGGTAGGCGGCGCCTCCCGCCTTGTCCAGCAGGCCGCTGTCCATGAGGTGGGCCAGCACCGTCGTGGCGTCGACCGGCCTGCCGTCGCGGACGATCGCCAGGATCGCCTCGTGGATGACCTTGTGTCCGCCGCGGTAGAAGTCGCCCGTCGACAGGGTAGCCAGGCACTTCTCGGTGGCGGCCTGCGACCACAGCATGGCACCGAGGACCGACATCTCGGCTTGGATGTCGTGCGGTTCGAGCTGGCTTTCGTCGTCGATCATTCTCGCTCCATCCATCGGTTACGGGGGCTGGTCCTGGGGGGTGTGGTGACGCGTTGACCGTGGGATGCGCCGCGCGGGTGCCCGTTGCGCCGCTGCTGTTCTTCGGCGAATTGGCCGAGCACGAACTGGATGCTCGCGCCGGAGATGGGCTTGCCTTCGCGTCCGAGACGGTCGATGGCGCGGGCTAGGTTGTCGCGGCTGATGCCGTTGCCGAGCGCGCCGCGGAGCACCTGCCGGATCGCGATGAACTGCTGAGCGGTCTCGTAGCGCTCGAAGAACTTCGTCGTGAGGTCTTGCGCTTGCCGCTCCCGCTCGTCCATCTCGGACTTGGTCGCTCTTTTGCGTTTCGGCTTCGAGGAGTCGCCGGAGGTGCTATCACGCGTACGCGCGTCTTTGTTCTCTTCCGTAGGAAGAGAACAACCTGACGGTTCTGTGACGGTTACGCCCGCAGATTCTGCGGGGGTCGGGGCAGATTCTGCGGGGTGCGAATTCTGCGGGGGTGCATCTTCTGCCCCCCGCAGATTCTGCGGGGGTGCAGATTCTGCGGGGGTCGGATTCTGGGGGGGTCGGCTGACTTCCGAGGTCATCACGACGCGGTAGCGGTTGCCCTTGCCGGAGATCCGTTCGACGGCCAGTTCTCCCAGCCGTTCGAGGTCGGAAACCGCGGCCTGTACGCCCCGCTCCGACAGCCCGGTCTTGCGCATCAGCTCAGCCATGCTGGGGAAGGCGTTGGACCCGTCAGCGCTGGCGCAGTCCGCGATAGCGAGCAGCGTCAGGCGGGAGCCCTTCTTCGCCTTCGAGTGAGTCCAGACCCACTCCATGACCCCGATTGCCACGTGCCTTGCTCCAGTTGGTGAGTAGTTCTTGGTCAGGTGCGGAGCGGGACCTGTCTTCGGGGTCGTTCCACTTCAGTCCCCCTGGTCACTCAGGTGTTCGATTCTCATTATGCCTCACCCTGAGGCACACTATGGGGCATGCGCTGAGGCGCGCAATGTGCGAGACTGGTCGCCATGGACATAGGCCACCAGGTAATGCCGCATGCCCTGTGGCACCATGTGGGCATGGACGACGAGCTGCGACGGCATCTGCGACGGCTCGGCCGTGCCTACAGGGCGGCCATGGCTGCGGAAGAGAAGGCGCGTAAGGCGCTCGCTGACGCCGCTCTCAAGGCCGTGGACGAGCGCAATGAACCTGTCGGCGAGGTCGCCCGCGAGATCGGGTTCGACCGCGAGTGGATTCGCCGCGCCCGAATCACGAAGGCCAAGGAAGCGGCCTCCTCCGACTCCTGACGGGTTCACCGACCCGGGCCGGCAGGTCATGACGCCTCCCGACGCACACCCTTGGGCTTCTCGTCCGGGTCGTCGATGTCGTCCCACGCCATCGCCGGAACCCAGCCCCGCTCGATCGCGTTGCGCCGGCTCCGGGCTGCCGTCACCCGCTCGTACCGGGTCGCCTCGGGAGGCAACTGGCGGGCGAGTTGCTCGAACGCGCCGCGTATCGCCCGCGCCGTGGACGCCTGCACCTTCGGCCGGCGCAGCACCTCGAAGACGGTCGCCCGGCCCAAGCCCGCACACTCGGCGACGTGCTGGACGCTCCACCCGGCATAGATGAGGGCTTGGAGGCGCCGGCGGGTGCCGGTGCTGTCGACCCTCCTGCGGTCGGGCAGGTCGTCGGTGGTGATCCGCGCCGCCAGGACCTTGCGGGCGAACGCGGCACGCACGCGCACCCGGTCCGGTCTGGTGGCCCTGACCAGGTTGGGGGTGCCGACGCCGGTCTGCTCCGCTATCGCCTTCCACGACATGCCCGCCGCCCGCAGCCGCAGGAGATGCTCGCGCACCGGGGCGGCGTCCTGCCACGGCTGCCACTCGCCTCGCTCGATGAGCAGCAGCCGGCGCTTGACGTAGCGGCTGCACGCGGCCGTGCATGCGGTGCAGCGGCAGCCCGCGGTGTAGCGGCCGTAGTCGCCGTGCTGCGGCTTGCGGCGGGCCATCACGCCCCCAACCCGAGGATGTCGAGCAGTTCCGCTATCGCGTCGTCGCCGAGCTCGGCCGCGGTCCGCTGGACGAAGCGGCGGGCGGCGTCCTGCTCGGCGGCGTCGGCGTCGTAAGCGGCGCCCACGGTGAGGGTGCGCAGTTCCAATCCGGTGGGCTGCTTGTCGCGGCGGCTGCGCTCCACGGCCCGGTCGTTGGCGACGAGGGTCTGCTGCAGCAGGTGGGAGGCGTCCCGGTCCCGGTCGGGGGTGATTTTGCTGCCCGCCATCTACGCCACCTTCTTCCGGGTGCGGCGCTTGCGGTCGCGGAAGATGCGCTTCTGGGTGTTGGTGCAGGGCTTGCAGTAGGGGTTCAGGCCGTCACTGTTGCGGCGGTCCTTATGGAAGTCGGTGGCGGGCTTGACCTCGTCGCAGCACCGGCAGCGCTTGTCGTCGGCGGCAACAGGGGTGGGCTGCTCGGTGTGGGCGGCGCGGCGCATCCGCCGCCGACGCTCCTTGGCGCGTTCTTCGTCGGTCATGCCGCCCCACACGCCGTGCTCGCCGACGGAGATGGCGTGATCGAGGCAGGCGTTGACGATCGGGCACCAGGAGCAGAACTCCTGCTTGACCGCCTGCTCGCGATAGCTCTTCTCGGTGGAGCGCTCTCCGTCACGGCCGACGAACAGGCGGACGTCTTGGCCTTGGCACGCGGCGGAGTCCTGCCAGGACCAGTCACGCATCAGGGGTCTCCTCTCTCGGGTCGAGCTGGCGGGCGATCTCTTCCAGGGCGACTGCCGCCACCACCGAGGGCGCGGCGTGGATCAGTCCTGCCTGTGTGTGGCAGCGGCGGGTGAGAGCGTCTGTGAGCGGGTCCGGCCCGTGGGTGGCGCGCAGGTGCCGGGCGCGATCCCGCAGCATCTCCGCGGCGGCCTCACGGGCTCGGGAGTGGGCGTGGGCCTCGTGGAGGCGGAACTCGTCGGCCACGATCTCCTGCACTCGTGGAAGGTCCTCGGGGAGGCGCAGGACGGGGTCGGTAGTGGTCGTCTCAGGCACAGCCGGCCTGCCCCATCGTGTTACCGCTGCCGGGCTCGTCGGCCAGGCGGGCGGTCAGGTGGCGCCGAACCTTCCCGTCGCCGCCCTTCCTGGCCTTCTGCGTGCCGGAGTCGACGCCGATCTCGGCGCCGCACTCCCGCAGGATGCGTACCGCGCCCTCTACGGCCTTCTCGGAGCCGATCAGGCGGATCTCCGTCCACTCCGAGGCGCTAGACACGGGCCACCGCCTGACGTCCGACGAACACGCCCTCGTGCCCGGTCTTGGACTTCACCCAGGCGGCGGCCTCGGCCTGATGCTCGGGGTCGTAGCACACGTAGGCGGAGGCGTGCGGCAGGGCCGGGTCGTACACCTCCGGCCAGCACATCCGGCCCGCCTTGCGCCCGCAGTCCTCATCACACGGAGGCTCGCCCTTCGGCGGGCGGCCAGAGCCGGGGCAGCGGCCCGACACGAGCAGGCCGGTCCCTGTGCGGCCCTTGTGGGGTCGCACCTGCTCGTCGGCGTTCAGAGCCGAGTCGCGTCCGCAGACGCGGCACTCGGCGCGAGGGTAGGCGCTCACGGGCGCTCTCCTGTCTCAGGCTCAGGGGCGGGAAGGGGGGCGGTGCCGGGTCTCGGCTCACGGCACCACCGGGCGTGCTCCTCCGGGGTGAAGCCGTCGAACTCGGCGAGGGTGCAGCAGTACGGGAGGCCGGTCACGACGCCACCGCCCGCGCTTGCCTCCTGCGCCGGGCTTCGCGCATGCCTGCCACGATCAGCGGCGAACGATCCCCGGCCCGGTAGTGGGCGTTCCAGCAGGCGTTCACCTCGTCGTCGTCCATCGCGGCGACGCGCTCGGCGATCACGGCGTCGAGCTGCGAGTCCGGCACGTCGATCAGGTCGTCATCCCAAGCCATCGGCGGCAACCAGCCGCGGTCCGCGGCGTAACGGCGGGCACGACTGGCGGCGATCCGGTCGTGGTGGTCGTCTTCGGGGGGCGCCTGGTCCCACAGCTGGTCGTACAGGTCCCGCACCAGGCGGGCCGAGGCTGCGGTGACCGGCCCGTCGCCGATGAGGTTGCTGAAGTTGCTGCGCGTCCAGCCGATCCGGTCGGCGAGCTTCGCCTGTGACCAGCCGATCGTGACGAGCGCTTGGAGGCGGCGACGGGTGCCCGCCCCGTCGATGATGGTCCTGCCAGGCAGGATGTCGAGGGAGGGCTCGACGGCCAGGATGGCGGCGGCCAGCGCGGGCCGGATCTTCGTCTGGGGCTGGGTGCCGCGCTCGGTGCGCCCGTGCAGGATGGCCTGCAGCCGCTTCCGGTCGATGCCGGCGGCGGCTGCGATCGTGCGCAGTCCGAGATCGCACGCCTGAAGGTCGCGGATGTGCTGGCGGACGGGTTCGGCGTCGACGAACGGCTGCCACTGTCCGCGGCGCATGGCGAGTGTCCGCCGCTCGTGGTAGGTGGCGTTGGCGTAGCCGCAGGTGTAGCAGCGGCAGCCGTCGAGCTTGTAGCGGGCGTAGCCGTGGTCTCGGGCCATCAGTCACGCTCCTCGGGGAACACGTCGTGGGTGTCGGGCGGGCACACCGCAAGAGCGGCGGCCCGCAGGACTCGGAAAGGGATCTCGGCGAGGCTCACAGCGCCCCAGACGGCGGCGCGGGCCAGCAGGGAGGTTCATGACCCGTCCCTCCGCTCTTCCTCGATCAGGGCGGCGATCAGGCGGTCCCAGACGGGACTGTCGAGCGGCGGCACCTCCGTGAGAGCCGCACGCGCCTTCCGGTCGGCGCGGCGCGACAGCGCCCACATCGCCGAGAACCAGGCGAGGGCGGCCATGACGAGGGCGCCGACGACGGCCAGCGCCCGCACGATCACGTCAATCACGCCGGCCTCGTATCCGGTCCCACACCGCCAGGTGGGCGCACACGGCGAGGACGATGGCCACGACCGCGACGGCGGGCAGGAACAGACCGTTCCACTTGCCGTTGATCAGCAGGATCCAGAACGTCAGCTGCTCGAAGAACGTCACGGCCTGTCCCCCATCCGCTCGTGCAGCAGGGCGGTGGTGCCGCTCCGCTTGGCCTGGTCGAGCTCGACGGCCAGGCGGGAGTTGTCCGCCTGCAGGGAGGTGGCGGTCTCCATCAGGTCGGCCTTATCGGCACGCAGCCGGCGGATGGTGTCCTTCAGCTCGGAGATCCACAGGGCGGCGCCGCCTGCGACGACAATGAGGATGGCGGCGCAGCACACGAGCGCGATGGCGGTCTGGTCAGTCACCGGGCTCACCCCCGCCCGGCTTCCACTCGATGCCGAACAGGGCGCGGATCTCTCCGGCGGCGTAGTCCTGGCGTGCCGCCCCCGCCTTGTTGCCGACCTTGCGGTAGGCGTGCTCCGCCTCGGCCAGCTCGGCGAGGCGGGTCTCGGCCTTCTCTCGCAGCGCGGCGAGTTCGGCCTCCGCCTTCTCAGCGCGCTTCTTGAGGGCGTCCTGCTCGATGATCGTCTCGGCCACGTGGCTGCTGAAGTGGGATTCCGTGAGGGCGTTCTGCCCTTCAAGGTCGGAGAGTTCGCGGCGCAGCCGCTCGACCTCGGCCCGCAGTTCGAAGGCCACGTCTCGCAGCCGGATCGGGTCCGTGTCCACGAGCTCGTCAAGCTCGTCGTGCGAGGGCAGCTCGATCGGTTGCTCGGGGGTAAGCGGCTCAGGCATCGTCCCTCCCGGTCCTGTACACGCCCGCCATCGGGTCGGTGACGCCCTTGACGGTGATCTGGTGGGTTCCGGACGCCCACGCGTTCAGTGCGGTCCTGTGGCATGGCTCCGCGCACAGCAGCAGGTAGGAGCCGGGCGGGATCTCAGTCGTTGCCGTCTCGCCGGTGTTCGGGTCGTGGACGGTCACCTTCAGCGGCTCAGACATCGCCGTCTCCGTCCTGCTCGTCTCCGGCGAGTACCGCCACCTGCTCGGGCGTCAGGGCCTCCAGCGCGTCCCCCAGCTCGTGGATGAGCTGGACGGACTCCTCGGCGGGGAGGGCTGCGCTGATCACGTGCACCCGGTACAGGGCTCGTGCGGCGGCCAGCAGGGTCGGGGAGGCGACGACGACCGGGCCAGCGTCAGCCGGGACCACGACCGCGCGGAAGTGCTGGGTGTGGCCGGGCTTGCCCTTCGGCGTGAACTCGATCCGCAGGACGTTGCCCTCGCTGGCCACGTCCACCCAGCCGATGCGCCGGACCTCGTCGCGGACCTCGCTGCCGTACAGGTGGGCGGCGATCCTCTCCGGGGAGATGTCGGTCATGCCGCACCGCCGTTCCGGGCGGCCTCGTAGGCGTCCGCCATCGCGGCCAGGTGTGCGGCAAGCTCCCGCGCGCCTTCCGGATCCAGGTCCCACTCATCCACGCCGCGCGGGTTGAACAGGATGCCGTCAGAGGTGAGCGTGAGCAGGTCTCCGCCGTCGTCCCACTGGATGTCAAGCTCCTCGGGGCGCTCCAGCACGATCGGGGCCCGCTCGCCCTCGACGACGACCGCCCGGAAGTGCCTCACGGGCAGCGCCTTGCCTGTGTCCAGGTCGCACGGGGTGACGTCGAGGCGGACCGCGCCGCTGTTGGCGGCCACGGTCAACTCCCAGTCGTTGCCGTGGTGGTAGCGGCCACCACTTTTGGCCGCCGACGCCAGCAGGTCGGCGACGTTCTCCGGGGTGGGCTCGATCCAGGTCTTCACGCGACACCGTCCTCGGTGTCGAGCATCGACGCGAGCAGGTTCCGCATGTTGTCGTCGAGCCCGACATGCACCGCTCGCCCGTCCTTGTCGAGCATCCGGATGAGGGTCGCGCCGGTGATCTCGTCGGTCTCCATGTCGAACACCGTGGGCGCGATCTTCACGGGCTCCTCCCGGACCGTGGTGTCGCCGATGACGGCCGACGTCACCATCTCGTCGCTCGTCGCCGGCCGGACCACGATCTGCCGCTCGCCGTAGTGGTCGGCCGCCGTGACGGTCAAGAACACGTCGGCCGCCTCCTCGGCGCCCATCGGGTGCGACGGCCCTTCCTGGCCGGGGTAAGGGGCGGGCTGGCCGTCCACGAGGACCCGCCACTTGCCGTGGCCGGTCGAACGCGGCAGCAGGATCAACCCTTCGCCGTTCAGGCAGTCCTCCAGCGTGGAGGGCACCAGACGGCTGCCGTCCGGGAGCGGAACTTCCGTCTTGTCCTGCTCCTGCCACGCCTTGACGGCGCGGTCGATCGCCAGGGCGCGGAGCTTGTACGGGTTCGTCGTCGTCTCGGGGATGCTCATGAGGCTTCCTTCAGGGGGTTGTCGGTGAAGAACGGGTCGGTCCCGGCGAGAGGCCACATGCCGAGCGGGACGGTGCGGGGGCGGGAGAAGTCATCCACGGGCGCGGCGGCAGGCTCCGGCTTGCGCTTGCGCAGCTCGTCCAGCCAGCGGCGGCGGTGGCGGCCCTCGTGACGGGCGAAAGGCGCGGGCGGCTTCCTCTTCAGGTGGCGGCGGGTCACGAGTCGCCCTGCCTCGTCAGCTCGTCATGGGCGGCGTTGAACCGCTCCGCAGCCGCCTCCCGCTCCGGGGTCAGGCCGGGCTCGAACATGCTCGCCACCGGGAACGGCTCCGAGGCGGGCGGCGGCACGGGCGGCAGCAGCGAGATGTGATCCCCGCGCATCTTCGCCTCGCGCCGGCCGATCGAGTCGTACAGGTCGGCCATCACATCGTCGATGCTGTTGATCTCGGCCTGGTGGCGGGCCCGCTCGGCGCGCAGCAGTTCGAGTTCCTGCTGGTCGCGTTCGTTCAGCTTCCTCAGGTGGGCGATACCGGCGTCGGTGAGGGTGCGCAGGTTCGGGTTGTCGGCGGCGGTGGTGTACGGGTGAGCCATTGGTGATCTCCTGGGTCTGAAGTGGTCTGCTTGAGCCGTGCCGCCCGCCACGAGGGGGCGGCAAGGCGGGGGTTACGGGGAAGAGGGGGCGGCGGGAGTCGCCTTACGACTCCGCTTCTTCCTGCTGGGCTTCGGGGCGGCCTTCTGCTCTTCGAGGTAGGCGATGGCATCGCCGTACGCTTCGACCACCTCATGCACCGGCCACACGCCGTGAGGGCCGGGCTGGCTGTACTCCGACATGTCGACGCCGACCATGTAGGTGGGCACGTCGTCCTTGACCGGGACGCGATAGAGGCGCATCCCTGCAGTGGCGAGCCAGTTCGCCATGCGTGACTGGATCTCGGCAGGCATGATCACCTGGATGGGTCCGGCGCTCACGACTCACCTCCGGAGGGGATCGAGGAGGGCTCCTGTCCGTCAGCCGTCAGCGAGGAGATGCGGCGGAGCGTCTCCTCCACCTCGTCCTCGTCCATCCAGTTGATGACGTCGTCCGTGATCGGCGTGTCGTAGACCAGGCGGAAGTCGTTGCCGCTCCACTTGATGACGGCCATCTCCGTGCCACGGCTGTACATGTTCTGCACGACGGATGCGCCGTAGCCGTTCTCGAAGCGGTAGAGGCGCTGGGGGCCACCCGCGTGGGTCTTGGTCTTGAAGGGCTCGAAGGTGCTCATGCGATCTCCCCGATGACGAAGAGGGCGGACTGGTGGTTGAAGTGCTTGACCAGGCGCTTGCGCAGCCAGTCGAGACCTTCGGGGGTGACGCGGGTGGTGGGCGTCGAGTCGTTGCCCGCCTTGGTCGGGATGACCTTGAAGTAGCGGTCCAGGGGCTTGACCTGGTAGGGCGTGTTGTTCGCCTTGAGGATCTTCAGGTCGTCGGAGCGCAGCAGGTCCAGGAAGTTGTTGCGGCCCAGACCGCCCGTGATGCGGGAGAAGATCTGCGCGACGGCGGCCCAGTCGAAGGTGCCGTCCGCTTCCATCAGGTCGGCGTACGCCTCGGCGAGCGGCTTCAGGGCGTCCCGCTGCTGCTCGGCGACCTTGCGGGCGTCGACCTCGTCGGCGAGCGCACGGAGCGCAGACGGGTAGTCCTGGGGGATCGCGATCTGCTGCCGCTCGGCGTTCAGTAGGTAGGTGCGGACGTCTTTCGCCACCTTGGAGTCGCGCAGCAGCATGCCGACGTTGAGCACCGTGCGGCGCGTGAAGAGGGCGAGGGAACGCGCGCGGGAGTGGATCCCACAGACCTTCTTGAAGGAGGTCAGTTCGTCTCCGCTGATCACGCGGTGCTCGTTGCCCTCAAGCTCTTCGCGGTGGTCGAGGGCGAGGGATTCAATGGTCTTGACCCCCACCTCGAAGTAGGCGGCAACCATCTCGGTGGTGACGTGGAGGTCGTCCGGCATCATGCGCAGGAACTTGACCTTGTCGAGGGCGTCCGTGCGATCCACGTACTCCCGTCGAAGAGCGCTCGACTCGGTGAGGGCCAGTTCGTTCACGCCGCTGTCTCCTCACGCACGACCTCGAACAGGTCGTGGAACGTCACGTCCTCGCTGAGGGCGGCGAGCAGGCTGGCGATGAGGTCGGCGCTCGGCTGCCGGTGACCGTTGAGGAACTTCGACACCGTGACGGGGTTGACGTTCATCGCTTTCGCGAGGTCGCTGTCAGTGCGGAGCGCGGCCCGTTCGCGGTGCTTGGCCAGCTCGTCGCGGCGGAGCTTCAGGGTCGCAATCAACGTGTCCTCCCTTCCACTTCTCGTTGACTCTGGGCTTCAAAGCGTTTAGCCCGCACGCACAGTCTATGCGTACGGGCTAAGCCATGCAATCGTTTCTTCGGCCTCACAAGCACCACAAGCAACAGTCATTGGAGTCACGTAGCTTGTGCGCATAGGCTGTGCTCTGTGCGTTGGTGGGATTACGTGTCGCGAGTAGCCGGAGCGACGGCCACGCCGAGCGAGATCGCTCGGCGAGTCGGCCTTACGCCGTCGAGCGTCACCCGATGGCAGATCTCGACACCCAAGCCTGAGACCGCCGCAGCGTTCGCCCGCGCCTATGGTCGGCCCGTCATTGAAGCGCTGATCGCGGCCGGTGTGGTCACGGCGGAAGAGGCCGGCGTCCGGGAGGTCGCGGCCGATCTGTCGTCGATCCCGATCGATGACCTTCTGGCGGAGATCCGCAAGCGAGTCAAAGACTGACACCGGTCCTCCTCCCTGTCTGTCTGTGAAGGGCTAGGGGGGGTGTCCCGTCCTGTGCTCGCCCCCGGTGGTCGAGCACAGGACGGGAAGCTGGGGGTTAGGCGAAGACAGCGACGACAGCGGCGGCGACCAGGACGGCGGAGGCCACCCCGAACAGCACGGCGGCGGCCACGCGGACGACGGTCTTGGAAACAGGCATCGGTTGCCCCTCTCAGGGGGTTCGGGGGTAGTCGAGATCGGACGGAGAGCCGTCCATGAAGCACCCGCAGGCGCCCCAGTCGTCGGCGTCGAAGAGTGCAGGCTGGCGCTCTAACCGCTCGCGAAACTCGGTCAACGTCAACGCCCGAACACCGCCGCCCGTGCGGTCACGCAGGATCGACACGTCCTTGCCGAGCAGGGCGCGGGTCTCGTTCTCCTCGCGCTCCCAATCCAGGTACTCGCCACGGTTCACCTGGAGCAGGAGTGACCATTGCGCCTGGCCTCCGCGCACGCATCCGCCAGAGCAGTTGGCGTGCTGGAAGCCCTGCTTGTAGAGCAGCGGCGGTTCGATGCCGCGCTCGCGGAACAGCTCGAAGATCTGCTGCTTGAACAGGTAGGGCGGCCGGGTGAGTGGACAGTCCACTGTCCACGGAGCCCAGTGCTCGCGCGCAGCTTCCACCCGGTGCGGCTCGGTCCAGTCATAACCGAGGTAGACGATCGTGTCGGCCGGGTCGAAGTGCTCGGCACGGTACTTGTCGAGCAGCTCGCGCTTGAGCACGCGAGAGCAGACGGCCATCCGATTGTTCGGCACCACCCGCGCATCACGGCCAACCTGCATCGGGGTTCGGCCATCCGCCACGACGACCCATTCGCAGCCCAGTCGTTCCTGCACCTGGCGGGCGAACCGCCAGTTGTCGGCGTGCTCCTTCTTGGTGTCAGCGGTGAGCAGGACCACGTTCTCCGGGCCGTGCTCTTCCACGACTCGCCAAGCGACCTCGGCGGATGCCGCGCCGGTCGAGTACTGCACGAGATGCTTCATCGGGGGTCCCAATCGAGGTCGGTCGGCGACCCGTACGGGTCATCCGTGAAGGGGTGCTCTCGCCGCCTCAGATCCGCCGTCATCGCGTCGAGGCAGGAGCCGCACGCGCCACACGGCGTCTGATCGGGCGGGCGCTCGGTGCACCCGACCGCGCCGGCCGGGCACACGTGGTCCGCGGGGAGCCAAGCGCGGCACCAGTCGCAGCGCTGGATGTCCTCGACGGGCGGCAGGTGCGGCTCGGCGGGGAGGAGATCCCCCTCCACCGGGCGCACTGTCCGGCACGTCTCACAGGCGGCCGAGGAGTCGGAGACGACGGCGTGAGGGCGGCGGCGCTGGCACGTCAGGCAGAACAGGGTGACGGTCATGACGCCGCCTCCAGCCAGAACGGGATGTCGCCGCACCCGCACACGTAAGGTCCCGCCTGCACCCCGCCAGGAGGGCAGGAGCCGTGCCCGTACCGGGCCGCCGCCTCGTCCAGCGCGGCGACCGGCACCACGGGGACGGGTCGCTTCCCGTTCTGGTGGGAGCCCGCCGGGGCGGGCCGATACCCGCCCCGGTCGTCCAGCAGCACCCACCCGAGATGGGCGTGCAAACCGGGGACCTCCCACGGCCGGGCCACGCCCTCCCGCACCTTCAGCCCGAGCTTTTCGGCGTTGGCGGGCTGCTTCTGATCGATCAGGTCATGACACGGGCGGCACGACCAGAGCAGATTGCTGGCCGTGTTCGACCACGGCTTACGGGTGCCGCCCGCCTTCTTGCCCTCCCGGTGCGCCGGGTCAGTGCCAGCGGCGAATCCTCCGCACGTCAGGCCGACCTCGCACACGCCGCTGCTGCGCGCCTTCAGCAGGTCCTTCACCTCGGCGGGGACGGGCTTCGGCCGGGACGACTTACGCGCCGGCGGGTTCGGCTGCCCGGCGCTCTTGCCCGGCGTCAGCGGCTTGCGCTGCTGGATGGGCGACTGGCGGGCGGGAGGCTGCCCCTGCTTGAGGGGCGTCCTCCGCTCGGGCGGCTTGCCCTGCTTCAGCGGGGCACGGCGTGGAGGCATCGGCGACCTCTTCATCGGCCGTCACCCTTGAACGAGCCGTACAGCTCTTTCGCTGTGTTGTTCAGCGACTGGGCGATTGACACCTGCTTGCCGACCGTCCGCAGGTAGTCCTCGGCGTTCTTCACCTGCACCTGCAGCGACTCGTACTGCCAATGGCAGGCGATACGCGCATCGATCCACGCATCCCGCTCGGCGACCGTCACCTGACCCTCGCCGCGGCCAGCCTGCGGGCAGTCCTCCGAGAACAGCAGCTCCGTCCTCGCCTCGGTGTACTGCTTCTTCAGCCGCAACTCCTCGTACCTGAGGCGGCGCAGCGACACCTGGGCGCGGGCCAGCTCGTTGCTGACCTGCTTCAGGTACCGCTCCGCCTCGGGAGGGGTGAGGGCGGCGTCCTCGTCGAGGATCCGGAAGCCTGACTCTGTCTGCTCGCTCACGACTGCTCACCCGCCTCGATCGCGGGCTTCAGCAGGTCACCCAGCAGCGGTTTCAGCTCGTCCCGCTGCCACGCCTCCCACACCAGTTCCCGCGCCCCCGGACCCGCGGTGAACGCGAACTTCCCGGTCGGCTCCCCGCGGGTCACCTCCGCCACCTTGATGCGAGTGCCGGCGCGGTCCTTCAGGTAGCCGTTGGCGTCGATCCGCTTGTACAGCTTCTTCAGGTAGTCGTCGCGGATCTTTTTCTTCAGCAGGTGCGGCATCTGGTCGCGGACGAACGCCAGCAGGTTCTCGTCTTCCAGCGCCTCCGGGACGAGTTCCTCGACGAACATGTCCGGGTCGTCGTTGGCGACGATCGCGGCGATCGTCTTCATGTTGACCTGCGTGTGCGGCGGCCCGTCGAAGATGGCGATGGTGCCCAGCTCGGTGCCGTCCGGCAGTTTCACCGCCAGCGACTTGCAGTCCGTCTCGATCCGCAGCTCGGCGAACTCGGGCTCGGCGTCCTTGCGGAGCTGCTCGTAGCCGTCATTGACGATCTCGGACAGCACCTTGGCGGCGGCGACCTTGAGGGCGTGAGTCTTGGCGTTCACGCCGCCTCCTGCCCGCCGAGCTCGGCCTGCCGCTGCTGGATGGCCTCCATCAGCCGGTTGCCGGTGTCCGAGTCCAGACGCTGATGCTTGAACCCGTTGAGCACCTCCTGCCTCAAGGCGTTGATCTGGTCGGCGCTCGCGTCGTCGATGCGTCGCTCGAAGTTGGCCACCCAGTTGGGGTCGACCTTGACGGTCGGAACGGGTCGCTCGGGCTCCGGTACGGAAGCGTCCAGGTCGCGCTCGATCTCGTCGTTGCCCAACGACACCTGCCTCTCGACGCCCTCTTGCACGTCCTTTCCGGCGGACTCGCCCTCGGGCATGACGTACGTGCCGCGCACCAGGGCCGACGTCTGGCCCTTGTTGTAGAGGGACAAGCCGAACTGGTCGCCCAAGTGGATCGCCGCCCGCTTCTTGGCCAGGCTGATCGCCGACTTGTAGGCGAGGTCATGGCCATCGCCGCGAGTCTGGTTCTGTGCCGTGGCGGTCGAGCCGTCCTCGTAGTGGCAGATCTCGTTGCCTTCTGGGTCGCGGATCGTCAGCCGCGCCATCGCCCGGTAGCAGACGTCCCACCGGTTGGCCGGCTTGTCGTCCTTGACGCGCTCGGTCTCGAAGACGCACTCGACGCGGACGATGTCGATGTCCCAGTTGCCGAACCCGAACACCCTGATCAGGTGGGCGAGCACATCTTGTTGGGAGACGTGCGAGTGGCCCTTGCCGTCGCGGAGGACCCGCACGGTGTTGATCGGCTGTAGAAGCTGTTCGACCTGCGCTCTGGTGAAGCCCATCAGTGCTCGTCTCCCTCGTCGTTGGGGGTGTCGTCGTAGTCGGCTTGGCTGTGCCGGAACTCGCGCTCGGCGTCCGGCCCGATCTCGGGCCCTTCGCCTACGGGGATGCCGCACGCTCCCGCGACGGCCCGGTTGAGGAACCGCTGCAGCGGGTCGTAGCCGAGGAGCGCGTACCGATCGGTGCGGGGTGTGTCGGCGATGGCCTCGTCCAGGTCGGACCACGCCCCGTGCAGGCACTTCCAAAGGCCGTCGAGTTCGCGGCGGTAGGCCGAGTAGCGGGGCGAGATGCCCCGCTTGCGGTAGGCGACGACCAGATCCACGGCGCCGCCCGGACGGGGCAGGATCTTGGCCACCTGGAAGTAGCCGCCGTTCTCGGTGTGCAGGGCGGGCGCGGTCACAGGCCACCGCCCGCGGCGACGATCCGGGCGACCAGGTTGCGGTCGTACATGAACCGGGCCAGCCGGTCCGTCCCGAGCTGGGCGGCTACCTTCTGGATCGCGTCCGTCAGATGGACGGCCTTCCCGGTGTACTGCTCGTCCCGCAGCCCGTACGCGGTCACGTCGTACAGACCGGCGCGGGAGGTTTTCGGGGAGTGGATGGTGACGGTGAAGCCGTAGTGGTGGAGGGCTTCCAGCGAGACGCGGGTCTGGTCGTAGTCGGGCAGGTCGCTCACGCCTTGTCCTCCATCCGGGCGTATCCGGCGGCGAGGATGGCGCGGGCGAGCGCCTCACCCTTGCCCGCGTCCGAGATGCTGTCGGTGAAGACATCGGCTTCGTAGATCAGCGTGGCGAGGTCCTCGACCTGTGCGGGGTCCGGCTGAGAGAGCGCCTCGGCGGCGGCGATCCCGGCAGCGGTCGCGTACCAGGACGCCATGTCGAGCGCGTCGGCGGGCGTCATGTCCTCGCCGGACGGCCGGATTCCCGCCTGCACCTTGCCGTCCCGCGTCATCTGCGGCTCGGGCGCGTAGCGGGGCAGCAGGATTGGCGGCTCCTGCCCGGCGGCCCGGTACAGCCCTGCGACGACCTCGGGCAGATCGGCGGCGAGGATGTGCACGTCCGCGTCGAGGTAAACGTCAGCGCCGGGGTTGCTAGACGCGCCGGCGTAGAGGCCAGAGCCGTTCAGGTCGGTGTAGCGGTAGTCGCTCATGCCGCGTCTCCTGTCGTCTGGTAGTCGCGGGCGAGAGCGGCACGCTCGGCCTGCTTGATCAGCCGGTCCGCTTCGTCGCTCGCCGCCTCAACCTCCGGGTCGTAGCCGTACATGGCGCGCTCCAGCGCCTCCTGCGGCGGCACCGCGTACCGCTCGGTCAGCAGGACAGCGACGAGGCCGGTCTTCCAGCGGGGGCCGCCGATCTCCAGCCCGAACAGGTGGGCGGCAGCGGCGAGGGTGTCGAGGCCGGTCATCGGGACTCACCGCCCTTGGCGGGCACGTTCGCGCACGCTCGGCAGAAGTAGAGCCGATCCGGTCCGAGGGGCCGAACCATCACGCTCTCGGCCGCCGTGGTCAGCTCCCCGCACTCCTCGCACGACTCGCCGACCATCGCCCGCAGCCGCTCAAGCTGCTCGGCGTACATTCGCCGCTCGCCGGGGAGCATGTCGCCGATGACGCGGCGAGCCTCGTCCAGGTCCTCGGTGATGAGGTAGTAGAGCGCGGCGGTCTCAGCGAACGCCGTGACGGGGGGAGTGTTCATCGGGACTCACCGCCCCACCGCAGCCACGGACCCTGACCGCCGATCCGGAACACGATGTGCGCGTCCTCCGGCAGATCCCACCGCTCCTGATAGGCGAGCCTCTCCGCCAGCATCAGGTGGGCGTCGTGGATGCCGTCCGCCCAGTCCTCGGTGCGCTGCTGGTCGCCGCCTTCGTCGCGGCACGTGTACCGGACCCGGTACTCGATCACGCCCAGAACGGGCTGCTCGGTCGTCGCCTCGGGGGCGAGCGTCGTACTCTTGTCCACAGGGACTCCTGCTCTCTTGTCTGAATCAGTCGGTCGTGAGCGGGTGTTCGCGGGCTCCAGTCGTTGGCTCGGCTGGAGCCCCACCCGTGTCAGGAGGGGCGGCGCTGCGGCGGGACGAACGCGTCGAAAAAGTCCTCGCGGTCGAGCTTGTGCAGCTCGCTGATGCGCTGGGAGAAGCCGCAGATGGCGTAGGCGGCGGCGAGGCGCTGGATCTCGGTCATGCCGCCTCACCGACCCTGCGCGAGCGTCGGCCGATCCGGTTGTGCATCGGGTGCTCGGTGCGAATGGCCGTCATCTCTGCAGCGCGCGCCTGGTCGATCGTGGGCAAGTCCTCGCACCTGATCTCGGCCATCAGGGGCCACCATGCGGACCTCTTCTCGTGGCCCTTGAAGCGCGTGTGCCGATGGTCGGTGCTGCCGACGTAGAGCAGCGCCCCATCGGAGTCGAAGGCGCGATACACGCACGGGCCTGCCGCGACGGACGCGCACCGCTCGCACACGCCGCCGTACTCCTCTGCCGAGGCCAGGAACACTGCGTCCTGAGCGCCGTCGCCGCACACCCACCGCGCGACGAGGATCGGCTTGTCGTCGTCCCCGGCGACGCCGGCGCGGGCGACCATGTGGGGGATCATGCGGCTACGCGAGGCTGCGATCCCGGTCTCGGAGGCGACTGGGCGTACGAGCATGCCTTTGCTCCAGTACGGGGCGCGATCTCCGTCACGGGCGAGCAGGACCAGGGAATGAGGGACGGCTTGGGGCAGGCTCATGATGCTGACCTCCCGTAGGAGCGGGCGCGATCCGGCCTCGCCTGGAGGGGAGTCACGGTCGCGTCAGGGCGCTTCTGCTTGGGCTTCTTTGCCTGCGCCGTCTGCCGTGCCGCCGGGGCCGCAGTCTTGCGGGCGGGCTTGGGTGTGGACGCCTCGACTGCCTGAAGTTCGATCAGCCGATCCACCTGCGCCTGCGTGAAGACGCGCTTGCGGCGGATCAGCGTGCCGATGCCATGCCTGCGTGCGGTCTTGTTCACCCAGTGCTCGGTCACCTTGAGCTCGGGCGGGAACATGGCGGCGACCTGGGCGGCAGTGAAGACGAGAGCGTTCATGCCGCGTCCGTCTCCGCGTCGCCAGCCTCGTCCTTGTCGCTGGCCTGGTCGCCGGCGGGCGGCTGGTAGACGTCGAGAGGGTGGACGCCGAGGGCCTTCGCCCAGGCGGTCATCAACTCGTTGCTGGCGCGGCGCTCGCCGCGTTCGACGTTGCTGATGTGGTCCTTGTGGACGCTCACGCCGAACTTGCGGATGCGGGCGACAAGCCCGGGGATGCTGAGTCCGTACGCCTTGCGAAGGTCTCGGATCTGGACGTACGGCCCTTTCGGATCTGGCGCTGTCATGGCGCTAACTTATGACGGCGGATGACAGCACACAAGGGCTTAGCGCTAAATAATCGCTAAGTTGGCGCTTGTTGCTGATGGTGTCAAGGAGAAAGCTGCGCCGACGTGCACCTTTACAAGCGCTACAACTGCGCTAGGAAGGTAGACCTGTCTCCTGCTGTCAGGCATGCTGTCCGTCGTGGACACCAAGACAGGTGACTGGCAGCGCCTGGGACGCTACGTAAAGGAGCGCCGCGAGCAACTCCGCCTCACCCAGCACGCGGTGACGGTACGCGGCGGTCCCTCCGTGGCGACTGTCCGGAACATCGAAGCCGCCACCGCAGAGCGATACCGCGGAAGCACCTTCACCCAGTTGGAGGATGCCCTCGGATGGGAACGCGGAAGCGTGGACGCGATACTCCGGGGAGGCGACCCAACCCCCCTGCCGGCCGGCCAGCTCCCGCCCGAGGAGCCACACCCTCCAACGCCGGTACGCAAGACCCTCGGCGACGTCCTGGTGGCGCGCGGCCTGCGCCGCCCCGACGAACTGGTACTCAGCGACGACGTGGTGGATCCACTGGTGGAGGAGCTGCTCTCATCCACGGCGTTCGATGAGGACTTCAAGGACCACTGGCTGTCGTCGTATTCGACGATGCGGCGGCAGATCTTCGAGGCCACGGAGAAACAAAAAAGGACACCGCGAAACTGACAGTTTCGCGGTGCCCTTAAGTTTCGGTCAGCCGAATTTGCGCAGCGCGGTGAACGGGCCGGAGTCGGACGGGTCGATGTCGAGCACGCCATAGGCGCGTCGGGCTTCTATTTTCGCCCGCGTTTCGCCGGCGTATTTCGCTTGCATCAGCCAGTTGAGGTCGATGACCTGCTGGCGCATGTCTTCGCAGTGGGCGCGGGTAGCTGCCTCCAGGCGTGTGGTTCCGAAGACGACGGCGGCGGCGAGGAGCAGGCTGGACGCGGCTCCGACCGCTGCGATGACCCAGCGGTCTTCGGCTCCCGTGGCGAGGGTGTGGCCTACGGCCAGCCAGGCGAAGATCGCGCTGGCCGTGAGCGTGATAGTGGCGGGGTGGTGCTTGGGTTCGGACGCCCCCCGGGTCAGTGTGGACGCGGGCTGCCGCGCTTGGTGACCCATATATTGACCTCCCTGTGTAGCCGTCGTCTCGGTGACGGCCAATTCCGGTCCGGTATGCCCCCCAGGCAGACAGGTTCTTGCACTCTAGGCAGGGATGGCCGATTGGGGAATACCCTTATCACCTGACTTTGCATGACCGGATTCTTTACTGATCTGATACATCTATTTTCGGCTACTTTGTGTCACCTCTTTCGGGTGTGTTCGTGTCCGATATGCCCCGTGCGTGACACGCAATTGTCCGAATTGGTGCGGATGTGACGTGAACTTGCGCAACGTCCATCACTTCCGCAAGCAAGCCCTTACACAAAGTAGTGGTGCGACCCTCACGCGCCCCTTAACGGCCCGCATGCGATCGCTTACGATCAGGCATATCGCCTGTGCACGGGCCGCCAAGTCGCCGCACGGCCGGAAACCGCGTCCCCCCAGGAGCAGGTACCGGCCGTGCGGCCCACGCAGCACTCGCGGGATCGCGGGCACCCAACGCCGCTCCCGCCTATGCTGTCGAACCACCGACCCCCGCAACCCCCCGAGGTCCCCGCATGGCGTCCACCGAACCGTACAAGCTGGGAAACACCACCTACTATCGCGCCCGCCCCGTCCTCGCGGACGGCAGCAAGGGCAGCTTCCGGCACGGGGCAGACGGCAGGCGGTTCACCACCAAGACCGCGGCGCTGAAGTTCGCCGAGGAGATCGAAGCCGACATCCGCCGCGACCTGTGGAAGGACCCCAAGTCCGGCGACATCCTCCTCCTCGACTGGGTCAACCGCTGGTATCCGGCACAGGACATCGAGGACACCACCCGCGACGGCTATAGCTGGCACATCGAGACGCACATCCTGCCCGCCTTCGGCCAGGAGCCGCTGCGGCGCCTGAACACCCTCGACATCAACGCGTGGGAGCTCGGCCTTCACCGTGACGGCGTGTGCGGCGAGACCTCCGCCGCCTCCGCCCGGACCCTGCTGCACACGATCCTCGCCGACGCCGTGGACGCCGGCCTCATCGCCGCCAACCCCGCCGAGAGGCGGCGCAATCGCGGGCGGAAGACGGGCCGCACGCGCCGCCGTATAGAAGAGGTGTGGGCGTCACCCTTGGAGGCGCTGCTGATCGCCGAACGCCTCGCCCTGCTGTCCGGCCGGCCGGACGACTTCATCCGCGCGGTCACGATCGCCTACACGGGGATGCGCTGGGGCGAGAGTGTCGGCCTGGAACGGCAGCACTTCCACCTGTCGAAGGTCCGAATCGACCAGCAGGTGTACGAGCGGAAGGGCTCGTGGGTGAAGAAGCCGCCGAAGGACAACAGCTACCGCGACATCCACCTGCCGCCTTTCCTGGCGGACCTGCTCTCCCGGCAGCTGCAGCACTCCGAGCCGGGCCACTGCTCGTGCCGGGGCCTCGCGGGGTGCGGCGGCGGACGGTATGTGTTCCTCGGCGAGGACGGAGCGCACGAGCGGCGCAGCAACTTCGGGCGCAGGCGGTGGCGGCCTGCGGCGGACGGGCGGCACGGCGACGCGAAGGACCGACCCGGCTATCCGGTGCTGGCCGACCTGGCGGGCGTGCCGTGGCCGGGCGTGGTGCGCCGCTCGTGGCCTGCCGCCGTCCCCGGCGAGGAGTTCGAGCCTCCTCGGAGGCGTGGGTTCTGGCGCTACGACGAGGAGCGGCATCACGTGGTGTCGTGGCTGCCGGTCAAGCCCGGCTTGAAGATCCATGGGTTGCGGCACGGGCACAAGGTCTGGATGGACGAGCTCGGCGTGCCCGCGGTGGCGAGCGAGGAGCGGCTGGGGCATCGGCTGCCGGGGATCGTCGGCCAGTACTCGCACACGTCCCCGGCGATGGTGGCTCAGACCACGGAGGGGCTACAGCGGTTGTGGGAGGCGTCTCTCGTGGAGCGGGCGAAGATCGGCGGCGGCCGTTCTCCGGTGCCGCTTCTGGATGAGCTTCTGGCGCCCGCGAGGAAGATCCTTTCTGAAGATCGTCCCCGTCTCGTCCCCGCAACCGTCTCCGCGATCTCCCCGTGAGGGCCGTTTTACCAGGTGGGCGGTACTGGGTTCGAACCAGTGACCCCTCGC
>NZ_JBNJMN010000001.1:4800000-6000812 GCF_050936535.1 Nonomuraea sp. CA-218870 | reverse complement strand
GCTGCGCGCCTACCTGATGGGCAAGGGGCTCGGCGCGGCGGTGAAGGGCCACCGCGACTTCTACTCCACGTCGTGCCCGGGAGACCGCCTGTATCGGCTGGTCAGGGACGGCACTTTCGCCAAGCCCCCGAAGGGGTCCAAGACCACACCCATCAGCAGCGAGGAGGGCGACGTGTCCGCTCAGGACGTCATCCACGGCAAGCACATCGTGATGAACAAGGGCGAGGACGCCGAGAAAAAGGTCAGCCTCGCCGCGTTCCTTCAGGAGATCGAGACGGAGCAGGACCAGACGCAGGAGCGTCTGGACCGGATCGAGGCGAAGCTCGACAGCCTCCTGGTCAAGCTCGACGACGCGAGCAAGTAATCGGGATCGTTTCCGGCTCCTCCCGCAAGCGATCCCGACCTGCGGTTTTAAAGCATCCCCCTGCCCGGCTTGCATTCGCGGCCGGGCTTTTGAAGTCCCCTCGAAGGAGCACCCTCATGCAGTTCAAGATCTTCGGCCGCGAACCTGCGGCGATCTCGTACGGTATCCAGTCGCTTCTGGCGGTGGTCGTCGCGTTCGGTGTGATCACGGGCGAGGCTGCCGACTGGACCATGACCATCGTGAACGGCGGGCTGGCGCTGCTGGTCGCACTGACCACGAGACCCGTGGTCGTGGCTTCTATCACCGGTGCCGTGTCCACGATCCTGACCGGAATCGTGTCCTTCGGGCTTCCTGGCCTGACGTTCACCACCGTGCAGCAGGGCGTCATCATCGGCGCTCTGACCGCGTGGCTGGGACTCTGGCTCAGGCCGAACCAGTCGCCGAAGGAGACGGCGGTCACGAACGCCTGACCGCCCCTTGGACGCCCCACCTTCCCCGGGGCCACACGAGAGAGCCCGCCGTTCCCTTCGGGGCGGCGGGCTTTCTCGCATGCATCGAGCGCGGCCCGTGGTTACGCTAGGGGTGGCTGGTGACAAGAGGTACAGGGAACCTCTTCCCGTCCCTGCGGGATAGCCAGCCCATAGACCGGCCAGCGTGCTGGCCCGACTCTCCCGGCGTCCGCGCCAGGGAGACAAGCGGCTCCGTTGAGCCGCACACGACGGAGAGGCCCACCGTTCCCTTCGGGGAGCGGTGGGCCTCTTTCGCGTGTCTGGGGTTAGGTCTGATCGCTGTAGACGATGGACAGGCCAGGCACCTCTTGCGCGATGCGGGCGGCTACGGCGCGATGCCAGGACGGTGGCCACGGGCATTCGGGCGGGCAGTCGGCCTCGGTACGGGGGATCGCCATCGCCGCGTCCGGGGCGTCGTTCAGCAGTTCGATCGCGGCTGACACCTGCTGTGCGGCTGTCGCTTCGAGGTTCTCGATCGTGAGCCGCACTCCGTCCGGGATGGGGTACTTGCCCTGCTCCCAATGCCGCACGGTGCGCGGGGAGACGCCAAGGTGGTCGGCGAGCCAGTCCCCGGTCACGCCGAGGAATTCGCGGACAACCTTGAGTTCGGCGTCGGTCATCCGCTCGTCTTCGGGCATGCCGGGCGGGTCGATGTAGGCATGTTCGGTCATGGGCGAGCCCCTCTCAAGCGGAAGCCCCCGGGGCGCGGACCCGGGGGCGTGTCGAGTGCGGTGGTCAGGCAGTCTCGTGCTTGGCGGCGATCTCCCAGAAGTCGATCCCCTCCACGATGGCCTTGAAGTCGAGCCGGTCGTCCTCGTCGGTCGGGTAGCCGTCAAGGTTGACCTCGTCGCGGTAGTACGGGCCATAGAACTCGTCGCCGCTGAGGGAGATGCCCTCGGGGAGCGCCTCGTTGATGGCGGCGCGGTAGTCGGTGGCGATGGCGTCGGTGTCGTACTCGCTGGCGAACTCGCCGAGCGCCTCGACGACGGTCTGCTCGACAGTGAGGGAGTAAGCCTCGACGCGGTTGTTCCAGGTGCCGTAGGAGGTGGTGGTCGTCATGGCCGGTTCCTTCCGGTGTGGTCTGGGGCTGCTCCCCTGACCTGTTGAGAACAGCTTAACTGCCTAAAATAGGAAGTGCAAGAGGTAGGAGAGAAAGAGAGGAGCCCGCCCCTCCCATCGGGAGAGGCGGGCCCATCCGTGCTGTACGGACCTACGGCGGTGTCATCGTCCCCACGTCCTGCTCGGTGACGGGCAGCATGGCCACCTCCTCACACCTTGTCGGCGAAGATCGTGACGTTGTCCCGGTAGTGGCCCGTGGCCTTGTCGAACGAGCCTCCGCACGTGATCAACCGGAGGGCGGGGTAGTCCGGGTCGTTCCAGATCGCGTCATGGTCGAGCTTGTCCTTGTCGGTCTGAGTCTTGCCGACGACCTTGAACCGGTAGGTGCGGCCATCCTTATCCGTCACGAGGATCTGCGCGCCACGCTGAAGGCCCTTGAGGCGGTAGAACACGTCGGGCTCGGACTCGGAGTCCACGTGCCCGGCGATCACGGCTGCGCCGACCTCTCCGGGGCGCGGGAACGGGTCCTTGCCGGCGGGCACCTTCGGCGAGTACCAGCCCGCGAGGTTCTCGCCGCCGGGTGGCGTCTCCATGTCCTTGCCCTTCAGCCCGACCTTGATGATCGCGGCGTCCACGTCGATCGAGGGGATGCGGATCCGCTCCGGGTCGGCCACCTTGACGATCTTCGGGGGCTTGCTGGTGACGGTGCGACTCGCGGGAGGATCATCCACCACAAGGCGCGGCTGAGGCAGCTCAGGAGAGCCGGACGCGGCACACCCGGACGCGAGGGCTACAGACAGGGCTACGGCGGCGAGAAGACGCACAGGGGGCTCCAGGAGGACGAGGCTTTGAGGGCGGCTTTGGGGCTGCCGTTGCAGCAACGGCAGCCCCAAAGGGAGGGCTACTTCTTGGCAGTGCCGCCGAGACCGGTGTCGATGCGCACCGGCAGGTAGTCACGACGGATCACGATCGTCCGCTCGGTCTCCGTCTCGGTGACGGTCGGGACCGGGGTCGGCTCCTCCGTGGGCTCCTCGGTCGGGACCTCGGTGGGCGTCTCGGAAGGCGCGGGGGTCGGCTCGTCAGTCGCCGTGGGGGTGGGCGTCGGGGTCGCGGTGACGCACTCCGGCACCCGCACCAGGCCGCGGTGCCAGCGCGTCCAGTAGGCGCCGGTACGCGCGTCGGCGAGCACCTTCTCGGCGGCGGTCACGCTGTCGTTGGCCTTGACGAGCGCGGCCTGGGCCTTCAGGAAGGCGTCGATCAGCTCGATCTTGGCCTTGGCCTCGGCGTGGAACTGGGACTGCTCCGGGTCGGTGACGATCGCCTGAAGGCGCAGCAGTTCCTTGTCCCAGGAGCCCGCCCACTTGTCGGTCTTCGCCGGGAGAGCCTTCTCTCTGGTCTCGAACGCGGCCTTGGCGGTCGCCTGAGCACTCTTGGCCTCGGTGAGCGCCTTCTCGGCGGCGCGCACCGCCGCAGCCTTGGCCCGCCAGTCGTGCGACCTGGCCCACCACTGCACCGCCAGAGCGCCCGAGCCGTAGCGGGGGCGGAGGTCGCGCTGCACCTTCGACCGGCCCGGCACGGCGACAGGGCCGACAGGGCGGTTACCGACCACGCGGTAGTGGAACTGGGCATCCCACCGGGTGGGGTTGTTCAGCGACAGGGGAGCGCACCCGTCAGCGACCGAGACGCTCGGCTTCGGGACGGTGACGGCGTTGGCCGGCGCGGCGGAAAGGCCAACCGCCATGACGCCTGCGGCGAGGAAGGCCGCGATCCGATTGGGCATTTGAGGGTTCCTCTCGGGATGCCAGCTCTCGGGTGGAGCTGGTCGCCCCGGCGCGGCACTCCATTCCGTCCATCCGGGCGCAAGGGTGCCTACCGGTTTATCCATAGTGGCGCATTAGCGTGGCGGACTACTACAAGACGGATAAGAGAGGCGTAAGGGAGGTGTCGTCTTGTACCGTGGATTTCACCCTGGGGGGCGCAAGCTGGTTGGGGATGGCATGCCAGGACCCAGCGCCTGCGAGGAGAACCACCCGCGTACACCCGGACTGATCACCCGGGAGCGCGGAAAGGCTCGGATCAGGACCCCAGGCCGCATGGATCGGACCCCTGACGGGGCGGGTGGCAGCCCAGGCGCCTGGGCCTGTGAGGTTCGAGTCCTCACCCGGTCCCGAGAGCAAGCCTGCATAGCTCAGCCGGTGAGAGCACCGCCCTCATAAGGCGGAATGGCCCAGGTTCGACCCCTGGTGCAGGTACGGCCCCATGGTGTAACAGCAGCACACCCTGCCTGTAGCTGACTCGTCCTAGGCAACGAGCGACGCCACCGACCGGACGCGGGAGATGGTGAACAGGAGCCGCCCGAGGGTGGCGTCAGGGAGGAGCCGGTTTAAGTCCGGCGGGCTAACCCCGTACGGGGTCGAGTCGCCAGGCATGGCCGCTCGGCCCCTCTTCAACTGCCAGATTGGGAGTTGCTGGCAGCATCTGGGAGGTGGGAGCAATGCGATTCGACTACGACATGGACGCCGACGCCCTATACGTGACGATCACCCGTGAGCCTGTCGCCGCCACCCACCCAATCGAGGACCTGACCTCGGTGGACGTGGACGCGGAGGGAAGCCCGGTCGGCATTGAGGTGATCGCCCCCGTCCGGGCGTGGGCGATCGACAAGGTGCTAACTCGCTACCAAATCGCCGACGACGACCGAGACCTGCTGCTTGCCCACTACGGGAGCGGACGCTTCTCGGGCGCGGACTGTTAGGGCCACGCCAGACCGTCTGGCGGGCCTAGACGGGACCCGCATGTCCAGAACGGACAACACCATGCCGTCCCGGCTCCAGCGCGAGGACGGCAAGCCCTGGTCGCACGTCGGCGGCCACTGGACCGGCATGCGCTGGTACCGGAAGATGAGCGAGCGCGTCGCCCGGCAGAAGGTCAGGCTCGCCCTCCACGCCGGACATGAGCCGGAGCCGACACGGCACCGAGGCAACGCCCGCTGGATGACCTGGTGACAACGAGAAGCCCCGCCCTCCTCCGGGAGAGCGGGGCTGTTTCGTGCCGCCTAAGCGCGCTTCCACCGCCACGTCGTCCGCGTGTACTGGACGCACTTGTACCGCTTCTTCGTCACCTTGGCGTACCCGTACTTGCTGCGGGCCGCCTTCGGGCAGTACGCGCCCGGCGTGACGCAGCGCCAGACGTTGCCGTCCCTCTTGTACGTGCACGCCTGGGCGCTCGACTGGACGGACACCGCCGCAGGGGCGTGGACGGCAGCCTGAGCGGCGGCCGGATCGAGAGCGGACAGAGCAGCCACCGCGACAGCGGCAGCGACGAGACGAGGACGCATCCTGGACCCTTTCGTCGATGAGAAGACGCAGGTGAGACGACCGGGACGCGCCGGCGGTTGTCCGTGAACCCCGTTCTGTTGGCGCTCCAGGCAGCGGTCTAGGATCAGGCGGCATGGCCTACGACCTGCCCGAAGACCTGATCGCGCTGAAGCGCGCCTTCCTCGCCGCCGAAACCCGCCTCGCCAGCCTGAGCGAGACCGGCAGCAGGGAGGACTGGCAGGCCGCCTACCAGGAGTGCCAGCGGCTCGCCGTAGAGATCGACCGCCACCCGTACTGGGCGACCGTGGACAACCGCCACAGCGCGTGGATGGCGCTCCAGGCTGCGGCCAAGGCATAGACGTGAACGCCCGCGCGCCCATCAGGGCCACAGGTGACGGCGGGCAGCCCGAGCGGCAGCAATCACATCCCCGAAATAGGTGTCCTCCCAATGGACGCCGTCGCCGCCGTACACCGCAGACCGGGCCGGAGGCGCCGAGCAGAGCGGATGCACCCGCAGCCAGCGCCGATCGTAGGCCCCGCCCACTGCCATCGCGTACGCCGGATGCACCGGCAGACCCTCCCTGTACAGGTAGGCGAACACGTCCGTCGCCTCCCACCGGCCGATCGGCCGGCACGTCCCCTTCGTGACCAGTCCGCGATGGCCGACGCTGATCCGCCGCATCCGCGACTCCTCGGCCCGCACCCCGGACACGTACCTGCCGGTCAGCTCCTCCTTGAGCACGTCCTGATGGTCGGCGTGCGCATCCATGTGCCGCTCGGCGTAGCCCGGTTCGCCCCGCTTCGGGTTCCGCAGCTCCACCTCGATCTCCTCGTAGCGGGCCTGCGGGTGCACGGCGAGGAAGGCGTCCCGCACCTGCTCGCACTCGGGCATCTCGAAATGCTTCGACCGCACCCACACCAGGCGGGCGTCCGGCGCCACCTGCAACGCCAGATGGGCGCTGGTCACCGAATCCTTGCCCCACGACGTCGACACGTAGTAGTCGCCGCCGGCGGCGAACTCGGCGACCGCGTGGCGTGCCTGATCGGCGAGCCGGTCCAGGCGCGGGCTGCGCGACAGCACGTCGTCATAGTGTTCGAGTCGCGCCCACGTCTCACGGTCGGCGGCGGTCAGCCGCGGCGAGTCAATCAGCATGGTCTGCTCCTCGGATCGCCGCCGCGGCTTTGCGCCGGTCGCCCTTGACGAAGGTGAGGACGAGCTGGTGGCGGCGGGTGGTGGTGCGGGCCGCCTCCCACGCCGGGCGCATCGTCTTGCCCAGCAGGCCCGCGGGGGTGACCAGGACTTGCTCGTTGATCAGGTGGCAGCCTGCCTGCTCGAACGCGGCGACGGCGTGGGCGGGCAGCCCTCTCAGGTGGCCGCGATGGTCGCGCACGTCGGAGATCACCCACGTCGCCAGCCGGTCTTCCTTCAGCAGCCGCACCGCTGCGGCGATCATCTCCGCGTGGGCGGCGACGAAGCCGGGCCAGCGCATCGCCGACAGATCCCGAGGATCATCGGAGTAGCGTTCCCGGTTATGGTACGGGGGGCAGGACAGCAGGTAGTCGTAGCCGCCCGGCAGGCGCGGCAGCACCTCCCGGGCGTCTCCCTCCACCCACACGGTGCCGCCCTGCGACAGCGCCGACCGCTCCCATTCCAGGCCGCGCGCCCGGTTGGCGCGCACCTGCTCGGCGGACAGGTCGACGCCGGTGTAGTGCAGCCCGAGATGCCCGGCGACCAGGCCGCGGACCGGCCCGCCCGCGCACGGGTCGAGGACGTGCCCGCCCGGCGGACAAAACCACGTGTAGAGGGCCTCGGCCAGGTGCGGGTCGAAACGGGACACCCCGCCGGAGATCCTGCCGTGCCTGCCGGTGGCGATCATCCCGGCGGCGTGCGCCCTCGCAGCGGTGTCGTCCACGCCGAGCCCTCGCCACCACGCCACCCGCTCCCGCCAGCGGGACGTCGTGGCGTCCAGCACCGACCACGGCAGCGCGCCGTGCACGTCCATGGCCGGATACAGCGACAGGTCATTGGCGTGCCATCTGCCGTGCTCGTCTCGCGCCCCGTGCGCTACCCGCGGCATGGCATCTCCCTGCTCGGATGGTGGTACGGGGCGCGGATCGCCTTCGGGACGCCGTCCGGGTCCGGCCAGACGCGATCCCGCCACCGCGTGACAGCCTCCTCGTCGCGCACCACCTCCCAGCGGAGGACCCGCCCGTTGCCGTGCCGGGTCAGCCTGCCCAGCCCCCGCACCCGCCCCAGCAGCGCCGTCAGCGCCTCCACGTCGGCGAGCGCCCACCACGACACCTCACGGGCCAGCACCCCGGCATGGACGGCGTTACGGGCCTTCTGCGGCCCCGCCGACAGGTGCACCTTCCGGTCCGGGCTGAAGCGTGTCATCGCCTCCCCGTCCGGCTTGCGCCGCACCTCCACCACCGTGTGCTGCCCGTCGAAGACCGCAGCCGAGCACGCCCACCCCCACACCAGGCCGGGCGAGGCCAGCGCCAGCGGATGCACCCCGCCGGGGGCGGGAGCCGTCCACGTCGCCAGCGGAAGCGCGAAATCCGCCACGCTGTCGCGCCCCATCGGCGGCAGCGCATAATGCCCATGCTCGGCGACATGCTGCTGGTAGGCGCTCCACGACAGCGGCCCGTCCAAGTGCGGCGGGCAGGCGTCCAAGCCGATGACGGGCTCGGCGAGATGAGCGACGACACGGACCGGCTCCCACCTCGGGGAGCCGGTCGTGTCCGTGATCGGGACAGCGGCGAGCATCAGCCGACGACCTCGCTGAGCAGCGCCAGGATGGCGTCGCGCCGCCCCCGCAGGTGCGCCTCGTACGCCTCCCGCAGCGACGCGATGTCCACGCCGGCGAAGTCGGCTTCGACGGCGCACGTCCCGTACCCGGTGGAGCGCTTCCCGCCGAGGGCGAGGACGCGCCTGCCTGACACGACGGGCATGGCCTCGTCGACCGCCACGGCGAGAGCCGCCACATGGCCCGGCGTCGGACAGGACAGGGTGAGCCCTCCCCACAGCACCGCCCCCGGCTTGATCACCTGCAAGTCGTAGATCATCTGCGTGGTGGGGGGCGCCACCAGATCGCCGCCGAGCAGCTCGATGTAGCGGTCCACCGCCGAGCCGCGCACATCGTGCCGGGTGCCGAACGCCTCACCCCGCATCGCCCCGCCCGGCAGCACCGCGTGCGGATGGCCGGCCAGATGCCCCGGCAGCCGGAACGCGTTCTCCGCGCAGACCACGTGCACGTTGTCGACCCACAGCGTGCCCGCCGTGATGTCCGACCTCGCCGAATACCCCATCAGCGACAGGGCGGGAAGGTCCGAAGACACCCGCCGCGCCAGCGCCAGATCGACCTGACTGCCCGTCTCCGACAGGGCGCCGCCCGACCACAGCAGATCCACGACCGTCTTCGGCAGCGACTGCTCGGCCACGTCCAGGACGCGGGCCAGATGCCACGCCAGAGCCGACCGCAGCGTGTGCCGGAGGCTGTTACCGGACACGTACGGCACCGCCACCCGGCGGCCGTCCGGCTGCAGCACGTCCTGCGTGCGCAGCAGCTGGGTGTTGCCGGACGTCCCGGCGCCGTGCGAGATCGGGTCGAGCACAGTGAGCGTGAGCGGGATGTGCACATCCGGCAGGGCGTGCAGCCCTGCCAGGCCGGTGTCGGTGACGGTCATCAGAACGGAATCCTCTCGGTCGGGTCATCGTCTCCCGCAGGCGCGGGCTTGCGGGCCTTGCGGTCCATCCGGGCGACCGCCACCACGTACACGGCGTCACGCCGCATCAGCTCCGCCCACGCCCCGAACACCTCCGGGGCGGACAGGCTCCCGCCGAGCGCGACGATCTCCTCGCTGGTCTTCGCCAGCAGCGCCCCGTCGATCTCCAGCTTGGCCGCGGTCTTCGACACCGCCTCAGAAAAGGACGCCGTCGAGGTGCCCGTCTCCAGCGCGGTCCTGGCCCGCGTCCACACGTTCTTGCCGAGGTTCTGGGTGACGCCCGGCGTGTCCAGCAGCGCATTCACGAACCTGCTGCCCCAGCCCAGCAGCGTCTGCTGGTCCGGCAGCCCCGTACCTGTCGAGGTATTCACTCAGGTGCTCCTTGTTGATGAGGAAGGTGACGAGATGGATCAGCGCTCCGGCCCGGAACGGGGCGAGCGCGCCTGCGTGGTGCCGCCACACCGGCAGCGTGTCGGCGGTCAGACGGTGCACGGGCGGCGCGAGATGCTCGATCTCCTCGGCGGTGAACCCCGCCTCCCGCAGCCGCACCACATGGGCGAGGACGTGCCGGAACTCGGCGGGTGTCGCTGAGATGTCCAGGGCGTCCATCCGCACCCGCCAGCGGCCCGGCCCGTGGTTGACGTGCGCGTACGGCAGGACGTGCTTCTGGCCGGACTCGGCCACGCACACCAGCCAGTCGCCGGCGGGCGGGTCGGCGAGGGTGTCCACGACCGCCCGCATGTCCGCCCTTGACGTGAAATGCACGTGATCGGCGGCGAACGCCGCCTTCGGGTGCGAGGCGGGCAGCACCCGGTCCGTGCGGGTCAGGATGGTCCACATGCGCACCTGATCCATGCCCTTGCCGGTGCACGACCAGGCGCACGCCTCGCACACCCTTGCCGAGCGCGCCCGCAGATGGCCAGGGTCGACGAAGCTCTTGCCTTCCAGCCACTTCTTCGCCGGGGCGCTCTCCTCGACGTCGCGGGCGCACATGGCGCACACCCCCGGGGTGGCGGTGACGCCGAGCGTGGCACGGCGGGGACGCCCGGCCAGTTCCCACACCATGACCGGCGCGGTCGGGTAGCTCATATCGCCTGCTCCGTCCTCGTCGTCTGCAGGTAGCCGAGCCGGAACGCGGTCGCCACGATCTGCGCCCGGCTGCCGCGGCCCCGGCACCCCCACCGCTGGCCGACGTCCCGCAGCGTCGACTTCACCGTCTCCTCGGAGACGTGCAGCCGGGCGGCGATGTCGGCGTTCTCCAGCCCGTGCGACACCAGCTCGATCACTTCCAGCTCGCGGCGTGTGACCTTCGGGTGGGTGCGCAGCCAGTCGGCGACCTCCGCTGTGGCCCGGTCCAGCCTGGCCCTGGCCGCAGACAGCGCCTCCTGCATCTTCTTCGGGGCGCGCCCCTCACACGGAGGGCAGAAAAGCCGGTACGCGGCGATCGGCTTGGCCCCGCAGCCGGGACAGCAGCGACCGCTCACGACGCCTCCCGTACGACGAGAAGCCCGCACCCGTACCCTTTGGCCGGGCCGACCCCGGCCAGCAGCAGAGCGGAGAGCGCTTCAGGGTCGTCGACCGAAGCCCGCCCGGACCAGGCGTGCCACACGTGCGTCACCAGCGAGCCCTCCCGGCGGCCGACACGGCTTCCCAGCGGCTCGCCGGATATCTCAGAGACGGACAGCGCGCCGCCGAGCTTGCGCAGCAGCCAGCCGTCGCGTTCCCCCTCCGGCAGCGGAATCCTCCGGTGCGGGCCGACCCGCACACCGCCCTGGCGCTCTCTGGCCGGCGCCATCGTCGGGCAGGCCACGATCGAGAAGCGGACCCGCCGGCCGCGCTCCCACCACAGCCGGGCGGGCGAGGACCGGCAGGCGCTCGCGTACCGGCCAGGCACTTCTGCGGCGCGGCCCGCCTGGACGAGCAGCACGTCCCGGCGCGGCTGAGCCCACAGGACCCGTCCGCCGCGCGGGCCCTGCCCTGACACTGCGGTCATCACGCGCGCGTGCATGCGGTGGATGTCCCGGGATTCGGCGTGTGCGCCCGGGTGTGTCAGGTCGAGCCGGACGACGGACAGGATCGGTTCGCCTTGCATAGGCACCTCCCTGAGGGAGAAAGGGTTGTCCATAACGGAGTATGTCGGAAGATTCATTGGACGATCTGGACAAGTCAGTGAACGCCCCGGGCTTGCTGATGGCAGGCCGGGGCGTAGCGGAGCAGCCGCGGGATGAGCCCTCGTGGGAGCGGACGCTCCGGACACCCGCCCGACGTCAGGCCGGGCGAGCATCCGCAGAGCACGCCTACGGCAGACAGTCCGGGTAGCGGGAGTCCAGCGGGCACGCCTTCACCTGCTCCGGCGTGGCCAGCCGGGAGTACGACGGGGCGTCCTCGATCGGCAGGATCATTAGGCCCCTGTCGCCGCCGAGCCGGGCCATCACCACGCCGGGGATGTCGTTGGCCGACGCCTGCTGGTCGGTGTCGATGGACGTCTCTAACCCGGCCTGCGAATCTCCCGCTGGCTGGCCGCAGGCTGTGGCGGCAAGCAGTGCCGCCGCGCAGAAGACCGCGGAGGCGAGCGTCTTGGTGACCATGGTGCTTTCCCTTCGTTGAGATCAGTGAGGGTCGAGCGCGTACAGGTTGCGGCCCACACGGGCGGCGTCGCCCTCGTCGGCGAGCTGACTGAGGGCGTTGCGGACGGAGCCGAGCTTCACCTCCCGGCCACCGTCCTGGTTGACGACGTCGAGGACTTCCTCGGCGGTCAGAGAGTCGCCGGCCTGCGCCAGAGCGGTCACGACGCGGTCTTCCAGGCGGAGCTTGCGACCGCGGCGGACAGGGGCGTCTCCCGCACCCTCCGCGGACTGGCCTTGCTCGGCGTACTCCTCCTGCAGCGCCCGGCACAGTGCCGCCATGGCGTCCGGGTCATGCCGGGCCGCGTAAGCGTCGCCCGCGGCCTCCCATGAGGCTTCCTCAAGCCCTGCGGGCTCGTCGTCGCCGTACAGCTCCAGAATCTCGGGGTCGAGGCCGGGCAGCGGCTCGATCGACCCGATCCGGAAATGCCGCATCAGCGAGGTTGGGCGCGGTCCGGACAGCAGATAGGCCATGCCCTGTGTGTCGCAGACGTCATCGTCATCGTCGGCGTACAGGTCGAACTGGCTACGTAGCACCCGCGGCGTCAACGTCCTCGGGATCAGCTGCAACTGCTCGCCAGCCGGCAGCAGCCCGTCAGCGACGAGATGCCGCATCATGGACGAGCTCCAGCGCAGCAGCGTGACCTCGCCCTCCTTCAGCATGGCGCGCAGCGTGTCGGAGCCGCCGAGTTCTTCCAGGTGGGAAGCCTGGGCGTCGAGTTCGATGCCGATGCCGACGCTGCGGCCGGTCCGTCCAAGCTCCTTCACGAGGTAGGTCGCCTCGTCCCGGTATGGGGCGCCCCGTTCCAGTAGCCGGTTCGCTTCATCGATCCGCACTGACAGCAGCGGGTCCGGATTGTTGAGCAGGAACGCGTTGCGGCCCATCGCGCTGTAGCGCTGCTGCCGCTCGGCGGCGACCGAGACGCCGGAGCGCAGCATCAGGATGGCCGCCTCCTGCGAAGTGGCGCGCCAATCCACGTTGTTCTCGGCCTCCGGCGCGGACTGCCCGCCCTTCAAGTCGCCGTACCAGGAGGCAACGCGGTTGCGTTTCTCGCACGCCAGCTTGTACTGGACCTTTCGCGACTTACCGGCCCCGGTCGTGCCGAACACGAGGGCCCGCACCGCCGACCCGGTGCGTGGGTCGAACATCCGTTCACGGGCAGGACGCCCGTTGTGGTGGCGGCCGACGACGATCCGGCCGTGCCGGTCCATCATCATGTCGCTCAAGGAGGGCGGCGGCATGACCGCGAGCGGGTTGGACGGGTAGATGGTGACCATCGCCCGCCGGGATCCGTCCGTCTCGACCACCACGCGGGTCGGGTCGGCGATATCGAGGGCGGAGCACAGCGCGGCCAGGTCGTAGCGGATGACCTGGCCTTGCGGCACTTCTAGCATCAGCTCGACCACCTTGTCACGGGCAGCCAGGACGGGCACGGCTTACTCCTCCTCGGTGGTCATGGTGGGCGGGCGGCCGATTCGAACGCCGGTCAGTACAGCGCCGGGCATCGCCGCGGGGGCGATCCTGCGCGCCCACTCCGAGGCCGGATCGTGGTCCTCGGGCCGGCCGATCGTCAGCAGCCGATAGGAGGCGCCACGACCAGGTACAGGGGCGACGTCGATGAGGTCCTCGGGGACGTCCAGGAGCGCCGACAGGGCCTTCACCGACACGTCCGGTACGGGGTGGCCGGGTGCCGCCGACCGGATGACGACCCGCACCGAGGATGGGCCGGTCTGCTCCACGGAGTCCAGCACGGTCCCGGGTACCGCCCCGCCGTCGACGGCGACGTTCTGAGCCCACCAGCGGGTGGCGGGATGCTCGGATGCTGCCTCGCTGTCGAGGGCCGCTGCTGGTGCGGGGAGCCGTGGCGGGGGAGGGGCCAGCATGCGCCGGGCGAGCCGGGCCGGCCGTACCGCCCACACGCCCGCCGTCCACACGGTCAGCGCGGCGGCCTCACCCCAGTGGATGCCCGGCACCATCCGCTCGGCGAGCAGCAGCACGCCCAGGCTGACACCTGGCGCCAGGTAGAGCACGGTCGCGACCGCCTTCTGCTGCCCGTCCGGCTTCCACAGCCGCAGCGTGGCCAGCCCGCCCAGCGTGAGCGCAGCGTCCGCCAGCAGCGCGGCCCCGGTCAGGTCTCCGGAGAACAGGCCGGACGCCGCGGCGCACGCACCTGCCAGCGTGGCCACGCGGCCGACCGCGCTGCGCACCACATCGACGCGACGGCGCACCCTGATAAGGGCCTGCCACTGCGGGATCGTCACGTCGTCCACCGGCGCCAGGGGCGGCGGCTTCACGGACCGGGCCACGGCGAATCCCCTCCCTGCGGCTAGCGGTTGCTGAGGAACGACGCGTCCGGCATCGGCACCGGCATGGCGTGGATGGAGTCGGCGACCGGCCCGTAGTCGGCCCGGTGCGCATCGGACGCCTGCTCGAACATCACCGACAGGTCCTCGGTGGCGGCGGCCATCGCTTCCGCCTCGCCGAGCACGGACCGCATGACTGCGGCGGCCTGCCGGTGCTCGCCGATCGTGTCCCGGTCGACGTGCAGTGACGCCATCTGGTCGGCGAGCCGGTCCACCGAGGCCGAGCAGCCCTCGACATACCGGTAGGTGCCGCGCACCTGCTCCGACAGGCCACGCAGCTTGACACCAGCCATGGTGAGCTGGGCGATCACGATCGTGTAGCGGACGACGGTGTCGATGACACCCCCGCTGGTGGCGACCGCGCCGCCGGTGTGGTGGCGTTCAAGTTCGGACATGAGGAGTTCTCCTACTCGTTGTGGTAGTCGCGCTCGGCGGGCCGGGTGTGGCCCATGTCGCGGGTCACGTCCGCGGGCGGCTTGTAGATGGCTGCGGCGTTGCCGCCCGCGACCGAGATGGCCTCGGAGGCGGCGGGCAGCCGGTCGGCGATGGCTTGGGCGCGGGCTTTGACTGTGGCGGTCTTCTCCATGAGCCGCACCATCCAGCCGGCCAGCACGCCGGGCACCTTCAAATCGATGATCTTGGCGTGGACGGCTTCCAGCTTGGTGAGCAGCTGCTCGCAGCCGTCCACAGCTGCTCGCGCCTCGTCCACCCCGGCCAGGATCTCCTCGGCCATATCGGCGTCAGCTTCGATCACGTCATAGATGGTGAGATCAGCGTCCCGATGCTGGGTGGTCCGGACGGGCTTGCTCACGGGTCGTGCTCCGTTCGTCGGGTGCGCGGCTGGCTTGTGAGCCCGGGAGGCGGGCAGGGCCGCCCGTCCATGACGCGGTGCGCCTGTCAGGAACAGCGGTTCCGACTCCGGGCGGGGGCGGGCGGGCTCGTCGACGCGCTCGACGGTCACCCGCACGGTCCGGTTCGCGCCGGGCGGGGGGCGCATCCCCTCCCACCCGGGAGGCGGAGGGGGAGGTGTCGAGCGGGTCCACGACTCCCGGCCGCCGGTACCCCCGGTATGGGAGGAGCCCGCAGCTCCAGCCGCATGGGACGCCGCCCGGCGCCAGGCGCGCCGGCGCTTACGCCACGCGGTGCCGCTCTTCCACGTCCACCGGACGAACTGCCGAGACCTACGGAACCGGCGCTGCGTCCTGGGCTTACCGCCCTTGCTCCGCGTCTTACCGGCTCCGGGCGGCCTACGCTTCCACCGATTCCGCCCGCCGATGGCCTTATCGCCGCCAGGGCCGGGTCGCCGCTTGGGTGCCTTCCACGACAGCCGATCACGCGGGCTCTTGTCCTTGCGGTCCGCCTTGCTCTTCCGGCCAGCGCCGGGCCGGCCGGACGTCCAGCCCTTCGGCCGGTCGCCCTTCCGACGCTTCGGAGCCTTCCATCGCAGCTTGCCCCGACCCTTCGGGCTCTTCGGGGTCTTAGGAGCCAGCGTGCGCTTGTCGGCGCCGGGCCGCTTCGGCGGCATGCTGCCGTCACCGCCGCGGCGCCGCTTGAGGTCGTCCTTGCCGGGCGGGCGTCTGCGCCGCTTACTGCGGTCCCTCCACATCGCCTTGCCGTCGCGGCGCGCCTTGGGCGCCTTCCCCGGGCCGGGCTTGCGCAGCGACGTATCGCGCCCATCGGGCCGGTCCTTGCCGCCACGGCGGCGCCTGCTCCCGCCGCCGGAGTCATCGCCGTTCCGTCTCGACGACCCGGTGGAGCGCAGCGCGGACGACCCCCGCGACCCGGACGAGCCCGCATCAGACGCCTTCCGCCCGCCCACCGCCTTGCTTTGCGCCTTGTCCGCGTTCGCCCGCGCCTGATCGGCGAGCGCCTGACGCTGGCGGGCGCGATGCCACATGCCCTGCGCCGCGGCCACGCCGAGAGCGGTCACCAGCGCCACGGCGAGCGCGAGCGTGTCCCGCACGGTCGGGCGGTCAGGATCCTCCGGCTGGGGCGGCACGAAGGCGCCGTCCTCGTCGCCGCTCCCGTCATCACCCGACCCGCCTCCGGAGCCGCCACCAAGGGCAGGAGGCGGCGGCATTAGCAGAGCGGCGGGAGGGGTCATCGTCTCCACCCCCGGCAGCCCGGACATCGCGAACGCCGCCACCGTCTCCCGGTCAGACGCGGCCTCGGCTGGCGCCGCCATCCGCACCTCCGGACGGGGATCGCCTGGCAGCGGCGGAAGCGGCACCGGGCCGCCGTCCGAGCGGGGCCGGAAACTCACCACGTTGTGGTCATCGGCCATGACGGACCCCGCTTGTTGCATCAACGGAGAGTGATCGATACCCTCGCGCGCACGCGTCCGCGCGCGTCCGCGTCCGCGCGTCCGCATAATGCGCGCGCGAGACCCACACCCGGCACATGAACATGAACATGGAGATCACGCTCCGTAACGCTGGCAGTAGTTGGAGAGCGTCAACGCCAAGTCATTCCAAGCCGCGTCACCCTGGCCGCCCGCCACCGACCGGGCCCTGTCCCACCACGCCAACGCGACCGCCCTCATCGGCGCGCCGTCCAGCGCGGCGAGCCGCTCCTCCCAATGCCGTCGCTGGTTCTCCGCACGCCGAGTCCCGTCCGCCGCGAACCGGGCACAGAACGTCTCCAGAACCGTCACCAGGTCCGACCATGCGCTGTGATCGCCGCTCCGGGCCCTCCCCGCAGCGATGGCCCTCGCCTGATCCGACCAGGCGAGGGCGACACCCTTAGCGCCGAGAGCGGCGTTCTGCGCCTGCCGCGCCTCCCAATGCCGGCGACGGTTACCGGCAGCCATCGGCTGGTTCATGCCGACCTCCGCCCGCCGCGCTGGATCATGTCGAGAAAGGAAGACTCCTCAGCCGCACGAGCGGCCGGCCGCGGCGACGGAGCGGGCTCCTGCCCGCCGTCCAGCGCCCTCTGCTCGCGCCTGCGCGCCTCGGCCTGGCGACGATCCGGGATCTCGTGCCGGTGGCGGCGGTAACGTGCCTCCAGCCGGAACGTCAGCGCCGCCGCCGCCTCCAGATGCTGCTGAATCTCCGCGAACGGGGCAGTGACCTTGTGGTGGCGCCACCACGCCTCAAACGTGCTGTACTCGGCCGGCGGGTTCTCCCTCCACATCGCCTCGGCATCACGCCTGATGCGGGCCACATAGTCGGCGTACTCCGACATAGCCCGCCGCAGCTGGGCGGCGAACGCTTCCACCATCTCCGGCCGGTCCAGCATGTCGCCGGACCACTCGCTAGAACCCATCAGCTATTACCTCCTCACCAGGGCCAACCGCGCCGCTGCAACTCGTCCAGGGCGCGGTCCCGGTCTCGCCGGTCCTGCTCGCTGCGTCCGAGGTCGAAGAGCACCTCGGCGAGGGCTTCGAGCTTGTCGTTGGGGAGGTCTTCGATCGGGATGGGGGCGTCGTTCGGCATGGGGTCTCCTTGCGGGGCTGGGGTGTCGGGACGGTCGTTGCCGGGCGTCATGCCGCCACCACCCCGCACGGGGTCACGCCGGCCACCCGCTCACAGCCCTCGCAGCCACGGCTGAAGTTCACGCCGCGCGTGGGGCAGGTGGGCAGGTCTTCACGGTTGTGCATGTGCTCGCAGATCGGGTCGAAGTAGCGGGCCATCACGCGGTCACCTTCTTCGGAGGGTCGGCCTTGCGTCGCTGCCGCCACGGAAGCTCCGCCACCCACTCCTTGCGCTTTCGGGAGGCGAGGCTGACGTCGGCACCGGCATGCCGGGCGAGTTCGGTCACGCTCGGGTACCGGTCCTCGGCGACCTCGGCGTCCCAGAGGTCCTTCATGACCTGCGTCTTCGGCGCTGATTCGGCGTCGTCGTTGACCTCGTTGTTGACGCCTCCAGGGGTCAACTCGGGGGTCAACGGAGAGGTCATGTAGGGGTCGGCGGACAGCATCCGGCCGAGGTCGTAGGCGGCGGCGTTGTTGACGTCGAAGTTGATCGGGTTGTTGACCCTCTCGATGGTCACCTCGGGGGTCAACCTGGAGGTCAACTCGGGGCTCAACTTTGAGCCGTTCTCAGGCGTCTGAGCGGGGCCGTTGTTGACCTGATTGTTGACCTTGCTGTTGACCCCAGAATTGATCAACTCGGGGGTCACGTCCGGGGTCAACGACATGAGCTTCAGCGCTGCGTTGTCGAGTGCCCGCTGGGTGGCCTCGGCGGCGTTCAGGCGCCGCAGCTCGTCCACCGCGGCGGCGGCCTCTGCGCGCTGCCGCTCACTGACCGGGTCCGCCCACGCGGGCACCTTCTCCCGCTTGACGAGCACGCCCGTGCTGTACAGGGTGTCGATCTGCGCCAGCAGCGCCTCCTGCCGCGCCTCGTCCACGGCCAGGCTGGCGTACTCGACGGCGGCGTCCATCGCCTTGTCCAGCTTGGCGAGCGCCTTCTGAACCTTCCGCGCTGGAGCGTTCGCCTGCTGGAGCGCCCGCACCTTCTTGATGGCGAGAGCCACCCGCGTGAGCCTGCGGTGCGCGTCGACATCGCCCGCGGTCCGGTCCGTCGCCTCGGCGAGGCCAAGACGGACCAGGATCCGCTCGGGGGTGAGACGCCAGTTGATGCCGGTCATGCCGCGCATGCGGCGGCGTTCCAGCCGCATGCCGCGCTCCCACAACCAGGCGGCGACCAGCGGCGAGGCGAGACGGAAAGCTGCCTCGCCGAAGCTGGCCGCGTCCAGGCTGGACAGTACGGCGGTCAGTCCGGCCAGCACCCACACCGCGATCCCGTCCACGCCGGCGGAGTAGTTCTCCCGCATGGAGCGGCGGGCGCGCACGGCGGAGGTGACGACAGCGACCTCGATGAACGCGAACAAGACGATCCGCAGCGGCCACCACAGGTCGAGCACGTCTCCGGTGAACTTCCACATGCCGGTGGCGGACACGCCTGTGGCGATGGTGGCGCCGACGATCGTCAGGGTGTCTTCGATGGGAGTGCGTTTCACTCGCTCGGACACGGCCTGGTAGACGCGCCACCCGATGACCAGTGTGGCCACCAGGACCGCGAGGCCGATCAGCGCGAGCGCGCCGACCCGCCAGTGAAGCGGCACCGCCTGGTAGACGGCGATCAGGTCATCAATCGGGTTCATCGGGGTCCTGTTCCAGCGCTATCGGGTCTGTCGGTTGTGAGTCCCGCCCGCTCGGGGTGGATGGTTGGATTCCGGGCACGCCCGCTGCGGACGGGGAGTAGAGGGAGGCCCGGCCACCGGGGAAGCGGCTGGGGGCTGATGGCCGGGCCGGGCTCATCGCCGCACCGTCCGGGGGCGGGTGCCGCAACGGGTACAGGCGGGGTGGGTGCAGCCGCCACGGTCCATCAGCGGGCGGGTGGCGGGCTGGCGGCGCGCTGAGTCCGTGACGAGCTTGTTGACGGTCTGGAGCGCGTCCTTCATCTCGGCGGGAGTCATCGCGCACCGGCCAGGAGTTGGTGGACGAGCGCGTCCAGGTCGAGACGTTCGGCCGCCTTGCACAGCGGCACCAGCTCGCAGGTGGCGTCGATGAAGCCGTCCACGTCGTCGCGGCGGGCGTAGAACTCGTGCCACCGGCCGGCCGTGAACATGCGGAGCGTCACCAGGTCGGGGTCGATGTAGTGGGGCGAGACCTCGATCCGGCCCTCGCCGACCGCCTCCTCGACGCCATCGGCCAGCAGGTCGCGGGCGAACTCGAACTCGGCCGCCCCCTCGTCCAGGGGCAGGGTGAGGGTGACGGAGAACGGCTCCCACGTGCGGTAGCGGAAGGTCGAGGTACGGGTGCCGCCCTCGTCCGCCAGGTGGAGTGTGAGAGGCCAGCAGACCGTGTGGTCGCGGTGTGCCATCATGAAGTAGCTCCAATCGGTTGAACGGAGCGAGGGCGTCCTGAGTCTTGGCCGAAGCGGGACGCCCTCGGCGTTTCTGTCGGCGACGTGGACCATCAGACCGTCGCCTTCGAGCTGTCTCTCGTGCGCCAGTCAGCGGCGTAGTCTTCAAAGGTGATGCGCTCGCCGGCCTCGACCCGCGACACGAACTCCTCGACGAACGAGCGGAGGAGCACCCGCGCCCTGCCGAAGGTGGTTCCGGGGAACCTGCCGGCGCGTAGCCCGGTGTAGAGGTACGCCTTAGAGACGGGCAGTAAGGCCACGGCTTCTTTCACGGGCATGAACGGCGTTGGCGTGCGGGAGCACGCGGCGCTCTGGGTGCTCTCCGTGGAAGGGAGCATCTCCGTGGTCTCCATGCCACACAATGTGGCATGCCAATGTGGCCAGGTCAAGAGGCCACATTAGGTGGCTATATGGGATGCCCGAAATGCGGTTATATGCACGTCGGAAGTTCTGAATGCCTCATTGTTTGGCCACACAACGTGTGTAACGATGTTCGGTGTGGCGACAGAGGAGGATCGGCTAGCCGAAGCGGCAGCGGCATATCGTCGGCTCTATGACGAGCTAGCCGAGGCTCGCCGAGAACTCGCCGAGACCATCGTCGATGCGGCGAGAGCGCGCGTCCCCCAAAAGCGGATCGTCACCATCTCTGGCTACACCAGAGAACACGTGCGCCGCATCTGCCGAACGGCCGGCATCGAACCAGAAGACGGCGACGTCTAGGCTGCGGAACTCCGCTGGGCGCGACCGGCCTCCAGGCCGCGCTGATATGCGTTGGCTGCGATCACGTCGAGGGCGGCCACCATGCAGGTGACCTCTTCGAGCTTCTCCATGATCTCGGCGAACCCCTCGGCGAACTCCTGAGGGACTTGACGCTCTCCACTCATGGGTGCGCACCTCTCTGGCCGCCAGGCCGTGGATTCTCACCTCGACTTTAGGGGGCTATAGTCGGGGTTGCAATCCCTTCGGCCAAGCATGAGTGGAGCTGTCACGTGGACCTGCGAGCCCTACGAGAAGCGGCGACTATCCCAGATCCCGTCCAACGGGCGCACGCGTTGACCCAGCTCATGACCCAGGACAGGGCACTCGTCGAGGAAGCTGCCAAGTATCGACGGCACGCCATTGCCGAAGCCCGCAGCGCTGGCCTCACCCAGGAGCAGATCGCCTCACGGCTCGGCGTCACGCCCGGCCGCATCTCCCAGATGAGCAAAGGGCCCGCGGCCAAAGCACCCGAGCCGCCCTCCGAACCAGCGCCGCGCGTGCTCGTCCAGCGAGCCCTGCCCACAGACCCGTCGATCCGAGGCTCCGTGTCGCTGTTCCTGGTCGAGGCCGAACGCCAGGGCATCAAAGCCGAACGCCGCATGCTCTACATCGGCCCCGAACCGGCTAGTGACCACGTGGCCGCAGCGCTGGGAGTGGAATCGGGCGACGAGGTGATCGCCCGCCGCAAGCTGATGTACGCCAACGACGTTCCCGTCCGGATCGCCACCTCGTTCTTCCGCGCGGACCTGTTCGCCGACACCAGGATCGCCGAACCGGAGTTCGTGCGCCCCTCCCTGCAAGCCGCACTACAGGACCTCGGATATCAGTTCGGGCGGGCCGAGGAGTATCTGGTCGTGCGCCGGCCGACAGCGTTCGAGCGGGAGACGCTGGAGCTCGAATCAGGGGAGTGGGTTGCCCAGGTGCTCCGTGCGTCCTACAGCCAAGAAGGCACCCCCGTGCACACGCTGGAGACGGTCTGCGCTGCGACGCGACACGTTTTCCCGATCGGACAGGTGGCAGGCAACGATGAGTTTTAGCCCATACCCGGACCCGACACTGAGGTATAGCCCTGACCCTGACCCCGCCGCCGCTCGCACGAGCCACATCTACGTGGTCGCCTTCGACAGTGGCACGCTCAAGGTTGGGCGGGCAACCGACGTCGAAGCGCGGTTACGAACGCATCAGCAGGAAGCAGCCCGCCACGGGGTCAGAGTCACAAGCCAGTGGTACTCAGCCCCTTGCAGCCCAGGTTATGCAGCCCACTACGAGAAGCTCCTGAAGGCGATATGCAACCGCCGCGGACTCCTACAGGCAGGCCTCGAATACTTCAAGGGCCTGGACTTCAATGAGATCAGAGCCAGGGCCGAGGAGCTAACCGGGGCGCCCGGATCGCAGCCAAGCCTGAGTTTGGTTCCCAAGCTGCCGGAGAAACACACACCGGGCAAGGCGAGCATCCGCGGGAGTCTCGACATTCTCTTCGCGTGCGGCCTCGCACCAGACGAGGTGACAGAGAAGCTGAAATCTCGAATGCCGACTGCGGAGGAGGTGGAAGAGATGAACCTCCCGCCTGGAGAGCCGATCGTTGAGGTCGCCCGATGGGTACGCGCCGCAGACGGGCAGGTGATCGAGTTCGGCAAGAGTATCTACGCGGCCAGCCGGCACGAGTGGTCATTCGCCTTCGAGATTCCGGACTAGCGGCGACAACGAGAAGCCTCCGGCCGCAGGTTCGTCGGGCGGGGGGGTTCGTGCGCTCCGGACTACTTCGGGACTTGACCCGTGCCGCCGCATGGCCGGCAGTTCACCCACTTCTTGGTGACGACTTCGCTGCCGCCGCTGCTCTTCGAGCGGACTTCTTCCTCCCAGCCGCCTGCGCCTTGGCATCGCCCGCACGTCGTCTTGCCCTTGTCGGCGGTGAGTGCCGGCCGCTCGGTAGGCCCGTGCTGGTCGGCGATGGCCTGGGCCTGCTGCTCGGTGAGGCCGGGGATGGTGACGACGCTGCCGCGCAAGGTGGTGATGCGGGCGAAGTAGTCTCGGTCGGCTGGGGTCATGCCCTCGACGGTAGGCCGCCGGTCGGGGCCGGGCGAGCGGTTCAACGGATTGCCCTCCTTCGGGTGACATGAAGCCCCCGCCCGGAGGTTCGTCGGGCGGGGGCTGGCGTGCTTACGGCAGACGCTACGGGGTCGTGCACGCCGGACACGGCGCGCTCACCATCGTCCGCGACTCCTCGTCGATCGTGGTCACCTTTCCGGTGCCCAGGCAGTACCGGCAGCCCACCCGCTGAGAGATCCACGAGTCCAGCCACACCTTGTGCTCCCACGCCGGAGGAGGCTCGGGTGGCGCCTGTTCGCCGCGTTCGGCCGGCTCGTTCGTGTCACCCACCCAGCCGGTCCCGCCGCAGAACCGGCAGGCGAGGAACAGCGGACCGAGCTGCTCCCCGCGCCGGCCGTTGCACTCGGGGCAGGTGATCCGGTCGGACACGGCTACCTACGCCCAGTCCCGGAGCACGCCCTGCACGGTACCCACTTACGTTCCTTCTTCCGCTGGCCGTTGAGCTCGATCCATTCGCCGCCCGCGCCGAGGCAGGTGCCACAGATCGGCTTCTCGTCCTTGCCCATGGTGCTCTCCGTTCTGGTCGGTGATGGTTACCGTGTGGTCGCGTTCCGTGGGCCCATAGTGTCGACGGTAGGTGGTAGGTCGAGGCTGGGCGAGGGGTCCGCGGATCCGCTCCCTTCCGCTGTGCGGAGTGACCCCCGCTGCCCGCCCCCCTCTCCCAAGTTGTGCGGGCAGCGGAGGCCACGTTGGATGCCCGGCCCTCGCGGCTCACGGGGCAGCGCGAGGACCGGGCAGATCATGGGCGCCGGAGCCGGGCGCCAGCGTCACGCTGGACTCGACCCCGTACAGCTGCACCACCTGAGAGGTGGCCAGCGCGCGAGGGTGGCGGGAGAACGCGTCCCACGCGATGTAGACGTTGTGCGCGGTCGGCCGGGGCGCCAGGCCGGGGCCCGGCTCGTACATGTCGGCCAGCACCCCCGCCGAGACGACCCGCTCCGCGGTGCACACCAGCGCGTGCTGCTGCAGCATCGGGCACTCCCGCAGGGCGATGCCGACGCAGTCTCGGCAGGTGGGCGGCGCGTTCGTGCGGCCCTCGTCGCAGGCGCCCTCCGTCCACGGCCGGTCCGGGTGCAGTCCTGTCATGGCGGTCGGCTCGAACACGGACGGGACCAGGATCCACCAGGTGCGCCCTGTGCCCGGGTCGGCTGCCGGGCGGGCGCACACCTGGCACAGCAGCCGGTCCATGCACGCCCACTGCCGCCTGGTGTTGAGCTTCCGCATCCGCTCGGGGCCCCGCCTGGCGGGCCTCGCGCGAAGGTCCCGCACGCGGGCGCGCAGGATGCCGCCTACGCGGTCGCCGGCGCGCGGCACGGCGTAGGCCAGCCGCAGCCCGCCGTCCGAGCCCGTGTGCCGCTCGAAGACCAGCCGGTCGCGGCGCTCCTCGCCCGCGAAAGCGATCACGTAGGGGACGGTCGTGTAACTCACGTCGGGTCCCCGGTACGGAACTGCGACGCGAGGTCTGCTGTGCGCCACACCTGGCGCTTCGGCCGGTTGGCCAGATCGCGGCGGATCCGCAGCCAGGCGCAAGCCGTCTCCAGTTCGGCGAGGCGGGGCGCGTCGGCCTGCTCGGGGATGCGCGCCCGCTCCTCCTCGGCGGTGAGGGGGCGCGTCCAGGTGGCGTGCCAGCCGTCCGCGTCTTCCCAGGTGGTGAACTCGGGGATCTCGGGAAGGGGCATGCGCCGACAGTAGTCCTCTACTCGCCAGTAGCCCAGTGCTGTGACTAGTACGATCCACGATCTGACCTAGCATGACCTATATAGGTTGAGTCGGCATAAGGGCTGGTAGCAGCCGAATCTACGGTCAGGATGTGGTCGATTATGACTCCGATCTCACGGTGAAACAGCAGATCGTAGACGCGCTCCGCGCCCGCATAGACGCCGGCGAGTGGCAGCCGCGCCGCCGCCTGCCCTCCGTCGTCCACCTGTCGCAGGAGTTCGGCGTCGCCCGCGACACGATCCTGCGCGCCCTCGACGTCCTGCGGGACCTCGGCCTCATCTACACCGTGAAGAACCGGGGTTCGTTCGTGAAGGCCGGCGCCGACTTCATGACCGTGGTCACCCCAGAGCCAGGGGTGCGCATCATCGCCCGCCCCGCCCGCGAGCAGGAGATCGCCGAGATGGACCTACCCGAGGGCGGATGGGTGATGGTCGTCGAGCGCGGCGGGGAGGTTGAGGTGTTGCCCGCCGACCGGGTGGAGATCCGCGGACCCGAAGTCTGACCCTCGAACGAGCGCGGCCCCGTCTCCTCGTGGAGGCGGGGCCGTTGTTGTGTCGGCGGGGTTGAGTGCTCGCTTCCTGAGCGAGGGGTCCTCGCGCGGTGGCGGAAGACGGGGGCGGGGACGGGGACGGCGCGGGGACGAGACGGGGACGATCAAGCCCCGCCATCCGCCCCTGAACGCCCGCGAACGCGTCCGAACACACCGGTTGACCAGGCGTTTTCCGGGTTCTCGCAGATGGCTGATTTTTCCGGACAGTCCTTACAAGCGAGGGGTCACTGGTTCGAACCCAGTACCGCCCACCCAGGTCATGGGGCCTTTTGGGGCGAGCGCGAAGATCCGCGACGGTCGCTTGGGAGTCATTTGGGAGACGATCTCCATAGTTGATCTTCCGGAAGGGCTCCAGTAGATCGTCCAGAAGCGGTTCCCGGCCCTCATCATGCCCAGGCGACACTCGCCGTCGATTCCGAGGACGTCGAGTTCGCTCGGCAGGCGCGTGCCAGGGACCTGGAGGTCATGCAGCAGCAAGCCGAGGTCGAACGTCTCGCGATCTTCCGGGACACCGTGCTTCGCGATGCTCACACCGCCCGGCTCTGGTGGCTCGGTACTGACCCGAATCGCCTGATCGACCTGGCGAACCACGCCGACGACATCGAACCTGCCGTCGCCCTGATCGCTCCTCCATCAGGAACCGATGGACAGAGGCCGGGTGAAGCGGCGATCGCAGAACTCATCAACCTGTTCCTGACCGGGCTCGACCCTGATTCCCGTTGGTTTCTTATCCACCAATTGAGCAGGGTCTTTGGTAGTTATGACCGAAACGACCTGGCGTTACAGCTCTCTTCAGCGATCATCGATGACACGCTCTCGGTGCCTCCGGACGACACCGGAGGAAACGGCGCGTCGCCCACGAAGAGCTGAAGGCGATCGTAGTGATCGCGCCCGGTACGGGCACCGCCTCTGGACCTACACTCTTAGGTATGAGCGTCATGCGCGAGGAACTGCACTATCTCGTGGACCAGTTGCCGGAGTCAGAGCTACGCCCGGCTCTGGAGTTGATCCGTGGCCGTCTGGACGAGCCTGCCCCTGCGGAGCGTGACCTTCCGTTCTTCGCGTCGTTCGAGGCTGAGCCGGACCTCGCCGAACGCCATGAGGAGATCCTGCGTTCCGAGATGGACCGCTGACGTGCTTCTGTGCGACACCGGCGTCCTTCTCGCTGTCGGCAACGCCAAGGACAAGCACCACCAGGCCTGTCTCAAGCTGCTTCGCCAGGCGGAGGGACCGCTGCTCGTGCCGTCGCCGGTCATGGGAGAGGTCGGCTATCTCCTGGAGTCGCGTGTCGGCCCACAAGCCGAGGTCACGTTCCTGAAGTCGTTCGGTGGTAGCGGCTTCCATGTAGCCGAACTGGAGGACGAAGACCTCCCTCGAATGGCGGAACTGGTCGAGAGGTACGTCGATCTTCCTCTCGGACTGGTGGACGCCGCCGTCATCGCGATCGCCGAGCGCCTGGGACTGAGGGAGGTCGCGACAGTCGACCACCGGCACTTCCGAATCGTGCGCCCACGCCACGTCGAGGCCTTCACGCTGTTGCCCGGCTGATCACGAACGCTGCCGACTGAGTGACTATCCGGGTGACAATCGCCATGGACAAGCTCGGACGGCGGTGGACAGCAGTGGACCATGCGCCCAGGTCAGGACGGGTGCCGGTGCTGGTCCCGCACCTTCCTGGGTTGACTTACGAGCGAGGGGTCACTGGTTCGAACCCAGTACCGCCCACCAGGTAAAACAGGACTCAGCGGGAGATGGGCACGATCTTCTTGGGGCCAAACCGGGGACGATCTTTACGGGTGATCTTCCTGGCGGGCTCCAGAAGCTCACCAAAAGAGGCAGCGGAAATCGCCCGTCGCCGATCTTCGCCCCCCGCCTACCGTGCTGGACACGCAGTGAGCCCTCCTCGACCTCGAAGCGCCGTTCGCCGGCTCCTGGATATTTAGGTCGAAACCGCCCGCAATGAGGGATCAGGAGTGGGGAGGCACGTTCTCGCGGCGGGCCGAGCCGGGCTGGGTTGCGGGGATCAGGCGGACGAAGAACAGTGAGATGAGTCCTGTGAGAACCAGGATGGCGAGGGCGGCCTTGAGCCCGACAATGCGGGCCTTGGCGTTGGCGTCGTGCGCGGCCTGAGCCACGTCGGGAGGCGCGCCGACCTTGTCAAGGGCTGCCGATAGCTGGGCGTCCGACAGGAACGGCACGCCACTGATGAGCTGCACCTGGGCTTGCTGCTTGACTTGCGGGGGGATCGCCGGGTTGAGCTCCACGGTGTTGAGGAATGAGGCCGTCAGCGTGGCGATCATGATCGAGGAGGCGAACGCGGTGCCGATGGAGGCGCCGAGGTTGGTGACGGTGTTTTGGACACCGCCGACCTCCGCGCTCCGCTCGTCCCGCACCGCGGAAACGGTGACCGCCCCGAGCTGGGAGGCGAGCGTGCCCATGCCCAGCCCCACCAGCAGCAGCGGAACAGTGACGACCTCTGGCCCCGCTTCGACCTCCAAGGCCGCCAGCAGGACCGCGGCGCCCAGGATCACGCAGATCATCCCCGCCCTGACCAGCCGCCGCGGAGAGGCTTCGGGAAGCAGGCGGGGGATGATCAGCGCCGCTGCCAGCAGCGGCAGGGAGAGCGGCATGATGCGCACGCCGGTGGCCAAGGCGGAAAGCCCTAGGGCGACCGACAGGTAGAGCGGGATGACGACGAAGACGCCGAGCTGCGTCAGGTACTGGAAAAAGAACATCGTCAGGCCGCCCACGAGCTGCCTGTTGCGAAGCAGCCCGGGGTCTACGAGGGGCTCTTTGCCACGTCGTGCGATATGGCCCTCCCACTCCAGGAACATCCACATCAGGAACAGGCCCGCCAGCAAGAGCCACACGACAGGAGAGATCCCGAACCAGGCGGGACCGTTCGGCTTGGGGCTGAACCAGCCCCACTCAGCCGATCGCAGCACCCCGTACACGAAGATCCCGAGCCCCAGCCCCGAGAGCACGGCCCCGACGACGTCAATGCGCGGGCGGCGGACCGGGGGAGCGTCAGCTACCTGCCGGGCGAACAGCAGGATGCCCAGCACAATCACCACCTCCCCGGCGAACACCCATCGCCATGAGAAGTACGTCGTGGCGAGCCCCCCGACGAGAGGGCCGATTGCGATCGCGATCGCCCCGGCCGCCGCCACCAGCCCGTAGGCGGCCGGCCGCTGCTCCCGGGGAAAGTTCCCCGCGACCAGCGCCACGATCGCGGGCAAGATCAGCGCCGCCCCGATCCCCTCCAGGAACGACCAGCCCAGCAGCAGGACAGACAGGTTCGGAGATATCGCCGTGGTGAACGATCCGGCGCCGTAGACCACGCAACCGAGCATGAACGCGCGCTTACGGCCGATGATCGCCCCGACTTTGCCGCCGGGGATCATGAAGACCGCCATAATCAGCGTGTACGCCGCGATCGTGCCCTGGACCCCGGCCACCGTGGTCCCCACGTCCTCGGCCACCGTCGCGATCGCCACGTTCATCACGGAGGTGTCGAGGGCCATCAAGAACTGTCCAGCGGCCAGCGTCAGCAGGACGAGCCTCGTCGAAGCGGATTCGGTCATTCACACATGATCCGGGCGGCGGAGCGGCGTCCCTCGATGGCTCGCCGTGGTCGCATCCTCGAAGTGCGCAAAAGGTCAACGAAGAGGGTGCCGTTGACGGCTTCCCAGCCCCGAACCCCGCGCGCCGGAGCAACCGCCGACGCGCACCTCGTCGAGCACCGATCCCGCCGCTCGCGTCGACGACCGCTCCGAACGACTTGACACGCCCCGCCGATCAGCTCCCTTGACGGGTGAGGTAACGGTGAAAGGAACTTGAAACAGCCTCCATTCGTTGCCCCGGATAATCCAGACTTTGTGACCGCCGGTCAATGCGAGGATGCCATGCTCGGAGAGTTCATCATCGAAGCGATCGGAGATTGGCTCGGCGGCCAGATAGGCAGAAGGCTGGGAATGCCTCGTCCCGTGTCCCATCCCGACGGCTCCGTTACGGTTCCGGGTCTGGTCTACGGCTTCAACGTGCCATCCTACGCCTCCCACCGCGGCTGGATAGGCGGATATGTCACTGTTGCGGCTGACGCTGTGACGCACTCGATCGATCGTGAGAGAAAGATCTTACGACGCGTCATTCCATGTCAGGATGCTTCCGTCGTAATCCGTTCCGCTACTGCGACAGAAGCCCGATCCGTTCGGAACGCGACGGTCGCCTGCATCACCGTCCCAGACGGACGGCGATTCCTGGTCGCCATCGATCCGTCATACCGTCATATTCTCTCGCTGCTGGACCAGTCGGGCGTCCCAGATCCGCAAACGCCGTCTGGGACGAACTGAGACTGGCCCAGATCGGACACCGGAGTTTGGCCGTGATGTTCCCTTGCTCGAGTGCTAGGTGTGCGAATGCGCACGAGCGTCGCCGTTATGGAGCCCGTGTGCAATATGCATGTAATGATCTTGTCCGCAAGGGCTCTACCGCGAGGCTGCACCGATGTCCAGTCCCAGGGCTACGGTCTGGCGATCTGCTGGATCAGGAGCCGGTGCGACTCCTGCAGCCCATCGGGAAGGTCGTACGGCGAACACCACTTCGCCTCCAGGATCTCTACAGGATCGATCTTGAGTGTGCCGCCGGCGAGCAGGGCCTCGTAGGTTGCTTCGACCCGCAGCTTGTATCCGCTCTTCAGGTGGAGGAGACGCCCGACCTTGACGTGCAGCCCCGTCTCCTCGCGCACCTCGCGGACGACGGTGTCTTCCCAGGTCTCGCCCTTTTCGGCGTAGCCGGTGGGACAGCCCCACTGCCGTTCCGGGGGCCACATGCGGTGCCGCAGGAGGAGCACGCGACCCTCTTCGTCCCGGACGACGCCCGTAACGCCGATCATGAATTTCGCGTGCCATAGCCAGAGGAGCCGCCACTGGAGCGGCCCGCGGATGAGCCGCCACAGGCGGACGACGAGACTGTTCACGATGCTCCCTTCGGTCCATCCGCGGTCTCTCCTGTCAAGGCGGGCCGCGGGGCTGGCGTGATGCTGCACACTGCCATGCTCCAGGCCCGCACGTATGGGTCCGGCGGAGACGCAGGTGATCAGTCTTGCGGACGGCCAGGGCCGGGGACGTGATGTCGTAGGGTCGAGGGCGTGGACGATGAGCAGGCTCCGCCGTTCGCCCGGGCCCGCGCCGCCGCTGGGGCGTTGTTCTTCGACGACGGTGGCCGTGTGATGCTGGTCCGGCCCACGTACAAGCACTACCTGGACATCCCGGGCGGGTGCGTCGAGCCGGGGGAGACTCCGTACGAGGCGTGTGTCCGCGAGGTGCGTGAGGAGCTGGGCATCCAGCCGGCCATCGGTCGCCTCCTGGCGGTGGATTGGGCGCCTCTCCCGGAGGGAGGCGACAGAGTCCTGTTCGTGTTCGACGGCGGCACTCTCGACGGGGAGACACCTGAGCGGGAACGGCCCGGGACGGTCAAGGAACCGCCGCTGCCCTGACGGAGTCGGGAGGCCCTGCTTGAGAGCTTCCGAGATCTGAGGTCACCACGACCCGGGTGGGCCGGGCAGGACGATCTCGACGATGCTCTGCGCTCCGTACGTGGCGAGTTTCCTCGCCTTGCCGGTCCTGACGTTCACGGCGTAGGAGGTCATGGTCCGGTACGGCTGCTCGATCGCCACGCCCACCTTGATCGGCTCCCCGGACGCGGGCCTGCACCGCACGGACGAGGTGAGAGCCGTGACCTCCTCGGCGTTGAGCCAGGTACGCAGAGAGATCTGGGAGACGTCGGAGGGCAGGCCGCTGATGGCCGTCGTCTTCCGCTTCTCGCCGGTGAGCGTGTCCATGAGGGTGAGCTTGCCGTGACGGCACGGCTTCTCGGCGGTGCTGAGGTTCTCGATCACCGCGACGGTCTTCCCGTCGGGGGCGAGCGGGCTGATGAGGTAGTGCGCCGGCAGGATGACCGAGGTGGTGTCGCCCTTCGAGGAACTCGGCCACAGGTTGGAGATCGTCCGCAGCCGTGATCTGGGGGAGTATTCCGCGAGCGTGATGGTGGAGCCGTTCGGTGACAGGCCGATGGGGACCCCGCGGTTCGGCAGGTCGCGGGCGATCCCGTCGCGCAGGTCGAAGAGCACCGCGGGATCCTTGAGATCCGGGACCTTGCTGAAGGCCAGGAACCGCCCGTCGTCCGACAGCATCAGACGCGAGATGCTGCCCAGCCCGGTTTCCGGCATTCTCGTCGCAGCCGTCATCTTCCGGCCCGAGGCCAGGTCGCGGACCTGGAAGGCGCCTTCCTCGGCGCTGTAGTAGGCGATCTTCCCACCGTCCCGGCTGATCGCTAGGGGGCTGTCGCGCCGGCCGGTGCGGCCGGGAGCGAGGCTGGGCAGCGCCTCCGGCACGTGGTAGGTCATGCCGCTCCGGGTGACCACCCGCCACCCTCCGTCCCGGCAGTCCGCCGGGGCCTTCCCGGTGTGGGGCTCGCAGAAGGTCTGGTACGCGTGACTCAGCGCCTCCACCCCCCGTGCTGGCAGGTCGCCTACGGAGGCGGCGTCCTGCGGCCCGCCCGGCAGCAGGCGGATGGCGGCCGTCACACCGAGAGCGACGACCACGACCATGGCCGCCGCGCCGTACGAGATCGCGGTGAGCCGCCTGCGGTGATGCGCCGCGATCGTCCGCTCGGCGAGGTCCACTTCCGGAGAGTCGTCGGCCAGGTCGACGAGTACGTTACGCAGCCAGGTCATCGGTAGGCCTCCTCGGCTTCGAGATCGGTGAGCTTCGGCGCGAGGTCGGGCGCCAGTTCGCGTAAGCGGGCCAGCGCGTAGTGGGCCTGGCTCTTCACCGTGCCGACCGAGCAGTTCATGAGCTCGGCGGTCTCGCGTTCGGTCCGGTCCTCGTAGTAGCGCAGCACGATCACCGCCCGCTGCCGGGGCGGCAGCCGCATGAGGGCCCGTCGCATGACGAGCCGGGCAACGGTGGAGTCCTCGCTGGAGTACGGCCGGTCGGGAGGTTCGGCGGTCGGGAACTCGCTCCTGACCCGTCGCCGCCGCCATGAGATGTGCTGGTTGACCAGCGCCTTACGCGCGTACGCCTCGGGGTGCTCGACGCGCGCCAGCCTGGACCAGCGTCCGAGCACCTTGAGCAGGACGTTCTGCAGCAGGTCCTCGGCCTGGTGGGCGTCTCCCGTGAGCAGGTACGCGGTGCGCATCAGCGCCTGCTGATGGTCGACGACGAACTCGCGGAAGCTGTCATTGCGATCCAAGGCGACTCCTTTCGCCCCTTACCGACTCCGGTGACGTGTCGAAAGGTTGGGTTCGCCCGGACTGGAACTCCGGGTGGTGTCGTGGATCACACCGGCGGCTTCATGGAGTTCCGGTGCGCCTGCTGGATCCGCAGCGGCCACGGCAACGCCGAGCGGCCGCCGCGCGACTATTCGGCGACGCGGGATCCGCACAGTGCGGATGTCGGCTTTGCACCAGCGCAGCCTGACGGACACCATGCGACCCAGGGCTCGCACCTTCACGGGTGCGAGCCCTGGCCCGTCTCCGGCCGGGATCGTGAGGGTCAGCGCGGCTGTTCGTCGCGGCCCAGGCTCAGCACGCGCATGACGGTGCCGTTGTCCTTGGTCATGTCCCGCACATGCTTGAAGCCGAGCTTGCCCAGCACGGTCAGCGAGGCGCCGTTCGGCGCCGCGACGGTGGCGTACACCTTGTCCAGCCCCAGCGTGCCGAAGCCGTGGGCGACGATCGTCCGGGCCAGCTCCGTCCCCAGTCCTGAACCCCACACCTCGGGCGTCAGCGCGTAGACCAGCTCGTGGCCCTGGACCGTGTCGGTCCGCTTGATCTCGGCGTGCCCGACCAGGACCCCGTCACGGCGGACGGCCCACACGTCGAACAGGTTCTGGGCGTAGACCTTGGTGAAAATCCGCCCGAACAGCGCCCGGTCCTCCGCCTCGGGGGCCAGACCGTCACCCATCCACCGCGCGACCTCCGGATCCTGGAACATAGCGACGAAGCCTTCCTGGTCATCAAGGGTGTAAGGCTCCAGCACCAGACGCTCGGTCTGCAACTTCGGGGTCATGGACGGTGAAAGTACTCTGTGCCCGCCCCTTTCGGCCAACCATATTCCGCGTCGGCCGGCGGCTGCCATCACCGCTCGGCAGGGCCCCGCTTCGAGCCGCTACAGCCGCTCGCCGTCATGCCCTCGGAGCCGGTCGCTGGTGACGGCGGCGAGGATGGTGAGGAAGGCGCTGCTGAGGGCGTCGAGGGTGGTGCGCGCGTACGCGGTGAGCTCCCGGGTGATCCGGGGCACGGGTTTGAGCGTGTAACCGTCGTACCAGCGCGGCACGATGTTGGCCGGGATGAGGGCGGGCCCGAGGCCGGTGGCGGCGAGCACGGGCGCGGAGGCCGTCTGCTCGGTGCGTACCGCGATCTCCGGCTGGAAACCGGCGCTCGCGCAGGCACGGTCGAGGATCTCCGCCAGGCCGTTGCCGGGTGCGTAGTGCACCCAGCGGCGGCCGGCGAGCGTGGCCAGGTCCACGTCGGCCGCCTGCTGGGCGGCCAGCGGGTCCTCGCGGGAGACCGCGATGACGAACTCCTCGACGCCGAGCGGCCGCACCGGGCCCGGCCAGGCGTCCGGCCGGGGGCCGATGGCGAGATCGGCCTGCCCGCCGGCCATCGCCTGGGCGAGCTCGTCGGCGTGGCGGTGCTCGTACAGCCGGATGTCCACCCCGGGGTGGTGGCGGCTCCACAGGCGCAGCGCCTCGGGGAGCAGGCCGAGGCTGACGCTGTAGACGGTCGCCAGGCGCAACTCGCCGGCCATCAGGCCGGTCGCCTGCCGGACGGCGGAGACGACGTCGGCCGTCTGCGCGAGCGCGGCCCTGGCGTGGGGCAGCATCGCCCGCCCGGCCGGGGTCAGGTGGACGCCGCGCGGCGACCGTTCGAGCAGGGGAGCGCCGACCGCCCGCTCCAGCGCCTGCACCTGATGCGACAGGGCCGGCTGCGTGACGTGCAGGGTTTCCGCCGCGCGGGTGAAGGAGCCCTGCTCGACGACGGTGACGACGTACTGGAGCTGGCGCAGGCTGATCATGAACACAATCTATCGGAAGCATGAAAGGTATGAGTTGGACTTATGAAGAGGTGGTCAGCAGACTGACGGACAGGCAGATCAAAGGGGTGACAAGCAGTGACATTTCCTGACGACCTTCCGCTGGCGGGCGTCGTCGTGGCGAAGGACTACGACGGCTGGTCGGGGGAGTTGCGCGCGGAGTTCGCCGCCAACGCCTACAACGGTCACGTCGGCGGGCTCCTGCTGCACGAGTCGGACCAGGTGCGCGTCTGGCAGATCCGGCTCGCTCCCGGCGAGCGGCTGCCGATGCACCGCCACGTGCTCGACTACGTCTGGACCGCGCTGACCGACGGCCACAGTCGCCAGCACACCCACGACGGGACCACCCGGGAGGTCTCCTACCGGCGTGGCGAGACCCGCGAGTTCCGCTTCGGCGCGGGCGAGTACCTGCTGCACGACCTGGAGAACATCGGCCAGGACGAGCTGGCGTTCATCACCGTCGAGCAGGTGCGCGGCGCCAACCCGCCGCTGCCTCTGCCGGCCTGAGACCACGGAAAGGCAGACGGCGACATGGCGGTCAAGGACACAGCCGCTCCGGGGCGTACCCGATCGGGCAGGGCGCTCACGCCCCGCCAGGTCGGGTACGCGGCCATGGTCGGCAACGCGATCGAGCTCTACGACTTCATCCTCTACTCCTTCATCGCGGCCACGGTGTTCGGACCGCTGTTCTTCCCCGGGTTCGAGCCCTGGCTCGGCACGCTGGCGGCGTTGTCCGGCCACGCGGTGGCGTTCTTCGTCCGGCCGCTCGGCGCGGTGGTGTTCGGCCGCATGGGCGACCGGTACGGCCGCCGTCCCACCCTGCTCGCCTCGCTGGTCCTCATGGGCGTGGCCACCGTCGGCATCGGGCTGCTGCCGGACTACGCGGCGATCGGCGTGGCCGCGCCCGTCGTCCTGGTGCTGCTGCGCCTGCTGCAAGGACTGGCCGTCGGCGGCGAGTACCCCGGCGCGGTGGTCGTGGCCGTCGAGCACGCGCCCCCCGACCGTGCGACCCTCTACGGTGCGTTCCCGCAGATCGGCAACATGCTCGGCATCCTCATGGCCGGCGCGTCGATGCTCGTGGTCAACCTGACGGTCGGCACGCAGGTCTGGCTGGCGTGGGGGTGGCGCATCCCCTTCCTGCTCAGCGGGGTGCTGGTGGTCTTCGGCCTCGTCCTGCGCGCCCGGCTGGCCGAGACTCCCGAGTTCGTCGCGGCGTCGGCCAGGATCGAGGCGCAGCGCGGCGCCTCCGGGAGTCTCACGACGCTGCTGCGGGTGGCCCGCCGGCCGCTGCTGGTGTGCGTGCTGATGTGGATCGGCCCGGTGACCTTCGGTTACGCGTTCCTGACGAGCCTGCTCGCCTACGTCGACAAGTACCAGCCGGCGCTGTCCGCGACCGACGTCCAGATCGGGCTGGTGCTGACCGCGTCGGTGCTCGTCACGGTGGTGGCCGTCAGCGGGCGCCACGGCGACCGGTGGGGGCGCAGGCGCGTGGTGATCGTCTCAGGGCTGCTGACGATCGGCTGGGCGGTGCCCGCCTACCTGCTGGTCGGCGCCGCCGTGCCGGTCGCGCTGTGGCTGGCGATGACGGTCGGCGCGATCTCGTACGGCATCTTCGGCGGCGTCGTCCCCGCGATGATGTCGCAGATGTTCCCCGTCGAGGTGCGCTACCTCGGGGTCGCGGTCGCCATCGCGGCCAGTGCCCTGGTCGGCGGGGCCCTGCTGCCGCTGCCCACGCTGACCCTGGTCGGAGCGTACGGGGGGTCGACGGTTCCGCTGATGGTGATGATGGGCCTGTCCGGGCTCGCGACCACCGTGGGCGGCCTCCTCCTTCCCCGCACCCGCTGAGCACCGGCGATGATCGTCGACCCGGCGGTGGCCGAGGCCCGCGCCGCCACCCGTGCTCTCGCCCACGCCGATGCCGGGGCCGTCCCCGTCGCCCGGGTACGGGACCTGCGCCTTCCCGGCCCCGCCTCCCCGCTCGCCGCCCGCCTGCACTATCCCGCCGGGGAGCCGCCCTTCCCGTGCCTGGTGCACTTCCACGGCGGCGGCTGGGTGAGCGGCGACCCCGGCGTCTACGACCTGCCGTCGCGGCGGCTGGCCAACGCCACCGGCTGCGTGGTCGTCACCGTGGACTACCGCAAGGCCCCCGAGCACAAGTTCCCCGCGCCGCTGGACGACTGCCACGCCGCCGTGTCCTGGATCGCCGCCCACGCCGCCGCTCTCGGCGTCGACCCCGCCCTGATCGGCGTGTCGGGCGACAGCGCCGGCGGCAACCTGGCCGCCGCGACCTGTCTGAAGGCGCGCGACACCGGTGGGCCGGACATCCGGCTCCAGGTGCTGATGTACCCGGCCACGGACGCCGCCTGCGCCACCCCCTCCTACGACACCTACGCCAAGGGCCCCGGCCTGGACCGCCGCAGGATGCGCTGGAACTGGCAGCAGTACCTGGCCCGCCCGGCGGACGCCGACCACCCGTACGCCTCGCCGCTGCGTGCCGAGCTCGGCGGCCTGCCGCCCGCGCTCGTGGTGCTCGCCGAGCACGACCCGCTCCGCGACGACGGCGAGCTGTACGCCGAACGCCTCGCCGCGGCGGGGACACCGGTCAGGCTGACCCGCTACGCCGGGAGAACGCACGCCTTCTACCTCAGGGACGCGGCCCCCGGCTGCAACACCGAGCTGTACGAGGAGATCGGCCGCGCCACGCGGATGCACCTCGTGCCGCAGAAACGAGACGTCGCCCGCATCGGGCGGCGCCGTGACCGAAGGAACGGGAACAACAACTCATGAGCACCGCTCAGCAGAAGGTCGCCCTCGTCGTCGGCGCCCAGGGCGTGATCGGCCGCAACCTGGCCGCGCACCTGGAGTCCCTGGGCGACTGGGAGGTCATCGGGCTCTCGCGCCGCGGCGGCGAGGACACCGCCGGGGTCCGCCACGTGTCGGTCGACCTCCTCGACCGCGACGACTGCGCCAAGAAGCTCGCCGAGCTGACCGAGGTGACGCACGTCTTCTACACCGCCTACCAGGACCGGCCGACCTGGGCCGAACTGGTGCCGCCCAACCTGGCCATGCTGGTCAACGTGGTGGACGCGATCGAGCCGGTCGCGCCCGGCCTGACACACATCAGCCTCATGCAGGGCTACAAGGTGTACGGCGCTCATCTGGGACCCTTCAAGACGCCGGCCCGCGAGTCCGACCCCCACCACATGCCGCCGGAGTTCAACGTCGACCAGCAGGCGTTCCTGGAACGTCGGCAGCAGGGCGCGGCCTGGACCTGGACCGCGATCCGCCCCTCGGTCGTGTGCGGCTTCGCCCTCGGCAACCCGATGAACCTGGCCATGGTCATCGCCGTCTACGGCGCGATCTGCAAGGAGCTCGGCCTGCCCATGCGCTTCCCCGGCAAGCCCGGCGCCTATGACAAGCTGCTGGAGATGACCGACGCGGGCCTGCTGGCCAAAGCCACCGTGTGGGCCGCGACCGACCCGCGGTGCGCCAACCAGGCGTTCAACATCAACAACGGCGACCTCTTCCGCTGGAACGAGATGTGGCCGAAGATCGCCCGCTTCTTCGACCTGGACGTGGCCGATCCGCTGCCCATGTCCCTCGACGTCGTCATGGCCGACAAGGGGCCGCTGTGGGAGGAGATGACCCGTAAGCACGGCCTGGAGCCGCACGCGTACGAGGAGGTGTCGTCGTGGAGGTTCGGCGATTTCGTCTTCGCCTGGGACTACGACATGTTCGCCGACGGCTCCAAGGCGCGCCGCTTCGGCTTCCATGAGTACGTCGACACCGAGCGGATGTTCCTCGACATCCTCGCCGGCCTGCGCACAAGCCGGATCATCCCCTGATCTCCAGCGGATGATCCGGGGGAGTTCGCGGTGGCCCGGGTGCGAGCGGGTGCCTGGCTGATCGGGGGATGCTCGCTACAGTTGTTGCAGTGATTACTGTAATGACCGTAATGTGAGTCGCGTGATCGGCGAGAGCGTCCACATCCCCCAGCCCGAGGGCGACCTGCGCGTCATCGTCCGCGGCGACCCCGGCCCTCCCGTGCTCCTGCTCAGCGGCGCGGGCAACGACAACGCGCTGCTGAGCTGGCGGCACGCGATCCCCGTCCTCGCCGCCGAGCACCGGGTCCTCGCCCTCGACTGGCCCAAGCAGGGCGGCAGCAAGCCGTGGCGGGGCTTCGCCGGTCACGACCGGCTGCTCGGCTGCGTCACCGCCGTGCTCGACCACTTCGGTCTGCGGCGGGCGGCGCTGGTGGGGCTGTCGCAGGGCGGGGCCGTCGCGCTGGCGTACGCGATCGAGCATCCGGAGCGCGTGTCGCGGCTCGTCGCCCTCGCGCCGGCGGGCGTGACCTCCTTCCCGCCGCTCGTCCACCAACTGCTCTGGCTCACCGCCAGGTCACGCCTCCTCAACCGGACGATCCCGTCGCTCGTCTTCCGCAGCCGCGCCGCCTGCGCGTGGGTCGCCCGGCGCGCCCTGTTCGCCGGCCCGGTCGCCGACTTCGAGCAGATCGTGGACGAGTACCACGCCGACGTCCTGGTCAACGGCGCCGGCTCCTCCGACTGGCAGAACGACTCGATCGGGCCGTGGCGGATGCGGGTCGACCTGCGGCCGAGGCTGTCCGCGATCAGTTGCCCCACGCTGTTCGTCCAGGGCGACCGTGACACGGCCGTGCGGCCCCGGCACGCCCGCGCCGCCGCCGGGCTCGTCCCCGGGGCCAGGTTCGAGCTGATCGAGGGCGCGGGCCACTGGGCCAACCGGCAGGAACCCGAGCGGGTCAACGCGCTCGTCGCCGGCTTCCTGCGCGCCGCCGGGGACGGCGACCCCGGTGCGGGCACCACAATGAGATCATGACCGAGCCAACGGACGCCGAACTCGACTTCGTCGACGAGGTCGCGGCCTTCTTCGCCGCCGAGGGGCTGCCGCACATCGCCGGGCGCGTCATCGGCTGGCTGCTCATCTGCGACCCGCCGGAGCAGAGCGCCGCCCAGCTCGCGCTGGCACTCCAGGTCAGCCGGAGCTCCATCAGCTCCACCACCCGCCTGCTCACCCCGAGCGGCCTGGTCGAGGGCGTGCGCCGGCGCGGCGATCGGCAGGAGTACTTCCGCATCGCCGCCGACGGCTGGAGCCGGATGCTCGCCGGCCGCTACGCCAGGACCACGGCCTTCCGTCAGGTGACGGAGCGCGGCCTCGCCGTCCTGTCCGGCGCCGACCCCGGACGCCGCGAGCGCCTGGCGAACGTGGCCGAGCTGTACCGCTTCCTGGAGACGGAGCTGCCCGCCCTCTGGGACCGCTGGGAGCGGCGCCGGTCCTGATCGTGGTCAGAGCAGGACGCGGCGCACGTGGTAACCGACGGTGGCCAGCGCCGCGTCCGGGTCGCGCACGCCGAGCATGATCTCCGCGGTGAGGCCCTCGATCAGCGCCAGCAGCACCGCCGCCTCGAACTCCGGATCGAGCTCGTCCGGCGCCTCGCCGTCCCGCTGCGCCCGCGTGATCAGCTCCGCCACCCGGTCGTGCAGCCATTTCCGCCCCTCCCGTATCGACCGGGCCATCTCGGGCACGGCTCCGGCACGGGCGCCGAACGCCTGCCCGGCTCGCCGCTCGGCCTTGCGCCGCTCGTCCAGCGGCAGCATCTCCGTCGCCATCGACATCAGGAAGCCCCGCACGGTCGCGGGCCCGGCCTCGACGCCGGCCATGATCCGCGCCGTGACGTGCTCGCCCAGGTAGGCGACGACGTACTGGAGCATCTCGTCCTTGCTGCGCATGTAGTACTGCACCGCGCCCAGGGACATGCCCGCCTCCGCCGCCACGTCCCGCAACGTGGCGGCGTCGAGCCCGTCACGGCCGGCGATGCGCAGCACGGCCTCGGCGATGTGCCGGCGGCGCTCGTCGTGGTCCACCTTCTTCGGCATGCTTCCCCTTAGTTCATACCTGTGTATTAAAATACACGAGTATGGGAACCTTGGCATTCTTCGCCCCCGCCGCCGCCGGCCACGTGAACCCCACCCTCGGCGTCGCCGCCGAACTGGTGCGCCGGGGCCACCGCGTCACCTACGCCACCACGGAGGAGTTCGCGCCCCGCGTCGCCGAGACCGGCGCCGAGATCGTCCCGTTCACCTCGTCGTGGAAGGCGCTCGACGGTTCCGGGCCGCCGCAGATGCATGGCAAGGAGTTCGTCCGGGCCACCCACCTGCTGCTCGCCGAGACCAAGGCCGTGCTCGCCCAGCTCCGCGACGCCGAACGCCCCGACCTGGTCGTCCACGACGGCCCGATGGCCTGGTGGGGCCGCGTCCTGGCCAGGAAGTGGAGCGTCCCGTCGGTCGAGACCTGGCCCAACCTGGTCGGCAACGAGCACTGGTCGCTGCACCGTGACTACACGACCTTCAACCCGCTCAGCCCCAGGTTCCTGCTCCTGCTCGCGCGCCTGTCCGCGCTCCTGCGCCGCGAAGGCGTCGGCGGCGACCTCCCGGGCTTCCTCCAGGGCTCGCGGGCGGCGATGCGGCTGGTCATGCTGCCGCGGGCCTTCCAGTACGCGGGCGAGACCTTCGGCCCCGGCTACCGCTTCGTCGGCCCGGCCCTGACCGGCCGCGGGTACCAGGGTGACTGGCAGCCGCCGGACGACCTGCCCGTCGTCCTCGTCTCTCTCGGCACGGGCTACAACGACCGGCCCGATTTCTACCGTACGGTCCTCGAAGCGGCGGCCGGCCGGCCGTGGCGCGTCGTGCTCGCGTCGGGCCAGGCCGACCCCGCCGCCCTGGGCCCGGTCCCGCCCAACGTCGAGGTCCACCGGCAGGTCCCGCAGCTCGCGGTCCTGCGTCACGCCCGGGTGTTCGTCACCCACGCCGGGATGGGCGGCACCATGGAGGGCCTCCACTTCGGCGTCCCCCTGGTGGCGGTGCCGCAGATGGCCGAGCAGCGCGCCAACGCCGACCGCATTGCCGAACTCGGCCTGGGCAGAGCCCTGCCGCCCGACCGGGTCACGGCCGCGACGCTGTGGCAGGCCATCGAGGACGTGGCGTCGGACGCCCGCGTGCGCGACCGGCTCGACTGGATGCGCGGCGAACTGGAGGCGGCAGGCGGCGCGCGGGCCGCCGCCGACGAGATCGAGAAGGTGCTGCGCTCCTGAGACCGCCGTTCCCGCGGACCTGAGCTCGCCCTTCCCCACGGGCCAACCAGGGCGAGAAATGGGACATGATGAACCGTTCCGCTCCCGTGGTGCGACAGGTGGACGTGGAACGGATGGGAATGCGATGAACGACTACGCGGGGTGGAGCGATCCAGACCTGCTGGAGGCCGTCGCCGGCGGTGACCGGCGGGCCTTCGAGACGCTCTACGGACGGCACGCGCCCTGGCTGGTGGTGCGGCTGTCGCGCCGGTGCGCCGATCCGGGCGTGGTGGACGAGGCCGTGCAGGACACGTTCGTGGCCGTGTGGCGGACGGCGCGCGCCTGGCGCGGCAGGGGCCAGGTCGCGGCGTGGATCTGGGGGATCGGGATCCGGCGGCTGCTCGACCAGCTCCGCGGCCGGCCGCTCGCCCTGGTCAGGGCGGGCGAGGAGATCGTGGTGTCCGCCGAGGAGCAGGTGCTGCTCGGCATCGAGTACGGCGAGCTGGGGACGGCGCTGAACCGGCTCTCGCCCGAACTGCGCGCGGTCGTCCAGGCGACCGTGCTGGACGGGCTGACGACCCGGGAGGCGGGCAAGCTGCTCGGCATCCCGGCGGGAACGGTGAAGACCCGGATGATGCGGGCCAAGGCGCAGCTGAGAGAGGTGCTGGCATGAGCACGGCCTGGCACATGGACGACGAGCTGGCCGCGGACTACGCCCACGGACGGACCGGGCCGACGCTCGCCGCGTCGGTCGAGGCCCACCTGCCGGCCTGCGCCGCCTGCCGGGGGAAGCTGGCGCCCGAGGTGCCGCGCGAGCGGCTGGACCGGGTCTGGGACGAGATCACGGCGGCCGTGGACGCGCCGCGGCCGACGCCCTTCGAACGGCTGCTGCGGGCGCTCGGCGTGCCGGAGCACACCGCGCGGCTGCTCGCCGTGACGTCCTCGCTGAAGCCGGCGTGGATCGCGGCGGGCGCGGTGGCGCTCCTGTTCGCGGCCCTGGCCAGCGGGGAGACGAGCCGGTTCGGGACGCTCGTCTTCCTCGCGGTGGCGCCGATCCTGCCGGTGGCGGGCGTGGTGCTGGCCTACGGGCGCGGCGCCGACCCGGCTCACGAGATCGCGTTCGCCGCCCCGTACTCCGTCGTCAGGCTGACGCTGCTGCGCGCCGCGGCCGTGCTCGGGGTGTGCGTGGCGCTGGCGCTGGTCATCGGGTTCGCCGTGCTGGGCGACGGGGGGTTGATGGCCGTCTGGCTGCTGCCCGCGCTGGCGCTGACCACGCTGACGCTCGCGCTGGCCGGGTGGCTCGACCCGCTGATGAGCGGGGGCGCGGTCGCCGCGGTGTGGTTCGCCGGGTTCGCCGCGGTGGCCGCGTACGAGGTGCGGCCGGTGCTGTTCGGCTCGGTGGGCCAGCTCGCGTCGCTGGCCGTGTTCGCCGTGTCGGCGTTCGTGATCTTCATTCGTCGCAGGGAGTTCTCGTGAACGACACGGTCGTCGTCGACGACGTGAGCAAGTCCTTCGGGCGCAGCCGGGCCCTGTCCGGGCTGTCCTTCACCGCGCAGAGGGGCGTGACCGGCCTGCTCGGGCCGAACGGCGCGGGCAAGACCACGCTCATGCGGCTCCTGGCGACCGTGCTGGCCGCCGACTCCGGCCGGGTGCGGCTGCTCGGCTGGAACCCGGTGTACGACAGGTTGGAGATCCGGCGCAGGCTCGGCTACCTGCCGCAGGAGCCCGCGTACCAGCGCGGGTTCACCGTGTTCGAGTTCGTCGACTACGTGGCGATACTCAAGGAGATGGCCGACCGCCGCGCCCGGCACGACGAGGTCCGCCGGGTGATCGCCGAGGTCGGGCTCACCGACGTGCGCGGCAAGAAGATCAGGACGCTCTCCGGCGGCATGCGGCGCCGGGTCGGCATCGCCCAGGCCCTGCTCGGCGACCCCGAGCTGGTGCTGCTCGACGAGCCCACGGCGGGGCTGGACCCGGAGCAGCGGCTGCGCTTCCGCGAGCTGATCTCCCGGATCGGCGAGAACCGCACGGTGCTGCTGTCCACTCACCAGACGGAGGACGTGGCGGCGCTGTGCGAACGGGCCGTGGTGCTGAAGGACGGCCGCTGCGTCTTCACCGGGACCCCGCAGGAGCTGCGCGCGGTCGCCCGCGGCCGGGTGTGGCAGTCCTCGCGCCGGGCCGGGGTGCTGTCGTGGCGCACCGGCGAGGGGGACTTCCGCAACGTCGGCTCGCCGCCCGCGGACGCGACGCTCGTCCCGCCGACCGTCGAGGACGGCTACCTGCTGCTGCTCGACGGCGCCAAGGCGGCGGCATGACGGCCGGGGCGATGTGGGCGCCGCCCGAGCCGCCCCAGGTCCTGCCGGTGCTCGCGATGAAGGAGGCCTGGCGCTTCGTCAGGCATCCGCTGACGCTGGTGGGCATGGCCCTGTGGGTCCTGCGGGTGGCCGACGACGGCTGGGACGGGCCGCGGCCAGCGTTCAGCGCGCTGACCTCGGAGATGACCATCTACTGGGGGATCCCGCTGTTCTTCGCCGCGCACCTGGTGGCTTCTTCCGCCAGGCGCGCCGAGGAGCTGTTCGCGGCCGTCCCGAGCGACCAGGCCAGGCGCACCGCGGCGCTCTGCCTGGCCGCTCTGGGACCGTTCGCGCTGTCCTGCACCGCCCTGGCGGTCCTCGTCGGGCTGTACGAGGTGACGGGCAACGAGCTGGAGCGCTTCCCCACCCTGGGGGAGCTGGCCGCCGGGCCGGTGAACATGCTGGCGGGCTGCCTGCTCGCGGTCGCCGTGGCCCGATGGCTGCCGTGGCGCGGGGCCCCGGTGCTGGTCATGCTGGGCCTGATCGTGGTCAACATGTTCGTGATCGAGACCCGGGACTGGTACATGTTCTCCATCTACCTGGAGTTCGCCCTCTGGGGGCCGCCGCCGTACCTCGACGCGGTCGGGTTCGTGCCGGTGCACGGCGGGCCGCACGCGCTCTACCTGCTGTCGCTGGGCCTCGGGGCGGGGGCGCTGGCGATGCTCAAGGACGGACCGCGGCCGGGGATCTGGCTGGTGTCCGGGGTGGCGGCGGTGGTGAGCGCGGTCATTACCGGGATGGCTCAGCTGTGGTGATCCGCATAACCGGGCTGATCCTGAAACGGTCTAAATAGGGACAAAGGGCCGAAATGGAGAATCGGCTGTAATGGGGATTTATATGGTTCCTGGCGGGCCGGCACGGCATTTCCGCATGGTAGGACTTTGCTGGTAGCTGGCAGTACCGGCAGGTTCGGCGGGTGGGCCATGGGTATTTCCGTACAAGTCGTACAGAGGCGAAGCGACAGGAAAGCAATAGCCGCGCCTTGGACGTATACGGAAAGAAAAATGACAAGAGGAAACACGCAAAAGACACATCGCCGGAACGGCCTGCTCTGGGTCGCCGCGGCGTCGATCACTCTCGCGGCTCCCCTGGCTTCATGGGGACCCGCGTACGCCGGAACGGCCGACCGGCCGGGTCCTGACAGCGCCGTCCCGGGCGAGCGCCCCAACCGGTGGAACGCCGACGACCCGGACCGCTCCTGGGACACCCGTGACTACGAGAATTCCTGGGACCGCGACATTTCGTGGGATCGGGACAACTCGCGGGACCGCGATGATTCCTGGGACCGGAGCTCATGGGACCAGGACAATTCCTGGGATCGGGACAATTCGTGGGACCGCGACAACTCGTGGGACCGCGACAACTCCTGGGACCGCGACAACTCCTGGGACCAGGACAACTCCTGGGACCGCGACAACTCCTGGGAGCGCCGGAGCTCGTGGGATCTCGAAGGGCCCGTGGACCATCAGCCGATGACCGCGTTGAACGACGAGGCCCCCATCGCGGACCCCTCGGACGACGACACCCAGCGTCAGACCGAGGCGATGCGGCGACCGGTCGACGAGGGCCGGCTTCCCGCAGAGGAGACGCAGGTTCCCGAGGAGGAGGTCCAGCGTCCGGCTGACGAGGCGCAGGTCCTCGTTGACGAGACGCAGCGTCCGGCCGAGGAGCCGCAGCGTGCCGCCGATGAGACGGTCGCCGCGGAGCAGGCCCAGCGGCAGAACGACGAGCGCCGGGACGACCGGACTCTCAACAACGCACAGGCCACGAACAACTACGTGTCGATCTTCGTCCCGACGTTCAACCCGTTCGCCGGGCAGGGACAGGATCTGGCCGCGGCCGACGCGGACGGCCTGACCGAGGTCGGTCAGGCCGCCGCCCAGCAGGCGGGCCGTGAGTGGTCGCCGCGCCTGCAGTTCTTCCTGCCCAAGGCGGCGGAGAACGTGCAGTAGTCCGCGTGCGCCGTCGCCGGTGGGAACGCCGCGGCGGGCAGCTGCCCGTCCGTGATCCGTACCAGGACCTCGGACGGCGGCTGATCTGTCACGCCGGAGAGACCGGGCGGGCGCCGCGTACAGCGCGGCGCCCGCCCGCGGGCGTTCCGGCCCCGGGTCACGCCGCGGGCGCCTGCTCGCCGGCCCACTCCCGGTCGCTCATCCTGATCAGGGAGACGCCGACCGTGCCGTACACGATGAGCAGGATCACCGGCCCGGCGAGGCCGAGGAGCATGTTCCACTGGTTGGCGCCGACCAGCCAGACGACGATGCCCGCCGTCACGCCGGCGGGGAACCACCAGCCCGCGCGCCCGGCTCTGGCGTACGCCACGGCCACGAGGATGAGGCCGAGGAAGGACCCGAGCATGCCGGGGATCTGCCAGCCGACGATCATCGCGGGCTGGGCGGCGTCCATCAGGATCCGCTCCGCCTGCTCGCGCGGCAGGGTCTGGTAGAGGACGATGTCGAAGAAGTCGGCGATCATCAGCGACGAGAAGTTGATGAGTCCGAGGACGGCGGCGGCGCCGGCGAGGTTGGCCAGCAGCGCGCCGCGCCGCCGGACCAGGTGGACCAGGCTGATGACGCCGGGCACCCACAGCACCCAGGCGTAGTGCAGGAGGGTCGAGCTGACGCCGGCCGTCATCGGGCTGTCGGCGTAGGACATGAAGTCGTCGGTCGACTCGGTGGGGTCCACGGCCATGCCGAGCAGGAGGCAGAGGGGCGCCAGGACGAGGCAGACGCCGGCGGCCACGCGGCGGAAGGTGTTCGGGTTCGCGAGCATGCGGGAACCGTACGGACCGGCGCCCGCTCCGGGCGTCAATGCGAGCATTGAACCTGTTATCCCCCCGATGGGGGATCCGGCCCGGTCACAAGTCATACTTCCGCCATGGCATCGCGGGTCCCCTCTCCGATCGACGCGCTCGTGGCGGGCGTGGTCGGGCTGTTCGCGGTGGCCGAGGAGGTCAGCGGGCGCACGGCGGCTCCCGACCGCCCCGAGGCGGCGTGGTGGATCGCCGCCGGGGTCGCCGCGGCTCTGCTGGTGCTGTTCAGGAGGCGGGCGCCGTTCGGGGCGCTGTGCGCGTACGCGACCGCGAACGTCGCGGCCTTCGCCCTGGTGGGGGAGGTGGCGGCGGCGTGGCAGTACTACACGCTGCTGCTCCTGCTGTTCACGCTGCTGAGCGAGGCGCACCCGCGTGACTGGCGGGCGGTGACGGGACTGGCGGTCGCGGGCGGCTTCGTGGCGGCGATGCTGGCCGCCTCCTCGCCGCCGCCGGGGTGGGGCGATGTCGCGGTGGCCGTGGTCATGAGCACGGTCGCGGCCGGCGCGGGCATCGCGGTGCGCCGCCACCGCTCGCTGGCCGTGCAGGCGGCGGAGCGCGGCGCGCTGCTCGCCCGCGAGGCCGTCTCCGCCGAACGCGCCCGCATCGCGCGCGAGCTGCACGACATCGTGGTCCACGGCGTGAGCGTGATGACCATGCGCACCGGCGGGGTGCGGCTCATGCTGGGCCAGGAGCGGCAGGCCGAGCGGGAGATCCTGGCCACCGTGGAGGCGACAGGCAGGGAGGCGGTGGAGGAGCTGCGGCTCATGCTCAACCTGCTGCGCGGGCCGGAGACCGACGCGACCGTTCCCCTCGCGGGGCTGGATCGCCTGGACGAGCTGGTCGACCAGATGAGCGCCGCGGGCCTGACGGTGAAGACGGAGATCCGCGGCGAGCCGGTGCCGCTGCCCCCCGGCCTGGACCTGTCGGCCTACCGGATCGTGCAGGAGGCCCTGACGAACACGCTCAAGCACGCCGGGCCCACCGACGTGACGGTGAGGATCGGCTACCGGCCGGGCGAGCTGACGCTGGAGGTCGTGGACCGGGGCCCCACCGGGCCGCCGCCCCGGGCGGGCGAGAGCGGCTACGGACTGGTCGGGATGCGGGAGCGGGTGGCGCTGTTCGGCGGGACGCTGTCCACCGGCCCGGTCCCGGAGGGCGGGTACCGCGTGCGGGCGGTGCTGCCGCTGTGACCGTCGGCGTCGTCGTCGCCGACGACCAGGCGATGATCCGGGCCGGTCTGCGGCTGATCATCGGCACCCAGCCGGACCTGACGGTGCTCGGCGAGGCCGCCGACGGCCGGGCCGCGATCGACCTGGTCGTCCGGCTGCGGCCGGACGTGGTGCTGCTCGACATCGACATGCCCGGCGTCGACGGCCTGGCGGCGGCGGGCGAGATCCTCGCCGCGCCGCGGCCGCCCCGCGTCATCATGCTCACCACGTACGACACCGACGAGAACCTCGACCGGGCGCTGCGCGCCGGAGTGAGCGGCTTCCTGCTCAAGGTGTCGCCGCCGGAGCGGCTGTTCGCCGCCATCCGCGCCGCCGCCGGCGGCGAGGCGCTGCTCGACCCCGCGGTGACGGGCCGCGTCATCGCCGGGTACGGCCGCGTACCGAAACCGCCGGCCCCGGCCGCGGAAGGGCTGACGCCGCGCGAGCGCGAGGTGCTGCGGCTCATCGCCGGGGGGCTGTCGAACGGCGAGATCGCCGCCGCGCTCGTCATCACCGAGGCCACGGTGAGCACCCACATCAACCGCCTGCTCGCCAAGCTCGGCCTGCGCGACCGCGCCCAGGCCGTCAGGTACGCCTACGAGCGGGGCCTGGTCCGTCCCGGCGACATCTGACGAAAATTTCCTGCCGGTCGTGTCGATCCGGCGCCGGGGCGTTCGACGCGTCAGCGACGACGGAAACGCAAGCGAAAGGACGCCGTCATGCAGAAGATCACTACTTTCCTCTGGTTCGACCACCAGGCGGAGGAGGCGGCCGCCTTCTACACCTCGATCCTGCCCGGCTCGCGGGTGGTGGAGGTCCAGCCGGGGCCGGACGGGAAGCCGATGATGGTCACCTTCGAACTGGCCGGGCAGCGCTACCTGGCGCTCAACGGCGGGCCGGCGGAGTTCGGGTTCTCCGACGCGATCTCGCTGCTCGTGGACTGTGAGACGCAGGAGGAGGTCGACACGTACTGGGCCAGGCTCACCGACGGAGGCGAGGAGGGGCAGTGCGGCTGGCTGAAGGACCGTTACGGGCTGTCCTGGCAGATCGTCCCGAGAGAGCTGCCCCAGTTGCTGAGCCACCCCGACCCCGCGGTCGCCGGGAAGGTGGCGCAGGCCATGCGGAGCATGAGGAAGATCGACGTGCGGGTGCTGCGCGAGGCCGCCGCGTCCTGATCCCCGGAGGGCCGGCGGACCCGCCGCCGGCCCGCCGCCGGCCCCCGCCGGGGTCAGTCGACCGCCATCTCGCCCAGGAGCGACCAGTCGTCCTGCGGGACGGTGGTGTTGACGATCCTCGGCGTCTCCGCCAGATGCGGAGGCAGGTCCCGCCGCGCCTGGCGGAAGTGGTCCGACTGGACGTGCGCGGCCCCCGCCTCGTCGTCCCTGAACGCCTCCACCAGCACGTACTCGTTCGGGTCGGCCAGGCTGCGCGACCAGTCGAACCACAGGCAGCCGGGCTCGGCGCGGGTGGCCTCGGTGAACTCCGAGGTGATCTCGGCCCACCGGTCGGCCGACTCGGGACGGACGCGGAACTTGGCGGTGATGAAGATCATTTAAGCTCTCTCGTCGTGATGGGTGTCGTTACCCATGGTAGGGCGAACCCTGCCGCTGACCAGGCATTCGGCGGGTGAACGCCCGGGTACGGACCGGCTCGGATCAACCGTTCGGAGCCGCCATGACCGTCACCCGCCCGCGCATGCCCGCCCTCACGTCCCGGCGCCTGCCCGTGCCCGCCCCCCTGCTGCTGCTCGTCCTCGTGGGCATCCTGTACGCGCTCGCGCAACTGGTCATCGTGTCGCCGTGGACGGGGATCGGCTGGGACGAGACCGTCTACGCCAGCCAGTACGCCACGCACGCGCCGCCCGCCGTGTTCAGCGCGCCCCGGGCGCGCGGGGTGCCGCTGCTGGTGGCGCCCGTCGTGGCGGTCACCGATTCGGTGCCGGCCCTGCGGCTGTACCTGACGGCGGTGTCGTCGCTGGCCCTGGTCGGCGCGTTCGCGGTCTGGCTGCGGGTGCGCTCCGGCCCCTGGGTGCCGCTGGCCGCCCTGCTCTTCGCGTCCTGCTGGCTGTCGCTGTTCTACGGCAACGAGGCCATGCCCAACCTGTACGTGGCGCTCGGCGCGGTCGCGGCCACCGGGTTCTTCGTGCTGGCCTCGCGGACCGGCTCGGCCGCCGCGCTGGCGGGGCTGGCCGCCGCGTTCGCGGTGGTGTCGTTCATGCGGCCGTCCGACGCGGTGTTCGCCGCGGCTCCGCTGGGCGTCGCGGCGCTGTTCACCCGGCGCCGGCTGCCGCTGATCGCCGCCGTCGCCGCCGGCCTCGCCGTGGGCTGGGGGCAGTGGCTGGCCGAGGCGGTGACCTCCTACGGCGGGATCGCCGAGCGGATGCGGGCCGCCGAGGGAGCCAACCTGACCGGGCTGACGATGTCGGTCGCCGAGCACGCGCGAGCCCTGGACGGGCCGTCGCTCTGCCGGTTCGGTACGCCGTGCGGGGACGTGTCGCCGGTCGCGCTGATCTGGTGGCTGGCGATCCCCGCGATGGCCGCGCTCGGGGTGTGGTGGGCCTGGCGGCGGCACCGGGCGGGGCCGGTCGCCCTGGCCGCGGTCACCGGGCTGGCCGTCGCGCTGCCGTACCTGTTCTACGTGGACTACGCGGCCCCGCGCTTCCTCATGCCCGCGTACGCGCTGCTGGCGCTGCCGGTCGCGGAGGCGGCGATCGGCCTGGTGCGGACGCGCGGGCCGCTGGCCGCGCTCGCGGCGGCGGGGGTGCTCGCCCACCTGGCCCTGCAGGGCGCGTACGCGCACCGCATGGCCGGGAACACGCGCGAGACCCGCGAGGAGATCCGGCTGGCCGGCGAGGAACTGCGGCGGCTCGGCGTGCGCCCGCCGTGCCTGGTGTACGGGCAGTCGGGGGTGCAGCTCGGCTATCAGCTGGGCTGCCGCTCGCATGGCGTCATGCAGCGCTTCGGCGTCCGGCCGCCGGCGCGGGTCAGGCAGGCGGTCGCCGCGGGCGAGCGGGTCGTCCTGGTCCACCGGAGCCTGCCGGCGCCCTCGTACGCCCGGTCCTGGCAGGAGCGGGCCCTGGCGGGCGACTGGAAGGCGCGGTTCGCCCCGCCGGGCCGGCCCTGATCAGTCCGGTTCGCGGGTGGCGTGCTCCGGCGGGCCGGTCGGCTTGAGCGTCGGGCCCGACTGCCTGGGCGAGGGGCTGGACGTGGGCGTCGGAGTGCCCGAAGGCGACGCGGGCAGGGTGGCGTACTGGCCGTCCCGCGGCAGCACCGGCACCATCAGCCGCATCTGGCCCGCGTCGCGGAAGACGAACGTCATCGGCACGTAGCTGCCGCTGATGCCGCTGGCCATGCCGATGGGCCGGTCCGCGCTGCTGCCGGCCTCGTTGGGGCGCAGCTCGACCGGCGCCACCAGGCGGACGGTCCCGCCGCCCTCCACGGTGACCCGCTCCAGCCGGTCGGGGTCCTTGCGGTCGCTGATCAGCACGGCGTACAGAGCCTGCTCACCGGACGACGCGGCGCCCGGTGAGCCGGTGGGCGAGGTGGCCGGGGACGCGGTAGGCGACGTGGTAGGCGACGTGGTAGGCGACGTGGTGGGGGACGCGGTAGGTGACGTGGTGGGGGATGCGGCGGGTGACGTCGCCGGAGATGTCGTGGGCGAGGCGGTGGTCGAGCCGCCGAGCAGGAACGCGTTGCGCACGTGCATTCCCTGCACGTCACCGTTCGCCCCGTCGTTCCCGGGCAGGTGCAGGCGGGCGGGGTCGTTGCCGTCGAACGAGCTGGAGCACCCGGTCGCGGCCAGGGTGAGGGCGGCGGCGCAGGCGAGCAGGCGCGTGGACATGCTGGACATGTCAGGGCGCTACCCCCGCGAGAGGCGGCGAACCTGTCCCCGGCGCCTTCGTGACGGAAAACGGGACTGCCGCAAAGACGTGGCGTACCGGAGCGGCGCCCGTTCTCCGCCGCCGGGCCTGGCCGGACAGGCCGGCACGGGGTTTCCGGTCGCTCGCGGGCGGGCACGGGTCTACGCCCAAGGGCCGGACGAGGGTGGAGGGGGATCATCGTGGCGGGCGAGCTTGCGGGAGTGGCGGGGCTGATGTACGAGTTCGGGCTGCTCAAGCGCTACAGGCGCACCGGCTGGCTGGTGGCCGGGGTTCGCGATCCGGAGAGCATCGCCGACCACTCCTTCCGCACCGCCGTCATCGCCGGCATGATCGCCAAGCTTGAGGGCGGCAACCCGGAACGGGCCGCGTTCATGAGCCTCTTCCACGACACGCAGGAAACCCGCATCACCGACATCCCGTACATCGGCAAGCGGTACCTCAAGGCGGCCTCCAACGAGGAGGTCACCGCCGACCAGACGCGCGCCCTGCCGGGGGAGGTGGCCGGGATGGTGAGCGACGCCGTCCGGGAGTACGAGGAGAAGGCCAGCCTGGAGGCGGTGTGCGCGCGTGACGCGGACAAACTGGAGTGCCTGATCCAGGCGGTGGAGTACCGCGAGCAGGGCAACCAGAACGTGCAGCCGTGGATCGACAGCTCGCTGGCCGCGCTGAGGACGCCCACCGGCAAGCGCCTGGCCGAGGAGGCGTTGCGTACCGGCACACTGGAGTGGATCATGCCGGTGCTCAACGGCGACTGATGGCGCACGCGAAAGGCCCCGGTCCTTGCTCATACCGGGGCCTTCGTCGCGCGCTACCTCCCAGGATCTCCGTGACATTTCATATCACAAAATTTCGTCCCATGAGTCAGATTTGCGAAATGTCGGATTTAAACCGGTTGAGAGGGCGTCCGCCTATCTGCTGAGCTGAACGACGGACCGGCACCCGAAACCAGGAGCAACAATGCGAGCGACTTTCATGTCCACCCCGCCGAAGAGGACCTTCTACGCACAGGACATGACGCTCCGTGAAAACACTCAACCTCGGGATTCTCGCCCATGTCGACGCCGGTAAGACGAGCCTGACCGAGCGGCTGCTGCACGCCGCCGGAGTCATCGACGAGCTCGGTAGCGTCGACGAGGGCAGCACCCGCACCGACACCCTCGCGCTCGAACGCCGGCGCGGCATCACGATCAGATCCGCCGTCGTCTCCTTCCCCATCGGCGACGTGACCGTCAACCTGATCGACACGCCAGGCCACCCCGACTTCATCGCCGAGGTCGAACGCGTGCTGGACGTGCTCGACGGCGCCGTGCTCGTGGTCTCCGCCGTCGAGGGCGTGCAGGCCCAGACCCGGGTGCTCATGCGGACCCTGCGGCGGCTCGGCCTCCCCACCCTGATCTTCGTCAACAAGATCGACCGTCGCGGTGCGGCGTACGGCGAGGTCCTCGACGGGATCAGGGACCGGCTGGCCCCGTCGAGCGTCGCCCTGTCGGCCGTCACCGGCCTCGGCACCCGCGCCGCCGCCGTCACCCCTGCCGCCGACCCGCGCCTGGCCGAACTGCTCGCCGACCACGACGAGACCCTGCTCGCCGCGTACGTGGACGACCGGCCCGTCACGGCCGGCCGGCTGCGCCGCGCGCTCACCCGCCAGGCGCGCGCCGGCCTGGCGCACCCGGTGTTCTTCGGCTCGGCCATCACCGGGGCGGGCGTGCCCGCGCTGATGCGGGGCGTCCGCGACCTGCTGCCCGCCGCGGAGCGCGACGCGAGCGGCCCGCCGTCGGGCGTCGTGTTCAAGGTCGAGCGCGGGCCGGCGGGGGAGCGGCTCGCCTACGTCCGCATGTTCTCCGGCACGCTCCGCGTCCGCGACACCCTGCCCGGCCACGGCAAGGTGACCGCGATCGCCGTCTTCGACCGGGGCGCGGCGATCCGCGCGGACGCGGTCGGCGCGGGGCGGATCGGCCTGCTGTCAGGACTCGGCCACGTCCGCGTCGGTGACCACGTGGGTGACGGCCCGGCTCGCGGCCGGGCCCGCCGTCACTTCCCGCCGCCCTCGCTGGAGACCGTCGTCGTGCCCGCGCGGGCCGCCGACAGGGGCGCCCTGCACGCCGCGCTCACCGAGCTCGCCGAGCAGGACCCGCTGATCGGCCTGCGGCAGGACGACGTCAGGCGGGAGACCTCGGTGTCGCTGTACGGGGAGGTGCAGAAGGAGGTGATCCAGCAGACGCTGGCCGAGGAGTACGGGCTGGAGGTCGCGTTCGAGGAGACCACCACGATCTGCGTCGAACGCCCGGCCGGCACCGGCTCCGCCCTCGAGGTCATCGCCCAGGACGGCAACCCGTTCCTCGGCACCGTCGGGCTGCGGGTCGAACCCGGCCCGATCGGGTCGGGGGTGGCGTTCCGGCTGGAGGTCGAGCTGGGGTCGATGCCGTACACGTTCATGCGCGCCGTCGAGGAGGCGGCGCGGCAGACGCTGCGGCAGGGCCTGCACGGCTGGGAGGTGATCGACTGCGTGGTCACCCTCACCCACACCGGCTACTGGGCGCGGCAGAGCCACTCCCACGGCGTGTTCGACAAGAGCATGTCCAGCACCGCGGGCGACTTCCGCAACCTGACGCCGCTGGTGCTGATGGACGCGCTCAAGCGGGCCGGCACCCGCGTGCACGAGCCGCTGCACCGCTTCCACCTGGAGATCCCCGCCGACCTGCTCGGTGGCGTGCTGCCGGTGCTGTCCCGGCTGCGCGCCGTCCCCGCGGGCTCGCTGCCGCGAGGTGAGGCGTATGTGATCGACGGGACGGTGCCGGCGGCGCGGGTGCACGAGCTGGAGCGGGCGCTGCCCGCGCTGACCCGCGGGGAAGGCGTCCTGGAGACCGCCTTCGAGGGCTACCAGCGGGTGTCCGGGCCGCCGCCGGTCCGCCGCCGCGTCGGCCACGACCCGCGCGACCGGAAGGAGTACCTGCTGCGCGTGGTCCGCCTGGTCTAGGCGGACCCGGACCGCGCGGGCGTCCGAGCCTGCCGTCGCGGCAGCCGGTAGGCCCACTGCCACGCGGCCTCCATCGGCCCCCGCTCGAACCGCCGCAGCCAGAGCGTGGACAGCGCCATGAACAACGCGCAGATGACCAGCCACGCCACCGGCACCCACCAGGGCCGCAGCCGGTCGAGCCGGGCCGCCAGCCCGAGCCCCCAGCCGTAGCAGAGGGCCGAGGCGACCACGTTCTGGAACACGTAGCAGCTCAGCGCGGTCCTGCCCACGTTGCTCAGGCCGCGCCGCAGCGGCCCCGGCGCGGCGTCCCGGCGCACCAGCGAGGTGATCAGGGCGAGCAGGCCCAGCGCCACCAGCGGCGGCAGCAGGTACCGGTCCACCAGGAACCAGGCGGGCCCGGCGAGTGTGGTGAGCAGGTTGAGCGGCAGCCCGGCGCCCAGGCCGGCCACCATGAGCCGGCGCCGCAGCGCCGCGCCCCGCTCGGTGCCGTCGAACACGCCGGCCCGCACCAGCCGCGCCCCCAGCAGGAACAGCACGATGCCGAGCGGCACGATGAGCACCGCCTCCGCCCGGTACGCCCAGGCGAACTCGATCCTGGACGCCACCTGGTCCAGATAGGACCCCTCGGTGAACAGCGTCCCCGCCACCCCGCCGGCCGGCGAGGCCCCGCTGGCGAGGAGCGCGGCCGTGCCCGCCCCCACCGCCAGCACGAACAGCGACCCGACGGCCGTCATCCAGGCGGTCACCACCCGGTCGCTCCGCCCGATCAGGTACGCGACTACGACCGCGGTCAGCGCGTACCCCATGAGCACGTCGTACTCGAAGACCAGCACGTAGTGCAGCAGCCCCTCGACGAACAGCAGCGCCGCCCGCCACAGGTACGGCCCCGGCCAGCGCAGCCCGCGCCGCCGGGCGGCGCGGTACTGCAGCTCCAGGCCGACGCCGAACAGCAGGGTCAGCAGGGCCAGGAACTTGCCGTTGGTGAGGAAGGTCAGTAACGCCTGCGCCGTCCCCGCCTGCCAGAGCGCCCCGCCCAGGTCGGCGGGCCCGCCGGGGCTGGTGAAGATCCAGATGTTGGTGCCCAGCGTGCCCGCGATGGCGACGCCCCTGAGCACGTCCAGTGCTTCGATCCTGTTGCCGTCCACCCTTCCCACGATGCCGTCGCGGGGAGGGGCGGACTTCGTCGCGAGGACTGATCCGCCCGTACATCGATCGATGTATTCGGGGCAGCCGTACGGGATGAGATTCGGAAACTGGGACATCAGGCCGCTCGGCGGCGGCGTGGGCTGCCTCACCATGATCATCGTGTCGGTCGTGCTGTCGGTGCTCCTGACCCTGGTCCTCAATCTGGTCCTATAGCGGACATGTCCTACCCTGTGGGCGTGATTCGCTCTGCCACCCCTGCTGACGTGCCCGCCATCCACCAGATGATCCGCGAACTGGCCGACTACGAGAAGGCGCTCGACGAGGCCCGGGCCACCGAGGAACAGCTCCACCTGGCGCTGTTCGGTCCCGAGCCCAAGGTCTTCGCCCACATGGCCGAGGACGACGGGGGCGAGGTGGTGGGCTTCGCGCTGTGGTTCCTGAGCTTCTCCACCTGGACCGGCACCCACGGCGTCTATCTGGAGGACCTCTACGTGCGCCCCCAGCACCGCGGCGGCGGCCACGGCAAGGCGCTCCTGGCCGAGCTGGCCCGGATCTGCGTCGAGCGCGGGTACGAGCGCTTCGAATGGTCCGTCCTCGACTGGAACGAGCCATCGATCAACTTCTACAGGTCCATCGGCGCCGTCCCCTGCGACGAGTGGATCCGCTACCGCCTCAGCGGCGACGCGCTGGAGCGGTTCGGCCCGGTCGGCGCCTCGAACTGATCACAGGATCGGTCGCCCGGACCACGGCGCACGGGGGCCGCTGATGTCCGCCGGGTGGACGCCCAGCTCGGACGGCGGCGTCCCGAAGATCAGCCAGCCCTCGCCCGATCCCGGGTCCTCCACGGAGGGCCAGCCGAGCACGTCGCGCAGGAAGGCCCGGTCAGCAACGGGTCCGTACACCGAACTGATACCTGTTCGGGCATGAGGGATCCCGGGGCGTCCCTACGATGTCACGGTCCAATTCTCCCGTTTCGCCCCTGGAGTCTCCATGCGTCTCCGATCCCTCACCACGGCCGCCGTGCTGGCCGCCGGCCTGGTCGCCGGGTCACAGCCCGCCCACGCCGCGGCCCCGGCCGTCAAGATCACCAAGATCTACTACGACTCGCCCGGCTCGCCGGACAACGGCGCGAACAAGAGCCTGAACGGCGAGTACGTGCAGATCAAGAACACCGGCAGGAAGAACGTCGACCTCGAAGGCTGGACCGTCCGCGACGAGACGAAGCGGCCCGACCACGTCTACACCTTCGGCGGGTTAACCCTCAAGCCCGGCACGACGCTCACCCTGCGCACGGGCCGGGGCGAGGACACCGGCACCACCCTGTACTGGGGCAGGAGCGGCGGCGGAACCTTCGCCTACATCTGGAACCAGTCCCGGGACACCGCCTACCTGCGGAACGCCACGGGCAGACTGGTCGACTCCTGCTCGTACAACTCGTCGGCGCGCGACTACGAGATCTGCTGATCCGCCGTCCCCCGAGCCAGAGGGCACGGGGTGAGAAAGCGGGAAGGCCCGCAGGCCCCCCCGGGGCTGCGGGCCTTCCCGGAAGTCACATTCCGGTTCCGGCGTGCACCCGTTCGGTGGTCCTGCTCTGGTTGTACAGCTCCTCGCGCCCCTCCTCACCGAGCTCATGGTGCGTCTCCTCGATGCGGAGCGCGACGCCGATGGCGAAGAACGTGGGCGCCCACTCGCCGATGAAGATCCCCCAGCGGTCGGCGCGATCCAGGGCCGCGCCTTCGTAGTTCTTCGACATCATCCAGCTGGCGAGGGCCAGGCCGACAGAGCCGAGACCTGCCAGATACATGTGATTTGACTTGATGCCCATCTTGTGGAGCGATTTGATCATGATGTCCCCCCTTGCTGTGAATGCTGTTCCCCTGACCCGGGAGAGGTAACCCCCGCACGCGCCGAGAGGCTCCGCAGGACTTCCAGCAGCTCAGGGGGGTCGTCGACGGCGAAGTCCGCGTCCAGGGCGAGGATGTGCAGCGCCAGTCGCAGGGGCGTCTCGCCGCCGGCGTGCACCACGCACGTCCGCTCGTCGACGGTCTCGACGAGCACCGACTCCGGCAGGTGCGGGGCGACGGCGGAGGCGGGCGCGTGCACGGTGACGCGCGCCCGGTACCGCATCAGCGCCGTGTCGACCCCTTGGGGCACGATCGACGCGGGCGGCTCCTCCCGGAGGGCGAACCGCGGCCCGCCGGGCGTCCGCAACGCGATCCGGTCGACCCGGAACGTCCGCCAGTCGTCCCGATCCACGTCCCAGCCGATCAGGTACCACCGCCGCCCGGTGTGCACCAGCCGGTACGGTTCCACGTCCCGCTCCCTCCCGGCCCCGTCGTGCGTCCGGTAGCCGAACCGCAGCCGGTGCCGGTCGCGGCAGGCGGCGGCGATGGCGGTCAGCGTCTCGGCGGGGACGGCCGGCCCGCCGGGCGCCAGTGACACGGTGGCGGCGTGCAGCGCCCGCACCCGGCGGCGCAGCCGGTCGGGCAGCACCTGCTCCAGCTTGGCCAGGGCGCGCAGGGACGTCTCCTCGATGCCCTCCACCGTGCCGGCGGTGCGCAGCCCGATGGCGACCGCCACCGCCTCCTCGTCGTCCAGCAGCAGCGGCGGCAGCTTGGCCCCGGCCCCGAGCCGGTAACCCCCGGTCACCCCCGGCGCGGCGTGCACCGGATAGCCGAGGCCGCGCAGCTTGCCGACGTCGTAGCGGACCGTACGGGGGCTGACCTGGAGGTGCTCGGCCAGGTCGGCGCCGGTCCAGACAGGCCGGGTCTGCAGGAGCGCCAGCAGGCGGAGCAGCCGCGCGGAAGTTTCCAACATGATCTGATTTTTCCGGAAATAGCGGCAAAAATCTTGCCACATTGCCTGGAACGGTGAACCCATGACGATCAGGGAATTCCACCTCGACATCCCCCAGGCCGACCTCGACGACCTGCGCGAGCGGCTGAGCCGGACGCGTTACCCCGTACAGACCCCGGGCGCGGGCCCCGAACGCGGCATGACGGTCGCGGAGCTGCGCGAGCTGGCCGAGTACTGGGCCACCGGCTACGACTGGCGCGCCCACGAGGCCCGGCTCAACGCCCACCCCCAGTACGTCACCGAGATCGACGGCCAGGACGTCCACTTCCTGCACGTGCGCTCACCCGAGACGGACGCCACCCCGCTCATCCTCACCCACGGCTGGCCCGGCTCGGTCGTCGAGTTCCTCGACGTGATCGGCCCGCTGACCGACCCGCGGGCGCACGGCGGCGACCCGGCCGACGCCTTCCACCTGGTGATCCCGTCCGTGCCCGGCTTCGGTCTCTCCGCCCCGCTGACCAGCACCGGCTGGACCCTCGACCGGATCGCCCGGGCCTGGGCCACGCTGATGGCCAGGCTCGGGTACGGGCGCTACGGCGCGCAGGGCGGCGACTGGGGGTCCGGGATCTCCCGCGAGCTGGGGCTGATCGACGCCGAGCACGTGATCGGCGTGCACGTGAACTATCTGATGACGTTCCCGTCGGGCGAGGAGGACGACCTGGGCGAGGCCGACCGGGAGAGGGTCGCGAAGCTGGAGGCGTTCGCCGGCGGCGACGCGGGCGGCTACCTGGCCATTCAGTCGAGCCGGCCGCAGACGCTCGGGTTCGGGCTGGCCGACTCCCCGGCCGGGCAGCTCGCCTGGATCGCGGAGAAGTTCCGCGACTGGACCGACCGGCCGGTGGACCGGGACCGGCTGCTCACGAACGTCACGCTCTACTGGCTGACGAACACGGCCGACTCGGCGGCGCAGATCTACTGGGAGTTCTCCCACGCCTGGTCGATGCCGCAGCCGTCGCCGACCCCGCTCGGGGTCGCGGTCTTCCCGCACGACATCGTGCTGCCGATCAGGAGTCTGGCCGGGCGGATGGACAAGGTGGTTCACTGGACGGAGTTCGCCACCGGCGGCCATTTCGCCGCGATGGAGGAGCCCGAGCTGCTGGTCCGCGACATCCGGGCCTTTTTCCAGGGCGTGCGTTAACGGAGTGTTTCCGCTGTGACGCATATGTATTGCCTGTTGCCCGGGTGAGTTACCCGTAACGAACGCACAGCGCCGATTCGTGTTTGTGCGTAACCCCGGATTCCTACGTTCGAGTCAGCTCAGAACGTAGGAGGAATGATGGCGCGCTGGATAGCCGAATGGCATCCCGACGACGCGGCCTTCTGGCGGACCACCGGGCGGAAGGTCGCCCGGCGCAACCTGGTCTTCTCGATCCTGGCCGAGCATCTCGGGTTCACCGTCTGGACCCTGTGGAGCATCGTGGCCGCCCAGATGGGCGCCTACGCGTTCACCACCGACCAGCTCTTCTGGCTCGTCGCGCTGCCGAACCTGATCGGGGCGGTGCTGCGGGTGCCGTACACGTTCGGGCCGGCCAGGTTCGGCGGGCGCACCTTCACCGTCGTCAGCGCGCTGCTGCTGCTCGTGCCCGCCGTGCTGCTCGGCCTGGCGGTGAGCGATCCGGACACGCCGTACTGGATGTTCCTGCTGATCGCGGCCACGGCCGGGGTCGGCGGCGGGAACTTCGCCTCCAGCATGGCCAACATCACCTACTTCTACCCGCGCGCCAAGCAGGGCGTCGCGCTCGGCCTGAACGCGGCCGGCGGCAACATCGGCGTCAGCTCGGTGCAGCTGGTCATGCCGCTGGTGATCGGCGCGTTCGGGCTGGCCGCCGCCGGGTGGTTCTGGCTGCCGTTCATCGTGATCGCCGCCGCCTGCGCGTGGTTCTTCATGGACAACCTGGCCAGTGCCAAGGCCAGCCCGCGCGAGCAGCTCGCGGTGACCGGCCGGGCCCAGACGTGGGTGATGTCGTTCCTGTACGTGGGCACGTTCGGCTCGTTCATCGGCTACTCGACCGCCTTTCCGCTGCTGAGCACGAGCCTGTTCCCGGACTCGCCGTGGGCCGCGGTGGCGTTCGCCGGGCCGCTGGTCGGGTCGCTGATCCGGCCGGTCGGCGGCTGGCTGGCCGACCGGCTCGGCGGGGCGCCGGTCACGCTGTGGAACTTCGCGGCCATGGGCGGCGGCGTCCTGCTGGTCTGGGCGGCGTCCACGTCGGGCGGCTTCTGGCTGTTCTTCCTCGCCTTCCAGACGCTGTTCCTGACCGCCGGCATCGGCAACGGCTCCACCTACCGGATGATCCCGGCGATCTTCCAGGCCAAGGCGGTGGCCGAGAAGGGCGACGACGAGGCGGCGCTGCTGCACGGCAAACGGCAGGCGTCAGCGGCCATCGGCATCATCTCCGCCGTCGGCGCGCTCGGCGGGTTCCTCATCAACCGGGCGTTCGGCATGTCGTTCGCCGCCACCGGCAGCCCGGCGGTCGCGTTCCTGGCCTTCGGCGTCTTCTACGCGAGCTGCGCCGCCCTGACCTGGTGGTGCTACCTGCGCACCGTCGGCGTCTCCCGGGTGGCCAGCCTCGCCCACGCGCGGGTCTGACCGCGTGGACGCGCCGGTGAGGACCCACTGCCCGTACTGCGCGCTGCAGTGCGGGATGGCGATCAGCGTCAGCGGGCCGGAGATCACCATCACCCCGCGGACCGACGTCCCGGCCAACGCCGCCGGAGCGCTGTGCCAGAAGGGCTGGACGGCCGCCGAGCTGCTCACCAACGGCGCCCGTCTGACCAGCCCGCTCCTGCACGGGCGGCCGGTCGCCTGGGACGTGGCGCTCGACCACGTCGCCGGGCGGCTGGCGGCCATCAGGCACGAACACGGCCCCGACGGCGTGGCCGTGTTCGGCGGGGGCGGGCTCACCAACGAGAAGGCGTACCTGCTCGGCAAGTTCGCCCGGGTCGCGCTCGGCACCAGCCAGATCGACTACAACGGCCGCTTCTGCATGTCGTCGGCGGCCGCCGCCTCCATCCGGGCGTTCGGGATGGACCGGGGGATGCCGTTCCCCGTCACCGACCTGGCCGGCGCGGACGTGGTGCTGCTGGCCGGCGCCAACCCGGCCGAGACCATGCCGCCGTTCGTCCGCCACCTGGACGGGCCGAGGCTCGTCGTCGTCGACCCGCGCCGCACCGCCACCGCCAGGCTCGCCTGGCTGCACCTGCGGCCCGCGCCCGGCACCGACCTGGCGCTCGCCCTCGGCCTGCTGCACCTGGCCGTGGCCGAGGACCTGGTGGACGTCGCGTACGTCGAGGAGCGCACCAGCGGGTTCGACGCGGTGCGGACCTCGCTGGCCGCCTGGTGGCCGGAGCGGGTGGAGCGGATCACCGGCGTGCCGGTGCCGCGCATGCGCGAGGCCGTGCGGGCGCTGGCGTACGCGAAGAACGCGTACGTGCTCACCGGGCGCGGCGCCGAGCAGCACGCCCAGGGCACCGACACCGTCACCGCGTTCGTCAACCTGGCGCTCGCGCTCGGACTGCCCGGCCGCCTCGGCTCCGGGTACGGGTGCCTCACCGGGCAGGGCAACGGCCAGGGCGGCAGGGAGCACGGGCAGAAGGCCGACCAGCTCCCCGGCTACCGCAGGATCGACGACCCGGCGGCCCGCGCCCACGTCGCCGCCGTGTGGGGCGTCGAACCGGACGACCTGCCGGGACCGGGCCGGTCGGCGTTCGAGCTGCTGGACGCGCTCGGCACGCCGGTGGGGCCGAAGGCGATGCTGCTGTTCGGCTCCAACCCGGTGGTGTCGGCGCCCGACTCCGTCCGGGTCGCCGAGCGGATCCGCTCGCTCGACCTGCTCGTCGTCTGCGACGTGGTCATGTCGGAGACGGCGGCGCTGGCCGACGTGGTGTTCCCGGTCACGCAGTGGGCCGAGGAGACCGGCACCATGACCAACCTGGAAGGCCGCGTGCTGCTGCGGCGGCGGGCGGTCGAGCCGCCGCCGGGCGTGCGGAGCGACCTGGAGGTGATCGCCGCGCTGGCCCGCCGGCTCGGCCACGACTTCGCCGACGAGCCGGGCGAGGTCTTCGACGAACTGCGCCGAGCCGCCGCCGGCGGCCCGGCGGACTACTCCGGCATCACGTACGACCGCATCACGGGAGAAGCGGGCGAGACCCGGGAATCGCGCGACGCCGGGGAGGGCGGGCGGGAGGCGGAAGCCGGGGTGTTCTGGCCGTGTCCGTCGCCGGACCATCCCGGCACGCCGCGGCCGTTCCTCGACGCCTTCGCCACCCCCGACGGCCGGGCCAGGTTCGTGCCGGTCGAGCACCGGGGCCCCGCCGAGGAGATCGACGACGACTACCCCGTCTACCTCACGACGGGCCGCGTGCTCGCGCACTACCAGAGCGGCGCGCAGACCCGCAGGATCGCCCCGCTCGCCGAGGCCGTGCCCGAACCGTACGTGGAGCTCCACCCCGACCTGGCCGGACGGCTGGACATCAGGGCGGGGGACCTGGTGCGGGTCGTCAGCAGGCGCGGCGAGGGCCGGGGCGTGGCCAGGATCAGCGACGCGATCAGGAGCGACACCGTGTTCATGCCGTTTCACTGGGAGGGGGCGAACCGGGTCACCAACCCGGCGCTCGACCCCACGTCCCGGATGCCGGAGTTCAAGGTCTGCGCCGTACGGGTGGAGCGGGTCGCATGAGGCTCGTCGTCGTCGGCAACGGGATGGCCGGCGCGCGCCTGGTCAGCGAGGTGCGGGCGCGCGACCCGCGGATGCCGGTCACCGTCTTCGGCGCCGAGCAGGGCAGGCCCTACAACCGGGTGCTGCTGTCGAACGTGCTGGCCGGCCAGGCCAGGCCCGACCAGCTCGGCCTGGTCGACCTGTCCTGGTACGACACGCACCGGGTGCGGGCGGTGCTCGGCGGCGCGGTCGCCTGGATCGACCGTGAGTCGCGCGCCGTGCACACCGCCGACGGCCGGCGCGAGCCGTACGACCTGCTCGTGCTGGCCACCGGCAGCGAGCCGATCGTGCCGCCGATCCCCGGCGTCGAGCGGGCCATCCCGTTCCGCACCCTCGACGACTGCGACCGCATCGTCAAGACGGCCGCCGACAGCCGCCGCGCGGTGGTCGTCGGCGGCGGGCTGCTCGGCGTCGAGGCGGCCCGCGGCCTGGCCGGGCGCGGGCTGCCCGTGACGCTGCTGCACCTGGCCGGCCACCTGATGGAGCGACAGCTCGACCCGGAGGCGGGCCTGGTGCTGGGCGAGACGCTGGCCGCACTGGGCGTCGAGACCCGGACCGGCGTCAGCGCCGCCGCCGTCGAGCGGGACGGAGTCCGCCTGGCGGACGGCGAACTGGTCGAGGGCGACCTGGTGGTGCTCGCCTGCGGCGTCCGCCCGCTCACGAGCCTGGCCGCCGAGGCCGGGCTGGAGGTGCGGCGCGGCGTCGTCGTGGACGACGAACTGCGCACCGACGACCCGTCCATCTTCGCCGTCGGCGAGTGCGCCGAGCACGACGGCACCGTGTACGGGCTGGTGGCGCCGGCGTGGGAGCAGGCCGCCGTGGCCGCCGACGTGATCACCGGTGGGAAGTCCCGCTACCGCGGCTCCCGGCTGGTGACCCGGCTCAAGGCGAGCAGCGTCGAACTGGCCGCGATGGGCGAGACCCACCTCACCGACGAGCACGCCGAGGTGGTGCGCTTCAGCCACCGGGCCCGGGGCACCTACCGCAAGCTCGTCATCCGCGACGACCGGCTGGTCGGCGCGATCCTGCTGGGCGACACCGACGCCGTCGGCACCCTCACCCAGCTCTACGACCGCGGCGGGCCGGTGCCGGGAGACCGGGCCGGGCTGCTGTTCCCCGGCCCGGCGTCGGCGGCCAGGGCGGAGAGCCCGACGCTGATGCCCGACGCGGCCAGGGTGTGCCACTGCAACAACGTGACCAAGGGACAGATCAGGGCCTGCTGGGAGGCGGGCGCGAAGGACGTGGCCGGCGTGGCCGCCGCCACCAGGGCCACCACCGGCTGCGGCACCTGCCGGGAAGCGGTGGCGGGGATCGTCGGCTGGCTGTGCGAACAGGAAGGGGTCCCGGCGTGAGGAAGATCGTCGTGGCCGGGTACGGCCCGGCCGCCCACCGGCTCGTGGAGGCCCTGCTGCAGCGGGGGTTCGACGGCGCCATCACCGTCATCGGGGAGGAGCCCAGGTCCGCCTACGACCGGGTGGCGCTCACCTCCTACCTGAGCGGCGTCGCCGCCGACGAGCTGTCCTACCCGGTGCCGCCCGGCGTGGTGACCAGGCTGAACAGCCGCGTCACCGGCATCGACCGGCGGGCCCGCCGGGTGGCCGTCGAAGGCGGCGAGCCGGAGCCCTACGACGTGCTGGTGCTCGCCACCGGTTCCCGGCCGTTCGTGCCGCCGGTGCCCGGCGCGGAGCACGCGCACGTCTACCGCACCATCGGCGACCTCGACGCCATCAGGATGGCGGCCAAGGAGGCCGCCGACGGCGTCGTGGTCGGCGGCGGGCTGCTCGGGCTGGAGGCCGCCGACGCGCTGCGCGGCCTCGGGCTGCGCACCCACATCGTGGAGATGAGCCCGTGGCTCATGCCCCGCCAGGTCGACGAGGGCGGCGGCGCGGTGCTCAAGGCCCACATCGAGGCGCTCGGGCTGAGCGTGCACACCGGCTCGGGCGTCCAGGAGGTCGTCACCGGCCGCGACGGACGGGTGGCCGGGCTGCGCACGCCCGACGGCACGCTGATCGAGGCCCAGGTCGTGGTCTTCTCCGCGGGGATCAGGCCGCGCGACGAACTGGCCCGGGACTCCGGGCTGGCGGTGGGGGAGCGCGGCGGCGTCGTCGTCGACTCCGCCATGCGCACCTCCGACCCGCATATCTACGCCATCGGCGAGTGCGCCGTGCGCGACGGCATGGTGTACGGGCTCGTCGGGCCGTGCTTCACCATGGCCGAGGTCGCCGCCGACCGGATCACCGGCGGCGGCGCGACGTTCGACGGCGCCGACCTGTCCACGAAGCTCAAGCTGCTCGGCGTCGAGGTGGCCCAGTTCGGCGCCATGGAGGGCGCGCTCGACGTCACCTACATGGACCCGGTGGCCGGCGTCTACAAGAAGCTGTTCATCAGCGACGACGCCGGCACGCTGCTCGGCGGCATCTGCGTCGGCGACGCCTCCCCGTACGGCACGCTGCGCCCCTACGTCGGCAAGCCGCTGCCCGCGCCCCCCGCCGACCTGCTGTTCACCGGCGGCGGGGTCAGACTGGACCTGCCCGACGAGGCCCAGGTGTGCTCCTGCAACAACGTCAGCGCCGGCGTCGTCCGCTCCGCCATCACCGGCCAGGGGTGCGCCGACGTGGCCGGGCTCAAGGCGTGCACCCGCGCCGGCACCACCTGCGGCAGCTGCGTGCCGATGCTCAAGCAGCTGCTGGAGAAGGCCGGCGTGGACACCGGCAAGGGACTGTGCGAGCACTTCGCGCACTCCAGGGCGGAGCTGTTCGACATCGTCCGGGTGCGCGGCATCGGCACCTTCTCCCAGCTCATCGCCGAGCACGGGCAGGGCCGCGGCTGCGACGTGTGCAAGCCCGCCGTCGCCTCCATCCTCGCCTCGCTGCACCACGGGCACGTCCTGGAGGGCGAGAACGCCGCCCTGCAGGACACCAACGACCACTTCCTCGCCAACATCCAGAAGAACGGCACGTACTCGGTCGTGCCGCGCATCCCCGGCGGCGAGATCACCCCCGACAAGCTCATCGTCATCGGCGAGGTGGCCCGCGACTTCGGCCTCTACACGAAGATCACCGGCGGGCAGCGGATCGACCTGTTCGGCGCCCGCGTCGACCAGCTCCCGCAGATCTGGCGGCGGCTCGTCGACGCCGGGTTCGAGTCCGGCCACGCCTACGGCAAGGCGCTGCGCACGGTGAAGTCGTGCGTCGGCTCGACCTGGTGCCGGTACGGGGTGCAGGACTCGGTCGGCCTGGCCATCGCGCTGGAGCTGCGCTACCGGGGGCTGCGCTCGCCGCACAAGCTCAAGTCGGCCGTCTCCGGCTGCGCCCGCGAGTGCGCCGAGGCCCGGTCGAAGGACTTCGGCGTCATCGCCACCGAACAGGGCTGGAACCTGTACGTGGGCGGCAACGGCGGCTTCAAGCCCCGGCACGCCGACCTGCTCGCCGCCGACCTGACGACCGAGGAGCTGGTCAGGACCATCGACCGGTTCCTGATGTTCTACATCCGCACCGCCGACCGGCTGCAGCGCACCGCCGCGTGGGTGGAGTCGCTCGACGGCGGGCTCGGCTACCTCCGCTCGGTGATCGTCGACGACGCGCTCGGCATCTGCGCCGACCTGGACGCCCACATGGAGCGGCACGTCGCCGCCTACGCCGACGAGTGGCGGGCCACGCTGGAGGACCCGGACAAGCTCAGCCGCTTCGTCAGCTTCGTCAACGCGCCGGGGGTGCCCGACCCGTCCATCGTGTTCGAGACCGAAAGAGACCAGATCAAGCCGGTGGTGATGTCATGACCTGGGTGAACGTCTGCGGCTACGACGTGCTGCTGCCCGAGCGCGGCGTGTGCGCGCTGGTGGACGGCGAGCAGGTGGCGCTGTTCCGCACCTACGACGGCGCGGTGCACGCGCTGGGCAACCGCGACCCGTTCAGCGGGGCGTACGTGCTGTCGCGCGGGATCGTCGGCACCAGGAAGGGCGAGCCGACCGTCGCCTCGCCGCTGCACAAGCAGGTGTTCTCACTGGTCACCGGGCACTGCCTGGACGAGCCCTCGGTCGCGGTGCCCGTCTACCGGGCCAGGGTCGACGGCGGCACCGTGTCCGTGTCCGTGAGCGTTTGATCACCGAGAGGCAGGGCAGCTCACTGCCCTGATGCGTCTACCAGCCGACCGCGGCCCGATCACGGCCCACCTGTTCCCCGCGCTCGCCGGACCGCCCGGCGAGCCCGTGTCCCTGCCCTCGCCCGCCGGGCCCTCGCTCCACGACGGCGATCTGCAGCTCGCCCTGTTCGCCTGCTACGAGCTCCACTACCGGGGTTTCGAGGAGGTGGACGAGCGGTGGGAGTGGGACCCCGGGCTGCTGCGGGCCCGCGCCGAGCTGGAACGCCACCTCGACGACGCGCTGGCCGAGGCCGTGCCGAGGCCCCGGCCGGTGCCGCCGGGAGAGGTCCGGCGCGCCCTCGCCGGGCTCTGCGCCGACGGTGACGGGCCGTTCTCGCGTCACCTGCGCCGCGCGGCCACGCTCGACCAGTTCCGCGAGTTCGTCGCGCACCGGTCGATCTACCACCTCAAGGAGGCCGACCCGCACTCCTGGGCCATCCCGCGCCTGCACGGCCGGGCCAAGGCGGCGCTGGTCGAGATCCAGGCCGACGAGTACGGCGGCGGACGGCCCGAGCGGATGCACTCCGAGCTGTTCCGCGCCACCATGCGCGGCCTCGGGCTCGACGACGCCTACGGGGCCTACGTGGACCGGGTGCCCGGCATCACGCTCGCCGTCTCCAACGTGATGTCACTGTTCGGGCTGCACCGCCGCCGTCGCGGCGCGCTCGCCGGGCACCTCGCCGCGCTGGAGATGACGTCCTCGCTGCCCAACCGCCGCTACGCCGCCGGCCTGCGGCGGCTCGGCGGCGACGCGGCCGCCGCGCTGTTCTACGACGAGCACGTCCAGGCCGACGCCGTGCACGAGCAGGTGGCCGCCCACGACCTGTGCGGAGGGCTCGCCGCCGCCGAGCCGGCTCTCACGGGCGACATCCTGTACGGGGCCGCGTGCGCGCTCACCGTGGACCGGCTGTGGGCCGAACACGTGATGGACCGCTGGGAGCGCGGCGAGCCCTCGCTGGAGCCGGCCGGGCACCTGGTCGCGTGAACCCTCCGGAGCTCGCCGCTGGACCGGGCGCACGACGGGAGGCGGGACTGGAGGCAGGACTGGAGGCAGGACTGGAGGCGGGGCTGGACTATGTGCTGCCGCTGCGCTGGGAGGAGGACGACGGGCTCGACGAGCTGACCGCGTACCTGTCCTGGCTGTCCCGGCGAGCGCGGGTGATCGTGGTGGACGGCAGCCCGGACGCGATCTTCGCGCGGCACGCCCGCCGCTGGCGGGGGCTCGCCGTGCACGTGCCGCCAGAGCCGGGGTTCCGGTACGCCAACGGCAAGGTCAACGGCGTGCTCACCGGGCTCCGGCTGGCCCGTGGCGACCGCGTGGTGATCGCCGACGACGACGTCCGCTACGACGAGCGGGGGCTGGCCGCGATGCGCCGGCTGCTGGGGGAGCACGACCTGGTACGGCCGCAGAACCACTTCCACCCGCTGCCCTGGCACGCCCGCTGGGACACCGCCCGCACCCTGCTCAACCGGGCGCTCGGCGCCGACTACCCCGGGACGCTGGGCGTGCGGCGGGCGTGCGTGGAGGACGGCTACGACGGCGACGTGCTGTTCGAGAACCTGGAGCTGATCCGCACGGTGCGCGCCAGAGGCGGGCGGGTGGTGAGCGTGCCCGGCCTGTACGTGCGCCGCCTGCCGTGCTCGGCGGGGCGGTTCTGGTCGCAGCGCGTGCGGCAGGCGTACGACGACCTGGCCCAGCCCGCCCGGCTGGCGCTGTCGCTGTCGGTGCTGCCGGCCGTGGGGGTGGCGGTGTCGCGCCGGGCGTTCCGGCCGTTGCTGGCGGGCGCCGTGCTTGCGGTCCTGGTCGCCGAGGCGGGGCGGCGCCGGGCCGGCGGGCGCGCGGTCTTCCCGGCGAGCGCCTCCCTGTTCGCGCCGGTGTGGATCCTGGAGCGCGGCGTGTGCGGCTGGCTGGCGCTGGCCGCCGCGGTCACGGGCGGCGTCCCGTACGCGGGCCGCCGCCTGCGCCGTGCCGCCCACTCCACCCGCCGCCTGCGCCGCCGGGCCGGCGCGTCGGGCTGAGCGTGCGCCGGGGAGTCAGCCGGCGGCGGGCTTGCGGACGGTCGGGGGGCGGGCGTCGGCCGGGGGGTGGGCGGAGCCGGTGGTCCGTGGGCCGCTGGGGGCGCGGAAGCCGGCCGTCTTGTGGGAGCCGTCGCAGAAGGGCTTCTGCGCCGAGAGGCCGCACCGGCACAGGGCCACCGTCTCCCGGCCTGGCGTGATCGCCTCGCCGTCCTGGGTCACCAGCTCGAACGGTCCGCGTACCAGGAGGGGACCGTCCTCGTAGGGAGTCACGGTCACCGGCTCGTTCCTCTTGTGCCGCATCCGCCTCGTCTGCCCCCCGCCGGGCCGGTCTAACGGGGCACGGCCGGAGGGTTCGTGCCGGTCGGCGGGTAGACGTGGGTGCCGTGGTGAGCCACCGGGAGCACGCAGCGCCGGTCGGCGTCGACGGTGACGCAGCGTTCGGCCTCCTCGCGCTGGGGGAGCGGGTCGGCATGCGACATCAGGTTCGCCTGTATATTCGGCACTGAAGGGACGCTATAGGCGACATGCTGCCAAATAGGTATCGAGGTGGCAACGATCACACCTCTGAACGATCTCGACAAATCGGGTGAACCATCTTGTGGGCCGGGTCCGACCGGCCGTACCCGGAGCCGTTAAAGGACTCGTTCAGACTGGACCAAGCACGCATTCGGGGTTGTTCAGGGCGGGAATCACTGCCGCTATGAGCATGAAATTCCTGAGCAGGGGCCTCCTGCTGGCCATGACCGTGCCGGCTCTCCTCACGGCCGGCTGCGCTGCGACCGGCAGTGGACAGGCGATGGAGGGGGCCGCCAGCCCGGCCTCGCCCACGGGCACCGACACTGGCATGTACGAGAGCCCGATGCCCGGCGACTCGGGCACGGCGTCACCGACCGGCACCGCGGGCGCGATGACGTCGCCCCGGGCGGTGGTGGAGCAGTTCTACAAGGCGCTCGACGACGGCGAGGCCCAGAAGGCCGCCAAGATGTTCACCTCCGATGGCGTGGCGGCGGTGCAGGGCAAGGATACGGCGGAGGGCATGCAGGCCCTGACCGATGTCTTCGAGGACGCGAAGGTGGAGGGGACGCCGAACATCGAGGAGTCGGAGGCCATGGGCAAGGCCGCCTTCGTCTCCGCGACCGTCGACTCCACCCGCGGATTCTTCCTGCTCGCCAACGAGGGCGGCTCCTGGAAGATCGACCGCTACATGAGCAACAGCAGCTCGGACTGACCCGGCACCGGCGTCCGGCACGGCCGGGCGCCGGCCTCTTGCCTCCCGAAATACGCTACGGGGGTATGGTGTTATCTGGTGTAGAGGGAAAGGACCGTGAGCATGGCGGGCTACACCGGAAACAAGCAGGAACACCTGCGGCGCCTGCGCCGGGTCGAGGGTCAGATCCGCGGTCTGCAGCGCATGGTCGACGACGACCAATACTGCATCGACATCCTCACCCAGGTCTCGGCCGCGACCAGCGCCCTGGAGTCGTTCGCGCTGGCCCTGCTGGAGGAGCACCTGGCCCACTGCGTGACCGAGGCCATCCAGCAGGGCGGCGCCGAGGCGGACGTCAAGGTCAAGGAGGCCGCCGACGCCGTGGCCCGTCTCGTCCGCTCCTGAGCGACATACGCTGGAGGTCATGCACGATCTCTCGCGCTACCAGCACCCCCGCTTCGCCCGCGCCTACGACCGGATGAGCCGGCAGGCCGAGGCCACCACGGGAGAGCTGCGGGCCCGCCTGTCGGCCGGGCTGAGCGGCCGCGTCCTGGAGATCGGCGCCGGCAACGGCCTCAGCTTCCGCCACCATCCGCCCGGCGTGCGCGAGGTCCTCGCGGTCGAGCCGGACGACGTGCTGCGCGCCGCCGCCGAGCGGGCCGCGGCCACCGCCCCGGTGCCGGTGCGGGTGGTGCCCGGCCACGCCGGCGCGCTGCCGGCCGAGACGGGCGCGTTCGACGCCGCGGTGACCTCGCTCGTGCTCTGCTCCGTCCCCGACCTGGCGGCGGCGCTCGCCGAACTGCGCAGGGTGCTGAAGCCCGGCGGCGAGCTGCGCTTCTTCGAACACGCCCGCTCCGACCGGCCCGTCCGCGTGCTGCTGCAACGCCTGGTCACGCCGGTCTGGTCGCGCATGGCCGGCGGCTGCCACCTCGACCGCGACCCGGTGACGGCCATCGGCGCCGCCGGGCTGGCCGTCGAGGAGCACGACCGCTTCGCCCACAAGCCGCTGCCGGGCTCGCCGACCCTCACCCACGTCCTCGGCCGCGCGCGCAAGGCGGCCTGATCAGGGCTCGTCCGGCAGTCGCGGGCTGATGCGGCCCTGGTCGACCAGGGCCAGATAGACGGCGAAGGCGCCATGGATCCACATCCCGGCCTGCGCCGAGGTCATCGTGATCTCCTCGCCCTCGTGCGTACGGATCACGTAGCCGTCGAGCGGCGCCCGCCGCCACGCGGCCAGCATCCCCTCGTGCACCAGCACGTCGAGCATCCCGGTCAGGTATTCGCGTCCGGTGGCGAACACGGCGCGGGCCTCCTCGCATCTCGCCGGATCCCCCGCCTGCCCCTCAATTCTGCGTCCTATCGGGGCCGGGCGCAGCCTCTCCGCGCCGGGAACCTGTGCGCGCCGGCCGGTGTATCACCGCCGGAGGTGTGAGATGAGAAAACTGATCGTCATCCTGGCCGCCGCGGCCGCCCTCGTCGCGGGAACGCCCCCGGCCGCCGCGTCCGGCGGGTGGGCGGTGACGTACCTCGACCCGGTCCCGTCCGAGCTGTCCCCCGGCAGCTCGTACACGGTCGGGTTCTGGGTCCTGCAGCACGGCACCCACCCGTACGACGGCGATTTGGGCCCGGCCGGGCTCCGGCTGACCGGCGCCGACGGCCTCGTGCGCGACTTCCCCGGCACCCCGCTGCCCGAGCCCGGCCACTACGCCGCCGCCGTCAACGTGCCCGAGGGCGTCCACAAGCTGACCGGCGTGCAGGGCATCTTCCAGCCGTACGAGATCGGGACCCTCACCGTGCCGGGCGGAGTCACGCTCAACCCGCTCGACCCCGGACTGGTGAAGGCGCTGCGCGAGCTGTCCCGGGACTACTGGGGCCTGATCCGGCCGCCGGGCGTCCCCGACCTGGAGGGCGTGCCGGACGTCAAGCTGACGGCGGCCCCCGCGCCCGCGGTCGCCTCTCCCGCCCCGGAAGCCGCCGCCGAGCCCGCGGCCGCCGCCTCTCCCGCGCCGCGTGCTCAGGACGGCGGGCTTCCCCCCTACACGCTGCTGCTCGCCGCGATCGGCGGCGGGCTGGTCGTGCTGGCGGCGCTGCGGCTGCCGCGCCGCCGGGAGCGGGGCCCGGTCGCGGACGGGGAGGGGAACGACGAGGCGGACACGGTCGTGATCTCCGGGTTGCGGCCTCCCAGCGGGTGACCGAAACCGGACACCCGCCTCCGGACATGAGGCCGGACGGCGGTGGACAGATCTTGTCAGGGCGGCGGCGGTCTGAGAGATTGCACCTACTTTTCTCAGTCCCGGAGGTCACGCGTGTCACCATTACGCCCGGCCCTCATCGCCGCCGCCCTCATCGTGGGCACGGCCACCCCCGTCCAGGCCGGCCCCGGCCCCGAGATCACCGTCCAGAACGGCCGGACGCAGCCGGTCTTCTCCTACGCCGACGCCATCCGCGAGCACGTGTACGTCGAGTCGACCGTCGACAGCGACGCCGACGGCAGGCTCGACCGGGTGCGCGTCGACATCATCCGGCCCAAGGAGTCCGGCCCCGGGCTCAAGGTGCCCGTCGTCATCGACGAGAGCCCGTACTACGACAACTCCGGGCGCGGCAACGAAGGCGAGCGGAAGGTCTACGACGACGCCGGCAACGTCGTGAAGTTCCCGCTCTTCTACGACAACTACTTCGTGCCGCGCGGCTACGCCGTGCTCAACGTCGACATGCTCGGCACCACCCGCTCCGACGGCTGCCCCGACACCGGCGGCAAGGCCGACGTGCTCGGCGGCAAGGCCGTCATCGACTGGCTCAACGGCCGCGCCAAGGCCTACCGCGCCGACGGCAGCCCCGCCGTCGCCGACTGGACCACCGGCAAGTCCGCCATGATCGGCAAGTCGTACGACGGCACGCTCGCCAATGCCGTCGCCGCCACCGGCGTGCGCGGCCTGGAGACGATCGTGCCGATCTCCGCGATCAGCTCCTGGTACAAGTACCAGCGCTCCAACGGCGTCGTCTACAACTACGACTACGCCTCCTGGCTGGCCAACTACGTCGACACCGACCCCGAGGCCAAGTGCCAGGCCGTGCGCGACCGGATGGACGCCGAGGACGGCGACGACACCGGCGACCACAACGCCTTCTGGGACGAGCGCGACTACATCCACGGCCTGCTCGGCGACGTCTCCAAGGTACGGGCGAGCGTGTTCGTCGCGCACACCGTCAACGACCTCAACGTCAAGCCCGACAACTTCTCCGAGTGGTGGGAGGCGCTGGCCAAGCGCGGCGTGCCGCGCAAGATCTGGGTGGGCCAGACCGGGCACGTGGACCCGTTCGACTTCGAGGGCCGCAGAGGACTCTGGGTCGACACGCTGCACCGGTGGTTCGACCACTGGCTGCACGGCGTCCGCAACGGGATCATGAGCGAGCCCCGCGCCGACGTGGAGGTCGCCCCCGCCCAGTGGATCACCGAGCGGGACTGGCCGGCCCCCCGCGGCCACAAGCTGACCCTGCGCCCCTCCGCCGACGGCTCGCTGCGCCTCCTGCCCGGCAAGAAGGCGACCGCGAGCTTCACCGACGTGCGCATGAGCGAACCCGACATGGTGGCCGACGTCGGCACCGCCAACCCGGGCCGGATCGCCTACACCACCGGTGAGCTGCCGCTCGACCTGCGCCTGTCCGGCACCCCGGTCGCCGACCTGCGGGTCAAGCTCGACCGGCCCACCGCCAACCTGACCGCGCTGCTCGTCGACTTCGGCGACGACACCCGCGTCGACTGGCGGCGCGGCGGTGGCATCACCACCCTCACCGAGGAGGACTGCTGGGGCGACAGCACCGCCGCCGACGACGGCTGCTACCGCAAGGTCGTCACCAACACCGTCGACCGGCCCCTCGAGATCGTCGCGCGCGGCTGGATCGACGTGCAGAACCGCCTGTCGCTCAGCCGCCCCACGCCGCTGCCCGTCGGCACGTACGGGAGCGTCAAGTGGGAGACCCTGCCCCAGGACTACGTCTTCAAGAAGGGACACCGGATCGGGCTGGTGATCGCGGGCACCGACGCGACCTACAGCAACGAGACGGGCACCGGGGCGAACGTCACGGTCGACCTGTCCAGAAGCTCGATCGCGTTCCCCGTCGTGCTCGGGACGCCGCTGGAGAGCGTGCCGCAGGACAAGGCGAGGTTCGTCGGGCCGCGGGAGGTGACCCTGCCGGAGCCGGAGCGCGAGTTCTCGTTCTTCTGACCTGACCGGTCAGGAGCCGGGGTTCCCGTCCTCCTGACCCGCTCCATGGAGAGGGCCTCGGACACTGCCCGAGGCCCTCTTCTCGTCTGAGCCATGCTCATTCCCGGGCGCGCGGACAGTTGCTCCAGTAGCCGCCTCCGTCGCTGTCGGGGATGAGGGCGCCGCGGTCGGCGGCGACGGTCCAGGACACCATCATCGTGAGAGTGCCGTCGGCGCTCTCGCCGCCGCCCGGTGCCGTACCGGTCCAGTGGACGGTGATGACGCCGGACTCGGTGACGGGCGGGCCGGCGCAGCCGGGACGGGTGGCCGGGGCGCGGACCGTGAACGCGTTGCCGGCGACCGCGATGCCGTTCGAGCCGGAGAACGAGGTGACGCGGCACTCGCCGGTGCAGGTCAGCCGGAACGTCCCGGTCCGCCGCTCGCCCAGTCGCACGGACGCGGGCGAGATCGCGGCCACCGGCGGCGCCGGCGAGTCCCCCCGCGCGATCGCGGGCACACGCCCGTCCGCCGCATCGGGATCGGCGGGCGCGCGGGTCGTCCCGGTGTCCGCGGTGCCGGGGTCGGCGGGGGCGCGGGTCGTCCCGGTGTCGGCGGTGCCGGGGTCGGCGGGGGCGCGGGTCGTCCACGGGGCGCCGGGCTCCGCATCGGGGGAGTGCGCGGGCGCGCTCCCGGCCGTCGCCCGCCCGGTCCCCGGGTCCGGGGCGGGCGGTGCCTCGCGGTTCTGGATCCCGGCCCACACCAGGCCCGCCACCAGCATCACCACACCGACGATCAGCGCCGCCCTGACGAGCCACTGCAGCGAGAGCCGGGCCTCGGGATCGTCCTCGTCCGGCCGCTCCCGCCAGAACTCGTCCCACGTCTCCCCGCCTCCTCCGGTCGGGGACGAGAAGACCAGCTTGTCCCCGTACTGGGTCACCGGCGTCCTGCCGCTGCGCCATCCGGGATCAAGCGTCCTCAGCGGCGCGTGCGGGCGCGGCGGGTCATCGCTCCGCCGCGGCGCCGGCACCTTGATCCACCCTGCGGGCAGCGCCGGGTTCCAGCGCACCGGGGTCTCGTCGCCGGCGGTGCCGGTGATCCACCGGTCGTCCGTCTCACCCTCACGCGGGCCGGTGCCGCCGTCAGGGGTCCCGCGCTCGTACGGGCCGGTGCGGTCGTCATCGGTCCTGTGCCCGCGCGGGTCGGTGCGGTCGTCATCGGTCCTGTGCCCGCGCGGCTCGGTGCCGCCGTCATGGGTCCTGTGCCCGCGCGGCTCGGTGCCGCCGTCATCGGTCCTGCGTCCGCGCGGGCCGGGGACCCAGCGCACGGGGGTCTCGTCACCGACGGCGCCGGTGGTCCAGCGGTCGTCCGCCCGCCTCACGTCCGCGCCGGGGCCGGAGCGGTGATGGGTGTTCCTGCCAGTGTGCGAGCGGTCGTGGGAGTCGTGTCCGCGTGGGCCGGGGTCGGGACGGTCGTGGGTGTCGTGTCCGTTCGTGCGGGTGCTGGTGCGGTCGTGGGTGTCGTGTCCGCGTGGGCCGGGGTCGGGACGGTCGTGGGTGTCGTGTCCGCGTGGGTCGGGGGTGGGTGTGCGGGGGCCGGGGGTCCAGCGGATGGGGGTCTCGTCGCCGGCGGTGCCGGTGGTCCAGCGGTCGTCGGGCTCCCCGCCGTCAGGGGTCCGGGCGGGGGGCGGGTCGCCAGGCTCCGGGCGTGGGGGGACGTCCCCGCCCGCCCCCCAGTGGGGCGGCGCGCTCCTGGCTGGGATGTCCGGCGCGGGTACGGGCCCGGGGCCGCCGTCCTGTGGGGGCGGGATCGGGGGGAGGCCGGGGCGTTTCCCGTACGGGATCGTCTCGCCCGACGTGGAGTCGCCCGACGTGCCGGTGGGCACCAGGCGCTCGCCGGTCGGGTGCACGGCCCGCAGCAGCGCCTCGGCCGTGCCGGGCGGAGCGGTCGGCCCCCGGCGCGCCCGGGCGGGGGAGTCAGGCTCGGGCGGGCCGCCGCCGGATTCCTGGCCGGCGGCGGCCGCGCCCGCCGCCGGCCAGGCTCTTCCCCTGGTCTCCGTCGTGGGGCCGGGGACCAGGGCGATCAGCGCGGGCGGCGGCTCCATCAGGTCGCTCGCCTGCGCCGGGAACCCGTCGGAGCGCCACGCCGCCGGATCGCTCGGCAGCGGGTCACCCCAGGCGGGCTGGTCGCGTAACGTGTCGGGGATCTCGGCCAGCGGCAGGCCGAGCAGCAGCACTCCGGCCCGCACCTCGTCGCGGGGCGCTGACCGGCAGGACTGGCAGGAGCGGATGTGCCGGGCGATCCGGGTGCGGTTGCGCCGGCCCGGCGCCTTCGCCCAGTCCGTCACCCGTACCGCCAGCCGGGGGCACCCGTCGCGGGTCCGGGCGGCGCGCACCGCGGCTATCCACTCCTCGATCCGGTCGGCGGCCTCGGCGATGACGGTGTTGACCTGGATCGCCTCGACGTCGAAGATCGCGGCGATCTCCGCGCTCGCCAGCTGGTGCCGTACCGACAGGTCGAGCAGCTCCCGGTGCGGCGCGTCGAGTGCGCGCAGCGCCTCGGGGACCAGGTCCGGCGCCTCCGGCCGGGTCCACGAGCCGGTGCTGGCGGGCCGGGTGGCCGCGACGGCCGCGCGATGGCAGCGGGCGAGCGCGTAAAGCCACGGACGCGTCAGCTCCCGGTCGCCCAGCCGCTCCCCGTGCACGTGCGCCGACAGCAGCGCGCCGGCGACGGCGAGCTCGGCGTCGGACGCCGACAGCCCTGTGCGGCAGTAGTCGTAGAGGTGCCTCCCATGCTGCTCGCACAGCCTGCCGATGGCCTCGCGCGCCTCGTTGGACAGCGTCCGCCACATACTCGACTACTCCTCAGCTAGCACGGCGTCCCTCGCCCGGCCCTGGGTACGCCAGGGGCCCGCTAGACGGCCTCCGGCAGGGTTGATTCGGGGTCGCCGGCGCCGGATCGGGCTCCGTCCACGCCGGCCGCGGGCGTGGTGCCGGCGACCCCCGTCCAGTAGGCGGGGAAGGCGGCGGTCATGACGCCCTCCCCTGCGCGGCCGCCCGCCGGGGCGACCGGTTCAGCGTGACCGGGCGGCCCGTCGCCCGTGACAGCGCCCACCACGCGCTGCACAGGTTCGAGGTGAGCAGCGTCCGGTCGTTGCCCGCGCCGAGCGTGCCCAGCACCGGCAGCGTCGGCATCCCGCTGCAGGTGAACAGCAGGACGGCGTCGGCGGGCAGGTCCGCCTGCTTGACCTGGTCGACCAGTTCCGGCGGCGTGATGTCGTACGGGGAGAAGCCGCCCTGCGCCCGGACCGGCACGACCCCGGCGATGCGCATGCCCGCCGCCTTCCAGAACCGCTCGGCCAGCTCCGTCAGCCACGGCTGGTACGGGGAGACGATGTGCACCTCCTCCACCCCGAGGTGGCCGATCGCCTCCATGATGGCCACCGTCGCGCTCGCGAACGGCACGCCGAACCGCTCGGTCATCCGCTCGCACTCGTCCTGGTCCTCCTCCGGGTCGAGCAGGTAGCGGGGGCCGTCGCAGGCCATGATGAGCGCGTCGAGCGGCAGGTCGCCGAACGAGTGGGCCATCGCGGGCAGCGCCGCGTTGTAGCTTTCCAGCCGTTCCGCCGGCGCCAGCCCCGGTCGCACCGGGAACCGGCTCACGTGCATGTCCGCGCGCGAGCCGAGCAGGCGGGTCAGCTCGGGCTCCGCCGACGGGTTGGCGGGCGGCACCAGCACGCCCACCCTGCCCCGGTTCATGCCGTCCTCCCACCGGGTTCCTCGGGCGGCACGTCCGGCGTTCCGCCGGGGACGCGGCCGATCGACGTGAGCGTCCGCCCGGGCAGGTGCCGGATGCGGCGCAGCCGGTGCGCCGTCCTCGCGGAGCTCTGGTCGGCCGGCCGGGTCCCGCGCACGGGAACCCCGTGGTGCTGCGGGCCGTGGACCTCGTCGGTGAGCATGATCACTCCTGTCCATGGGGGTCGCCCCAAGGGGCTGGCACGTCCTGGAGGCCGAGGCGGACCAGTTCTCGATCGGCCTGACCGCGTTCTTCGGTGAAGGTGGCGCGGGGCTCCGGCGTGAGCCACCAGGCCCGCGTCGCGTCCGTGACGGAGCCGTCGGGGAGCCGCCCGGTCGCGGACGCGGGACGGTCGCCCGGGCCGGGGTCCGGGCCGGGTGGGTGGTGCGCCGGTGGGCGGGTCATCGCGGCGACGACGCGCAGTCGGTGAGTGAGGGGACGACGTCGGGTGACCGGCCGGGCGGCCGGTTGGGCACGCTGGCCGCGACCACGCGCTCCGACAGGCACGTGTTCAGCCGGGACAGGCGGGCGCGCGGCGGCACGCTGCCGCCGGCCACCGCGGTCGCCACCCGGACGGCCAGTGACAGGTGCTCGGCGCAGCGCCGCCGCACCTTGGCCTCCAGCCCCACCACCTGGGCCAGCCGGAGCCGGAGCGGCTCCAGGGTGGCGGTGCGCTGCAGGCCGTCGAGGTCCGCCAAGCGGTCCGGCCAGCGCAGGTCGTCGCGCAGCCGGGCCTCCACCTCGTCGACGACGGTCTCAGGCGGCTGCCCTTCCTGGCACAGCCGGGTGGCGATGGTGACCGCCATGAAGACGGTCAGGTCGTGGTCGGCGAGCCTGCCCGCGAGCGCGGCGGCGAGCACCTGGACGCGGTGCGTCAGGCCGTCGGCGCTCCAGCCGAGCACGAGCAGCCGGTCGGCGGCCGGCTCGACGTGCCAGCCCGCGAGGCGCAGCTCGCGAGCCATCCGGTGGTACAGGCTCCATCTGTCCTCGTCGCCGTCCATCCAGATCTGGACGCCGCCGAAGGGCAGGTCTGACACGTGCACCGGCGTCCCAGCGGGGGCTGATCGTGCGCAGATGCGCTGGATCACCCGTTCCTGTACGGGTGACACCGGCGCTCTGGTGAACCAGGGACTGACCTGGTGATCGATGGTCACGTCCGGCCACCTCCCTGCCGGGCGACTCCGAGGAGCGCCGGCTGTCAGGTAACAGTTTCCACGTGTCGTACGATACTGGCTAAACGCGGGATAGTGTGTCAACTCTCAGTTTTCGTGCAAAGAAAATGCCCCGAGTGCGGGAAGGGTGACCTGTCCGGTCAGGATGTCCCGCACGGGGGCCGGGTCTACGCTTGATTGCGTCTTACGGGTATCAGGAGGCATGCGTGGCGAAGTTCGCCGAGCGACTCGACCTGGCGCTGGCCAAGCGCGGTTTCACCGGGGCTCAGGTCGCCGCGGCGCTCACCGAGGCCGGCATCCCGATCACCCGCGCCTACGTCAGCCAGTTGCGCACGGGCAAGCAGGCCAACCCCACGCTCCAGGTGCTGCGGGCGCTGGCCGCGTGCCTCCAGGTGAGCGTGGGCTGGCTGGTGGGCGAGGACCACGTCGAGGTCGGCACGGTCGAGGACCTGCAGCTCCAGGCGTCCGGCATCGGCCTGTCCGCCTCCGGCCTCTCCGAAGGGTCGCTGTCGGTGGTGCGCGGCGTGATCGAGCTGGCCCGCAAGGCGGAGGACCTGCCCGAGCACCCGGAGCCCGCCCTGGAGATCCCCGACGCGGCCGCGCCGCTGGACGAGCCCGTGCGCCGCGCGCTCGGCGAGCGGCTCCACTCGCTGCGCCTGGCCGCGCAGCTGTCTCCGGAGAAGGTGGAGACCGTGCTCGGCAAGGGCGCCATCGCGGTCGAGGCGGTCGAGCAGGGACGGATCGCCCCCGCCCCCGCCACGGTCGAGCGCCTGCTCACCCTGTACGGCGTGACCGCGATGCCCGCGCGGGAGTACGTCCTGTCGATCGCGCGCGGCGAGCGCGAGCTCGAATGGTACGACTCCAGCGCGTTCCCGGTCTGGCTGGCCACCACCTGCTCCATCGACAGCAGGGCCTCGGTGATCCGCACCTATCACACCCACTTCGTGCCGCCGCTGCTGCAGACCGAGGCCTACGCGCTCGCGGCGATCGCCGCGGCCGACATGGGGTCCTTCCGGCACACCACCGCCGACGCCGCGGTGGACATCCTGGCCGCCCGCCAGCGGCTCATCCTGGGGCCGAAGGGACCGGTCGTGTGGGCGGTCATGGACGAGGGCGTCCTGTTCCGCTCGATCACGGAGACCCCCGTGCTGCTCGACCAGCTCGACCGGCTGATCGACTTCGCCAAGCGTCCCAATATCTCGCTGCATATCGTGCCCATGGACGGTCCGGCGTACGTCCCGCGTACCGGTCCGTTCACTCTCTGGCGTTTCGACGAGGCGTTCGAGCCCGACATCGCGTGCGCGCACGCGCTGGAGGCGGACGAGCTGATCACCGACGCCGTGCAGGTGGAGGCCTACCATCAGGCGTTCACCAAGCTGTCGGTGACCACGACGACCCGCGACGAGACCCTTGACCTGCTGTGCGCTCATCGTGAAAGGCTCTCGCGGTCAATGCGGAATTGATCGTTACCGTACACGCGGTAGAACGAAAGAGCATAAATCTCAAAAAATCTAGGCCTGGGTGCTTGGATAAAGGGATTTTTGAATCATTATGAATTTGGGCAACCGAGTGGGGTCAGCGACCGGAGACTTTCCCAACAGAAAGTGGCGAGGGGAAAGGGGCGACACCCAATGCGCCAGCGTGCTATCCGAAACCTGGCCAATCTCGACACCAGCCATGCACGGATCACCCGCATACTCGACGCCGCGACAGGAGGCAAGAACAACTTCAGAGCCGACAGGGAGGCGGTCAACCGCTATGACGTGGCCGCCGAGATCACCACCGCCGCCGCCCAAGCCATTCTCGGGTACCTGACACGGGTCGTACGCCACCTGGCGCTGGAGGGCGTCGACCAGTTCCTGATCGTGGGCAGCGGGGTGCCGAGCGGCCTGCCACCGGGCCGCAGACTGCACGACATCGCACGCGACACGCCGCGCACGGCGTCCGCCCGGGTCGTGTACATCGAGAACGACCCGATGGTGCTCGCCAACGCGCAAGCCACCATCGAGCCGATCACCGATCTCGTGCGGGTGGTCGAGGGCGACATCCCGCAGATCGACGAGATCCTGGACGACCGCGTCGTGCGCACGTTCGTGGACTGGAACCGGCCGATGGCCTGGATCGTGGTCTCGGGCCACAACGTGAGCGACGACGAGCAGGCCCGTCACGTCATCAAGCGGTTACGGGAGAACGCCCCGAAGGGCAGCTACCTGGCCCTGTTGCAGACCACGTTCGACGGCATACCGCGTGAGCTGCTGCCGGCGATCAACGATCTGCTGGCGATGACGCTGCCGGGTCACGCGGTGCGTACGCGTGAGGAGATGGAGTCCCTGCTGGAAGGGCTGGAGTTGCTGGAACCGGGGCTGGTGTGGGTCCCGGAGTGGCGGCCGGACGGCGACGGAGACGCCTGCGCCGACCAGCCCGGCAGCTCGGGCAACTACGGAGCCGTGGCGCGGCTTCCGTGACCCAGGGGACATCGCCGCCCGGGCCGAGGGCTCCCCCCGGCCCGGGGCGGCGCCTGTCAGTCCCACCAGAAGGACCAGGCGTGCGAACCGATGAGCTGCCCGGCGTACCCGTGCAGGTCGCCGGCTCCCTGCAGCACGTTGTCCGGGCAGAACGTCCAGTGCTCGGCCGCCACGTGCAGCGCGTGCTCCAGGTCCGCCGGAGGCGCGGCCACGCTGATCTCCAGCGTGTTGAAGCCGACGCAGACCACCCGCGCCCCGAAGCGGTCCTCCCAGCTGCGCACCACGGCGGCCAGCGGCACCATCCACTCGTTGTGGTGCAGCGCGCCCTGCCAGCCCATGGCGGCCAGCGCGTCGGCGCTCCGTGGCGCGGCCACGAGCCCCAGCGGCATGCCCCTGGCGGCCAGCTCGCCGGCGAACCACGCGGCCACCGCGTCCGGCTCGGCCACCGGACGGCCGGGCGGCGCGAGACCGGGACAGATCGCCCCGTACGGCTCCAGCTCGGCCAGGGCGTCGGCCGGCATCTGCGCGACCCATTCCTCCCAGACCTCGGTCATGAAGCCCTCGGCGGTGAAGTGGTCGATCTGCATCGGATCGTCCGGCACCACCTGGCCCACCGCCCACGGCTGGGCCGACTCGTCCAGCAGGACCGGCCACAGGCCGCTGCGCGGATGCTCGGCCAGGAAACGCCGCCAGTCGTCGCCCGTCGCGGGCTCGTCACTCATCCAGAACGCGGGCCTGAGGGGCTCACCCTGGCCGGTGTAGCCCGGGTCGGGCCAGATCACCTCGCCCTCGGGCAGCCCGATCGACAGGCTGCGCCCCCCGCCGCCGTCGGCGAACAACCGGCGCAGCTCTCCCGGCAGCCGATGATCGTCCATGCCCTACCATTCCGAGACGGAATCCTGCCTCCGAGATGGTAGTGCCGCCGCTCCCCTGAGGGCTTTTGCCCTGGCCGATCCCGTATCCGGCGACCGAGGCGCGCTGGGCCGGGCCGGGCGGGACGGTGCGGGGGCGACCGCGGCCCGCACGTTTCCGGCACGGCTCGCGGCGGCCGCGCCGGAAGCGTCGGGGAGAGCCTCAGTAGCCGCCGTACGGCGACTTCAACGGGTTGCCGCTCCTGGTGGAGGTCGGCGTGGGCGCCGGCGTCGCGGCTCTCGTCCCGGCGGGACGGATCACGCCGAGCAGTCCGTGCTTGCCGCCGTCGGCGCCGGCGGAGAACCACAGCGCGTTCTCGCCGCCGGCGGCGGCCGTGCCCGGCTCCAGGTCCCACAGGCCCGGCAGGCTGATCGGCCGGTTGTCCGCCCCGCGCAGCGCGCCCAGGTGGCGGTTGCCGCGGTAGGCGTGGATGGTGCCGTCGCCGAAGTTGCCGACCAGCAGCGCTCCCGCGTACCTGCCCATGCCGCGCGGCGCCTGGGTGACCGCCCACGGCGCGTTCAGCCCGACGCGGGCGATGCGGCCCGTCAGGCGGCCGTCCAGGTCGAAGCGGCTGACCCAGCCCTTTCCGCGGCCGGCCACCGACTTGCCGGTCTGCGCGTCGCGCAGGGCGTAGGCCACGTAGACGTTCCCGTTCACGACGGAGACGTTGAACGGGTGGTAGTTGTCCGGGAGCTCACGGTCCCTGAACTGCGCGCGCGACAGCCGGACGCGCCGGAAGTCCTCGTCGAAGACGTGCAGCCGGCCGCCCGCGAAGTCCGCGGCCAGCAGGACGTCGCCCTCGTCGGTCTCGGCCAGGGCCAGGCCCTTGTAGTCGGCGCCACGGGTGAAGGCGCCGATGATCGCGTTCTTCGGGTCCGCCTCGGCGTTCCAGCCGGTGATCGCGCCGCTCGGGCTGGAGAAGATGAAGGTGGCGGCCTTGCCCTTGACGGTGAAGCCGTCACCGCCGTTGAACACCTGACCCGTCGGGGCGCCGCCGGGGATGGCGACCTCCGTCCTCTCCTTCCTGCCCTGGCCGGAGTAGACGGTGGCGGTGCCGGTGCCGGTGTTGGAGACCCACAGGGTCTTGCCCATGGCCAGCCCCCACGGGTTGACCAGCTTGGGGTCCGTGACGGCCGCCTTCCCGCGGACATCGGAGACCAGGTTGACGACGTCGAACCTGTTCCTGTTCGGGGTGGCCTGGGCCGGGACGGTGAGAGCGGCTGCCGTCGAGACCGCGACAGCGCAGGCCGTGATGATGCGTAACCGCATCCGTGCCTCCTTGTTAGCGCTTGTGACGCGAGATACGCGAGAGCCGGGACCCCGGTTCAGTACGGTGTCGCACCGCCGTCCGGCGGGGAGTGAAGAGGACATGGACGCGTTGGGCATCGACATCGGCGGCACCGGCATCAAGGGGGCGCCGGTGGACGTACGGACCGGGGAGCTGACCCGAGACCGGCTGCGCATCGCCACGCCGCGCCCGGCCAAACCCGGCCCGGTCGCCGACGTGGTGGCGGAGATCGTCCGGCGGTTCGGCTGGACCGGTCCCGTCGGCGTGACCTTCCCCGGGGTGGTCGTCGACGGCGTGGTGCGGACCGCGGTCAACATGCACCACGCGTGGGTCGGCGTACACGCGGGCGAGCTGTTCGGCGGCGCGACCGTGCTCAACGACGCCGACGCGGCTGGCACGGCCGAGATGACGTACGGCAAGGGGCAGGGGCGGCACGGCGTGGTGCTCATGCTGACGTTCGGCACCGGGATCGGCAGCGCGCTGTTCGTCGACGGCGTGCTCGTGCCCAACACCGAGCTGGGCCACCTGCTCCTGCACGGCACCGACGCCGAGCGCCGCGCCTCCGACCGGGCCCGCGAGGTGGAGGACCTGAGCTGGTCGCACTGGGCCGCCCGGGTCGAGGAGTACCTCAAGCACGTCGAGATGCTGTTCACCCCGTCGCTGATCGTCATCGGCGGCGGCGTCAGCAAGAAGGCCGACAAGTTCCTGCCGCACATCCGTCTCGACACGCCGATCGTCCCGGCCGCGCTGCTCAACCAGGCGGGCATCATCGGCGCCGCCCGGTCGGCCGTGGACGGGACGTGACGGGCCGGCCACACCGCGGACCAAAACGTGACCCCCGCTCAAGGCAACCGTTCGCGCCTGCCGGGAGTCTCATTGGTGACCGTGGTCGCCCACGATGCAACTCTGGGGAGAGTGGGCCGGTCGCGGGCGATCACGGTCGATAATTCGAGATGCGCGCGACGCGCCCGTCGGGCACGATGGGCCGTTGGCTCCCGGCACGCGGGGCCGGAATATCCTGAAGTCAGTATGGGAACTCCTGCGTTGTCCTCTCCACTCACCGAGCTCCACTCCCGCCTGCCCGACCTGATGCCGCGCGACCAGCGGCGGCTGCGGCGCAGGCTCGACGGCGTGCGCCGGGTGCGCTCCCGGGAAGCGCGGGAGAAGATCACCGCGGAGATCCTCGCCGACGTCGAACGCGCCGAGCGGCGCCTGCTGCGCCGCCGCGAGGCGGTCCCGGAGATCGGCTATCCGGAGTCGCTGCCGGTCTCCCAGCGCAAGGACGACATCCTGGCGGCCATCCGCGACCACCAGGTCGTCATCGTCGCCGGTGAGACCGGGTCCGGCAAGACCACCCAGATCCCCAAGATCTGCCTGGAGCTGGGCAGGGGCGTACGCGGCCTCATCGGCCACACCCAGCCGCGCCGCATCGCCGCCCGCACCGTCGCCGAGCGCGTCGCCGAGGAGCTCCACACCGACCTCGGCGAGGTCGTCGGCTACAAGGTCCGCTTCACCGACCAGGCCTCCGACCGCACCCTCGTCAAGCTGATGACCGACGGCATCCTCCTCGCCGAGCTCCAGCACGACCGCATGCTGGAGCAGTACGACACCCTCATCATCGACGAGGCCCACGAGCGCAGCCTCAACATCGACTTCATCCTCGGCTATCTCAAACAGCTGCTGCCCAGGCGCCCCGACCTCAAGGTGATCATCACCAGCGCCACGATCGACCCCGAGCGGTTCTCCCGCCACTTCGGCGACGCGCCGATCATCGAGGTGTCCGGCCGCACCTACCCCGTCGAGGTCCGCTACCGCCCGCTCGGCGAGGACGACGACCAGACCCAGGGCATCGTCGAGGCCTGCCGCGAGCTGACCGGTGAAGGGCCGGGCGACATCCTCGTCTTCCTCAGCGGCGAGCGCGAGATCCGCGACGCCGCCGACGCCCTGGCCAAGGCCGACTTCCGCAACACCGAGATCCTGCCGCTCTACGCCCGGCTCAGCGCCGCCGAGCAGCACCGCGTCTTCCAGCGCCACACCGGCCGCCGCGTCGTGCTGGCCACCAACGTGGCCGAGACGTCCCTGACCGTGCCCGGCATCAAGTACGTCGTCGACCCCGGCTACGCCCGGATCTCCCGCTACAGCCACCGCACCAAGGTGCAGCGCCTGCCCATCGAGGCGATCTCGCAGGCCAGCGCCGACCAGCGCAAGGGCCGCTGCGGCCGCACCTCCGACGGCGTCTGCATCCGCCTCTACGAGGAGGAGGACTTCGAGGCCCGGCCGGAGTTCACCGACCCGGAGATCCTGCGCACCAACCTCGCCTCGGTCATCCTCCAGATGACCTCGATCGGGCTGGGCGACATCGAGGCGTTCCCGTTCGTCGAGCCGCCCGACCGCCGCCAGGTCAAGGACGGCGTCAACCTGCTGCACGAGCTCGGCGCGTTCGACGCCCACGGCAAGCTCACCCCGATCGGCCGCAAGCTCGCCACCCTCCCCGTCGACCCCCGGCTGGGCCGCATGGTGCTGGAGGCGGAGAAGAACGGCTGCGTGCGCGAGGTCATGGTGATCGCCGCCGCGCTGTCCATCCAGGACCCGCGCGAGCGCCCCGCCGACAAGCAGCAGCAGGCCGACGAGAAGCACCGCCGCTTCGCCGACCCCGAGTCCGACTTCCTCACCTACCTCAACCTGTGGAACCACCTGCGGGACAAGCAGCAGGAGCTCTCCTCCAGCGCCTTCCGCCGCCTGTGCAAGTCCGAGTTCCTCAACTACCTGCGGGTACGCGAGTGGCAGGACATCTACAGCCAGATCCGCCAGGCGCTCGGCGTGCACCCCAACAGCCACCCCGCCGACCCCGAGCTGGTCCACAAGTCGCTCCTGGTCGGCCTGCTGTCGCACGTCGGCGTCAAGGAGGTCATGGACCGCCAGCGCGCCTCCGACGGCCGCAGGCCCATCCAGGAGTACCTCGGCGCGCGCAACGCCCGCTTCGCCGTCTTCCCCGGCTCAGCGCTGGCCAAGAAGCAGCCGCAGTGGGTGATGTCCGCCGAGCTCGTGGAGACCTCGCGGCTGTGGGCGCGGGTCAACGCCAAGATCGAGCCCGACTGGGTGGAGCCGCTCGCGCAGCACCTCGTCAAACGCGGCTACTCCGAGCCCCACTGGGAGAAGAACCAGGGCGCGGTCATCGCCTACGAGAAGGTCACCCTGTACGGGGTGCCGCTGGTCGTCGGGCGCAAGGTCAACTACGGCCGGATCGACCCCGACCTGTCGCGGGAGCTGTTCATCCGCCACGCGCTCGTCGAGGGCGACTGGGACAGCCACCACCAGTTCCTCAAGGACAACCGGCGGCTGCTCGGCGAGGTCGAGGAGCTGGAGAACCGCGCCCGCCGCCGCGACATCCTCGTCGACGACGAGGCCCTGTTCGACTTCTACGACCAGCGGCTGCCCGCCGACGTGGTCTCGGCCCGCCACTTCGACTCCTGGTGGAAGAAGGCCCGCGCCGAACAGCCCGACCTGCTCACGTTCTCGCCCGACATGCTGGTCAACGAGGGCGCCGACGTCAGCACCCGTGACTACCCCGACACCTGGCGGCAGCTCGGCCAGCGGATGAAGCTGACCTACCAGTTCGAGCCCGGCGCCGACGCCGACGGCGTCACCGTGCACGTGCCGCTCCACCTGCTCAACCAGGTCACCTCCGACGGCTTCGACTGGCAGATCCCCGGCCTGCGCGAGGACCTCGTCACCGCGCTGATCAGGTCGCTGCCCAAACAGCTGCGCCGCAACTTCGTGCCCGCGCCCAACTTCGCCAAGCAGGTGCTGGCCAACGCCCGGCCGGGGGCCGAGCCGCTGCTGGAGGCCGTCGAGCGCGAGCTGCTGCGGCTCACCGGCGTCCGCGTGCCGCGCGACGCCTGGCAGCTCGACCAGGTGCCCGACCACCTGCGCATCACGTACCGGGTGATCGACGAGCGCAAGCGCACCCTCGCCGAGGACAAGGACCTCGCGGCGCTCAAGCGCCGCCTCGCCCCGCGCCTGCGCAAGACCCTCTCCGAGGCCGGCGACGACCTGGAACGCACCGGCCTGCGCACGTGGAGCTTCGGCACCCTGCCCAAGGTGTTCGTACAGGGCCGGATGAAGGGCTACCCGGCGCTCGTCGACGCCGGCGACTCGGTGTCCGTCAAGATCTTCGAGACGGAGGCGGAGCAGCGCCGCTCCCACTGGGCCGGCACCCGCCGCCTGCTGCTGCTGAACGTCGCCAACCCCGCCAAGCCGCTGCTGTCGGGCCTGTCCAACCAGGCCAAGCTGGCCCTGTCGCGCAGCCCGCACGGCGGCGCCGTGGCGCTCTTCGGCGACGTGGTCGACGCCGCGGCCGACAAGCTCATGCGCGACCTGGGCGGCCCCGCCTGGGACCCGGCCGGTTTCGACCGCCTCTACCAGCATGTCCGCGCCGAGCTGTACGACACGGCGGCCACCATCCTGGGCCGGGTCGAGCAGATCCTCACGGTGTGGCACGCCGCCGGCATCCAGCTCGACGCGCTGCGCCCCAGCGCCGCGACCGACGACGTCCGCGACCAGCTCGGCAGGCTCGTCTACCCCGGCTTCGTCACCGCCACCGGCCACGCCCGCCTGCCCGACGTGCTGCGCTATCTGCGCGCCGTCGACCGCCGGCTCACCAAGCTGCCGGAGGACCCGTGGCGCGACGAGGAGTGGATGGACCGCGTCCACAAGGTCGAGGACGACTATCAGGACCTGCTCGACCGCCTGCCGCCGGCCCGCCGCTCCGACCCCGACGTGACGGAGATCCGCTGGATGATCGAGGAGCTGCGGGTGAGCTTCTTCGCCCAGACCCTCGGCACGCCGACCCCGGTGTCGGAGAAACGCATCACCAAGGCGATGGACAGGCTCAGCCCTTGAAGATCGACGTGTCCAGCTCGAACCCGATCGGCGCGGGCAGCGTGATCGGAGAGCCCATGGTGACCCTGGTGGTCATGGCGTAGGCGCCGTCGGCGGGCTTGCTGAGCACGGTCACGCCCGGCTCGTCGCCGATGGGGTCGATGAGCAGGTAGACCGGCACTCGGCCGGTGGCGTAGACCCGGGGCTTCTCGTGACGGTCGATGTGGGCGCTGCCCGGCGAGACCACCTCGGCCACCATGAGGACACCAGAGGAGAGCAACTCCAACTGGCCCCGACGAGGACAGTCGGGGGCCGCGAGCGTGTAGTCAGGGGCGCAGGAGTCTCGCGGGCCTTCGATGCAGACGTTCACGCTGCCGACAGACCCTCGCCATCCGTGCTCCCTTCGGAGAGGGAGGAGCGCGTCGTGCAGGTCGGCCGCGATCCAGCCGTGCTCGGGGCTGCCCATGGGACTCACGATCATTTTCCCTTCGACCACCTCTGCCCGTAGGCCGGGGAGGGGGGTAGGGCATCGAAGAGCTCCCTGGCGGTATGGGGCGCGTCGTTTCCGGCGACGGGCTCCTGCTCGCGGATGGTCATGGTCGCCATGAACATGTCCCTTCGTGCTCGATTCGCCACGCTCAGTATTCCATGGATTCGAGTCGCGTACCCGGCTCGTACAGTGGAGGAAATTTCCCGTTGGACGGATGGTTTTGATGATCAAGGCTGTGGTGCTGGACGTCGGCGAGACCGTGATCGACGAGACGCGGATCTGGTCGCGGTGGGCCGACCGGCTCGGGGTGCCGAGGTTCCTGCTGATGGGCGTGCTCGGCGGGATGGCGGCGCTGGACCACTCCTTCAGCGAGGGGTTCGAGCTGCTGCGGCCCGGGTTCGACGTCGAGGCCGAGATCGCGGCCTGGGAACGGGACGAGCCTGACAGCCTGCGCAACCACTTCGACGCCGACGACCTCTATCCCGACGCCCGGGAGGCGCTCGGCGCGCTGCGGGAGGCGGGCTACCAGGTGATCCTCGCGGGCAACCAGCCGAAGCGGGCCTACGACGCGCTGATGGCGATGGACCTGCCCGTCGACTCGGTGCACACGTCCGAGGGGTGGGGGGTGTCCAAGCCGCAGCCCGGGTTCTTCACCAAGGTGGCGGCGGTCGCCGGCCGCGAGCCGGGCGAGATCCTGTACGTGGGGGACCGGCTCGACAACGACGTGCGCCCCGCCGCCGCGGCCGGGATGCGGACCGCGCTGCTGCGCCGCGGCCCCTGGGGCTACCTGCACGCGGCGCGGCCGGAAGCGCGCGAGGCCGCCGACGTGATCGCCGACGACCTGCACGCGCTGCTGCCGGCCCTGCGCCGCCTGAGCTGACCGCCCGCCGCCGGGCCCCCTGCCCCTACGGCGTCTCGCGTACTGCCTCGCGCAGTTCTTCCTTGTCCATCTGGGAGCGGCCGGGGATGTCGGCCTTCTGGGCCTGTTCGTACAGTTCCGCCTTGGTGGCGTCGCCGCCGGGGTCGTGCACGGACCTCAGGGCCTTCAGCTCCTCGTCGCGGCGCCGGGCGAAGGCTTCGCCCAGTTCCTGGAGCCGCTTGTCGCCGGCCTTGCGGGCCAGCTGCGGCAGCAGGTCGTTCTCCTCCTCCTCGACGTGGTGGGTGACCGCCTCGACGAGCTTCTCCAGCGTCTGCCGGAACGCCGGGGTGCCGGGGGTCGCCCGCACCAGCTCGTCGAGGAGCACCTCGGCCTCTTTGTGCTCCTCCAGGCCGTGGTGCGCCTTCGCGTCGAGGTCGGGGTAGACCCGGTCCTCCTCGGCGCGGGCGTGCGCGGTGAGGAGGGCGTGCAGCTCGGCCACGGTGGCCCGGGCGTCGCCCTCCTCCTTCTTGAGCCGCTCGAAGAGCGTCTCGACCTTACGGTGATCGTCGGTGATCAGGGTGATGACGTCGGTTGCCATGGCGACCGTGGCTACCCCGCTCGTCACCGCCCAATCGCGGCGCCGGTGAGAGAACGCGGGTCCGCGGCCCCGGCCAGCATCCCGTCCGGCAGCACCTCGATGAGGTGCGCGTGACCGAACGCCCCGCCGGGCACCGGCGACACCCGATGGCCGAGCGCGGCCAGCCCGTCCTGCCAGCCGGTGCCGTCCTCCAACTCGACCACCGCACCTTCGGCCCCGTCGGCGCGGCGCCAGGTGTCGAAGCCGGTGCCGCTGCCGAACCGCCAGCGCGGCGCCGCGATCGCCGCTCCCGGATCCTGCCCGTACCGCAACAGCCTGGTGAGCACCTGGAGCAGGATCTGCGGCTGCGCGTCACCGCCCATCGTGCCGGCGACCGCGCGGAGCGAACCGTCCGGGCGGGTGACGAGCGCGGGCGTCAGCGTGTGCGGCGGACGCCTGCCGGGGCCGTACTCGGCGGGATGGCCGGGCTCCAAGGAGAAGCCGATACCACGGTTGTGCAGGTTGATTCCGGTACGGGGCTCGAACAGGTAACTGCCGAAACCGGAGGCGTTCGACTGGATGAGGGAGACGCCGAGCCCGTCGCCGTCCACCGCGCAGAGGTACGTGGTGTCGCCGTCCGCGGCCGGCACCGGCAGGTCCCGCCGTCCGGCCGACGCGCGCCGGCGCTCGATCTCGGCGGGGGAGAGCAGGCCGGTGGCGTGCTCGTGCAGCACGGCGACGCGGTCGTGCGCGGCGGCGCGGGCGGACTCGGCCAGGACATGGGCCCAGGCGGCGGGCGCGGTCGAGGGCGGCAGGTCCAGCCCGTCCAGGATGCCCAGCGAGAGCAGCAGCAGGTAGCCCTGGGAGTTGGGCGGGGCCGACCACACGTCGTGGCCGAACGCCCGTACCCGCAGCGGCTCCACCCAGTCGGCTTGCGCCCGTTCCAGGTCGGCGCGGGTGTACTCGCCCGCCCCCAGCTCCAGCAGGCCCTCGCCGAACTCGCCCAGGTAGAACCCGGCGCGCCCGTCCGCGGCGACGGCCTCCAGCGCGCGGGCCACGCCCGGCCTGCGGACGCGGTCGCCGGCCGTCCGGACCCCGGCGAGATCGGCGGCGCCGGGGCGGTCCGCCACGTCCCGGGCCATCGGCGCCAGCAGCGGTGAGGCGGGGAAGCCGTCACGGGCCAGCCGGATCGCGGGGGCGAACAGCTCGGCCAGGGGGAGCCTGCCGTAGCGGGCGTGCAGGGCCAGCCAGCCGTCCACGCAGCCCGGCACCGGCACGGACCTGACGTCCAGCCGGTGCGGCATGAGCCGGTGGCCCTCGCCGCGCAACCGCCCGGCGTCCGCGCCGGACCCGGCCCGCCCGGAGGCGTTGAGCGCGCGCACCGTCCCGCCGGGTGCTCCTTCGGCGGCTCCGTCGCCGGGCGGCGGGGCGGAGCGGTCGTGGACGAGGGCGAAGAGGTCGCCGCCGAGCCCGCACATGTGCGGCGAGGTGACGGCGAGCACGGCGTTGGCGGCGATCGCGGCGTCGGCCGCGGACCCGCCGCGGTCGAGCGCGGTCACGCCGGCCGCGGACGCGAGATGATCGATGGTGCACACCATCCCAGAAGGGGCGTATCGCGTGTTTCGCACCCGTCGAGACTAGGCGTTCTCCAGCACGGCCCGCGGGATGCCCGGCCTGCTCGCCTCCGCCATCAGCCGATCGGGTCGCGGGGCCGGTAACGGCCGGACAGCCGGGCCAGTTTGAGGCTCAGGTGCAGCGCCAGCCGCTCCCCGCCGTCCTTCAGGTCCGTACGGGCCAGCTCCTCCACCCGCTGTAACCGGTAGTACAGCGAGGTCCGGTGCAGCCGCAGCGCCCGCGAGGTGGCGACGGCGCTGCCCGCCAGGTCCAGATACGTCTCCAGCGTCTCCAGCAGCAGCAGGTGCTGCACGTCGCCCAGCAGCGGTTCGAGCCCCGGGTGCAGCTCGGAGTCGGACAGCCGGGTGAGCATCCGGTAGACGCCCAGCCGCTCCCACAGGGCCGAGCGGCCCAGTCCCGGCACCCGGGCGGCCACGTCCGCGGCGTGCCGCGCCTCGGCGTAGGACCCGGCCGCCTCGGCCAGCGCCGGCCTCGGGCGGCCGATGCCGACCACGACCGGCACCGACATGGCCGCGTGCACCTCGTCGGCGGCGACCGGGGAACCGGCCACGAGCAGCGCCGCGTGGTCGTAGCGGACCAGGTGGAGCGGGTGGTGCCCGCTCAGCCGCCGGCGCAGCGCCAGCAGCCCCTGTTCCAGCGCCAGGCGCAGCGCGTCGTCCGGTTCGCCCGCCGGCGGCCTGGCCACCAGCACGGTCACCGGCTGCGCCTGCGGGAACGCGCCCGCCTCGATGAGCTGGGCCGCCGACTCCCGTTCGCCCATGAGCAGCCCGGTGACCGCCTCCAGCTCCCGGTGCGAGGCCAGGCCGGTGGCCAGGCTCTCGTGGAAGAGCGCCAGGGCCACCGCGGGAACGGCCCCGGCCGCCTCGGCGACCTGTGCCCCGGACATGGCCGGCCCCGCGTCGATGAACCACAGGAACCCCAGCAGCGCCGTCTCGTGGCGGACGGGGACGCACACCCGCGGCAGCAGCCCGAGAGGCGGCGCGCCCGGGGTGCGCAGCGGCTCCTGCGCGTCGTGCACCCCCGCGTCGCGCAGCCACTGCCGTACCTCGGGCGTGGTGTGCCGGCGCAGGATGGAGTCGCGGCGGACGTCGTCCATGGGACCGTTCTGCTCGCTGTAGGCGACCACCCGCTGCAGGCGGTCCTCCAGCAGCAGCGGGCGGCCGAGCCGAGCCGCGAGGTCGTCGACGATCCGCTGAAGATCCGCCACAAGTGCCCCTTGATCAGGACTTTTCATCATTTGTAGGGAGCAAGCTCCCACGTCTTCCCTACAACTGAACGGTGATCTCGGTCAATATGCTCTATACCGTCGAGCCGTGATTGTCCCGAAAAAGCTGCTGGGAGCCGTTCTGTCGGCCATCGTGCTGATTCCGATGAGCCTGATGGCGACGCCCGCTTCCGCAGAACCCCCCGCAGACCCCGAGCACCCCTGGCGGCTCGGCCACTGGCCGCAGACCCAGCCCTGGCAGCGTGACGAGCCGGCGGAGAACCCCGCCGCCCGGCGCGCCCGGCCCACGACCGGCATCACCCCGATCGACCCCCAGAACTGGCAGAACCCGGACCACATGACGTGGGCCGACTACAAGAAGGTGCCCGGCACCAACTGGAACGACCCGGACGCCAAGGGCTCGGTGCGCACCTTCAAGGGCGCCCTGGTGCTGCTCGACTACCCGAACCAGGCGTTCGTCGTCACCCGGCCGCAGGGCTCGACGATCTTCGGCAACCCCAGCGCCGAGGCCCACGACGTGCCCCGCGACCAGGTCGCCAAGTTCTACCAGGACTTCCTCAACACCCCGAACGAGCTCAACCGCGGCCACACCATCCACGAGTACTGGATGGAGGACTCCGGCGGCCGCTACGGCGTCGAACTGACCGGGTTCGGCCCGTACACGATGCCCGGCAAGGACCACGAGTACGCCCTGGAGTACCAGCGCGACGCCTGCCCCGCCGGCGACGCCTGCAACCGCAACCTGCGCACCGACGGCAACGCCGCCTGGCTGGCCGACGTCGGCCAGGAGGTGGCCGACCAGTTCGACTTCGTCTTCTACGTGAGCGCCGGCCAGGACGAGTCGTCCACCTGGCAGGAGTTCGGCATGATGAAGTTCCCCACGAAGGAGGACGTGCCCGACGAGTGGGGCCCGGAGAACGACCCCGCCCTGCCCAACTGGTCCAGGACCCGTTACGTCGAGTGGACCTCCTGGCAGGCCGGCTCCACGTTCTGGCCCAACGCCCGGTTCGGCGTCGACTCGGTGCAGGCCGAGAGCTCCGGCATGGCGGTCTACGCCCACGAACTGAGCCACATCATGGGCATCGCCGACAACTACAACAACCCGTACGGGGTGCCGCCGCGCCGCGCGTACACAGGCATCTGGGAGATGCTCAGCCGCGGCAGCTTCAACGGGCCGGGCGGACCGCACTCCCGCTGGCTGATCCCGCCCACCGCGGGCGCGTCCATGGGCGCCCAGCACATGCTGCGCAACAAGATCAAGCTGGAGATGGTGGACGAGCGGAACGTGCTGCGCCTGTCGCGTGAGGCGCTGGACGAGTCCGGCCTCGTGACGGCCAGGGTGACGGCCCGCGCCGTGCAGCCCGGCGACCAGGGCCTGGCCGGCGTCAACATCTCCTTCGACACCGGTGACAAGAGCCCCGCCTGCGACCCGAACACCGACCCGCTGTGCGACGGCGGCGGCTACGACAACTACACCGTCGAGGTCGTCGACCGGATGGGCAGCGACTCGTTCACCCCCGACTCCGGCGTGCTCCTGGCCAAGACCAAGAACGCCGACCGGGCCCCGTTCGAGTGGGTGATCGACGCCAACCCGCAGGACATCGGCATGACCGACTACGTGCTGCCCGACGGCACCGAGGTGCCGATCACGATCGGCGACTACCGGCAGCTCTCCGACGCGCTCTTCCACGCCGGCACCGACTCCGGCAGCGAGTACGAGTACGTCGACGAGGCCAACCGGCTGCACTTCTACATCACCGACGTGCACCGTGACCGCAAGGGCATCCTGTCCTACACCGTGGCGATCCGCTCCCTCGACGGGGCGGGCCCGCAGCGGCGCGGCGTGCGGCTGCTGCCCGGCGCCGGCGTCCCGGCCGGCAAGAACCTGTCCACCTGCAGGTTCCCGCTGTTCAACACCGGCAGGTCCGCGCCGGCGCAGGGGCAGCACCCCGAGGACGTCAGCGGATACCTGAAGTCCGACGTCTACCGCCTCACCGCGGAGGTGTCCGGCCAGGGCTGGACCGCCCAGGTGCCCAACGCGCTCGCCGCCGTCGAGTTCGGCGACAAGCGGACCGTGACCGTCAACGCCGTCCGCGGCTCCGGCGGCGCGAAGCTGGCCCGGGTCAAGCTCACCGCCACCTCGGAGAGCGACCCGGCCAAGTCGGCGACGGCCACCTGCACCGTGGTCGGCCTCTGACGAGGACGACGGGGCACGGCCGCCGCCGGCCGCGCCCCGTCGGCTTCCGCCTCAGGCGTGCGGGGGCCTGAGCAGTTCGCCCGCCGCCCGCCTGGCCTCGTGGATGCTCTCCTCGAACAGCTCGCGCGCGTGCCTGGCCTGCTCGGTCAGCTCCTTGAGATGCGCGCGGGCCAGGTCGTCGCGGACCGTGTCGGCGATCAGGGCCTGGTAGTCGGGGGTGCGCGCGGCCAGCGCCTCCAGCCGCTGGTGCGCGTGGAACACCTTGTCGGCCTTGACGACCTGCTTGGCGTACTGCTCCAGGTTGCGCACCCGCTTCGACAGCGACGTCCAGGCCGCGTCCAGCGCGGTGCTGTACGGCTTGAACGCGTCCTGCAGTCCCGTGGGGAGCTCCTTGGGGACGATCTTGCTGTGCTCGGCGTGCATGGCCGAGAGCTTGCGCAGCCGCTGCGCGATCTGCCAGACCTCCTCGGGGAGCGTCACCCGGTTGTCGATGGTGTCGATCAGCCCGGCCCGGTGCACCCGCGAGCCGAGGATCGTCTCGGCCGCCCGCTGCGCCCGCCGCAGCAGCACCTGGCAGGGGTAGTCGAGGTCCTCGGGGAGGATGTAGCGGTCGGCGTGCTCGTACGCCAGGCGGAGCTTGCGGCGGGTGTCCCTGTGGTACGCGCCGGTCAGCCAGCGCAGCAGGCCGATGGCGGCGGCGGCGACGGCGGTGACGACGGCCGGCGCGGTGCCGGCCGTCATCCACAGCAGCAGCAGGAGGCCGGGCACGACGAAAAGCCAGGTGAGGTTGCGGGAGCTGTCCATCCGCCAGCCGGACCTGGCCAGTCGGAGCACGTGCGGGCTCGACCGGAGCTCGACCGAGAGGTCCGGGGGCAGCGATGGATCGATCACCAGCCGTGGGGGCAGAGCGCGTGGATCCATAAGCTCATGCTGCTTCATGAACCGCGAATCCGCTCATCTTTGCCCGACATATAGGGTCGACGGGGTGAACGCGATGAGCAGATGGATCGATCTCGAAGGTGCCGTCAACGTCCGTGACCTGGGCGGGATTCCGACGCGTGACGGCGGAGTCACGCGGTTCGGCCGGATCCTGCGGTCCGACAACCTGCAAGGGCTGACCACGGGCGACGTCTCACGGCTGGTCGGCGAACTCAAGCTCCGCCACGTCGTCGACCTGCGCTCGACGGCCGAGGTGACGCTGGAGGGCCCGGGGCCGCTGGCCGCGGTGCCGGAGGTGACCCACCACCACCTGACACTCTTCCCCGAGGGCGGCCGGCGCACCGACGTGGAGGCCGACACCATCGACGCCGACCGCGTGCTGCCCTGGCACGAGCGCCAGGCGGACGCGGAACTGCGCGTCACCGGCTTCTACTACGGCTACCTGCGCGACCGGTCGGACGCGGTGGTGCGGGCGCTGCGCGCCATGGCCCGCGACGACGGCGCCGCCGTCGTCCACTGCGCCGCGGGCAAGGACCGCACCGGCGTGCTGTGCGCGCTGGCGCTGGAGGTGGCCGGCGCCACCCGTGAGGCGATCGTGGCCGACTACGCGGCCACGGGGGAGCGGCTGGAGCTCATCCTGCGCCGCCTGCGGGCCAGCTCCACCTACCGCGACGACCTCGACTCGCGCCCGGCCGACGACCACATGCCGCGCCCGCGCTACATCGAGCAGTTCCTGGGCGTGCTCGACGAGAGGTTCGACGGCCCGCTCGGCTGGCTGGCCCGGCACGGCTGGACCGACGACGACAGCCAGGCGATGCGCGCCCGCCTGCGCGACTAGCCGATCCGCACCACGCCGTGCCCGGCGGCCGACCGGCGGGCCGCCTCGATCACCTCCAGCGCCGCCACGGCGCTCTCCGGGGTCACCGGGGGAGGCCCGCCGGCGCGCAGCGCCGACTCCACGCCCCGGTAGAAGTCGAGGTACGCGCCGGGCTCGGTGGGCACCTCGCGCAGGTCGTCGCCGGCCCCGAGCACTCCCCAGCGCTCCTCGTCCTCCTCGCCGAACCCGGCCGCGCCGGGCGAGCGCCCGGCGCGCAGCCGTTCCTCCTGCGCGTCCATGCCGTACTTGAGGTACGCGGCCGTCGAGCCGAGGACGCGGAAGCGCGGTCCGAGGCTCGGGGTCACCGCGGAGGCCCACAGGTGGGAGCGGGCCCCGTTCGCGTGCGTCAGCGCCACGAACGTGTCGTCGTCGGCCGCCACCCCCGCGCGCCGCACGTCGCTCTCGCAGTAGACGTGCGTGACGGGGCCGAGCAGCACGAGCGCCTGGTCGATCAGGTGGCTGCCCAGGTCGTAGAGGAGCCCGGCCGCGTCGCCGGGGCCGCCGGTCTCGCGCCAGCCGCCCTTGGGCACGGGCCGCCAGCGCTCGAAGCGCGACTCCAGCCGCCGCACCTCGCCCAGCGCGCCCGCCGCGACCAGCGCGCGCACGGTGCGGAAGTCGCCGTCCCAGCGCCGGTTCTGGAAGACGGTGAGCAGCAGGCCCCGCTCACGGGCCAGCCGGGTGACGGCGCGGGCCTCCTCCGCGGTGCGCGCGAACGGCTTGTCGACCACGACCGCCCTGCCCCGCTCCAGGGCCTCGGCCGCCAGGCTCGCGTGCGTCCGGTTGGGCGAGGCCACCACGACCAGGTCGCACAGCTCCCACAGCGCCGCGGGGTCGGAGACCGGCCGGGCGCCGTAGCGGGCGGACACCTCGGCCTGCCTGCCGGGGTCGCGCGTGACCACCGCCGCCAGCCGCAGCCCGGCGGCGGCCTCGATCAGCGGCGCGTGGAAGACCGCCCCGGCGGTGCCGTAGCCGATCAGCCCGACCCGGATCTCCTCCATCGTCCCAGGCTACCCAGGTGATCAGTCGTCGTCGCGCTCGGCCAGGAACCGCTCGAACTGCGCCGCCAGCTCGTCGCCGGTCGGCATCGGGGTGGACTCGGCGATCAGGTTCTCCCGCTCGGCGCCGCCCGCGAACGCGTCGTACTGCTGCTCCAGGCCGCTGATCGCGCTGGACAGCTCCGCCGAGGCGTTGATCTGCTCCTCGATCTCCACGGTCGTGCGCCGCGCCGCCTCGCGCAGGCCGTCGAGGGGGAACACCAGCCCGGTGCTCCTGGTGACCGCCTCCAGCGCGGCGACCGCGGCCGTCGGGTACTCCGCCTGCGCCAGGTAGTGGGGCACGTGCACGGCGAAGCCGATCGCGTCGCGCCCCCGCGCGCCCAGCCGGAACTCCATCAGGGCGGCCACGCTGCCCGGCACCTGCACCCGGCCGAACGTGCTCGCCTGGTCGCTGTTCATCAGCTCCGGCCGGCTGGCGTGCATGGTGATGCCCAGCGGCCGGGTGTGCGGCACCGCCATCGGGATGCCGTGCGCGGTCACCATCCTGCTCACCCCGAACCGGTCGGCGAGCGTGCCGACGGCCTCGATGAACCGCTCCCACGCGGTGTCGGGCTCGGGGCCGGTCATCAGGAGGAAGGGCGTGCCCGTGGCGTCCTTGACGCTGTGGACGACCAGCTCCGGGGTCTCGACCTCCGTCCATCTGTCGGTGTCGAACACCATGACCGGTCGCCGGGAACGGTAGTCGAGCAGCCGGTCCACGTCGAACGTGGCGACGACCCGGTGCTCCAGCTCGTCCAGCACGTGCCGCAGCGCGAGCCGCCCGGCCGCGCCCGCGTCCACGAAACCGTCGAAGTGATACAGCAACACCGGATCGGTCAGCTCGGGCAGATCCTCGGCGAGCCTGTAGAGATCCGTCGGGTCGAACACGTTGGACAGCCTTTCCCTAGGTACTCACATCCAGAACCCACGGTGAGCCGGAACGATTCCGTGCAGGGCACCCTATCGAGGCGCCGGGAGTCCGCGTTCGGCGGATCCGGGGCCCCGGAGGAGCGGCGGAGCGGGTGGCGCGGAGGTCACGGGGCGCGCAGGCGGCGGCGGCCCCGGCCGACGGCGAAGGTGACACTTTGCTGATGCTCGCGGCTCATCACGGTCACGCCGGGACAGGGACCGTCCGACCCGTACGCGCCTCAGGGCCGCCGGAAAAGGACGGGCGGGGCGGGGCTCCACCCGCGCTCCTGGTGGGCGTCCGCCGTGGTCAGGGCCGCCGGGCCGGGCCTCGGGCGCGGCCCGGCCGCGCCGGTCAAGAGCGGTGCCGATATGCACTGGCGATAACTTTCTCCATTATTCGCCGTGAAATATCGTATATTATGAAATATGTAGAAATTGCAGGATAGTGGCCTAGTGTGGCCTTTCAGGGAGTCGCTCGTCATGCTGTGGGGGTGGCTACTTCCGAGCATTCCTTTGGTGGAGGACCGCTCCGTATCCCTCCGCTCCCGTGCCCCTTCCCCAGTGAGATCAACGAGCACGCGGCCGAGATCGACGCCCAGAGCCACCAGTGGCTGGCCGCCTCCGCCCTGCTCGCCGGAGCCGACACCGTCGAGCACTTCCGGCGCTCCCAGATCGGCATGCTCGCCGCCCGGACCAATCCCGCCGTGCCCCGTGCGAGCCTCAGGCTGATCAGCGACTGGTACAACTGGCTGTTCGCCTTCGACGACGCGTTCTGCGAAGGGGAGTTGATGGGACACCGGGCCTCGGCCCTGGCCCGTGCCCTGCCGCCCCTGTTCGACGTCCTCGACAGGCGCAGGGACCCCGACCCCGCCGACCCGTTCGGCCTCGCCCTGCGCGAGCTGCTCGACCGCATCGCCGAGCTCGGCACCCCCGCCCAGGTCGACCGCTGGCGGACCACGGTCAAGGAGTACCTGTTCGCCCAGGTCTGGGAGGCGGCCAACCGGGAGGCCGATCTGATCCCCACCCCCGAGGACTACATCCTCATGCGCCGCATCACCGGCGCCACGTTCACCTGCTTCGCCCTCATCGACGTCGGCGGCGGCTACCGCCTGGAAGCCGAGGAATGGCACCACCCCGACGTGCGCGCCCTGTCGGACCTCGCCTGCGACCTCATCGGCTGGGACAACGACCTGCTCTCGTACGCCAAGGAACGCGACAACGACAAGGCCCGGCACAACCTGGTCACCGTGCTGGCCACGCACCGGAGGCTGCCCCTCCAGGACGCCCTGCACGAGGTCGCCGGCATGCACGTCACGGCCGTCCACGCCTTCGTCGAGCGGCGCGCCCGCCTCGGCGCCTGGGCGCCGCCCCCGGTCCGCAGGTACGTGCGCGGCCTCGAACACTGGGTACGCGGCCACATCGAGTTCTCGCTGGCCAGCGCGAGGTACGTGCACGCCTGGCCGACGGGCACCCGCTGGCCGCAGGTCGTCTGAGCCCGCCCCCGTACCGGCGCCGGGCTCAGAAGGAGGAGTCCTCCAGGTCGCCGAGCGCGAGCGCGGACGCCTCGTCGAGGTCCAGCCTCCCGCCCTCCTCGAACGCCGCCCAGTAGACCTTGTCCCCCAGCGCCTTCTGGCACTCCTTGACGCACTGGTCGTGGTCGCCGGCGAGGAACGGGGCGCCCAGCATGGGCAGCCCGGCCGTCCTCCAGTTGTGCTGCAGCGCGCCGAGCAGCAGCGCGGCCGTCCGCGCCTGGCCGAGGGCGACGAAGATCCGCGCCGTCGTCTCCAGCGACAGCAGGCTGCCGAGGATGTCGTGGAAGTGCCGCTTGATCCGCAGCCCCTCGCGGGCGCTGTGCAGCGCCTCGTCGGCCCGGCCGGTGGACAGCCTGGTCAGCGCCATCGCCCACTGCGCGTACGAGCTCACCCACAGCTCGCCGCGCTCACGGCACACCTGCAGGCAGTCCCGCAGCAGCGGCTCGGCCTCCTGATCCTCGCCCTGCGCCAGCAGCACCAGGGACAGCTCGACGATGGCCGGCAGCAGGCCCGGGTTCAGCTCCTTGTTGTCGGTGTTGAACTCGATCGCCACGCCCAGCAGCGCGCTCGCCTTCTGCAGGTCGCCCTGGAGCAGCGCGGCCGTGCCCTGCATCTTGGAGGCCAGGATCACCGCCCGCGAGTCGCCCACCCGCACCGCCTCGGTGCTGCACGCCTCGGCCGCCTCCAGCGCGCCCGCGCTGTCGCCCTGGGCGCTGCGCACGTAGGACAGCACCCACAGCGCCTTGCAGCGCTCCTTGCTCACGCCGGGGTTGGCCTCCAGCGCCCGCTCCAGGTAGAGCCGGCCCTCGCGCACGAAACCGCAGCACACCCACATGAACCACAGCGACGACAGCAGGGTCAGCGCCATGATCGTCTCGCCGGGGGTGCGCAGGGCGTGCTCCAGCGCGAGCCGTACGTTGTCGTGCTCCTGCCGCATCCGGATGAACCAGTAGAGCTGGCGCGGCCCCGACCAGGCGTCCTCGCTGCGGGTGGCCAGGCTCAGGTAGTACTGCAGGTGCTTGTGGCGCATGAGCTGGGTCTGGCCGAGCTTCTCCAGCCACTCCTCGCCGTACTCCGCCAGCGTGTCGATCAGCTTGTAGCGGACCCCGGCGTGGTTGCTCTGGATGAGCAGGATCGACTTCTCCACCAGCCCGGTCACCAGGTCGGTGATGTCCTCGGACCGCAGCCGGTCGTCGGAGCAGACGTAACGGGCCGCGTCGAGCTCGAAGTCGCCGGCGAACACCGACAGGCGCGCCCACAGCAACCGCTCGGCCGGCTCGCACAACTCGTGACTCCATCCGATGGCCGCGCGCAGCGTCTGGTGGCGCGGCAGGGCGGTGCGGCTGGCCCCGGCCAGCAGGCTGAACCGGTCGGTCAGCAGCCCTAGGATCTGCTCCACCGACAGCGCCCGCAGCCGCACCGCCGCCAGTTCGATCGCGAGCGGGATGCCGTCGAGCCGCCGGCAGAGCTCGGCCACCGCGTGGATGTTGCGCTCGTCGAGCACGAAGTCGGGCGCGACGGCCGAGGCCCGGGACGCGAACAGCTGCACCGACTCGCTGGTGAACAGGTCGGCCAGCGGACTGTCGTCGGGCACCTGCAGCGGCGGCACCGGCACCACCTGCTCATAGGGGAGGTGGAGGGACTGACGGCTGGTGGCGAGCACCTTCAGGCGGGGCGCCGCCTCCAGCAGCTCGTGCACCAGCTCGGCGCAGCCCTGCACGAGGTGCTCGCAGGTGTCGATGATGAGCAGCATGTCGCGGTCGCCGACCCACTCCGACAGGGTCTCGGACTCGGCGCGCGAGGACCGGTCGGCGATGCCGAGGGAGGAGGCGATCGTGTGGCGGACCATGCCCGCGTCCTGCAGCCGGGCCAGGTCGACGAACCAGACGCCGTCGGGGTACAGGCCGCGGACCTGGTGCGCCAGCCGGAGCACGGTCCGCGACTTGCCGACTCCGCCGATGCCCGTGACGGTGACCAGGCGTGACTCGCCGAGGTGCCGCTTGAGGTTGGCGAGAAGGCGGGTCCGCCCCACGAAGCTCGTCAGCTCCGCCGGCAGATTGCCATCTCGCCGCCATCCTGTCGGGGTGGCCATCAGCAGCCTCACGGGGATAGGCGACAACCTGCTCCCGCATGGTACCGCCGAGGTTTCCGCGGCCTACCGCATCCGATCGACGTGGGGGAGCGGATTTGTATCACTGGGTAGCATGATTGCCGTGCAGGAATTCATCCCGGAGCAGACCTCCGACGACACCGACCTCGGCTGGGGCGACTGGCGCGAGGACGACCCCGACGCCTTCTATCTGGACAACCGGCCCCCTCACTGGGGCTGAGCCCCGCGAGAGGGCCGGCGCCGCCCGGCTCAGCTCACGACGTCCTTGCGGCGGAAGCGGCGGAAGGCGACCGCGATCAGGATCGCCGCGTACGTGATCGAGATCGACGCGCCCTTGGCCATGCCGCTCCAGTCGAGCTCCGGGGCCAGGGCGTCGATCCAGGCGTTGTTCCAGAACGTCGGCAGAAACTCGCGCAGCGCGCCCAGCGCCTCCACGGCCTGGAGGATCGTGCAGACGATCCAGAGCCCCACCGCGCCGCCCACCGCGCCGAGCGGCGAGTCGGTGACGGTGGAGATCAGGAACGCCAGCGCCGCCACGACGAGCTGGCTGACCAGCGCGTAGCCGATCACGATCCCGAAGCGGGGCAGCACGGCGAGCGCCGGGATGGTCTCTCCGGTGCCGGGCACCTGGATGTCGTCCCAGCCGAAGGCCACGGTGCCCGCGAGCAGCGCCATCAGCGGCAGGCAGATCACGGCGGCGGCCGAGTAACCGAGCGCCACGATCAGCTTCTGCCGCAGCAGCCGGTCGCGCGGCACCGGCGCGGCGAGCAGGTAGCGCAGCGACGACCAGCTCGCCTCGCTGGCCACCGTGTCGCCGCAGAACAGCGCGACCGCCACCACGAGCAGGAAGCTCGCCGACACCGACAGCGCGAACGCGGCGAAGTTGAGTCCGCTCGCCGTCGCCAGGTCGGAGAGCCGCAGCCCCTGGCCGTTGTCGGGGCCCTGCGGCCCGAACTGGAACGCGATGACCAGGATCCACGGCAGCGCCAGCAGCAGCCCGAACATGACCAGGGTGCGCCGCCGCTTGAACTGCCGGACCATCTCGACCCGCAGCGGCAGCGTGCGGCGCGGCGCGTAGCCGGGTGCGGCCGTCATGCCTTGTCTCCGATCAGGTCGAGGAACACGTCTTCCAGGCGCGGGCCGTGGCCGTTGGCGGCCCCGCCGGCGGCGGCGGCAGCCGTGCTGAGCAGCACCGACACCGGACCGGTGGTGACGAGCTTGCCCCGGTGCATGACGACCACGTGGGTGCAGGTCTGCTCCACCTCGGCCAGCAGGTGGCTGGACACGATCACCGTGCGGCCGTCGCGCGCGTAGCGCTTGAGCACCTCCCGCATCTCCCTGATCTGGGGCGGGTCGAGCCCGTTGGTGGGCTCGTCGAGGACGAGCAGGTCGGGCAGGCCCAGCATGGCCTGGGCGATGGCCAGCCGCTGGCGCATGCCCTGCGAGTACGTGCGCACGGCGCGCTGCAGCGCCTTGCCCAGGCCGGCGATCTCCAGCGCCTCGTCGAAGCGGGCGTCGGCGACCGGACGGCCGGTGGCGGCCCAGTAGAGCTCCAGGTTGTCGCGCCCGGACAGGTGCGGCAGGAAGCCGGGGCCCTCGACGAACGAGCCGAGCCGCGACAGCACCGGCGCGCCGGGCGTGACGGGCTCGCCGAAGATGCGGACCTCGCCGCCGTCGGGCCGGATGAGGCCCATCATCATCCGCATCGTGGTGGTCTTGCCGGCGCCGTTGGGCCCGAGCAGGCCCAGCACCTGGCCCTGCTCGACGCGGAACGACAGGCCGTCGACCGCGAGCTCGCCGTTGCGGTACGCCTTGGTGAGCCCGTTGATCTCCAGCGGCGGCGCGTCGTCCGCCGCCGGGACACGCTCCGCGGCCCCGGCGGCCCCGGCGGCCCCGGCGGCGCGGCGGGCGCCGGTACGGCCGGTGGCGAGCAGCACCGCGGCCAGGGCGACGGCCGCCAGCGGCATCGCCCACACCCACCAGGCGACCCCGGACGGCGGGGCGGCCAGGGAGGCGACGGTCGGCACGGACAGCGCGGGCGAGGCCAGCCCGATCCGGTAGGTGGCCGGCTCGTCGGGGGTGGCGTAGGCCATGTCGGTGGTGGACACCACGAGCCGCAGCCGGTGCCCGGCGTCGAAGCGGTGGTCGACGGCGGGCAGGGTGACGGTGGCCTCGGCGCTGCCGGCGCCCTCGGGGATCGTCACCCGGAACGGCGCGACGAGCCCGGCGGGCAGGGCCGGCGGCTGGAGCGAGTCCGACACGTCGAAGAGCTTGGCGAACAGCGTGACCTCGCCGCTGCCGTGGACTCGGACCTTGACGGCGGGGCTGCCGGTGAGCTGGAGCGGAGCGGTCAGCGGGGCCGACTCGAAGGCGGCGCTCTGGCCGGGCATGTCGATCGACACGCCGCCGGTGTTGCCCTGCCCGCCCAGCAGGCCGCTCACGCCGGGCACGGTCGAGATGGCGGCGGGGGAGCCGCCGGGCGGGTTGGCGACGTGCTGCTCGGGGCCGTTCAGTGTGACCAGGGTGACGTCGGTGCCGCCGAGCCCGGGGTAGGCGTCGGCCTCGGGATGGAGGCGGATGCGCTGGCGGGTGCCGGGGTCGCGGCCGCCGTCGCGGGTGATGGTGAAGGCGCTCACCGGAGCGGTGTCCTCGCCCCGCAGGTGGCGGCCGAACCAGGCCAGGGTCTGCTCCCGCAGCCAGTCGGCCTCGCCGTTGCCGCCGTCGTGGCCGCCGTCGTACCAGGCCAGGGCGACGGGGGTGCCGGCGGCGGCGATGGCCCTGGCGTTCTGGTCGGCGTGGCCGAGCGGGAACAGCGAGTCGCGCTGGCCCTGGATGAGCAGGGTCGGCGCCTTGACGCGGCCGGCCACGTGCACGGGGCTGGAGGCCTTGAGCAGCTCGATGGCCTCCGGCGTGGCCTTGCCGGTCTCGGCGACCTCCTGGTAGATCTCGCAGATCGACGGCAGGAACCGGCCGCACCGCGCCTGCTCGGCGGTCATCGGCTCCGGCCGGCGGTTGAGCGCCTCCAGGCCCTGCGCCGCGCCGCCCGGGCCGCCGCCCTGGCCGCCGGGCTGGACCGCGCCGCCCTGGCCGAAGAAGATGCCGGCCCACATGCGCTTGAACACCCCGTTGGCGGGCCCGCCGCCGGTGGCGTCGGGGAAGAGCGCGTCGCCCAGGTCGGACCAGGTGATCTGGGGGACGATCGCGTCGACCCGGGGGTCGTGGGCGGCGGTCAGCAGCGCGATCGCGCCGCCGTAGGAGGCGCCGGCGATGCCCACGCGCGGGTCGCCCGCCGCGTCGAGCCGCACCTCGGGGCGCTTCGCCAGCCAGTCGATGAGCTGCTTGACGTCCTTGACCTCGTAGTCGGGGGAGTTCAGCGCGATCTCGCCGGTCGAGCCGCCGAAGCCGCGCGCCGACCAGGTGAGCACCGCGTACCCCTGGCGGGCCAGGTGCTCGGCCTCCGCGCGGACGCTCCGCTTGCTGCCGCCGAAGCCGTGCGCGAGCAGCACCGCGGGCGCCTTCCCGCCGCCCGGCGGCGGGAAGAACGTCGTGTCGAGGTCGACCCGCTGGTCGTCGGCCGGCCCGTCGACGACGGGGACGCGCTGTGCCTGTCCGCGCACGTCGGGCGTGGACGGCCACACCAGCCACACCGTCACCCCGAGCAGAGCGAGCACCGCGACCAGCGCGGCCGTACGTTTCATGCGGTGGAGCCTACTTTCCCGACCTGAGAAATCTCTGAGACGTCCCGGTACGGCGGGAACGTCACAGCGCGTCGGCCGGCAGGCCCAGCTCCCTCGCGGCGGCGGTCCTGAGGAGTTCGATCACACGGCGCCTGGGCAGCACCCGGCCGTGCACGTTCATCTGGATCGCCAGGCCGTCACCGAGGGCGAAGATCCTCCAGGTGGCGCCCTCGGGGTCGGGGCAGGTGAAGTCGCCGGTGGCGATCCCGGCCTCGATGATGCCCTGCATCACCTGCCGGCTCTGCACGTCCAGCCGGCGCGAGGTGCGCTGCAGGTCCTTGTTGCGCATCGACTCGGCCCAGGCGTCGATCCACAGCCGCCACCCCTCGGGCGAGGCGGTGGGTGAGGAGAGCTTGAGCAGCGCACGCAGCCGGTCGAGCGGCGGCTTCGGGGAGCGCTCGACGGCGGCGAGCGACTCCATGTGCCGCCGGGCGGCGTACGCGAACGCCTCGGCGAACAGCCGGTCCTTGGTCTCGAAGTGGTAGAAGAGCAGCGCCTGGCTGACGCCCGCGGCCCGGGCGATGTCGATGGTCCGGGTATGCCCGAACCCCTGCTCGGCGATCACTTCGCAGGCCGCTTTCAACAAGTCCTCACGCCGTAACCGGCCAAAACCTGGAGTCACAGGCCGTAACTTTAATCACTCCGCAGGGGCAATCGTAGGACAAAGCGGGCACCACGGTCGGAATCTTCGATCGTGAGCGTGCCGCCGTGGGCGTGGGCGATCTCGCGGGCGATGGGCAGGCCCAGCCCGGTGCCGCCGGCGTCGCGGCTGCGGGAGGCGTCCAAACGGGTGAACCGCTGGAAGACGATCTCGCGGTGCTCCGGCGCGATGCCCGCGCCGTCGTCGAGCACCTCCAGCGTGGCGGCGCCGTCCCTCCTGACCGTGACGACGATCGTGGAGTCGGCGTGCCGTTCGGCGTTGTCCAGCAGGTTCGTGATCAGGCGGGCCAGCCGCACCCGGTCGCCGTCCACCATGACGCCCGGCTGCAGGCTGGTGACCACCCGCTTGCCGCGCTGCGCGGCCGCCTCCGCGGCGGCCAGCTCCGCCAGGTCCACCGGCTCCCGCGCGCCCGGCGCGCCCGCGTCCAGCTTGGCCAGCGTGAGCAGGTCGGTGACGATGGCCTGCAGCCGGTCCAGGCTCGGGAGCAGGGCGCGGCCGGTCTCCGGCCAGTCGGTCTCCTGGGGGTAGAGCAGCGCCTCCTCCACCCGGGTGCGCATCGCGGTGATCGGGCTGCGCAGGTCGTGGGAGGCGTCGGAGGCGAACCTGCGCTGCCGCTCCACCGCGGCCTCCAGCCGCTCCAGCGTCTGGTTCGCGGTGACGGCCAGCGCGCGGATCTCGTCCTCGGCGTCCGGGACGGGCACCCGCATGCCGACGTCGGTGTCGGTGATCTCGGCCAGCCGGGCGCGGATGCGGTCCACCGGCTCCAGGGCCTTGGACACCACCCGCCACGCGCCGTACGCGGTCAGCAGCACCGGCGCGAGGGCGAGCGCCGCCAGGTAGAGCGGCACCTGGGGGGAGACGTACCAGGGGACGGCCCGTTCGGTGGCGTACACCAGCCAGTCGCCGCCCGCCGGCCCGCGGAAGCGCAGCACCACGATCAGGCTGCACCGGCCGGGGAAGCGCGGCAGGTCGCACTCCCTCTCGGCGGTGGTGACGGCCGGGGCCTGCGGCACGAGCATGCTCAGCCTCGGCGCTCCGGTGATGTCGGAGGTGGTGGAGACGATGCGGCCCGAGGCGTCGATCACCTGGACGTCCACCCGGTGGTCGGAGGGGAGCTCCGGGGGGAGCCGGCCCGCCTGGGCCAGCCGGACGACCCGCATGGCCCGCTGTTCGAGTCCGTCGCGCTGGAACTCGGAGGCCGACTGGTAGAGGGCGTAGAGCACGTAACAGCTCACGGCGGCGCAGAGCACCGCCATGGCCGCGGTGGCGAGCAGCGTCAGGCGTCCGCGCACCGACCTCGCGAACCGTGTGATCAACCTTATCCCCCTGCGGTCAGGTCATCACATAGAGTTACCTCATTTCCAATTGGCGGAGATTCGGTGACAAATCAGGGCGAATCTCCACCAGATCATTGCTCTGTACGGTCCGCGAAGGCGTGGATAGAGTAAGTGAGCACTGATGCGAGGGAGTCGATGTGAACCTTGCGGACTACCAGCGCGCCGCCGAGGAATGGCTGCAGCGCAACGTCCCGGCGGGCGAGCGCGCGGACGGTGACCCGATCGCCCAGGCCAGGGACTTCATGGCCCGGCTCTACGACGCCGGATACTCCGGCATCACCTGGCCGGCGCGGTGGGGAGGCCAGGGCCTGACCCAGCAGGAGGAGCGCGCGTTCGCCGCCGCGGCCCGCGACTTCACCCTGCCCACCTACATGTTCTCCATCGGCCTGGGCATGACCGGTCCCACGCTGGTGGACCGCGGCACCGACGCCCAGCGCGAGCGGTTCGTCCGGCCGCTGCTGCGCGGCGAGGAGATCTGGTGCCAGCTCTTCTCCGAGCCCGGCGCCGGCAGCGACGTCGCCAGCCTGCAGACCAGGGCCGAACGCGACGGCGACGACTGGATCGTCAACGGCCAGAAGGTGTGGACGTCGGTCGCCCAGTACGCCGACTGGGGGCTGCTGCTCGCCCGGACGAACGTGGACGTGCCCAAGCACAAGGGCCTGACCATGTTCGTGGTGGACATGCACCACCCCGGCGTCACCGTCCGGCCGCTGAAGGACATGAGCGGCCGGTCCAACTTCAACGAGATCTTCTTCGACGACGTGCACATCCCCGACGAGCACCGGGTCGGCGAGGTGGACGACGGCTGGAGCGTCGCCGTCACCACGCTGCTGCACGAGCGGCTGTCGATCTCAGCGGGCGTCGGCATGGGCGGCGGGAAGGACAATCCCGCCTCGCTGGAGGCCCTGCGCCGCACGGTCGACACCAGCGACCCGCTGGTCCGCGACGAGCTGGTCGAGCTGCACATCCGCTCACGCGCGCTGGCCCTGTTCAACCGGCGGCTGGCCCAGGAGACCGAGGCGGGCCTGTTCCCCGGCGCCCGGGGCAGCGCCGCCAAGCTGCTGCTGGCCGAGCTGACCATGTTCCAGTCCGACCTGGCCACCCGGCTGGCCGGCCCCGAGTCGGTCGTCGACGGCCACCCGCTGGGCACCACGCTCGCCACCGCGCCGGGGCTGGCGCTCGGCGGCGGCACCAACGAGATCATGCGCAACATCGTCGGCGACCGGGTGCTCAACCTGCCCCCCGAGCCCCGGATGGACAAGACCGTGCCGTTCAAGGACCTGAAGGTGGGGACGCAGGCGTGAAACTCGTACCCAGCCAGGAGCAGCGCGAGCTGCGCGCCGCCGTCCGCGACTTCCTCGCCGCCGCCTCGCCCACGGCCAAGGCCCGCCAGGGCCACGACCCGGAGGTGTACGCGCGGCTCAACGGCGAGCTCGGCCTGTCAGGGCTGATCGTCCCCGAGGAGTACGGGGGAGCGGGCGCGGGCTTCGCCGAGCTGGCGGTCGCGCTGGAGGAGACCGGGGCGGTGCTGCTTCCCGGCCCCTTCCTGGCCACCGCGTTCGCCGCCGTCGCGCTGACCCGGGTGCCCGACAAGGAGCTGCTGTCCGGCATCGCCGAGGGCCGCGTCGCCGCCGCCCTGGCCCTGGACGGCGCGGACCTCACGGCGGCAGACGGCCGCGTCAGCGGCACCCTGGCGCGGGTGCTGTCCGGCATGGAGGCGGATGTGCTGCTGGTCAGCGCCGGCTCCGCGCTGCACGCCGTGGACCTCGCCGGCGAGGGCGTCACCAGGACCCCGCTCGACACGCTCGACATCACCCGCGGCCAGGCCCGGATCGAGCTGGACGGCGCGCCCGCCCGGACGCTCGGCGACGTCTCCGCCGACGTCTCCCAGGACATCGCCGACCGGCTCGCGGTGGCGCTCGCCGCCGAACAGCTCGGCGTGATGCGGGCCGCGCTCGACGCCATCGTCGCCTACGCCAAGATCCGGGTCACGTTCGGCCGCTACATCGGCTCGTACCAGGGGGTCAAGCACAAGCTCGCCGACATGCACTGCAAGCTGGAACAGGCCGAGTCGATCGTCCGCTACGCCGCCTGGGCCGCCGACGAGGCGCCGGACGAGCTGCCCGGCGCCGCCGCGCTGGCCCAGGCGTACGTGGGCCGAGCCTGCTTCGAGGTGGCCCGCGACCACCTGCTGCTGCACGGCGGCATCGGCTACACCTGGGAACACGACGCCCATCTCTACTTCAAGCGGGCCAAGACCGACGAGGTGCTGCTCGGCCCGCCCCGCATCCACCGTGCCAGGCTCGCCGACCTGCTGGAGCTGTGATGGACATCAGCCAGTCGCCCGGCTTCTACGCCATCGCCCAGGCCGACCCCGGCCGGGTCGCCGTCATCGACACCGACGGCTCGCGCACGACCTACGGCGAGCTGCTCGCGCTGGTCAACCAGGTGTCCCACGGACTGCGCGGGCGCGGGCTCGGCACCGGGGACGTGGTGGCCGGCGTGCTGCCCAACGGGCTCGAACAAGTGATCATGCTCATGGCCACCGGCCAGATCGGCCTCTACTACGTGCCGATCAACTGGCACCTGGCCGCGCCCGAGATCGACTACATCGTCAAGGACTCCGAGGCCGGGCTCGTGGTCACCAGCCGGGAGTACGCGGTGCCCGGCGGCGAGATCGGCACCGCCGGGCTCGCGGAAGGGCAGCCCGTCACCGCGCCCGCCGACCGCACCGCGGGCGCGGTCATGTGGTACACCTCCGGCACCACCGGCCGCCCCAAGGGGGTGCAGCGCGCGCTGCCCGGCGCCGAGCCGGAGGCGATCGTGCCCCTCTACACCTGGTTCCTGGGCGAGGTGGTCGACCTGAAGCCGGGCGAGGACGTCCACCTGGTGACCTCGCCGATGTACCACTCCTCGCCGTGCGCCCACACCCAGTTCGCGCTGCACCTCGGGCACACCGTGGTGATCGCGCCGCGGTTCGAGCCGGAGACCGTGCTGGAGCTGATCGAGCGCTACCGGGTGACGAACGCCATGATGGTGCCGACCATGTTCCACCGCATGCTGCAACTGCCCGCCGAGGTCAGGCAGCGGCACGACCTGTCGAGCCTCCAGCAGGTCATCCACACCGCCGCCGCCTGCCCGGTCGCGGTCAAGCAGGGGATCATGGACTGGTGGGGGCCGGTGCTCTACGAGTACTACGGCTCCACCGAGTCCACCATCGCCTTCTCCGTCAAGCCGCACGACTGGCTGGCCAGGCCCGGCACCGTCGGGCGGCCCGCCCCCACCTTCGAGGCCAAGATCTTCGGCGAGGACGGGGCCGAGCTGCCCCCGGGAGAGCCCGGCCTCGTCCACGTCAAGTCCAGCCTCGGCAAGTTCGAGTACCGCAAGGACCCGGCCAAGACCGCGGCCAGCATGCGCGGCGAGTGGTACGCCCCCGGCGACATCGGCTACCTGGACGAGGACGGCTTCCTGTTCCTGTGCGACCGGCGGACCGACCTGATCATCTCCGGCGGGGTCAACATCTACCCCGCCGAGATCGAGGCCGCGCTGCTGGAGCACCCGGCGGTCGCCGACGTGGCCGTGATCGGGGCGCCCGACGAGGAGTGGGGCCACAACGTGGTCGCCCTCGTCGAGCCCGCCGAGGGCGTCACACCGGGCCCCGAGCTGACCGAGGAGCTGCTCGCCCATTGCGCCCCGCGCATCGCCAGGTTCAAGCATCCGAAGGTGATCGAGTACCGGGAGCGGCTGCCCCGCACCCCCACGGGGAAGCTGTCGCGGTCCAAGGTCAGGCAGGAGTATCTCGACGCGCGCTGAACACCAGCTCCTCGGTGTAGCGCCCGGCGCCCAGATAGAAGGAGGACGACAGGGTCCGGTCGGCGGGGTCGAAGACGGTGCTCCACAGCGTGCGGAACGGCCCGGACTCGGGCTGCCGCACCGCCTCCAGGCAGGAGCGCAGGTCGCGGCCCGACAGCGTCACGCCCTTGCTGCGCTCGTACAGCGCGCGCAGCCGCCCGTACGTGCCGAACGTGTCCTCGGTGTCGGCGGGCAGGGCCATCGGGTCCGGGTGGCGGTGCAGCGGGTGGTTGGTGACGCACAGCGGCGCCTCGCCGAACTCCACGACGTGCTCGCGGCCGTCCCGGCCCCGCTCCCACACGAACGCCTCGCCGTGCGCGTCGGCGACCAGGTAGTGCAGCGGCAGGCCGTGGTCGTACTGCTTGGCGCCGAGCAGCGCCTGCTTGGCCTGCGCCACGTTCTCGCAGGTGTCCACCAGGAACCGGGGCAGCTGCACGCTGCTCAGCCCGACCTGCGGGGAGGCGTCCTCCGGCGGGGCGGCCTGGCCGATGTCGGCCAGGAGCAGCGTCACGGCCAGCCCCGCCTCGTTGATCCCGTCCATGCAGCCGTCGAGGTCGGACATGGTGACGACGGTGGAGGCCAGGCCGTCGTCCGGGATCGTGGTGATCACGTACGGGCGCGAGGCCATCGGCAGCTCGCCGGGCGCGGGAGCGCCGCCCATGACCTCGCTCGCGGTCACGGTGAAGAAGTCGTAGTTGCGGCCGATCCTGCCGTGGCCGTCCGCCGACGCGGACGGCGGCACCCAAAGGGCCGAGCAGCCCGAGCCGGCCGGCACGTAGCCGAGCCCGTCGATGGCCAGCTCGTCCTGGTCCGGGTCCAGGCCGAGCGCCTCGGCGGCGCCGTCCATCCGGGCGTGGTGCTGCGGCCAGTGCCGCTCGAACCAGGTGCGCCTGGCCCGGTTCACGGCCGGCTCGCACGGTTGCGGACGCCAGCCGAGCCGCAGCGCCTCCTCGGTGAGCCGGCGGCCGATCTCGACGTGTCCGCCGCGCACGGTCAGGTGGCGGACGATCGGGAAGTCTTCCCTGCTCCCCGCGACGTGGGTGATGTGCATGTGCACGAGGCTGCCGGGCGTCGCTGACCGGGCGCTTACCGGTCGCTGACCGCCCGCCGGTAGCGTTCCGACAGCCGCCGCACCGCCTCGGCCAGCTCGGGCGGGTCCAGCACCTCGAAGTCCAGGTCCAGGAAGCCGATCCAGGCCGCCATGCCGTTGAGGTCGTCGCCGCCGAGCCTGAGCAGGCAGGCGTCCGGTCCGGCCGGCTCGACCTCCAGGTTGCCGCCCCGCGGCAGCTCCCGCACCCGCTCGGCGGAGGCGCGCAGCAGGATCGTGCCCTGGTGGCGCCACATGGCCGTGTTCACGCCGCGCTCCACGTACGCGGCCACGTCGCCGTCGGCCGGCAGCTCGCGCGGCCCGAACCGGGGGCCGGACGGGACGCGCGGCGTGATGCGGTCCACCCGGAACATCCGCCAGTCCTGCCGGTCCACGTCGAACCCCACCAGGTACCAGCGGCCGCGCCGGTGCACCAGCCGGTGCGGCTCCACGTCGCGAACGGTCTCGGACCCGTCGTGCCCGCTGTAGTCGAAGCGCAGCCGCTCCCGGTCGCGGGCGGCGTTGGCGATCGTGGTCAGCAGCTCGGGCGGCACCGACGGCGTCTCGCCGGGGATCTGCACCGTGTAGGCGTTCAGCGCGCCGACGCGGTGCCGCAGCCGGGACGGCAGCACCTGCTCCAGCTTGGCCAGCGCGCGCACCGACGTCTCCTCGATGCCCCGCACGCCGCCCCCCGCGGCCCGGCCGAGCCCGACCGCGACGGCCACCGCCTCCTCGTCGTCCAGCAGCAGGGGAGGCAGCGCCGCCCCGGCGCCCAGGCGGTAGCCGCCGGCCGCGCCCGGCGTGGCGTGCACCGGGTAGCCGAGGCTGCGCAGCCGCTCGACGTCGTTGCGGATCGTCCGGGTGGTGACCCCGAGCCGCCGCGACAGCTCGGGGCCGGTCCACTCCCTGTGCGCCTGGAGCAGTGAGAGCAGCTTCAGCAGGCGGGCCGAGGTCTCCAGCATGTCTGCCAGTCTGCCCGCCGACGCGGAACGGACGGTTCCTCGATGGGCCTCCTCGATGGGCCTCAGCCGCCGAAGATCCGCTGCGCCTGCTGGATGACGGTGAGCACGGTCAGCGTCCCGAAGAACGCGATCGCCCAGACCATCGCCCCCAGCCGGAACGAGCGGATCCTGATCGGCGCCGGCAGCGCCGTGCGGTTGAGCCGGATGAGCAGGATCGAGTACACGAACATCATCACCGCCGCGAAGCTCGCCGACAGCACCAGCAGCACCAGCGGCTGGTCGAAGCCCAGCAGCAGGATCACGATGCCGACCAGCGCCAGCGTCCACACCACGACGAAGTAGACCCGGTTCTCCGTGACGGTCCGGTCCCGCAGGTACACCGTCTTGATCGTGTCGGCGACCAGCCGCGAGGTGTAGTCCACGATGCCCATCGCCGAGGCGAACAGCGCCAGCGCGCCGATCACCCAGAACAGGATGCCGAACCACGGCCCGACCACCTGCTGCAGCACCTGCCCCTCGATGCCGAGGAAGTCGATGCTGTTCTCCAGCCCCGGCCGCCCGAAGACGGTGGAGTACGCCAGCATCGACATCAGCGCGATCGTCACGAACGACACCAGCGCGAACGTGGACGCCTGCTCGATGTTGGCCACCCGCCACCACTGCCGCCAGCGGGCCAGGTTCTCCTTGGTCGGCGCGAACTGGAAGCCGGTGGACGGCGCCGCCTCCTCGTGCCCGGTGACCGGGCTGACCAGCCGCGGCACGTACAGGCCCATGCCGAGGCCCTTGTCGCGGATCCAGTTGCTCTGGCACAGGTTCTGCCCGCCGCCCGCGCCCGCGTACGCGATGGCGCCCATGAGCAGCGCGAACTCCAGCGGCGGCACCGGGAAGCGGGCTTCGGTCGTCAGCCCCCGGGCCAGGCCGGTCCAGGCGTCGGCGTTGATCGCGAACAGGACGGCCACCACGATCAGCGTCAGCACCAGGGCTATCTTGACGAAGATCACCCGTTCCAGGGCCGTGTAGATCACCGGCGCCAGTGTGAGCGCTGACGCGATGACGACGAGCATGCCGATGGCGATCCAGCGGACGCTGCCCTCGCCGGTTCCGGTCAGGTAGGTGACCATGGTCGCCGAGGTGGTGACCCAGCCGGGCCAGAGATTCGAGCAGAGCGTCATGAGGACGAACACCAGGCCCCAGTGCCGCCACAGGCGGCTGAACCCGGTCAGCGCGGTCTCGCCGGTGGCCAGCGTGTAGCGCTCGATCTCCATGTTGATGAACCACTGCGTGATGATGCCGATCAGCGCGCCCCAGACGAAGATGAGGCCGACCTGGGAGGCGATGTACGGCCACAGGATGAACTCGCCGGAGGCGAGCCCGACGCCCGCGCCGACCAGGCCGGGGCCGATGATGGACCAGGCCGACCGGGGCGGCTCGGGGAGGTCGCGGACGGTGACGGGCGGCAGTACGTGGGAGGGGACGGTGGGGGTGAACTCCGTCATGCGGATCTCCTTATGACAGGCATCCGTAACGGGGGTGGAATACCCAGTTAATCCCTCTCCACGACATATTCTCCGTCTGCGGTGAAACCGGTCACGCGGGCGCCCGCGGCCATGAGCCCGCCCAGCGTCTCGCGCATCGCCAGCCGCCATTCCCGCGCCGCCGGCGGGTCGTGCCGCCGCATCGCCTCGATGTCCGGCGGCGTCGCCACGAGCACCGCCGGCTCCTCGACCGGCTTGATCGCCGGTCGCCCGCCCGCGTCGGAGAGCACGCTCGGGAAGGAGACCTCCGCCGTCGTCCCGGCCGGCCGGTCCAGGCGCCAGACGGCCAGCAGCCGGTCGGACTCGTCGTTGCCGTTGATCGCGTCGGCCATCACGCCGTAGAACCGCTCCAGGTACTCCTCCGGCCTGGCGCCGAGCTTGACCAGGTTGAACCGGGCGTTCCTGCGGACCAGCGGGTCGAACGTCCAGGTGATCCGCTCCAGCCCGCGCCGCAGGCACCACTCCCGCTGGTGCAGCTTGAGCGCGGACCCGGCGCCGTGCCCCGCCACCGCGCCGGTCACGTGCGAGTGCAGGGTCCGGTCCGCCGCCAGGAACCCGACGCACGCGCCCACCAGCCGCTCGCCCTCGTAGGCGCCCGCGACGTAGCCGCCGGCGTGCGCGAAGGCGATCATCAGCTCCACCGGCATGGGCACGTTGCGCGGGTCCGGCCGCCAGATGTCGTCGAAGAGCTCGTACGCCTGATGGAACTCCTCCAGCAGGCGCAGCTCGCGTATCTCCACCCTGCTGGCCCTACCCGCCTCCGGCCTCAAGGCCTCATCCCAGCTGGTCGGTCAGGAAGCGGTGCACGTTGGCGCCGATGATCTTCTGTACGTCCTTCTCCGGCAGCCCCCGGGCGAGCAGGCCCTCGGTGACCATGGGCAGCCCCGCCGGGCCGTCCAGCCCCGGGATCGCCGCTCCCGGGTCGAAGCCGTGGATCGTCTCCTCGCACGGCGGCGTCACGTCGGCCAGCACCTCGCGGACGAAGTCCGGGCCCAGGCCCACGTGGTCGATCCCGGCCACGGCCGCGATGTGCTCGATGTGGTCGAGCAGGTGGTCCAGCGTCACCTCGGACGCGCGCTCGGTGAGGAAGCCGGCGAAGAAGTTCACGCAGACCACCCCGCCGGTGGCGGCCACCGCGCGCAACTGGTCGTCGGTCAGGTTGCGGTGGTGGTCGCGCAGCGCCCGCGCCGAGGAGTGGGTCGCCATGACCGGCCGGGTGGCCAGCTCCAGCACGTGCGCCACCCCCGAGGCGCCCAGGTGGGAGACGTCGAAGACGATGCCGAGCCGCTCCATCTCGCGCAGCGCGGCCACACCGTGCGAGGTCAGCCCGCTGCCGGTGGCGTCTTCGCCGCTGCCGTCGGCCAGCGGCGTACGGCCCCAGTGGGCGATCGAGGCGATCCGCACGCCCAGCCGGTGCATGGTGGGGATCAGCTCGACGCTCGCGTCCAGCCCCGGCATGCTCTCCATGGCCAGCACCAGGGCGATCAGCCCGTCGTCCAGCGCCGCGTCGATGCCCGCCGCGTCGGTGCAGAGCCGCACGCGGTCGGCGTTGGCCTCGGCGATCACGTGCGCGCACTCGATCATCCGCAGCGTCCGCCGCAGCGCCCCCTCCGGACGGTACGGGTCGTCGATGAAGACCGGGAGCACCTGCAGCCGCACCCCGCCCTCCTGCAACTGGGGCAGCCATCGCTCACGGAAGAACGCGGCCCACCGCTCGGGCGGCCGGGCCGAGACCGCCATCAGCAGATCGTTGTGGGTGTCGGCGACGACGGTGCGCCGGTGCAGGGAGGACGTCATGGAGCGGAGGCTACCGCTCCTCACACCTCCCGGTAAGCCGCACGCGGCGGCATCGAGGTCAGCCTGCGGTAGAGCATCGTGGTGCCCGGCCAGTTGTTGGTGACCCGGCCCTCGGCCGTCTTGTACCAGCTCCGGCAGCCGTCACCCCACACCATGTGCTCCAGCGTCTCGTCCAGCCGCCGCCGCCAGGCGTCCATGACCTCCTGCCGCACCTCCAGCCGCCGTCCGCCCGACAGGTGCGGCAGGCAGTTCATCACATGGTCCACCTGGCACTCGAGCATGAAGATGATCGAGTTGTGGCCGAGGTTGGTGTTGGGCCCGTACAGCAGGAACAGGTTCGGGAAGCCCGGCGTCGCGATGCCCAGGTAGGCCTCCGCGCCGCCGGCCCACCGCTCGGCGAGGTCCGCGCCGCCGCGGCCCGTCACCCGCATCGGCGTGAGGAACTCGGTGGTCCGGAAGCCGGTCGCGTACACGATCGTGTCGACCTCGTGCACCGCCTCGGTCGTCTGCACGCCCTTCTCCGTGATGCGTACGATCTTGTCGGTCACCACGTCGACGTTGGGCCTGTTCAGCGCCGGGTAGAAGCGGCTGTCGATGATCACCCGCTTGCAGCCGGGCGGATAGTCGGGGGTGAGCCTGGCCCGCAGCTCCGGGTCCTCCACCTGGTTGCGCAGGTGGCGCAGGGCGCGCCGGCGCAGCAGGCCCTCACTCCAGCCGCGGGCCAGCGCCGGGTACAGCGTGGCCTCGGCGTACCGGTAGATGTACTCGCGGTAGGCGCGCTGCAGCCCCGGCACGAACCGGAACGCCAGCCTGGCGGGGAGGCCGAACACGGCGTCGGGCTTGGGGATCACCCAGTTGGGGGTGCGCTGGAACACCTCCAGCCGGTCCGCCTGCCGCGCCACCGGCGGGATGAGCTGGGCCGCCGACGAGCCGCTGCCGATCACCGCGACCCTGCGGCCGGTGAGGTCGTGCGAGTGGTCCCAGCGGGCGGAGTGGAACGAGGCGCCGGCGAAGTCGTCCATGCCGGGGATGTCGGGCAGGCGGGGGCGGTTGAGCTGGCCGACCGCCACGACCAGGACGTCGAACGCCTCGGTGACGCCGGAGGCGGTGACCTGCCAGCACGAGCCGTCGAAGGCGGCTTCGGTGACCTCCGTGTTGAACCTGATCTTCGGCCTGACGTCGTACTTGTCGGTGCAGTGCTCCAGGTAGCCGAGGATCTCCCGCTGGCCGGGATACCTCCGGGACCAGCTCGCGTACTTCTCGAACGAGTACGAGTAAAGATGTGAGGGGATGTCGCAGCCGGCACCGGGATAGGTGTTGTCCCGCCACGTGCCGCCCGGCGAGCCCGCCTTCTCGAAGATCGTGTACGAGCGGATCCCGGCCTGTTCCAGCCGGATCGCCATGCACAACCCGCCGAACCCCGCGCCGATGATCGCGACCCTAGGTGTCATGCCGCCCTCCGCCCGAGTCAGGATTCACTTACATTACGCCGGACCGTGTGCGGTGCCCACCCCCCGGCCGCGATGACCGCCGGAGATCGCGCCGGCCGATAGTCTGCCCTGGTGGCTGCATGGATACTCACCGACGTGATCGACGTGCTGGAGGCGGCTTACCCGCCCGCCCGGGCCGAGTCCTGGGACGCCGTCGGGCTGGTGTGCGGAGACCCCGCCCAGCCGGTGGAGAAGGTGCTGTTCGCGGTCGACCCGGTCGCCGCCGTCGCCGACGAGGCCGTGGAGTGGGGCGCCGACCTGATCGTCACCCACCACCCGCTCTACCTGCGCGGCACGACCACCGTCGCCGCCACCACCCCCAAGGGGCGGCTCGTCCACCGGCTCATCAAGAACGACATCGCCCTCTTCACCGCCCACACCAACGCCGACGTGGCCAACCCGGGCGTGTCCGACGCCCTGGCCCGCGCCGTCGGCCTGACCGGCGACCTGGTTCCGCTCCAGCCGTTCCCCGACGACCCGTGGCGCGGCCTCGGGCGCGTCGGCGACCTGCCGGAGGAGACCACGCTCGACGCGTTCGCCGCCCGGGCCGCCGCCGGGCTGCCCGCCACCTCCTGGGGCATCCGCGTCGCCGGCGAGCCGTCCCGGCGCGTGTCGCGGGTGGCGGTCAGCGGCGGAGCCGGCGACTCGCTCCTGGCCGCCGCGCGCGCCGCCGGCGTCGACGTGTTCCTCACCGCCGACCTTCGCCACCACCCGGCCAGCGAGTTCATGGAGGCGGGCGGGCCCGCGCTGATCGACGCCGCTCACTGGGCCACCGAACACCCCTGGCTCCACAACGCCGCGTCCATCCTGACCGCCAGGGGCGTTACCGTTGAGACACGTGTCTCCGCCACGGTCACCGATGCTTGGACAAGAGGATATTGATCATGAAAGCAGCCCCCGAGGTCCAGAAGAGGCTCCTCGACCTCGCCGAGCTCGACTCCGCGCTCGACAGGCTGGCCCACCGCCGCCGCACCCTGCCCGAGCTGGCGGAGATCGACGACCAGTCCAGACGCTACGCCAAGCTGGCCACCGAGGTCATCGAGGCCGAGACCGAAGCCGGTGACCTGGCCCGCGAGCAGACCAAGGCCGAGGCCGACGTCGACACCGTCCGCACCCGCATCGACCGCGACCAGAAGCGCCTCGACTCCGGCGCCGTCTCCTCCGCCCGTGACCTGTCCGGCCTCCAGTCCGAGATCACCTCGCTCCACAGGCGACAGGGCGACCTCGAAGAGGTGGTGCTGGAGATCATGGAACGCCGCGAGGCAGCCGACGCCCGCGTCACCGGCCTGCTCGCCCGCCGCGACGAGGTCAGGACCACGCTGTCCGCCGCCGAGGCCCGCCGCGACACCGCGCTCGCCGACATCGACAAGGAGACGGGCGAGGTCCGCTCCCGCCGCGCCGCCGTCGCCGAGGAGATCCCCGCCGACCTGCTCAAGCTGTACGAGAAACTGCGCGAGCAGTACGGAGTCGGGGCCGCCATGCTGCAGGCGGGCCGCTGCCAGGGCTGCAAGGTCGCGCTGTCCATCGCCGAGATGAACCACATCAAGTCCGCCGCCGCCGACGAGGTGCTGCGCTGCGAGGAGTGCCGCCGCATCCTCGTCCGCACGGACGCTTCCGGCCTGTGACCTCCTACATCGTCGAGGCCGACGGCGGCTCCCGCGGCAACCCGGGCCCCGCGGGCTACGGCGCCGTGGTCCTCGACGCCGCCGACGGCCAGGTCCTCGCCGAGGCCGCCGAGGCCATCGGCACGGCCACCAACAACGTCGCCGAGTACCGCGGCCTGATCGCCGGCCTGCGCGCCGCGCTCGACGTGGGCGGCGAAGGCGCGCGGGTGGCCGTGCGCATGGACTCCAAGCTGGTCATCGAGCAGATGGCGGGCCGCTGGAAGATCAAGCACGAGGGCCTGCGCCCGCTCGCCCTGGAAGCCGGCAAACTCGCCAGGCGGCTGCGGGTGACGGAGTGGACCTGGATCCCGCGCGCCCGCAACGCGCACGCCGACCGCCTGGCCAACGAGGCCATGGACGCCGCGGCCCAGGGCCTGCCCTGGAAGGCGGGCGGCTCCGTCACCGACTCCCGGCCGGCCGGCACCCACGGCACGGAGGCGGACACGCGCGGGCCAGGCACGCCGGCCGCGTCCGGGAGCCCCGCCGGAGGCGCCCGCCTCGCGGAGCAGACCGACCTCCTCGACCGGGGCGACATCACCGAGCTCTCCGCCCCCGCCGCCTCCGTCGCGACCGCCCAGACGCGCACCGCCAAAGGCACCGGCTGGGCACCTCCCACCCGGGTCGCCACCTCGCTCGTCCTCCTGCGCCACGGCGAGACCCCGCTCTCCGCCGAACGCCGCTTCTCCGGCCTCGGCGACCCCGAGCTCACCCCCAACGGCCTCGCCCAGGCCGCCGCGGCCGCCATCCGGCTCTCACACGACCCGTACCAGCTCGACGCCGTCGTCACCTCCCCGCTCACCCGGGCCCGCCAGACGGCGGAAGCGGTCGCCCAGCGCGCCGGCCTGCCCGTGGAGACCGACGAGGATCTCAGGGAGACCGACTTCGGCGCCTGGGAAGGCCACACGTTCACCGAGATCCAGCGCCGCTGGCCCACCGAGCTGGCCGCCTGGCTCGCCGACCCGGACGTCGCCCCGCCGGGCGGCGAGAGCTTCACCGCCGTCGCCGAACGCGTCACCCGCGCCCGGAGCCGCCTCCTCGACAGGTACGAGGGCCGCACCGTCCTGCTGGTCTCCCACGTGACGCCCATCAAGACCCTGCTGCGCCTGGCCCTGGACGCCCCGCCGACGGCCCTGTACCGGATGCACCTGGACCTGGCCTGCCTGTCGCTCATCGAGCACTACGCCGACGGCAACACGGTGGTGAAGTCCTTCAACGACACCGCCCACCTCCGCTGACACCCAGGTCGCGGACCCGTACGGGTCGCTCGTACCTCGTAGGCGTGGTGCGTACGAGCCAGGAGCCGGTCGTGCCGGGCGCCGCCAGAACACCCGGCACGACCCCTGGCGCCACCACCCCCCTCAGGCGATGACACCCCCGTATCCCATCGCGCGGATCTTGTCATTTGCTTGCGGGCCGCTTGCATGCGCTAACCTCGTGACCGGACGAGCCGGCCGGGCGACCGCGTCGGGCCTCCTCACGAGGCCCGCCGAGGAAGGTCCGGGCTCCACAGGGCAGGGTGGTCGGTAACGCCGACCCGGGGCGACCCGCGGGAAAGTGCCACAGAAAGCAAACCGCCTTCCCTACCCGGAAGGTAAGGGTGAAAGGGTGGTGTAAGAGACCACCAGCGCCCACGGTGACGTGGGCGGCTCGGTAAACCCCACCCGGAGCAAGGTCAAGAAGGGACGTTCCCCCGGGACCGTCCCGCGTGCGCCGCCCGAGGGCTGCCCGCCCGAGGCGCACGGGTAGACCGCTCGAGGCCGCCGGCAACGACGGCCCTAGATGGATGGTCGCCCCTTCGCCCAGGCGAAGGACAGAACCCGGCCTACAGGCCGGCTCGTCCACTCACCCATGCCTGACCTCTGGAGCGCGGACGAGGTTGCGGCCGGGGGAAGCCGATTGGTCGCCAGGGCGGAATTCGGGATGCGGCTGGGATGGATCGGCCGCGTCCAAGATCGTGGTGTATGAGAAGAAGGCCACTCTGCGCTCCGTGTCTTCTGTTTCATTCTCCGCTGGATGCTGCCTGCCACTCCTTGACCTGGACGGAGTGCGGGAACTTCTCGGCGAGCACTTTGCCCAGATCCTTGCTCCGGTCGGTAACGGCTGAAGCCGGACGCGTGAGCTGCGAGGCGGAGGCGCCCAAGGAGAGTGCACCGTCGAGGTCGCGGAGCTGTGCCCTGGCGATGGCGAGGTCGAGCAGGGTGATCGTCCGCCGGGTGGGGGAGATGCCGGGGGCGGAGGCATAGAGGTCGAGCGCTTCCTTCGCGTGCGCCTCCGCCGAATGCGGATCACGCAGCCACAGGTGCGAGGTGGCGGCGAACGAGTGGAAGCGGGCGACGTCGGCGGAGAAGAGCCCGGCCTGGTGAGCAGGCAAGTGATCTGGCGCGGAGCGTAGTGCTTGAGGACCTTCGCCGAGCCTGGCGCTGATCCGCATCGTCTGAGAGATCAGGCGTGCGGCGGCTGGGCTGCCGGCGGGCGCACGGGCCGCGCCGGTCCGCGCCGCGCGCAGAGCCTCGGCTGGGCGATTGCCGTAGAGCAAGATGGTCGCCTCCACATCCTTGGCCCACGCTGCCGTTTCGGCGTGTTCCGCCTCATCAGCGTGTCGCCAGGCGTCATAGGCGTAGGCGAGCGCGGTTCGTTGCTTGCCACCGTCGTGGGCGAGCCAGGCGAGGATGGTCGAGAGCCAGGCGGCGTCCACGTAGAGATCGCGGCGCTGGCGCAGCGTGGTCCGGCGCTGAAGCAGGGCGGCGACGTGACGACGGTCCTGCCGCGCTGGTTCCCAAAGTTCCGAGACGGGTTGTGTTGCGTAGTCGGTGCCGTAGGTGGCGATGGCCTCCCGTACTTGATCCAGAGTTGTCGCTCCCACGTCGGTTTCCTCGCTGTGGCGGGTGAATTCGCGGGGCTCGGCGTCCTCCGGCAGGCTGGCCAGGGCGGGCAGGAGAGCGGCGAATCTCAGGGCGTCTCGGCGGTTCGTAGGATCACCGTCCTCGGTGTCGGGCTCTTCTCTATTGACGGCAACCGGGGCTTCAGGGAACAGGGTCGGCTCGTCGGTCGACAACGCCTGACAGTAGAGCAACCGGTAGCGCTCGCTCAGAATTGTGATCTTGCCTGACTCCCAGCGCCGTACGGAGCGTACGAGAGCATCATGATCAGGAAGGGTGTTGCGCTCGGAGCCCGCAGCTTGGCGTAGCTGACGAGCCATCGTGTGGACGTCCCAGCCGCGCGCTTTTCGCTGCGTACGGATGAGCACAGCCCATTCGGGGAGCCACACGCTTCCTCGCACCATCTCACCTCCGTGCACGCGCTGACGCCGCAGTGGTCCTGCTGCTCTCGATTGTCGCTCTTGTCGACACCGTGGTCACCATGAGGACACTTACGGACACGGACTGTGTCCGTCACTGCTCCCGATTGTCGCCCTCCGTGACCACTTACGCATGCTCTCTACTGGGATCCAGGGGCTTCCGGCGAAGCGAGGGGTGGGATATGGCGGAGACGGTTGTGGCGGCGGATCGCTCACACTCTCTTGAGCAGCGCATGATCTGGAGGCTTGGCGACGACGCGCGGGCGGTGGGTGATGCCCGCGACCTCGTCTGGCGCGCGCTCGTGTTGGTCGGTCTGCGGCGGGATCTTGTGGACGACGCGGTTCTGATGGTCAGCGAGCTGGTGACCAACGCGGTCTTGCACGGTGACCCGCCGTACGAGCTGGTGGTACGGGTCGATCCGACCGAAGTGGTCTGCATGGTGGTCGACGCCGGAGCCGTTTCCCCGATGCCTCGGGGGGCGGATGTTCAGGCGGAGAACGGCCGTGGGCTTTTGATCGTGGCGGAGTTGTCGGGTGGGCTGTTCGGCCACATCCCGCAGAGATTCGCCACGTGCCCTGAGGTGGAGGGCAAGGCGATCTGGTTCGCACTGCCCCGCACGGACGGCCGGTTCGCGCACTCTTGAGGTGCGCCACCGGGCTCCCGGCCGGGCGATCGGCCTGGTGGTGATGAGAGAACCGCCGTCGGTCAGCCGGCGGCGACCACGGCCTCGTAGGCGTGCTCGAATCGCCGGCACTGCTCCTTGTGCTTGTTGTTCAGCCGGTCCACCCCGATCAGCGCCATCCCGTAGTCCCCGGGCTCCGCAAACTCTGACATCCTGGGCTCCGGGGTGTGGGCGCGTTCTTTGTACAGCTCGTAGTGGTCGCGGGCGCGCTCCAGCCACTCGCGCCGCATCGACTGGTTGCCCGCCAGCCCGGTGACGCTCGCCGCCGTGAGCGCGGTGGCCGCGGCGTTGAGAAGCGCCTTGTTCTTGGGGTGTTCCGGCCCGCCGGACGGGTTCAGCGCCGCCATGACCGCCCGGAAGCCTTCCGGTTCCGCCGACCTCAGGTAGATCTCGTAGGCGCTGCGCAGCGCGCCCTCGGCCTGGCTCAGCTGGTCCCGTGGCCGGTCCGAATGGCGGAGCGCGTCGTGCACCGCGCGCGATGCCGCCTTGCCGTCCGTCCCCGCCAGCGTGGTCATGACGATCTCCATCTGGCCACCCTTGGCGAAGGTGTACAGCTGCCGTCCCGTACGGAGAGCCTGGCGCAGGAGAACGAGCGGGTGCGACATGGGAGTCTCCAACCGACGGGCGGGCGAGTCCGGGAAAAACCCCTCATGGACGGATCGCGCGCTGCGACGACGCCGTTACCAACCGAATCCGGACATCGGGCACGAGCGGAGGGAAGGTCACGAATGGGATCAGCGTATTGATCCAGTACGACGAGGGCTGTTAGACAGGGGCAGCGGTTGCTCAGGCCCGAGGAACGGTGGTCCCCCCATGCAGCAGTCCGTTCTCACCACAGTCATGCTCCCCGCCGCGCTCGCCCTGATCATGTTCGGGCTGGGCCTGTCCCTCACCCTCGGCGACTTCGCGCGGGTGGCGACCCGCCCCAAGGCCGTGCTCGTGGCCCTGGTCGCGCAGGTGCTCGTGCTGCCGGCCGTCTGCTTCGGGCTGGTCGTGCTGTTCGGCCTCGAACCGCTGCTGGCGGTCGGGATGATGCTGCTCGCCGCCTCGCCGGGCGGGACGACGGCCAACCTCTACAGCCACCTGTTCGGCGGCGACGTGGCGCTGAACATCAGTCTCACGGCCGTCAACTCGGTGCTGGCGGCCTTCACGCTGCCCGTGGTGGTCAACCTGTCGCTGAACCACTTCCTCGGCGACGGGCAGGACATCGGCCTGCAGGCGGACAAGGTGGTGCAGGTCTTCGCCATCGTGCTGGTGCCGGTCGCGATCGGCATGCTCGTACGGCGGCTCAGCGTGCGGTTCGCCGACCGGATGGACAAGCCGGTCAGGATCCTGTCGGCGGTGGTGCTCGCCGCGGTGATCGTCGGGGCGATCATCCAGGAGCGGGAGCGGCTCGGCGGCTACATCGCCGCCGTCGGGCTGGTGGCCCTGCTGTTCAGCGCGATCAGCCTGGCCGTGGGCTACTGGCTGCCGCGGCTGTTCAAGGTGGAGCGGCGGCAGGCGATCGCGTCCGGCATGGAGATCGGCATCCACAACAGCACCCTGGCCATCACGATCGCGCTGAGCCCCTCACTGCTGGGCAACTCGACGATGGCGGTGCCGCCCGCCGTGTACGGGGTGCTGATGTTCGGCACCACGCTGGTCTTCGGCTATCTCGTACGCCGCCGCGCCGGCGTCGCCGAACCCGGCGAACGGGAGCCGCAGAGCCTCCGGTGAGGGTCACCGGGTACGGGAGTCCCAGGCGGCCAGGATGGCGGCCTTGCCCGGGCTGAGGCCGTGGGCCATCACCGTGCCGCCCCGCCCCGGATCGGCTCAGGCATTCACGGAGAGCTGAGACGGCACCGGCGGCAGCACGTGGACCCTCGCCGCGCCGATGTCGAAGTAGAGCCCCACCAGCTTCAGCCGGCCCGCGCGGACCTGGTCGTCGACCTTCCGGTAGGTGCGCAGGTTGTCCAGCTGCTGCTGCACGTTCACCCGGCACAAAAGGTCGAGCGCGTCGTCGCCGAGCCGGTCGCCCGCGGTCTCGATGAACCTGGCCAGGCTGTGGTTGCCGTGGCGCAGCCAGCGCCGCATCGCCGGCAGGCCGCCCGCCATCACCCCGCCGCTCAGCAGCCCCGCCATCGCGCCGCAGCCGGAGTGGCCGCACACCGTGATCGTGTGCACGCCCAGCACCTGCGTCGCGTACTCGATCGCGGCCCCCATCGAGTCGTCGTGCGGCTCGCAGTCGCGGCGCGGCACCAGGTTGCCGATGTTGCGCACGGTGAACAGGTCACCAGGGCCGCTCGCGGTGATCAGGCTCGGCACGATCCGCGAGTCCGCGCAGGTGATGAACAGGTGGGTGGGCTGCTGCCCGCGCGCCAGCTCGGTGAAGATGGGCCGCACCAGCGGCGCCGTACGCCGGTGGAACTCCCGCGCGCCCTCGGTGAGCAGGCAGTCGTCCTGGGCGGCCGGGCCGTGCGGCGCCGGCCGGCGCGCGGCGCGGCGGCGGCGGTGCGCCCACGGCAGCCACGACCGGTCGGGCCCGTGCGACGGGGTCTTGGCCGGGTACACGCGCACCCCGCTGGCCGCCATCGCGTACCACTCGTCGTGCAGCTCGTCGATGTCGACCGTGCCGCCGAGCCGCTCGTGGTCCAGCCGCCAGGCGTGGATCGCCTCGAAGGCGGCGTTGTCCATGAAGTCGATGTTCAGCTCCAGGTCCACGGCCGCCCTGTCGGGGATGGCGCGCAGCTCCTGCGTCAGCCGGGGCACCCCGAGGAACGTGAGCGAGCCGGAGATCGTCGCGTGGTGACGCCCGTCGGGCCGGCGCCGCGTCCGCACCGTCACCCACGTCAGCCGGCGCAGCGCCATCAGCGCCGCCAGCGCCAGCCCGGCCAGCACCCCCTCGGCCAGCCCCAGCAGGATCACCGCCGCCATCGTCACGACGTAGACCGGCACCTCGCCGTGACCGTGCACCTTGCGGATATGGCCCAGGTTCACCATCTGCACGCCGATGAACACCAGCAGCGCCGCCAGCGCCTCCATCGGGATCAGCTGGATCGTCCACCCGAACCCGATCGCGAACACCAGCACCCACACCCCGTGCAGCATCGTCGAGGCCCGGCTGCGGGCGCCCGCCCGCGCGTTGGTCGTGCTGCGGACGATCACGCCCGCCACCGGCAGGCCGCCCAGCGCCCCCGTCACCATGTTGGCCACGCCCTGCCCGGTGAGCTCCTGGTCCAGGTCGGCGCGCGGCCCGGTGTGCATGCCGTCGACCGCCACCGAGCACAGCAGCGACTCCACCCCGGCCAGCAGCGCCACCAGCAGCACCGCCGCCACGATCAGATGCCCGTCGCCCTGCGGCAGCGCCGGCAACGTCCACTCGGTGAACGCGCCGGCCAGGTCGACGCGGGTGACGTCCCAGCCGAAGACCCACGCGGTGAGCGCGGCGGCCATCAGCGCGGCCAGCGGCGCCGGCACCGTCCTGACCCGCTGGGGCAGCCGCACCCAGACCGCGAGCACCCCGATCGTCAGCAGCCCCACCGCGATCTTGTGGCCGTGCAGCTCCGCGAGCTGGCCGGGCAGCTCGACCAGGTTGGCCAGCGCCGAACGCTGCGGGCTGCCGCCGAGCACCACGTGCAGCTGCGACAGCGCGATCACCACGCCCACCCCGGCCAGCATGCCGTGGATCACCGCGGGGGAGACCGCCAGCGCCGCCCTGGCCGCCCGGAACACCCCGAGCAGGAGCTGCACCGCCCCCGCCAGCAAGGTGATCATGCAGGTGGCCCGCCAGCCGTAGGTCTGCACCAGATCGGCCACCACCAGCGACAGGCCGGCCGCCGGGCCGCTCACCTGGACGGCCGAGCCGCCCAGCGCCCCCGCGACCACGCCGCCCACCACGGCCGCTATCAGTCCCGCGGCCAGCGGGGCGCCCGACGCCATCGCGATGCCCAGAGAGAGGGGGACCGCGACGAGGAATACCACGATCGAGGCGGGCACGTCATGACGGAGCGTGGTCGAAAAACTACTCTTCGTGAGGCGGGCCATGCGCAGAACCCTAGCGGGAGGAGCCTCCTAAGGAGGCTCCCGCGTACGGCTTTACGGATTCCTGCCCCGGTGAACACCGCCGGTCAGCGGTAGTAGTCGGGGAACTCCTGCTCGGGAGTGGTGCGCCGGTTGCCGTTGCGGCCGTCGGCCACGCCGTAGCCGGTGCCGGCCGGGGGTGCCGGCCAGGCCGGCTGAGAGGCGGCCGGGCTGGTGAAGTCGCCGGTCTCGTACGCCATCGTCTGCGGCGCGGGAGCGGCCAGAGGCGTCGGCAGGGGCGCGGACAGCACGTCGTCGTACGCCGGGACGGGCCTGGCGGACGCGGCCGGGGCGCTCGCGGGGGAGGGGCCGCCCAGCGGGTCGGAGTCGTCGGCCACCGCCCAGCCCGCGCTCACCTCGTAGGAGGAACGGTACGGCTGCTGCTCCTGGAAGCCCGGCCACGAGCCGCTCTGGGAGGCGGGCGCCGGGTCGTCGAGGATGTCGGGGGAGGCGGCGGGCCAGCCCCCGGACGCGGTCGCGGCCGGCTGGGCGGGCCAGGAGCCGCTCTGGCGGCCGGTGGAGGCGGCGCCCCCGTTGTAGGTGGCGCCCCCGTTGTAGGCGGGGAACGGGTCGCTCGTCGGCGCGCCGCTGATCGGGGCGGCGGGCACGGCGGGGAAGGAGCCGCTGGAGGCGGGATCGACCCCGGCGGGCGTGACCGGATAGGAGCCTCCGGAGGGCTGCTGGGACGCGCCCTGGGCGGGGAAGGAGCCGGTGGTCCGCAGCGGGTCGGGGCGCGAGGAGGGCACCGGCTGGGCGCCCGCGCCGAGGATGCTCATCACGTCGGACGTCGGCGCCGCGAACGTGACCGTGCGCTGGTCGGCCAGGTCGGAGGCGGACGGGGCGGGACGCTGCCGCACCGGCTCCACCAGGTCGGCCAGGCCGCTGGAGGCGGCCGCGGGAGCGGGGCTCGGCGCCTTCGCCGGCCGCTGGGGCAGCGGGGCCTGCACGGTGGTCGCGTCGGGGTCGACGGGGGCGGGCCGGGGACGGCGCGGGGCGGGACGCTGGGCGGAGCGCCCGGCGTCGGCGGGACGATCCGCGGCGGCCGGTTCGCGCTCGACCGGCCGGGACGCCGCCTTGCGGGCCGCGACCGTGCCTCCGGCGCCGAACCCGCCCTCCTCCGCGTCGCTGCGGATGCTGGCCCAGAACTCCTCGTCGTCGTCGTCCGAGCGCGGGTTGCCCCAGTCGTCGACGCCCCGTTTGCCGCGCTGGCCGGTGCGGACCGGCCTGGGCTTCGGCTCGTCGATCGGGCTGAAGTCAGGGCTGAACTTGGTCATCTTCGGCTCGTGGGCGGCGAACTCGTCCGTCGAGCGGGTCTTCGTCCGCTCCTCCTTCTCGGCCATCTCCTTCAGCCGTTCGGGAGGAAGCGAGCTCTCCCGGCGGTTCATCGAACGCATGCCCAGTGCCACCACGACAAGCACGAGGAGCACAACAGCGACCAAGCTCACTACGACCGCAGTCATTGCACCACCCTCAAAGCCATGGCCTGCCTTCGGCACCGGTGAGATCGCGCGGCCATCGACGCGACCTGTCCCCTTTGATCACCAGCACCTAACAATTGGATCTGATTCTGTCGGACCACGACGAGCGTTGTCACACCCTAAGTGAAGAATTGGTAACCAGAACTACGTTCCGTGCCGTCCCGCTCACTCGATGTTCACCGCCGTCAGCCGGCCGCGGGCGATGGTGAGATCCGCGATGCTTCGCAGCACCGTGGAGAGAGAGGCGTCCTCCTGCACCTCGACCTCCCCCTTCAGCGTGTAGACGCTGAAGCGGTAGGTGCCCTTGGGCGCGCAGGGAGGCTCGTAGCCCGCCTTGCCGCTGGTCACCTTGGCCTGCCCGGAACCCTCGGGAGGGCTCTCGGAGGCGTTGGGGCCCAGCTCGGTCATGGAGGCAGGGATGTTGTAGAGCACCCAGTAGACGCCGGACGACTCGGCGGAGTTGGAGTCGGCGACGATCGCCACCGTCTCCGCCTCCTCCAGAGGCCGGCTCGACCAGCGCAGCGGCGGACTGCCCTGGTCACCCAGACACGAGAACTGCCGCGGCAGCGGCCTGCCCTCGCGCAGATCCGGGCTGGAGACGTTGATCCGGGCGATCTCCTGCGCCTCCGACGTGCCGATGATGGCGCCGCATCCGGACACGACGAGCGCGGACGCCACCGCCGTCACAAGGACGGCGGCACGTCGCACGCGCCTCGTTCCGTTACACAACCCCATGTCGCACGATGCTACGCGCGTTGCGGCCATGGACCGACCGTTTCGAGAGGGTCCGTCAACGGTAAAGCCCGGGATATCCGCCAGAATCGTTGCCATGGACCGGGCGGGGGCGGACACGGACGTGAGTTTCGCCATACTCGGACCGCTGGAGGCGCGGCGAGACGGCGAGCCTGTGGAGATCGCGGGACAGCGCCTGCGGACCCTGCTCGGCCTGCTGGTTCTCGACGCCGGTCGCACCGTGCCGGTGGACCGGCTGATCTCCGGGATTTGGGACGACCGGGTGCCGTCCGGGGTGGGCAACGCGTTGCAGGCGCTCATCTCCCGGCTGCGGGCCGCGCTCGGAAAAAACTCGGCGAGCCGGCTCGTCGTCGCCGAGCCCGCCGGCTACCGGCTCGCGGTGGAGCCGGACCGGGTGGACGCGCGCCGCTTCGTCTCCCTGGCCGACCGCGGCCAGGCCGCGCTGGCGGCCGGCGACCCGCGCGCGGCGGCGCAGGCACTGCATGAGGCGCTGGCGCTGTGGCGCGGGCCCGCGCTGGCGGGGCTGCCCGGCGACCTGATCGCCGCCGACGCGGCCCGGCTGGAAAGCCGCAGGCTGGCGGTGGCGGAGGACCGCGTCGAGGCCGAGCTGCGGCTCGGCCGGCACTCCGGCCTGCTGGAGGAGCTGTCGGGGCTGCTCGCCGCCCATCCGCTGCGCGAGCGCCTGCACGGCTTGCGCATGCGGGTCCTGTACGAGTCGGGCCGGCGGGTCGAGGCGCTGGCGGCGTACGAGTCCGCCCGGCGGACGTTCCGCGACGAGCTGGGCGCCGAACCGTCCCCCGGCCTGGCCGAACTCCACCTCACCATCCTGCGCGCCGTCCCCGGCCACCGGGGATCGAGCCCCGCGGCGTACCCGGACGCCCCGCCGGCGGCTCCCGGAGAGGCGGCCGCGCCGGCCGGCGCGGACCGTCCCCCGGGGGCGGCGAGCCGGAGGGGGAACCTGCGGGCCAGACTGACCAGCTTCGTCGGCAGGGAGGAGGACCTGCGCCACACCGCCCACCTGCTGGCGGGCAACCGCCTGGTCACCCTCGTCGGCCCCGGCGGCGCGGGCAAGACCCGGCTGGCCCTGGAGGTCGCCGAGGCCGTGGAGCCCGACACTCCCGACGGGGTGTGGATCGTGGAGCTGGCCGCCGCCCAGGACGCCGCCGGGGTCGTGCGGAGCCTGGTCAGCGCGCTGGAGATACGCGACGCGGTGCTGGCCCCCATGGGCGGCGCCCCCGTACCGAGGGAACCACTCGACCGGCTGACGGCGGCGCTGCGCGACCGGCGGCCGCTCGTCGTCCTCGACAACTGCGAGCACGTGGTCGAGCAGGCGGCCCGGGTCGCCGACCGGCTGCTCGCCGACTGTCCGGGGGTTCGCGTCCTGGCCACCAGCCGTGAGCCGCTCGGAATCACCGGCGAGGTCACCTGGGCACTGCCCCCGCTCGGCCTGCCGCCCGCGGACGCCACCCCGGGCCAGGCCGCCGCCTACCCGGCCGTCAGGCTGTTCGCCGACCGGGCCGCCGGCGTGCGCCCCGGCTACCGGGTGGGCGCCGACGCCGGAGCCGTCGCCGCCATCTGCCGGGCGCTCGACGGCATGCCGCTCGCCATCGAACTGGCCGCGGCCCGGCTGCGGTCGCTGACCGCGCAGGAGATCGCCGCCCGGCTCGGCGACAGGTTCCGGCTGCTCAGCAGCGGCAGCCGCACCGCGCAGCCGCGCCACCAGACACTCCGCGCCGTGGTCGAATGGAGCTGGAACCTGCTGGACGAACAGGAGCGGACGCTCGGCCGCCGCCTCTCGGTGTTCGCGGGCGGCGCGACGCTCGCCACGATCGAGCACCTGTACGGGGACGTGCTGGACCCGCTGGCACGGCTGGTCGACAAGTCGTTCGTGGTGTTCGACGGCGGCCGATACCGGATGCTGGAGACCATCCGCGCCTACGCCGCCGAACGCCTGGCCGAGTCGGGCGAGCTCGACGCGGTGCGGCGGGCCCACGCCCACCGGTTCACCCGCCTGGCCGAGGCGGCCGAACCGGGGCTGCGCACCGGGGAGCAGCTCGACCGGCTGGCCGAGCTCACCGCCGAGCACGAGAACCTCGCCGCCGCGTTGCGCTGGGCCGTCGGCGGCGGCGACGCCGAGCTGGGACTGCGCCTGGTCGGCGCGCTGGGCTGGTACTGGTGGCTGCGCGGGCACCGGGCCGAGGCCGCCGCGCGCGCCCGCGAGGCGCTGGCCGCCGCGGGACCGGACGCCGGCGGCGAGGCCAGAGCCGTCGCCCTGGTCGTGTATGTACTCAACGGCGTCGGCACCCTGCTGACCTGGGAGGAGGGCAGGCACGCGCTGGAGGAGACACGGCGCCTGGGCGGCGAGGCCCCGTCGCACCCGCTGATGGCGCTGGCCGGGCCGCTGTTCGTGCTCTACGGGAGCGGCCGGCCCAAGGACGAGGCGCTCGTGTGGGAGATGGACCGCCACGCCGACCCGTGGGTGGTGGCCACCGGGCGGCTGCTGCGCGGGCTCGTCCACTACGCGACCGGGCGGCTCGAGGACTCCGAGCGCGAGTCGCGGGCCGCGCTCGACGCCTACCGCGTCGTCGGCGACCGGTGGGGGATGGCCAACGCCTGCTCGACCCTGTCCAACGTGTACTTCCTGCGCGGCGAGTCCGAACGCGGCGTGGAGATCATGAAGGGCGCGCTGGAACTGGTGGACGAGCTCGGCAGCGTGGAGGACACCGCCTACATGCGGGCCCAGGTGGTGCTCGGGCTGAACCTGCTCGGCCGCCGCGAGGAGGCCGAGCGCCTGCTGCACGAGCTCACCCGGATGGTACGGGGCAGCGGCGACGAGATCGCCGAGGCGGGCGTGGCGGCCATCTGGGGGGAGTTCCGCCGCCATGACGGCGACCTGGAAGGGGCGCGCGAGCACTTCGCCCGGGCGCGGGCGCTCATGGACCGGGTCCCGGGAGTGCCGATCCAGATGGTGTCGGCGATCAACACCTCCATCGCCCTGATCGCCGTGCGCGACGGCGACCTGCCGCGGGCGCGGCGCCTGCTCGCGCTCGCGCTGGAGCAGGCCGGTGAGGGGCACGACGCACAGCTCACCGGCATCGTCGTGATCTCCTGCGCCGCCGTGGCGATGGCGGCGGGGCGGCCCGAGGACGCGGCGGCGCTGCTCGGCGGCGCCGAGACGATCAAAGGCTCGCACATGGTCGTGGACCACGACCATGTGCGGATCACCGCCGCCGCCGTGGCCGCGCTCGGGGAGCGGGAGTTCGCCCGCCACCGCGAACGCGGCCGCCTGATGAGCCAGGACGAGATCGTCGGACTCGGCCTGCGCGTGTGAATGACTCCATTCACACGTGGCGGCGGAAGACCCTGATCGCCAGCGGCGCGAACACCACCATGAACCCCGCCGCCCACAGCAGCGAGATCAGCGCGGGCCCGGCCACCGAGCCGCCGATCAGCAGGCCGCGGATCGCGTCGGACAGATGCGTCACCGGGTTGACCTTGGCCCAGGTCGCCAGCCAGCCGGGGAACGTGGCGGGATCGACCAGCGCGCTGCTCGTGAAGGTCAGCGGCATCATCACCGAGAAGGAGAACATCTGCACCTTCTCCGGGTTGGACGCCTTCAGCCCGATCAGCACCGACATCCATGACATGGCCAGCGCCACCACCACGAGCAGCGCCAGCGCCCCCAGCAACCCGGCCACCCCGGTGGTCACCCGGAAGCCCAGCACCATGCCGAACCCGACCAGCAGCGCGAACGCCCACACCTGCTTGAACGTGTCGGCGATGATCCGGCCGGCCAGCGGCGCGGAGCGGGCGATCGGCAGGCTGCGCAGCCGGTCGAAGACGCCCTTGGAGATGTCGGTGTTGAGGCCGATGGCCGTGGACAGGGTGTAGAACAGGGCGTTCTGCACCAGCAGGCCGGGCAGCGCGAACTGCAGGTAGTCGCCCGTCGACCCGGAGATCGCGCCGCCGAACACGTAGGTGAACAACAGCAGGAACATGATGGGCTGGATGCTCAGGTCCAGCAGCTCCCACGGATTGTGCTTGATCTGCACCAGGCTCCGCCAGGCCAGCGTCAGCGTCTGGCTCACCGTGGCGCCCGCGCTCACCCGCCTGGGCGGCGCCGGCAACGTCATCGCGGTCACGCGTAGACCTCCAGGTCGTCAGCCTTCTCGTCGCCGGTCTCGCGCTCCTCCGCGCGGTGCCCGGTCAGGGCCAGGAAGACCTCGTCGAGACTGGACTTGCGCAGCGTCAGCTCGGAGGCGATGATCCCCAGGTCGTCGAGGCGGCGGACGATCGCCGGCACCACGGCGGGGTCGCGCACGGCGGCCGTGACCCGCCCTCCCGACACCTCCGGAGGGTCGCCCACGATCTCCCCGACCACCGCGGACACCGTCGGCAACTGGTGGTCGGCGGCCGGCCGCACCTCCAGCACCTGCGCCCCCGTGGTGGCCTTGAGCTGGTCGGAGGTGCCCGAGGCGATCACCTTGCCATGGTCGAACACCACGATGTCGTCGGCCAGCTGGTCGGCCTCCTCGAGGTACTGAGTGGTCAGCAGCACGGTCACGCCGTCGGCCATCAGCCCCCGCACCACCCCCCACAGCTCGGTGCGGCTGCGCGGGTCGAGGCCGGTCGTCGGCTCGTCCAGGAACAGCACCTGCGGGCTGCCGACGAGGCTCGCCGCCAGGTCCAGCCGCCTGCGCATGCCTCCGGAGTAGGTCTTCGCGGCCCGGCCGCCCGCGTCGGTCAGATGGAACCTCTCCAGCAGCGCCGCCGCCCGACGCCGCGCGTCACTCCTGGACAGGCCCAGGAGCCGGCCGATCATCAAGAGGTTCTCGACACCGGTCAGCATCTCGTCGACCGCCGCGTACTGGCCCGTCAGCCCGATCAGCGAGCGCACCTGATGCGCCTGGCTCGTCACGTCGAACCCGAGCACCGACGCCCGGCCCGCGTCAGGCGTCAGCAACGTCGCCAGGATGCGCACCGCCGTGGTCTTGCCCGCCCCGTTGGGGCCCAGCACGCCCAGCAGTCTGCCCGGCGGCACGGCCAGGTCGACTCCGTCGAGCGCTCTGGTCTCCCCATAACGTTTGACCAGGCCCTGAGCCTCGATCGCATAGTGGTTCCCTGTCATGGGCACCACTCTGCCGGAGGGCACTGACATCCTCACGACGCCGATCCGGACAGAGCTGACAGATCGCTGACATGACGCGAGCCCTAAGCTGGTCCTGTGACGTCATCAGGTCCCTTGCGTGACCCCGCCAACCGCGTCTCGCCCCGGGCCCGCGGGCTCTGGCTGCTGGAGGCGCTGTTCGGGTTCGTGCTGCTCGTCGGCGGGTCGGTGCTGGCCGGCGGGTGGGTCGGCGGCAGCGGGTGGGCGTGGGTGCCTGAGTGGTTCGCCGCGCGGCCGTGGCTGCTGCCGGTCACGGTGGCGCTGCTGACAACGCCGTTCCTGGTGGCCGAGCCGTTCGTGCGGTACGCGGTGCACCGGTGGGAGCTGTCCGGCGACGTCGTCTACGCGCGGCAGGGATTCCTGACCAGAGAATGGGTGTTCGTGCCGGTCAGTCGCATCCAGACCGTCGACAAGGGGCAGGGATGGCTCGAACGGATGCTGGGGCTGGCGACGCTGGAGATCCGCACCGCCTCCCACGCCGGGTCGTCGACGATCAAAGGGCTGGACTTCCGGGTGGCGGCGGAGCTGGCGGAGGCGCTGGCGCACCGGGCCGAGCAGCTCAGGGACGACGCCACATGACCGACCCCGCCGACCAGCCTCCGACCCCGCCGTCCGGACCCGCGGTCCCGCCGTCCGGCGGCGCGAGCGGCTCACCGGAACGCGCGGACGACGGCGCCCCGCCCGGTCCGCGCGAAGGCGCCCGTCCCGGTCCGCAGGAGGGCGTCCCCTCCGGTCCGTACGGGGGCGTTCCGCCGGGGCCGTTTCCGGCACCGCTGCGGCTGAGCCCGAAGGTGCTGCTGATCGACCCCGTGCGGATGCTGCCTTCGCTGCTGGTGCCGCTGGTCGGCGTGCTCGTGGTGGGCGGCTTCTCGTCCCGGTCCTACCTGTGGGCGGCGTTCGGACTGGTCGGGACCGTGGTGGTCGCCGTCATCCGGTGGGCGACGTTCACGTACGAGATCGTGGGCGACCGGGTGGAGATCAAACGCTCGCTCATCAGCCGCTCGATCCGCACCATCCCGCTGGAGCGGGTACGCGGCGTCGACGTGTCCACCCCGCCCATGCACCGCCTCCTCGGCCTGTCCGTCCTGAAGATCGACACGGGCGCGACCGGCGGCGACGGCGAGGCCACCCTCGACGGCGTCACCGTCCAGGAGGCCGAACGGCTCAAACCCCTCCTGCTGCGCCGCGCCGGCACCGCCCCCGCGTCCGACGCCGGGCCCGCCGTGGAGAGCGCCGCCGACGCCGGACCCGCCGAGCGCGTCATCTTCGCCGTCCCCCGCAGGTGGCTGCTGTACGGGCCGCTGTCGGGCGCGTACCTGCTGACCCCGTTCGCGCTCGCCGGCGGCGCCATCGGCCTGGCCTTCCAGTGGGGCGACGATCTCGGCTTCGGCCAGGACGCCGCCTGGAACGTCGGCGAGTGGCTGTGGGCGCGCCCGTCGCTGCTGGTGGCGGCCGTGGTGCTGCTGGTGGCCGCGATGCCGTTCGCGGGCGGCGTCATGTACGCGGTCTTCAACTGGGACTTCCGGCTCAAGCGGCGCGACGGCTACCTCGTGGCCGAGCGGGGGCTGATCAACCGGCGCAGCGTGTCGCTGGAGTCGCGGCGGGTGCGCGGCTACGAGATCGTCGACGGGCTCGCCGAACGCTGGGTCGGCGTCGTCCGCGCCTGGGCCATCGTCACCGGCCTCGGCGACTCCGAGACCCGCGGCCAGCTCCTGCCGGTCGTCCCGCGCGCCGACGCCACCACGGTCACCGGCGAGGCCATCGGCCCCTACCGGTCCAGCCTGCGCCCTCACCCGCCGATCGCCCGCAACCGCCGCCTGTTCAGAGCCGTCTTCCCGTGGCTGATCCCGGCCGCGGCGGCCGGACTGCTGCTCCTGCTGACCGGGTCGGCCGCGTGGTCGGTGCTGCTCGTGGCGGCCCTGATCCTGGCCGCTCTCGGGGTTCCCCTCGGGCTCGACCGGTACCGCTCGCTCGGCCACGGCTACGACGGCGAGCGGGTGGCGGTACGCTCCGGCTCCCTCAGACGGTCCATGGCGGTCGTGGAACGGCGCGCCGTGGTGGGCTGGCGGCTTCGCCAGACATGGTTCCAGCGGCGGGCGGGCGTCCTCACCCTGACCGTGGGGGCCGGCGCCGGCAAGGGCGGCTACTCGGCCATCGACGTCTCGGAGGCCCAGGCCAGGAATTTTCCCGCCGAGGTGACACCCGAATGGCTGGCCCCTTTCCTCAACGCCCCGCCCACCGGCACCCCGCGCCCGCCCACCCCCGGCTGACCGAACCTCCGGGGCTCCCGGCTCCTGTACTTCGAGCTGTTGAACTCCCGGTTCGATGCTTCAGGCCGGCGGGGGCGTGACGGGCGGCCGTGCGTGGCGTGGTCGAGCGCTTCCCGCAGGTCCGGCATCTCCGGGCCGGTCGGCCATGGGCTGTGGCGGAAAGCGCTCGCGGGCGTCAGTCCTGGCGGCGGGCGCCGAACATGATCTCGTCCCACGTCGGCACGGAGGCGCGGCGGCCACGCGAACCCTTGCGCGCCTGCCTAGCCGGGGTCGGCTTGGGCGCGGGTGTCGGCGCGGGCGGCTCCTCCTTGGCCGGAGGCTCCTGCTTGACCTGGTCGTCCTTGCTCGTCCGGGCGGCGGGCACCGCCTTGCCGCCCTTGGGCTGCGGCTTGCGTCCGCCACCCGCCGGTTCCGGCCCGGCCGCCTTCTTCGCGGGCGCTCCGGCCCGTACGGGGGCGGCCTCGCTTTCCGGCTCCTCACGTACGGCGGGAGCGTCGGCGACCGCCGCCCCGCCGGCAGCCGGCGCGTCGGCGGCCCGCTCCCGGTTCGGCGCGTCGGCCTTGGAGTCCTCCGGCTCACGGGCGGCGGCCTCAGCCGGAGACTCCCCGGCCTCGCCACCGGCAGCCGCCGCCGCAGCGGAGGCTTCACCGGCCGCGGTGTCACCGGTGGCGTCCGCGTCGCCTGTCGAGGCTTCAGCCTCGGCGGTGACGGCAGGCGCGTCTCCAGCCTCGGCATGGGTGTGCGGAGAGTCGGCGGTCGCGTCCCCGGCCTTGGCGCTGGCAGCGACGGTGGTCGCATCTTCGGCCTTGGCAGTGCCGGTGGTCACGTCCTCGGCCTGGGCCTTGGCCGTGGCGGTGGTCGCGTTCCCTGCCGTGGCAGGGGTGTCCGCAGGGGCGGCGCCCGTGTCTCCAGCCTTGGCGGTCGCGCCCGCGGCATCGGTGGCCGTGTCCGCCGGATCAGCGGTCAGCCCTTCTGCGGTGGCCGCCGGCTTGCCAGTCACCCCGTCCGTGTCGGCAGTTCCAGTCGCCCCGTCCGTGCTGGCGGCTTCGGTGGCTCCGCCCGTGTCGGCGGCTTCGGTCGCCGCGTTCTCGGCGGTCGCGGTCGCCGCTTCCGCGGCAACAGGCTGGGCGGCGGGTGCCTCGGGCCGCGCGGGCGAGGTTTCGGCCTGCTCGGCCGAGGTGGTCGGCGGCGGAGTCTCGGGTCGCGCGGCCGGTGTCGGCTGTGCAGGCGTCGCGGTCTGCCCGGCCGGTGTCGGCTGTGCAGGCGGCGTCGCGGTCTGCACAGCCGGTCCTGTCTGCGCGGCTGGTGCCGTCCGCGTGGGTGAGGCTTCGGTCTGGGCGCCTGGAGCCGTCTGGTCGGATGGCGTCTTCGGCTGTGCGGCCGCTGCCGCAGGCTCGTCCGCCGAGCCGGCGCGCGTGCCGGGTGCGCCGTCGCCGGTGGGCGTCGTGGTGCCGGATGTCGCCGCAGGTTGGGCTGTGGGCGACGCGGACTGCGGGGATGCCGCTCCGGGCCGTTCGGCCGAGGTCTGCGCTGCGGGCGTCTCCGGTCGCCGGTCGACCGCCGCGCCGGTCCCGGCGTCCTCCGCAGGGATACCGCTCCTGGTGTCCGGGGCGGAGGTCTCGGCGGCGGCGTTCGCGGCGGACGGGGCGTGGGTCTCGGCGGCGCTGTCCGTGGCGGACGGGGCGTGGGTCCTGGCAGGCCCGGGAGCCGGTGTCGTGGCGGTGGGGGAGGGGCCCGACGCGTGGGCGGCGGGCGCCTCGGTGGTGGACGCGACGGCCTCCGAAGACGGCGCGGCGGTTTCCGGAGACGGCGCGGCGGTCGGAGACGGCGGTGCCGAGGTCTGCGCGGACGCCGGGGCGGTGCTCTCGCGATGGGTGGTGGCCGACGACGGCTCCGCAACGGTGGGAGCGGCGTCGGTGAACGCCCGCTGGGCCGGCCGGTCGTCCGCAGGCTCCGGACGGGATGTGGGCTCTGGACGGGACGCGGACCCCGGATGGGACGCGGGGTGCGTGCCGGTCGGGCCTGCGTGGCCGGGATCGGGTGCTGTGGGACGGCCGGGGTGCGGGTGGGGGCGTCCGTGGTCCGGCTGTGGTGTGAAGGAGCGGTCGTCGGCGACCCGGTGGCCGGGGGCGGACGAGCGGTCACGGGTGACCCGGTCGTCGGCGGGCGCGTAGAAGGGCTGGGGCCGCGACGGGCCCACGTCCGGCAGCCAGGGGGAAGGGCCGCGGCGGGCGTCGTCGCGGGCGGGCGGCGCCGGGTCGGGGTCGTAGGCGGACGGCGGCAGGTCGGCGGGCACCTCGCGGGTCCGCGGGTCGTAGCCGACCGCCGGCTTCTCGGGCCCGGACTCCTGCCTGATCACGGACGGGAACGGCAGCGGGTCGGACGCCAGCGGCGGCACCGGCTGCAGCTTGGCCACCCGGGGCGCGAACGGGGTCACCGTGGTGTCCTCCACCACGGGATCGGGGTCGAAGTCGGCCGACGACAGGCGGTGGGCCTCGTCGTCGTGCGGGGTCACGTGGCGGCGGCGGGGGTCGAAGAGCCATTCGGCGTGGCGCGTGTGACCGTTCCACACGTAGCCGAGCTTGACCCGCCACAGGCCGTCGTCGCGCTTGGCGGAGTCCCAGTCGATCTCGTCGGTGGGCACGCCGCGCCGGGTCAGCCGCTCGGCCACCAGCTCGCCCAGCGTCGGGCCGGTCGCGGTCTCGCCGGGCATGCGGACCGTGACGCGCTGCGCCTGCTGGGCGACGTACTCACGCTCCTGGAGCACCGGCCCCTCGAACCAGCGGACCCGCTCGACCGGGATGCCGGCCGTGGCGGCGATCTCTTCCGCTGTCTCCCCGGCACGGATGCGGGCCTGGATCTCCTTGGGGCGCAACGGGCTCTCCACTTCGATCTCGTACTGACCGAGACGGGAGAAGTTGCCACGGACGGCAGCACGGAGCCGGTCGTCCACAGGAAGAGTGAAGCGCGTGCCCCGCCCGGCTGTAGCCAGCACGAGATAGGTGCCGTCCTCACTCACCGCGACGAGTCGGAGCTCCTGCATGCGAGTCCCTTCGTCAGCGTCGCCATTCTTCCCCCGGACCCTTGAGTCTCTCGCGTGTGCCGGTTGCCTGCCAGCACCGTACCCGGCATGTCCGAACATCGCCTTGCCGGGATAGCTCCGGGGCGATGTGACGCCGGTCACATTTGAGGATTCCATCCTTTCAGAGACCGCCCGTGCGCAGGAGGAGGTTGGGCGTCCTCGTCGGATTGTGGCGCATCGGACGGCGGCCCGGCGCCAGAAGGCGGGCGCGCGGCCCGCTCTCCTCGGCCGCGGCGGGCCGGACGGCGCGGCGAAGCGGCGTGGTGGTCACGGCGCCGGCGGCACGAGTGGCAGCACAGACGGCAGCGCAGGCGGCAGCGCAGGCGGCGCAAGTGGCGGCGCAGGTGATCGGGGCCGCGGGCACGTGCGCGGCGGCCGGGCCGGAACGTCGGGGCACGATGGACCAGGCTGCCCCGCGCGCCGCTCGTGCGGGGGCGCGACACGCGCTCCCGCCTGTTCGGGCGACGGTTCTTTACCCGGGGCAGACCTGCCGGGCCCTCGGCGTCAGGGACCGAGCACCCGGTCCAGGTAGTCGTTGCCGAAGAGGCGGTCCGGGTCCAGCCGGTCGCGCAGGGCGGTGAAATCGGCGAAACGCGGATACACGCCCGAGAGGTACGCGGCGTCCCTGGTGTGTAGCTTGCCCCAGTGCGGGCGGCCGCCCAGCCTGGTCATGATCTCCTCGACGCCCTGGAAGTACGCCGGGTTAGGGGTCCGCCGGTAGACGTGGCAGGCCACGTACGCGGTCGGTCTGCCGTACGCGGTCGACAGCCAGGCGTCGCTCGGCGGCGTCACCCGTACCTCGACCGGGAAGGTGATCTTCCAGCCCATCCGGTCGACCAGGTCACGCGTCTCGCGCAGCGCCTGCCCCAGCCGCTCGCGCGGGATCGCGTACTCGGTCTCCAGGAACCGCACGTCCCGCCGCGCGGTGAAGACCTTGTACGAGGCGTCGACGGACTCGGAGTCGCCCAGGGCGGCGGCGCTGACGGCGTTGATCCGGGGGATCAGGCCCGGCAGGCGCGCGCCGACCGCGCAGGCGGCGCCGAAGACGGTGTTCTCCAGGAACACGGCGTCCAGCCAGTGCCGGAACGCGCTCGGCGGCGCGGCCGGCCCCGGATGCCGGTTGTTGGTCTTGACCAGGCACGCGTCGGTGTGCGGCAGCCAGAAGAAGTCCAGGTGCTCGTGCTCGCCGGTCAGGGCGTCGAGCGAGTCGAGGATGCGGCTGAGCGGCATCCGCCGGCGCCGGTGGTGCAGCAGGAACGCCGGCTCCACCCGGAAGGTGACCGCCGTGAGCACGCCGAGCGCGCCCAGCCCGACCCGGGCGGCGTCGAACAGGTCCTCGCCGGGTGAGGCGGTGACCGTCGAGCCGTCGGCCGTCACCAGTTCCAGGCCGGTCACCTGGTCGGCCAGGCCGCCGGCGTCGCGGCCGGTGCCGTGCGTGCCCGTCTGGATGGCGCCCGCGACGGTCTGCTCGGTGATGTCGCCCATGTTGGCCAGGGCCAGGCCGCGCTCGGCGAGCAGCGCGTTCAGCGTCTTGAGCGGGGTGCCGGCCAGCACGGTGACCTGGTCCCCGGCCCAGGAGCGGACCCCGGTGAGCCCTTCGGGGCGCAGCAGGATCCCGTCGGTCAGGGCCACCCCGGTGAAGGAGTGGCCCGTGCCGGCCATGCGCAGCCGCCGCCCGCCCGCCGCCGCGTCCCGGACGGCGCGCGCCACGTCCTCGGCGGAGGCGGGGGTGCGCACCTCGGCGGGCGAGCAGGTCTGGTTGCCCGCCCAGTTGGTGAACGCCATGAGGGGGCTCTCCCTGGCTGGAGCATGGTCACGTTAAACGTGAACAATACTCACTGTTCCCAGCCTTCAGGTAGCGGGAAGACGTCGCCGGCCTTGAGGTTCTCGCCCTTGATGACGTCGTCGACGGTGACCAGGTGGTAGCCGCTGCGCTGCAGCGTCTTGATGATCGAGGGCATCGAGTCCACCGTCTGCTTCACCCAGTCGTGCATGAGGACGATGCTGTTGCCCTTGGCGACCGACAGGGTCTGCTTCTTGATCTTCTCTTCGTTCCTCGACTCCCAGTCGCGCGAGCCGCCGGTCCACAGGATGATCGGCATGCCGAACTCGGCCGCGATGTCCTGGACCGTGAGGTCCGACAGCCCGTACGGGGGACGCAGCAGCTTGGGCTCGACCCCGGCCGCCTTCTTGATCTCGTCGTTGGTCTTCTTGATCTCGCTGCGGATCGCGGCCTCGGTCGACTTGGTGAAGTCGGGGTGGGAGTAGCCGTGGTTGCCGATCGCGTGCCCCTCCTTCACCATCCGCTTGACGTAGGAGGGGCGGCTCTTCACGTACTGGCCCTGGAGGAAGAACGTGGCCTTGGCGTCGTACTTCTTCAGGGTGTCCAGCAGGGTGCCCGCGTACTGGCCCGGCCCGTCGTCGAAGGTGAGCGCCACGCACTTCACCTGCGAGCAGTCGACCTTCTTCTCCTTGGGGGCGGCGACCGCCGGCGCGGGCGCCGCCATCACCGCAACTGCCGCAATGGCCAGAAGTGAAGTCAAATGTCGGGACATAACTGTTGTTTCCAATGTGAAGGGTGATGCGAGGGATGTCCCGACGGTAGCGGATCAGGTCCGCACCGGTGAAGGCGCCTCCGGAAGTCTCAGCAAACCCGAACCTCCGACGCCCACGACGACCGCGAGCGCCGCGCACGCCAGCGAGAACCCGTAGGCGCTGGACGCGCCGAACATCTCGGTGAGCCTGCCGCCCGCCCACGCGCCGATCGCCACGCCGAGCCCGATCGAGGTCGAGATCCACGCCATGCCCTCGGTGAGCAGCGACGGCGGCACCAGCCGCTCGGTCAGGGAGAAGCCGGTGATGAGGGTCGGCGAGATGGCGAACCCCGCGACGAAGAGCGCGACCGCCATGACCGGCACCTGCCCGATGAACACGATCGGCAGCAGGCCGACGAGGAACAGGCCGAGCGTGCGGACGAACCGGCCGCGCAGCGAGATCCGCCAGTTGCGCGAGCCGAACCAGAGCCCCGACACCAGCGACCCGCCCGCGAACGCGGCCAGCAGGAACCCGGAGGCGCCCTTGACCCCGTGCTCGGCGGCGAACGCCACCGTGATCAGGTCGACCGAGCCGAAGACCGCGCCGAGGTTCAGGTAGACGCACGACAGCAGGGCGACGCCGGGGATGAGGATCGGGGTGCCACCGCCGCCACCGCCGCCGCCGCCGGCCGAGCGGGCGGGCCGCACCGGCGGCTGCGTGCGCCGCTGCAGCGCCAGCGCGATCGAGCCGGTGAACATGGCCACCATCGCCACGGCCAGGCCGGCGTACGGGTTCACGGCCGTGGCCAGCACGGTGACCAGCGCCGGCCCGGTGACGAAGATCACCTCGTCGGCGACGGACTCGAAGGCGAAGGCGGTGTGCAGCTTGGCCGATCCGGCGTGCAGGTGGCTCCAGCGGGCCCGGACCATCGACCCGAGCGACAGCGACGTGGTGCCGGTCAGCAGGGCGGCGGCGTACAGCGTCCACGCGGGCAGGCCGAGCCCGGCGCTGAGCATGAGCGCGACCACCGCGAGCGCGTTGACCACGGCGAACGGGATGATGATCAGGTTCTGGCCGAAGCGGTCGGCCAGCCGCCCGGACAGCGGGGCGGCGACGGCGAAGGCGAGGCTGCACACCGCGGACACGGCGCCGGCCACAGCGAACGACTCCGTGAGGCCCTCGACCAGCAGCACCACGCCGATGCCGAGCATGGACATCGGCCACCGTCCGATGAACCCCGCCAGCACGAACCCCTTGACCCCGGGCCCTGCGAGCAATCCCCGGTAAGGCCCGATCATTGCATTGTCTCCTTACGTCAAGGCATAACTTTGCGCATCGTCTGTCCGGATCGCAACAGTTTTCTCGGCGAGTGGATTAACGTGTCCCGGGTGTCCGGTCTTCCCTCTTTGCGCGCGGTATTACTGATGGTGACCGCCGTGCTCGTGGTGACGATCGCCGCAGGCGGCGTGGTGCTGGTCATGGGCGAGGACCCGTCGGAGAAGGCGGCACCCCGGCAGGCGGCGGGGCGCGGGGCCGAGCGGCAGACCGCCGGGCTCGACGAGCTCGTCCCCACCGCGCCCCCGACCGCGCCCCCGACCACTGCCCAGACCACGGCCCCCGTCAAGGAGTTCGGCGAGGGCGGCGCCGGGGTGACGCCCACGCCGCCGCGCGTGCTCGCCATCGCGTCCGCCGAGGTGCCCAAGGAGACCCGCTTCGCGCTGTCCGGGCTGAAGCACGTGCAGAAGGCCATCGTGGTGGACGCGGGCTCGGTCAAGGTGGCCGGCACCGGGCTCAACCTGCTCGCCGTCGACCAGGCCGACTTCCGGTCCTGGACGCCCAAGGCCGTCGCCGACCACCCCGGCGTGTGGAGCGCGCTGGCCAGGGGCGAGTTCGTCGCCGACGCGGCGACCGTGCGCGCGTACGGGCTCAAGCTCGGCGCCTACTACCAGGTCGACGGCGGCCCCCGGCTGCGGCTGGCCGCCGCCGCCCCGCTCGGGCTGAAGGGGGTCGATGCGCTGGTCGGCGCCGAGCTCGGCCGCACGCTCGGGCTGGCCCGCGGCGTGGCGGTGCTGCTGCACGGCCGGGAAGGCAAGATCAGCGAGGCGGCCGTGCGCCGGACGCTCGGCCCCTCCGCCCAGGTCGTCCTGCTCGACGCCGACCGGCGCCGCGCCCGCGTGCGGGAGCAGCCCGAGCAGCCCGAGCAGGCCGCCGTCACCACGGGCAGGCCGGGCAGCTACCTGGAGCTCTACAAGCAGGCCGCCGCCCGCTGCCCCGGCCTGTCGTGGACCGTGCTGGCCGCCATCGGCCAGGTGGAGAGCAGCCACGGCCGCAACAACGGCCCGTCGAGCGCCGGCGCGCTCGGGCCGATGCAGTTCATGCCCGCCACCTGGAAGGCCTACGGCGTCGACGGGGACGGCGACGGCAAGAAGGACATCTGGAGCCCGTACGACGCGGTGCCGGGCGCGGCCAACTACCTGTGCTCCACCGGCGCCGGCCAGGGCGGCGAGAAGCTGCGCAAGGCCATCTGGCACTACAACCACTCGTGGGACTACGTGGACAAGGTGCTCGGCATCGCCGACGCCTATGCCCGCTCCTACACCTGAGCGGGCCCGCGCCTCGGGGCCGGGCAGCAGGTGAGCGGGCAGGGCTCGGGCTCCGGCTCGTCCATCAGCTCGCGCACCATCCGCACGAACGCCGGGTGGGTGCCCGCCGTGGCGGCCCGCTCCATCGGCAGCCCGCGCTCCTCGGCGACCTGCCTGGCCTCGGTGTCGAGGTCGTAGACGACCTCCATGTGGTCGGAGACGAACCCGATCGGCACCAGCGCCACGGCCTTGGCGTCCAGCGCGCGCAGGTGGTCGCAGACGTCCGGCTCCAGCCACGGTACCTGCGGCGGGCCGCTGCGCGACTGCCACACCAGGTCCCACGGCGCGGTGCGGCCCAGCGCCTCGTTGACCAGCTCGGCCGTGCGGCGCAGCTGCGCCTCGTACAGGCCGCCCGACGGCCCGGCGGTGGCGGCCATCGAGACGGGGACGCTGTGGGCGGTGAACACCAGCCGGACGTCGTCCTGGCCGGCCCGGTCCCGGAGCCGCTCCAGCGCCTGCCGGGTGTGGTCGGCCATCGCCTCCACGAACCCGGGGTGGTCGCCGAAGTGGCGCAGCTTGACCAGCTCGGGGCCGCCCTCGAAGGAGATCCTGGCGATGTCCTCGTAGTACTGGCGGCAGCTGGAGTAGCCGGCGTAGGCGGAGGTGGCGAAGACCGCGGCCTTGCGCACCCCGTCGTCGGCCATCCGCCGTACGGTGTCCTCGCCGAACGGGCGCCAGTTGCGGTTGCCCCAGTAGACCGGCACGCCCGCCACCGGGCGCAGCGCCTCGACCAGGTCGCGGTTCTGCCCGTTGATCGGGCTGACCCCGCCGAAGCTCTGATAATGCTCGGCGACCTCCAGCAGGCGTTCGCGCGGGACGCCGCGGCCCCGGACCACGTTCTCCAGGAAGGGCATCACGTCGTCGGGCCCCTCGGGACCGCCGAACGACAGCACCAGCAACGCGTCGTAATCTGCCACGTGAACCAGCCTAGGGCGGCGTGCCGGTGGTCCCGCCAAGAGGCCGGTGGTCCCGCCAAGAGGTAGGTTCGGATAAGTGACCCCCTTTGACGATATCCGTGACTATGTAGCCATCCCTCGCGTCTCCTCGCTGAAGCTCTCCCCCGACGGCTCCCGGCTCGTCTCCGTGGTCCAGGCGCTCAATCCGGACGGCACGTCGTACGGCACCGCGCTGTGGGCGATCCCCCTCGACGCCGAGCCCTACCGCCTGACCCGTTCGGCCAAGGGCGAGGCGGCGGCGGAGTTCACCGCGGCGGGCGACCTGCTGTTCACCAGCGCGCGCCCCGATCCCACGACCGAGGACGGCGACGGCGAGACGGCCGCGCTCTGGCTGCTGCCCGCGGCGGGGGGCGAGGCGCGCCGGGTGGCCGAGCGCCCCGGCGGCATCGGCGCCTTCCGCACCGCCGGCGACACGGTCGTGTTCGCCTCCGACGTGCTCGACGGCGACGAGGCCGACGAGGCGGAGCGGCGCAAGGCCCGCAAGGACGCCGGGATCAGCGCGATCCTGCACGAGAGCTACCCGGTCCGCTCCTGGGACCACGACCTCGGCCCCGGCCGCCCCCGCCTGTTCGCCGGTCGGCTCGGCCCCGACGGACTGGAGCAGGTCCGCGAGCTCACCCCCGACCCGGGCGAGGCGCTGCGCGAGGCCGACTTCGCGCTCACCCCCGACGGCCGTACGGTGATCACCACCTGGCGGCCCCCGCTGCCCGCGGGGGAGCGGCGCGCCGAACTGGTCGCGATCGACGTCGAGTCCGGGGAACGGCGCCCGCTCTTCGCCGACGAGGGCCACGACTTCACCGGCCCGCTCGCCGTCTCGCCCGACGGCGCCAGGATCGCCTGCGTGCGGGAGCGGATCGCCGCCCCCGACCTGCCGACCCGCGCCGAGCTGTGGATCGGCGACCTGGCCTCGGGACAGGCGCGGGCGTACGCGCCGGACCTGGCCTCCCCGATGGACGTCGTGTGGGCGCCCGACTCCTCCTCCGTGTACGTCGCCGCCGACCATCAGGGCCGCCGCCCGGTCTTCCGCGTCCCGCTGGACGGAGAGGCGTCCCGGCTGACCGCCGACGACGCCGCGTACCTCGCGCTCAACGTCTCCGCGGACGGCGCCTCCCTGTACGCGCTGCGCAGCGGGATCGCGCTGGCCCCCGGCCCGGCCAGGATCGACGTCACCGGCGAGATCACCGACCTGCCCTCGCCCGCGCCGCGCCCCGAGGTCCCCGGCACGCTCACCGAGGTGACCGCGACCGCCGACGACGGCGTCACCGTCCGCGGCTGGCTGGTGCTGCCGGAAGGCGCCGGCGCCGCCGACCCGGCGCCGCTGCTGCTGTGGATCCACGGCGGCCCCGTCGCCTCCTGGAACGACTGGCAGTGGCGCTGGCAGGCCTGGATCATGGCAGCTCACGGCTACGCCGTGTTGATGCCGGACCCGGCCCTGTCCACCGGCTACGGTCAAGGCATGATCGACCGCGGCTGGGGCGACTGGGGCCCGCGCACCATGGCCGACCTGGACGCCATCGTGGACGCCGCCCTGGCCAGGGACGACCTCGACGCCGCGCGCACGGCCGCGATGGGCGGCTCCTTCGGCGGCTACATGGCCAACTGGATCGCCGGCCACAGCGACCGCTACCGCGCGATCGTCACCCACGCCTCGCTGTGGCACCTCGACCAGTTCGCCGGCACCACCGACGGGGCCATGTTCTGGCAGCGCGAGTTCGGCCCGCCCGGCGCCGAGCGTTACTCCCTGCTCTCCCCGCACCTCGCCCTCGACAAGATCACCACCCCGATGCTCGTCATCCACGGCGACAAGGACTACCGGGTGCCGATCGGCGAGGCCCTGCGGCTCTGGTGGGACCTGCGGCGCACCGGCGTGGAGTCGAAGTTCCTCTACTTCCCGGACGAGAACCACTGGATACTCAAGCCCGGCAACGTCGTCGCCTGGTACGAGACCGTCCTGGCCTTCCTCGGCCACCACGTGCTCGGCCAGGAGTGGAAGCGCCCGGAGTCGGTGGCCTGATGCCCGGCGCCACGACACCCGCCGGGTTCCTCCGGCTGGCCGAGGACATCGCCCGCGAGGCCGGCGACATGCTGCTCGCCAAGCGGCCCGCGATGTCCACCCGGTCCGCCGACATCCAGACCAAGTCCAGCCCCACCGACGTGGTCACCGTCCTGGACCGGGCCTCCGAGCAGCTCATCCGCGAGCGCATCCTGGCCGTCAGGCCCGGCGACCGGATCCTCGGCGAGGAGGAGGGTGACCATCCCGGCGAGACCGACGTGCGCTGGGTCGTCGACCCGATCGACGGCACCGTCAACTTCCTGTACGGGCTCTCCGACTGGGCGGTCTCCATCGCGGTCGAGGTGCGCGGCCGGGTGGTGGCGGGCGTGGTGAACGCGGCGGCGCGCGGCGAGGTGTTCACCGCCGCCGCGGGCGAGGGCGCCTGGCTCGGCGGCGAGAGGCTGCGCTGCAACCCCGCGGTGCCGCTCGGGCAGGCGCTGGTCGCCACCGGGTTCGGCTACGACGCGGCGCGGCGGGCCGTCCAGGCGGAGGTGCTGACGGCGGTGCTGCCGCGGGTGCGCGACATCAGGCGCGGCGGGTCGTGCGCCGTCGACCTGTGCTCGGTGGCCTGCGGGCGGGTCGACGCGTACTACGAGCGAGGCGTCAACTACTGGGACTACGCGGCGGCCGGGCTGGTCGCCGCCGAGGCGGGGGCCAGGATCGGCGGGCTGAACGGCAGGCCGTACAACGGCGACCTGACGCTCTGCGCGGCGCCGGGGCTGTTCGAGGACCTGCACGATCTGCTCGCGCCGCTCGACCCGGAACGCGACGCCTGAGACACGGCGACGGCCGGGACCCCTCCTCCCGGGCACCGGCCGTCTGCCTACCGCGTCAGCGCGGCCACGTCATCGTGGCAGCGGGATACCGTGATCGTCCGCCAGGCGGCGCAGATCCTCGATCTCGGCGGTGAGGGTGTCGGCGAGGTAGTCGTCACCGGCGCTCCTGGCTTCGCGAAGACCCTTGTAAGCCTGGTCGAGGCGGCTTTCGATCGTGGTCGTGAACTCGCCCATCTCACCTACTCTCTCAGGGTTCGGCCCCTCGCGGGGCGAAGGCGCACCCGCCGCACAGGGCCCGGAGGGGACGCGGGCGCATGGGGTGTTTCGCTGGCATACCCAGACCCCTCGTCGTCCGAAACATGGATTTCCTTGTGGTCTGTGTCACCTGCCCCTGGACATCGCTTACCGTGCGCTTATCGAAAGGGCGGGCACAATGAGTCATCACAATCGGAGGAAGGTGTGACAGCGTGCGCGTACTGGTGGTCGAGGATGAGAAGGTTCTCGCCGACGCTATCGCGACGGGGCTGCGACGCGAGGCCATGGCCGTGGACGTCGCCTACGACGGCGGCGGGGCGCTGGAACGCACCTCCTACATCGACTACGACGTGATCGTGCTGGACCGCGACCTGCCGGTCGTGCACGGCGACGAGGTCTGCCGGCGGCTGGTCCAGCAGCGCACCAGCTCCCGGATCCTCATGCTGACCGCCTCCGGCGACGTTGACGACAAGGTGGAGGGGCTCGGCCTGGGCGCCGACGACTACCTCGCCAAGCCGTTCGTGTTCATCGAGCTGGTGGCGCGGGTGCGGGCGCTCGGCCGCAGGTCGGCGCCGGCCCTGCCGCCCGTGCTTGAGCGCGCCGGCATCCGGCTCGACCCGGGCAAGCGGCTGGTCGAGCGCGACGGCCGGGAGATCGTGCTGACCAAGAAGGAGTTCGCCGTCCTGGAGGAGCTGATGCGCGCCGAGGGCGCGGTGGTCAGCCAGGAGGACCTGCTCGACAAGGCCTGGGACGAGAACATCGACCCGTTCACCAACGTGGTGCGGGTGACCATGATGACGCTGCGGAAGAAGCTGGGCGAGCCTCAGGTGATCGAGACCGTGCCCGGCGTGGGGTACAAGTTGTGACGGAACGGTCTGATCGGGAGCCGGACCGGGAGTCGGTGCCGACGCACCCGATGATCAGCCCGCACTCGCACCGGGCGGCGCGCTCCGCCCGGCCGGGCGACCCGGGCGGCTCTGGTGACACGGGCAGCCCCGGCGCGCCGCCGCCGAGCGGTCCGCCGGTCTGGGACGGCCCGCCGCCGCCCGAGTACGGGCCCATGGCGGGCGGCGCCATCCGGGGAATCAAAGGGCTGACGGGGAAGGTCAGCATCCGCTGGCGGCTCACGCTCACCTACAGTGCGATGTTCTCCGCGGCCGGCGCGATGCTGCTGGTGGTGATGTACTTCATCGTCCGGTCGACGCTCTACACCGGGTTCGAGTACCGGCTGCGGGTGCCCGGCTACATCTCGCCGGAGTTCGCGGCCGACCTGGAGCAGCAGGTCCAGCTGCTGCAGGTCAACCAGATCAACGAGGTGCTCGACACCCTCGTCAGGCAGTCCATCCTGGCCCTGCTGGGCGTCGGCATCCTCGCGCTCATGCTCGGCTACTTCGTCGCCGACCGGGCGCTGCGGCCGGTCACCCAGATGACCTCCACCGCCCGCAAGCTCTCCGAGAGCACGCTGGCCCACCAGCGCATCGGCCTGGAAGGACCGGACGACGAGCTGAAGGAGCTGGCCGACACCTTCGACGACATGCTCACCCGGCTCAACGTCGCCTTCGACGCCCAGCGCAGGTTCGTCGCCAACGCCTCCCACGAGCTGCGCACGCCGCTGACGATCAACCGGACCGTGCTGGAGATCGCGCTGTCCGATCCGGAGGCGTCGGAGGACCTCAAGGCGCTCGGGCGCACCCTCCTGGAGGTCAACGCCCGCAACGAGAAGCTCATCGAGGGCCTGCTGCTGCTGGCCAGGAGCGAGCGCGAACTGGCGGTGCGCAAGCCGGTGGACGTCAAGGAGGTCGCGCAGACGGCGGTGGACCAGGTGACGCCGTTCGCCGATGAGCACGGCGTCACGGTCACCACCGAACTGGTAAGCGCGCCTACCATCGGCGATCCGGTTCTCCTGGAACGGTCGGTCAGCAATCTGCTGGAGAACGCCGTCAAGTACAACCTTCCCGAAAACGGAAAAGTCTGGATTCGGACGGGAATGGTAGACGGTGCCTTGGTTGTTCAGGTGGCCAACACGGGGCAGCATGTCCCCGCGTACGAGGTGAACAGCCTGTTCGAACCGTTCAGGAGGCTCAACGCCGACCGGCTGGATTCGGCCAAGGGAGCGGGTCTGGGGCTGTCCATCGTCCGTGCTGTGGTGCAGGCTCACGGCGGCAACGTCCACGCGGTGCCGCGGGAGGGTGGCGGACTTGTGGTGACCATCAGGCTGCCGCGGCGTTGATCCGGCGTGTTGCCCCACGGGGGGCGTCTCGTTCGCGTCGTACATGTGGTTGGATGTGCCGTCGAACACGGTGGCGCATGACGCCAAGGCTGTGGGTTTCGCCATATTTGGCTAACCACTGCCATCGGCAGCAGGCCCTGACGTGTTGGGAGGTTCGGCGTCCGTTCCCTCGGGGTACCGAGAGGAAATCTCCCGGCGAACGGGCACAAGACGAGCTTCCCGTACGTTGAAAGACGCGCGACGAGCGCGACGACATATTGATGAGGGGGATGGAGTAAGCACGATGGCTACCGACTACGACAGCCCGCGCAAGACCGACGACGACCTGGGCGAGGACAGCCTTCAGGAACTCCAGGCGCGGCGCACGGACAAGTCGTCTGGCAGCATCGACATCGACGAGACCGACCTGGCCGAGTCGCTGGAGCTGCCCGGTGCGGATCTGTCGAACGAGGAGCTCAGCCTGCGCGTCATCCCGCGCCAGGCTGACGAGTTCACCTGCGCGCGCTGCTTCCTGGTGCATCACCGCAGTCAGCTGGCCTCGGAGAAGAACGGCCAGCAGATCTGCCGGGAGTGCGCCGCCTGATCGAGGAGGCATACGCGTGGCATCGACTGATCGACATCCAGAAGACGAGAACGCCGGCCCCGGTCAAGAGGTCGGCGAGCTCGTGGGCCGGCTCACCGCGTCCGGTGAGCTGGAGCCGGCCGAGCGGCGCAGGCTGCTCGGCCGACTGACGCGCGCCCTGTCCGAAGGCGCCGCCAAGGCCGGGAAGTCCGGAGTCGGCCGCGGCCGCTGGCTGGCCGACGTCTTCCTCAACATCGCCCCCCGCATCCCCATCAGAGACCTCCATACCCTCTCTCAGCACCATCACGGCCTGACCGGCGAGGAGCTCGCCGACGACCTGGTGCGCAACGCCATGAAGGCCACGATGACGGTCGGCGCCATCGGCGGCGCGCTCGCCGCCGCCGAGTTCGCCGCGCCTCCTCTCCTCCTCTCCGCCCCCGCCCAGCTCGTCGCCGAGACCATCGTGGTGGCCGCCATCGAGGTCAAGCTCCTCGCGGAACTGCACGAGGTGTACGGGGTGCACGTCGAGGGCACCGGCACCCAGCGCGCGGTCGCGTTCACGGCCGCCTGGGCCAGGCAGCGCGGGATCGACCCCCTCGCCCCCGCCTCCGTGACCCTGGCGCTCGGCGCCGCGACCAAGACGGCGCTGCGCAACCGCCTGATGCGGGTCCTCGGCCGTCACCTGACGACCCTGGGCCCGTTCCTCACCGGCGCGGTGGCCGGCGGCACCCTCAACCGCATGGCCACCAAGAAGCTCGGCGCCGCCATCCGCGGCGACCTGAGGATCAAGGGCCCCCTGCCCTCCGGCGAGACGCCACGACCCCTCAGCCCGTAGCCCTCCGCCCCCGGCACCCCGCCGTCGATGCCCCTCACTCCATCTCTCACCCACCCCCCTGTCGAGGACAGGGGGGCAGGCCTGGCCGGCCCAGGCCTGAAAGGGTCTGACTCCGATCCTGCGTGGACCTGATCCCGCGCGCGGGTACATCGACGGGTACGCCAACCCCGCGTCAGGAGCATCATGGCCAAGCCGTTCGCCTCGTCGGCGGATCTCGCCGACAAGACCCGCTCCTTCGAGGAGCCCGCCCCCGGCGTCCACGTGCTGACGGCCGAGGGCGACCCCAACGTCGGCGCCGTCGAGGGCGAGGACTTCCTGGTCTGCTTCGAGGCCCTGGCGACCCCCGTGGCCGCCCGCGAGTGGCTGACGCTGCTGCGGGAGCGCACGGACAAGCCGGTCCGCCACCTGGTGCTCTCGCACTATCACGCGGTCCGGGTGCTGGGCGCCTCGGCGTTCGGCGCGGACGTGATCGTGGCGCACGAGAAGACCCGCGAGCTGATCGCCGAGCGCGGCGCGGAGGACTGGGCCAGCGAGTACGCCCGCATGCCGCGGCTGTTCAAGGAGCCGTCGTCGATCCCCGGGCTGACCTGGCCGACGCTCACGTTCGGCGACCGGGTGAGCATCGACCTGGGCGGCGACCGGGGGGTGCTGGAGTTGCACCACTGCGGGCGCGGCCACACCGAGGGCGATCTGGTGGCCTGGCTGCCGCGGCGGCGCGTCCTGTTCGCCGGTGATCTGGTGGAGTCGCGGGCGGCGCTCTACACCGGTGACGCCTTCCACCGCGACTGGGCGGGGGCGACGCTGGACCGGGTGGCCGCGTTCGGCGCTCAGACGCTGGTCGGGGGCAGGGGAGCGGTGGCGCACGGCCGGGCCGAGGTGGACGCGGCGATCGCGCAGACCCGCGACTTCCTGCGGGTCATGCTGCGCGAGACGGGCGGGGTGCGCGAGCGCGGCGGCACGCTGAAGGAGGCGTTCGAACGCACCCATCGGGCGCTCGCCCCGCGCTACGGCGCCTGGCCGATCTTCGAGCACTGCCTGCCGTTCAACGTCTCGCGGCTGTGGGACGAGCTGGACGGGGTGGAGCGCCCGCGCGTGTGGACGGCGGAGCGCGACCGCGAGGTGTGGGCGCGGCTGCAGGACTGAGGAGGAGCGGTGACGGACGCGCAGGTCATCGTGGTCGGCGCCGGGCCGGTCGGGCTGACGGCGGCGCTGCTGCTGGCCCGCTGGGGAGTGCGGGTGCTGGTGGTCGACCAGCGGCCCGGCCGTGAGCCGGCCGGGTCGCGCTCGATCTGCCAGCAGCGCGACGTGCTCGACATCTGGGCGGCCTGCGGGGCCGGCCGGATCGCAGAGGAAGGGCTGGCCTGGACCACGGCCCGCACGTACTACCGGGGCGAGGAGCTGTTCTCGTGGACGTTCGGCGGCCCGCCGGGCGAGGGGGCGCTGCCGGCCTGTGTGAACCTCTCCCAGACCCGCACCGAGGAGATCCTCGACGCGGCCCTGGCCGCCCAGCCGCTGGCCGAGCTGCGCTGGGACCACCAGGTCACCGGCCTGGAGCAGGACGGCGAGCGCGTCACCGTGCGCTGCGGCGAGCGCGTGCTGCGCGCCCCGTACGCGGTGCTCTGCGCGGGCTCCCGCGCCGAGGGGCTGCGGCGGGCGCTGGGGGTGACGTTCGACGGCGAGTCGTTCGCCGACCGGTTCCTCATCTGCGACATCCGCGCCGACCTGCCCGGCTGGGAGCACGAGCGGCGCTTCCACTTCGACCCGGTGTGGAACCCCGGCCGTCAGGTGCTCATCCACCCGTGCCCCGGTTCGACCTACCGGATCGACTGGCAGATCCCGTCGCACTCCGCCCCGACCGGGGAGGAGGTGGCGGAGAAGATCCGCATGATCGTCGGGGACCGCGACTACGAGCTGCTGTGGCAGACCACCTACCGCTTCCACGCGCGGGTGGCGTCGCGGATGCGGGCCGGCCGGGTGCTGCTGGCCGGTGACTGCGCCCACCTGGTGGCGCCGTTCGGGGCGCGCGGACTCAACTCCGGGGTGCCCGACGCGGAGAACGCGGCCTGGAAGCTCGCGTTCGTGCTGAACGGGTGGGCGCCGGAGGACCTGCTGGAGACGTACCACCTCGAACGGCACGCGGCCGCCCTGGAGAACCTGGAGGTGACCGCGGCCACCATGCGCTTCCTCGCGCCCCGCACGGACGAGGAGCGGGCGCGCAGGCGGGCGGCGCTGGAGGAGGCGCTGGCCACCGGGCGGCCCGCCGGGGTGGATTCCGGGCGGTTCGCCGAGCCCTTCTGGTACGTGGACTCGCCGCTCACCACCCCCGACCCGGGGCGGCCGTTCCGGGGCAGGCCGGCCAAGGGGGCGTCGTGCGACCCGGGGCCCGGGGTGATCCTGCCGGACCTGCCGGTGCCAGGGGGAAGACTGCGGCAATCTTGCAGGAACGGTTTCCTGATACTCCTGGGCGAAATGTGTGATTCGGGTTTGTTTGCGCAGGTCTTGGGCAAGGTCTGTACGGCGCCGCTCGCCGTTCGCGAGCTCGCGGAGATGGACGGGTTCGGCAAGCTCGCTGAGAGACTCGGCGCCGGACCCGGTGAGGCGTGGATCGTCAGGCCCGATGCCCACATCGCCGCGACCATCCCCCATGCGGGGCCGGAGTCGGTGGCGGCCGCTGTGAGGCGCGCGTCGCGCCTTTCGTGACAGTGAGCCCTAGGAGGATTTGGGTGGTTGGCCGTAGTTCGTTTCTGATCGTCGCGAACCGGTTGCCGGTCGACCGGGTCGTCGAGCAAGACGGAACGGCCTCGTGGCGCAGGAGCCCCGGCGGTCTCGTGACCGCCATAGCGCCGGTCATGCAGAGGCGCCACGGCGCATGGCTGGGCTGGTCGGGAGCGCCGGACGAGGAGCTCGAACCGTTCGAGCAGGACGGGATGCACCTGATCTCCATCCCGCTCTCGGCCGAGGAGATCGAGCTCTACTACGAGGGTTTCTCCAACGCGACGCTCTGGCCTCTCTACCACGACGTGGTGGCGACGCCGGTGTTCGAGCGGCGGATGTGGGAGGCGTACCGGGCGGTCAACGAGCGCTTCGCCCGCGCCGCCGCCGAGCACGCGGAGGAGGGCGCGGTCGTCTGGGTGCAGGACTACCAGCTGCAGCTGGTCCCCTCCATGCTGCGCGAGCTGCGGCCCGACCTGCGCATCGGCTTCTTCCTGCACATCCCGTTCCCCCCGGTCGAGCTGTTCTGGCAGCTGCCGTGGCGGCGCGAGCTGGTGCAGGGCCTGCTCGGCGCCGACCTGGTGGGCTTCCAGCTGCCCGGCGGGGCGGCGAACTTCCGCAGGCTGTGCCGCCGGCTGCTCGGCGTCCCGTACAAGGGCAACGAGATCTTCCTGGAGGACCGCGTCGTCCGTACGCAGGCGTTCCCGATCAGCGTGGACTTCGGCGAGCTGGACGAGATGGTGCGCCGGCCGGAGGTCGTCTCCCGCGCCAAGGAGATCAGGATGGAGCTGGGCGACCCCGAGCACGTGCTGCTCGGCGTGGACCGGCTCGACTACACCAAGGGCATCGGGCAGCGGCTGGAGGCGTTCGGCGAGCTGCTCAAGGACGGCCTGATCACCCCCGGCGAGGCGGTGTTCGTGCAGATCGCCACGCCCAGCAGGGAGCGGGTGGAGGAGTACCGGCGGCTGCGCGACGACATCGAGCTGCAGGTGGGCCGGATCAACGGCGAGACCTCGGAGTTCGGCAGCCAGCCCATCCAGTACTTCCACCAGTCGTACCCGAAGGACGAGCTGGCCGCGCTCTACCTGGCCGCCGACGTCATGGTGGTCACGCCGCTGCGCGACGGGATGAACCTGGTCGCCAAGGAGTACGTCTCCTGCCACCACGACCTGCACGGGGCGCTGGTGCTCAGCGAGTTCGCCGGGGCGGCCGACGAGCTGCGGCAGGCGTTCCTGGTCAACCCGTACGACGTGGAGGGCGTCAAGCGCCAGATGCTGGCCGCCATGCGGGCCACGCCGCACGAGCTGGCCCGGCGGATGCGTACGATGCGCCGCCGGGTCGCCACCTACGACGTGGACCGCTGGGCCGGTGAGTTCCTCAACTCTTTGGAGTCACCTGCTGCTTCAGAGCCCGCCACGAGTCATAGCGCTTCTTGGCGGTCCGGTTGACCACGATCTGGGCGACGGACATGCCGACGCCCATCACCACCGCGTAACCGATGGCCTCACCCATGCTGACCTCGGGGGAGTCCGGGTCGATGGGCGGCTCCTTGCCGGTCGCCTTCACCCAGGCGAACCCGAGCAGCTTGCGGGCCGCCCAGGCCGTCGCCAGGCCCACCAGACCTCCGACGACCCGCCAGGCGACGTCGGGCTTGTCATCCGCCATGCGATCTTCTCCTTCCCCTTTGTAACGAACCCTAGTCTCTGTCGTGGCCGGCTCTCGGCAAGCCGTACCATGAGGAGGCATGACTCAGCAGCGACCAGGCCATGCGCCCATGCCCGAGAAACCGACTCTCGACGGCCTGGAGCAGGTATGGGTAGCCCGCTGGGACGAGCAGGGCACCTACCGGTTCGACCGGTCGAAGCCGCGTGAGCAGGTCTACTCGATCGACACCCCGCCGCCCACCGTCTCCGGATCCCTGCACGTGGGTCACGTCTTCTCCTTCACCCACACCGACATCATGGCGCGCTACCAGCGCATGATCGGCAAGTCGGTGTTCTACCCGATCGGCTGGGACGACAACGGACTGCCCACCGAGCGCCGCGTGCAGAACGTCTACGGTGTGCGCTGCGATCCGTCGTTGCCGTACGACCCCGACTTCGTGCCACCGGACAAGCCCGGCAAACGCGAAATCTCCATTTCGCGGCGCAACTTCGTGGAACTCTGCCACAAGCTGACGGAGATCGACGAGCAGGCTTTCGAGGAGGTGTGGCGGCGGGTCGGCCTGTCGGTCGACTGGTCGCTGCTCTACACCACGATCAGCGACGAGTCCCGCCGGGTGTCGCAGCGGGCCTTCCTGCGCAACCTGCGCCGCGACGAGGCCTACCTCGCCGAGGCGCCGACCCTGTGGGACGTCACCTTCCGCACCGCCGTCGCCCAGGCCGAGCTGGAGGACCGGGAGTGGCCCGGCGCCTTCCACAAGATCTCGTTCTACGGCGAGCAGGGCCCGGTCTGGATCGAGACCACCAGGCCGGAGCTGATCCCGGCCTGCGTGGCGCTGGTCGCCCACCCCGACGACGAGCGCTACCGGCCGCTGTTCGGCACCTCCGTACTCACCCCGCTGTTCGGCGCCGAGGTGCCGGTGCTGGCCCACCACCTCGCCGAGCCCGACAAGGGCACCGGCATCGCGATGATCTGCACGTTCGGCGACGTCACCGACGTGACCTGGTGGCGCGAGCTCGACCTGCCGACCCGCCCGGTCATCGGCTGGGACGGCCGGCTGCTGGCCGAGCCGCCGGAGGGCGTCGAGACCGGCCCGTACAAGGAGCTGGCCGGCAAGACCGTCCACAGCGCCCGCGAGCGCGTCGTCGAGCTGCTGCGCGAGTCCGGCGACCTGGAGGGTGAGCCCCGGCCGGTGCGGCGGCCGGTGAAGTTCTACGAGCGGGGCGACAAGCCGCTCGAGATCGTCACCACCCGCCAGTGGTACATCCGCAACGGCGGCCGCGACGAGGCGCTGCGCGAACGGCTGCTGGCGCGCGGGCGCGAGCTGGCCTGGCACCCGCCGCACATGCGGGCCCGCTACGACAACTGGGTGGGCGGCCTGGCCGGCGACTGGCTGATCTCCCGCCAGCGGTTCTTCGGCGTGCCGTTCCCGGTGTGGTACCCCCTCGGCCAGGACGGGCAGCCGGTCTACGACGAGCCGATCACGCCGCCGGAGGACGCGCTGCCGGTCGACCCGTCGTCTGACACCCCGCCCGGCTACACCGAGGACCAGCGGGGCGTGCCCGGCGGGTTCATGGCCGACCCGGACGTCATGGACACCTGGGCCACCTCGTCGCTCACGCCGCAGATCGCCGGGCGCTGGGAGAGCGACGACGACCTGTTCCGGCGCGTCCATCCGGCCGACCTGCGCCCGCAGTCCCACGAGATCATCCGCACCTGGCTGTTCGCCACCGTGGTCCGGTCCCACCTGGAGTTCGGCGACCTGCCGTGGAGCGACGTGGCCATCTCCGGGTGGATCCTCGACCCCGACCGCAAGAAGATGTCCAAGTCCAAGGGCAACGTGGTCACCCCCATGGACCTGCTGGAGAAGCACGGCTCCGACGCGGTCCGCTACTGGGCGGCCCACGGGCGCTACGGCGTCGACACCGCCTTCGACGCGGGCCAGCTCAAGATCGGGCGGCGGCTGGCGATCAAGATCCTCAACGCGTCGAAGTTCGTGCTCGGGCTCGGCGAGGGCGGCGGCGAGGGTGGCGGCGAGGGTGGCGGCGGGGGTGGCGGCGAGGTCACCGAACCGGTCGACCGGTCGATGCTCGCCGCGCTGTCCGCCGCGGTGCGCGAGGCGACCGAGGCCTTCGGCGGCTACGACCACACCCGGGCGCTGGAGGCCGCCGAGCGGTTCTTCTGGACCTTCTGCGACGACTACCTGGAACTGGTCAAGGCAAGGGCCTACGAGAACGGGCCGGCGTCCGCGTCGGCCCACGAGGCCCTTCGCCGGGCGCTCGACGTGCTGCTGCGGCTGTTCGCGCCGTTCCTGCCGTTCGTGACCGAAGAGGTGTGGTCCTGGTGGCGTGAGGGCTCGGTGCACCTGGCCCCCTGGCCCGAGCCCGACGCCGGGACGGGCGACCCGGCGGTGCTGGAGGCCGCCTGCGAGGTGCTCCGCCAGGTGCGCAAGGCCAAGTCCGAGGCCAAGCAGTCGATGCGGGCGGAGGTGTCGCTGCTGGCGGTCACCTCGCCCCGGGCCGCCCTCATCCGGCCGGCCCAGGACGACCTGTGCGCCGCCGGCAACGTCGAGGAGTTCGTGCTGGAGCACGGCGAGGAGACCTCGATCGAGGTACGGCTGACCTGACCCGCGGCCCGGGACGCCCTTCCACGGGCGCCCGGGCCGGTGCTCCTCGTGCGGGTCTTCGGGATGGCTTCCGCGCGTTCTCGTGCCGGTCTTCTCCGAGGGCCGGGGTTTGGGTGACGGTCGCGCGGATACTTCGTAGGGTCCGTACCTCCCCAAAAGGTACGGACGTGCCCCTCCGAAGGAGGCCGGGCGGATTTCCGTACGCGTCCCGGCCGCGAACATGCCAGTCTGGGAGTGTGTTGAGCGACCGCCCCACCAAACTCGTGCCGCCCGTGCTGGCCAAGATGGCCGCATGGAGCCTGTGCCTGATCCTCACCGGCGTGGTCGTCTTCTACTTCGTGCAGATCATCGCCCGGCTCAGCTTCGTCGTGCTGCCGGTGGCGATCGCGCTGCTGCTGACCGCGCTGCTGTTCCCGATGACCCGGAGGCTGCGAGGGGCGGGCATCCGGCCCATCTACGCCACCTGGCTCACCATGCTGGCCGCCCTGGCTGTGCTGGCCGGCACCGGGTGGCTCGTCGGGGCGCGCGCCACCGAGGAGTTCCCCAACCTGGTCAAGCAGGTGCAGGCCACGGTGGGCGACGTGCAGGAGTGGCTCGTGACCGGGCCGCTCCACCTGCAGGAAACGCAGATCACCCAGTACTTCAACGAGGTGCTCGCCCTCATCGACGCCCAGCGCACGGCCATCACCGGCACGGTGCTGAGCGCCGGCGCCGTGGCCGTCGAGGTGCTCGCCTCCATCGTGCTGCTGCTCTTCGTCACGTTCTTCCTGCTCAAGGACGGTGACCGGATCTGGGGCTGGTTCCTCAAGGGCTTCGGAAGGGTGGCGCCGCGGGTCGACAGGGCGGGCCGGGCGGCGTGGACCACCCTCTCCCACTACGTGCAGGGCAGCGTGCTCGTCGCCGCGGTGCACGGCGTCATCATGGGCATGGTGCTGGCCGGGATGGGCGTGCCGCTCTGGGCGCCGCTGGCCGTGCTGATCTTCTTCGCCAGCTTCATCCCGATCGTCGGCATCTTCTTCGCCGGCACCGTCGCCACCCTGGTCACGCTCGGCGCCAAGGGCATCGTGTACGCGCTCATCTTCGTCGGCATCCTGGTCATCGAGCAGCAGCTGGAGAACCACGTGCTGCAGCCCCTCATCGTGGGGCGGGCGCTGAGGTTCCACCCGCTGGCGATCATCCTCGTGCTGTCCGTGGGCGGCATCCTGGCGGGCATCGCCGGGGCCGTGGTGGCCGTGCCGGTGGCCGCGGTGATCTACCGGGCGCTGCCGGAGCTGATGTCCGACCGGCGCGCGCTCCTGCCACCCTCCCCCCTGGTCGCCGCCCCCGCGGGCGCGGCCGGCGGCGAGCTGCACGTCGGGCCGGCCGGTCCGGTGGAAGGGCCGGTGGAAGGGCCGGCGGGCGGGCGTGAGCTCGGCGAGGCGGCGGACACCGGCCGGGGGGCCGAGGACGCGGGCGTGGCGGGCCCCGGGAAAACCGGTGCTGCGGGACGAGCCGGTGCTGACAGCGAGTAATCTCATCACCCGTGACCCGCTCCACCCTGACCACTCCGCCGCCCGGCGCGCAGGCGCCGACGGCCCACCCTGACGGACCGCCGCCCGGCGGTTCTCTCGGCTCCCATTTCAGCCGCTGCTTCGGCTGCGGCGCCGACCATCCCACCGGCCTGCACATCACCGCCGTCACGCCTGACGGCACGAGCGTCGAGGCCACGTTCACCGTGGGGGAGTCGCACCAGGGCGCGCCGGGGCTGGCGCACGGAGGCGTGCTGGCCGCCGCCATGGACGAGGTCATCGGAATGTCCATCTGGCTGCTCCGCAGGCCGTATGTCACGGCCCGGCTGGAGACCGACTACCTCCTCCCCGTTCCCGTGGGCACGACACTCCACCTGCGCGCCTGGTGTACCGGGATCCGGGGCAGGAAGGCGTACCTTGAGGCGGAGGGGCGGATGGGCGCCCCCGACGGGCCGGTCGCCGTCCGGGCGGCGGCGCTGTTCATCGAGGTGGACATGACGCACTTCGCCGAGCACGGCGACCTCCCGGCGCTGCGAGCCGAACATCAGGACTACGAGGTGAACCCGTGAGCGAGCCGGAGGTGCTCATCCAGCGGCTCGATCCCGGCCTGCCCCTGCCCCGCTACGCCCACCAGGGCGACGCCGGCGCCGACCTCCACGCCGCCGAGGACGCCGAGTTGTCGCCGGGGGAGCGGGCGGTCATCCGGACCGGCGTGGCGATCGCGCTGCCCGAGGGCTACGCCGCTTTCGTCCATCCCCGTTCCGGGCTGGCCGCGCGCCACGGCGTCACTCTGGTGAACGCCCCCGGCACGGTCGACGCGGGCTACCGCGGCGAGATCAAGGTGACCTTGATCAACACCGACGCGAAGGAGCCCTTCCTCCTGCGACGCGGCGACCGGATGGCGCAGCTGGTGATCCAGCGGGTGGAGAGGGCGGTCTTCCGCGAGGTCGGCGAGCTGCCGGAGTCGGTGCGGGGCACGGGCGGTCACGGTTCCACAGGACGTTGATACAGGGAGAGTGAGACACAGTGTTCCGTCGTCGCCGTCGTGAGCAGCCGGAGCAGGCCGCCGAGGTGACCCCTCAGGCGCCCATGCGCGAGTCCGGCCCGTGGGACGCCGACGAGCCCCACCCCGACACCGAACGGATCGATCTGGGCGGGCTGCGCCTGCCCAGCAATCCGGCGTTCGACGTGCGCCTCGCCTCGGTGGGCGACAAGCACGTGGGCGTCGTCGTGCTCTGGGAGGAGAGCTCGCTGCAGCTCCAGGCGCTGGCCGCGCCCAAGTCGTCGGGGCTGTGGGAGGAGGTCAGGACCAAGATCCGCAGCGCCGCCAAGACGCTGGAGGAGCGCGAGGGGCCGCTCGGCATCGAGCTGGCGGGCAAGGTGACCGTCGAGGGCGCCGAGCGCCCCGCCCGCTACCTGGGCGTCGACGGGCCGCGCTGGTTCCTGCTGGCCGTCGTCAACGGGCGGGCGGCGGTCGACGACGAGCTGGCCGCCGGGTTCACCGACTTCATCAAGGACATCGTGGTGGTGCGCGGCGACGAGCCGATGGCCCGTGAGGAGTCGATCCCGCTGCGTCGTCCCAGCGACCAGCCCGCCGCCGACGAGCCCGAGCGGCCGGACACCGACCCGTTCAAGCGAGGCCCGGAGATCAGCGAGATTCGCTAAGGACGCCTCATCACATAGGCTGATTCATCATGAGTACGGCAGAGCCTCCTAAACGGGGGGGATTGCGCGGTCTCCTCAGCCGGCTGACCACCAGCCAGTCCGAGATCGAGGCTCAAGAACTGCGTGAGGACGCCGACGAGGTCGGCGCCACCCCCATCGCCGCGTGTGGCGGCCGCCGCCGCTTCTGCGTCGCCGGTACGCTACGTACTGTCACCCTGCGCCCACGTGGCGGGGCGCCCGCGCTGGAGGCCGAGCTCTACGACGGCTCCGACGTGATCGACCTGGTCTGGCTCGGCCGCCGCAAGATCATCGGCATCGAGCCGGGCCGCCCGGTCAAGGCCGAGGGCCTGGTGAGCATCCAGGACGGACGCAAGGTGATGTTCAACCCGCGATACGAGCTGCGCCCAGGGAGTTGATCAGGTGAGTGCTGAGGCCGAAGAAGTCGCCCACGAGACCGTCGAGGCGGCGGTGCGAGCCCAGCTCGCCAAGGCGTTCGGCGGCGTCCGGGGCATCGTCGAGGCGGCCGTGCCGACGATCGCCTTCACGCTGACCTGGATCACCACCGAAGAGCTGCGGCTGTCGCTCATCATCAGCGGCGCGCTGGCGGTGCTGCTCCTGCTCGTCCGGCTGGTGCAGCGGTCGACGCCGCAGTTCGTCATCAACAGCCTCATCGGCATCGCCATCGGCGCGTTCTTCGCCAGCCGTACGGGGGACGCAAAGGACTACTTCCTGCCCGGCATCCTGTGGAACGGCGCCTACGCGGTCGGGATGCTGATCTCGATCGTCACCCGGTGGCCGGTCGTCGGCTTCCTCATCGGCTCGGTGACCAACGACCCGGTCGGGTGGCGCAAGGACCCCGGCATCGTCAAGCTCTGCACCCGGCTCACCTGGCTGCTCATGATCCCGTGCATCGTACGGGTGGCGGTGCAGCTCCCCGTCTACCTGTTCGGCGGCGGTGACGAGGCGGTCGCCGCGCTCGGCTTCGCCAAGATCGCCATGGGATGGCCGCTGCAGGTGGCCGCCCTGACGGCGATGGTGTGGGTGCTCGGCCGCGGCCGGACCCCGATCAAACCACCGGCCCCCGCCTGACCTCGCCCGCCTCCGCAGGCGGCGAAGCCCGCGCGGGCCGGCCCCCGCCGGGAGGGCGGGGCCGGGAGCCGCGGCGGTCAGTGCCGGGAGACGCGGTGGTCAGTGCTGGGAGAGCAGGTGGGCCAGCTCCTGCTCCACCTCCTGGTTGGCCACGAACAGCAGCTCGTCGCCCGCCTCCAGCGGGTCGTCGGCGGTGGGCACCAGCACCCTGCCCTCACGCAGGATCGCCACCAGCGCGGCGTCCGTCGGCCACGGGACCGAACCCGCCCGCTGGCCCACCACCGGCGCGTCCTCGGCCAGCGTGAGCTCGACCAGGTTGGCCTGGCCCTGGCGGAACGTCATCAGCCGCACCAGGTCGCCGACGCTCACCGCCTCCTCGACGAGCGCGCTCAGCAGGCGCGGCGTCGAGACGGCCACGTCGACCCCCCACGACTCGTTGAACAGCCACTCGTTGTTGGGATGGTTGATCCGCGCCACCACGCGCGGCACCCCGTACTCGGTCTTGGCCAGCAGGGACACCACGAGGTTGACCTTGTCGTCGCCGGAGGAGGCGACGACCACGTGGCAGTTGTTGAGCCCGGCCTCGTCGAGCGAGGCGATCTCGCAGGCGTCGGCGAGCAGCCACTCCGCCCGCGGCACGCTGTCGATCTTGATGGCCCTGGGGTTGTTGTCGATGAGCAGCACCTGGTGGCCGTTCTCCAGGAGCTCGGCGGCGATCGAGCGGCCGACGGCTCCGGCTCCGGCGATGGCGACCCGCATCAGTCCTCGTCCTCCTCAGGCGCCGCCGCCAGCACCTTGTTGATCCGGTCCATGTCGCGCTCGCCGGCGATCACGTGCAGCACGTCGCCTTCCTGCACGACCGTCGTACCGGTGATCACCACGGCCTCGCCCATCCGGTTGATGAACGCCGCGCGGGCCCGCGTCCGCTCCTCCAGGTCGACCACGCGGGTGCCGATCCACGACGGGTTGACGGTCACCTCGGCGAGCACGACCGTGCCGGTCGGGTCGCGCCAGAGCGGTTCGGCGCCCTCCGGCAGGATGCGGCGCAGGATCTGGTCGGCGGTCCACCGCACGGTGGCCACCGTGGGGATGCCGAGCCGCTGGTAGACCTCGGCCCGGCGGGGGTCGTAGATGCGGGCCACCACGTTGTCGACGCCGAACGTCTCCCTGGCCACCCGGGCGGAGATGATGTTGGAGTTGTCGCCGCTGGAGACGGCCACGTAGGCGGAGGCGGACTCGATGCCGGCCTCGATGAGCACGTCACGGTCGAAGCCGACGCCGGTCACCCGGCGGCCGCGGAAGCCGGCGCGCAGGCGCCGGAAGGCCTGGGGGTCACGATCGATGATCGCGATCGAATGACCGTTGTCCTCGAGGATGTGGGCGAGCGTCGAGCCCACCCGGCCACACCCCATGATCACAATATGCATACTCCCCCGCACTTCGCGGTCCTGCTGGTCGCTTGACACCAGTATGGCGGGCGCCGGGAGCGCGCCGTAGGCCAGCGTCATGGGGAGGGCTAGCATTCCGTAACGTGGCGAAAGCATCGGATCTCGTCAAACGCCTGCTCGTGGGGCGGGCGCTGCGCAGCGGCCAGCTCCACGAGCAACTGCTGCCCAAGCGCCTCGCGCTTCCGGTCTTCGCCAGCGACGCGCTCTCCTCCGTGGCGTACGCGCCCCAGGAGATCCTCGTCATCCTGTCGCTCGCCGGCGTCGCGTTCTACTCCTACAGCCCGTGGATCGCCATCGCCGTCGTCATCGTGATGATCACGGTCGTGGCGTCGTACCGGCAGAACGTGCACGCCTACCCGAGCGGCGGCGGCGACTACGAGGTGGCCTCCACCAACCTCGGGCAGAACGCCGGCCTCACCGTGGCCAGCGCGCTCATGGTCGACTACGTGCTCACGGTCGCGGTGTCGGTGGCCAACGGCGTCGACTACGTCGGCGCCACGATCCCGTTCGTCGCCCAGCACAAGCCGGCCGTGGCCATCGCCATCGTGATCGTGCTCACGGTGGTCAACCTGCGCGGGCTGCGCGAGTCCGGGCTGGCGTTCGCGGTGCCCGTGTACGCGTTCATGATCGCCGTGCTCGGCATGGTCGCGGTCGGCACGTACCAGCTGCTCTTCCTCGGCATGGACCTGCGCGCCCCCACCGCCGACTTCGGCATCGTGGCCGAGCAGAGCGACCTGACCGCCTTCGCCGCGGCGTTCCTGATCCTGCGAGCCTTCTCCACCGGCTGCGCGGCGCTCACCGGAGTCGAGGCCATCAGCAACGGCGTGCCCGCCTTCCGCAAGCCCAAGAGCCGCAACGCCGCCAAGACGCTGCTCATGATGGGCCTGATCGCCGTCGCCATGTTCGGCGGCATCATCGCGCTCGGCCTGGCCTCCGGCGTCAAGGTGGCAGAGCCGTCGGTCGCCGCCACCGACCTGCTGCGGCCCGACGGCACCCCCGTCGGCGCCGGCTACCACCAGCAGCCGATCATCTCGCAGGTGGCCGACGCGGTCTTCGGCGGCGGCTCCATGCCGTTCTACGTGCTGTCCGGCGTGACCGCGCTGGTGCTGTTCCTGGCCGCGAACACCGCCTTCAACGGCTTCCCGGTGCTCGGCTCGATCCTGGCCCAGGACCGCTTCCTGCCCCGCCAGCTCCACACCCGCGGCGACCGGCTCGCCTTCTCCAACGGCATCATCATCCTGGCCCTGATGGCGTGCCTGCTGCTGTGGGGCTTCCAGGCCGACGTCAGCCGCCTGCTCAACCTCTACATCGTCGGCGTCTTCGTCTCCTTCACGCTCAGCCAGACCGGCATGGTCATCCACTGGACGCGCCGGCTGCGCACCGAGGACGACCTCAAGGCCCGCCACGAGATGCACCGGTCCCGGATGATCAACTTCTTCGGGGCCGTCATGACCGGGCTGGTGCTGGTGGTCGTGCTGGTCACCAAGTTCGCCGTGGGCGCGTGGATCGTGTGCATCGCGATGCCGCTGCTGTTCCTCATGATGAAGGCCATCAGGCGCCACTACGACAACATCGCGGCCGAGCTGGAGCTCACCGAGGACCTCGACATGTCCACGCTGCCCGCCCGCAACCACGCGATCGTGCTGGTGTCCAAGGTGCACAAGCCGACCATGCGGGCGCTGGCCTACGCCCGCGCCACCCGGCCCTCCACGCTGGAGGCGATCACGGTCGGCGTCGAGGGCGCCGACGCGCGCCGCCTGCAGGAGGACTGGGAGCGCCTCGGCATCCAGGTGCCGCTGAAGATCCTCCACTCGCCGTACCGCGAGATCACCCAGCCGATCCTCGACTACGTCAAGTCCGTACGCCGCCGCTCCCCGCGCGACGTGGTCACCGTCTTCATCCCCGAGTACGTCGTCGGCCACTGGTGGGAGCACCTGCTGCACAACCAGAGCGCGTTCCGGCTGAAGGCGCGGCTGCTGTTCAAGCCGGGCGTGATGGTGACCAGCGTGCCGTGGCAGCTCCATTCGTCCGTCCGGCTGTCGGGCCGTCCCGAACCGCTCGCCCCAGGTGCGGTGCGCCGCCCGATCCGGCACGCGTCCGCCGACAAGGACGTCACGTCCCGCTGACGCGGACGCGCAGGCGCGCGGAGTCCTCGGCGGTCCAGCCGGGCGGGGCCGCGACCGCCGCCCACCCGTCCACGATGAGCGCCCCGTAGCGGTGGCCGTGGCCGGGCGGCACCCCCAGCCCGGACGTCATGTCGCCCAGCACCTGCCAGAACGTCACCAGCGGGAACCAGTTCATCTGCTCGTTGATGTCCGGCGTCCGCGGCCGCGCCAGCCAGGCCGGCCGCTCGAAGACCAGCCGGGGCGTCCACCACGTCACCGGGTCGGAGGCGTTCTGCAGATAGACCACCCGCGGGCGCGGCTCGCCCGCCAGGTCGGCCGGCCGCTGCGCGAACCGTACGATCTTGCCCGACTCGTACACCGGCCGCCAGACCGGGCTCCCGGGATCGCGCCGGGTGGTGACGTCCCACCAGATGGGGTTGGCGTGCGGCGGGCCGATGAACAGCGCCCCGTCCGCACGCTCCACCAGGTCGTCCAGGTCGGCGAACGCCCGCTCCATCGCGTAGGCGCCCAGGCTCTCGCCCGCGACCAGCAGCAGCGGCCGGTCGTCGGCGGGCAGCCGCTCCCAGCGCGCCCGGACCGCGTCGAACAGCGCGCGGCCCGCCACCGCAGCCCGATCCCTGTCGGCCAGGAACGACACCCAGCTCGGCAGGTAGGAGTACTGCACCGCGACCAGGGCCGTGTCGCCGTTGTACATGTACTCCAGCGACTCGCAGATGGCCGGATCGACCCAGCCCGTGCCGGTGGTGCCCAGCACGGCCAGCACCGGCCGCTCGAACGCCCCGGTGCGCTCCAGCTCCCGCACCGCCAGCTCGGCCCGCGCGTACGGGGTGGGCGCCGCCTGCAGGCCGACGTACACCCTGATGGGCTGCTCGGCCGGCCGGCCGGAGAACGTCTCCAGCTCACGCCTGGTCAGCGCGTCGCCGGTGAACGTGCGCCCCTCGCGGCCCAGCTGGTCCCAGCTCACCAGCGACTGCGGGGAGCCCGACAGCGCCGCCTGCGGCGGCCGGCGCACGCCTGCCTGCGTGGTCTCGTTGGCGACCGACGACACGTTGTTCATCGTGGCGACGAACCCGGAGAACAGCACGTCGTTGAAGAACACCACCACCAGCGAGGCCACGATCAGCCCTCCGATCGCGTGTCCCAGCAGGTACGGGACGTAGCGGTCCAGCCAGCCGATCAGTCTGCCCGCGCCCAGCCGCACCAGCCGGGCCAGCGTCAGGAACACGCAGAACAGCACGGCCGCCACCGTCAGGATGACCGGCGGATACCAGGTGATCTCCGTGTCCATGCGCATGAGCGCCCGCAGGTCGCGCTGCCAGCCGTAGCTGTAGGACAGCGCCGCCACCGTCAGCGCGGCGCACATCCCCAGCATGACCTCCCAGGCCCGCCGCACCCACCCCGCCGGCGGCCGGTAGCGGATCACCGCCCGGCACGCCGCCCCGGCCGACGCGCCCACGCCGTAGCCGAGGATCGCCGTGACGGCCCCCATCACCCCCTGGTACTCCCACGTACGGGGCAGCAGCGAGGGCGTCATCGAGGCGCAGAAGAACAGCGTGGCCAGCAGCGTCCCGCCGAAGCCGAGCCCCCGCCGCACCACCCGCCGCGCCCGCGTCACGGTCGTCAACGGTAGTCGACCGACCTGGGCCGGAGCCCGGCGGGCATAGGGTGTCGGGTGTGGAACAGGCAACGTTCGAGCTGACGGTCGGCCCGGTCGCGCACGGCGGCTGGTGCGTGGCGCGCCACGAGGGCCGCGTGGTCTTCGTCCGCCACGCGCTGCCGGGAGAGCGCGTGATCGCCCAGGTCACCGAGGAGACGAGCCGCTTCCTCCGGGCCGACGCGGTGCGGATCATCGAGGCGTCGCCCGACCGGGTGGTGCCGCCCTGCCCGTACGCCGGTCCCGGCCTGTGCGGCGGCTGCGACTGGCAGCACGCCACCCTGGAGGCGCAGCGCGGGCTCAAGGCCGACGTGGTGGCCGAGCAGCTGCGCCGCATCGCCCGCATCGACCGGAAGGTCGTCGTCGAGGAGGTGCCCGGCGCCGAGGACGGACTCGGCTGGCGCACCCGCGTGCAGTTCGCCGTCCGCCCCGACGGCCGGATCGGCCTGCGCCGCCACCGCTCCCACGACGTCCAGCCCATCGACGCCTGCCTGATCGCCCACCCCGACGTGGAGGCCGTCGGCGCGGAGGCGCACGACTGGCCGGGCGCCCGCGCGGTCGAGGTGATCGCCTCGTCCGGCGGCGAGCGGGCCGTCGTCGTCACCCCGCGGCCCCGCCGCCCCGCCGTCGTGCCCGACCTCGACGCGCCCGCCGCGATCCTGCTCGACGAGGGCAAGGGCAAGACCGTCGCGCGGCGCGGCTCCGGAGTGCTGCGCGAACGGGCGGGCGGGCGCGAGTTCCGGGTCGCCGGCAGCGGCTTCTGGCAGGTCCACCCGGGAGCCGCCGAGACCCTGCTCGACGCCGTCCTCGCCTACGCCGCCCCCCAGCCGGGGGAGTGGGCCCTCGACCTCTACTGCGGCGCCGGGCTGTTCGCCGCGGGCCTGGCCGAGGCCGTCGGGCCCGACGGCGCCGTGTTCGGCCTGGAGTCCGACGCCGCCGCCGTCCGCGACGCCCGCGCCAACCTCCGCGACCTGCCCCAGGCCCGGGTGGAGCGGGGCCGCGTCGAGGACGCGCTCGACCGCTACGCGATCGAGCGCGCCGATCTCGTCGTCGTCGACCCGCCCCGCGCGGGCCTCGGCCGCGACGTGGTGGACCGCATCGCCGCCCTGAGGCCGTCACGCATCGTGTACGTCTCCTGCGATCCGGCCACGCTCGCCCGCGACCTCGACCGGCTGGCCGGCCACGGCTACCCGCTGGCCGACCTGCGCGCCTTCGACGCCTTCCCGATGACCCACCACGTGGAATGCGTGGCGCTGCTGGTGAAGGAGTCCTAGAGCCAGCCCATGCGCTGGGCTGTTCTGATGGCTTCCAGGCGGTTCTGGGCGTGCAGTTTGGTCATGGCGCTCGACAGGTAGTTGCGTACGGTCCCTTCGGTGAGGTGCAGCTCGCCCGCGATCCGCGCGATGGTGTGCCCGTCGGCGGCCAGGCGCAGCGCGTCGCGCTCCCGGTCGGTGAGCGGGCTGTCACCGGCGGCCATCGCGGCGGCGGCCAGCTCGGCGTCGAGGTAGCGCCCGCCCGCCTGCACCTTGCGGATCGCCATGGCCAGCTCCTCGGAGGAGGCGTCCTTGCCCAGGAAGCCGCTCACCCCGGCGGCCATGGCCCGGCGCAGGTATCCGGGCCGGCCGAGGCTGGTCAGGATCACGATCTTGCACTGGGAGCTGATCTGCTCGGCGGCGCTCAGCCCGTCCATGCCCGGCATCTCGATGTCCAGCACGGCCACGTCCGGCCGGTGCTCGGCGACCGCGGCCATCACCTCGTCGCCCCTGCCCACCTGGGCCACCACCTCGATGCCGTCCTCCAGGTCGAGCAGCGCGGCGAGCGCGCCCCTGATGAGGTGCTCGTCGTCGGCCAGCAGCACGCGCGTCGTCATACCGGCATCACCATCCTGAGCGCGTACCCGCCGTCGGACGTGGGCCCGGCCACCAGCGTGCCCCCGGCGCCGCGGACGCGCTGGGCGAGCCCGCCGAGGCCGTCCGGCGCGTGGTCGCCCACCGGGCCGGTGACGCCGTCGTTGGTCATCTCCAGGATCCCCTCCTTGATGGTGATCGTGCAGTGTTCGGCCTTGCTGTGCTTGAGCACGTTCGTCGTGCCCTCGCGGACCACCGCGGCCAGCAGGGTGCGGGTCTCGGGCGGCAGCGCGTCGGCGTCGCAGTCCACGGCGCAGCGCACGTCCGCGGCCTCCAGCACCGCCCGGACGCTGGCCAGCACCTCGTCCAGGTCGAGCGCCCGGTAGCTCTGCACGGTGGCGCGCACCTCCCGCAGCGACTGCCGGGCGAGGTCGCGTACCTCGAACATCTCGCGGCCGGCCGCCTCCGGGTCGGCGCGCAGCAGTTCCTCGGCCCCCGCCGCCCTGGCCGCGATGCCGGTCAGGCTCTGGCCGAGCAGGTCGTTGAGGTCGCGGGCGAAGCGCAGCCGCTCCTCCGACACGGCCAGCATGGCCCTGGCCTCCTGGCCCTCGTGCGCCTCCCTGATGATGCGCCACAGCCACAGGTTCACCGGGACCCCGGCGACCAGGGCGCAGGTCAGCAGGGCCTGCAGCAGCAGGGCCGCCGGCTCGAACCCGCCGGCCACGGTGATGAGCGCCTGCACCAGGACGACCGAGCCGGCCGCCACCAGCCAGACGGTGCGCTTGCGCAGCCACGGCGCCAGCATCGCCGGCCAGATCGGGATCGTCGGGAGAATGGGGAAGACGGCCAGCAGCAGCGTGGCGACCCCGGCGACGACCAGCAGCCCGGTCGGCCGCGGCGCGCCCCTGACGGCCAGCCGGAACCCCCGCATCGCGACCACCACGACCAGGACCACCAGCGCCGCCGCCCCCGCGATCAGGAGGTCCGGCACGCCGTGCGTCCGCAGCGTGTACAGCTGCACCAGCCCGAGCAGGCCCAGGGCGTAGATCAGGTCCGTCGAGTAGACGACGAGCCAGCGGGCCTTGTCCAGCTTGGTGGCCCGTCTCATGCCGGCACCTGCGCCCGCAGCGCGAACTCTCCCTCGCGGACCGGCCCGGCGGAGAAGGCGCCGCCCGCGGCGGCCATCCGCTCGGCCAGGCCGCGCAGCCCGCTGCCGGCGCCGTCGGCCGGGCCGTGCACGCCGTCGTTGCGCATCTCCAGCACGCCGCCGGCCAGGGTGATCGAGCAGCGGGAGGCGGAGCTGTGCTTGAGCACGTTCGTCGTGCCCTCACGCACCACCCAGGCGAGCAGCGCGCGGGCGTCGGGCGTCAGCTCCGCCGTGTCCGCCTCGACGACGCAGCGGGTGCCCGCGGCCTCCAGTACGGCGCACGCCCTGGCCAGCTCCTCGTCCAGGTCCAGCGAGCGGTAGCCGTCGACGGCGAGCCGGACCTCCAGCAGCGACTCACCGGCCAGCCGCCGGACGTCGGCCATCTCGGCCGCGGCCTTGGCGGAGTCCTTGGCGGCGAGCTTGGCGGCGAGCTCGCTCTTCAGCGTGATGACCGACAGGCTGTGGCCGAGCAGGTCGTGCAGGTCGCGGGCGAACCGCAGCCGCTCCTCGGCGACGGCGAGCCGGGCCTTGGCCGCCTGGCTGTCGTGCGCGTCCCTGATCGTCCACCACAGCCAGCGCCACAGCCAGATGGCCAGCGACATCGAGACGGCGGCGGCCAGCTGACCCGGCAGCACGGCCGGCCAGTCGGGGCCGGCCGCGTGGTTCAGGAACGTGACGGCCGTGACCAGTGCCGCGCCCACCAGGGCGGACGCCCATAACGGCAGGTAGAGCACGACGGCGCTGAGCCAGAAGTACGCGGTCACGTCCCAGGACATGTAGTCGCCGCCGGGCGGCAGCGGCAACAGGAGGATGCCCGCCACCGCCGCCCCGGAGACGACCAGCTTGACCGTGGGCCGCGGCCGGCTGTCGAAGGCGTCCCTGAGGATCAGGGAGAAGAGGACGAACACCACCGCCACGCCCGCCGCCGAGGCGGCCCCGGTCGCCCAGCCCATCGAGCCCTGCCGGACGGAGAGGAGGATCACGATGAGGAGGATCATCCCCGTGAGGAGAACCAGGCCGTCCATCCAGTAGACGAGGATTTTCCGCGCCGTGTCCGGCCTGGAGGCCACCATGTTCCCCTAACCGCTCATCCGCCGCTTGCCTGGCCAAAGCCTATAGTTCCCGGCAGGAGCGGCCGAAGGGGGTCATCCTCGGAGGATCCGCGCCGCCTCCGAGTCGCGGTCGGCGCCCCTGAGCGACAGCCATGCCAGCCGGTGGCGGGCGGCGAACGCGAGCAGCGCGCGCGCGTCGGCCGCGCTCAGATCGGCCGGACCGGCCGGCACGCACGTCAGCGCCAGCCGGGGCCACGCCTCGTCCGCGCTCGCCAGTCCGTACGCCCGCGCGACCTGGACGCGGGCGGCCCGCAGGGCGAGCGCGAGCCGCCGCAGGCGGCCCTCGGGCGCCGCCTGCGGCTCGATCCTGGCCAGCACGTTCACGGTGGCGATGTCGGCGCCCGCCTCGCGGGTGAGCCGCAGCATCTCGGCGTCGTGGGCGGCCAGCCCGCCGGCCCGCAGCGGCACGGTGAAGCCGGTCCGCAGCCGCCGCTCGCGCTGCAGCGCCCCGATCGCGCGGGCGCGGCGCAGCACCGTCGCCCGGTCCCCGGGGTCGGACAGCTCGAACTCGACATACCCGGCGTCGAAGGCCCCCACGGCCCGCCGGTAGGCGGCGGTCAGCGCGTCCGGCCCGGTGCAGGTCGCGGCGGCCTCGCCCGCGGGGCCGCCGAAGACCAGCCCGGCGTCGCCGCCCAGGGCGCGCAGCCGGCCGATCCGGTTGGCCACCGGGTCGTGGCCGAATGCCAGCCGCCCCGCCCACCGCAGCGCGCAGCCGTCGGACGCGGGGCTCAGATGACCGAGCGCGTACCAGCGCACGCCGGTGCTGCGCGCGTCGGCGGGAAGGTCGAAGCCGGGGTCCGCGGCGGTGTCGACGAACGTCACGAATCCGGAAGGACCCGGCGGGTGCGACGGGGAGGCGGCCGGAGACGAGCCGGGGACGGCCCGCGGGGACGAGGGGGCGGGCACCGGTGCGGCCCGGTGGAGCTCGGCCTGGGCGGGCAGCAGCGAGACCGCCGTCCCGGTGGCCGTCGCGAGCACGGCCGCGGCCAGGAAGGCGAGCGGGCGCGGGAGCGTACCGGCTGGTCTGCTGCGCCGGGAAGCCGACATGAGCCACTCCGAGTGATGACACGGCTACTGAACGCGGTCGAGTGTGGACGTTAGCAAGCCTTCGGGGCGGCGCGCGGTCAATCTCCGGATGACGTCCGCTTTGGATCGATAATGGCCGCATGAAGTTGCGGATTTTCACCGAGCCCCAGCAGGGCGCCACGTACGACGAGTTGCTCACGGTGGCCAGAGCCGCCGAAAGGCTCGGTTTCGACGCGTTCTTCCGCTCTGACCACTACCAGCGGATCGGGGACGGCGACCAGGGGCCCGGCTCCACCGACGCCTGGATCACGCTGGCGGGGCTGGCCCGCGAGACCTCCTCGATCAGGCTGGGCACGCTGGTGACCCCGGCGACGTTCCGGCTCCCCGGGCCGCTGGCGATCAGCGTGGCCCAGGTCGACCAGATGAGCGGCGGCCGGGTCGAGCTGGGCCTGGGCACCGGCTGGTACGACGGCGAGCACGCCGCGTACGGCATCCCGTTCCCGCCCACGGCGGAGCGGTTCGGCCGGTTCGAGGAGCAGTTGGAGATCGTCAAGGGGCTGTGGGCGGCGGAGAAGTCGTACTCCTACGACGGCGCCTACTACCGGCTGGTCGACTCGCCCGCGCTGCCCAAGCCGGCGCAGCGGCCCGGCCCGCCGATCATCATCGGCGGCTTCGGCGCCAAGCGCACCCCGCGCCTGGCCGCGACGTTCGCCGACGAGTACAACGTGCCCTTCCACACCGTCGAGGAGACCGGGACCGCCTTCGAGCGGGTGCGCCGGGCGGCCCAGGAGACGGGCAGGGACCTCCTCATGTCGGCGGCGCAGACCGTGTGCGTGGGCCGGGACCCGGCCGAGCTGGAACGCCGGGCCGCCGCCATCGGCACGCCGCTGGACCGGCTGCGCGAGGAAGGGCTGGCCGGCACCCCGGCCGAGGTGCTGGAGAAGATCGGCGCGTTCGGCTCGCTCGGCGCCGAGCGGATCTACCTTCAGGTGCTGGACCTGACCGATCTGGAGCACCTGGAACTCATCGCCGCCGAGGTGTTGCCGCACGTTTAACCGATGGCAGCGATTCGCCGGGCTGATGCACACTTGTCCGCGTGCTCCTGACGATCTCCACCACCGCCCGTCCCGCCACCGACCTCGGCTTCCTGCTGCACAAGCATCCCGACCGGGTGCAGCGGTTCGGCCAGTCGTTCGGCGAGGCCACGGTGTTCTATCCGGAGGCGGGGGAGGAACGGTGCACGGCGGCGCTCCTGCTCGACGTCGACTCGGTCACGCTGACCAGGTCGCGGAGCAGGGCCACGCCCGACTTCAGCCTGGCCCAGTACGTCAACGACCGGCCGTACGCCGCGTCGTCGCTGCTGGCGGTCGCGCTGGCCGACGTGTTCCGCACCGCGCGGGCCGGGCGCTGCAAGGCCAGGCCCGAGCTGGCGGCGGCGCCGCTGCCGCTGGAGATCCGGCTGCCCGCGCTGCCCTGCCGGGGCGGCCCCGAACTGGCCGAGCGGCTCTTCGCGCCGCTCGGCTGGCAGGTGAGCGCCCTGCCGGTGCCGCTCGACGAGGGCTTCCCCGAGTGGGGTGACTCGCGGTACGTGCGGCTGGAGCTGTCCGGCACGGTCCGGCTGGCCGACGCGCTCAACCATCTGTACGTGCTGCTGCCGGTGCTCGACGACGGCAAGCACTACTGGATCGCGTCCGACGAGATCGACAAGCTGGTCCGCGCCGGTGAGGGCTGGCTGGGCGGGCACCCGGAGCGCGGCCTCATCGCCCGGCGCTACCTGGGGCGGCGCTGGGCGCTGGCGCGGACCGCGCTGGCCCGGCTGGCCGAGCTGGGCGACGAGCCGGAGGAGCGGCTGGAGCCCGCGCTCGCCGAGGAGGCGCCGGAGGGGGAGACGGCGGCCGACGAGGCCGCCGCCGCCGAGGCCGAGGCACACGGCGCGACCGGAGATGACGCCCATGACGCGGCGGGCGTGATCGGGAGCGGCGCCGCCGGCGTGCCTGCGGAGAGGCGGGCGCCGCTCAGTGCTCAGCGGCGGGCCGCCGTGCTGCGGGCCCTGGAGGAGCTCGGCGCGACCAGCGTCATCGACCTCGGCTGCGGCCAGGGCGAGCTGGTCGGCGCGCTGCTGTCCCATCCGCGCTTCGCCCGGGTGGCCGGCATGGACGTCTCGGCGACGGCGCTGGCCATCGCCGCCCGCAGGCTGAAGCCGGAGCGCATGCCCGACGCCAAGCGCGCCAGGCTCACCCTCTTCCAGGGCGCTCTCACGTACACCGACGCGCGCCTGGCCGGCTACGACGCCGCCGTGCTCATGGAGGTGGTCGAGCACGTCGACCCGTCCCGCCTGGCCGCGCTCGAACAGGTCGTGTTCGGCCAGGCCAGGCCCGGCCACGTCGTCGTCACCACCCCCAACATCGAGTACAACCCGCGCTACGCCTCCCTCACCGGCCTGCGCCACCCCGACCACCGCTTCGAGTGGACCCGCGCCGAGTTCGCCGCCTGGGCCCGCGGCGTGGGCGAGCGTCACGGCTACCGCGTCGAGCTGCGGCCCGTCGGCGAGGAGGACCCGGAGCTCGGCCCGCCCACCCAGATGGGAGTCTTCACCCGTGATCAGCGTTCCTGAGCTCTCCCTGGTGGTGCTCGTCGGCGTCTCCGGCAGCGGCAAGTCGACCTTCGCCGCCCGTCACTTCAGGCCGACGCAGGTCATCTCGTCCGACTTCTGCCGCGGCCTCGTCTCCGACGACGAGAACGACCAGAGCGCCACCCCCGCCGCCTTCGACCTGCTGCACCACATCGTGGGCGTGCGCCTGGCGCGCGGGCTGCTCACCGTCGTGGACGCCACCAACGTGCAGTACGCCGCCCGCAAGAGCCTCATCGACCTGGCCAGGCGGCACGACGTGCTGTGCGACGCCATCGTGCTGGACGTGCCCGAGGAGGTCGCGGTCGAGCGCAACGCGCGAAGGCCCGACCGCGACTTCGGCGCCCGGGTCGTCGTCCGCCAGCGCAAGGAGCTGCGCCGTTCGCTGGGCAAGATCTCCCGCGACGGCTTCAGGAAGGTGCACGTGCTGCGCGGCGCCGAGCAGATCGACGGCGCCGTCGTCTCGTACGAGAAGGCCTGGTCCGACAGGCGCGAGCTGACCGGGCCGTTCGACGTGATCGGCGACGTGCACGGCTGCCGGGCGGAGCTGGAGGCGCTGCTGGAGAAGCTCGGCTGGCGGTCCGGCCCGGAGGGGCCGGCGCACCCCGAGGGCCGCACCGCCGTGTTCGTCGGCGACCTGGTGGACCGCGGGCCGGACACGCCGGGCGTGCTGCGGCTGGTCATGGACATGGTCGAGGCCGGCACCGCGATCTGCGTGGCGGGCAACCACGAGGCCAAGCTGGTGCGCGCGCTGGGCGGCCGCAAGGTCAAGGTCGCGCACGGCCTGCGCGAGTCGCTCGACCAGCTCGCGGCGCGGCCGCCGGAGTTCGTCGAGCGGGCGCGGGCCTTCATGGACGGGCTGATCAGCCACTACGTGCTCGACGGCGGGCGGCTGGTGGTGGCGCACGCCGGGCTCAAGGAGGCCTACCACGGCCGCGCCTCCGGCCGGGTGCGGGCCTTCGCGCTGTACGGCGACACCACCGGCGAGACCGACGAGTACGGCCTGCCGGTCCGCTACCCGTGGGCGCAGGAGTACCGCGGCCGGGCCATGGTCGTCTACGGGCACACCCCGACCACGCGGCCCGAGTGGGTCAACGACACGATCTGCCTCGACACCGGCTGCGTGTTCGGCGGCAGCCTGACCGCGCTGCGCTACCCGGAGCGGGAACTGGTCCAGGTGCCCGCCCAGCGGGTCTGGTACGAGCCGGTCAAGCCGCTGGCAGCGCCCGTGCGCGATCCCGAGCTGCTGTCCGTCGACGACGTGCGCGGCACCCGCCACGTCGAGACCAGGTTCGGCGGCCGGGTCAAGGTGCGGGAGGAGAACGCCGCAGCGGCGCTGGAGGTGTTGAGCCGGTTCGCGGTGGACCCGCGCTGGCTGATCTACCTGCCGCCGACCATGGCGCCGCCCGAGACGTCCGCGCTCGACGGCTACCTGGAGCATCCGCACGAGGCGTTCGAGGAGTTCGCCGCCGCCGGGGTGGAGCGGGTGGTGTGCGAGGAGAAGCACATGGGCTCACGGGCCGTGGCCGTGCTCGCCCGTACGCCCGAGGCGGCGGCCGAGCGGTTCGGCGTCACCGACGGCAGCGCCGGCGTCGTCTACACCCGCACCGGCCGGCCGTTCTTCGCCGACACCGCGCCGCTGGTCGACCGGCTCCGCGTGGCCTGCGAGCCGCTGTGGGACGCGCTCGGCTCCGACTGGGTGGCGCTCGACTGTGAGCTGCTGCCCTGGTCCGCCAAGGCCGGCGAGCTGATCAGGCGCCAGTACGCGTCGGTCGGCGCCGCCGCCCGCGCCGCGCTGCCCGACGCGGTCGCCGCGCTGGAGTCCGCGGCCGGCCGGGGGCTGGACGTGACCGGCCTGCTGGAGCGCACCCGCCGCCGCGCCGGCAACGCCGCGCTGTTCCGCGACGCGTACGCGCGCTACTGCTGGCCGGTCGACGGCCTGGAAGGGGTACGGGTCGCGCCCTTCCAGATCCTGGCCTGCCAGGGCCGGGCCACGGCGCTGGAGCCGCACGCCTGGCACCTGGAGACGCTGTCCGCGCTCACCGCGCCGATCATCGCCGGGACCCGGCACGTCTTCGTCACCCTCGGCTCGGCCGAGTCGCGGGCCGAGGCCGTCGCCTGGTGGGAGTCGCTGACCGCCGCCGGCGGCGAGGGCATGGTGGTCAAGCCGGCCGAGCACGTGACGGGACGGGTGCAGCCGGGCGTCAAGGTCCGGGGCCGCGAGTACCTGCGGATCATCTACGGCCCCGACTACACCGAGTCGCTCGGCGTGCTCCGCAGGCGCTTCCCCGGCAAGAAGCGCTCGCTCGCGCTGCGCGAGCACGCGCTCGGCCTGGAGGCGCTGGCGCGGCTCGCGGACGGCGAGCCCGGCTGGCGGGTGCACGAGCCGGTGTTCGCGGTGCTCGCGCTGGAGTCGGAGCCCGTGGACCCCCGGTTGTGACTGCGGAGAGATCGGGTTAGCGCAAGAAACGGTAATCACGGCGCTGAAGCCGACGTGTGCGGGTAGTTGCCCCGTCCAGGGGAGGGAACGCATGGCTACCCAGCACACCCGGCAGGAGAACCTCGGCCACGTCATCTTCATCGCCGCCGCGGCGGCGGTCGGCGGTTTCCTGTTCGGCTACGACAGCTCCGTGATCAACGGCGCCGTCGTGGGCATCCAGAACCACTTCCGGGTGGGGAGCGTGGAGATCGGTCTCGTGGTGGCCGTCGCGCTGCTCGGGTCCGCCGTGGGGGCCTGGTTCGGCGGCGGGTTCGCCGACCGGTGGGGACGCACGCGCACGATGCAGATCGCGGCGATCATCTTCGCCGTCAGCTCCGTCGGCCAGGCGCTGCCCTTCGCCATCTGGGACCTGACCCTGTGGCGCGCCCTGGCGGGCATCGCGATCGGCATGGCGTCGGTGCTCGGCCCGGCCTACATCGCCGAGGTCGCCCCGCCCGCATACCGGGGGAGGCTTGGATCGTTCCAGCAGCTCGCCATCGTGCTGGGCATCGCCGCCTCCCAGCTGGTGAACTACGTGTTCGTCCGGCTGGCGGGCGACAACGTCAACAACGAGCTGTGGGGCCTGCAGGCGTGGCAGTGGATGCTGGGCGCCTGCGTCGTGCCGGCCCTGCTCTACCTGCTGTTCGCCTCGTCGATCCCCGAGTCGCCGCGCTACCTGGTCATGGCGGGCCGGCCCAAGGCCGCCAGGAAGGTGCTGGCCGAGGTGGAGCCCGCGGGCGTCGACCTGGACGCCCGCGTGCGGGAGATCCAGGACGTGCTCAAGTCCGAGCGCCGGCCGACGCTGAGAGACCTGCGCGGCGGGGCGCTGGGGCTGCTGCCCATCGTCTGGATCGGCATCGCGCTGTCGGCGTTCCAGCAGCTCGTCGGCATCAACGTGATCTTCTACTACTCGTCCGTGCTGTGGCAGTCGGTGGGCATCGACCAGTCCCAGTCCCTGCTGATCAGCTTCTCCAGCTCGGTCATCAACCTCATCGGCACGTTCATCGCCATCGCCCTGGTCGACAAGATCGGCAGGAAGCCGCTGCTGCTCATGGGCTCGGCCGGCATGGCGCTCTCCCTGGGCACCGCCGCCTGGGCGTTCAGCGCGGCCCGGTCCGTCGACGGCGCGGTCTCGCTGCCCGGCCCGCAGGGCGCGATAGCGCTGGTCGCCGCGAACCTGTTCGTGCTGTTCTTCGCCCTGTCGTGGGGTGTGGTGGTCTGGGTGCTGCTCGGCGAGATGTTCCCCAACCGGATCCGCGCCGCCGCCCTGGGCGTGGCGGCGGCGGCGCAGTGGCTGACGAACTGGGCCATCACCGTGAGCTTCCCGGCGCTGTCGGAGTGGAACCTGCCGCTCACGTACGCGATGTACGCGTTCTTCGCGGTGCTGTCGCTCCTCTTCGTCCTCAAATGGATCAAGGAAACGAAGGGCCGGAAACTGGAGGAGATGGGATAGCCCGTCACCTCCGGAAGCGGCCGCTGACGAACTTGAAGATCAGCACGCAGGCCACGACGAAGAAGACGAACTTCAGCACGCCGAAGCCGCCGGAGAACAGCACCAGGGCCATCAGCACGACCGCGATCGGCAGGATCGGCCCGGGGCCGCGGTGGCGGCGGTGGTGCAGCGGCCCCCGCCCGTGGAGCCGCGCCTGGTGCCGGACCGCCCGCATCTGCTGCTGGTGGACCCGCATCTGCTTGCGGTGCGCCCGTATCGCCTCCTGCCACGAGCCCAGGTCGTGACCGGGGAGGGGCATCGGACCGGGGAGGGGCGGCAGGCCGGGGAAGGGCGCGGGCCCGGCCGGGCCGTGGCCGGGCAGGTCGGCCGTGACGCGGGTCAGGTCACGAACGGTGCGGGCGGCGAGCGCCTGGTCGAGGCGCTCGTCGAGCTCCTCGTGGGTGAGGCGGCCCTGGGCGAAGTGCTCGCGCAGGGCGGCCATGGTCTGTTCGCGCTCGGCGTCGCCGATGCGGAGGTCGTCACGGTCCATAACGGATGCCTCGTTCTCGCCGTGCCGGGTCATCGCTTCACTCCTCGTCCGGGTCGCCGTCGGCCAGGATCTGGTAGAGCTTGCGCCGGGTCTCAACCAGAGTCTTACGCGCTTCGCGGATCTGCGCGTCACTTCCGGTCTGGAGGATCTGCATCATCGCGAAGGCGGACTGCCGCGCGGTGTCCCACAGGTCGGCCGTGCTGTCGTCGATGTCGGGGCGCATCTCGTCCCACGGGGCCCGCACCTCGTCGGCGTGCGCCTCGATGTAGGCCCGGCCCTCCTCGGTGAGGCGGAAGGTCTTGCGGCCCTCGTTCTCCTCCGCGACGATCAGTCCTTCGTCGGTGAGCTGCTGCAGCGCCGGGTAGACGGCGCCGGGGCTGGGCTTCCAGCCGCCCTCGCTGCGCGCGGCGATCTCCTGGATGATCTGGTAGCCGTTGCGCGGCTCCTCCGAGAGCAGCGCGAGGATCGCTGCGCGCACGTCGCCGCGCTTGGCCTTGCGGGTCCTGCCGCCCCAGCCGCGGTGGCCGCCGAACGGCCCGCCGGGACCGAACGGGCCGCCGGGCCCCCACGGGCCGCGGCCGAGGTCGAACGGGAACGGTCCGGGGCTGCGTCGCCCGCGGTGGCGATGCTCGTGCCGGTGCTCATGGCGGTGCTCGTGGCTCTCGTGGCTCTCGTGGTGATGCCGCGTCCGGTCCTGCTCGAACGCCTCGGCCACGGCCTTGACCGTGTCACGCAGGGCCCTTTTCATCTCGCGCGCGTCGGGCCACTGGCCTCCCGCGGCGTGTGCGGACGTCATCGCGTACTCCTCTCGAAGGCTCTCGATGCTTCTACGATATATCGACACTATGTCGCTGACAATAAATCGGGGCAAGTGACTCAGATCACCAAAAACTTGGGAAGGAGCGGGAACAGGACCGCAGGATGCGTCGTTGTTCCCATCAGACGAGGTCGTTCCGCGTCGGCAGGGCTGGGGGGTGCTGTCGCCGCTGGAAGCGGCCTCGTCTGCATTTCCGGAACGTTCCGGCGGGTCCCGCAAGCCTGTCCCGGGCGGCCGGAGCGGGCGCGGGCCCGGGGCGCTAGCATCCCGATCATGATGGGGCACACGCACGCGCTGACGGGGGCCATCGCCTGGCTGGGGCTCGCACCGCCACTGGCCGCGCTGCCTTTCCTGAACGAGTCGTCCCGGTTCATCGAGACCGGCATCATGGCCACCGCGCTGACCCCCGCCGAGCTCATCGCCGGCGCGATCATCTGCGCGGGCGCCGCCATGCTGCCCGACCTCGACCACCCCAGCGCCACCATCGCGCAGACCTTCGGCCCCGTGACCTGGCTGCTCAGCAAGGCCGTGTCCTGGCTGGCCGGCGGGCACCGGGGCGCCACCCACTCGCTGGCCTTCGCGGTCGTGAGCGGGCTGGGCGCCCACTGGCTGGCCGCCTCCTATCCGATCGGCCGCGACATCATGGTCGTGCTGCTGATCGGGCTCGCCTTACGCGCGATCGGCATCGGCATCCCCGGCAAGAAGGTCGCCTCCGCCATGGTCGACATCTGCATGACGGCAGGGCTCTTCGCCGTCTTCCTGTCGCTGGGGGTCGGGTACGCCTGGCTGGGGCTGGCCGTGGGCATCGGCTCCCTGGTGCACGTGGTGGGCGACTGCATGACCGAGCGGGGGTGCCCGGTGCTCTGGCCCCTGTCGGTGAAGTTCGTGCTGCCGTGGAAGATCGGCATCAAGACCGGCAAGAAGTTCGAGCAGAAGATCCTCGCTCCCGTGCTCTCCGTCGCCATCGTCGGCCTGCTCTTCTGGCGGCTCGCCCCGCTTTAACTTGATGTCGAGATACTTTTGGAGATATCTTGATATCGAGACTTTCCGCCGCGCGTGACTTAGGGGCACCTGACGTGAAGGACGCTTCCGCGGTGGGGCAGGATTCTTACTGAGCAACCGTCAATGGAGGAGGCGAACCACCGTGTCCGCGAACAGCTTCGGCAGCCGTGACACGCTGCGCGTCGGCGACGCGTCATATGAGATTTTCCGGGTGGACGCCGTCGAGGGTGCCGCGCGCCTCCCGTACAGCCTGAAAATCCTCCTGGAGAACCTCCTCCGCACCGAGGACGGCGCCAACATCACCGCCGACCACATCCGTGCCCTCGGCGGCTGGGACCCGAACGCCAAGCCGAGCGTGGAGATCCAGTTCACCCCCGGCCGCGTCATCATGCAGGACTTCACCGGCGTGCCCTGCGTCGTCGACCTCGCCACCATGCGCGAGGCGGTACGCGACCTCGGCGGCGACCCGGCCCGCATCAACCCGCTGGCCCCGGCCGAGATGGTCATCGACCACTCGGTGATCGTCGACTACTTCGGCCACCCCGACGCCTTCCAGCGCAACGTCCAGCGCGAGTACGAACGCAACGGCGAGCGCTACCAGTTCCTGCGCTGGGGCCAGACGGCCTTCGACGAGTTCAAGGTCGTCCCGCCCGGCACCGGCATCGTCCACCAGGTCAACATCGAGCACCTCGCCCGCGTGGTGATGACCCGCGACGGGCGGGCCTACCCCGACACCTGCGTCGGCACCGACTCCCACACCACGATGGAGAACGGCATCGGCGTGCTCGGCTGGGGCGTCGGCGGCATCGAGGCCGAGGCCGCGATGCTCGGCCAGCCGATCTCCATGCTCATCCCGCGCGTGGTCGGCTTCAGGCTCAGCGGCAAGCTGCCCGCCGGCGCCACCGCCACCGACCTGGTGCTCACCATCACCGAGATCCTGCGCAAGCACGGCGTCGTCGGCAAGTTCGTGGAGTTCTACGGCGAGGGCGTCTCGTCCGTGCCGGTCGCCGACCGGGCCACGATCGGCAACATGAGCCCCGAGTTCGGCTCCACCTGCGCCATCTTCCCGATCGACGGCCAGACCGTCGACTACCTCAGGCTCACCGGCCGCTCCGAGGAGCAGATCGCGCTCGTCGAGGCCTACGCCAAGGCCCAGGGCCTCTGGCTCGACCCGTCGGCGCCCGAGCCGGAGTTCTCCGAGTACATCGAGCTCGACCTCGGCACCGTCGTGCCGTCCATCGCCGGCCCCAAGCGCCCGCAGGACCGCATCGCGCTCTCCGACGCCAAGCAGGCCTGGCGCGCCGCCGTCAAGGACTACGCCGCGAGCATCCTGGGCCCGGCCGACGAGGCGTCCGCCGAGTCGTTCCCCGCCTCCGACTCCCCGGCGGTCAGCCGCGACGGCAACGGCGACCAGCCCCACTCCACCCAGCTGGAGCGCGACCGGCCGCACAACAAGGTGCCGGTCACGCTCGCCGACGGCACCTCGTTCGAGATCGACCACGGCATCGTGGCCATCGCCGCCATCACCTCCTGCACCAACACCTCCAACCCGTACGTGATGCTCGGCGCGGCCCTGCTGGCCCGCAACGCCGTCGACAAGGGCCTGACCCGCAAGCCGTGGGTCAAGACCTCGCTGGCGCCCGGCTCGCAGGTCGTCACCGGCTACTTCGAGCGCTCCGGCCTCCAGCCGTACCTCGACAAGATCGGCTTCAACCTGGTCGGCTACGGCTGCACCACCTGCATCGGCAACTCCGGCCCGCTGCCGGAGGAGATCTCCCAGGCGGTGCAGGACAACGACCTCGCGGTGACCGCCGTGCTGTCGGGCAACCGCAACTTCGAGGGCCGCATCAACCCCGACGTCAAGATGAACTACCTGGCCTCGCCGCCGCTCGTGGTCGCCTACGCGCTGGCCGGCACCATGGACATCGACCTCGACAACGAGCCGCTCGGCACCGGCTCCGACGGGCAGCCCGTCTACCTGCGCGACATCTGGCCTGCTCCCGACGAGATCGCCGAGGTGGTCCACTCCTCCATCGGGCGTGAGATGTTCGAGCGCGACTACGCCGACGTGTTCGAGGGCGACGACCACTGGAAGTCGCTGTCGGTCCCGACCGGCGACACGTTCGCGTGGGACCCCGGCTCCACCTACGTGCGCAAGCCTCCGTACTTCGACGGCATGCCGCGCGACCCCGAGCCCGTCGCCGACATCTCCGGCGCCCGCGTGCTGGTCAAGGTCGGCGACTCGGTCACCACCGACCACATCTCGCCGGCCGGCTCCATCAAGGTCGGCACCCCCGCCGCCGAGTACCTGCGCGAGCACGGGGTCGAGGTCAAGGACTTCAACTCCTACGGGTCGCGGCGCGGCAACCACGAGGTGATGATCCGCGGCACGTTCGCCAACATCCGGCTGCGCAACCAGATCGCGCCCGGCACCGAGGGCGGCTACACCCGCGACTTCACCCAGCCGGACGCGCCGGTGTCGTTCATCTACGACGCCTCCGTCAACTACGCCGCCCAGGGCACCCCCCTGGTCGTGCTGGCGGGCAAGGAGTACGGCTCCGGCTCCTCGCGCGACTGGGCCGCCAAGGGCACCGCGCTGCTGGGCGTCCGCGCCGTCATCGCCGAGTCCTACGAGCGCATCCACCGCTCCAACCTGATCGGCATGGGCGTGCTGCCGCTGCAGTTCCCGGAGGGCCAGACCGCCGACTCGCTGGGCCTGACCGGCGAGGAGACGTTCGACATCACCGGGGTCGAGGCGCTCAACGAGGGCTCCATCCCCGGCACCGTCCACGTCAAGGCGGGTGACGTCGAGTTCGACGCGGTCGTGCGCATCGACACGCCCGGCGAGGCCGACTACTACCGGCACGGTGGCATCATGCAGTACGTGCTGCGCAGCCTGCTCGCCAAGTAAGCCTTCCGCGCCGCCGCCCGGCCACCAGCCGGCCGGCGGCGCGGGCCAGGGCGCGACCTGTCACGCCCGCCATCGGGGGATCACCGTGCCCACGGGGAGCCGCCCGGCGACCACCCATCGCCGGGCGGCTTCTCACGTTCTCGGGGACGTACGGCCGGTGAGGGGAACTCGCTTGCCTCAGAGCTTTCGGCAGGGCGCGGTCTCAAGACACCGTGGCGCGCGGGGCCGACCAGGTGTCGCAGGCGGCGGGGGAGAGGGCCTGATAGCCGCGCTTGAGCCACCTGACCCGGGTGACGCCCTTGCCGTGGCTGCGCCGGTGCTCGTCGTCGCCGCTGGCCCGGGTGGCGTCCAGCAGCGCCGTCCAGTCCTCGCCGGTACGGTCCAGCGACCCCCACACCGCGGCCAGGAACACCCCGGACAGGCAGTCGGCCTGCAGCTCGTAGCGGCGGCCCAGCTCCGCCTGGCGGCCGGGGCTGCTCTTGACCCGGGCCTCGTAGTGCCGCCGGATCCCGGTCAGCGACTGCAGGTGGTGGCCGTACTCGTGGGCGGCGACCTTGAGCGGGTAGAGGTCCGTGCGGTTCTCGATCCACTCGCCGGTGAGCGGGAACACCAGGACGCGGTGGTCGGTGCAGTAGAAGGCGGCCGCGCTTTCTGGCCATGGCACGCCGCACACGCGCCGTTCGGGGTCGTCGTAGAAGCGGACCCGTGGTTCGCGGAAGGGCTTCCGGTCGGCGGCGAAGCGCGCCTTCCACGACTTATGCAGACATTTCATGATCACACTGAGGTACTCGCGGGTCCTCGGGATCCCGCCGTGCGTGATCGCCGGCTCCGGACAGGCCGCCTCCGCCAGCTTCCCGCTCCGGGCGAACGGGTCCGCGTACGGGGCCGCGTACGGGGCCGCCCGCGCGGGCAGGGCGGGCACGGCGACCAGGCACAGCGCCAGGAATGAAGATCGGACGAGCACGATCAGGCAGCCTAGAGGACGCGCGGCCACGCCGCCTCCCCGCGGGCCCAGGCAGGCGCCACGGGAGGGCGGCGGCGTCACCCCCCGCCCGTGAGGCGTCGAACGTGACGATGATTGACTTCCGCCATGGATGACCTGGCGTTAGTGCTGACGATCGGCGGTCTGGCGGTCTTCGCGGGGGCGGTGGTCCAGGGCGGCGTGGGGTTCGGGATGGGCCTGGTGGCGGCTCCCGTGCTGACGCTGCTGGACCCGTCGGTGATGCCGGGTGCGATCCAGGTGGCGAACCTGACGTTGCCGCTGTTCACGCTGGCCTCGGAGTGGCGGCGGGTGGACTGGCGCGGGCTCGGCTTCGCGGTGCTCGGCAGGGTGCCGGGCGGCCTCGTCGGCGGGGCCGTCGTGGTCTACATCTCCATCCACCACCTAGGCCTCTTCGTCGGTGCCATGGTGCTGGTCGCGGTGGTGCTCACGGCGCGGGCGGTGAGCCTGCCGCGCAACGGGTTCACGATCACCACGGCGGGCTTCCTCTCCGGGGTCACGGGCACCGCCACCGGCATCGGCGGGCCGCCCATCGCCCTGGTCTACCAGACCGCCAAGGGCCCGCAGATCCGGGCGACGCTCGCGATGTTCTTCTTCCTGAGCGCCGCCCAGTCGCTGGTCATCCTGGCCGCGGTCGGCCGCCTGCCGGCCCTCGCGCTCGGCACGGGGGCCGCGCTGCTGGTGCCGATGATCGCCGGGTTCCTGGTCTCGGGCCCCCTGCGCCGCTATCTCGACGGCGGCAAGGTCCGCGCCGCCGTCCTCGTGGTGGCGGCGCTGTCGGCCCTGGTCCTGATCGTCCAGACCCTGGCGAGCTCCTGAGAAGCCGGGGTCAGGAGGTCTTGCCGAGCCCGCGTACGAGCAGGGACGCGGTCTTGGCGATCACCGTCTGGTCCACCTCGGCGTCGGCGGCCCGCCGCCAGGTGTAGACGGCAATGATCACCGGGGCGCCCGACCGGGGCCAGGCGATCGCGATGTCATTGGCCGTCGCGTGGACGCCGCCGGTGCCGGTCTTGTCGCCGGAGGTCCAGCCCTCGGGCAGCCCGGCCCGGATGCGCTCGCTGCCGGTCGTGGTGGCCCGCAGCCAGCCGGTCAGCCGCTTCCTGTCGGCCGGCACCAGGGCGTCCCCGAGCGTGAGCCGCTTGAGGTTGCCGGCCATGGACGCGGGCGTGATCGTGTCGCGCTTCTCACCCGGCTTCCAGTCGTTCAGCTCGGTCTCCCAGCGGTCGAGCCGCCCCACCCGGTCGCCGAGCGAGCGGTAGTAGCGGGTCATGCCCGCGGGCCCGCCGATCTGCTTGAGCAGCACGTTGGCGGCGGTGTTGTCGCTCAGGGTGATGGTGGCGTGGCACAGCTGGGCCGGCGTCATCCCGTTCTTGACGTTCTCCGGCAGGCCGGAGACGGGGGAGTGCTCGACCACGTCCTTGCGCGTCCAGCGCAGCGTGCGCTCCATCAGGCCCGGATCCTCGGTGCGGGCCTTGTCCAGCAGGGCGCCGCACAGGACGGCCTTGAACGTGGACAGGCTCGGGAACCGTTCGTGCGCCCGGTAGCCGAAGGTCCTGCCGGTGCCCGTGTCGATGGCGAACGCGCCGATGCGTCCCCGGTAGGAGGTCTCCAGGCGGCGCAGCTCCGCGCGGACCGCGTCCTCGCGGACCGCCGGCGCGGCGACGGCGGCCGGGGCCGCCGTGACGCCTCCGGCGAGCGCCGTGGTCATCGCCAGGAAGGAGAGCGCGAGTTTGGCGCGGGCCCTCCGGAAGTGGTGCGGCATGGGTCAAGCCCCCCGATCAGATCGTGATCTCGTACGGGACGAGCAGACCAGAGGCCCCGGCGCTCTGTCCAATAGTGATATCGGTAACCCGTCCATATCGGGAACACCATCAGCGCAGGCAGGCGTAGCCGCGCCCGGCGCGGGCAGACGGCCCCGCATGAAGTCACGAGTCCTGACGAGGTCCGACGGCATGACGGTGCACGCGATCATCATGGACAAGGGCGACGAGCCCATGACCGAGCTGCGGCGCTGGGCCGAGGAGCACGAGGTGCGGGCGGCGGCGCTCACCGCCATCGGCGCGTTCAGCGGCGCCACGCTCGGCTACTTCGACCCCGAGCGCGGCGACTACCTGCGCATCCCGGTCGAGGAACAGGTCGAGGTCCTGAGCCTGACCGGCGACATCGCGGTCGCGGACGGGCGCCCGCAGGTCCACGCGCACGTGGTCGTCGGCCTGCGGGACGGCGCCACCAGGGGCGGCCACCTGCTGGAGGCGCGGGTGTGGCCCACGCTGGAGGTCGTCGTGCAGGAGTCGCCGGCCTGGCTGCGCAAGCGCCACGACCCCGAGACCGGCCTGGCCCTCATCGACCTGTCCGGCTGACGCGGCGCTCAGCCGGACCTGAACTGGGAGATCTTGTCCTTGAACAGCGTGGTGGCGATCGAGGCCCGGCGCGGCTGGCCGCGCAGGAACGCCTGCGCGAAGTTCTTGGCCTGCTCGTAGGAGACCTTGCCCGGCATCGGCGGCTCGTCCGGATCCACGTCCACGTCCACCAGGGCGGGCCCGTCGTGCGCGAGCGCCTGGCGGACGGCCTCCTCCAGGTCGCCGGCCTCGGTGACCTTCCGGCCGTAGCCGCCGCACGAGCGCGCCCAGGCCGAGAAGTCGGCGACCGGCTGGGCGTACCGGACGCCGTGCTCCGGATAGCCGAGCACCATCTGCTCCCAGAGGATCTGGCCCAGCGCGTTGTTGTTGTTGATCACCACCTTGACCGGCAGGCCGTGCCGGACCGCGGTCAGGAATTCGGCCATCAGCATCGCGAACCCGCCGTCGCCCACGTACGCGATCACCTGACGGCCGGGGAAGGCGTGCTGCATCGCGATCGCGTACGGCAGGCCGGGGGCCATCGAGGCGAGGTTGCCGGACAGGTAGAAGCCGCGCTCGCCGCGGATGGTCCAGTGCCGGGCCGCCCAGGTCGCGATCGTGCCGGAGTCGCAGGTGAGGATCGCGTCGTCGCTCGCGGCCCGGTCCAGGCAGCCGATGAGGTACTGCGGCGCGATGGGGTGGCGCCGCGGCGACTCCAGCGCCCGCATGTCGGCGCGCCAGGCGTTCATCCGCTCGGTGTAGCCGGCCAGATGGCCGCGGTCGCCGGCGCGTTCGAGCAGCGGCAGCAGGGCGCGCAGGCCCTCCTTGGCGTCGCCGACCAGCGGCACCTCCGTGGGCAGCCGCACCCCGGCCCTGGCCGGGTCCGCCTCCAGCTGGACCACCCGGGCCTTGCCCGGCTCGGGCAGGTGCCTGGTGTAGGGGAAGTTCGTGCCGATCATGAACAGGGTGTCGCAGTCCTCGATGAGCTCCTCCCCGGGGCGGGTGCCGAGCAGGCCGATCCCGCCCACCGCGTACGGCGAGTCGTCGGGGATCACGGCCTTGCCGGGCAGCGTCTTGATCACCGGCGCGCCGAGGGCCTCGGCCACGGCCAGCACCTCGGCGCGGGCGTGCAGCGCCCCGGCCCCGGCCAGGATCGCCGGCCGCGCGGCTTGGTTGAGCACGTCGGCGGCGGCGCGCAGGTCCTCGGCGGCGGGCACGGCGGGCGGGCGGAGGTAGACGGCGGCGGAGGCGGGCGGGCGCGCCGGGGCGACCTGGGGGTAGGGGTCGGCACCGGCCTCGGCGACCTGCACGTCGTTCGGCAGGCTCAGGTGGGCGACCCCCCGCCGGGCGTAGGCGGTCCTGATGGCGAGGTCCACGACGCCGGGCAGCTGGGCCGGGTTGCCGACGACGAGGTTGTACTCGGCGACGTCGGCGAACACCTGCTCCAGGTGGACCTCCTGCTGGTAGCCGGTGCCCAGCACGCTGCTCTCCTGCATGCCGGTGATCGCCAGGACCGGCTGGTGGTCCAGCTTGGCGTCGTACAGGCCGTTGAGCAGGTGGATGCCGCCGGGGCCGCTGGTGGCCAGGCAGACGCCGATCCGGCCGGTGGCCTTGGCGTGCCCGGCGGCCATGAACGCGGCCGCCTCCTCGTGCTGGACGAGGACGAAGCGGACCTTGTCGGCGTGGCGCCGCAGCCCTTCCATGATGCCGTTGATGCCGTCGCCGGGCATCCCGAAGACGGTGTCCACGCCCCACGCGGCCAGACGTTCGACTAGCAGTTCAGAAGCGATGGTTGCCATAGGGGGCGCATGCCCCACCGCGTCCGGCCAAACCTGGGCCGCGTGACGTACCGGAGCCCACCAGCGGCGCCGGGAAAGGTGTCGGATCGGCGTCCATGGCGTTTCTGGATTGTTACCGGATACAACAAACTCCCCCTCTCGGAGGTCTTCCCAAGCAGGCCCTGCCGGAATACGTTGCCGCAAACAACATTCATCCGGGCCCCTCCGGAAGAAAGGACCCTGCACCATGCGCAAGGGGATCCTCAGCCTGACCGCCACGGCGGCCGCGCTTGCTCTCGGTCTTACCGCCTGCGGGGGCGACAGCGGTCAGACTTCATCGACCTCCACGGCGGAGGCGTCCGCCTCCGCCTCTCAGCAAGCTGGCAAGATCGGCGTCATCCTGCCCGACAGCAAGTCGTCGGCACGGTGGGAGACGGCGGACCGCAAGTACCTGCAAGAGGCCTTCGAGGCCGCCGGAGTCGAGTACGACATCCAGAACGCGCAGAACGACAAGACCGCGTTCCAGACCATCGCCGACCAGATGATCACCAACGGCGCCACCGTCCTGATGATCGTCAACCTCGACAGCGGCACCGGCAAGACCGTCATCGACAAGGCCAGGGCCCAGGGCGTGGCCACCATCGACTACGACCGGCTGACGCTGGGCGGCAACGCCGCCTACTACGTCAGCTTCGACAACGAAAAGGTCGGCCAGCTCCAGGGCGAGGGCCTGGTCAAGTGCCTGAGCGACAACGGCGCCGAGAAGCCCATCGTGGCCTACCTGAACGGCTCGCCGACCGACAACAACGCGACGCTGTTCAAGCAGGGCTACGACGGCGTGCTCAAGCCGAAGTTCGACGCCGGCGAGTACGTCAAGGGCCCGGAGCAGTCCGTGCCCGACTGGGACAACACCCAGGCCGGCACCCTCTTCGAGCAGATGCTGACCAGCGAGCCGAAGATCGCCGGCGTGCTCTCGGCCAACGACGGCCTGGGCAACGCCGCCATCACCGTGCTGAAGAAGAACAAGCTCAACGGCAAGGTGCCGGTCACCGGTCAGGACGCCACCGTGCAGGGGCTGCAGAACATCCTCGCGGGCGACCAGTGCATGACCGTCTACAAGGCCGTCAAGAAGGAGGCCGACGCGGCCGCCGCGCTCGCGGTCGCGCTGGCCAAGGGCGAGAAGCCGGCCGCCGGCGGCAGCGTCAAGGACCCGGAGACGGGCCAGGACGTCCCTGCCGAGCTCCTGGAGCCGCAGGCCATCTACGCCGACAACGTCAAGGACGTGGTGGCGGACGGCTACGTCACCAAGGAGGAGCTGTGCGCCGGCGAGTTCGCCGAGAAGTGCACAGAGGCGGGAATCCAGTAGAACCGGCACAGGGCACGGCCCGCGCCTCCGGGCGCGGGCCGTCCCCCTCGTGAGGGAGCCCCATGACCCCCCTGCTCGAAGTACGCGGGATCGACAAGAGCTTCGGCCCGGTACAAGTCCTGCACGACGTGGCCTTCTCCGCCCACGCCGGCGAGGTGACCGCGCTGGTCGGCGACAACGGCGCCGGCAAGTCCACGCTGGTCAAGTGCATCGGCGGCATCTACCCGATCGACGGGGGCGAGCTGCTGTTCGACGGCCGGCCGGTGCACGTGCACGGCCCGCGCGACGCCGCCGCGCTGGGCATCGAGATCGTCTATCAGGACCTCGCTCTCTGCGACAACCTCGACATCGTCCAGAACATGTTCCTGGGCCGGGAACGCCGCCGCGGCATCATGCTGGACGAGGCCGCGATGGAGGAACTCGCCCAGGAGACGCTGACCGGGCTGTCGGTCCGCACGGTCAAGTCGATCAGGCAGCAGGTCTCCAGCCTGTCCGGCGGCCAGCGCCAGACCGTCGCCATCGCCAAGGCCGTGCTGTGGAACAGCAAGGTCGTCATCCTCGACGAGCCCACGGCCGCACTGGGCGTCGCCCAGACCGCGCAGGTGCTCGAACTGGTGCGCACGCTCGCCGACAAGGGCCTGGCCGTCGTGCTCATCTCCCACAACATGAACGACGTGTTCGCGGTGTCCGACAGGATCGCGGCCCTCTACCTCGGCAGGATGGCCGCCCAGGTCCGCACCGCCGACGTGACGCACGCGCAGGTCGTCGAACTGATCACATCCGGCCGCAGCGGAGACCTGGGGATCAAGCAATGAACAAGGTCAAGGAACTCCCCGGAGACGCGATCGCCACCGCGGCGAAGGCGCCGTCGATCGGGCACAGCGCGCGGGCCTACCTTGAGCGGGTGCGCGGCGGCGACATGGGGGCGCTGCCCGCGGTGCTGGGCCTGATCGTGCTCTGCACGGTGTTCGCCCTCGCCCGGCCGTCCTTCCTCACCCCGATGAACTTCGCGAACCTGTTCACCCAGGGCGCGGCGATCACGGTGATCGCGATGGGCCTGGTGTTCGTCCTGCTCATCGGCGAGATCGACCTGTCGGCCGGGTTCGCCAGCGGGGTCTGCGCGGCGGTGCTCGCGGTGACGCTGACCAACATGGGCCTGCCCTGGTACGTCTGCGTGCTGGCCGCGATCCTCACCGGCGTGGTCATCGGCACCGCGCTCGGCGGGCTGGTGGCCAAGGTCGGCATCCCGTCGTTCGTGGTGACGCTGGCCGCCTTCCTCGCCTTCCAGGGCCTGGTCCTGGTGCTGGTGGACGAGGGCACCAACATCTCGATCAGGGACGACGTGATCGTCGCGATCGCCACCAGGAACCTGCCGCCGTGGCTCGGCTGGGCCCTGTTCGCGGCCTGCGTGGCGATCTACGCGGGCATCCAGCTCCTCCGGTCCAGGAAGCGCGCCGCGCGCGGCCTGGTAGCCGACCCGATGTCGCTGATCGCCGCCCGGGTCGGGACGCTCGTGGTCATCGGCGGGCTCGCGGTGTACGTGCTCAACCTGGAGCGCAGCCGCAACCCGCTGCTCACCTCGCTGACCGGGGTGCCGATCGTGGTGCCGCTGATCCTGGTGCTGCTGGTGCTGTGGACGTTCGTGCTGCGGCGTACCGCGTTCGGCCGGCACATCTACGCGGTCGGCGGGAACGCGGAGGCGGCCCGCAGGGCCGGCATCCCGGTCGACCGGATCAAGGTCGCCGCGTTCGTCATCTGCTCCTCCATGGCCGCGGTCGGCGGCATCATCGCCGCCTCGCGGGCCAGCTCCGTCGACCCGAACACCGGCGGCAGCTCGGTGCTGCTCTACGCGGTGGGCGCGGCCGTCATCGGCGGCACCAGCCTGTTCGGCGGCAAGGGACGGGTGCTGGACGCCATCCTGGGCGGCGCCGTCGTGGCGGTGATCGAGAACGGGATGGGCCTGATGGGGTACGGAGCGAGTGTGAAGTATCTCGTCACCGGGTCCGTGCTGCTGCTCGCCGCGGGCGTGGACGCCATCGCGCGCAAACGGGCCGCCGCCGCTGGTCTAAGGTGATCAGCGACTTTCACCCGCTGAAGGAACCACAGACGATGCGTGCCGGTCCGTCCCAGGAGGACATCAGGCGTCACAACCTGGGCGCACTGCTGCGCCATGTCCACCTGGGCGGCCCGATCTCGCGTGCGGAGCTCACCTCCCGGATGGGGCTCAACCGCAGCACCATCATGGCGCTCACCTCCGACCTGACGGCGGCCGGGCTGGTGCGCGAGGAACTGCCCCGCGAGACGGGGCGGGCTGGGCGGCCCTCCCTGGTGGTCCGCCCCGAGTCGTCGCGGGTGTACGTGTTCGCGTTCGACGTGGGCCCCGACCGGCTGGCGGCGGCGCGCGTCGGGCTGGGCGGGGTGATCCTCGACCGGCGTGAGCTGCCGCGCCGGCGCGGCCCGTTCGAGCTGGGGGAGCTGGTGGGGGTGCTGGCCGCCTTCGCCCGGCAGATGCGCCGCAAGACCCGGCCCGACACCGTGTGCGTGGGCGCCGCCGCGGCGGTGTCCGGCGGGGTGCGCAAGGGCGACGGCGTCATCACCTTCGGCCCCAACCTGATGACGCCGGAGCGGGAGGTGCCCTTCGGCGAGGAGCTGGGCCGCAGGCTCGGCCTCGGCCTGCCGGTGAGCGTGGGCAACGACGCCAACCTGGGCGCGCTGGCCGAGCACAGCCGCGGCGTGGGCGCGGCCGTCAAGGACCTCATCTACCTGCACGGCGACGTCGGCATCGGCGGCGGCATCATCGCGGGCGGCCATCTGCTGGGCGGTCACGACGGCTACGGCGGCGAGGTCGGCCACATGGTCGTCAACCCCGGCGGCCGGGCCTGCGGCTGCGGCTCACACGGCTGCCTGGAGGCCGAGGTGGGGGAGCGGGCGCTGCTGGAGGCGGCCGGCCGGGCGCAGGCCGTCCAGAACGGCGAGGTCCACAGGGGCAGGCACAGCCGGGAGGCGGTGCGCGCCGTGGTGGACGCCGCCGACCGGGGCGACATCGTGGCCCAGAAGGCGCTCAAGGGGGTCGGCGACTGGCTCGGCCTGGGCGTCGCCAACCTGATCAACATCTTCAACCCGGAGATGATCATCTTCGGCGGCATGCTCAGGGAGATCTATCTCGGCTCGGCGGCGCGGGTGCGCAGCCAGCTCACCCTGCACGCCATGGCGCCGCAGCGCGAGCGGGTGCGGCTGCGCACCTCGGCGCTGGCCGACGACGCGACGCTCGTGGGCGCGGCCGAGCTGGCCTTCGCCCACGTTCTCGCGGACCCGCTGGAGGTGCTGGCCCGGGCGGGCGGTTAGGACACCCGGGAGTTCGGCGCCGCCCAGGTGTTGCAGGCGCGGGCCGAACCGGCGTCGTAGCCGCGGTCCTGCCAGTAGGCGAGGTTGCGCGGCTTGCCGTGGATCTTGCTCTCGCGGCTCTGCCTCACCCCGTCGATCCACTGCGACCAGGTGATCTCCGAGGGGAGCGAGTCGAGCACGGACCGGTAGAAGACGCCGGAGAAGCACTCGGCCTGCATCTCCAGCCGGCGGCTGAGCGCCGCGCGCTGAGTCCTGCCGGAGCGCCAGTAGAGGGTGTTCTGCGCGTCGAGGATGCCGGTGAGCTCCTGGACGTGGTGCCCCCACTCGTGCGCCACCGAGTGCGCGAGGTTCATCATGATCTGGTCCTGCAGATCACGCTTCGTGATCCGGATCGCGACCGTGCGCTGTTCCGGGCAGTACTGCGCGCCGTTGGCGTTGATCTTCCCGCAGACCGAGCGGCTGCCGGTGGTGATCTGCAGCCGGGGCGGGCTGTACCGCAGGCCGGCCGCCTTGAACCGGGTGGCCCAGAAGCGGTTGGCGCATCGGGCCAGCTCCTGCTGGAACCTCTTGATGGAAGCGACGCTGCCGGACCGGATCTCCGGAGCCGGGCAGGACATCGGGGCCGCGGTGCCCGACCGGTAGATCTTGTTCTTGGTGAGGGCGGCCGGCAGGGACGTGGCCGCGGAGGTGCTCGCGGCCTCGGCCGTACCCGTCAGGCCCACGCCCGCGATCATGCAGGCAGCCGCTGCGACAAGAGGAATACGCACGATCGCGGATACTAGACGAGTTCGTGGTGATTTGCTGGCGTAAACAGGGCTGTCGCGGCGATCTCACAGCGTTCCCGGAGGGGCCGCGCCCGGGCGCGACCGCCCCGGGGAGGGGCGGTCGCGCGTCAGAGGTCAGGCGACGTACCGCGAGGACACGGTCCAGGTGTTGCAGGAGCCCGGCTGGGCGGAGTTGAAGCCCCGCTCCATCCAGAACGCCTGGCTGCGGCCCTTGCCGTGGTCGTTCTGCGCCCAGCCCTTGTGGCCGTTCTCGCGGAACCAGCTCACCATGTGGTCCCAGTCCTGCTGGGTGACGGGCAGCGAGTTGCTGATCGTCCGCATGAAGACCGCGGAGAAGCACTCGGCCTGCAGCTCCAGGCGGCGCGACAGCAGCAGCCCGGCCGAACGGCCGGCGCGGGCCCTGGCCGGGTAGTAGTAGCTGCCGATGCCGGAGACGGTCTGGACGTGGTGACCGTACTCGTGGGCCATCAGCCTGGCGATGCCGGCCGGGTACGGCTGGCGCAGCTCGCGCTTGGTGATGAGCATGTACATGGTGCGGTTGGTGCTGCAGTACACCCCGGCCGCGCCCGAGACCCAGCGCCCGCAGGCGGTGTTGACCCTGCTGGTGACGATCCGCAGCCGCGGCTTGCTGAAGCTCAGCTTGGCCTTGCGGAACTGGGTGGCCCAGGCCCGGTTCAGGCAGTTCGTCATGCGCTGGAGGAAGCGCTTGTACGCGGCCGTGCTGCCGCGCTGGATGCCGCCGGGGGCGCAGTTCGTGCCGGCCAGCCGGCCCGTCCGGTAGAGCGGGTTGCGGGTCGCCGCGGTCTTGCCCCGCGGGTTGGCCTGCTGGGTGGTGACCCGCAGCGCGGCGGCCTGCTGGGTGGCGGCCTGGGTCTGCGTCTGCTGCCCGGAGCGGGCGTCGTGCGTCTGTGCGACCGCCGTACCCGTGCCCGCCAGCGTGAGGATCACGCCGGCTGCGGTTAGGGACGCCAGTTTCTTCATGGGGAGAGTGTTCATAATGTGCCAAAGAGTAGGTCAAGAGCTGACAAATTGGTGTGGATTTGAGTCGATGAGTCCGGTGCGGCTTGCGCGAACTAGACTCGACCCCGTCGGCGCACAAGAGCAGAGGGGAGCCGGATCCGTGAGCGGGTTGCTGGGCTCGATCGAGGGACCGCACGACGTCAAACGGCTCGCAGCCGGGGAGTTGCCGCGGCTCGCGGGTGAGATCCGCGACCTGCTCGTCGACTCCTGCGCGCGCTTCGGCGGCCACCTCGGCCCCAATCTCGGTGTGGTGGAGCTCACCATCGCCGTCCACCGCGTCTTCGACTCGCCCCGCGACCCGGTCATCTGGGACACCGGCCATCAGGCGTACGTCCACAAGCTGCTCACCGGCCGGGCGGCCGGATTCGACGCGCTCAAGCAGGAGGGCGGCCTGTCCGGCTATCCCAGCCGGGCCGAGTCCGAGCACGACTTCGTGGAGAACTCCCACGCCTCCACCGCCCTGTCCTACGCCGACGGCCTGGCCAAGGCGTTCAAGCTGCGCGGCGAGCGCGACCGCACCGTCGTCGCGGTGATCGGCGACGGCGCGCTCACCGGCGGCATGGCCTGGGAGGCGCTCAACAACATCGCCGCCGTCAAGGACCTGCCGGTCGTCATCGTGGTCAACGACAACGGGCGCTCCTACTCGCCGACCATCGGCGGCCTCGCCTCCCACCTGTCGTCGCTGCGGGTCGACCGCCGCTACGAGGACGTGCTCGAGTTCGTGAAGGACAAGCTCGGGAACGTTCCCGTCCTCTACGACGCGCTCCACGGCTTCAAGAAGGGCGTCAAGGACGTCATCGCCCCGCAGGCGATGTTCGAGGACCTGGGGCTGAAGTACGTCGGCCCCATCGACGGCCACGACGAGCAGGCCATGGAGGCGGCCCTGCGCAAGGCCCGCGGCTTCCGCGGCCCCGTCATCGTGCACGCGCTCACCCAGAAGGGCCGCGGCTACAGCCCGGCCGAGAACCACGACGAGGACCAGTTCCACTCGCCCGGCGCCTTCGACCGCGCGACCGGCGCGGAGAAGCCCAAGGGCCGCATCTGGACCGACGTGTTCAGCGACGAGCTGGTCCGGCTCGGCAAGGAGCGCGAGGACGTCGTCGCGATCACCGCGGCGATGCTCCACCCGACCGGGCTGGCGCGCTTCGCCGACGCCTTCCCCGACCGCACCTACGACGTCGGCATCGCCGAGCAGCACGCCCTCACCAGCGCGGCCGGCCTGGCCATGGGCGGCCTCCACCCCGTCGTGGCCGTCTACGCCACCTTCCTCAACCGCGCCTTCGACCAGCTGCTGATGGACGTGGCCCTGCACCGGCTGCCCGTCACCGTGGTGCTCGACCGGGCCGGCGTGACCGGCGACGACGGCGCCAGCCACAACGGCATGTGGGACCTCTCACTCCTGCAGATCGTGCCCGGCCTGCGGATCGCCGTCCCGCGCGACGGCGACCGGCTGACCGAGCTGCTCCGCGAGGCGGTGGACGTCACCGACGGGCCGACCGTGCTGCGCTTCCCCAAGGGGCCGGTGGCCGAGACGGCCGAGCCCGTACGCAAGCTCGGCGGCATGGACGTCCTGCGCGAGCCCGGCACCGACGACCCCGACGTGCTGCTGGTCGGCGTGGGCCCGATGGCGCACGCCTGCCTGGAGGCCGCCACCCTGCTCGACGCGCAGGGCATCACGGCCACGGTGGTGGACCCGCGCTGGGTCAAACCGCTGGACGAGGCCCTGGTCGGCGCCGCGACGGGGCGGCGGCTGGTCGCCGTCGTCGAGGACAACGGCCGGGTCGGCGGCGTGGGCGACGCGGTCTCGCGCCTGCTGCGCGACGCCGACGTGGACGTGCCGGTGCGCACCTTCGGCATCCCGCAGCACTTCCTCGACCACGCCAAGCGGGCCGTCATCCTGAGCCGGATCGGGCTCACCGGCCAGGACCTGGCCCGGCAGATCACCGAGGCGGTGGCCAGACGCGCCTCTCCGGTCGTCAGTCCTTCGTGACGGCGCCTCCCCGGGTTACGCTCGGCACGCAAGGGGAAAGTCGCACGTACGGCTGAAGAGCGGGGCGTCCCGCTCAGCGCATGATCGCCCCGGCCCCGGGAAGGATCGCCGACCGTGGACATCTTTCGCACCAAGAGTGTCGAGCAGTCGATCCGCGACACCGAGGCGCCCGAGCACCAGCTCCGCAAGCGCCTCACCGCCGTCGACCTGACGGTCTTCGGCATCGGGGTGATCATCGGCACCGGCATCTTCGTGCTGACGGGAGAGGTCGCCAAGGAGATGGCCGGGCCGGCGGTGGCCGTCTCGTTCGCGGTGGCGGGGATCGTGTGCGCGCTGGCGGCGCTCTGCTACGCCGAGTTCGCCTCCACGATCCCGGTGGCGGGGTCGGCCTACACCTTCTCCTTCGCCACCCTGGGCGAGTTCCCCGCCTGGATCATCGGCTGGGACCTGCTGCTGGAGCTGGCGCTGGCCGCGGCCGTGGTGGCCGTCGGCTGGTCGGGCTACTTCAGCTCGCTGCTCACCTCGATCGGCGTCCACCTGCCCGCGTCGATCGCGGGCGACGACCCCGTGGTGGACGTGCCCGCGGTCGCGATCGTGCTGATCCTCACCGCGGTCCTGATCGCCGGCATCAAGCTGTCGTCCCGGGTCAACCTGGTCATCGTGATCATCAAGATCTCGGTCGTCCTGCTGGTGATCGTGGCCGGGCTGTTCTTCATCACCGCGGCCAACTACACGCCGTTCATCCCCGAGGCGCAGTCGACCCCGACCGTGGAGGGCGTGCAGGCTCCGCTCATCCAGGTGCTGTTCGGCATCACGCCGGTGGCGTTCGGCGTGATGGGCGTCTTCTCCGCCGCGGCCATCGTGTTCTTCGCCTTCATCGGCTTCGACATCGTGGCCACCGCCGCGGAGGAGACCGTCGAGCCGCAGCGCGCCCTGCCTCGCGGCATCCTGGGCTCGCTGGCCATCTGCACGTTCCTGTACGTGGCGGTCTCGCTGGTCGTGGTGGGCATGCAGCGCTACAGCGAGCTGAGCTCCTCCGCCCCGCTGGCCGACGCGTTCACCGCCGTCGGGCAGGACTGGGCGGCGGTGCTCATCAGCATCGGCGCGATCGCCGGATTGACCACCGTGGTGATGATCCTGATGCTGGGCCAGACCCGGGTGCTGTTCGCGATGTGCCGCGACGGGCTGCTGCCCCGGCGGCTGGCGAAGGTCCACCCGAGGACCGGCACGCCCGCGGTGCTCACCGCGATCGTCGGCGTGGTCGCCGCCGTGCTGGCCGGGTTCATCTCCCTGAGCGCGCTGGCCGAGCTGGTCAACATCGGCACGCTCTTCGCGTTCGTGGTCGTGTCGGTGGGAGTGATCATCCTGCGGCGCACCCGGCCCGACCTGAAGCGGGCCTTCAGAACGCCGCTGGTGCCGCTGCTGCCGATCCTGTCCGTCCTGGCGTGCCTCTACCTGATGCTGAACCTGCCGGTCGAGACCTGGCTGCGGTTCCTCGTCTGGATGGTCATCGGCGCGCTCCTCTACTTCACCTACGGCTACCACCACAGCCGGATGACCCGCGCGGCCCAGGAGCAGCCAGGACCGACGTCCTGAGGGGCGGCCCGCGAGCCGCCCCCACGGGCTCACAGCGTGAAGACCGCCCCGCCGGCCGCCTTCATCAGGCACGCGTTGGAGTACACCCGGCCGAACGAGACCGACCTGCCGCGCCACTTGCCGGTCACCACCACGGAGACGGGCCGGTACTCGCGGGTGCAGACCGCCTGAGGGTGGACGTCCAGCTCGCCAGGTTCGCCGTCGACCTGCCGCAGCAGCTCGCAGGCCCTGCGCGGCGACCGGTGGTCGCCTCCGGCCGGACGGCAGGTGAGGCGGGCCTCCTGCGTGCCACCGTCCTTGACCGAGATCAGGATCCGCAGGTTCGCCCCCGGGGCCCGAGCCGCTTCCGGCGCGCCGCTCCTCGCCAGCGCCGGGGCCGCGACCGCCAGCAGGGCCCCGCTCAGCGCGAGGGCGCCGACCGCCTTCATCATGACCTTCTCCCTTCGTAGCACGGCCCCGAGGCTATGACGGAGAGTGACGGCCGGAGGGGAGGCCCGCCGGGGGGCCTCCCCAAGGCCGGGTCAAGCCGGGAGTGAAGCCACCCCCGGCGGGAGGAAGCGTGACGGCGCGTAGCCTGCGCGGTCCAGGAACGGGGTGATCCCGCCCAGGTGGAACGGCCAGCCGGCGCCCAGGATCATGCACAGGTCGATGTCCTGCGGCGCGGCCACCACGCCCTCGTCCAGCATGATCCGGATCTCCTCGGCCAGCGCCTTGAGCACGCGCTCGCGTACCTGCTCGGCGGTGGACGGCGCGGAGCCGCCCGCGAAGAGCGCCACCGCCTCCTCGTCGAGCGAGAAGTCCGGCCGGTACACCCCCGGCTTGCCGGAGGCGACCAGCGCGGCCAGCTTCGCCGAGACGCCGAACCGCTCGGGGAACGCCTCGTGCAGCGTCTCGGCCACGTGCATGCCCACCGCCGGGCCGACGAGCTGCAGCAGCGCGAACGGCGTCATCGGCAGCCCCAGCCCGTCGAGCGCGTGCTCGGCCGTCTCCAGCGGGGTGCCCTCGTCCACGGCTCCGATGACCTCGCCCATGAACCGGGTCAGCAGCCGGTTGACCACGAACGCCGGGGCGTCCTTGACCAGCACCGACGACTTCTTCAGCGCCTTGCCCACGGCGAACGCGGTGGCCAGCGTGGCGTCGTCGGTCGAGGCGCCCCTGACGATCTCCAGCAGCGGCATGACCGCGACCGGGTTGAAGAAGTGGAAGCCGACCAGCCGCTCCGGGTGCGCCAGCTCGGCGCCCATCGCGGTGACGCTCAGTGAGGAGGTGTTGGTGGCCAGCACGCAGTCGGGCCGCACCACGGCCTCCACCTCGGCGAACACCTTCTTCTTGACCGCCAGGTCCTCGAACACCGCCTCGATCACGAAGTCGGCGTCGGCGAATGCGTCCTTGGTGAGCGAACCGGTCACCAGCGCCTTGAGCCGGTTGGCCTGGTCCGGCGAGACGCGGCCCTTGCCGGCCAGCTTGTCGACCTCGGCGTGCACGTACGCGACGCCCTTGTCGAGCCTCGCCTGGTCGAGGTCGGTCAGCACGACCGGGACCTCCAGCCGGCGGGCGAACAGCAGCGCCATCTGCGAGGCCATCAGGCCCGCGCCGACGACGCCGACCTTGGTCACCTTGCGCGCCAGCGACGCGTCCGGCGCGCCCGCGGGCCGCTTGGCCCGCCGCTGCACCAGGTCGAAGGAGTACAGCCCGGCCCGCAGCTCGTCGCTCAGCAGCAGGTCGGCGAGCGCCTCGTCCTCGGCGGCGAAGCCCTCGTCCCGGGAGGCGGTACGGGCCAGCGCGATCAGGTCGAGCGCCCGGTACGGCGCGGGAGCGGCGCCGTGCAGCTTCATGTCCACCAGGAAACGGGCATCGCTGACCGGCTTGTCCCAGTCGGTGGCGGTGTGGTCGGTGCGCTCGACCGTGACCTCGCCCTTGAGCACCCGGGCGGCCCAGCGCAGCGACTCCTCCAGGAAGTCGGCGGGCTCGAACAGCGCGTCCGCCAGGCCGAGTTCGAACGCCTGGCGGCCCCTGGTCATGCGGTTCTGCGCGAGCGGGTTCTCCACGATCAGCTTGATCGCGTCCGCCGGGCCGATCAGGCGGGGGAGCAGCTGCGTGCCGCCCCAGCCCGGCACCAGGCCGAGCGAGCACTCCGGCAGCGCCACGGCGGGCACGCCGGAGGAGATCGTCCGGTAGGTGCAGTGCAGCGCCACCTCCAGGCCGCCGCCCATGGCCGCGCCGTTGACGAACGCGAACGACGGGACGTCCAGCTCGCCCAGCCGCCGGAACACGTGGTGGCCCAGCGCGCCGATCGCCAGCGCCTCCTCACGGCGGGTCAGCGCCGCCGCGCCCTTCAGGTCGGCGCCGACGCCGAAGACGAACGGCTTGCCGGTGACGCCCACGGCCGCCAGGTCCGTCCGCTCGGCGATCTCCGACAGGGCGCCGTTGAGCGCGAGCAGGCCGTGCGGGCCGAACGTGTTCGGCTTGGTGTGGTCGAAGCCGTTGTCGAGGGTGATCAGCGCCATCGTGCCCGCGCCGTCCGGCAGCTCCACGTCCCGGACCAGGGCCTTGGTGACGACCTCGTCCTTGGTGCGCTCGGTCAGCAGCGCGCGCCAGGTGTCCACGTTCCTCATGCCAGGTTCTCCCAGATCACGGTGCCGCCCATGCCCATGCCGACGCACATGGTGGTGATGCCGTAGCGCACGTCGGGGCGCTCGCCGAACTGGCGGGCGAGCTGCGTCATCAGCCGCACGCCGGAGGAGGCCAGCGGGTGGCCGAAGGCGATCGCGCCGCCGTACGGGTTCACCCGGGGGTCGTCGTCGGCGAGGCCGAAGTGCTCCAGGAAGGCGAGGACCTGGACGGCGAACGCCTCGTTGATCTCGATCAGCCCAATATCCGACATTTCGAGATTCGCCAGGCGGAGGGCGCGTTCCGTGGACGGGATCGGGCCGACGCCCATGACCTCCGGGTCCACGCCCGCGAACGCGTACGAGACCAGCCGCATCTTCGGCGTCAGGCCCAGCTCCCGCGCGACGTCGGCCGCGGCCACGACGCAGCCGGTCGCGCCGTCGTTGATGCCGGAGGAGTTGCCGGCCGTCACGTTGCCGTGCGGGCGGAACGGGGTCTTCAGCGTGCTCAGCGCGGCCGTCGTGGTGCCGGGGCGGGGCGCCTCGTCCTGCGTCGCCAGGCCCCAGCCCCGCTCGGCGGTGCGGACCGCGGTCGGCACCAGGTCGGGCTGGATCTTGCCGTCCGCGTACGCCTTGGCCACCTTCTCCTGCGACAGCACCGCGTAGGCGTCGGCGCGCTCCTTGGTGATCGAGGGGTAGCGGTCGTGCAGGTTCTCCGCCGTCATGCCCATGACCAGGGCGCTCGGGTCCACCAGCTTCTCCGACAGGAACCGCGGGTTCGGGTCCACGCCCTCGCCCATCGGGTGGCGGCCCATGTGCTCGACGCCGCCCGCGATCGCCACGTCGTAGGCGCCGAAGGCGATGCCGCCGGCGACCGTGGTCACCGCGGTCATGGCGCCCGCGCACATCCGGTCGATGGCGTAACCGGGCACCGTCTTGGGCAGCCCGGCCAGCACCGCCGCCGAGCGGCCGATGGTCAGGCCCTGGTCGCCGATCTGGGTGGTCGCGGCGATGGCGACCTCGTCCACCCGCTCGGGCGGCAGACCGGGATTGCGCCGCATGAGCTCACGGATGACGCGCACGACCAGGTCGTCGGCACGGGTCTCCGCATACAGCCCTTTCGGCCCGGACCTGCCGAAAGGCGTGCGCACGCCGTCGACGAACACGACGTCACGAGAGGAAGGCACGGATTCGCTCCTCGTTGCTGGACAGCTTCCGCGCCTATGCTACTCGTCAGTAACTACCGCGCACGCGAGACCCACCGCCACCAGGGCGCAGAGCGCCGCCAGGCCGAGCTCCCACACCCGTCCGCGCGCCCCCAGCACCCCGCCCACGGCCAGCACGATCCCCGTCCTGCGCGGGACCGCGCGCCACCGCTGGGCACGCGGGCCGAGCAGGAGGTCCGCCGGGGCCGCCAGGGGGCGGCGCGGGTTCGGATCCCACGGGTCGCCCGGCCGCACCCCGAACCGGACGGCGCGCGCCACCGTCACCGTCACGTCCCCGGCCCACCAGCCGGCGAAGCCCGCGCCCGCGCCGGCCGCCGCCCAGCCCAGCGCCGCCATCGCGCTCCGCAGCCCGGCCGCGAACCCGGACTCGCCGAACAGGGGCGGGACCGTACCCCCGAGCAGCAGCACCACCGCCCACCCGCAGGCCAGTCCCAGCCGGCGCGCCGGTCGCAGCGGATCGGCCGCCGGCGTCGCGTACAGCTCGCGCTCGCGCCGCCGGGCGGCGCGCGCCCGCAGCCCCCACACCGCCTGCGTGACCGCCAGGGCCGCCAGCGCGCCGGCGAAGGACGCCAGCGCCAGCAGGGCGGCCGGCGCCGCCCACGCGCCCGCCGCCCCTTCGGCGAGCAACTGGGCGGCGGGCGCGAGCAGGAGGGCGGCGGCCAGCGCGACGCCGGCGCGGTGCCGCGCGGCCCGGACGCGCGCCCGGAGCACGGTCACGGCGGCCGCGCCGGGAGGAGGTGCGATCTCGGTGCTGAGCATGGAGGACATGATGCGGGATGACGGTCCGTGACGTCATGGTTTCGCGGAGGTGGACTCGCCGGCGCCCGGAGCGCCTCCGCCGGTGATCAGCTCGTGGCGCCCGCGTCCACCGTGATCGCCGTGCCGGTGATGTTGCGGCCCGCCTCGCTCGCCAGGTGCGCCACGGTCGCCGCGATGTCGCCGGGCGAGCAGTACCGTCCGAGCGCGGTCAGCGCGCGCTCCTCGTCGGCGCCCGGCCCGTCGGCCGGGTTCATCTCGGTGTCGGTCGAACCGGGGTGGACCAGGTTGGCCGTGATGCCGCGCGGGCCGAGGTCGCGGGCCAGCCCCTTGGTGAGCCCGACGAGCGCGGACTTGCTCATCGCGTACAGGGTCCAGCCGGGGTACGGGACGCGCTCGGCCAGGCTGCTGCCGATCGTGATGATCCGGCCGCCGGCCGGCAGGTGCCGCGCCGCCGCCTGGGCCAGCACGAACGCGGCGCGGGCGTGCACCGCCAGCGTGCGGTCCAGCTCCTCCAGCCCGACGTCCGCCAGTGGTCCGTACGGGGCGATCCCGGCGTTGCTCACCACGACGTCGAGGCGGCCCAGCTCGTCCACGGTGCGCTCGACGGCCGCCACCAGCTCGCCGGCCTCCTCGGCCCTGGCCCTGACGGCCAGGGCGCGCCGCCCCAGCTTCTCGGCCTCGGCGGCCACGGCCGAGGCCCGGCCGGCGGCCTCGGCGTAGGTGAGCGCCACGTCGAACCCGTCGGCGGCGAAGCGGCGGGCGACGGCGGCGCCGATCCCCCGGCTGCCTCCGGTGACCAGCAGGACTCTGCGCGTCATGACTTCCTCCAAAAAACGGAATGGGTTCCGGTTCTCATATTAACCGGAACCCATTCCGTTTGTCTCCGGGTGAAAGGATGGACGCCGTGAGACGCGAGCGCAGCGACGCCGCCCGCAACCGGGCGAAGATCCTCGACGCCGCGGCCGGCCTCGTGGCGCGGCGGGGCGTGGAGGGCCTGTCGATGGCGGAGGTCGCCGCCGCGGCCGGGGTCGGCGTCGGCACGCTCTACCGCCGTTTCGGCGACCGCTCAGGGCTCGCGTACGCGCTCATCGACGAGCGGGAGAGGGAGTTCCAGGCGGCGTTCGTCGCGGGCCCGCCCCCGCTGGGGCCGGGGGCCGAGCCGCGCGAGCGCATCCGCGCCTTCCTGCACGCCCTGCTGGAGCGCACGGTCGACCAGCTCGACCTGCTGCTGATGGCCGAGACGGCCGCGCCGCTGGCCCGCTTCGGCGGCGCCTACCGGGCCCACCACGCCCACCTGGCGATGCTCATCGCCCAGGCCGCGCCGGGCGCCGACGCGGGGCCGCTCGCCGACGCGCTGCTCGCCCCGCTCGCCGCGCCGCTGCTGGCGCACCGGCTGCGCGAGGGCATGACCGCCGACCGGGCCGGGTCGGCGCTCGACGCGCTGCTCGCCGGCCTCTGAGCGGGCCGCGTCGCGAGCGGCGGCACGGTACGCATGTGACGCTGAGTAGTCTGCGGGAAACATGTGAAATTTCCGGACAAGAGTGGGTTAAATCTGTTAGGAAAGGTTGCACTCCGTATCCGTACCAGAGAGGTTCAGCGTGGCGCGCGACGACGACGACAGGTCCTACGACGACGGGCAGGGGCGACCCGGGAACCCGGATCTGACCGGTGACGTCCTGTCTCCACGCTGGAGCACGGACGACACCGACGAGCAGCCCGCCATCCAGGTCCAGGGCAACGAGACCTACATCCTGCCCCCGGCTCCCGGCGAGGCCGGCGACCCGTACCAGTCCCAGGGCGAGCCCCCGTACGGCGAAAGCCTGAGCGGCCCGTACGACGCCCAGACCGGCGCCTATGGCGACGACCACCGGGACCCGGCGTACCCCGACGCCTACCCGGAGAACGCCGACGGGTACGCCGGCGGGTACGCCGACACGTACCCCGGCGACGAGCCGAGCGGCCCCCGCGGCGCCGGCGAGGACCGGGACGGGGCCGGCTACCTGCCTCTCGACCGGGGCTACGAGGAGCGGGAGGAGGAGCCCAGGCGGGGTTTCCTCGGCTCCGGCTGGACCGGCGCAGACCTCCACGGCGACGACCGCGACGGTGACCGCGACGGCGAGGTGCGCCGCCGCACCAGGCTGCTGCTGGCGGCCGCGGCGGCGGTCGTGGTGCTGGGCGTGGGCGCGGGCTGGATGTTCACCGGCTCCTCCGACGACCCCTGCGCGGGCGGGCGCTGCGCGAGCGTCGGCGACCTGGGCACCCCCGCCGCCGAGGAGACGGAGACGGAGGCGGAGACGGACGCCCCCGTCGACGAGGCGACCGACACGGCCACCCCCGAGCCCTCGGTCACCCGGCCGGAGACGCCGGCCACCGCGCCCACCCGGGCGCGCCCGACCCGGACGGCCGCCGAAGAGGAGGCCGAGCCCCAGCCGGAGCCCACCCGGACGCGCACCCGGTCCGCCGAGCCCGAGGCCGAGCCGTCGAACGCGGAGACGCGGGCTCCCATGAAGGGGATCGACCAGCCGGAGACCAGCGCCAGGCCCGAGCCGCGGACGGAGGAGGACACGCCCGGCGACGGGGCCGACCAGCTCCCGACCGAGGCGCCGGAGCCGCAGGAGACCAGGCGGGGCCTGTTCGACATCCTGTTCCCCTGGGCCTGAGACGTGTAAGGATGCGGATCCGGGTGCTCGTCGGGCATCCTGGAGTCCGTTTTTCCTGGGGGGTCTCGTGGTCACGCTGGAGGACGTCGCCAAACAGGCGGGCGTCTCACTCGCGACCGCCTCGCGGGTGCTCAACGGCAGCACCCGCCAGGTGGGGGCGACGCTGCGGGCGCGTGTCGAGCGCGCCGCCGACGAACTGGGCTACCGCGCCAACACCGCGGCCCAGACGCTCGCCAGGGGAGCGAGCAACGTGATCGGCATCGTGGTCCACGACCTGACCGACCCGTACTTCGCCGCGCTGGCCGACGGCGCCATGCGGGCCGCCGCGGGGGAGCGGCTGCTGGTGATGGTCGGCACCACTCACCGCGACCCGGAGCAGGAGATCGCGTACGTGTCCGCGCTGCACGCGCAGCGGGTCCGCGCCGTCCTGCTGGCCGGGTCCCGGGTGGCCGACCCCGAGGTCACCGGCCGCCTGATCGCCGAGCTGGACGCCTACCGGGCGAGCGGCGGCCGGGTGGCCTGCGTCGGCCAGGACCTGCTGGGCGCGAACACCGTCGCGCCCGCCAACCGGGAGGGCGCCGCGGCGCTGGCCCGCGCGCTGGCCGGGCTGGGCCACACCCGCTTCGCCGTGCTCGCGGGGCCGCCCCACCTGATGACCGCCGCCGACCGGTGCGACGGGTTCGCCTCCGCGCTGCGTGAGCTCGGGCTGCCGGAGCCGCTCGTCGTGCACGGCCCGTTCGACCGGGACGGCGGCTACGCGGCCGCGGCCCGCACCGGCGACGCGACCTGCGTGTTCGCGGTCAACGACGTGATGGCCGTGGGGGCGCTCGCCGCCTACCGGGAGCGCGGCGTCCGGGTGCCGCAGGACGTGTCGGTGGCCGGGTTCGACGACATCGCCACGCTGCGTGACCAGGTGCCCGCGCTGACGACGGTCCGGCTGCCGCTGAAGGACATGGGCGCGCGCGCCCTTGAGCTGGCGCTGACGACGGACGAGGGCGTGGTCGTGGAGCAGGTGGACGGCGAGGTCGTGCTCCGCGAGAGCGTGCGGGACCTGCGGTGACGGGGAGCGCGTGATGCGGCTGGCCTTCAGCACGCTGGGCATGCCGGGAGCGGGCCTGGACGAGGCGATCGAGACCGGCCGCCGGGCCGGCTGCGCGGGGCTGGAGCTGCGGCTGCACCCCGGCACCGGCGTGCACGCCGGGCTCGGCCGCCGGGAGCGGCTGTCGGTGCGGCGCCGGGTCGAGGACGCCGGGCTGGAGATCGCGGCGCTCGCCGGGTACGTCGGGGTGTGCGAGCCGGGCGACGACGACGCGGTGGCCGGGGCGCTCCGCGCCGACCTGGAGCTGGCCGCCGACCTGGGCGCGCCGGGGGTGCGGGTGTTCCCTCGCGGCGACGACCCCGCGCTCGGCGCGCGCCGGATCGGGGCGGTCCACGGTACGGCGGCGGAGCTGGGCGTGCGGGTGCTGGTGGAGACCCACGACAAGATGCCGACCGGGGCCGCCGTGGCCGCCCTGCTGGCCGAGGCCGGCAGCCCCGCGACGGCCGGGGCGCTGTGGGACCTGCTCCACCCGTGGCGCGCCGGCGAGTCCCCGGCCGCCACGCTGGCCGCGCTCGGCCCCTCCCTGGCCTACGTCCAGGTCAAGGACGCGGTCTCGGCGGCCGATACCACGCCGGTGCCGATGGGGGCCGGGTCGGTGCCGCTGGAGGAGGCGGGCGGGCTGCTGCGTGCGGCGGGCTACCGCGGCTGGGTGTCGCTGGAGTGGGAGCGCACGTGGTACCCGCAGGTGGCGCCGGTGGAGGAGATCCTTCCGGGGGCTGCCGCGTGGATCCGGCGATTTGGCGCTTAGATAATGGAATGTCCCAGCTGAGAAAGAAGGTGCTCGTCGTCGGGATGGACGGCGTGCGCTTCGACCGGGTGCGCGCGCTGCGCCCGCCGGTCCTGACGTCGCTGATGTCCGCGGGCGCGTACGGCACGAGCCTGCTGCCGTACGGGGAGGAGGGGGCCCCGCGCACCGAGTCCCCCGGCGAGGTCGTCCCGGAGCCGCCGGCGGAGCCCGCGCCGCCCGGTGAGCGCGTGATCAGGGCGCGGACCGACTCCGGGCCGGGGTGGTCGTCGATCGCCAGCGCGGTGTGGCCGGACAAGCATGGCGTGGTGGACAACGGGTTCGTCGGATCGCAGTTCACGAAATATCCGGACTTCTTGACGCGGGCGCAGGAGGCGCGGCCCGGCCTGTCGACCGCCGCGTTCTTCTCCTGGGCCGCCCTCGACGAGCACGGCGCCTTCGGCCGCGCCATCGGTCACCGCCTCGTCCTCGACGGCTACGCGCTCACCTTCGCCGGCGCCGACGAGCGGATCGCCGCCGAGGCCCTGCGCCACCTGGCGGAGGCCGGGCCGGACCTGACGTTCGTCTACCTGGGCGACACCGACGAGGTGGCGCACGAGCTCGGGCCGCTGTGCCCCGAGTACGCCGCCGCGCTGACGGCGCAGGACACCGCCCTGGGCCGATTCCTCGACGCGATCCGCGCCCGTCCCTCGTACGCGGAGGAGCGCTGGACGGTGCTGGTCACCACGGACCACGGCCACGTCGACGAGGGCGGGCACGGCGGCGTCACGGACGAGGAGCGCCGGGTGTTCGTCATCGCCGCCCGGCTGGGCGCGGACCTGGGCGGTCTGTCGCTGGTGCGGCCCCGGCTGGTGGACGTGGGCCCGACGGCGCTCGCCGAGCTGGGCATCCCGGTCGACCCGGCGTGGGACCTGGATGGGGTGCCGCTGGTCATCTGATTGTTCATCGATTGTTGAATTCTCCGCCCGCACGGGGAAGACTCGAAGGCACGAGGGCGGGAGGACCGATGGCGCTGGACCTTTCCCAGGTGCGCGGAGACATGATCGCCGAGGTCGGCGGCAAGGCGGCCGGCCTCGGCGAGCTGATCGGGGCAGGCCTGCCGGTGCCGCCCGGCCTGGTGGTGACCACCGACGCCTACCGGCGGGTCGCCGACGCGGCGGGCCTGGCCGCGCTGATCGCAGCCGGCGGCGACGGGCTGGCGGCGCGGGCCCGCGAGCGCCTGCTCGCCGCCCCCGTCCCGCCGGACGTCGAGCGGGCCGTCACGGGCGCGTACGAAAAACTGTCGGCGGCCGTCACGGAAGGGACGGCGGGCCCGGTGGCGGTGCCGGTGCCGGTGCCGGTGGCGGTGCGGTCGTCGGCCACGGCCGAGGACCTGCCGTTCGCCAGCTTCGCCGGGCAGCAGGACACCTACCTCGGCGTGACCGGCCCGCAGGCGGTGCTCGACGCGGTGCGCCGCTGCTGGGCCTCCCTCTGGACCGACAGGGCCGTCGCCTACCGGGAGGCCAACGGCGTCGGCCACGCCGGCGTCGGCCTGGCCGTCGTGGTGCAGGCGATGGTGGACGCCCGGGTGGCCGGGGTGATGTTCACCGCGAACCCGGTGACCGGCCGGCGGCACGAGGCCGTCATCGACGCCGCCCCCGGCCTCGGTGACGCCGTCGTGTCGGGCGCGGTCAACCCGGACCGGTTCGTCGCCGACACCCGCACCGGCGAGATCCGCGAACGTCGCGCCGGCGACCGGCCGCCCACCAGGGGCCGGCCTGGCGACGGCACCGAGGCGCACGGCGACCGGCCGCCGGCCACCAGGGGACTGCCGGGCGGCGGCGCCGAGGGGCCCGGCGGGCTCTGCCTGACCGACGCGCAGGTGCGGGAGCTGGCCGGGCTCGGCGCGCGGGCCGAGGCGCACTTCGGCGCCCCGCAGGACACCGAGTGGGCCATCGGCCCCGACGGCACCCTCTGGCTCACCCAGTCCAGGCCGATCACGACCCTGTACCCGCTGCCCGAGCCCAGGGGCGCCGGCCTGCGGGTCTACTTCTCCATCAACGTCGCGCAGGGCGTCATGGGGCCGCTCACGCCCCTGGGGCTGGCGGCGTTCAAGCTCATCGGCTCCGGCGCGGCCGCCGCGGTCGGCCGTCCGCCCGCGAGCCCGCGCCAGGGGCCGCCGGCGATGGCCGTGGCGGGGGAGCGGCTCTGGTTCGACCTCACGGTCCCGCTGCGCAGCCGCGCGGGACGGGCGATCCTGCCACGGGTCCTCCAGGTGGGCGAGGCCCGCGCGGTGGCGCTGGTACGGGAGCTGGCCGCAGATCCCCGCCTGCCGGTGACGCACACCTCCCGCCGTCCGCTCCTGCGGGCCGCCGTCCGCGCCGCCCGCCGCCTGGGGGTGCCCGCCAAGGTGGCGTGGGCGCTCTTCCGCCCGGAGCGCGCGCTCGCGTACACCCGGAGGCTCGGCGAGGACCTGGACGCGCGGCTGCGGCTGCCCGGGACGGCCACGCCCGCGGAACGTTTGCGGCACGCCGAACGGACGCTCGGCGGCGCCTTCCCCCTGATCGTCTCGGTCATGCCGATGGCGCTCACCGGATACGGGCTGTACGGGCTGGCGGCCAAGCTGTCCGGCCGGTCCCTCGCGGAGCTGCAGGACGTGCTGCGCGCCGTGCCGCACAACCCGACCACCGAGATGGACCTGGAGCTGTGGCGGCTGGCCACGCGCGTCGAGCCCGAGCCGTTCCGGCGCGAGCCGGTGGCCGAGCTGGCGCGCCGATACCGGGCGGGCACGCTGCCTCCGGCGGCCCAGCGCGGGATCGCCGCCTTCCTCGACGTGTACGGGCACCGCGGCGTCGCCGAGATCGACCTCGGGGTGCCGCGCTGGTCGGAGGAGCCCGGCCACATCCTCGGCGCGCTGGCCAACTACCTGCGCGCGGACCCCGCGGCGGGCGGGCAGGCGGGCCACGACCCGGCAGCGCAGTTCGCCCGGGGAGAGGCGGCCGCCCGGCGGGCGGTGGCCGGCGCCGTGGCCGCCGCGCGCCGGCGGGGCCGGGTCAGGGCCGCGGTGGTCCGGTTCGCCCTGGGACGCGCCCGGCAGCTCACGGGGCTGCGGGAGCTGCCCAAGTTCCTCCTGGTGAAGGTGCTCGCGGGCGTCCGGGCCGACCTGTCGAAGGTGGGCGACCACCTGGTGGAGGCGGGGGTGCTCGACGCCGCGCGGGACGTGTTCTTCCTGGACTTCGCCGAGCTGGAGGCGGCGGTGGCGGGCACGGGGCGCGGCCTGCGGGAGACCGTCGCCGCCCGGCGCGAGGTCCACGAACGGGAGCGCCGCCGCGGGCACGTGCCGCGGATCATGCTGTCGGACGGCACCGAGCCCGAGGCGCTGCTCGCCGGCGCGGCCCCGGAGGGGGCGATCACCGGCACCCCGGCCTCGGCCGGCACCGTCACGGGGACGGCCCGGGTGGTGCTCGACCCGGTCGGCGCCCACCTGGAGCCCGGCGAGATCCTCGTCTGCCCGTCCACCGACCCCGGCTGGACCCCGCTGTTCCTCACCGCGGGCGGGCTGGTCATGGAGATGGGCGGCGCCATGTCGCACGGCGCGGTGGTGGCGCGGGAGTACGGCATCCCCGCCGTGGTCGGCGTCCCCGACGCCACCCGCCGCATCGGCTCGGGCGAGCGGGTGACGGTGAACGGCGCCACCGGCACCGTCACCGCCGAGGGCTGAGTCAGAGCGCCACGAGACCGGCGTAACGCTCCTTCATCAGGGCCACCACCTCGTCAGGATCCGCCGCCCAGACGTCGGCGTTGAAGATCTCCACCTCCACGTCACCGGTGTATCCGGCGGCGGCCACGGCCCGGCTGATCGGCGGGAAGTCGATCACCCCGTCGCCCATCATGCCCCGGCCCAGCAGCACGTCGGCGGGCAGCGGGTGCAGGTAGTCGCACACCTGGTAGGAGGCGATCCGCCGGCCCGCCCTGGCGATCTGCTCATGCAACGCCGGGTCCCACCACACGTGGAAGGTGTCGACCACCACCCCGACCTGCTCCGGCGGGTGCGCCAGCGCCAGGTCGAGCGCCTGCCCGAGGGTGGACAGCACGGCCCGGTCCGGGCAGTAGACCGGGTGCAGCGGTTCCAGGGCCAGCCTCACCCCGCGCTCTCCCGCGTACGGGGCCAGGAAGGCGAGCGCCTCGGCCACCCGCTCGCGCGCCCCGGCCACGTCGCGGGAGAACCCGGCGGGCGGCGGCTCGCCGGGCCGCACCCCCGGCAGCCCGCCCACCACCATCACCAGGCAGGCCGCGCCGAGCTCGGCGGCCTCGTCCACGGCCCGCCGGTTGTCCTCCAGCGCCGCCGCGAACGCCCGACGCCCCTCCTCGCCGGGCAGCCCGCCCGCCGTCAGGAAGCCGCCCCTGCACAGCGACGACACCCGCAGCCCCGCCTCGCGCACCAGCTTGGCGCTGCGCGCCAGCCCCGTCTCGGCCACCTTCTCCCGCCACAGGCCGACGGCCTCCAGCCCGTGCCTGGCGCAGCCGTCCACCGCCTCGGGCAGCGACCACCGCCGCGTCGTCCACTGGTTCAGCGACAGGCTCACTGCCCGTTCACCTCCAGCAGTGCCCGCATCCGGCGCACCGCGAGCTCCTGGTCGGTCAGCAGCCCCGCCCGGTCGGCCAGCCGGAACACCTCCGCCAGATGCGTCAGCGACCGGGCCGACTGCGCGCCGTTCACCATCGCGAACGCGTCCTGGTGCCCGTTCAGCCAGGCCAGGAACACGATCCCGGTCTTGTAGTGGAACGTCGGCGCCTCGAAGATCTTGCGCGACAGCGGCACCGTCGGCGCCAGGATCTCCTCGTACGAGGCCAGCAGCCGGTCCCTCTCCCGCGCGTCGGCGGCCGCCTCGGCGGCGTCGAGCGCCCGCAGCGCGGCGGCGGCGGCCGGGGCGATCGCGTCGAAGATGCCCAGCAGCGCGTGCGAGCCCGTCCTGATCAGCGACGGGTAGTTGAAGTCGTCGCCGGTGTAGAGCCTGACGCCCTCGGGCAGCGCGGCGCGCAGCCGCACCTCGTGCTCCTCGTCCAGCAGCGACACCTTCACCCCGTCCACCAGCGGGGCGTGCGCGTGCACCAGCTCCAGGAACGACTCCGTGGCCGCCGCGACGTCGGCCGCGCCCCAGTAGCCGGCCAGCAGCGGGTCGAACATCTCGCCCAGCCAGTGCAGGATCACCGGCCGGTCGGCCAGCCCGAACAGCTTCCCGTACACCCGGTGGTAGTCCTTCGGCCCGTCCGCCACCCTGGCGAGTTGCCGGGACGCCATGATGATCACGCCGGCACCGGTCTCCTGGACGGTCTCCACCTGCTCGGCGTACGCGGCGATGATCGCGTCCAGGTCCGCCGCGTCCGGCGCGTGGTCGGTGCCGGCGCCGCACGCGAGCAGCTCCGCCGGGTCGCCGAGCGTGCCCGCCTCGGCGGCGCCGCGCCTGATCAGCTCGCGGGTGGCGGCCCAGTCCAGGCCCATGTTGCGCTGCGCGGTGTCCATCGCGTCCGCCACCCGCAGCCCGTACGACCACAGATGGCGGCGGAAACGCAGCGTGGCGTCCCAGTCGACGGCGGCCGGGGCGCCGGGGGTGTTGTCGCCGAGCGGGTCGGCCACCACGTGCGCGGCGGCGTACACCACCCGGGAGGTCGCCGGCCCGCCGCCGGAGGGCCAGGCGACCGGCTCCCTCAGCGTGTACGGGCCGCCGGGCAGGTCGATCCTCACAGCGCCGGCACCTCGATCCTGCGGCCCTCCGCCGACGAGCGCAGCCCCAGCTCGGCCAGCTGCACGCCGCGCGCGCCCGAGGCGAAGTCGTACGGGAACGGCGCGTCCTCCAGCACGTGCCGGACGAACAGCTCCCACTGGATCTTGAAGCCGTTGTCGAACTCGGCGTTGTCCGGCACCTCCTGCCAGCCGTCGCGGAAGCGGGCGGTCACCGGCAGGTCGGGGTTCCACACCGGCTTGGGGGTGGCGGCGCGGTGCTGGGCCCGGCAGTCGCGCAGCCCCGCGACGGCGCTGCCGTGCGTGCCGTCCACCTGGAACTCCACCAGCTCGTCCCGGTTGACGCGGACCGTCCAGGAGGAGTTGATCTGCGCGACGACGCCGCCCTCCAGCTCGAAGATCCCGTAGGCGGCGTCGTCGGCCGTGGCCGCGTAGCGCTCGCCCCGCTCGTCCACCCGCTCCGGGATGTGCGTGGTGGCGTGCGCGTACACGGACGTGACCCGGCCGAACAGGTTCTCCATCACGTAGTGCCAGTGCGGGAACATGTCGAGCACGATGCCGCCGCCGTCCTCGGCCCGGTAGTTCCACGACGGGCGCTGCGCCTCCTGCCAGTCGCCCTCGAACACCCAGTAGCCGAACTCGCCGCGCACCGACAGGATCCGCCCGAAGAACCCGCCGTCCACCAGCCGCTTGAGCTTCAGCAGGCCCGGCAGGAACAGCTTGTCCTGCACCACGCCGTTCTTGACGCCCTTGGCCGTGGCCGCCTGGGCCAGCGCGACCGCCTCCTGCACCGACTCGGCGGTGGGCTTCTCTGCGTAGACGTGCTTGCCCGCGTCGACGGCCTTGAGCACGGCCTTGACCCGGGCCGAGGTGACCTGGGCGTCGAAGTAGATCAGGTTGCCGTCGTCGGCCAGCGCGGCGTCGAGGTCGGTGGTGTGGTCGGGGATGCCGTGGGCGGCCGCCAGCCGGGCGAGCTTGTCGGCGTTCCTGCCCACCAGCACCGGCCTGAGGGTGACCCGGTCGCCGTCGGAGAGCGTCACACCGCCCTGCTCGTTGATCGCCAGGACGGAGCGGACCAGGTGCTGACGGTAGCCCATCCGTCCGGTGACGCCGTTCATCACGACGCCGATGGTGCGCACGCTCATGGGGATCCTTTCACGGAAAGCGCTTTCCCGAACCGTACGGCGGAGCCGCCTGAGGCGTCAAGAGCCGCTCAGGCCTCGCTCGCGGGCGCCAGCCTGGCCAGCGCCTGCGCGAGGGGCCGCGCGGCGAGCGTGAGCTGCCACTCCCGGGCGCCGAGCTTGCGCAGCCGGGCGGTGACGCTCTCCTCGCTGATCACCTCGGGCGGCTCCCAGGTGAGCCTGCGCACCGCGTCGGGCTGCAACAGGTTCTCCGTGGGCATGTGGTGCTCGTCGGCCAGCGCCGCCACCACGGCGCGCGCCGCCGCGAGCCGCTTGGCGGCGGCCGGGTCGCGGTCGGCCCAGCGGTTGGCCGGCGGCGGCCCGTCACCGGCCGTGCTCGGCTGCGGGAGCTGGCTGTCGGGCAGGGTGCGGGCCCTGGCCACCGCGCCCAGCCAGTCGTTCATGTGGCGGCGGGCGCTGCGGCCGGTGAACGCGGAGATCTCGGTGAGCGCCTTCTTGGTGCGCGGTCCCTCCAGCGCCGCCGTCACGATCGCGGCGTCGGGCAGCACCCGGCCGGGGGCCAGGTCGTTCTCGCGGGCGATCCGGTCGCGCATCGTCCACAGCTCGCGCACGATCGCCAGCGCGCGCACGTTGCGCACCTTGTGGATGCCGGACGTGCGCCGCCAGGGGTCGGCGCGCGGCGCCGGCGGCGGCGTGTTGAGCACCGCCTCGAACTCCTCGCGCGCCCACTCCAGCTTGCCCGCCTCCACCAGCTCCCTGTGGAGCGCGTCGCGGAGCTCCACCAGCACCTCGACGTCGAGCGCGGCGTAGCGCAGCCACGCCTCGGGCAGCGGCCTGGTCGACCAGTCGGCCGCCGAGTGGCCCTTCTCCAGCCGCAGCCCCAGCACCGTCTCCACCATCGTGCCGAGCCCCACCCGCTCGTAGCCGAGCAGCCGGCCGGCCAGCTCGGTGTCGAACACGTAGCGCGGCCGGAACCCCAGCTCCAGCAGGCACGGCAGATCCTGCGAGGCGGCGTGCAGCACGATCTCCTCCCCGGCGACGGCCGCGTCGAGCGCCGACAGGTCGGGGCAGGAGACCGGGTCGATCAGCGCCGTGCCGGCGCCCCCGCGGCGCAGCTGCACGAGATAGGCGCGGTTGCCGTAGCGGTAGCCCGAGGCGCGCTCGGCGTCGACCGCCACCGGCCCGGAACCGGAGGCGAACGCCTCGACGGTGCGGGCGTAGGCGGCCTCGTCGGCGACGATCGGCGGGATGCCGTCGCGCGGCTCCAGGAGCGGGACGACCGTCCGTTCTTCGGTCATGAGTCCACCACCGCCCTCATGACACCGTTGCTGTGTTGTCTGGTGCCCTCACGTCGTTCGGTCACTCTCCGGATCTTCGCGTCTGCGAGGCATGGCGGCCACGTCAGGGGGGAGCGGCGGGATCCCGGCCGCCACGCACATGAGGTCACACCACGCGGCGACGTGACCGGACAGGTCCTCCTGCGCGGGGGACCAGGACGCCCGCAACTCGAGCTCGGTGGTGACCGGGTCGTCGGCCTTGTTGCCGAAGCCCTCGGACACCGCTCTTGTCACCGTACCGCCGGCGGCGGAGTAGGCGGCGTCATGGGCGTCGAGCGCCTCCGTCAGCCAGCTCCACGCGACGGGCCCGAGCAGCGGGTCGGAGGTGATCTCCGGCTCCATGTCGGCCCGCACGTAGGCCACCAGCCGGAACGGGCCGTCCCACCCGCGCTGGCCGTCGGGGTCGTAGAGCAGGATCAGCCGGCCGACCGCGAGCTCGTCGTCGTCGCGGTAGACCGACGCGCCGATCGCCGCCGAGTGGGGGGCCAGGCGCTGGGGCGCGGGCAGCTCCTCCAGCTCGATCTCCGGCCTGACCTCGGCCGGCCGCAGGCTCTCGGCCGCGCGGCGGAACGCCGCGGGTGCCGGTGGCCGCTCACCGAGGGTCATAGTCGAAGAGTAGGTCGAAGGGGGGCGGAAGGGGACCACGGGGGTGCTCATCGTGCGCGGTCACACCGTCGCCAGCTGGCGGACCGGGCGGGCGAGCTGGGCGGAACCGAGGATGACGGCATGGCCGCACGAGACGCAGGCCCACTCCGGGCACTCGCCGATCTCGTGCCCGTCGGCGCAGACCGGCTGCTCGAACAGCCGCTCGCCGGCGCAGGACGCGCAGTGCCCGCTGCGGCACTGCGCGGAACTCCACAACGCTGTCATCGCACCAGTCATCGAACCGGGGCCTTTCTTCGGGTCGTGGCTCCGACGTTGGCACGAGCGACTGACAATTCCGTGCAACGCGCTCGGCGTGTCCCGAAAGTGGATGACGAATCGATGCCGCGCGGTGCCTTTGCCGACAATTGGCCCGCCTGAGACCGGCGGCTGGCTGTCGCATGGGGCGGCCTCGACTCCGAGGATCGGCGCTGAAACGTCCACCCGTACATCTGATCATGGATGGGGGGGTGACTGACGGGATTTTCCCGACAACGCGCCGATGACGGGACCGCGGCACCGCCATGGCACCCTGGAAGGGTGAATCTCGCCGACTCCGCCTTCCTGCGTGCCTGCCGCCGCCAGGACGTCCCGCACACTCCTGTCTGGTACATGCGCCAGGCCGGGCGCTCGCTGCCCGAATACCTCAAGGCGCGCGAAGGCGTGCCCATGCTCACCGCGTGCGCCACGCCCGACCTGATCGTCGAGATCACCATGCAGCCGGTCCGCCGCTACGGCGTCGACGCGGCCATCTTCTTCAGCGACATCGTCGTGCCGCTCAAGGCCATCGGCGTCGACCTCGACATCAAGCCCGGCGTCGGCCCCGTCGTCGCCGACCCGATCCGCGACCGGGCCGGGCTCGACGCGCTGCGCCCGCTGGAGCCCGGCGACGTGCCGTACGTCACCGAGGCGATCGAGGCGCTGACCGGCGAGCTGGGCGGCACGCCGCTGATCGGCTTCGCCGGCGCTCCGTTCACGCTCGGCTCCTACCTCATCGAGGGCGGGCCGTCCAAGAACCACGACCGCACCAAGGCCATGATGTACGGCGAGCCCGAGCTGTGGCACGCCCTCATGGACCGGCTGGCCGGCATCGTCCTCGAACACCTGCGCCTCCAGATCGCGGCCGGCGCCTCCGCCGTCCAGCTGTTCGACTCGTGGGTGGGCGCGGTGGCGGCGGAGGACTACCGCGAGTTCGTCCTGCCGCACACCCGGCGCATCTTCGCCGGCCTGGAAGACCTGGGCGTGCCGCGCATCCACTTCGGCGTCGGCACCGGCGAGCTGCTCGGGCTGCTCGGCGAGTCGGGGGCCGACGTGGTCGGCGTCGACTGGCGGGTGCCGCTCGACGAGGCGGCCCGCCGCGTCGGGCCCGGCAAGGCCCTCCAGGGCAACCTCGACCCGGCCATCCTGCTGGCCCCGTGGGAGGTCGTCGAGCGCAAGGCGCGCGAGGTGCTGCGCCGCGGCGAGGCGGCCGAGGGCCACGTGTTCAACCTCGGCCACGGCGTCCTCCCGTCCACCGACCCCGACCAGCTCAAACGCCTGACGGACCTGGTCCACGACTCCTGACCCTCCGACCGCCCGCCCCCTGACGGCCCGCGCTCCGAAGGCCCGCCCTCTTGCGGGTCCGGGGCCGACCGCCCGAACCTGATCGTCCCGGTTCCCTGGCCCCCGCCCTCGGACGACTCCGGGAGGGTGCGCGGGGCGGGGGAGGGGCGGCGGGTTCTGGTTCCGGGTCGTACGTCCGCAAGGGTGGCGCGTCAGGAGGTGGACGGGTCGGGGGCGGGCGGGCCGGACACGGGCCGGGCCGTCCTGCGACGGCGCCGGCGCAGCAGCACCGCCGCCAGCACCGCCGGCGGGGTGACCACCACCAGCCACGGCAGGGCCGCGCCGAGCGCCGTGACCAGCACCATGAGGAAGCCCACGAGCGACTCCCAGCCCGCCCGCAGACCGCCGAGGAACCCGGCGGGCTCGTCCGACGGCGTCGTCACCGCGGCGGCCGGGCCCGCGAGCCGCAGCGTGAGCGTGGCCATGGCGGTCTGCTCGGCCAGGCTCTTGCGCTGGGCCTGCAGCGACTCCAGGTTCGCCTCCCGGGTGGCGATCTCGCGCTCCACGTCCAGCACCTGGCCGATCGTGTCCGCCTTGGTCAGCAGCGTGCGCAGCGACTCCAGTGACCGCTCCGCCGACTTCACCCGGCTCTCCACGTCGGCCACCATGAGGGTGACGTCCTCCGTCTGCTGGTTCAGCGACAGCCGCTCGCCCAGGTCGGCGCCGAGCCGGGTCAGCACGTCCGGATAGCGCGCGGGCGGGATCTTGAACTCCAGCTCCGCCGACGCGTTGGCGTGCTCGGAGGAGCGGGACTCCTCCTTGGCCAGATGGCCGCCGGCCCCGGTGACGATGTCCTTGGCCTGCCGTGCGGCGGCCGCGACGTCCTTCACCCGGACCGTCATCCGGCCGGTGTAGATCACCTCCCGGTCCTGCCGGGTGACCTCCACCCCGCCGGCCGGGTCCCGCCCCGCCTCGTCGCGCGCCTGAGCGTCGCCGCCCGCCGGGGCGCTCGTCTGCCGTGCCGGGGCCTGCTCGGTCGCGAGGGCGGGCGCGTCGGCGGACCCGACCGACGCCGCCTCGCCGCCTCCGGCGCATCCTGCCAGCAGCAGGGCCGCGCACCCGGACAGCAGCGCGGCGATCGTCTGCTTTGTCCTCATGACCGGTAGACGGCTCCGGCCGGGCTCGGGGTTTGATCGGACCCATCACGGTACGATCACGTCTCGGTGCCGCGTCCGCAGGCCTCCGGCGGCGACGACGGCCACGGCGACCGCGGCGGTGATCGTCGAGACGAGCCGCACGTCGAAGTGGGACCCGTTCACGGGGAACAGTTGCCAGCCGAGGTTGACCGTCATGTGGAAGAGCGCCATGGCGAAGACGCTGTCCCCTGTCCGGCCGTACAACCACACCATGATCACCCGGATGGCGACGGTGCCGAGCGACCACCAGGCGATCCAGGACACGGGGCGCTGCACCAGCAGCAGCGCCGGCCAGTGCCACACCGCCCAGAACGCTCCCAGGACGAGCGCGGCCCCCAGCGGGCCCCACCGTTCCCGCAGGGGCGCGGTGGCGTACCCGGACCAGCCGAGTTCCTCGCACACGGCCCCGGCGAAGAATCCGAGCGCGAGCAGCACCGTCAGCGTCAGCGAGAAGTCGGGCCCGGGCACGTCGGCCCCCGTCAGCCGCAGCACCGCGTACGACGCTGTCACGACGGCCGGATACAGCAGCAGGACGGGGACGTACCAGATCGTGGCCTTGACCCGTCGACCGTCGAACGCCCGGGCGAGCAGCGCCCGCGCGCCCGCCGGCCCGGACCGCCGGTACTCCAGCCAGAGCGCGGCGACCGCCGGGCAGACGAACGCCAGCGCGGCCAGGGGGAGCCCGGGCAGGATCCGCGCGCCGATCACCGCGTCCACGGCGAGGAAGGGCACGGTGAGCACGAGCACCAAGATGAAGAAACTTGGGATACCATGTCTCATCGCCGCAACGTACCAAACCGCCCAGGGAGGCGTCGATGCCGGAGCCCGCCCCCCGCCGCAGGCCGCGCCTGAGCGACCAGGAGACGCGGCGGCGGATGCTCGACGCCGCGCTCGCCCTGGTCGAGCAGGACGGGCTGACCGTCGGTCTCGACCACATCAGCGTCGAAGACGTCATCCAACGGGCCGGGGTGTCGCGCACCGCGGTCTACCGGCGCTGGCCGTACAAGGATCTCTTCCACGCCGACCTGCTGCGCGAGCTGGCGCGCGGCGCCGCGCCCGCCGCCGCGGTCGACGAGGAGGCCACCCGGCGGCTGCTCGGCTCGGTGCTCGACGGGCGCGCCGCCGAGCCGGCCACCCCGCGGGGCAGGCACGACCTGCTCACCGAGATGCTGCGGGTGAGCGCCGCCGGCGACTTCGAGGCCATCCACCGCTCCGCCGGGTGGCGCACCTACCTGGCACTCCAGGCCACGTTCCTCAGCCTGCCCGACGGCGAGCTGCGCGCCGACGTGGGGGAGGCGCTGCGGCGGTCCGAGTCGCGGTTCGTCGACCGGGTCGCGCGCGGCTGGGAGCTGGTCGCGACCGCCCTGGGCTACCGGCCGCGCCCGGAGGCCGGCGGCGGCTTCCCGCTCATCGCGACCCTGGCCTGCGCGAGCATGCGCGGGCTGGTCCTGATGGCCCTGCCGGACCCGGAGCTGCTCACCCGCCGGGTGCCCGCCAACCCGGCCGGGGCCTCCGCGCCCGCCGACTGGTCGCTCATCGGCCTGGCTGCGGCCGGCATCGGCGTCACCTTCCTCGAACCCGACCCCGGCGTCACGTGGGACGACGAGCGCACGGCCGCCGTGCGGGCCTTGTTCGCCGGGCCCTGATCCGCGTGTCCCCCGATCTCCTGACCGGGACCGGGAGGCGGTAGCGTCAGGAAGCGTGGAAGGGAATCGCGCACACGTCGCCGTCATCGGCGGTGGCATCTCCGGCCTGGCCGCCGCGTGGCACCTCAAGCAGGGCGCGGGCGAGCAGATCAAGGTGACGGTGCTCGACGGCGCCTCCCGCGTCGGCGGCAAGCTGTACGCGACGGAGGTGGCCGGGGTCAGCCTCGACGTCGGCGCGGAGGCCATGCTGGCCAGGCGGCCCGAGGGCAAGGAGCTGGCCAGGGCGGTGGGCCTCGGCGACGACCTCGTGACCCCGGGCGGCGCCTCGTCGGCCATCCTCACCCGCGGGGTGCTCAGGCCGCTGCCCAAAGGCCAGGTCATGGGCGTGCCGTCCGACCTGGCCGAGCTGGCCAAGTCCGGCATCCTGTCGCCGGCCGGGCTGCTGCGGGTGCCGCTCGACCGGATCATGCCCGCCACCCTGGTCCGCACCGACGTGTCCGTCGCCGCCTACATCCGGGCCAGGATGGGCGGCGAGGTGCTCGACCGGCTGGTCGAGCCGCTGCTCGGCGGCGTCTACGCGGGCCGCTCCGACAGGTTGTCGCTGGAGGCGACGATGCCGCGCGTCGCCGCCGCGGCCCGCGCCGAGCGCTCCCTGCTCACCGCCGCCCGGCACATCGTCAACGAGGCGCCCAAGGGCGCCGGCCCCGTCTTCACCACGCTCCGCGCCGGCATGGGCGCCCTGCCGGAGGCCGTCGCCAAGGCGTCCGGGGCCGACGTGCGGACCGGCGTCACCGTACGCGAGCTGCGCCGCACCGAGCACGGCTGGCGGCTCGTCGCCGGGCCGGTGCCCCGGCCCGAGGTCATCGAGGCGGACGCGGTGATCATCGCCGTGCCCGCGCCCGCCGCCTCCCGCCTGCTCGAGGCCGAGGTGCCGACGGCCGCCGCCGAGCTGGCGGGCATCGAGTACGCCAGCATGGCCATCGTCAGCCTCGCCTACCCCGCCGCCGCCTTCCCCGAGCCGCCCGCGAACAGCGGCTACCTGGTGCCGCCGGTCGAGCGGCGGGCCGTCAAGGCGGTCACGTTCAGCTCGGTCAAGTGGCCCCACCTGTCACGCGACCTGGTGCTGCTGCGCTGTTCCATCGGCCGGATCGGCGAGGAGCACCTGCTGCAGCGCGAAGACGCGGAGCTGGTCTCGGTGGCGATGGCCGAGATGAGCGAGGTCATGGGGGCACGCGGGCTCCCGCTCGACTCCCGCGTCACCCGGTGGGGCGGCGCTCTGCCGCAGTACGACGTGGGCCACATCGACCGGGTGGCGCGCGTGCACGCCGCCGTGTCTGGGCAACCGGCGCTGGCGGTCTGCGGAGCGGCCTACGACGGGCTGGGCATCCCCGCCTGCGTCGCGACCGCGCGCACGGCCGCCACCCGGATCCTGGACCACCTGTCCCAACGAGGAGAATCAGAGTCATGACGCAGGACGCAGCGCGGCCCAAGGCCCGCGATCTCAACCAGGTGATCCGCTACACCATGTGGTCGGTGTTCCAGGCGAGCGAGCCGCTCACCGGCGCCCGCGACGAGGTCGGCGCCGAGGTCGAGGAGCTCCTGGAGCAGGCCGCGGGCAAGGACGTGGTCACCCGCGGCCTCTACGACGTGGCCGGTCTGCGCGCCGACGCCGACTACATGTTCTGGTGGCACGCGCCGACGCCCGAGGCCCTGCAGGACGTCTACTCCCGCTTCCGCCGCACCGCCCTCGGCCGGCACAGCCGCCCGGTCTGGTCGGCGATGGCGCTGCACCGGCCCGCCGAGTTCAACAAGTCACACATCCCGGCCTTCCTGGCCGAGGAGGAGCCGCGCGCGTACGTGTGCGTCTACCCGTTCGTCCGCTCCCTGGAGTGGTACCTCCTGGAGGACTCCGAGCGGCGGGCGATGCTCGCCGAGCACGGCCGGATGGCGCGCGACTACCCCGACGTGCGGGCCAACACCGTCTCGTCCTTCGCGCTCAACGACTACGAGTGGATGCTGGCCTTCGAGGCCGACGAGCTGCACCGCATCGTCGACCTGATGCGCACCCTGCGCGGTGCGCAGGCCCGCAGGCACACCCGGCTGGAGATCCCCTTCTACACCGGCGTCCGCAAGCCGGTCCGCGAGCTGGTGGTGGACCTGCCCTGAGCCGGACGCCTCAGCGGGTGGGGGCGTCCTGTCCGGCGTTCGACGCGGCGTTCGACGCGGCGTTCGACGCGGCGGTCGGCTCGGCGGTCGGCTCGGCGTCCTGGCCGGGGCCGGGCTCGGCGTCGGGTGATTCCGCGGGCGGAGGTTCGTCCGGGCGGCCGGTGCCGAGGACGACCGCCGCCAGCAGCACCACCGCGCAGACGACGCCCAGCATCACCCGGTAGTCGAGGGCCGCGATCAGGCTGGCGCCCACGGCGATGGAGGCGACCTGCGGCACGGTCACGCCGAACTCGAACGCGGCGAAGACGCGTCCGCGCAGGTCCTCCGGGGTGCGGCGCTGGAGTGAGGTGGTGGCGCCGATGACGATCCACGGCGCCGCCACCCCAAGCACCAGCATGCCCACGAGGACGACCGCGACGATCGGCACGGTCAGCAGCAGGCTGCTCACCCCGACCATGACGAGCGCGATGATCACCAGCCCGCGCTCGCCGGCACGGCGGATCACCCCGCCGGCGACCACGCCGCCCGCGATGGTGCCGACGGCCTGCGTCCCGGCGAGGACGGCGAGGAAGGTGGCCTCAAGCGCCAGGCCGTCGGTGACCACGGCGATGGCGATGGACTCGAAGAAGCCGATGACGAGCATCGTGAGGGCGCAGGCGATGACGAGCCTGCGCAGGTTGGCGGCGTCGCGCAGGAAGCGCAGACCGCCCGTGGTCTCGGCGATCAGCGGCTGGCCGGTCCTGGTGGGGCGCGGCTCCGAGACCCGGATGAGCAGGACGGCTCCGGCCGCCACCACGAAGACCACCGCGTCGATCACCACGACCACCTGGGCGCCCTGCCAGACGAACACCCCCGCGCCGATGATCGGGGCGAACACCCTGAGCAGGCCGCGCATCGCCTGCACGGCGCCGTTGGCGTCGCCGAGCTGGTCTTCCGGGACGACGGTGGGCAGGAAGGCGTTCTGCGCCGGTCCGGTGACGCTGCCCAGCGCACCGTACAGAAACATGATCACGTAGACGAGCCAGACGTCGTCCCGGTCCTCGACCAGCAGGAGCAACAGCACGACGGCCGCCGACGACAGGTACGAGGCGGCCAGCAGCGGACGCCGGCGGAAGCGGTCCACCAGCAGGCCCGACAGCGGCAGCACCAGGCTGCCTCCGCCGAAGGCGAACATCACCAGCCCGGCCGCCGGCGTGCTCCCCGTGAGTGTTTTCACCCAGATGGCCATGGCCAGGAAAAGCGCATAGTCGCCGAGGTTGGAAAGCACGTCACCGAGAATGTAGTAGCGCATCTGCGGACGCTTGAGTAGTTGCGCCATTTCCGGCTCTCTTCCCATCGCGGCTGCTTATCGGGCGTCACTGTAACACCGGCCGTGGGCGGCCCGGCCGAACCTGGCGCGAACTTGCCACCTTGCTGCCTGCCTGCTCGTGGCCGGGCTCGATGGCCTATAGCTTTCTGCTCGGCACGCGGAGTTTCGTGGAATTCCCTCTCTCTGAATTGGCGTCGTCCCCATGGAAAATCAGATATTCGAGGCCGCGGAACGGCTCGCGGATAAACTCGACGTCCCTTCCGGTGCGGTTATCGCGGCGGCCGGGCTGGTGGTTCTCGCCCGCCAGGACGGCGCGGATGAGCTGAGCGGTGAGATCTGCGGGCACGAGGTTCGGCTGCCGTGGCGGGCGCCTCTCAGCGTGGTCGCGGGGCGGGCCGCGACCGTGCCCGGGACGGCCGGTCCTGTGGTGCGGGTGACGGCCGGCGGGCGGACGCTGGCGGCCGACCTCGGCGCCCACTCCGTCGAGGCGGAGCCCCTGCTGCGCGGGCACCTGGCCGCGGCGCTCGCAGCGGACCCGGAGCAACCGGCGGGGCGGGCGTGGTTGTGGAGCGACGAGGACGCGCGCGTCGTCGCGGACGCGCACGCCGAACGCTCCTGGGACACCGACCGCACCGTGGCCTCGATGATCCAGGAGCACCTGTCCTCACGGCCCCATGAGGTGGCGATCGAGCACGATGACAGGACCGTCACGTACCGGCAGCTCGGCGAGCTCACCGCGGCCGTCGCCATGGGCTTCGCGCGGGCCGGGGTCGGCCGGGGCGACCTCGTCGGCATCGGCCTGCCGCGCCGGATCGAGACCATCGCGGCGCTGCTGGCCACGTGGTCGCTGGGCGCCGGGTTCCTGCCGCTCGACCCGTCGCACCCGCCGCTGCGGCTGAGCCGCCAGCTGGAGTCGGCGGGCGCGCGGTACGCGGTGCTGCCGCCCGGCGCCGAGGTGCCCGGATGCGTGCTGCTCGACCTGGTCACCGCACCGGACGTGCTCCCGGACGTGCCGCCCGGCGCCGACGTGGCCGGACGCGTGGTGCCCGGCCTGGCGGAGACGGCGGTCGCGCCGCCCGGCTTCCCCGTGGAGCTCGACGGCGTCGCCTACGCGCTGTCCACGTCGGGCTCCACCGGCACGCCGAAGGCGGTCGCCGTCCCGCACGCCGCGCTGCGGCACTGCGTGGGCGCCATCGCTCAACTGATCGGCGCCGACCGCCCGCACGTCACGTGCATGGCCACGCTGACCTTCGACATGTCGACCATGGAGATCTTCCTGCCGCTGGCCACCGGCGGCCGCCTCGTGCTGGTCGGCGAGGACCTGCAACGGGACCCGGAACGGCTGGCGGCCTGGCTGTCGGGCAGGCACCTGGACCTGGTCCAGGCCACTCCCACCACCTGGCGGATGACCGTGCCGTACCTGGAGCCGGGCAGCCTGGCCGGCACGGACGTCATCGCGGGAGGGGAGGCGCTCGGCGCCGCCCTGGTCGCCGGGCTGCAGCGCACCGGGGCCCGCGTGTGGAACGGCTACGGGCCGACCGAGACCACCATCTACACGGTCCTGCACCGCGTGCCCGACCCGCCGGTGGATCCGGTGCCGATCGGCAGGCCACTGCCCGGCATCCGCGCCGCCGTGCTCGACCGGTGGGACCGCGCGGCCCCCGTGGGGGAGATCGGCGAGCTGGTGCTGAGCGGCCCGCAGCTCGCGCTCGGCTACGTCGGCGACCCCGCGCGGACGGCCGCCGTCTTCCAGGAGCATCCCGAGCTGGGCCGGGTGTACCGGACCGGCGACCTGTGCGCGTGGCGTCCGGACGGCACGCTGGCCTACCACGGCCGCGTCGACCACCAGGTGAAGCTGCGCGGCCAGCGCGTCGAGCTGGAGGAGATCGAGGCGGTCGCCGAGCGGCATCGGCAGGTCGTCAGGGCGGCGGCGGTGGTCGTGGAGCACGGCGCCAACGACAAGCGGCTCATCCTGTACGCGCAGGCGGACGGCACGCGCGGGGCCGAGCTGCGGGAACACCTGGAGCGGTGGCTCCCGCGCGCGCTGATGCCCCAGCACGTCGTCATCCTGCCCGCCCTTCCCCTCACCGGAAGCCAGAAGATCGACCGGACCGCGCTCCAGGCGCACGCGGGAACCTTCATGGAGGCGCGATGAGAATCCTCGGTATCAGCGGCCTGCACGACTCCGAGGAGTTCAAGCGCAGGGAACTGCCCGGCCTCACCGAACGGGAGTACCGCATCAGCCAGGGCCGCGATTCGGCGGCCGCCCTGGTCGTGGACGGCCGGATCGTGGCCGCCGCGGCCGAGGAACGGTTCACCGGCGACAAGACCACCGGAAGCTTCCCCGTCAACGCCATCAGGTTCTGCCTGGAGCGGGGCGGGCTCGGCCTGGACGACCTGGACCTGATCGGCCACGGCTTCGCCCACGAGCGGTCCGAGCTGGAGTCCGGCGACGGCTACCTGGCCAGGCGGTTCACGGAGGTGTACGACCCCGAACGCCAGGTGGGCTGGTTCGCCGAGCATTTCCCCGGCGTGGCGGTGCGCTCCCGTTTCACGCCCGTACCGCACCACCTCGCCCACGCGGCCAGCGCGTACTACGCCAGCGGGTTCGACGACTGCCTGGTGCTCGTGGCCGACGGCCGAGGCGAGACGGAGAGCCTGACCGTGCTCGCCGGGACCGGCGGCAAGCTGGAGGTCCTGCACACGGTCCCGGCCATGCACTCGCTCGGCACCCTCTACGGCGTGTTCACCCTGTACCTCGGCTTCGAGATGGCCCTCGACGAGTACAAGATGATGGGCCTGGCGTCGTACGGCGACCGCACCCGCTACGAGCGCGAGCTGCGCCGGCTGGTGCACCTGCGTCTCGGCCCCGGCTTCGCGCTCCCGCTGCTGGCCCGCGACGGCGACCTGCTGCAGCGCGAGACCCACCGCGGCGTGCTGGCGGTGCTGGAGGATACGTTCGGCCCGGCCAGGGAGCCGGGCGGGCCGATCGAGCAGCGCCACATGGACCTGGCGGCGGCGGCGCAGGGGGCGCTGGAACGCTGCCTGCTGCACGTCCTGCGGCACTTCCGCCGCCAGACCGGGTTGCGGGACCTGTGCTACGCGGGCGGCGTCGCGCTCAACTGCACGGCCAACGGGCTCATTCTGCGCAGCCGCCTGTTCGACCGGGTCTTCGTGCCGCCGGGCGCGGGCGACGACGGGACGGCGGTGGGCTCGGCGCTGTATCTGCACGCGACGCGCAAGCCGGAGACCCCGATCCATCCGATGCGGATGCCGTACTGGGGCAGCGCGTACGAGTCCGACGAGATCGCCGGCCACCTGGCGGCCAGGCAGGACGTCCGTGCCCGGCGGGTGACGGACGAGACGGAGTTGCTCGCGGAGACCGCCGAGGCGCTGGAGCGGGGCGAGGTCGTGGCCTGGTTCCAGGGCGGCATGGAGTTCGGCCCGCGCGCGCTGGGCTGCCGCAGCATCCTGGCGGACCCGCGCGAGGCGCGCATGCGTGACCACATCAACAACCTGATCAAGAAAAGGGAGGACTTCCGGCCCTTCGCCCCGGTGGTGACCGAGGCGGCGGCGCCGGAGTTCTTCGAGATCAGGCGCGGGCGCGAACGGCAGTACGCGCACATGCTGTTCACCACCCGGACCCGCGCCGAGCATCGCGACCGGCTGGCCGCCGTCACCCACGTCGACGGCACCGCCCGGGTCCAGACGCTCGGGTCCGACGCCAACCCCCTCCTGCACGCGCTCCTGGAGGCCTTCGGCGCCCGCACCGGGGTGCCCGTGCTGCTGAACACCTCGTTCAACATGCGCGGGCAGCCGATCGTGCGCACACCGCGCGAGGCGGTCGACACCTTCCTGCGCGCGGGCCTGGACCGGCTGGTCATCGGTGATCACGTGGTGCTGCCGGGGAGGGCGTCGTGAACCGCGCGACCACGCTCCCTCACGACGTCGCGCCCACCGTACGGCCCGGCTACGTCCGGGGGCGCCTGTCTGCCGGGCTCGCCGTCCCGGCCGCGCCGGGGACGCCCCTGGCCTGGCTGACGGCGGCGGCGCTGGCGCTGATCGCCACACCGGACTCGGACGAGGTCACGGTGGGCGCGGCGGGGACGGCGGAAGCAGCGGGTGCGGCAGGCGCGGCGGGCGGCGGGCTGGTGGTCCTGAGCTCGGCCGTGCACGACGGCGCCCGGCTGGGCGACCTGTTGAGCTCCGCCTCGGCCGGCGGCACCCGGTTGAGCGATCTTCAGGACCGCGAGGGCGAGCCCCGGGTACTGGTGGCGGCCGGGATCACGCGGGCCGAGACCGAGCGGACGGCCCTGGAGCTCCGTGACTGCGATTGCGTGTTCCTGCTGCGCGCGGCCGCGGACGGCTGGACGCTGGAGTGCGACTACGACGCCGACCGCTACACCGAGCCGGCGATGCGCTGGCACCTGGACCGCCTGGAGACCCTCCTGCGGCTTGTGGCCGAGGAGCCGGACACGCCGCTGGCGGACGTGGTGCTCGCCGCCGAGCCGATGGCGGTGCCCGGGGACTGGGACGAGATCGCCTACGTCGCCCCGCGCACGCCCACCGAGCGGACGCTGGCGGGCATCTGGGCCGAGGTGCTGGAGGTGCCCAGGGTCGGCGTGGACGACGACTTCTTCGCCATCGGCGGCCACTCCATCCTGGCCGCGATGGCCCTGAGCAGGATCCGCGCCGCCTTCGGGGTCGAGGTGCACTTCGACGAGCTGTTCACCGCCCCGACGCTGGCCAGGTGTGCCAAGGTCGTCGAGCGTGCCGCGGCCGGCCGGGCCCGCCCGCTGACCGGCGCGTCCGGACCCGCCGTGGTGTCGCCGGAGCAGGAGCGCCTGTGGTTCCTGGAGCAGTGGCGCCCCGGCACCGCGCTCCACAACGTGCCGCTGGTGCTGGAGCTGACGGGCCCGGCGGACCCCGACCGGCTGGGCGAGGCGCTGCAGCGGGTGGCCGACCGCCATCCGGCGCTGCGTACCGCCTTCGAGAGCGTGGACGGGCAGCCGAGGCCCCTGACCCGCGACGCCCGGGTGCCGTGGCGGTGGGAGGAGGCCGGCGACTGGGCGCACGCCTGGCGGCTGGTGCGCGAACACGTCGCCGAGCCGTTCGACCTCGGCGTTCCGCCGCTGGTCAGGGGCGGGCTGGTCAGCGTCGGAGCGGATCGGCACCTGCTGCATCTGTGCATCCACCATCTGGCCGTCGACGGCTGGTCGCTGCGTCACCTGCTCGACGACCTGGGCGCGGCCTACCGAGGGCTGCCGCTGCCGCCGCTGGACGGGTACGGCTACGCCGACTACGCGGCCTGGCAGCGCGGCCGTCCCGTCGCCGGCCACCTGCGGTGGTGGCGCTCCTACCTGGCGGGGCTGCCGCCGGTGCTGGAACTCCCGGGTGACCGCCCGCGCCCGGCGGTGCAGAGTTTCCGCGGCGGCACCAGGCGCCGGGTGCTGCCACCCGACCTGGCCGCGGCGCTGACGGACTTCGCGCGGTCGCGGTCGGCGACCGTGTTCGACGTGGCGCTGTCAGCGTTCGCGCTGCTGCTGCGCCGCTGGACGGGCCGAACCGATCTGCCCATCGCCACCCCGGTGGCGGCCAGGCCGCTGCCCGAGCTGGAGCCGCTCGTCGGCTTCTTCGTCAACACCCTGGTGATCCGCGCCGACGTGGCCGGCGATCCGAGCTTCGCGCAGCTCGTCGAGAGGACACGGCACGGCGCGACCGCCGCGCTCGGCCACGAGGAACTGCCGTTCGCCCTGCTGGTGGAGGCGCTGCAACCGGAGCGGGCGCTGAGCCACGCGCCGGTGGTGCAGGTGGCCTTCGCGCACTACCGGCCCTCGCACCACGACTGGGAGCTGGCCGACGGGCTGGCGGCCCGGCTGCGGCACACCGACACCGGGACCGCCAAGTTCGACCTCATGCTCACGCTGCACGAGGCGCCGGGCGAGATGCTGCTGGAGGTGGAGTACGCCGCCGACCTGTGGGACGCGGCCACCGCCGACCGCCTGGCCGCGCAGTGGCTGGAGCTGGTGCGCGGGCTGCTGGCGGCGCCAGGGGAGCCGGTGTCGCGGGTCAGCGCGCTGCCCGCCGACGAGCGACGCAGGCTCACGAGCTGGTCCCGCGTCACGGACGTCCAGGAACCTAACGTCCAGGACCCTAACGTCCAGGAACCGGCTGTCCAGGACCCTAACGTCCAGGAACCGGCTGTCCAGGAACCTGATGCCCGGGGCGCGGACGCCGGTCTCACCATCCCGGAGCTGGTCGCCCGTCAGGTGGCCGACCGCGGCGACGCGGTGGCCGTCTCGGCGGATGGCGTCACGCTCACCTACGCCGAGCTCTGGGCCAGGTCGGGCGCGCTGGCCGCGCGGCTCGGCCCCGGCCGCGGCCGGCTGATCGGCCTGGCCTGCCCCCGCGGCGCCGACCTGATCGTCGCCATGGTCGCGATCGTGCGGACCGGCGCGGCCTACGTGCCGCTCGACCCCTCCTACCCGGCCGCCCGGCTGTCCTTCATGGTGGAGGACACCGGTGTCCGCACCGTGGTCGGCCACCGTGACCTGCTGGACGCGCTTCCCCGTACCGGGGTCGAGACGATCCGCGTCGACGACCTGAGCCCGGCGGCCGGGCCCGAGGTGCCGATCCGGTCCGAGGACGCCGCCTACGTCATCTACACCTCCGGTTCCACCGGCCGCCCCAAGGGCGTCGTCGTCCCGCACCGCGGCGTCGTCCGCCTGGTGCACGGCGCCGACTACGTCCCGCTCGACACCACGACCGTGCTCGCCCAGCTGTCCAACGCCTCCTTCGACGCCATCACCTTCGAGGTCTGGGGAGCGCTGGCCAACGGAGGCAGGGTGGTCATCGTCCCGCCCGCGACGGCCCTGTCGCCGCCGGCGCTGACCGAGCTGCTCAGGGCCGAGCGCGTCACCACGCTCTTCCTCACCGCCGCCCTGTTCAACGCCGTCACCAGCGAGGTGCCGGACGCCTTCGCCACCGTCGACCACCTCTGCGTCGGCGGCGAGGCGATCGACGTGGCGCGGGTGGGGGAGGTGCTGCGCGGCGGGCACGGCCCGCGCGCCCTGTACGACGCCTACGGCCCGACCGAGGTCACCACCTTCTCCACCTGCGGGCCGCTCGCCGAGCCGCCCACCACCAGGGGTCCCATCGGCCGGCCGATCTCCGGCACCACCGCCTGCGTGGTCGACCTGGACACCGGTGACCTCGCGCCGGTGGGCGTGCCGGGCGAGCTGTGGCTCGGCGGTCCCGGCGTGGCCTGGGGCTACTGGCGGCGGCCCGGCGCGACCGCCCGCGCCTTCGTCCCCGACCCCTTCTCCGGCGGGCCGGGGCGGCTCTACCGCACCGGCGACCTGGTGCGCTGGACGTCCGGCGGGACCCTGGAGTTCCTCGGCCGCATCGACCGGCAGCTGAAGATCCGCGGTTTCCGCGTCGAGCCCGGCGAGGTCGAACTGGCCCTGTCGGCGCTGCCCGGGGTGCGGGCCTGCGTCGTCGTCGCGCGCGGCCCGCAGGACGGCCCGGTGGAGCTGGTGGCCTACGTCCGGCCCGGCGGTCACGCCGGCCTGACCGCCGGGGCGGTGCGCGAGGCCCTGGCCCGCGAGCTGCCCGACCATCTGATGCCCGGCCACGTGGTCCTGGTGGACCGGATGCCGCTCGACCCCAACGGCAAGGTGGACACGTCCGCGCTGCCGGCGCCGGAGGAGCGGCGCCCGGCGGCGACGGTCGCGCCCGCCGGTCCGGTGGAGGAGCTGCTCGCCGAGATCTGGGCCGAGGTGCTCGGCCTGGAGCGGCTGGGCGCCGACGACGACTTCTTCGAGATCGGCGGCCACTCGCTGCACGCCGTCAAGGTCACCACCCGGGCCGAGCGCGCGCTGCGCACCTCGATCTCGGTCCGCGACCTGTTCCGGCACAAGACCGTCCGGGGTCTGGCCGCCGCGCTACGCGAGGCGGATCCCGACCGGCTGGACCGGATAGCCGCCATCGTCCTGCAGGTACGGCACGCCCGTGTGGGTGCGGAGGAAGAGATCGCAGATGCACACTGACCGCGCACGAGAACTGCTGATCGACAAGCTGCTCGCCGAAGCCGGCCTCGCCGACCCGGCCGCCGCTTCGCCGACGGTGCCGCCCAGGCGGCCCGGCGACGATCCGCTGTCATCCGGCCAGGAGCGGCTGTGGTTCCTCGACCAGTGGCGGCCCGGCACCCCCCTCTACAACGTGCCCGTGCTGCTGGAGCTGCGCGGTCCCGCCGACGCCGAAGAGCTGCGCCGGGCCGTACAGGGGCTGGCCGACCGGCACGCCGTGCTGCGCACCGCCTTCGTGGCGGACGCCGGCGGTCGTCCGCGCACGCGAGTGCACGAGCGGGCCGACGTGCCGTGGAGCCACGAGCGGGCCGCTGACCGGCAGGCCGCCACGCGGCTCGCCGGTGAGCGGGTCAGGGAGCCCTTCGACCTGGCGGCGGCCCCACTGCTGCGTGCCGGGCTGATCAGCCACACCGCGGAGCACCACCTGTTGTGGATCTCCTTCCACCACATCGCCGTCGACGGCTGGTCACTCGACCTGCTGCTGAAGGAGCTGGCGGGCGGTGAGCCCGCCGAATCTCCCGTCGAGTACGCCGACTACGCGGCCTGGGAGCGGGCCAGGCCGCTGGAGGAAGGGCTGGCCTGGTGGCGCGAGCACCTGGAGGGCCTCCCGCCGCTGCTCGAACTGCCCACCGACCGCCGCCGCCCGCCGCTGCAGGAGTACGACGGCGCCACCGAGCACTTCCGTCTCCCCGCCCCAGAGCGGGTCCGCGACCTGGCCAGGGCCTGCGGAGCGACCGTGTTCGAGGTGCTCTTCTCGGCCTTCGCGCTGGTGCTCGGCCGCTGGAGCGGGCGCACCGACCTGGTGATCGGCACGCCGGTGGCCGGGAGGCCGGCCCCCGAGCTGGAGGAGCTCGTCGGCTTCTTCGTCAACACCCTCGTCATCCGGGCCGACCTGAGCGGCGACCCCACCTTCGCCGAACTGCTGGAGCGGGTGCGCGAGTCGTCGGCGCAGTCGCAGGCGCACCAGCAGGTGCCTTTCGCGGCACTGGTCGACGCGCTGCAGCCGGAGCGCGAGCTGTCCTACCCGCCGCTGGTCCAGGTGCAGTTCGGCCTGCACCGGCAGGAGCGCTCCCGCTGGAGGCTGGGCGCCGCCGAGGCGACGCAACTGCCCGCCGACACCGGCACCGCCAAGTTCGACCTCACCGTCACTGTGGTCGACTGCGACGACGAGCTGCGCGTCGAGCTGGAGTACGCGACCGCGCTCTTCGACGCCGGGACCGCGCGGCGGCTGGGCGAACAGTGGCAGACCCTGCTCGCCGGGCTGATGGCCGCGCCCGACCTGCCCGTCTCGCGCGTCAGCGCGCTGCCGGAGGCCGAGCAGCGGCTCATCGAGCGCTGGTCGGGCCCGGCCCGGCGGATCGAACCGGGCAGCACCCTGCCCGCCCTGGTGGCCGAGCAGGTCAGGGCGCAGCCGGACGCCGTCGCCATCAGCGACGGACCGCTGCGGCTGACCTACGCCGAGCTGTGGGAGCGGTCGGGCGCCCTGGCCGCGCGGCTCGGCTCGGCGCCGGGCGACCTGGTCGGCCTGGCCTGCCGGCGCAGCGCGGAACTCGTCGTCGGGATGCTCGCCATCCTGCGCACCGGCGCGGCCTACGTGCCGCTCGACCCCGCCTACCCGGCGGCGCGGCTGGCGTTCATGCTGGCCGATGCCGAGCTGGGGATCGTGGTCACGCAGCGCGGCGTCGACCTGCCGGACGGGGCCTACCGCACGGTCCTGGCCGATGCGGCGGCCGCCGGGACGCCGGCCGCCGAGGCGCCTCACCCGGACACTCAACCCGGCCCCGACGACCTCGCATACCTGATCTACACCTCCGGCTCCACCGGCGAGCCCAAGGCCGTCATGGTCACCCACCACAACGTGGTCCGGCTGCTGGCGGGCACCCAGCCCGGCTACGGCTTCGGTCCCGGGGACGTCTGGACGCTCCTGCACTCCAGCTCCTTCGACGTCTCCGTCTGGGAGGTGTGGAACTGCCTGGGCACCGGCGGCCGGCTGGTCGTGGTGAGCCACTGGGAGAGCCGCGAGCCCGAGGCCTACTACGACCTCGTGGCCCGCGAACGGGTCACCGTGCTGAACGCCACCCCGGCCGTCTTCCGCCAGTTCGTCGAGGTGGACGAACGCCTGGCCGGCGAGCTGGCGCTGCGGCTGGTCGTCTTCGCCGGCGACGCGCTCGACCGGGACTCGGTGCGCCGCTGGTGGCGGCGTCACCCCGAGGACGCCCCGCGGCTGGTCAACATGTACGGCATCACCGAGACCACCGTGCACAGCACCTACGCCCCGCTCACCGGGGAGCTCCTCGCGTCGCGGACCAGCCCGATCGGGGTGCCCCTGCCCGACCTGGGCATCCACGTCCTGGACCGGGACGGCCTGCCGGTCGCGGCCGGGGTGATCGGCGAGATCCACGTCAGCGGCGACGGCGTGGCGCGCGGCTACTGGAAGCGGCCCGGCCTGACCGCCGAGCGCTTCCTGCCGGACCCGTTCTCGGGCCGGCCGGGGGCGCGCATGTACCGCAGCGGCGACCTGGCGAGCTGGCGGCCCGACGGCACCCTGGAGTTCCACGGCCGCGCCGACCACCAGCTCAAGATCCGGGGCTTCCGCATCGAGCCGGGCGAGGTCGAGGCCGCCGTCTGCGAACACCCCCGGGTGGGGCGGTGCGTCGTGGTCGCGCACGGCTCGCCGGAGCGGCGACTGGTCGCCTACGTCGAGTCGCGGGACGAGCTGAGCGTCGAGGACGTGCACGAGTTCCTGGAGCCCAGGCTCCCCGCGCATCTCATCCCCTCGGTCGTGGTCATCCTCGACGAGCTGCCGCAGAGCCGCAACGGCAAGATCGACCGGGCGGCGCTGCCCGACCCCGCCGAGGAGAGGCCCGCGCTGGGCCGGGCCTACGTCGCGCCACGGACCGAGACCGAGCGGGTGCTGGCCGCCGTCTGGGCCGAGGTGCTCGAACTGGACCGGGTGGGCGTCACCGACAACTTCTTCCACCTGGGCGGCGACTCCATCCGCAGCGTCCAGGTGCTGGCCCTGGCCCGCGAGCGCGGGCTGGACTTCGAGCTGCAGCGGCTCTTCCAGCTGCCGACCGTGGCGCGACTGGCCACCGACATCATGCCCGCCGCGCCGGTGGAGCGGGCGCGGGAACGGTTCGCGCTGGTGTCGGAGCAGGACCGGGCCAGGTTGCCCGAGGACGTGGCCGACGCGTACCCGATGGCGGCGCTGCAGGTCGGGATGGTCTTCCACATGGAGTCCGACGACCGCATGCTCTACCAGAACGTCGACAGCTTCCACCTGCGGGCGCCGTGGGACGAGCGCGCGTTCCGCGAGGCGACCGCGCAGGCGGTGGCACGCCACGACATCCTGCGGACCTCCTTCCACCTCAGCGGCTACGGCGACATGCTGCAGCTCGTCCACCGCGCCGCCGAACTGCCGATCGAGGTGGCGGACCTGCGCGGGCTGGACGCCGAGGAGCAGGGGCGGATCATCGGCGAGCTGGTCGACCGGGAGCGCGGGCGCCCCTTCGACCTGGCCCGGCCGCCGCTGTGGCGCTTCTTCGTGCACCGGCGCGGTGACGACACCTTCCAGTGGACGCTGGTCGAACACCACGCCATCCTCGACGGCTGGAGCCTGCACTCCACGATCGCCGAGATCCTGGAGCGGTACCTCGCCCTGCTGAAGGACCCGGCCGCCGCGCCCGAGCCGCCCCCGGCCTCCGCCTACCGTGACTTCGTCGAGGCCGAACGGCGGGCGGTGGAGTCGCCGGAGGAGCGGGCCTGGTGGACCGGGCGGCTGGCCGGCCTGGAGCGGCTGGAGCTGCCCCGCTGGCCGGCGGACTGCCCCGCCGAGGAGACCGCCCCGGCGTACGCGGTGGAGGACTGGACCCTTCCCGAGGGGAGCAGCGAGTTCTACGCCTGGCGCGAGACCAAGATCCCGGCGGAGCTCTGCCAAGGGCTGGAGCGGGTCGCCGAGCGGCTCGGGGTGCCGTTGAAGAGCGTGCTGCTGGCCGTGCACCTGCGCGTGCTCGCCTACCTGGCGGGGACACGGGACGTCGTCACCGGCATGGCGTTCAACGGGCGGCTGGAGGAGGCCGACGGCACCGAGTCGCGCGGCCTGTTCCTCAACTCGCTGCCGATCAGGGCGCGGGTCGGCGGCACCTGGGCCGAGCTCATCAGGGCCGTCTTCGAGGAGGAGAACGCCCTGCTGCCGCATCGCCGCTTCCCCGCGTCGCGGATCCAGCAGCTCGCGGGCGGCGGCCCGCTGTACGAGACGCACTTCGTCTACAACCACTTCCACGTGCTGAAGGACGTGCTCGACACCGGAGAGCTCGCCTTCGTCGACCCCAAGCTGGACGCCTTCACCACGGTACGGGTCGAGCCGACCAACTACCCGTTCGTCTGCGGATTCCTGCGCAACCCGCGCTCGGGCTCCGGGCTGCTGATGGGGCTCGACTTCCACTCCGGGGACTTCGCGCCCGAGCAGATCCGCCGCGTCCGCGACTACTACCTGACCGCCCTGCACCAGGTCGTCGCCGACCCGCGGTCTCCGGTCGACGCCGCGCCGCTGGCCGCCCCGGCCGAGCGGGCGCAGGTGGAGGCCTGGAACGCCACGCTGCGCCCGGCGCCCCTGGAGCGGTCGCTGGACGAACTGGTGGCCGAGCACGTGCGGCTGCGGCCCGAGAGCGTGGCCGTCGTGGACGGCGGCACCCGGCTGAGCTACGCGGACCTGTGGGAGCGCGCGGGCGCGGTCGCCGGCCGGCTCCGCGCGGCGGGGGTGCGGCCGGGCGACCTGGTCGGGCTGTGCGCCGAACGCTCGGCGGACCTGGTCGCGGCGATCGTCGGCATCCTGCGGGCCGGCGGGTCGTACGTGCCGCTCGACCCGTCGTACCCCGCCGAGCGGCTGTCGTTCATGCTGGCGGACACGGGCGCGGGCGTGGTGCTCGGGCACCGCCACCTGCTGGCCGGACTGCCGCTCGCCGAAGGACAGGGCATGCCCCTGGAGGAGATCGCCGGGCCGGCCGATCCGGCAGAAGCGGCGGGCCACGGCGGCGGTGACCGGGTGGCGAGCGTCGTCTACACCTCCGGCTCCACCGGCCGGCCCAAGGGCGTCGCGGTGGCGCACCGCGGCATCGTGCGGCTGGTGTGCGGCACCGACTACGTGCGGCTCGGCCCCGACAGCGTGGTGGCCCAGCTGTCGAACGCCTCCTTCGACCCGCTGCTGTTCGAGCTGTGGGGGGCGCTGCTGAACGGCGGCCGCCTGGTGATCGTCCCCAACGAGATCGCGCTGTCGCCACCCCGCCTGGCCGAGCTGGTCAGGAAGGAAGGCGTCACCACGCTCGCCCTGGTGACGGCGCTGTTCAACTCGGCGGTCGGCGCCGATCCCACGGTGTTCTCCACCGTCGGCCAGGTCTACATCGGCGGCGAGCGCGTCAACCTGGCCAGCGTGCGCAGGACGGGCCACCCAGGGCTGCACAACATCTACGGCCCGACCGAGGTGACGAGCATCTCCACGTGCCTGCCGCTGGCGGACATCCCGGCCGGCAACGGCCAGATCGGCCCGCCGATCGCCAACACCCAGGCGTGGGTGGTGAGCTCGGCCCTCTCCCCGGCCCCCGCCGGCGTGCCGGGCGAGCTGTGGCTGGGCGGTCCCGGCGTGGCCGTCGGCTACTGGCGTCGGCCCGGCCTCACCGCCGACCGCTTCGTCGCCGACCCGTTCTCCGGCACGCCGGGCGCCCGGCTCTACCGCACCGGCGACCTGGCCTGCTGGCGGCCCGACGGCACGCTGGAGTTCCTCGGCCGCCGCGATCACCAGGTCAAGATCAGAGGCTTCCGGGTGGAGCTGGGCGAGGTCGAGGCCGCGCTGGCCGACCACCCGGCGGTGGCCGCGTGCGTGGTGACCGCCCCTGAGGGCAAGCTCCTCGCCTACGTCCAGCCGGAGGCGGCCGTCAGCGCCGAGGAACTGCTCGGCCACCTCGCCGGGCGGCTGCCGGAACACATGGTCCCCGGCACCGTCGTGATCATGGACCGGCTCCCGCTGACCCCCAACGGCAAGATCGACCGGGCCGCGCTCCCGGTCCCCGAGGCCGGCCGGCCCGCCACCCGCGGCCGGTACGTGGCCCCCCGCGACCCCGTCGAGGAGGCGATCGCCGACATCTGGCGCGACGTGCTGGAGATCGAGCGGCCCGGCGTGGAGGACGACTTCTTCGAACTCGGCGGCAACTCGCTCGACGCCGTCCAGATCGCCTTCCGCATCCGCACCGCGTTCGGCGTGGACCTCGGCATCAAGCAGATCCTGACCGAACCCCGCATCTCCGCGCTGGCCGAACGTCTCGCCGCGGAGCTCGACCGGCTCGTCCTGGCCCTGCCGGACGACGAGCTCGCGCGGCTCCTGCCGTCCGAGTCATGAGAGGACCCGCACGCATGTCGGACACCTTCGCCGCGCGGATCGCGCAACTGCCGCCGGAGAGGCGCAAGCTCCTGCTGGAGCGGCTGGCGGGCGAGCGTCGGCCGCGAGCGCCGCGCACCGGCGGGCAGCACCCCCTCTCCTTCGCGCAGGAACGGCTCTGGTTCCTGTGGTGCACGGCGCCGGGCAGCTCCGCCTACAACGCCCCGGCCGCGGTCCGGCTGCGCGGCCCGCTCGACGCCGAGGCGCTGGGCCGGGCGCTCGACGGAGTGGTGGCCAGGCACGAGATCCTGCGCACCCGGTACGTCGCCGAGGGCGGCGTGCCCGCGCAGGTCGTCGACGCCGCCGCCCCGGCCCGGCTGCCGGTCGTCCCGGTGCCGGAGCACGAGCTGCGCGCGCTGGTGGACCGGGAGTGCGCGGCCCCGTTCGACCTGGAACGCGGCCCGGTGCTGCGGGCCACCCTGTTCAGGCTGGCGCCGGACGACCACGTGCTGCTGCTGGTGATCCACCACATCGCCGCCGACGGCTGGTCGCTGCCCATCCTGTGGCGGGAACTGGACGCGCTCTACCGCGGCCAGGACCTGCCCGCGCTGGACATCCAGTACGCCGACCACGCCCACCGCCAGCGGGCCGAGGCGGACGGCGACGGGCTGGACCACTGGTGCGAGCAACTGGCCGGGATGGAGGAGCTGGCCCTGCCGCTGGACCGGCCGCGCCCGCAGGAGCCCGCCCGCCGGGGCCTGCTCGTGCCGGTCCGGGTGCCTTACGGCAGCGTCGCGGAGCTGCGCGAGCTGGCCAGGCGGAACGGCTCGACCCCGTTCATGGTGCTGCTCGCCGCGGTGCAGGCCCTGCTGTCGCGGGTGACCGGTCAGCACGACATCGCCGTGGGCACCCCGACGGCGGGACGCGACCGGCCGGACGTCGCGCCGCTGATCGGCTTCTTCGTCAACACGCTGGTCGTCAGGACCGGCACGGCCGGCGACCCCACCTTCCGCGAGCTGCTGGCCAGGACCAGGCAGAGCGTCCTGAACGCCTTCGCCCACGAGCACATCCCGTTCGAGCGCGTGGTGGAGCGGCTCAACCCGGTGCGCGAGGCCGGGCGCAACCCGTTGTTCGACGTCATGGTCACCGGCGGCAGCGACGCGGCGGGGGCGCGGCCCGTGCTGGGCGGGCGGGCGGCCGAGCCGTACCCGTGTGACGGCGGCGGCGCCTTGTTCGACCTGACCTTCAGCCTGGACGACTCCTTCGCGGGCACGCTGGAGTACGACGCGGAGCTGTTCGACCCGGCCACCGTCGAGCGCCTGGCCGGTCAGCTGGTCGAGCTGCTGCGGCAGGCCGCGGCCGACCCCGACCGGCCCGTCTCCGCGTACGAACTGATCACCGAGGCCGAACGGCGTCAGCTCGCCCGATGGAACTCCACCCGGCTCGCCTTCGATCCGGACACCGGGCTGGAGGCGCACGTCGAGGCCTGTGCCGACGCCGCGCCCGGCGATCCGGCCCTGGTGTGCGGCGCGGAGCGGCTGACGTACGCGCAGGTGGAGCGGCGGGCCAACCAGCTCGCCCACCTGATCGCCGAGGCCGGCGCCGGGCCCGACGACGTGGTGGCGGTCTGCGTGGGCCGGGGTCCCGACTCGGTGATCGCTCCCCTGGCCGTGCTGAAGGCGGGCGCCGCCTTCTTCCCCGTCGACCCCGACCAGCCCGCGGACCGGCTGGCCGCCATGTTCGCCGGGGTCGCGCCCGCGGTCGTGCTGACCGGCCCCGCCTTCGGCGCGGCCGTACCCGAGGGTCCCTGGCGTGTGGCCGACGTCGCCGAGGCGGCCGGGCGGCCCGCGCACCGGCCCGGCCGGCGGGTGTCCCCGGACGCCCTGGCCTACGTCATCCACACCTCGGGCTCGACCGGCACGCCCAAGGGCGTCATGGTCACGAGGAGGGGCCTGGCCAACCTCCGGGCCGACTGGGCGGCCCGCGAGATCGCGGTCCGCCGCTGGCTGACGGTCGCCAGCCCGTCCTTCGACGTCTTCCTCGGCGACGTGGTCAGGAGCCTGGGCTTCGGGGGGAGCCTGGTGGTCGCGCCGCGCGCCCTGGCGCTCGATCCGGTCGCGCTGGCCGAGGCGCTGGCCGCCGAGCGGATCGAGGCGTTCGACAGCATCCCCGCCGTCCTGCACGGTCTGGCGGGCCATGTGGCGGCCACCGGGCCGGCCCTGCCCGAGCTGCGGCTGCTGATCTCCGGCGGCGACGCGCTGCCGGTGGCCGAGTGCGACGCCCTCATGGCGACGTTCGGCCCCCGGGTACGGGTGCTGAACGCGTGGGGCGCCACCGAGACCACCATCGACAGCACCATCCACGAGGCGCGCCGGGGCGCCCGCACCGTCTCGGGGATCGTGCCCGTCGGCTCCGCCACCGCCAACACCGCCGTCCACGTGCTCGACGAGCACGGCCGCCAGGTGCCGATCGGCGTCGTCGGCGAGCTGTACGTCGGCGGCGCCGGCGTCGCACGCGGCTACGCGGACCAGCCCGCCGCGACCGCCAGGGCCTTCGTGCCCGACCCGTTCGCCGCGACGCCCGGCGCGCGCCTGTACCGGACGGGGGACAGGGGGCGACGGCTGCCCGGCGGCGCCATCGAGTTCCTCGGCCGTGACGACGACCAGGTGAAGATCCGCGGGCACCGGGTGGAGCCCGGCGAGGTACGCGCCGTCCTGCGCGGGCATCCCGAGGTGACCGACTGCCACGTGCTGGCCTGGCCGGACGGGCGTGACCACCGTCTCGTCGGCTACGCCGCGGCGGACCGAGGCACCGACGCCGCCGCGCTGCGCGACTTCTGCAACGAGCGGCTGCCGCGGCCGATGTGGCTGTCGTCCGTGGTCGTGCTCGACGCGCTGCCGCGCACGCTGAGCGGCAAGGTCGACCGCGCGCGCCTGCCGGACCCCGGTTCCGGTACGCGGGGCGGGCGGGCCGCCTACGAGGCCCCGCGCACCGAGCTGGAACTGGCCGTGGCCGCGATCTGGCGGCGTGTGCTCGACCTCGACGGCGGCCCCGGCGCCGAGATCGGCGCGCACGACGACTTCTTCGACCTCGGCGGCCACTCCATGCTCGCCACCCGGCTCCGGTTCGCGCTGCGGCAGGAGCTCGACGCCGACCTCCCGGTCACCGCCGTCTTCGAGGCCCCCACGGTGGCGGCCATGGCGGCCCGGGTGGCGGCGGCCCGGGTGGCGGCGGCCCGGACGGACGCCGGGAGGGATGCCACGGCCGCCGCCCACCCGGCACCCGTCCCGATCGAGCGGGCCCCGCGCGGGAGCGCGCTGCCCCTGTCCTTCGCGCAGGAAAGGCTCTGGTTCCTGTGGAAGCTGGCGCCCGGCGGCACCGCCTACAACATGCCGGTGTCGGTGCGGCTGCGCGGCCCGCTGGACCGCGCCGCCCTCGCCCGCGCGCTCAGCGGCGTCGTCGCCCGCCACGAGATCCTCCGTACCCGCTACGTCGAGGCCGACGGCGGGCCCCGCCAGGTCATCGACCCGCCCGCCCCGGTCGAGCTGGCTGACGGGACCGACGACGTCCTGGAGCGGCCCTTCGACCTGGAGCACGGACCCGTGCTGCGGGCCGGGCTGCGCCGCGAGTCGGCCGACACGCACGTGCTGCTGCTGGTCATCCACCACATCGCCTGCGACGGCTGGTCGCTGCCCGTCCTGTGGGACGAGCTGGCCGCCCTCTACCAGGGCCGCGAACTGCCGCCGCTCGATGTCCAGTACGCCGACCACGCGGTCCATCAGCGGTCCGCGGCCGAGCCGGCGAGCCTGGAGCACTGGACGGCCCGGCTGGCCGGTCTGGAGCCGCTCGACCTGCCCGCCGACCGGCCACGCTCGCCCGACCTCGCCGGGCCCGGCGGCCACGTCCCGCTCGACCTGCCCGCCGAGGGCGTGCACCGGCTGGCCCGTGAGCACGGCGTCACCGTCTACATGGTGCTGCTCGCGGCCGTGCACGCGCTGCTGTCGCGGCTGACCGGCCGGCTCGACGTGGCCGTGGGCACCCCGACCACCGGCAGGGACCATCCCGCCACCGAGCCGCTGATCGGTTTCTTCGTCAACACCCTCGTGCTGCGCGGCGACCTCACGGGCGACCCGGACTTCGCCGGGCTGCTGCGGCGCACGAGACAGACCGTACTGGAGGCGTTCGCCCACCAGGACACGCCGTTCGAGCGCGTCGTCGAGCGGCTCAACCCGGCCCGCGTGCCCGGCCGCAACCCGCTGTTCGACGTGCTGGTCACCTACTCCAAGGAGGAGCGCCGCGACGGCTGGGCGCTGCCCGGCCTGGACGTGGAGCGGCTGGACACCCAGGTGCCCACCGCCCAGTTCGACCTGACCTTCGCCGTGCACGAGACCGGCGGCCGGCTGCACGCCGCGCTGCACTACGCGGGCGAGCGGTTCGACCGGGCGACGGCCGAGGCGATCGCGGCCCGGCTGTCCCGGCTGCTCGGCGCGGCCGTCGCCGACCCGGCCGAGCCGGTCTCGCGGTTGCCGCTGCTGAACGCCGAGGAGAGCGGCTGGGCGGCGGGCCCCGCCCGCGACGGGCTGCCGGACCTGCTGCCGCACGTCTTCGCGAGCCACGTCGCGCGCACGCCGGACGCCCCGGCGCTGATCGCCGGAGCGACCACGTGGACCTACGCCGAGCTCGACCGCGAGGCCAACCGGGTCGCCCATCACCTGATCGCGGCGGGCGTGGGGCCGGAGAGCGTGGTCGCGCTCGCCCTGCCGCGCTCGGCCGAACTGATCGCCGCCATCGTGGGGGTGCTCAAGGCGGGCGCCGCCTACCTGCCTCTCGACGTGGGTCACCCCGCCGAGCGCCTCGCGTCGACGCTGCACGACGCCCGCCCCCGGCTGCTGCTCACCTCACGGGCGGCGGACGTGCCGTACGGGCGCAGGCTGCTGGTGGAGGAGCTGGACGGCGGGCCCGATCACGACCCGGGCGTGCGGCCGGCGCCCGGGTCGGCCGCCTACGTCGTCTACACCTCGGGCTCCACCGGCGCCCCCAAGGGCGTCGTGCTGGAGCACCGCGGTCTGGCCAACCTCGTGGCCAACCTGGGTGAGCGGCTGGACGCGGCGGGCGGGCCCGCGCACCGGGTGCTCCAGCTCGTCTCTCCCGGGTTCGACGTGATGGTCTCCGAACTGGCCACGGCGTTCGCGCGCGGCGGCTGCCTGGTCGTCGCGGCGGCCACGCACACCGGCGAGGAACTCGGCGCCTTCCTGCGGGAGCAGCGGATCAGCCTCGCCCACCTGCCGCCCGCGATCCTCGCCACCGTGCCCCGCGAGCCGTTCCCCGACCTGCGCGTGCTCGTCGTCGGCGGCGAGGGCTGCCCGGCGGGCCTGATGGAGTGGTGGTCCACCGGCCGCACGATGATCAACGCGTACGGCCCCACCGAGGTGACCGTCGACGCGACCGCCTGGCGCTGCGAGCCGGGCGCGATGCTCATCGGCCGCCCGCTCCCCGGCATCCAGGTCCACCTGCTGGACGCCCGCCTCCAGCCGGTGCCCCCCGGCAGCCGGGGCGAGCTGTACGTCGGCGGCTCCGGAGTCGGACGCGGCTACCTCGGCAGGCCGGGGCTGACCGCGGCGCGTTTCGTCGCCTGGCACGGCGGCGCCCGCCTCTACCGGACCGGCGACCTGGCCCGGCGGCTGCCCGGCGGCGCGCTGGAGTTCCTCGGCCGCGCCGACGACCAGATCAAGCTGCGCGGTCACCGCATCGAGCCTGCCGAGATCGAGCACGCGCTGGGCCGGGCGCCCGGCGTCGACTCCGCGGCGGTGATCCTCCGCGGCGACCAGCTGATCGGCTACGTCGTGCCCGCCCGCGCCAACCCGGCGGCCGTACTGGCGCACGCCCGCACCGAGCTGCCCACCCACCTGCTGCCCGCCGCGATCCTGCCCCTGGACGAACTGCCGCTCACCCCCAACGGCAAGCTCGACAAGGCGGCCCTGCCCGAGCCGCCGGCCGCCCGGCACCGGCCGCCCCGCACGCCGCGCGAGGAGACGCTGCTGCGGCTGTTCAACGACACCCTCAACGCCACCCACCTGGGCATCGACGACGACTTCTTCGCCAACGGCGGGCACTCCATCCTGGCCACCCGGCTGATCAGCCGGATCCGCGGCGCGCTGAGCGCCACGCTGACCATCCGCGACCTGTTCGACCACCCGACCGTGGCGGGGCTGGCGGAGGTGCTGCGCGAGGACGCCAGGCCCGCGCTGCGCCCGATGGCCGGGCCCGACCGGCTGCCGCTGTCCTTCACCCAGCGCCGCCTGTGGTTCCTGAACCGGCTGGAGGACGCGGGCGACCACGCCCAGAACACGCTCACCTGCCTGCGGCTGCGCGGGCCGCTGGCCCCCGCCGCGCTGGCCGCCGCGCTCACCGACGTGGTGGCCAGGCACGAGCCGTTGCGCACCGTCTTCCCCGAGGACGCAGGCGGCCCGTACCAGCGGATCCTCGCCCCCGCCGTCCTCGGGCTCGCCCCCGAGCCGGTCGCCGAGGAGGACCTGCCCGATCTGCTGACCGACGTCGCCTCGCAGGGCTTCGACCTGACGCGCGAGACGCCGCTGCGCGCCCGGCTCTTCCAGCCGGCGGCGGACGAGCACGTGCTGCTCCTGGTCGTGCACCACATCGCCTGCGACGGCTGGTCGATGGCGCCGCTCGCCCGCGACCTGGCCGAGGCCTACCGCGCCCGGCTGGAGAACCGGGCCCCCGGCTGGCGGCCGCTGCCGGTGCGTTACGCCGACTTCGCGCTCTGGCAGGACCCCGGAGACGACCACCTGGACTTCTGGCGCACCACCCTCGACGGCCTGCCCGACCAGCTGGAACTGCCCACCGACCGGCCGCGTCCGCCGATCGCCAGCTACCGCGGCGACACCGTGCCCTTCACCGTCCCCGCCGGGGTGCACGCGCGGATGGCGGAGGTGGCGCGCGAGCACGGCGTCAGCCTCTTCATGGTCACGCAGGCGGCGCTCGCCGCGCTGCTCACCCGGCTCGGCGCGGGGACCGACATCCCGATCGGCACCGCGGTGGCCGGCCGTACGGACGAGAGCCTCGACGACCTGGTCGGCTGCTTCATCAACACGCTGGTGCTGCGCACGGACACCTCGGGCGACCCGGACTTCGGCGAGCTGCTCGCCCGGGTGCGGCACGCGAACCTGGCCGCCTACGAGCACCAGGAGACCCCGTTCGAACGGGTCGTCGAGGCGGTCAACCCGGCCAGGACGCTCGCCCGCTTCCCGCTCTTCCAGGTGCTGCTGGTCTTCCAGAACAACGCCGCCGCCGACCTGTCCTTCCCCGGCGTGCGGACGTCCCACGAGCCGGTACGGCACGGCACCGCCGACTACGACCTCACCCTCGACGTCATCGAGCGTTACGACGAGTGCGGCCGCCCCGAGGGCATGGACGCCTATCTCGAGTACGCCGTCGACCTGTTCGACCGCTCGACCGCCGAGTCCCTGGCCGAGCGTCTGCTGCGCCTGCTGGAGGCCGCCGTCGAGGAGCCGGGCACCCGCATCGGGGCGCTGCCGGTGCTCACCTTCGACGAGCTGGAGCGGGAGTTCGCCCGCTCGCGCGGTCCCGGGATCGGGCCGCCGGAGCTGACCGTGCCGGCCGACTTCGAGCGGCAGGCCGCCGAGACCCCGGACGCCGTCGCGGTCGTGGCGGGCGATCGACGGTGGAGCTTCGCCGAGCTCAACCGCCGGGCCAACGCCATCGCCCACCACCTGCGAGCGCGCGGCGCGGGACCGGAGCGGCTGATCGCGCTGGCCCTGCCCCGGGGCGCCGAGATGATCGCGGCGGTGCTGGGCGTGCTGAAGGCGGGCGCCGCCTACCTGCCGCTGGACCTGGAACACCCGGCGGAGCGCGTCGCCTACACGCTGGCCGACGCGCGGCCGCTGCTCGTGCTGGCCACGAGGGAGAGCGCGGTGCCGTACGAGCGGACGGTGCTGCTGGAGGACGTGCCCGACGGGCCCGGCCACGACCCGGGCACCCCGCCGCTTCCCGGGCACGCCGCCTACGTCATCTACACCTCCGGGTCCACCGGGCGGCCCAAGGGCGTGGTGCTGGAACACGGCGGCCTGGCGCACCTGCTCAACGCGCACCGGCACGGGCTGTTCACCGCGGCCCGGGGCGAGCGGCTGCGCATCGGCTTCGTGGTGCCGCTGACCTTCGACACCTCGTGGGACTCGATGCTGTGGCTGATGGACGGCCACGAGCTGCACGTCATCGACGACGTCACGCGCCGGACGCCGGAGGACCTGGTGGACTACATCGACGCGCACGGCATCGGCTTCGTCGACCTCACCCCGGTCTTCATGGAGCAACTGGTCGCGGCCGGGTTGTTCGCGCCGGGCAGGCACCACCCGAAGGCGCTGATGGTGGGCGGCGAGGCGGTCTCGGCGGGGCTGTGGCGGGCGATGCGGGAGGCGCCCGTCACCGACAGCTACAACTACTACGGCCAGACCGAGTGCACCAACGACAGCACCGGATACCGGGTACGCGACGGCGACATCCCGCTGATCGGGCACCCGATGGCCAACACCGAGGTGCTGCTGCTCGACGACAACCTGCTGCCGGTGCCGCCCGGCGTGCGCGGTGAGCTGTACATCGGCGGTCCCGGCGTCGGCCGCGGCTACCTCGGCCGGCCGGGCCTGACCGCCCAGCGCTTCGTGGCCGCCCCCGGCGGGCGGCGCTGGTACCGCACGGGCGACCTGGCCAGGCGGCGGGCCGACGGCGCGCTGGAGTTCGCCGGCCGGGCCGACAATCAGGTCAAGCTGCGCGGTCACCGCATCGAGCCGGCCGAGATCGAGAACACGCTCTGCCAGGCCCCCGGCGTCACCCAGGCCGCGGTCATCGTCCGCGACGACCAGCTCGTCGCCTACGTGACGCCCGGGGACGCCGACCCGGCGCTGCTGCACAGCCACGCCCTGGCCCACCTGCCGACCCACATGCTGCCCGCCGCCTACCTGCCGCTGCCCGAGCTGCCGCTCAACGCCAACGGCAAGCTCGACCGCCGGGCCCTGCCGGAACCGCCGCGCACCGGGCACAGGCCGCCGCGCACCCCGCGCGAGCACACTCTGCTCGGGCTGTTCACCGAGGTCCTGGAGCGGCCGGGGCTCGGCGTCGACGACAACTTCTTCGCCGCCGGCGGCCACTCCATCCTGGCCGCCCGGCTGATCAGCAGGGTGCGGGCCACGCTCGGCACCGCGCTGAGCATCCGCGACCTGTTCGCGGCGCCCACGGTGGCCGAGCTGACCGAGCGCATGTCCGGCGACGGCGGTGGCGGCGACCCGTTCGACGTGCTGCTGCCGCTGCGGCCCTCGGGCACCCTGCCGCCGCTGTTCTGCGTGCATCCGGTCGGCGGCGTCAGCTGGTGCTACAGCAGCCTGCTGCCGCACATCGAGCCGGACCGGCCGGTCTACGGCCTGCAGGCCACCGGGTCAGGGGAGCCCGGCTCGGTGGGGGAGATGGCCGAGCGCTACCTGGAGGTCATCCGCCGGGTGCGACCGGAAGGGCCCTACCACCTGCTCGGCTGGTCGTTCGGCGGCCTGGTGGCGCACGCCATGGCCGAGCGGCTGCCGGGCGAGGTCGGGCTGCTGGCCCAGCTCGACAGCTATCCCGCCTTCTCGGGCGCGGAGCGGCCGGGGATCGAGGACGCCGCCGAGGCCCGCGCCCTGCTCATGGACTCCGTCGGCTACGCGGCCGACCTCGACGAGGAACTCGTCACGTCGATGACGGAGACCGTGCTGCGCAACTCCAAGCTGCTCGACGCCCACCGGCCCGGCCGCCACGACGGCGACGCCCTGCTGTTCGTCGCCACGCGGACCTGGCCGGCGGAGCTGTCGGCGGCCGGGATCTGGGCGCCGCACATCACGGGACGGCTGACCATCCACGAGATCGACTGCGACCACGACGCCATGGCCAGGGCCGAGGCGATGGCCCTGATCGGGCCGATCGTGGCGGGACACTGCCGGGAGGCATGAGCGATGTTCAAAGTCGTCGTCAACCACGAGGAGCAGTACTCCGTCTGGCCCGAGGGCCGCGACAATCCCGCCGGCTGGACCGACGAGGGGGTCCGCGGCACCCGCGAGGAGTGTCTGGAGCACATCTCCGCCATCTGGACCGACCTGCGGCCGCGCAGCCTGAGAGGACAGCACTGATGATCAACGACGTGGTGATCGTGGGCGGCGGCACAGCGGGCTGGATGACCGCCACCTATCTCAAGACGGCCTTCGGCGACCGGGTCTCCGTCACCCTGGTCGAATCGCCCCGCATCCCCACCATCGGCGTGGGCGAGGCGACCTTCAGCACCGTCCGCCACTTCTTCGACTATCTCGGCCTCGACGAGCGCGAATGGATGCCGCACTGCGCCGCCTCGTACAAACTGGCCATCCGCTTCCAGAACTGGCGCGGCGACGGCGGCCACTTCTACCACCCCTTCGAACGGCTGCGCGTCAGCCAAGGGTTCACCCTCGCCGACTGGCACCTGCAGCTGAACGGCGCGGCCGAGCCGTTCGACCGGCACTGTTACGTCACCCCGTGGCTGTGCGAGGCCCGGCGCTCGCCGCGGCTCCTCGACGGCAACCTCTTCGTCTCCGGGCTGGACGGCTCGCTGGGCCGCTCCACCCTGGACGACCAGCGGGCCCAGTTCCCCTACGCCTACCACTTCGACGCCGCCCAGCTCGCCGCCTACCTCACCGGCATCGGGGTACGGCTCGGCGTGCGCCACGTCCGCGACGACGTCACCGCGGTCGGCCAGGACGAGCGGGGCTGGATCAGCCACGTCTCCACCAAGGAGCACGGTGACGTGACCGGTCAGCTCTTCGTCGACTGCACCGGCTTCCGCGGCCTGCTGATCAACCAGACGCTCGGCGAGCGTTTCCGGTCCTTCACCGACGTGCTGCCCAACAACCGCGCCGTCGCCCTGCGCGTGCCCCGCGAGGACCAGGAGCTGATCAACCCCTACACCACGGCGACGGCCATGGAGGCGGGCTGGATCTGGACCATCCCGCTCTACGGCCGCGACGGCACCGGTTACGTCTACTCCGACGAGTACTGCTCGCCGGAGGAGGCCGAGCGCACGCTGCGCGCCTTCGCCGCGCCCGGCCGCGACGACCTGGAGGCCAACCACATCCGGATGCGGATCGGCCGCAACGAGCGTTCCTGGGTCGGCAACTGCGTCGCGGTCGGCCTGTCGAGCGGATTCGTCGAGCCGCTGGAGTCCACCGGGATCTTCTTCATCCAGCACGCCATCGAACAGCTGGTCAAGCACTTCCCCGACGAGCGGTGGGAGCCGCGCCTGATCGACGGCTACAACGACAAGGTGGCCAGGGTGATCGACGGCGTGCGGGAGTTCCTCGCGCTGCACTACCGCGCCGCCGCCCGCGCCGACACGCCGTACTGGAAAGAGGCGAAGGTCCGCCCGATCCCGGAGTGGCTGGCCGAGTTCCTGGCCGTCGCGGCCACCCGGCTGCCGGACGAGAGCATGATCTACCCGTACTACCACGGGTTCGAGCTCTACTCGTGGATCACGATGCTGCTCGGGCTGGGCCACTCCCGGCACGGGCCGCGTCCGGCGCTCGCCCACCTCGACCCGGCGGGGGCCAGGGCGGAGTTCGCCGGCCTGCGCGCCGGCGCCCAGCGGATGGTGGCGGCGCTGCCCACCGCCCACGCGTACCTGACGAGCTTGCGTTGACCCCGCTCGCCGAGGCCTGCCGTGCGTTCATGAGCGCCTACCCGACGGGCGTGGCGGTGGTGACGGCGATGAGCCCCGACGGCGAACCCTGCGGACTCACCTGCTCCTCGCTGATCAGCGTCACGCTCACCCCGCCGACGCTGCTGGTCAGCATGAACGTGCACAGCCGCACCCTGGCGGCCACCGTCGACGCCGGCGGGTTCGGCGTCAACCTGCTGCCCGCCAGGTCCCGGGCGGTCGCCGAGCTGTTCTCCTCGCTGACCGCGGACCGGTTCTCCGCCGTCCGCTGGGCTCCCGCCGGACGGCTGCGGCTGCCCAGGCTGGAGTCGGACCTGCACGGCTGGGCGGAGTGCGCGGTGGACCAGGTCGTGACCGTCGGCGACCACGCGCTCGTGCTCGGCCGCGTGGTCGACATCGCCGGCGACCCCGAATCCCCGCTTATGTACGGCTTCCGGGGCTACGCCACGTGGCACCGGGACACGGAAAGGACACTTGGTGCTTGACATCGCCCTGGTCAACATGCCGTTCGCCGACCGCAGACGGCCGTCGTTCGCGCTGAGCCAGCTCTCGTCGCTGGTCCGGAGAGACTTCGGCGACGAGGTGAACGTACGGGTCTGCTACCTCAACCACGACGTGGTCCGCTTCTTCGGCACCGAGCTGTACGACGCCGTCGCCGAGGGCATGGAGCACCATGTCGCGGGCATCGGCGACTGGCTCTTCCGCCAGGTCGCCTTCCCCGCCGCGCCCGACAACAGCGAGGAGTACTTCGGCCGCTACTTCGCCGGCCCCGCGCACGCGGCGCTGCGGGCCCGGCTGATGCGGCACCGGGAGCGCCTGGGCGAGTTCTGCGCGCACCTGGCGGACACGTACCGGCTTGCCGAGGCGGACGTGGTCGGGTTCAGCTCGATGTTCATGCAGACCGTGCCCAGCCTGGCCATGGCGGGCGTCGTCAAGGAGCGCTCCGCCGGCGCCGTCACGGTCATGGGCGGCGCCAACTGCGAGGCGCCGATGGGCGCCGCCCTCGTGGAGCACGCCGCCCAGCTCGACTACGTCTTCTCGGGCCCGGCCCTGCGGAGCTTCCCCCGCTTCCTGCGCGCGGTGATCGACGGCGACGAGGAGACCCCGCACCGCATCCCCGGCGTGGTGTCGCGGCGCAACTGCCACGAGGAGCGCTACCGGCGCGCCATCGGCGCCGACACCGACATCGACGACTACCTGGAGCCCGACTACGCCTCGTTCGTCTCGTCCTTCGACGAGCTGACCCAGGCCGTCGAGGACCGGGTCGATCCGATCCTGTTCTTCGAGACCTCGCGCGGCTGCTGGTGGGGCGAGCGCTCGCACTGCACGTTCTGCGGGCTCAACGGGCAGGGCATGGCCTATCGCGCGATGGCGCCGGACCGGGCCGTCACGCAGTTCGAGCGGCTCTTCGCCTACGCGCCGTGGTGCACCGTCTACTCCTGCACGGACAACATCATGCCGCTGGAGTACCTCACCGACGTGCTGCCCAAGCTGCGGCCGCCGTCCGGCGCCTCGATCTTCTACGAGGTCAAGGTCGGCCTCGACCAGCAGGACATGAGAGAGATGGCCAGGGCCGGCGTCAACCGGATCCAGCCCGGCATCGAGGCGCTGTCGACCGGCACGCTGAAGCTGATGAAGAAGGGCTCCTCGGCGTTCCAGAACATCCAGCTGCTGAAGAACTGCGTGCGGTACGGCATCGCCCCGGCGTGGAACCTGCTCATCGGCTTCCCCGGCGAGCCGGAGTCGACCTTCGCCAAGTACGTCGACGACCTGCCGTCTCTGGCCCACCTGCCACCGCCGGAAGGCGTCTTCCCGGTCCGGTTCGACCGTTACAGCCCGTACTTCAACAAGGCCGGGGAGTTCGGGCTCGACCTGCGCCCGGTGGACCACTACCGGCTCACCTACCCCTTCCCCGAGGAGTCGCTGAGCCGGCTGGCCTACTACTTCAACGACCGGTCCGTCGCGCCGTACATGATCGGGGTGGCCAAGTGGATCAGGCCGCTCACCGCGGCGGTGGCCGGCTGGTCGCGGGGCTGGGAGGGCGGCGACCCGCCCGTCCTGCGGCTGGAGGAGGACGACGGGTCGTGGATCGTGCACGACTCCCGCTCGGGGACGATGTCCCGCTACGAGCTGGACGAGGCGGTGGCGCGCACGCTGCTCGTCCTCGAACGCCCCACCCGCCTGGACCGCCTCACCCCCGATGAGACCGGGCACCTCGGCGAGCTGCGCGAGCGCGGCCTGATCTTCACCGAGGGCGAACGGGCGATGTGCCTGGTGCTGGCCGAGACCGGGACCGATCCGATGCCCCGGCCGCGGCGCTCACTGGTCAGCGCCCGCCGCCGCCCGGTCGAGCTGACCATCCGTTAGACGGCATCTTCGTGCCAGTCGACCGGCCGGACCGTCCGGGCCGACGGGTCCGGTGATGTGATCGGGGTCCCGACACCGGAGAGCGTGATGCACGACTTCGATCACTGGGCGGAGCTCTACCTCACCTGGGCCGCCATGGGCGGCGCCGATCCGAGGGAGATCGCCTACTACCGGCGGCTGACCGACACGGCGGACGGGCCCGTGGCCGATCTCGGGATCGGTGTGGGCCGGCTGGCGGCCGAGCTCAAACCCCGGATCGGGGTGGACGTCTCGGCGGCGATGCTGCGCGCGGCCCGCGAGCGGCTCGGCGACGGCGTCCGGCTGATCCGGGCCGACCTGGCGGACTGCGAGCTGCCCGAGCCGGCGGCGCTGCAGTACTGCGGCCAGAACACCCTCAACCACCTGCGGCGCGAAGCCGTCCGCGACGCGCTGGCCTGCGCCTTCCGCAACGCGCTGCCGGGCGGACGGCTCGCCTTCGAGGTCGTCCAGCCGCGCCCCGAGCGGCAGAAGGCCCGGGACGGCGTGCCCAGGCTGCGGGTCTGGGACGAGCGGCGGGCCGTGTGGGAGGTCACCCGCATGCTGGACAAGCAAGGCCTGGAGGTCGAGATGGTGGGGCTGCTCGAAACGCTCGACGAGCTCCGGGTGGTGGACCGGCGCTACTTCCCGCCGATCCGGATGTGCATGCTCACCATGGCCGAGATCGGGACGTGGGCCAGGGAGACTGGCTGGGAGGTGGAGAGCGCGCACGCCGGGTTCACCGGGGAGCCGCTCGCCCCCGGGTCCTCGACGGCCGTGTGGTGCCTGCGCAGGCCGGCGTGACCGGGCCCGAGGTCGGCGCGGAGCAGCTGGTCGCGACCCTTGAGCTGATCACCGGTGAGGAGATGGAGACGCCGGGCGAGGTGCTCCACGTCGCCAGGCGCGAGCAGCCCTCGCTGGTGGCGACGCTGCTGAGCGCCTGGGAGAGCGAGGGGCGGCGGCTCAGCCCGGCCCTGGCGCACGAGCTGGAGCAGCAGCGCGGCCGGATGGCCTTCTACCGCGGCCAGTGGGCGCGCCTGCCCGCCCGGCCGGTCTCGCTCAAGGGGCTGGAGTTCGCCGACCGCTATCCGGGCGGCCTGGTCCGGTACATGAACGACCTCGACCTGTGGGTCCCCGACCGCGACCGGCTGTGGGCGCTGACCGGGTGGCTGCTCGGCGAGGGCTGGTCGATGCACACCGCCACCTTCGTCAGGTTCGGCGGCGACATGGAGATGATCGTCAGTCTGCGCCGCCTGCCGGACGATCCGTATGGTCTGCCGTACGGGATCGAGCTGAGCACGGTCGCCTACCTCGGCGACGGGATCGGCGCGCCGCACCGCGCGGACGCGCCGGCGGACCCTGTGGTGAAGAACCTCCTGGCGCTGCTGTACGAGCGGTTCGAGCAGCGGTACCGGGCCAGGGACGTGGTCGACGCCGCGCTGCTGCTCGGCGGGGCGGGCGGGGCCGCGCTCGCGCGGTGTGCCGAGGCGGTCGGCCGGGCGGAGCTGTGGCCGGAGTACGCGGAGCTGGCGCGGCTGCTGCGGCACAGCCCGTTCGAGGCGCCGGAGCTGCCTGGCGACCGCCGGGCGCAGGTCCGGCAGAGCCGGGCGCGGCGGCGGGTCCGGATGCTGAGGGCGCTGCGCCGGCCGGTCCGCCTGGCCGCCACGACGCTGCAGCTGCGCCGGCCGGGAGCGGCGGTCCTGGAACGGCTGAGTCCCAGGGCCGCGCTTGGAGCGGGGCTGATCCTGTTCGCGCTGCCGGTCGAGGGCGGCGAGCGCACGGACGCGCTGACGCTGCGCGAGTACGGCGGCGCGCTGTGGGCGCACACGCCGGTCGGACGGTTCATCCTCGTCCACGGCACCGAGGTGGACGAGGCACTGCTGGCCGGGGCAGAGCCGGTGGGCGCGCTGTGAGCCGTCCGGTCCACGTCGCCGCGCGCGGCGCTGCGCCCGCCTGGCTGGCGCATCGGCCGGGCGCCGCCGTGACCACGGTCAGCGTGTGGCTGCGCGCCGGTTCCCGGCACGAACGGCCCGGTACGGAGGGCGGCACCCACCTGCTGGAGCACGTCCTGATGCAGGCCCCGTCGGCCGGCGGGGAGCGGGTGGTCGACCTGCTGGAGGAGCTCGGCGGCGAGGCGAACGCGATCACCGGCCGTGAGCATCTGGTCCTGTACGCGCGGGTGCCGAGCGAGCGGGCGGCAGGGGCGCTGGACATCCTGGCCCGCGCCCTGGCCGAGCCCGAGCTGAGCGCGCCGTTGCTGGAGGCCGAGCGCAAGGTCGTCCAGGAGGAGCTGCGGCTGGCAGGGGCGGACCCCCTGGACGTGGTCCACGACGTCTTCTTCGGACTGGCCTATCCGGGTCACCCGATGGGCAGGCCGGTCGGCGGGACGATCGAGGAGACCGGGCGGCTGGAGCTGGACGCGCTGCGGGAGCATCACCGGCGCTTCCTCGGCTCGGCCGGCGTGGTGGTGTGCGGCGGCGCCGACCCCGACGAGCTGCTACGCGTCCTGGACAAGGGGCCGCTGGCCGCGTTGCCGCCGTGGCAGGAGAGCGGCCCCGGCGAGCCGCCCCGCTGGGGTGGCGGACGCGAGGCGCTGCGGCTGAACTCGGACACCGCCGGGGTGGTGCTGGGCGGCGCGGCGGCGCCGTACCGCGACCCTCGGCGCCACAACTGGCCCGTGCTGATGGAGCTGCTGGCCGGGGCCAGCTCGGCGCTGCTCACCGAGGAGCTGCGCAACCGGCGGGGGCTCTGCTACGAGCTGTGGGCGATGGTGGTTCCCTACCTCGACGCCGGGGCCTGGCGGGTCTTCCTCGCCACCGCGCCCGAACACGTGGACGAGGTCGTGGCCTGCGCGACGGAGCTGCTGGCCGAGCCGCGGTGGACCGAGGCGGAGGTGACGCGGGCGGCCAGGCGCGCGGCCGGGCTGCTGCGGCTGGAGGCGGAGCAGTCGCTGGAGGAGGCGCTGCTGTACGGCAGGCACGCCCTGATGGCGGGCCTGCCCGGCTGGACCCTCGCCGGCGAGCTGGCGGCCGTCGAGGCGGTGCGCGGGCCCGGCCTGGCCAGGACCCTCGGCCCGCTCGCCGTGGCGGCGGCGGGCGGCGCTTGATGGCGTTTTGCTGCCAACAACCGCCGCTCCCGGGGAGAACGCGGCGCAGAACGGCGACCATGAGCCCAGGAATCGTCCGTACAGAAAGGAGGGAAATGGATCGCCGGCGCCGAGTCAGCCAACGCCCCAAGCTGAACAAGAAGTGAGGAAGGAAAACATGGACCGGCACATTTATCACTGGATCAGGCGTCCCCGCGTCACGAAATCCCGTAAGGGCTAGAAATGAAAGGAAGTGACGGATGGCCGAGATCGTGTGGGACAGGACTGTCCTGTTCCTGTTTCCGCCCGACGCGTTGATGCGGCATCTCGTCACTCCCGTCCTGGAACGGCTGGAACGTCACGGGTTCGAGCCGACCCGCTACGAGGTGCTGTGGCACCGGCCGCCCGGGCAGGACGCCTTCCAGGAAACCAAGATCACTTCCGTCTGGAAGGCCTACTTCTACCGGCAGGTCGACGTGGTGTTCGATCTCGGGCCGAGCCTCGCCCTGCTGGTAGAGGACAGGTCGCCCGCGCCTGAGCCGCACCGGCGGCTGCGTGCCCTGAAGGGCGCGAGCGACCCGGCGGCGGCCGAGCCCGGCACGATCAGGCGTGACCTGCGCGGCGTCAACGTGCTGCTGGACCTGGTACACAGTTCCGACAGCCCGGAGGATTCCCGGCACGAGGCCGGGATCTTCATGGGCGACGGCTACGGCACCGCCCTCCACGGCGACCAGCGGCCGCTCCGCGACCTGGTGGCGCTCCTGGAGGCCGGGATCCCCCGCGAGAGCCGGGAGTTCGACGACGTGCGCACCGGGCTGCGCTCGCGGGTCATCGCCGCGCTCTGGCACGTGCTCGACGACGGGGCGCGCAAGCGGGCCCCCGAGCTGGCCGAGGAGACCCGGGACGGCGCGGGCGCCGAGCTCGCCGCGCTGCTCCCCGCCGGCCATCCGCTGGCCGAGTTCCTGGCCTGCGACTTCCTGCCCGGAGGCGAGCGGCTCGACCTGCGCAGGGCGGCCGCCAGGCTGGCGGTCCACGGGGTGTCGATGGACGCCTGGGAGCACGCCGTGCTGCAGACGTCGATGGTGTTCCCGCCGCTGCGCCGCTGGGAGTGACCCCCGGCGGGTCAGGGCGACAGCGTGGTCGTCCCGGCGCTCCACTCGACGAGCGGCCTGAGCTCCGGGTCCAGCGCCAGCACCCAGATCGGCAGCTCGACGGCCCGGCATCCGCGCGACAGCTTGGCCCGCCAGGAGCCGTGCCCGTAGTGCAGGCGGCCGACGCCGGCCTCGGCGGCGTGGCGGGCCGGCTCGTGGAACAGGGTCGCGAAGTAGGTGTGCCGCGTCTCGGGGACGCCGTACGCCATGGCCGTGCTCACGCAGTACCACGTGCCCCGGTGGGGGACGAAGAGCCCGTATCCCAGGAGTCGCTCGCCGAGTCCGGCGCTGAACAGCAGCGCGCCTCCCGAGCACAGCGCCTCAAGGCGGCGGGAGACGGCCGCCGGGTCGGGGCTGCCGCCGTACTTGCGGGAATGGCCGCACTTCAGCTCGGTCATCCCCGGCACCGGCCGCGAGATCTCGCTCGTACGGAGCCGCACTCCCGCGTCCGCCAGCCGCCGGAGCTCCCGCCGCGCCTCCTTCGCCCGGCGGGCCGGCAAGGGCGTGCCCGGGGTCAGCTCGCAGGAGTACGACATCGGCATCCCGGTGAAGCCCAGCCCGCCGAGTGCCCGCTCCAGCGCCTCCCCCCGCGTGTACAGGAACGCCACCGCCCGCAGCCCGCGGGCCCGCGCCCAGGAGACGATGCCGGACACCAGGAGCTCAACCGCCGCGGCGTCGTCCCCGGCCGGGCCGAGCGCGTGACACTCGTAACCGGGCAGCATGACCACCAGGTGCGGCGCGCACCCGGGCCAGGGCGCCCGCCGGGTCCGCGCCGCCCTGGTGGCCTCGCTCAGCGGCAGTTGGGGCGCGTCGGCCGTCAGCAGATGCCCGAGGTCGAACACCTCGCCCGGATGCGGCCGCTCGACGACGGTCCCGTGCAGGATCACCCCGCCCAGCTCGAAGGTGTACGGCGATCCGGGCACCCGTCCGCTCATGGCGGCCAGCCAGCGGCCGGTGCTGAACAGCGGTCCCTCGACCGGGAGCAGCCCGGCGGTCACCCGCATCAGACCTTCGCCAGGCACGCGTCGAGCGCCAGGCGGCTCAGCCCGTGCCTGAGCTTGAACCGAGGGTTCCCCCGCCCGCCCTCCAGGACCTCGCAGCCCTCGCGCAGCGCCTGCTCGGCGGTCGCGGCGTGCAGCAGCGCGTAGGGACTGAACCCGCCCGCCACGTCGTAGTCCACCCCGCACGCCCAGGCGTGGAAGCGGCGGCCGTCGCGCAGCACGATCCCGGCGGCGATGAGCCGCTCCTCCTGGCGGATCTCGATGGCGAGGGCCAGGTCGCCCAGCCCGGTGACGAACCCGGCGAACAGGTCGGGCGGGTAGAAGCCGCCGGTGCCATGCCTGGCCGCGGTCCTGGCGCACAGCCGCCCGATCTCCATGAGGTCCGCCTCACCCGGGGGGCCGACCCGCTGCCACACGCCGGACTCCGCCGCTCTGCGCCGGCCCCGGCGCAGGTTGGCGTGCGCCTTTCGGGTGGCGTGGACGAAGGGATGCGGCAGCCCGCGCAGGTCGAGCCGGAAACGGTCCTCGATGTGCTCGGCGGGGAACCCCAGCCCGACCAGGCCGGCGCGGAGCGGCGAGTCGTGCGCGACGTTGACGAAGCCGTACCACCCGGCCTCCAGTTCCAGGGCCAGCGCGCGCATCGCGCCGACCACCGCCTCCAGCCGCGCCGCGCCGGGCAGCCAGGCGTCGTAGCAGTGCCAGACATGGCTCAGCAGCCCACGCTCCGCGCCGGTGACCGGGTAGCGGGCCGCCAACTGGCCGAGCGGGTCCAGCCCGTCCATCAGCGCGAGGGGAAGCACCGCGACCGGACGGCCGCCCTCGCGCACCACCGCATAACGGAATGACCGCACAGCCGTCAGCGGCGAATGCGCATAGGACCGTAAATATCGATGCCGATAGAAAACCGGCGCCCCGCAGGACGAGACAATCTCATCCCATTCCGCACCGTCAAGGTCGTCGATTGACGTGAAGATGCCAATTTCCGGACTGCCGCTCATGTCATCCTTTCGCCGCAGGTAAGAAGGATATTAAGCACGAGAATGAGCGAGGAGAAAGCCGTGGCCCAAGTCGTCTTCCATAACAAGGTGGGCGGTTCAGAAACTCTGGAGGCCGCCACCGGCCGGCCGCTCACGGAGGTCCTGACCGCCCACGGCATCCCCGTCAACGCGGTCATCACCACCCGCAACGGCAAGATCGTTCCTGAGGAGACGACGATCGTCGGCGAGCACGACGTCATCGAACTGCGTCAGGTGCGCCACTACGACCTCGACGTCACCCGCCGCCCCGCGACCACGGTGTACGGCACACCCGACCCGATCTACACCAAGTCCATCCTGTTCGACACCATGGGCCGCCTGGAACGGCGGGTGGAGCAGTTCGACGAGGAGAGCTTCGTCCGCTACGTCGAGGAGACCTTCGTCCAGGGCGTGCTGCGCCACGGCGTGCTCCAGGCCGGCGACAACGTGGTCATCGGCCTGTCGGGAGGCCGCGACAGCGTCGCCTTCCTGAAGCTGCTGGAGCGCACCCGGCACCGGCTGCCCGCCTTCACGATGACCTCGGTGACGATCACCGGCCTGCCCGACTGGGAGGAGCCCGCCACCTTCGCCGCCGCCCGCGCCTCGGCCGAAGGGCTCGGCATCGGCCAGGCCATCGTCGACGCCTCCGACATCGAGCGGGTCTTCAAGCTCCGCCGCCCCTTCGTCGAGGCGATGAACGAGGTGGTCGGCGGCGACCGGAGCCACCTGAACATGGTCGTGGGACACCAGGTGCTGCGGCGCATGCTGGAGGACCACGCCCAGCGCATCGGCGCCGGCACGGTCGCGTTCGGGTTCAACGCCGACGACCTGGTGGCCAGCATGGTCACGTGGATCACCAGCGGCTTCCGGATGGGCGGCATCCCGGTCAGGCAGATCGGCGGGATGCGCTACGTCTTCCCGCTCTACCGCATCCCGAAGAAGGAACTGACCATCTACCTGGAGCTGGTGGCCCCCGAACTGAACCGCCAGGGCACCCCCGGCCGCTTCACCACCGGCCCTCAGGAACGCTCGATGGCCTACGCCATGGCCGACCACCTGTACGGTCTGTGGCCCGGCATCGACTACTACCTGTTCGAGTCGTTCGCCACCATGCAGCGCTACATGTTCCCGCTGGTCGAAGAGAAGTGCCGGGTCTGTGAAGGCGTCTACGTGGCGCAGGAAGGGGTGCGCAACCCCGTCGACATCTGCGACGTGTGCGACTTCTTCGCGCGCCAGGAGTTCGCGTGACCCGTTGGTACACCGAGTACTTCACCGCCGACTACTGGAGCTTCGCGCGGCACGAGTACACCCCCGAGCGCACCGCCGCGGAGAGCGCCTACCTGCTGCGGGTGCTGGGAGAGCACGCGCCGGGCAGGCGGGTGCTCGACCTCGGCTGCGGCACCGGCCGGCACGCCGTCGAACTGGCCGGGCACGGCTACCGGGTCACCGGGGTCGACGTCTGCGCGTGGGCGCTGGACCAGGCCAGGACGGCGGCGGACCGGGAAGGCGTGCGCCTCGGCCTGATCGAGGGCGACCTGCTGGAGCGGGTCGAGCTGCCGGAAGCGGACGCGGCCGTCTGCGTGCAGGCCTTCGGCTGGGGACGGGACGACGAGCAGCTCGCCCTGCTGCGGCGGGTGCGCGAGCGCCTGGTGCCGGGCGGGCTGCTGGTTCTGGACCACTCGAACGTCGCGGCCATCCTCGACGGCTACCGGGCCCGTGACCGTTTCGAGGCGGCCGGCGACACCTTCGACTTCCTGCGCACCTACGACCCGCTGGAGGGCCGCAGCCGCGGCGAGCTGCGGGTGGCCCACGCCGACGGCCGGGTCGCCGTGCTGCGCGACGACGTCAGGCTCTACCTGCCGAGCGAGGTCGTGGCCCTGGTGCGGGCCGCGGGCTTCGAGCTGGTCCGGGCCGACGCCGGCTTCACCGCCGGCGCCCCCGTCCTGCCGGGGACCCGCTACGTCCAGCTCCTCGCCGTCGTGGCGCCGCGCCCCCGGCCCGCCGTGCTCGGCCACCGGGGCCGGGGCGCCGAGGTGGACCTGCGCTGGGCGCCCGACGAGATCGACCTCGTACGGGACGCGATCGACGAGGCCTGGGCCGCGGTCGGCGACCCCCGGGAACCGGCCCGCGCGTACGCCCTGGACGACCCGTACGGCTCGGCGAGGGCCGCCCCGGTGCTCGCCCGCCACTTCGGCGTGCCGCTCGACCCCGGCCAGGTGGTGACGGGGGCGGGCACGACCGGGCTGCTCCACGCGCTGGCCGGGCCCGGCAGGCTGCTGCACACCCCGCACGCCCACCCCGACCTGCCCGCCTGGTCCGCGCAGCGCGGCGCGGAGCTGCGCGTGTACACGCCCGGTCAGGACGTGACGGCCGAACGGCCGACGACCGTCCTGCTCGAACGGCCCGGCGTGCGCGGCGACGTGCTGCCGCTGGAGCAAGTGGCGGAGCTGGCCAGGGCCGCCGCCGCGGCGGGCGGGATGCTCGTCGTCGACGAGGCCTGCGCGAACTACCTCGGCCCAGAGGCCAGCGCGGCCCCGCTGACCGCCCGGACGCCCGGCCTCGTCGTGCTGCGCAGCCTGTCGAAGGGCTACTGCTGCGGCGGGCTGCGAGCCGGCTTCGCGATGTGCTCCCCTGACGTGGCGGGAGCGGTCCGCCAGGCGGTGCCGCCCCTGGGGATGTCGGCGTTGTCGCTGGAGGTGGGGCTGCGGCTGCTCGACCGGGGCGACGTGCTGGCCCCGCTGCGGGAAGCCGTCGCGGCGGCCAAGCCGGAGCTGGTGGAGGCGCTGCGCGGGCTCGGCTGCCGGGTGGAGCCGGGGCATCCCGCGCTGCCCTGGGTCGTGACGGAGGACGAGCTGCCGCCGTGGCTGGCCGGGCGGCGGCTGCCGGGCCTGACCCGGGTCAGCGTGCCGCTCTCGGCCGCCCGCCGCGCGGCGCTCCGCCGGGTCGCCGCATGAGAACCGTCGGCGACGCCGTACAGGACGTGTTCGGCCGTTTCGACGTACGGCAGGCGGTCGAGGACGTCGCCGAGCTGGCCGTGTTCGACCGGTACCAGGCGTCCGACGGGATCCGCTCGGCCGCCGAGCACGTCGCCGCCCGGGCGGAGCGGGCGGGCCTGAGCGGCGTGCGGATCCTGGAGTTCCCCGCCGACGGCGCCCGGCGCTGGTGGAGCTTCCGCGCCCCGCTTTCCTGGACGCCGGTGCGGGCCGCGATCGACGACGTGGTGCGCTATCCCGAGCAGCCGTTCACGCTGGCGGCGGGCTCGGCGGCGACCCCGCCCGGCGGCGTCATCGTCCCCGTGGCGCCTCTGGCGGCCGCGGGCGAAGGCGTGCTGGCCGTGCACGACGATCCCGGCACGCCGGTGCCTGCCGCGATCAGCCGGGCCGCTGACGCCGGCGCGTTCGGCCTGGTCACCGACCGCCTTCCCGGCCCGGGCCGGGTCGAACTGCCCGCAGGGAGCCGCCTGGTCGCCTTCGGCGTCACCCCCGGGCAGGCGGCCGAGCTGCTGCGGCGCGGCCGGGTCCGGGTCGAGGTCGAGACGCACCGGCGGGCCGCCATGCCCGTCGTCACCGGCCTTCTGCCCGGAGCCGGGCCTGAGGAGGTGCTGCTCTCGGCGCATCTGTGCCATCCGCGTCCCAGCGTCAACGACAACGCCTCAGGGGCCGCCGCGCTGCTCGGCGTGGCCCGGGCGCTCGCGGGCGGGCGGGGGCGGCGGGGCGTCAGGTTCGTCTGGGGACCCGAGTTCACCGGGATGGCCGCCTACCTGCACGACGTCGCCGGTCGCCCGCCGGTGGCCGCCGTGAACGTGGACATGGCGGGACAGGACCAGCGCCGGTGCGGCGGGCCGCTCATCGTCGAGCGCAGCCCCGACCACCTGCCCGGCTTCGTCAACGCGCTCACGGAGCACGTCGTGGCGGCGCTGCCGCAGGCCGCGCGCTCCTACTCGGGCGCGGTGGCCTGCGACACCTGGGCCTGGCGGGCCACGCCGTTCGTCGGGGCCTCCGACCACAGCCTGCTCGTGGACGCGTCCATCGGCTGCCCGACGGTGTCACTCGGGCACTGGCCCGACCGGTTCAACCACAGCGCCGCCGACACGCTCGACAAGCTCGACCCGGCGGAGCTGCGCCGCACCGCCACGGTCGCGGGAGCGGTCGCGGCGGTGCTCGCCGGGCTCGCGGGCGAGCGCGCCGAACTGGAGAGCATCGCGGTGGGCTGGGGGGCGGAGCGGCTGCTCGACTGCCGGCAGCGGTCACCGGCGCTGCTGCGCCACCGCACCGCCGTGGCGCTGAGCGCCCTGGACGGGCTGACCGGGCTCCGCGGCCCGGGGCCTGACGACGGCTCCCGCGCCTGGCTGACGGGCCTGGCGGAGCACATGGCCGCCCAGACGGACGACGGCTCCCACGTCCGGCCGGCCGCCCCGGCGGAGCACGCGGCCGTCCTGACACCGGCCGGCGCGGGCCGCCCGGCGGGCGGCGGACGGGCGCTCAGCCGTACCTGGGAAGGACCGTTCAACCTGCGCGGGCTGGCCGAGGCGTCGGGCCTCGCCGGGCGCGCGTGGCTGGAGCGGCAGGCGGCGCGGGACAGGGCCCGTTCCTACGCCCTCATGCTGGCCCTCGCCCACGGCGTCGACGGCCGCAGGGACCGGGCGGCGGTCGCCGCCTACGCGCGGTGCGCGGCCGAGCTGCCGGTGCCGGAGGAGTTCGCTCACGAGTTCCTGGCCGTGCTCGTCGAGGCCGGCTGGGCGAAGGAGGGCTGATGCGCGAACTGCTGCGCGACCGCGGGTTCCTGCTGCTGTTCTTCGGCCAGACGGTGAACATGATCGGGGACCGGGCGCTCCTGGTGGTGCTGGGCATCTACGTCAAGGAACTGACCGGCTCGGACACGATGGCCGGGGTGGTGTTCATCCTGCTGTCGGTGCCGTCGTTCTTCGCGCCGCTGACCGGGCTGCTCGTCGACAGGTTCCCCCGGCGGAAGGTCCTGATCGTCAACGACTTGCTGGCCGGGGCGCTGGTGCTCTGCCTGCTGCTGGTGCGGCATCCGGGCGATCTGTGGATCGTGTTCGCGGTCACGCTCGGCTACGGCTTCGCCAACCACGTCTTCAACGCGGCCAGGGGCGGCCTGATCCACTCCATGGTCCCCGAGCGGCTGCTCGGCGACGCGAACGGGTTGCTCAGCTCGCTCGGCCAGGGGCTGCGGGTGCTCGGCCCGCTGCTCGGCGCGGGACTCTATGCGGCCCTGGGGCTGTCGGCCGTGGCGATCCTGGACACGGGGACGTTCCTGCTGTCGGTGCTGGTGCTGCTCATGCTGCGGCGGGCGCCCGACCTGGCCAGGCCGGCGCCGCGGGAGCCGGGCCGGTTCCGCGCCGATCTGCTGGCGGGGGTGCGGCACCTCCTGAGCGAGCGGGAGCTGCGCGGCGGCGTGCTCGCCGTCGCCGCGGCCCTGGGCGCGGCCGGGCTGGTCAATCCGGCCATGTTCGCCGCCGTGGAGCAAGGGCTCGGCCGGCCGGCCGCGTTCGTCGGCGTCATCGCCTCCTTCCAGGGCGTGGGCTCCGTGGCCGGCGGCTTCGTCGTCGCCGTGCTCATCAAGCGGTACGGCGAGCGTCGCGCGGCGGCCGTCGGCTTCGCCCTCAGCACGGCGGGCCTGGCGCTGATGCTTCCCGCCACGGAGGTGACGATGTGCGCGGGCGCCGTTCTGGTGGGCCTTTCCATCCCGATTTTCATGGTCGCCACGACCACGCTCGTGCAGCGCCGTACCGAGAGCGGTATGCAGGGCCGTGCGCTCACCGCAATGGAGGCCATCATCGACGTCCCGTTCGTGCTGTCGATGGGGGTCGGGGCGCTCGTCGTGGGATTCCTCGACTTCCGGGTGATGTACGCGGCGGCGGCGGTGATTTTCGCCGTGGTGGCGGCGTCCGTGCTGGTGAGGCCGGGGTGGCGGGTTGATGCCACACTGACGCGCGTTGATTGACCACGCTAATCACGATTTTTATCGTTAAATCACAGAAATAGGCTGAAATGCCTATGCCCGGCAAGGAGGCACTTGTGCTGCACGAAAACGTCCAGGCCACAGTAAGAACCCCCATCATGACGACTCCGGAATTCGTCGAGAACATGCTCGCCGCGCGCCAGGCGGTACAGATCGTGAAGTTCCGCACGACCTGCACCGACTGCGTGCCGAACTACTGACATGACTGAGGCCGGGACGCTCGCTCGCCCCGGGCTCGACCTGCGTGCCGTCCCCGGCCTGGTTCTCTCGGAACTGGGCCGGGGCGGTCGCGGCGTGCTCGTGCTGGCCGTGGACGGACTGTCGTGGCAGGTCGCCCGGCGGGTATGGCGGTCCGCCGAGCTCACCTGTCTGACCTCCACCTTTCCCAGCACTTCGGCCAGCGCGTGGATGACCTCGGTCACCGGCGCGCCGGTGAGTGACCATCTGGTGGTCGGCGCGGCCTATCGCGAGCGGGCCGGCGGGCCGCTCGTCGACGTGATCACGGGGGACGTCCTGGCGGGGGAGCCGGCGCCGCGCGGACCGGTCGTGCGCCTGCCCACGATCTTCGAGCGGGCGGAAGGCGCCGATCCGATGGTGGTGGGCCGTGAGCTCGACCTGCTGTCCGGTCCCTGGGTGGACGCGCTCACCCGCGGCGCGGCGCGCCGGCCGGCGCGGGAGGCGCTGACCCGCGACCCGCACGGCCTGGTCGCGGGGGTCGCGGCGGACGTCGAGGCGGCGATCGGCGTGCGGCGGACCCGGCCCCTGCTGCTGTGGGTCTACGTCAACCTCGACGACCACCTGCATCGGCACGGCTACGACGAGCGGGCCGTGGACGCGCTGGCCGAACTGGAGCGGCACGCGACGGCCTGGGCCGCGAGGGGGTGGCGCGTGCTCGCCCACGCCGATCACGGCCTGGTCCCGGTCGCCTCCGACCCCGTGCTGGCGCGACGCTGGGAGCGGGTGGACGCGCCCGGACTGTGCGAGCTCCCGGGCGGCGGGGCCGGCCGGGTTCGCTGGCTCTACCCGCGGGCGGGCAGGGAGAACGAGGTGGCCGAACGCCTCGCGGAGGCCCTGGACGGTCATGCCCGGGTGCTGCCGGCGAGCGCTCTCGGCGAACTGGGCCTGATGGAGGTCGCCGGTCCGGTGCGGGAGCGGCTCGGCGCGGTGGTGGCGATCGCCACGTCACCGCGCTTCCCGCTCCCCGATCCCGGCCTCTCCTATGAGCACGGGGCGCTCAGCGACGAGGAGACGCTGGTCCCGCTGGCGCGCTGGGTCAGATCCAGCCGCGCCTGACGGCCTCCGCCCCGGCCTGGAAACGGCTGGCGGCGTTGAGGCGCTCCATCACGCCCGCCACCCGCCTGGCGAAGGTCCGCTTGCTGAGGTGCAGCCGCGCGGCGGCGCGGTCGTCGGTGAGGCCGTCGTCGAGGGCCCGCAGCACCTCGTCGTGTCCATCGTCGTGCCCTTCGTCGCCGGCCGCGTCGCTGCGCCGCTCGTCGAGGATCCGGCAGATCGTGTCGAAGACTCCCGCCACGGAGGCGGCGACCACAGGATGGGGGATCCTCTCCAGCCGCCCGGTGTGGGCGGGGCCGGGGTGCGCGACGTAGGCGACCACCCGGTCCCGTACGAGCACCTGATAGGGCAGGCCGGTCACGGCCCGCGCGGTCGCGCCCGCCTGCCAGGCCTGCGCGAGAGGGGACGTACGGCCCGGCCGCCCGGGTCCGTGCAGGATCCGGACGGCGACCCGGCGCCGGGCGAGCCGGGCGAACAGGCGGGGCAGGGCGGGGTGCAGGCGCTCGGGCTCGGCGGACAGCACGAGCAACTCGGCGTGGGTCTGCTCGGCCAGTTCCAGCTCCAGGAGCGGGAGCCCGAGCTGCGTTGTGGGATGGTCGGTGGGTTTGAAGGGGACGGTTCTGCTGCTGTTGAGAGACATCGATACCAACCCGGTTGCCAGTCGAAGTATCACCACTTCGAACGCTAGATGGGAGGTATGTGCATGCGATTTCGTTGGGTTATCACCCGTCCCTACTGACGGGTAACCACAGCAGAAGTGGACATTTTTTGTCATTTATTGTTATATCGCCATTGATAATATGACCTACGATCTGCCGTAGGAGTCGGCGGAACCGCCTTGGCCTGGCTGAGACGAATCAGTGGGTGTACGCATGGAGTTTCGCGTCCTCGGTCCCCTGACGGTGAGCACGGGAAACCTGCACATCCCGCTGGGCGGGCCACGGCGCCGCATCATGCTCGCGACCCTGCTGCTCAACGTGGGCCGGGTCGTCTCGACCGACAGGCTCAGCGCCGCGATCTGGGGCCAGAACCCGCCCGCGACCGCCCGCAACCAGGTGGCCATCTGCGTGTCGGGGCTGCGCCGGGAGTTCGCCGCCGCCGGAGTGGCGCACGACCCCATCGTCACCGCCTCCTCCGGCTACCTGCTGAGGCTCGCCGACGACGACAGGTTCGACGTCAAGGACGTCGAGGAGGCGCTGCGCCAGGCGCGCACGGCGCGGACGGCGGGCAACCTGGAAAAGGCCTCGGAACAGCTCTCCGAGGCCCTGTCCCTGTGGCGGGGCGACCCGCTCACCGGGGTCGAGGGCGAACTGGTGCGCGCGGAGTCCGAGCGGCTCGGGGAATGGCGCCTGGCCATCCTGGAGGAGTTCTTCGAGGTCGAACTGGAACTGTCGCACGACCTGCAGATCCTCGGCGAGCTGGTCGGGCTGGTCGCCGAGTACCCGCTGCGCGAGCGCCTGCGCGGCCTGCTCATGCTGGCCCAGAGCAGGGCCGGGCGCCGCGCTGAGGCGCTGGCCACCTACCAGGAGGGTTACCGGCTCAGCATCGAGCGGCTCGGGCTCGAACCCGGCACGGAGCTGGCCGGCCTGCACGAGGCGATCCTGCGCGGGGAGACCGGCCAGCGGCAGGGCCGGTTCGTCATGGAGCAGGCCGCGCCGGAGGCCGCGCCGGCCGTGCCCGCCCAGCTGCCGCCCGACGTCAACGGCTTCGTCGCGCGCGACGCCGAGATCGAGCGGCTCGACGCGCTGCTCAACCGCAAGTGCCAGGCGGGCCAGCCGTTCATCGCGGTCATCACCGGGATGGGCGGGGTCGGCAAGAGCGGACTGGCCGTGCACTGGTCGCACCGCGTCGCCGCACGCTTCCCCGACGGCCAGCTCTTCGTCGACCTCAACGGCTACTCGGAGACGGGCCCGCCGAGCTCGCCCTTCGACGTGCTCGACACCCTCCTGCGCGCGCTGAACGTGACCCGCCAGCACCCCCCGACCACGCTGGAGGAGCGGGCCGCCCTGTTCCGCACCGTCCTGGCCGGGCGCCGGCTGCTGCTCGTGCTCGACAACGCGCGCGACTCCAGCCAGGTAAGACCCCTGCTGCCCGGCGCGCTCGGCTGCGCCGTCATCGTGACCAGCCGTGACCAGCTCGCCGGGCTCATCACGCTGGAGGGCGCGACCCCGCTCCGCCTGGACGTCCTGCGGCCCGACCAGGGCGTGGACGTGCTCGCGTGCATCGCGGGCGAGCAGCGGGTGCACGCCGATCCGGAGGGGGCCAGGCAGCTCAGCGAGCTGTGCGGAGGGCTCGTGCTGGCGCTGCGGGTGGCGGCCGCCCGGCTGGCCGTGCGACCGTCGTGGACCAGCGCCGACCTCGTCGCCAGGCTCACCGACGAGAGCCGACGGCTCGACGAGCTCAGCCAGGGCGAGGTGGACCTGCGCACCAAGTTCATCCTCAGCTACCGCGACCTGTCGCCCAAGGCGGCCATCATGTTCAGGCGGCTGGCGCTGCTGGACGTCACCGAGTTCGGCCCGTGGCTGGGCGCCGCCCTGCTGGAGGTGGACCCGGAACACGCCCAGGACCTGATCGAGCAGCTCGTCGACGCGCAACTGCTGGAGCTCGGCCAGCCCTGGGCGGGCGGCCAGGCCCGCTACCGCTTCCACGACCTGCTGCGCCTGTACGCGCGCGAGCGCGCCCTGATCGAGGAGAGCGAGCAGGAGCGCAACGCCGCGCTGCGCCGGGCCCTGGGCTGCTGGCTGGCGCTGGTGGAGGCCGCTCACGCCCGCCTGCTCGGCGGCGACTACGCCGTCCTGCACGGTCCCGCCGAGCGACGCAGGCTGCCGTTCGCCATGATCGACCGGATGATGCCCGATCCGATCGAATGGTTCGAGGCCGAGCGCCCGCACCTGCTAGCGGAGATCGGCCAGGCGGCCGCCCTCGGCTTCAGCGCGCTCTGCTGGGACCTGACGATGACCTCGGCGACGTTCTTCGAACTGCGCGGCTACTACGACGACTGGCGCTCGACGCACGAGGTCGCGCTCGCCGCGGCCCGCCGCGACGGCGACGTCCGCGGCGAGGCGGCCATGATCTACGGTCTGGGCAGCCTGGAACTGTTCCGCCAGCGCTACGACGAGGCCGACAGCCTCCTGCGGGAGGCGGTGCACATGTTCGAGCAGCAGGGCGAGGAGCACGGCCGCGCGCTCGCGCTGCGCAACCTCGCCCTGCTCGATCGCATCGCCGGCCGGTTCGACCTGGCGCTCGCGCGCTACGAGCAGGCGGGGGAGACGCTGCGCGAGCTCGGCGACCACGCCGCCGAGGCGCACGTCATGGCCAGCACCGCGCAGGTACTCCTGGAGAAGGGCGCGTACGGTGAGGCCGAACCGCTGCTCAGGGCAGCGGTGAGCGTCTTCGAGGAGATCGGCTACCAGCGGGGCCTGGCCCAGGCGCTCTACCGGTTCGGCGAGGTGCTGCTGCGTACCCAGCGCGTCGACGCCGCCCGCCAGACGTTGGAGAAGGCCCTGCAGACGGTGCGCGAGCTGCGTGACGTGGTGGGCGAGTCCTACGTGCTGCGGGTGCTGGGTGAGACCTACGCGCAGCAGGGCCGTACGGAAGGCGCGGAGATGGCGCTGCTCACGTCCCGGCAGATCGCCCAGCGGGTCGGCGAGCAGTTCGTGGTCGGAGTCACCTCGCTCGCGCTGGGCAACCTCCACTTCGGGACGGGGAACGCCACCTCGGCCCGGAACAACCTGACCCTCGCCTCCAAGGTCTTCGAGGAGCTGGGCGCCAGGATCTGGCACGCGCGGGCGCTGGAGGCGCTGGCGGCGACGGAGGCCATGCTCCACAACGATCAGGGCGCCCACGAGCTGTGGGCCCGCGCGGCAGCCCTGCTCGCGGAGGACGAAGGGCGCTGAACGACGTCAGGAGAGCCTGGGGATCACCTGCTCGCCGATCCAGGGGCGCTTCGGGATGTCACGCTCGCCGGTCCAGTGGAAGTTCCTGAACGGGTCGACGTCCGGCTCCGCGGCGGCGGGCATGACGAACAGGGCCGCGAAGAACGCGGTCGCGGCGGTGACGAGAGCGATACGGCGCTTCATCGGAAATCCTCTCTCGAAGAAGTGATGTCTGTCACACGGGGTTAGAAGGTAGCGCCGCCCGCCCGGGAGGTCGAGGAGAGCGGCCACGCTGATGGGCCGGGCGCGTCCGTGGTGCCGCCGGTGCCGAAGGCGGACGTGGTCGCGCCGGCGATCTCGCCGCCGTCCACGACCAGCTCCTGCCCGGTCAGGAACGCGGCGGCGGGGGAGGCCAGGTAGTGGAAGGCCGCGCCGATCTCCGCCGGCTCGGCGTGCCTGCCGAGCGGGATGGAGCGGTTGACCTCGTCCAGCATCTCCGGGGTGTACTCGGCCTCCTGCATGGGGGTCAGCACCGCCCCCGGGCTGACGCAGGCGACCCTGATGTTCGGGCTGAGCTCCAGCGCGAAGGTGCGGCACAGGGCGAGGATGCCGGCCTTGGCGGCGTTGTAGTCGGCGTAGTACGGGTAGGCCCGCGAGGCGTTGACGGACGCGGTCGCCAGCAGCACGCCGTGCCCCTGCCTCGTCATGTAGCCGGCGGCGCAGCGCCAGAGGCCGAGCACGCCGAGCAGGTTGACGTCCAGGACGCGGCGGGCGGTGGCCTCGTCGAGGTTGAGCACGCCGTGCCTGACGCTGATGCCCGCGTTGGCGATCACCACGTCCAACCGGCCGTGGTCCGTCCAGACGGCCGCCACGGCCGCCTCGATCGCCGGCCAGTCGGTCACGTCCGCCTCGACCCAGGAGACGCCCGGGCTCGTCGCGGCGATCGGCGGCTGCACGTCGAGGTTGACGACCGTGTCGCCGGAGCGCGCGAAGTGCTCGGCGGCGGCGAACCCGATCCCGCTGGACGCGCCGGAGATGACCACAGTACGCATGGCGACACCCCTTAGAAGATCACCCGAGGGCTGGTGGTGGCCCGGTTGCCGATGGATCTGCGCAGGTTCCTGCTGACCGTCAGCTTCTTCAGCCAGCGGTCGGTGCCGTCGTAGCGGGGATGGAACGGCCTGCGCCCGTGGACGGCCAGGTAGTTGTCGACGATCAGCAGGGTGCCGGGGCCGACGACCACGTCCCGCTGCTCGCCCTCCAGCCCGGCCACGAGCGCGTCGAGCGCGCTCTCGGCCTCCGGATCCCCGTCCGCGCAGGTCATGAACGGACGGTCGAGCCGCACGTAGGGGGTGCCGGACTCGCCGACGAGCACGGCGACGGCCTCCGGCCTGTCACGCATCTCGCGCATCAGGGCCAGCGCGGGATGGCCGGGATGGCTCGCCTCCAGCTGCCGCAGGTGCTCGTCGTCGGGCATGATGTGGAAGCGCGGCCGCGACAGCAACCGGGCCTGCTCCTGCGACAACTTCAGGTCGCGCACCGACGCCACGACCGTGGGCACGCCCTCGTGGTTGCGCAGCCCGAACAGCAGGAGATAGTCGCAGCGCAGCGGGTGGAAGCCGTCCTCGGTGTGAAACTCCAGCGTCGACTGGCTGCCGTGACCGCTCTGCTGCATCTCGTCGCCGCGGATCGGCACGATGTTCTGGATCATCCGCCCTCCCTGCAGCGTGGACCAGGCGAACGGCTCGCCCAGCACCATCCCGCACAGGGCGAGGTAGACCTCCGCGTCGCCCGCGGCGGCCGACTGGCGGGGCATCGACCAGTGGCCTGGCGTGGGCCCGACGGCGCCGTCGTCGACCGGGAAGCCGCGCACCAGGCACGCGGCGGCCGGCTCCGTACGGCGGAAGTCCTCCAGGAAGCGGCGCAGCCCGACGGGCAGTTCCTCGCGGATGTGCCAGCACCGGTCGTAGAAGCCGGGGTCGGCGGGATCCTCGCCGAGCGCCCTCACCCGCTCACCGACGGCCGTGATCGTGTCCACCTCCTTGCCGTCGAGGACGTACTCGATCATGTCGGCGCTCATGCCGGCGTGTTCCTCACACTGGCGGGGCGGATGTCGCTCCAGTTGCGCTCGACGTACTCCAGGCTCTCGGCACGGGATGCGGGGCCGGAGGCGACGCGCCAGCCACTGGGCACGGGGAAGGCCGACGGCCACAGCGAGTGCTGCTCCTCGGCGTTCACCAGGACCAGGAAGGAGCCGTTCTCGTCGTCGAAGGGATTGCTCATGTCAGCGCTCCGGGCTCAGGTCGAACAGGATGCCACGCGGCGGGGCGGCGAAGTCCCGCTCCCCGTTCAGCACCCAGCCGGACTCGCGGAACGCCTCGTGCCACTCAGCGCGGGTGGGGAGGTAGACCCCCATCGCGGCGTGGACGAGCTCGAAACCCAGCGTGAAGATCGTTGTGTCCGGTCCCGGCGGCTCCTCGCTGCGGACCACATCGCACAGCAGCAGCCGCCGCGCGCGGGGGAAGGCGGTGCGGAGCTTGCGCAGGCCCGCCACGCAGGAGGGCTTGGGCCAGAAGTCGTGGCCGAGGAAGACGCAGGTGATGAGGTCGACGTCGGCGAACTCGGGCAGCGGCTCCAGGTCGCGCACGTCGCCGGCGACGACGCCGACGCGGCCGGCCAGGCCGGCCCGCGCCACCGAGCTCACGGCCAGGTCCACCGCCGAGGGTGCGATGTCGACGCCCACGCCGCGTACCCCGGGCCGGCGGGAGACCGCGTCGACCAGCCGCTGGCCGGAGCCGCAGCCGAGGTCGGCGATGACCGAGTAGTCCAGCTCGCCCAGCAGCTCGACGAAGTGCGGCTCGACCTCGGTCTCACCGATCAGCTTGGAGCCGACCGCCACCGCCCGCATGTCCCTGGTGTAGAAGTCGCCGGTGCGGTCCTCGGTCCTGGCCACCCCGGGCAGGACGGAGAACAGCTCTCCGCAGCCGCGGACCATCCAGTAGAAGTACCCCCGCGCGCGGTAGGCGTCCTCGAATCGCGGCCCGGTCACCGCCTTGTCGTCGGCGACCTCGACGATCTCCGCCCAGGAGAGCGTCACCAGCAACTGGCGCACCAGCCGCGGGTCGAGCCCGTCCGCGCCCGCCCTCTCGATCGAGTAGCTGCCCTGCCGCCTGAGCGCGTCGAGGACGCCGAGCTCGTCGGCGGCCGACAGCGAGACCGCCGCGAGATACGACGAGAAGAGGTCGGCGACGGGGCCGCGGGTGAAAGCCGTGTGCATCGGGTTCTCCATTTCGGTCGGCATCGTGCTCACGCCTGCTCGGCCCACAGCGCGTCCATGGTCTCGTGGGACATCACCGTCTCCAGGTCGGGCTTGGACGCGTACCCCATGTTGATGATCGTCCGCACCCCCGAGGTGATCGGGTAGACGCGGTGCAACGTGGTGTTGGTGCGCATCACGTAGAGGTCGCCGGCGCCCACCTCGAACGACCAGATGGGGTTGTCGAGCAGCGCCCGCTGGATGGCGGGGTCGCCCTTGTCCCAGGTGGTGCCGGCGACGCACTGGACGAAGCCGCCGTGCTCCGGTGGCGGGCACTGCACCAGCCACACCAGGGCGAAGCTGTAGTCGTCCCAGTGCCAGCCGTGGGTGTCGCCGCTCTGCTCCAGACGGGTGATCACGTACTGCTCGGGCTCGTACGGACAGGCCAGCACGGGCTCGTCCACGATCTCGGAGAGCAGGCCGAGCAGCGGCTCCGACCGGTACACGGCGGGGATGAGGGCGCTGCGCGCGGCGATCTCCGATCGCGTCACGTTGCTCATCCGGCGGGGCGTGCCACCGGTCTCCTTGAACCTGAGGTCACGCCGGACCCCGGATTCCTCGATGAGGGAGAGCACGTCGTCGGCCACGGCCTGCTTGACACTCGCGGGTGCCAGGAACGACACCTTCGCGAATCCGCGTTCGGCGAACTCGCGCCGGGCGGCCGCCACCTCGCCGGATAAGCCGGCGTGGCGGACGTGCTGGTTCAGTTCCTGCACAATTCGGGCATTCACTGCGGGGATCCTTCGCTTCTCCAGGGGATCTCGCTGTTTCGGACCGTAGGGCCGTGATCGGGGCCGGAGAAGCGTCCGCCGCCGTTGTGGCGAGAAATCGCCATTCGCCCGCTGGCCAGGCGGAAGCCGGCGAAGCCCTTCCTACGCTGTGGCCATGCTCACCGGGGTCCCGCTGTTCCTCCTGCAGCTCGTCGTGATCCTGGCCTCGGCCGTCCTGCTGGGCCGGCTGGCCTGCCGGTTCGGCCAGCCGGCGATCGTGGGCGAACTGGCGGCGGGGGTCCTGCTCGGGCCCTCCGTGCTGGGCCGGCTGGCGCCGGACTGGGCCGCGTGGCTGCCCCGGCCCGGCTCGGGGGCGCTCATCGACGCCGTCGCCCAGCTCGGGCTCCTGCTGCTCGTCGGACTCACCGCCGCCGAGCTCGACCTGGGCAGGCTGCGCGCGCAGGCGGGCACGCTGGCCAGGGTCAGCGCCTGGGCGCTGCTCCTGCCGCTCGCCCTGGGCGCGGCGGCGGGCTTCGTGGCGCCGGCGGTCCTGCTGGGGCCGGCCGCCGACCGGGGCATGTTCGCCGCCTACCTCGGCGTGGCCTTGTCCGTGACCGCCATCCCGGTCATCTCCCGTACGCTCACCGACCTGAACCTGCTCGGCCACCGCGTCGGCCAGATCACCCTGGCCTCCGGCGCCGTCCAGGACGCCGTCGCCTGGGTCCTGCTCGCGGTCGTCGGCGCGGTGGCCACCCAGGGCGGAGGGGCGCGAACGGTCGGGATGCCGGTGCTGTGGCTGGCGGTCATGGCCCTGGTGGCCCTGGCGCTGCGGCCGCTGGCCCGGCGCGTGCTGAGCGAGGCCGACCAGGCGCCCGCCATGACCACGGCCGCCGTCGTGATCATCACCGGCGCGCTCGCCGCGCACCTCGCCGGACTGGAGCCGGTGGTCGGCGCCTTCGTCGCCGGACTGGTCGCCGGGGCCGCCAGGGGCGCGGGCGCCCGGCACCTGACCGGGCTGCGCACCGTCGTCGTCGCCGTGCTCGCCCCCGTTTTCCTGGCCTTCGCCGGGCTGCACCTGGACCTCGCGGCCCTGGCCGATCCGGTGGTGGCCCTGACCGCGGCGGGGCTGCTGGCGCTGGCGGTGGCGGGCAAGCTGGCCGGTGGGTACCTCGGCGCCCGCACCAGCGGAATACCCCGCTGGGAGTCCTTCGCCATCGGCGCGGGGCTGAACTCGCGGGGCCTCATCGAGATCGTGGTCGCCACCGTAGGGCTCCGGCTGGGCATCCTGACACCCGCCGCGTACTCGATCATCGTCCTGATCGCGGTGGCCACGTCCCTGATGGCGCCCCCACTGCTGCGGGCGGCCTTCGCGCGGGCACCCCGAACCGAACGGAAGGGAGAGCGGCATGGCCGTGACGAGAGTGAACGGGACCACCCTGACCTACACAGACCAGGGAACAGGTGACCCGGTGATCATGGTGATGGGCACCGGCAGCCCCGGGCACGTCTGGCACCTGCACCAGGCGCCCGCGCTGGTCGCCGCCGGCTACCGCGTCATCACCTTCGACAACCGCGGTCTGGCTCCTGACGCGGGGACGCCCGAGATCGACGACCTGGTGGGCGACCTGGCCGGGCTCGCCGAGACCCTGTGCGGGGGTCGCTGCCGCCTCGTCGGCGTGTCGATGGGCGCGCACGTCGTGCAGGAACTGCTGCTGAAGCGGCCGGAACTGGTCGAGCAGGCCGTGCTGATGGCCACCCGAGGCCGGCCCGACCACTTCCGTGCCCGCCTCGCCGCGGCCGAGGCCGAGCTGAACTTCGGCCCGGTGGAACTGCCCGCCGCCTACGGAGCCGCGCTGCGCGCCGTGCTCAGCCTGTCGCCGCACACGCTCGACGACGAGAGCCGGGCCCGGCACTGGCTGGACCTCTTCGAGCTCTTCCCGACGGCCAAGGCGGTGATGCGCGCCCAGCACAAACTGGAGATCACGGACGACCGGCTGGCGGACTACCGCGCCATCCGGGGCCGCTGCCTGGTCGTGGGCTTCGAGGACGACCTCATCACGCCGCCGCACCTCGTCCAGGAGGTCGCCACCGCCATCCCGGGCGCGGAGTACGCCCAGGTCGCCAAGTGCGGGCACTACGGCTATCTGGAGCAGCCGGACGAGGTCAACTCCCTGATCGTGGACTTCTTCTCCACCGGGACCGCCTAGCCGCGCGTCCTCTCAGGGACGCCCTGATCTCACCGCACCCGTACCCGGGTCTTCGAGCACCTCTCGCACCGCTGTGTGATGACGCGGCCGATCGTCTCGATCGTCACCCACCGGTGACGCACATGGATCCGGCACACGGGCTGTCCTACCCGCCAGACCTGTCCGATACGTACGGTCAACAGATTGTCACTCGACGGGTTCGAGCCTCAGCGAGATCGAGTTGATGCAGTAGCGGTCGTCGGTCGGCGTCGGGTAGCCCTCGCCGTGGAAGACATGCCCGAGGTGGGAGTCGCAGCGCGCGCACCGCACCTCGGTGCGGACCATGCCGTGGCTGCGGTCCTCGATCAGCGTCACCGCGTCGGAATCGGACGGCTGGAAGAAGCTGGGCCAGCCGCAGTGGGACTCGAACTTGGTGTCGGACCTGAACAGCTCGGCGCCGCACGCCCGGCAGGCGTAGACGCCCTCCGTCTTCGTGTCGACGTACTCGCCGGTGAACGGGCGTTCGGTGCCCGCCTCACGCAGCACGTGGAACTCTTCCGGAGCGAGCTGGACGCGCCACTCGGCCTCACTCTTGATCACCTTGTCCATACGTTCAGAGTACGAGATGCGGCAAAAAGAGATCTCCATCGGGGGAAGCATCCTTTCTGGGGAGAATTCGCGTCTTTGTCAGCAAGGGGGTGTCATCGCCTCCTGCCAGGGGCGGGATCACTCGCCGGATCGCCAGAGCGGCACAGCCCACGCCCGTGCTGGCGCCGCCGGCGATCGCCTGGCCGGCCGGGTGGCGCGCCAGCGCCCGGAACGGCGGCGCGAGTGGTCTCGTTCACGGGCCCGTTCCGTCGAGCTCCCGGTCCCGCCACCGGTGCTGCTCCGGGACGGGCCCCCTTCACGTCCGGGGCCACGTGGTTTGTCGGGGGCGCGGGGTAGGTTCCTCCCCATGGCATCGCCGTACATCGAGCTCGAGGTGGGAGAGCGGACCGTCAAGGTCACGAATCCCGGCAAGATCTACTTTCCGGAGATCGGCGCGACGAAGCGCGAGCTGGTCGACTACTACGTCAGCGTGGGCGAAGGCGCGCTCCGGGCGCTGAAGGACCGGCCCGCCAACCTCAAGCGCCACCCCGACGGCGTGCAGAGCGAGGCCATCTACCAGAAGCGGATGCCGGCCAAGCGCCCCGACTGGCTGGAGACCGTGACCGTCACCTTCCCCAGCGGCCGCACGGCCGACTCGCTGAGGGTCACCGAGATCGCCGCCATCGCCTACTGCGCCAACCTGGGCACCATCGACTTCCACCCCTGGCAGGTCCGCGCCTCCGACGTCGAGCATCCCGACGAGCTGCGGGTCGACCTCGACCCCCAGCCCGGCGTCGGCTTCGACGCGGTGCGCCAGGCCGCCTTCCTGACCAGGGACGTGCTGGGCGAGCTGGGTCTGACCGGCTTCGTCAAGACCTCGGGCAACCGCGGCGTCCACATCGCCGTCCGGATCGAGCCGCGATGGGACTTCGTGCGGGTGCGCCACGCCGGCATCGCGCTGGCCAGGGCGGTGCAGGAGCGCGACCCCGGCCTGGTCACCACCGCCTGGTGGAAGGAGGAACGGGGCGACCGGGTGTTCATCGACTTCAACCAGAACGCCCGTGACCGCACGGTCGTCAGCGCCTACTCGGTCCGGGCGCGCCCGCACGCGCCGGTCTCGACCCCGCTCACCTGGGAGGAGCTGGAGGACGCCGACCCGGGCGACTTCGACATCCGCACGGTGCCCGCCCGGTTCGCCGAGCTGGGCGATGTGCACGCCGCCATCGACGATCACGCGTACTCGATCGAGACCCTCCTCGACTGGTACGACCAGGACGAACGCGGCGACATGCCCTATCCCCCCAACTATCCCAAGATGCCGGGCGAGCCGAAGCGCGTACAACCGAGCAAGGCCCGCGCCGACTGACCGTGATGATGCGGCTGAGCGCTTCCCGCAGTGACCCGGTCGTCACGGGTCGCGGGGGAGTCCCAGGGCGCGTTCGGCGATGATGTTGAGCTGCACTTCGGTGGTGCCGCCGCCGATGGTGAAGGCGCGGGTGGCGAGGATCATGCGGCTCCAGTGAGGGTCGGCGGGCGCCAGTTCCCAGCAGAACTCGGACACCGCCTGGGCGTGCCGCATGCCGAGCAGTTTGCGGACGCTGGACGCGGTGGCGATCACGCCCGGAGAGGCGCTGGACGTGGTGGCGGCTCCGCTCGGGCCCGCACCGCCGGGTCCGGCCGGGGCGACCGGTGTGGAGCGGTCGGCGGCGAGCTGGGCGAGGGTGACGCGCAGGCCGAGCGCCGAGATGGCCTGGCCCTCAGCCCACAGCCGGCCCGCCTGCTCGCGTCGCGCCTCCCGCAGCGGCAGCCGGGCGGCGAAGGCGGCCATGTCGGTGTGCCGCGACCCCGGCCCCCACGAGTCGCCGAGCGCGACCCGTTCGTGGGCGAGGGTGTCACGGGCCACCCGCCAGCCTCCGTCCACCTCCCCGACGACCCGGTCGTCCGGCACGAACACGTCGTCCAGGAACACCTCGTTGAACAGCTCGTCGCCGTTGATCTCCTTGAGCGGCCTGACGGTGACGCCGGGAGCCGCCATGTCCACGAGGAAGTACGTGATGCCTTCGTGCTTGGGCCTGTCGGGGGAGGTCCTGGCCAGGCAGATGCCCCAGTGGGCGTACTGCGCCAGGGACGTCCAGATCTTCTGCCCGGTCAGCGTCCAGCCGCCCTCCACCCGGGTGGCCCTGGTCGACAGGCCCGCCAGGTCCGAGCCCGCGCCCGGTTCCGAGAACAGCTGGCACCACACGATCTCCCCGGTGAAGGTCCCGGGCAGGAAGCGTTCCTGCTGGTCGCGGGTCCCGTGCCGGACGATGGACGGCACGGCCCACGCGCCGATGCCGAGGTTCGGCCGTTTCAGGCCGCGGAACTCGTCGTGGATGATCACTTGTTCGAGCGGTGAGGCGGCCCGGCCCCACGGTTCCGGCAGGTGGGGCATGATCCACCCCTCGTCGGCGAACCGGCGGCGGCGTTCGGAGGGTTCGGCGGCCCGCAGCGACGCGGCGTGCGCCCGTACCGCTTCCCTGAGCGGGGCCGCCTCCTCGGGCAGGCCGGGCTCCATCGACCGGCGCACCCCGCCGAGAGCCAGCGCGGCGACCTCGCCCGCCCACACGCCGGGGTCCCCGGCCAGCATGCGGTCCGACAGCGCCCGCCGGTAGTAGCGGTGCGCGTCGTGCTCGAAGGTGTACCCGACGCCGCCGAGCACCTGGATGGCGTCGGCGGCGCACCGCACCCCGGCCTCCGGCCCGAGCACCCCCGCGACTCCCGCGGCCAGCCGCACGTCGGCGGGCAGCCCTTCGTCCCGCCCGCGGTGCCTTTCATCCTCCCCACGGTGTCCGGCGTCCTCCCCACGGTGTCCGGCGTCCTCTCCGCGGTGTCCGGCGTCCTGAGTGGCGGGTTGGTCGAGGGCCCGGGCGGCGTCCCATACGGCGGCGCGGGCCTGCTCCGCGATGACCAGCGCCGCGGCCAGCCGGTGCTTGACGCCCTGGAACTGGCCGATGGGCCGCCCGAACTGCTCGCGTACCTTGGCGTACTCAGCGGCCGTGGCGACCGCCCAGGCCGCGACCCCGCAGGCGTCCGCGCCGAGCAGGACCGCGGCCAGCTCCCGCACCGGCACCGCGCCGAGCACGCGCTCGCCCGGCACGTTCACGACGGTCACGGCGCACAGGTCACGGTCCAGGTCGACGCCGCCGGCCGGTTCGGCCAGGACGTCCGCGCGGTCGAGCAGCGCCCAGCCGTCCGCACCGATCGGCACCAGGAACAGGTCCGCCTCCGCCGCGCCGAGCGCCATCAGGGACCGGGTCGCGCCCGCGGCCGACGCGTCCTCCGGGAGGCCGGCTCCTGGCCCGCCGGGACGGCCCGGCGAACCGTCGCCCGTGCCGGGCGGGTCCGCCGGCAGGACGACGGCGGCGGTCAGGGAGCCGTCGGCCAGGCCGCCGGTCAGGTCCTCGCCCGCGGGGGAGCGGGATGCCGCCGCGGAGGCGAGCACCGTCGGCAGGTACGGGCCGCGCACCCGGCGCTCGCCGAGCACCTCCAGCGCCACGCACAGTTCGACCAGCCCGAACCCCTGCCCGCCCCGCTCCTCCGGCACGTGCAGCCCGAGCACTCCCTGCCGGGCGAGCGCGTCATGGCCCGCCTCCCGTCGCGTCAGCCCGCGGACGGAGTCGGCGAGTGCCTGGTGTTCAGTGGTCAGCCCGATACCCATGCACCGAACCTAGAACATTATTCGGTTCATCTCCAGCCCCAGCCGTCCCGACGCCGGAGGCGACAGAGGCGCCTGGTGAACAAGGCCGGCCGCGAAGGAACCCCCGCCGTGGCCGGTCGAAAATCGGTGGCCATCCCGTACGGAGGCTGGCTACGCTCCCCGATATCCATGTACGAGTCTTATGGGCGGTAACGCCCTGGAAAGCGGGGGGTCTATGCCCGGGACCGCGCCACGCGCGCCTCGTCGTACCGTCATCCGGACCCGTCCGTGACCCGTCGGCGCTGACCGTCGCGAGGCCCGCACGGCGCTTCCTTGCTGCCCTTTTCCCTTTTGTTCGGCAAGGAGTACCCCAGGGTGTCCACCCACAAGACCCGTCAGGTCCTGACCGACACGTTCGCCTGCGTACGTTGCGGGCTGACCGTGACCGGAGCCGCCCCCGGAGGCGGCCGCCGCAACCACTGCCCGAGCTGCCTGCACTCGCTGCACGTGTTCGACCGCGCCGAGGGCGGGCCGTCGGAGTGCGGTTCGCGCATGGCGCCGATCTCCATCGCGGTGCTGCGCGGCGGCGACTGGATGATCATTCACCGCTGCAGCCGCTGCGGAGAGCTGACGTCGAACCCGATCAGCGGCGACGACAACCAGCTCATCCTCATGCGGATGGCCGTCCGCCCGCTCGCCCAGCCGCCGTTTCCGCTGGAAACGTTCGGCGACCTGTGACGGGGGCGGACCACGTGCCACGCAGGAAACCCGCCGCAGGCAGGCCGCAGCGCCGCAAGGACGTCAGGCACGGAGAGCCCGGCGACGCCTTCCGGTGTGTCGGCTGCCGCCTCGACGTGCCCGTCCACGCGCCGGGCACCGCGCACCGCAACCACTGCCCCAACTGCCTGACCAGCCGCCACGTCGACCACCGCGTGCCCGGTGACCGGCGGGCGGCCTGCCGGGGCCGCATGGCGCCGGTCAGCGTCACGGTCCGCGACGACGGCGAGTGGCTGATCATCCACCACTGCCAGTCGTGCGGCGGGCTCAGCGCCAACCGCATCGCGGGCGACGACAACGCGCTCGTCCTGATGCGCATCGCGATGAGACCGCTGTCGGGCGACCGGCTGCGGACCGGCGCGCTGCTGGCGCTGTGACCGGTGGGGCCCCGCGAACCGGGGCCCCACCGGCCGGCCCCCACCGGCCGGCCCCACCGGCCGTCTCCGCCGCAGCTCAGCGAGCCGGGGCCCCACCGGCAGCCCGCCGGGCCCGGGTCAGTCGCCGAACTCCAGGTGCAGGGCTCGGGTGAAGTCGGCGATCGCCTCTTCATGGCGCTCCTCCTCCTGGAGGATCTCGCCGCGCACCCGATAGGCCCAGACGTACTCGGCGTCCAGCTCGATCGCCCGGTCGAGGTCCTTCAGGGCCGACTCGTTGTCGCCCAGCTCGCTCAGCACCGCGCCGCGGCTGCCGAGGGCGCGGTCGTGGTCGGGGGCCAGCTCGATCGCCCGGTTGAGGTCCGACAGCGCGTCCTCGTACTGGTCGATCATGCGCAGCGCCTCCCCGCGCCGGCTCAGGGCGCGCACGTGGTCGGGATCGATCTCCAGCGCGCTGGTGTAGTCGGCGATGGCCTCGGCGTAGAGGCCCATCCGCTGGTAGAGGTCGCCCCGGGACAGCCAGGAATGGGCCAGGCTGCCGTCCAGTTCGATGATCTTGGCGTGTTCGGCCAGCGCCTCGTCCAGGCGGTCGAGGTCGGCCAGCGCGTCCGCCCTGGCCTCCAGGATCCACAGCGAGTCCGGCGACAGGGTCAGCGCGTGCTCGAAGTCGGTCATCGCCTCGTCGTGGCGGCCCAGCGCGGCGTACGCCTGGCCGCGTGACCCCAGCGCGTACGCGCTGTCGGGCTCCATCCGCAGCGCCTCGTCGAAGTCGGAGATCGCCGTCTCGTACCGCTCGATGAGCCGGTGGCTCTCGCCGCGCAGCCGCCAGGCGCGCGCGTTGTCCGGCACGAGCGCGATGGACTCGGTCAGGTCCGCGATCGCCGCGTCGTGCCGTCCCAGCGCGATGTACGACTCGGCGCGGCTGCGCAGCACCGACGCCCGCGACTGCGCCGCGGACTCGTTGATCTCCTCACTCATGGGGGGAATCTATCGGCCCTTAATGGATCATGGCGCCCCTTTCGCCGGCCACCGCCGCCCGCCGCCGGGGCGGTCATAAGATCGTGGGATGGAACTGGTCCCAGGAGTGCACGTCGCCGTCACCGACCGCCACGGCGGCGTCAGCGCCCCGCCGTACGGGACGCGCAACCTCGGCGGTCTGACCGGCGACGACCCCGCCGCCGTGCGGGCCAACCGCGAGGCGGTCGCGGCCGAGCTGGGCGTGCGGGCGATCGTGTTCATGCGGCAGGTCCACGGCGCCGAGGTCGCGTACGTGAGCGAGCCGTTCGGCCACGACGCGCCGCCCGTCGACGGGGTGTTCACCACGGAGCCGGGGCTGGCGCTGGCGTCTCTGGGCGCCGACTGCCCGGCCGTGCTGGTCGCCGATCCGGTGGCCCGCATGGCCGGCGCCGCGCATTCCGGGCGTCCCGGTACGGAAGCGGGCATCGCCGCCGTGCTGGTCGAGGCCATGGCGGCCAAGGGGGCCGAGCCGGGACGGATGGCGGCCTTCGTCGGGCCGGGGGCGTGCGGGCGCTGCTACGAGGTGCCCGCCGCGCTGCGCGACCAGGTGGCGGCCAAGGTGCCGCCGGCGCACTCCACCACCTCCTGGGGCACGCCCGCGCTCGACCTGCGCGCCGGCATCGAGGCGCAGCTCCGCGCGGCGGGGGTGCCCGACGTGCGGCACGACGCCCGGTGCACCATCGAGTCCGGCGACCTCTACTCCCACCGCCGTCAGGACCCCGGCCGCTTCGCCGGCCTCATCTGGCTCGTCTAGCCCGCAAGCCGCGATGGGAGGAAGCCCCGCTGGAGGGGCCGGACCGTCGCGGCCCGGCCCGCGCCTCCCGCCCGGGGACTCTGTCGGGCGGTCAGGCGCGGGGGCGGTTGAAGACGATGTTGACGATGACGATGCCCGTCCAGATCACCAGGAACGCCGGGTTGAAGCCGCCGACCATGGCGAGCGCGACCGTCGCCACCGTGCCGAGCGACAGCGAGACGATGGCGAGGGCGAGCCGCTGGCCGTCGGACGGGCCGCGCTGCCGCGAGGCGGGGGCGGCGCGGAGACGCTCGTCGACCCGCCGGTCGACCTCCTGCCCCACCTTGTCGAGGAACGACGCCGCGAGGGCGTCGTCGTAGTCGGGGCCGAGGTCGCGGCGGGCGGACAGGGCCGCCTGCAGCTCTTCACCGGTGCTCATAAAGCGATATATAAGCGATAGTTCGCCTCAACGAGCAAGAATGTCATCCAGGTTGTACGAAACCGGCCGTTCGAGCTGCTCATACGTGCACGACTCGGGGGTGCGGTCGGGCCGCAGGCGTCGCCACTGGGCGGTGTGCCGGAAGCGGTCGCCTTCCATCTGGTCGTAGGCGACCTCGATCACCAGCTCCGGCCGGAGCGGGATGAACGACAGGTCCTTCTTGGCGTTCCAGCGCGAGATCGCGCCCGGCACGCGTTGCCCGCCGGTCGCGGGCGTGGCGGCCGGCCGGCCGAGGTTGGCCTGCGCCTGCTGGGCCCAGTGGCCCCACGGATGCTCGTCCAGGTCGGCGAGGTACGGCTTGAGCTCCTCCACCAGCTCGGCCCGGCGCTGCATCGGGAACGAGGCCGCCACGCCCACGTGGTGCAGCCGGCCGTCGTCGCCGTAGAGGCCGAGCAGGAGCGAGCCGACGATCGGGCCCGTCTTGTGCTCGCGGTAGCCGGCGATCACCACGTCGGCGGTGCGTTCGTGCTTGACCTTGAACATCACCCGCTTGTCGGGGATGTAGGGCTGGTCTCCGGGCTTGACGATGATGCCGTCGAGCCCGGCCCCCTCGAACATCTCGAACCACTCGCCGGCCTGCTCGTCGTTCTTGGTCACCGGGGTGAGCCGCACCGACCGGCCCCTGCGCGGGAACAGCTCCTCCAGGCGGGCCCGCCGCTCGGCGAACGACGCCTCCATCAGCGCCTCGTCGCCGACGGCCAGCAGGTCGAAGGCCACGAACGAGGCCGGCGTCCGCTCCGACAGCATCTTGACCCGCGAGGCCGCGGGGTGGATGCGCTGCTGCAGCGCCTCGAAGTCGAGCACGGAGCCGCGCGGCAGCACGATCTCCCCGTCGACCACGCACCGCTCGGGCAGCTCCGCCCTGACGGCCTCCACCAGCTCCGGGAAGTAGCGGGTGAACGGCCGCTCGTTGCGGCTGCCGAGGTAGACCTCCTCGCGGTCGCGGAACACGATGCAGCGGAACCCGTCCCACTTCGGCTCGTAGAACAGGGTGCCGTCCTGCCGGGGCATCGCCTTGACCGGCTTGGCCAGCATCGGCCCGACCGGCGGCCTCACCGGCAGGTCGAGCTCGGGGATCGGCTCCGGCTCCTTGGCCTTCCTGGCGGCCTTGGGAGCCGGCTCAGGCGCCGGCTCAGGCGCCGGCTCAGGCGCCGGCTCAGGCGCCGGCTCAGGCGTCGGCTCCGGCGCCGCTCCGGGTGTCGGCTCGGTCATGGTCGCATCTCCCTCACGTAGCGGCAGAAGAGCACGCCCTCCTCCTCCAGCACCTGCCTCAGCTCCAGCCGCGAGCGCGACGGCTCGCCGTCGAGGATCCGCGCCGCGCCCCCGCCCAGCAGCAGCGGGCTCACCGACAGGCACAGCTCGTCGATCAGCCCGGCGGCGGCGAGCTGGGCGTTGAGCCGCGGCCCGCCCTCGCACAGCACCCGCGTCAGCCCTCTGGCGTGCAGCCCGGCCACCGCCCGGCGCGGGTCGACCTCCTCGCCGCCGGCCAGCATCACCTCACCGGCCGCCGCCGCGGCCTTGCGCCGGTCCTCCGGCGCGCTCTCGCAGGTGATCACCAGAGTCGGGCTCACCGCCTCGCGGAACAGCGGCGCGTCGAAGTCGAGGTCGAGGCCGCGGCTGACGATCGCCAGCGGCGCCGCCGCCGGCCGGCCCGCCCGCAGCACCCGCCACGACTCGCGCGGCTTGACCGGCCCGTAGCCCTCGGCCCGCACGGTCGCGGCGCCCACTAGGACCACGTCGGCCAGCCCGCGCAGCACCCCGAACACCCGCTTGTCGGCCCTGCCCGACAGCCCTCCGGACAGCCCCTGGTCCCAGGCCGCGCCGTCGGCGCTGGCCACCATGTTGAGGCGGAGCCACGGCCGTCCCTCGGGATAGGCGTAGGCACGTACGAGGTCGGGATCGTCCTCCGGGCCAGGATGGATGCGGCGCATTCCTCCACCTTGGCACACGCCCCCGACAACTCAGTCGCGCGGCCTGCGCAGCACCATCATCGACCGCGCCGTGACCGCCACCACGTCGCCCGCTTCCCGGCGCTCCTCACCGGACGGCTCCTCGCAGCCGTCGCCGGCGGTGTCGAGCTCCGGTATCCAGCCGCCGCCGAACGCCTCGCCCGGCAGCGTGAACGCCATGTCCTCGTGGTGGGCGTTGATCAGCAGCAGGAACGAGTCGTCCACGATCCGCTCGCCGCGCGGCCCCGGCTCGGTGATCGCGTCGCCGTTCAGGTAGACCATCAGCGACTTGGCGTAGCCGACGTGCCAGTCGGCGGACGTCATCTCGGCGCCGCCGGGCGTCAGCCACACCAGGTCGCGCTCGCCGTTGTCGGGGTGACGGCCCTGGAAGAACCGCCGCCGCTGGAACACGGGGTGCTGCCGGCGCAGCTCCGCCAGCTTGCGCACGAACTCCAGCAGCCGCGTCTCCGTGCGCAGCCCCGACCAGTCGACCCAGGCGATCTCGTTGTCCTGGCAATAGGCGTTGTTGTTGCCCCGCTGCGTCCGGCCGAGCTCGTCGCCGTGGGACAGCATCGGCACGCCCTGCGACAGGAACAGCGTGGCCAGGAAGTTGCGCCGCTGGCGCTCGCGCAGCCGTACGATCGCCGGGTCCTCCACCGGCCCCTCGGCGCCGCAGTTCCACGACCGGTTGTCGTCGGTGCCGTCGCGGTTGCCCTCGCCGTTGGCCTCGTTGTGCTTGCGGTCGTAGGAGACCAGGTCGGTGAGCGTGAACCCGTCGTGGCACGTCACGAAGTTGATCGAGGCCACCGGCCGCCGCCCCGACGTCTCGTAGAGGTCGGCCGAACCCGTCAGCCGCGAGGCGAACTCCGGCAGCGCCGAGTGGCTGCCCCGCCAGAAGTCGCGCACGGTGTCGCGGTACTTGCCGTTCCACTCGGTCCACAGCGGCGGGAAGTTGCCCACCTGGTAGCCGCCAGGACCCACGTCCCACGGCTCGGCGATCAGCTTGACCTGGGAGATCACCGGGTCCTGCTGGATCAGGTCGAAGAACGCGCTCAGCCGGTCGACGTCGTGCAGCTCGCGCGCCAGCGCCGAGGCCAGGTCGAACCGGAACCCGTCGACGTGCATCTCCAGCACCCAGTAGCGCAGCGAGTCCATGATCAGCTGCAGCGCGTGCGGCGAGCGGACGTTCAGCGAGTTGCCGCACCCGGTGTAGTCCAGGTAGTAGCGCCGGTCGGCGTCGTGCAGCCGGTAGTAGGCGGCGTTGTCGATCCCCCGGAACCCCAGCGTCGGCCCCATGTGGTCGCCTTCGGCGGTGTGGTTGTAGACCACGTCGAGGATCACCTCGATGCCCGCCTCGTGCAGCGCCCGCACCATGGCCTTGAACTCCTGCACCTGCTCGCCGCGCGTCCCGGCGCTGGAGTAGCCGCCGTACGGGGCGAGATAGGCCATCGTGTTGTAGCCCCAGTAGTTCGTCAGCCCCCGCGCCACCAGGAAGTGCTCGGGCATGAAGTGGTGGACCGGCATCAGCTCGACCGCCGTCACCCCCAGCGACAGCAGATGGTCGACGATCGCCGGGTGCCCCACCCCGGCGTACGTGCCGCGCAGCTCCTCGGGCACGCCCGGGTGGCGCATGGTGAGCCCGCGCACGTGCGCCTCGTAGATCACGGTCTGGTGGTACGGGACGCGCGGCGGCCGGTCGTTGCCCCAGTCGAAGAACGGGTTGATCACCACGTTCTTCGGCATGAAGGGGGCGCTGTCGAGCCGGTTGACCTTCGCCGGGTCGGTGAAGTGGTAGGAGAAGACCGCCTCGTTCCACCGCAGCTCGCCGTCGACCGCCTTGGCGTACGGGTCGAGCAGCAGCTTGGCGGGGTTGCACCGGTGGCCGTGCGCCGGGTCGTAGGCGCCGTGGACGCGGTAGCCGTAACGCTGGCCGGGCATCACGCCGGGCAGGTAGCCATGCCAGACGAACCCATCCACTTCGGGCAGGTCGACGCGCTCCTCGGAGCCGTCGTCGTGGAAAAGGCACAACTCGACCCGCTCGGCCACCTCGGAGAACACCGCGAAACCGGTGCCCACGCCATCCCAGGTAGCGCCGAGTGGATAAGGTTCGCCCGGCCAGACGTCGCGCATGTGACCTAATTGTCGCACGCGTTGGGGGTACCGCTAGAGCAGTTCGGCATTCAGCGTGATCGTGGTGCCGGTCAGGGCCTTGCTGACGGGGCAGTTGGCCTTGGCGGTCTCGGCGGCCTGCTGGAACTGCTCGGCGGTGATGCCGGGGACGTGGGCCTTGACCGTGAGCACGATGCCGGTGATGCCCTCGCCCGGCTGGAAGGTGACGTCGGCGCTGGTCTGCACGGACTCCGGAGGCGTGCCGGCGCCGGCCAGGCCGTGCGAGAGGGCCATGGAGAAGCAGGAGGAGTGGGCCGCGGCGATGAGCTCCTCCGGAGAGGTCTTGCCGTTGGCCGCCTCGGCGCGGGACGGCCAGGACACCTCGAAGGTCCCGACGCCTGAGGTGTCGAGCGAAACGGTGCCGGAACCGTCGAGCAGCGCGCCCTTCCACTGCGTCGTGGCGGTGCGAGTCGTGGCCATGCGAATTGCTCCCTCTGTCGATCAGTGGACCTTCCGACCCTATCGCGGGGCGGCGAAGTCACCGCGAGGGGACGTCCCTTCGCCGCCTCGCCGCCCACCCGGGTCTCGGGTGGCCTGCGGGCGTCGCTCAGGCGTCCTGGACGTCGCCGACCAGTTCGAGCAGCTCGGGGTCGTCGGACTCGGCCCGCACCCGCCGGGCGCCGTGGCCGGCGCGCGGGTCGCCGCGCCTGGCCAGGCCGCGCGCCGCCTCCGCCACCGCGCGCAGCACGTGGTCGTCCAGCCGGGCCGCCAGCGCGTCCCGGATCTCGGGCGTGTCGGCGTCCAGCCCCGCCAGGCCGGCGGTGGCCCAGTCGCGCACCTCGCCGTCGTCGTCGCCGGTCATCTCGATCAGCAGCGCCAGCCCTTCGTCGTGGCCCGGCGCCGGCCCGTCCGCCAGCGCGTCGGCCAGCGCGATGGCGTCGGTCATCGTGCGCTGGTGACCGGGGCGGCCGATCAGGCCGAGCACCAGCGGCAGCGCCCGGGGGTCGCCCTGGTGGCCGAGCGCCGCCAGCACCGACCGCAGCACCTGCGGGCTGGACTCGGTGACCGTCATCCGGCGCAGCAGCGGCAGCGTCCGCTCCAGGTAGGGCCTGTCCTCGCCGGTGACGCCGAACTGGGCGATCGCGTCCACGCCGAACTCGCGCTCCCTGGCGTCCTCGCTCGCGCACAGCTCCGTCAGGGTCACGTACGTCTTGTCGTCGCCGCGCGCGGCCAGCGCGTCGGCCGCCGCCCACCACGTCTCCGCGTCCTCGTCCAGGTCGCGGTGGGCCAGCGCGCGCGCCACCAGCCGCTCGATCGGCGCCCACTCGCCCGTGGCCGCCTCCAGCAGGGTCGCGATGGCGGCGTGGCCGCGCTGCGCCTCCACCTGCTCGGTCTCCGACCCGTCGGGCGAGGTGGCGGTGACGGTGACCAGCTCGGTGCCGTCACCCGCCCACTGCCGGTGCACCGCGTACGTCCAGTCTTCCTGCTCCACCTGGTCGAGCAGCGCGCCCTCCAGGTGGACGCCCACCCAGTCGGCGGCGATGTCGTGCGCCGTGTCGCCGTCGCCGTCGTAGCGGGCCGGGTCCGCGCCGGCGTCGAGCAGCTCGCGCACCACGCCCAGCGCGCCCCGGCGGGCGGCGAGCGTCAGCGGCGTGTCGCCCGTCTCGTTGGCGGCGTCCACGTCGGCGCCCGCCTCGATCAGCACCCGCGCCGTCCCGGCGGCGCCGTTGGTGGCGGCCCACATCAGCGCGGTCCAGCCGCCGCCCTCCCGGGTGTCCACCCCGGCGCCGGCGGCGAGCAGCAGCCCGGCGACGGCCGCCCGGTCGCGGGCGGCGGCGGCGCACAGCGGCAGCCCGCCCTCCTCGCCCTCATAAGGCCGGTCCGGATCGGCCCCGGCGGCGAGCAGCTCGCCCACGGTCTTCTCGTCGCCGTCCAGCGCGGCCCGGTAGAGCTGTTCCTCATGCATGACAACGGACCCTAGCCTGGCCCGGCCGCGCCCCGGGACCATGCTGGGGTCCGTGTCACTTTCTGGTACGTGGTGCGTGTCGATAGTGGTTCACCCGTTTTCCTCCCCAGGGAGGACCGTGACACCGTCAAAACGCGATATGTTGCGAGTATGACTGACCCCGGGGAGGTACGCGCCTCCGACGCCGAGCGTGAGGCGGTGGTCGAGCTGCTTCGCGAGGCCTCCGTCGAAGGCCGGCTCACCCTGGCCGAGCTCACCGACCGCACCGAGGCCGCCTACACCGCCACCACCCACGCCGAGCTGGCCCTGCTCACGCAGGACCTGCCCGCCGTCGCCGCCCCCGCACCGCCGGCGCGGCGGCGCGAGGGCCGCAAACGGCGCTGGTTCGTCGGCGTCATGGGCGATACCAAACGGCGCGGCACCTGGCGCATCGACCAGGAGCTGGGCGCGGTGGCCGTGATGGGCGACGTGGTGCTCGACCTGCGCGAGGCCGAGGTGCGCACCGACCTGGTGGAGATCCTCGCCGTCTCCGTGATGGGCGACGTGAAGATCATCGTCCCCGACGGGGTGAACGTCGACCTCGACGGCCTGGCGCTCATGGGCGACAAGAAGGTCGACGTGGAGCAGGCGCCGCGGGGGATGAACGTGCCGGTGGTGCGGGTGCACGCCTACGCGGTCATGGGCGACGTGAAGGTGCTCGGCGACTCGCGCGCCAAACCGATCAAGCGCGGCTGGTCGGCCTGGCGTGAGCACTGGCGCCAGCTCCACGGCGACGACTCCGACCGCTCCCTGGGCCGCGGCCACTGACCCGCCACTCCGGCACGCCCGCCGGAAGCGGTCACGTACGGCACGTTCGGGGTGTCGGAGCGGTCACGTGCGTTCAGGCGGTCCTGAGGTCGTCCGCCGGGGCGCGCAGCGCCGACTCGTACCGTTCCAGCAGCACCTGCGCCAGCTCGGGGGCGGCCCCGAGCACGTCGGCCACCACGTCGGCGCCCGCCTCCAGCGCGGTGCGGCGCACCTTGTCGGCGAAGTAGCCCGGCGCCAGCAGGTAGGGGGCGACCACCACCCGCGGCGCGCCCGCCTCCTTGAGCCGGGCGACGGCCTGCGCCGGCGTCGGTGAGGCGGCGGAGGCGTACGCGGGCTCGACGGCCCACCAGCCGCGCGGCGGCAAGGAACGGTCGGTGGAGGAACGGTCAGGCCAGGAACAGCCGGTCAAGGGCCGCGTGGTCAAGGGCCGCGTGGTGAAGGACCGGGTGGTGAAGGACGGCGCGGCGGCGGGGCGGCGCCAGGCGCGGGCCAGCCCGGCGATCACCTCGTTGGCGCGCGCGTCACCGGAACCCGCCGACACCAGCACCACCGCGGTGTCAGGGTCGCCGACCGTCACGCCCGCCTCCTCCAGACGGCGTTCCAGGGCGGCCATGAGCAGCGGGTGCGGGCCCAGGGTCGTGCCGTAGCGGACGCGCAGCCGCGGATCGCGGGCGCGCGCCTCACGCAGCGCGGCCGGCAGGTCGACCCGGCTGTGGTACGCCTCGGTCAGCAGCAGCGGCAGAACCACCGCCTCGGCCAGGCCGTGCAGCGCCTGCCCGAGCGCGGGGGTGGCGTGGTCGAGGTAGGCGGTCCGCACCGGAAGCCAGGGACGCAGCCGCCGCACCTCGTCGAGGAGCGCCGCCACGGTGGCGGCCGCACGGGGATCTCGCGAGCCGTGCGCCACCGCCACCATGGGGACGCTCGGGCCGGTCCCGCCTGCCAACGGCACCGGCCGGCCGGGGGTCACAGGTGAATGCCGCATTCGACCTTCCCCAGCCCCGCCCAGCGGCCGCTGCGCGGGTCTTCCCCCTCCACGACCTGCCGGGTGCACGGCGCGCACCCGATGGAGGGGTAGTTGTCGTAGTGCAACGGGTTGATCAGCACCCCGTTGTCGGTGACGTAGTTGTCGACGTCCTCCTGGGTCCAGGAGGCGATCGGGTTGATCTTCACCATCTGCCGCTTGGCGTCCCACTCCACGACCTTGGTGCCGGCGCGGGAAGGGGACTCGTCGCGGCGGATGCCGCTGATCCACGCGAGGTACGGCTCCAGCGCGCGGTTGAGCGGCTCCACCTTGCGCAGGAAGCAGCACAGGTCCGGGTTGCGGCCGAACAGCCGCGGCCCGAGGTCGCGGTCCTGCTCGTCGACCGTGCGGGACGGCCGCACGTCGATGACGTTGACGTCGTAGACCTGCCGCACCGCGTCGCGGGTGCCGACCGTCTCGGCGAAGTGGTAGCCGGTGTCGACGAACAGGACGTCCACGCCCGGCTTCACCCGGCTGACCAGGTCGATCAGCAGGGCGTCGCTCATGGAGGACGTCAGGCACAGCCGGTCGCCGAACGTGGCGGCGGCCCAGCGGACGATCTCGCGGGCGGGCGCGCCCTCCAGGAACAGCGCGGCGGATTCGACGATGTCCTGCAGGTCCAGGGCGCCGCGCTGCTGGCGCAGGTCGACCTCGATGTCGGCGAGCGTCATATGTTCACCCCGATTCCGAGAAACTTCAGCTTGAAGGCGCGAGCGCAGGACCGGCAGTACCAGCCCCCGTCATCCTGGTAGGGCTCCAGGTCCTCGTCGCCGCAGTAGGGGCAGTGGAAGGGGACCGCGCGGCCGCTCATTTGAGATCGGCCTCGTCGGCGCGCTGCACCCAGTCGGCGAAGGTCTCGCCCTCTTTCTTCTGCTCGTCGTAGTTGCGCGCGACCCGCTCCACGTAGTCGGGCAGCGCCGCCGAGGTCGTCTTGAGCCCGCGCACCTTGCGGCCGAAGCCCGGGTTGACGCCCAGCGAGCCGCCGAGGTGGATCTGGAAGCCCTCGACCTGCTGACCGTTCTCGTCCATGACGAGCTGGCCCTTGAGCCCGATGTCGGCGGTCTGGATGCGGGCGCACGAGTTGGGGCAGCCGTTGACGTTGATGGTGAGCGGCTCGCCGAACTCCGGCAGCCGGCGCTCCAGCTCGTCGATCAGCCTGTCGGCGGTGTTCTTGGTGTCGACGATGGCCAGCTTGCAGAACTCGATGCCGGTGCAGGCCATCGTCTGGCGGCGAAACGTGGACGGGTTCACCCGCAGGTCGTTGGCCTCCAGCTCGGCCACCAGCGAGTCGACCCGGTCGGCGGTGACGTCGAGGATGACCATCTTCTGCTCGACCGTGGTGCGCACCCGGCCGGAGCCGTGCCGCTCGGCGATGTCGGCGATGAGGTGGAGCCGGTCACCGCTGAGCCGGCCGACCCTGGGCGCGAAGCCGACGTAGAAGCGGCCGTCCTTCTGGCGGAAGACGCCCACGTGGTCGCGGCGGTCACCGCGCGGCCGCTCGGGCGCGGGCCCGTCGGGCAGCGGCTCCTTGAGGTACTCGGTCTCCAGCACCTCACGGAACTTCTCCGGCCCCCAGTCGTTGACCAGGAACTTCAGCCGGGCCCTGTGGCGCAGCCGCCGGTAGCCGTAGTCGCGGAAGATGCCGATGACGCCGCCGTAGACGTCGCCCGCCCGTTCCGGCGACACGAACACGCCCAGGCGCTTGCCCAGCATCGGGTTGGTCGACAGGCCGCCGCCGACCCACAGGTCGTAGCCCTTCTCGCCGTGCTCGTTGACCACGCCGACGAACGCCACGTCGTTGATCTCGTGCACCGTGCAGTGGGCGGGGCAGCCGCTCAGCGCCGACTTGAACTTGCGCGGCAGGTTGGAGTAGGCGGGGTCGCCGATGTAGCGCCGGTGGATCTCGCTGATCTGCTCGGTGGCGTCGAGCACCTCCTCGTCCTCGATCCCGGCCAGCGGGCAGCCCAGGATCGTGCGCGGGGTGTCGCCGCACGCCTCCGTGGTCGACAGCCCCACCTCCTCCAGCCGCCGCCAGATGTCCGGCACCGACTCGATCTCGATCCAGTGCAGCTGGATGTTCTGCCGGTCGGTCACGTCGGCCGTGCCGCGCCCGTACTCGTTGGACAGGTCGGCGATCACCCGGAGCTGGCGCAGGTCGAGCTGGCCGCCGTCGATGCGGATGCGCAGCATGAAGTAGCGGTCGTCGAGCTCCTCCGGCTCCAGGATGGCGGTCTTGCCGCCGTCGATGCCGGGCTTGCGCTGGGTGTAGATGCCGTACCAGCGCATGCGGCCACGCAGGTCGGCGGGGTCGATCGAGTCGAAGCCCCGCTTGGAGTAGACGTCGATGATCCGCTGGCGGACGTTCAGCCCGTCGTCGTTCTTCTTCAGCTCTTCGTTCTTGTTCAGCGGCTCCCGGTAACCGAGGGCCCACTGGCCTTCGCCGCGCGGGCGCTTGTGATGCCGGCTGGCAGGGGTGCTCATTGCGCGTCCTTTGTGTTCATGGGCGCGCGCGCACGGGCGTCCTCCTGCCTCGTCATCGAGTGCAGGGGAAGATGAAGGGTGCGACGCGCTCAGCGGTGAGAAACGAGTGATTACCGGGCGTCGCAACAGATGGCACTGCGGACACGCAGAAGGTCGACGTGGCGCCGGCCTACGAGCATGGGGTCCGCTGGCATGCTTACGAAGATACTCTGGCCGTCCGAGATGTCCAATACCGGGTCCAGAGTCTGGACTCGATCATCCCTGTCGCGGCCAGCCGAACTCCGACTCGCCCTCCCGCTCCCCGTCGGCCGGTGGCTGGTGCTGGCAGTCGCACCACGAGCCGCCACGGCACTCGTCGTGCCGCCTGTCCTTGCAGCTGTCGCAGATCACGACAGCATTATCGCTCTCGGCTAGGCTGGCGGCCGTGGACCTCATGGCCGAGCTGCTCGACGATCTCCGCGCCGAGACCGCCTCGCTCGAAGCCCTCCTGGACCCTCTCGGCCCCGGCGACTGGGAGCTGCCCACCCCCGCCGCTGGCTGGGCGATCCGCGACCAGGTGAGCCATCTGGCCTGGTTCGACGACGCCGCCCACACCGCGATCACCGATCCCGCCTCCTTCCGCGCCCTGCTCGCCGACGCGGCCGCCGCCACCCCCGACGACCTGGCGGAGCAGGCGCGCGGGATGCCCGCCGGCGAGCTGCGCGCCTGGTTCGGCGCCGCGCGGGCCCGGCTCACCGACGCGCTCGCCACGCTGCCGCCGAAACGCCGCCTGCCCTGGTACGGGGTCGACATGTCGGCCGCGTCCTTCGCCACCGCCCGTCTGATGGAGACGTGGGCGCACGGCCAGGACATCGCCGACGCGCTCGGCCGCACCCGCGAGCCCACCGACCGGCTGCGCCACGTCGCCCGCATCGGGGTCATGGCCCTGCCCTACGCCTTCGCCGTACGGGGCCTGCCCGTGCCGGCCGAGCCGGTGCGGGTGGAGCTGACCACGCCGGGCGGCGAGCCGTGGACGGCGGGCCCGGAGGGCGCCGCCGGCGTGGTACGCGGGCCGATGCTCGACTTCTGCCTGGCCGTCACGCAGCGTGCCCACCTGTCCGACACCGCCCTGGAGATCACCGGCGAGCCGGCGGCGGCGTGGATGGGGATCGCGCAGGCGTACGCGGGCCCGCCGGGCGAGGGGCGGCCGCCCCGGGGACGCTGAGGCCGCGCCCCGGAGCCCGTGGTGACATGCTGGAAGCATGCGCACCCTGCTGAACGTCATCTGGCTCGTCTTCGCCGGGCTCTGGCTGGCCATCGGATACGTCCTCGCCGGGATCATCTGCTGCATCCTGATCGTCACGATCCCGTTCGGCATCGCGTCGTTCCGCATCGCGGCCTACGCTCTGTGGCCGTTCGGCCGGACCGTGGTGCGCGATCCGCAGGCCGGCGCCCTCTCCCTCGTCGGCAACGTCATCTGGTGCGTCGTGGCCGGGATCTGGCTGGCCGCCGGTCACGTGATCACGTCCATCCCGCTGTTCGTCTCGATCATCGGCATCCCGATGGGCGTCGCCAACATCAAGATGATCCCGGTTTCGCTGCTGCCGCTGGGGGCGCGCATCGTCGACGACGAGTAGGGCAGGACAACTGGGACGTAAGCTTGCCGGAGAGTCACTGCGACAGAGCGTTGGGTGCCAATGACGTCCACGGAAGCGCGTAGCGGGTCGAAGCCGAAGAGGTCGCGTGCCTCGACGGCCCGTGCCCGGCTCAGCTGGGTGCGCGACACGAGGTCGTGGGCCACCGTACGCGCCGCCACGAACGCCGGGGTCACCTACCGGGTCACCGGCCTGGCGGGCGAGGCCGCGTTCTTCGCCCTGCTGTCACTGCCGCCGTTCGTGCTCGGCCTGATCGGCGTGCTGTCCAAGCTCGGCGCCTGGATCGGCAAGCAGGCGGTGCGCGACATCGAGGTCTGGGTCATCCAGCAGGCCGGGGTGCTGTTCACCGCCGACACGATCGACACCGTGGTCCGCCCGCTCATCGCCGACGTCCTCAGGGACGACGCCAGCAAGGTGTCGATCATCTCGCTGGGCTTCCTGCTGTCGCTGTGGTCCGGGTCCCGGGCGCTGTACGTGTACGTCGACCTCATCTCCGTCGCCTACGGGCTGGGGGAGGAGCGCGGCATCATCCGCACCCGGCTGATGTCCTTCGGCCTGTACGTGGTCGGCCTGGTCGTCGGCATCGTGGTGATGCCCATCCTGGTCATCGGCCCGACGCTGCTCAAAGGGGTGCTGCCCGCCGAGTACGGCGGCCCCATCGACCTGCTCTACTGGCCCGTGGTGATCGTCGGGTCGGTGCTGTTCCTGACCGTGCTCTACCACGTCAGCGTCCCCGTGCGCACCCGCTGGTTCCGCGAGCTGCCCGGGGCCATCCTGGCGCTGTTCCTGTGGATCGTCTGCGCCACCGTGCTGCGCGCCGTGCTCGCCGCGTGGTTCTCACCCGTCTCCGTGTACGGCTCGCTCGCGGCGCCCATCGCCCTGCTGCTCTGGCTCTACATCACCGCCCTGGCCGTGCTCATCGGGGCGATACTCAACGCCGAGGTCGACCGGCTCTGGCCCGGTGACGGCCGCGCCACATGAGATCGCGTGATCAGGCGTTCCGCAACCACGCGTCAGGACTTGTCGCCACAATGGCGATGTGACTCCGCAAGGTCGCCGAATCGGTCCGTACACCCTCATCCGTACGCTCGGCCAGGGTGGCATGGGCACCGTCTACCTCGCCTACGACGCCGGCTTCGCCACCGTCGCGCTCAAGGTTCTCCACCCTGAGCTGGCCGGGCGTCAGGACTTCCGGCGGCGCTTCGACCGGGAGGCCGAGGCCGCCCGCCGGGTGGCGCGCTTCTGCACCGCGCCCGTGCTCGACGCGGGGTTCGACGGCGGCACCGCCTATCTCGTCACCGAGTACGTCGACGGCCCGGACCTGTCGGCCGTCATCGACGCCCAGGGCCCGATGACCGGGGCCAACCTGGAGGCGCTGGCCGTGGGCGTGGCCACCGCGCTGGCCGCCATCCACCAGGCCGGCGTCGTCCACCGCGACCTCAAGCCCGCCAACATCCTGCTCAGCGCCGTCGGGCCGCGCGTCATCGACTTCGGGATCGCCCAGCTGGCCGACCCCGACGCCACCCGGTCGGCCACCGTCTCGGGCACGCCCGCGTACATGGCTCCCGAGCAGGCGAGCGGCCTGCCCACCACGCCCGCGAGCGACGTGTTCGCCTGGGGAGGAGTCATCGCCTACGCGGGCACCGGCCGGCCGCCGTTCGGCACCGGCGCCGTGCCCGAGGTGCTCTACCGCGTCGTCCACCACGTGCCCGCGCTCGACGGCCTGGACGAGCGGCTGCGCCCCCTGGTGGAGCAGGCCCTGCACAAGGACCCGGCCAGGCGCCCGACGGCCCAGGAACTCCTCGACCGCCTGCTGGGCCGCCCGAGCGCCACGGTCGCCACCGGCACCCAGGTGGTGAGCGACTCCTGGACGCCGCCGCCCGGCGCCCCGCTCACGCCGCGACCCCGCCGCCTGCTCGCGCCGGTGACGGCCGCGGTCCTCGCCGCGGTCCTCGCCGCCGCGGTGACGTTGGCCAGCACGCTGGCGATCTGGCGCCCCTGGACGTCCCCGCCGTCCGGCACGGCGGCCGTCACGACCCGCACGGTCACCGCGCCGGCCACCCCTCCCGCGTCGGGCGGGCCGTCTCAGGCCGCCGTCACCCCCAGCCGGACGCCCACCGGCGTCGTCACGCCAGGGGCGGACGGGGCGGAGCTCTCCTTCACGCACACCAACGCCTGGAACGAGAAGGTCCGCGCCCGCGTCAGGATCGACTCGCTCCGCCGTCAGGGCGCCGACGTCAAGCTCGAATGGACGGTCACCAACGACGGCGCCGGCGAGTTCATCAGCCTGTACCAGTTCCACACCATGCGGCACCTGGGCAACACCGACGCCTCCTCGATCGCGCTGGTCGCCCGCGACGAGCCGCTGCCGTGGAAGCCGATGGCCCAGGACGGCAAGTGCGCGTGCACGTCCTGGGGGGCGGGCGACAACATCGCGGCCGGTGAGTCGATGCGCTTCTTCGCCGTCTTCCGCGGCGTGCCGGAGACCGTGCAGACGGTCGACGTGGACCTCCTCCGCCTCGGCGTCCTCAGGAACGTGCTGATCACGGCGAGGTGAGCCCCTCCGCATCCAGTATCGTCGAAGACGTCGCGACTGGCGCATCAGGTGGGAACGACCACCGGGGAGCGGGAAGGGAGCGGAGGCCGAGCGCCTGGGTCTTCGCAAGGACGTCAATGATGACAGGAGAGTCATGGGTTCTCTCGCTAGCGCCGACCCGGAGATCGCCGAGCTGATCAAGGCCGAGGAGCGCCGCCAGGCCGACACCGTCAAGCTCATCGCCTCCGAGAACTACGTCTCCAAGGCCGTGCTCGAAGCCACCGGCACGGTCCTGACCAACAAGTACTCCGAGGGCTACGCCGGCAAGCGCTACTACGAGGGCCAGCAGGTCATCGACCAGGTCGAGACCCTCGCCATCGAGCGCGCCAAGGCGTTGTTCGGCGTCAACCACGCCAACGTCCAGCCCTACTCCGGCTCTCCCGCCAACCTCGCCATCTACCTGGCGTTCCTGCAGCCGGGCGACACCGTGATGGGCATGGGCCTGCCGTTCGGCGGCCACCTCACCCACGGCTGGTCCGTCTCCGCCACCGGCAAGTGGTTCAACCCGGTCCGCTACGGCGTCCGCAAGGACACCGGCCGCGTCGACCTCGACGAGGTCCGCGAGCTGGCCCTCGAACACCGGCCCAAGCTCATCTTCTGCGGCGGCACCGCCGTCCCGCGCACCATCGACTTCGAGGGCTTCGCGGCCATCGCCCGCGAGGTCGGCGCCGTCCTGGCCGCCGACATCGCGCACATCGCCGGTCTCGTCGCCGGCGGCGCCCACCCGTCGCCCGTGGGGCACGCCGACGTCATCTCCACCACGACCCACAAGACGCTGCGCGGCCCGCGCGGAGCCATGCTCATGGCGACGTCCGACGAGCACGCCACCGCGCTCAACAAGGCCGTCTTCCCCGGCCTGCAGGGCGGCCCGCACAACCACACCACCGCCGCCATCGCCGTCGCCCTGCGCGAGGCCGCCACCGACGACTTCAAGGCGTACGCGCACCAGGTCGTCGCCAACGCCAAGGCCCTCGCCGAGGAGCTCGCCGCCCGCGGCTTCGACCTCGTCTCCGGCGGCACCGACAACCACCTGATCCTGCTCGACCTCACCCCGAAGGGCATCGGCGGCAAGCCCGCCGCCCAGGCCCTCGACCGGGCGGGCCTGGAGACCAACTACAACGCGGTGCCGTTCGACACCCGCAAGCCGTTCGACCCGTCGGGCATCCGCATCGGCACCCCGTCGGTCACCTCGCGCGGCATGAAGGAGGCGGAGATGCGGCAGATCGGGGCGTGGATGGACGAGGTCGTCACCGCCCTGGCCAAGGGCGACGCCGAGGACGTCATCGCCCGGGTCCACCGCGAGGTCAGCGACCTCACCGCCCAGTTCCCGGCTCCCGGCCTGTAACCGCCCGCCACCGGCCCCGCGGCTCCGGTAAGAACCGCCGGCCTGCCGGTGTGAGGACGGCCGCGCCCGTACCCCGGGCGCGGGAGCAGCAGTCCCTTCCGGGCGTCACCGATCACGTCGGTGACGCCCGGACGGCTTCAGGCCGGCGCCGCTCGGCGTCCGGTCACCTCCGCCCGCCGAACGCCCAGTCGTGGACCTCGATCCCGGCGTACCGGCCCTCGGTCAGGACGGCGCGCGCCGCGTCCCGGTCCGGCGCCCGGACCAGCGCCGCCGTGCCCAGCCAGGCGGCGCCGTCGTCCGACAGCAGCGGCCCGTACGCGATCAGTTCGTCCCGGCCGGGCGGCGGGACGAGGTCGACGGCCTCCCCTGAGCCGAAGCCGAGCACCAGATACCGGTCGCCGCCTTCCCGGCCGCCGGGAAAGTCCCACATGGTCCGCCCCAGCACGTTGCGCCAGCGCCGCAGCAGCACGTCCCGATACACCCCGGCCTGGTAGGTGGGCTCGTCGAAGGCGAACGTCCGCGCGGCGGCGGCATCCGGCAGATCGAGGATGTGCACGCTGCCGGTGGCCGTCTCACCGCCCCGGTCGAAGGTCGGCCCCCGGGCGATCATCTGGTCCGCGTACCGGTCCATGTAGGACCAGTGCTCCTCCACCAAGGCGCTGCGGAGCGCCGCCGAACCGGGCCGATCACGGTGATAACAGAAGAATTCCATAGGGCGATTACCTACCACGTCCGGTCCACGGAACCCCCCGATCGAGGGAAGCACAGCGGACGCGGACTCCGCCGAGAGCGCGGGACGCCCCGCCGCACGGGCTCCCGGGGTGCGGCGGGGCGTGGTCGCTCCTGGGGCCTGGCCGGACGTCCCCGGTGGCGCCGGCCGGGCGGCGGTGCGCGAGGCAGGCCCGCCGCCGGCCGGAAGATCCGTCCGGACGGCTCCCGACGTCGTGGACGGATCATCACCGTGACAAGGGCTCGGGGTGACCGGCATGTCCCCTGACATGCCGGTCATCCCCTTGGAGGAGTCCCTGTTCTGGCAAGCAGTACGGCCCCCGGCCCGCCCCGGGTTCAACGATTCGCGAAAAATTCTCCGGTACCCCGGAAACCTGCGGGCGGCCCGGTCAAGCCGCTCCTGCCGGGAGCCGGGAGCCGGGAGCCGGGAGCCGGGAGCCGGGAGCCGGGCGTCAGACGTCGACCGTGAGCAGGTTGCGCCCGGTCGACGTGATGACCTCGAACCTGTCGATCCGGTCGATCGGCAGCGCGGCCGCCCCGTGCATGTAGAGCGGATTCGGGTTGGCCGCCGTGCCGTAGCCGTCGGGCGGCACCGCCCAGCCCATCATGATCCGCCGGTCGCCGTCCTTGCCGACGGCCACCAGCTCGCACTCCAGCGGCCCTTCGACGCCCGACAGCTTGAGCGCCGCGTGGGTGCCCCAGCCCTTGGACTCCAGCACCAGCCCGCCCGTCACGCCGTCCCGGCCGGTGCCCGGCACGGGCGTGCCCATCGCGTAGAACTGCTCCGCGGGGCCCAGCTGACCGTGGGCGGCCGGCGGGGCGTTCCGGGCGCCGATCTGCGCGCCGAGCACCAGCCCGCCGGCGATCAGCGCGATGGCGGCCGCGACCCCGAGCAGAAACGTCCCCCTGCGGGAGCGGCGGTCGGCCGCCTGCTTGCGGCGCAGCAGGTCGATGACCTCGGCGGGCTCGTCCTCAGGAGGGTCGTCGGTCACCGGCCCGAGCCCGTGCAGCGCCTGGGCGACGCCCGCCAGGTCGGACAGCTCCGACGCGCAGGAACGGCAGCCGAGGAGGTGGGTCTCGAACGCCAGCCGGTCGTCCTCGTCCAGCAGCCCCAGGGCATAGGCGCCCACGTCGGTGTGTTCCACGCGCGAGGTCACGCCGTCACCCCCCTCTCCTCCAGCGCCACGCGCAGCGCGCGCACCGCGTAGTAGACCCGGGACTTGACGGTGCCCACGGGGATGCCGAGCGCCTGCGCGGCCTCGTTGACGGAACGATCGCGCAGGATCGTCTCGTTGAGGATCTCCCGGTGCGCGGGCGACAACGCCTTGAGCGCCTCGGACACGACCACCTGGTGCAGCAGCTGCTCCATCTCATCCGGCACGGGCATGTGCTCCAGCGGGCCGTCACCCTGCTCCTGGGGCCGGGCGTCCCTGCGCCGCCGGTCATCGATCACGATACGTCGCGCGACGGTCGCCAGCCAGGGCATCAGCGAGGCCGCTTCCGGGTCGAGCTGCTCGGCGCTGCGCCAGGCGCGGATCATGGTCTCCTGCACGACGTCCTCGGCCCACTGCCGGTCACCCGAGGTCAGGCGCATCACGAAGGACAGCAACGGCCGGTGGTACTGCCGGTAGAGGGCCGACACGACCGTCTCAGGGTCGGGCCGTACGCGCCTCAACCAGGTCCGTAACCGCGGCTTGGCCATGGGGGGTGCTCCCTCGGCCGAGGGTGGGGGATACGTGCTCAGTCGCATCATTCCCCTTTCTCGAGTCCGTCGGCAGGTGGTACGGGCAACGCCGCCCCCGCGGTTCAACCGGGGGGACCGAAAACCTGTTGCGGGCCCGCGTACGAGGTGCGTAGAGTCGCGGCGAAACGGATCGAGGAGGTGAGGACTATGCGGGTCGTTCTGTTCTGCCTGCGTGCCGCCTCCCTCCGGGCGTTCGCCTGAGACCGCCCGGTTTCCCTTCTCGACCTGCAAAGGTGTGACTCCGTTGTCTTTCGATCTTTCCCTGCTCGGCTGGACCGATTCCCGCGCCGCCGAGCTGCCCGACGGCACCGTGCCCGGCCGGGTCTCCCGCGTCGACCGCGGGGCGGCCGAGGTCATCGCCGCCGACGGCCCGCATCACGTCCGCCACGGCGCCCGCGTCCGCAGGGCGTCCGCCGCCGACCCGGTCGCGCTGCCCTGCGTGGGCGACTGGGCGGCGCTCAAGCCGCTGCCCGAGGGCCGCTACGAGCTCGACGAGGTGCTGCCCAGGACCACCGCGTTCGTCCGCGGCGGCGTCAGCCGCGACTCGCGCGGCGGGCTGTCCGGCGACGGCCAGGGCCAGGTGCTCGCGGCCAACGTCGACGTCGTGTTCGTCACCGAGCCGTCCATGCACGCCACCGACCTGGCCGACCTGGGCCGCGTCGAGCGCCTGGTGGCGCTCGCCTGGGAGTCAGGCGGCACGCCGGTGGTGCTGGTCACCAAGTCCGACCTGTTCGGGCACGGCCTGGACGACCTGCTCGCCGACGTGCGGCAGGCCGCGCCGGGGGTCGACGTGCACGCCGTCTCCTCGCTGCGCGGCGAGGGCGTCGACGTCGTCCGCGGCTACCTCGACGGCTCCCGCACCGCCGTCGTGCTCGGCCCTTCCGGAGCCGGCAAGTCCACGCTGGTCAACGCGCTGGCCGGCGGCGAGATGATGGAGACCCAGCGGGTACGCGCCGCGGACGGGCGCGGCCGGCACACCACCGTGCACCGGGAGCTCATCCCGCTGCCCGGCGGCGGCCTCGTCATCGACACGCCCGGCATCAGACGGGTCGGGCTCTACGCCATGAACGAGGGCGTCGACCTGGTCTTCGCCGACATCGAGACGCTGGCGGAGAAGTGCCGCTTCCACGACTGCGGCCACGAGAGCGAACCGGGGTGCGCGGTGCTGGCGGCGCTGGAGAACGGCGAACTGCCGGAGCGGCGGCTGGAGAGCTGGCGCAAGCTCCAGCGGGAGGCGGCGTGGATGGCCTCCCGCACGGACGCGCGCCTGCGCAAGGAACTGCAGAGCCGGTGGAAGTCCATCCACAAGGAGATGCGCCGTTCCGGCCGCAACCGCCCGTGAACCGAGGGCCTTCCGGGGAGGGGTCTCCCTCCCCGGAAGGCCCACGTCCGCCGGTCCTGGCGTTCCTGATGGAGACGCGGATGCGAGGGTACGGGGACCTCATGGAGTGCGTGTTCGTCGACCGTGCGGAGGCGGGGATGCGGCTGGCCGAACGGCTGGCGGGCATCCGCGACCCGGTGGTGCTCGCGCTGCCGCGGGGCGGGGTGGAGGTGGCCGAGCCGATCGTGCGCGGGCTCGGCGGGGTGCTCGACGTGCTCGTCACCCGCAAGATCGGCTACCCGCCGTCGCCGGAGCTCGGCGTCGGGGCGATCGCGGAGGGCGGCGAGCCGGTGTTCGACCTGCGGCTGCTGGACCGGCTGGGGTTGACGCCCGACGCGCTGGCCGAGGAGGTGGCCGCCGAACGGCGCGAGCTGGGCCGGCGGGTGGCGGTCTACCGCGGCCACCGGCCGCTGCCGGACCTGGCGGGCCGCGAGGTGGTGGTGGCCGACGACGGGCTCGCCACCGGCGTGACCGCGCGGGCGGCGCTGCGGGCGGTGGCCGCGGCCGGTCCCGGCCGGGTGACGCTGGCGGTGCCGGTCGGGGCGAGGGAGACGGTCAACGCCATGCGTGCGGAGGCGGACGAGGTGGTGGTGCTGTGCGCGCCGGCCGACTTCCGCGCGGTCGGTCAGTGGTACGAGCACTTCGACCAGCTCACCGACGCCGACGTGCTGGCGGTGCTCGGCCGTAACCGGGCGTCCGGCTAGACCGGCAGCACGGCCCAGACGAGCTTGCGGGAGCCGCCGGGCGTGAGCCAGCCCCACGCGCGGCAGATGGCGCCGACCAGGCGCAGCCCGCGCCCGTACTCGGCGAACAGGTCGGCCTCGCCGGCCATCGGCGCGGCCGGACTGTGATCGCTCACAACGCAGGCCAGCTCGGTGTGGTCCATGAGCAGCCGCAGGTCGATCGCGCCGCCGCCGTGGCGCATGGCGTTGGTGACGAGTTCGGAGGCGACGAGCTGGGCGTCGAACGCGGCGCGCTCGGCCCCCCACGAGCCGAGCGTCTGGTCGACGAACCGCCTGGCCACCGAGACACAGCCCGGCTCGAACGTGCTGAGCTCGTGGAAGCCGAACCGGCGATCGCGCTCGACGGGCCGACCGTCGATCAGGACGGCCGTCAGCCATCCTGGCGGCCGCAGACCGCTGGCGGTTTGCGGTCCGGCGTCGAAAGTCGTCATGCTGGCCCCCGAAGCGCGTTCTGGTGTCCAAGACCATCTTTACGGCGTGACGTCGGTGATGCAAGACTCTTTCATGATTTACGGATGCAAATAGCATCTGCACGTGCAGTGGATCAAGGAGTAAGGGTGAGCGCGGAGAGGGTCGAACGGACGGGCAGCGACATTCTGCGACACTCTCCCGGCAGCCCCACGGTCCTGCGGATTCTGCTGGGCACCCAGCTGCGCAGGCTCCGCACCGGCATGGGCATCTCCCGCGAGGACGCCGGCTACTCCATCCGCGCCTCCCACGCCAAGATCAGCAGGCTGGAACTGGGCCAGGTCAGCTTCAAGGAACGCGACGTGGCCGACCTGCTCACCCTCTACGGCGTCACGGCCGAGGAGGAGCGGGCGCCGCTGCTGGAGCTGGCCAAGCAGGCCAACGCGCCGGGCTGGTGGCACAAGTACGGCGACCTGCTGCCGGGCTGGTTCGAGGTCTACATCGGGCTGGAGGGCGCGGCCTCGACCATCCGCACCTACGAGAACCAGTTCGTGCCGGGCCTGCTCCAGACGCCCGCCTACGCCAGGGCGGTGATCGAGCTGGCCCACGAGCACGCCTCTCCCGCCGAGCTGGAGCGGCGGGTCCAGCTGCGGACGGCCCGGCAGCGGCGGCTGACCGGTGACAACCCGCTCAAGCTGTGGGCGGTGATCGACGAGGCCTCGGTGCGCCGGGTGCTGGGCGGTCCCGAGGTGGTGCGCGGGCAGATCGAGCACCTGCTGGAGATCACCGAGCACAGCAATGTCACGCTCCAGATCATGCCGTTCGACCGGGGCGGGCACGCCGCCGCCGGCGGGCCGTTCAGCATCCTGCGCTTCCCCGAGCCCGAGCTGCCCGACGTGGTCTACATGGAGCAGCTGACCAGCGCGCTCTACCTGGACAAGGTGGCCGACTCCGAGCACTACATGAAGGTCATGGACCGGCTGAGCGTCCAGGCCGAGCAGCCGCGCGAGACCCGGCGTTTCCTGGAACGGCTCCTGAACAGCTGAGAACCCCTGTGAGACATGACATAAGGGGAATTTGGTCATCCGCTATATGAGGTACGGCATGTCCCTCTATTCTCGGCACGTAAGCGCGGATGCACGTGCATCCGTAAGGGACGAGGAGCAACACCCATGCACGAGTTCCGCAACGGAACGCCCGCCCGTCGCCTCCCCGTCGACTGGCGCAAGAGCGCGCGGAGCAACCCCAACGGCAACTGCGTCGAGGTGGCGACGCTGCCCACCGGCGAGGTGGCCATGCGCAACTCCCGGTTCCCCGACGGGCCCGCGCTCGTCTACACGCGAGCCGAGATCACCGCGTTCGTCCTGGGAGCCAAAGACGGAGAATTCGACGACCTGCTGGTCTGACCAGCCGACCGCCCGCCGCCCGGCGGGCATGAGAAAGCCGCCGTCCGGCCGGACGGCGGCTTCTTTCGTGCGCGGGGTTGAGGTCCACCTGATCAGGCAGTTGCCCCGACCGGGTTCTCCGGGGCCCGGCCGTGCCGGGCCCCGGGTCATCGGGACAACTGCGTGATCACGCGATTCGTTCGAGACGCTGCCGGGTGTGTCAGGCGGCGGAGATGCCGGCGCTGGCGGCGCGGCGCATGCGACGGCGACGCTCGGAGGCGCGCTCGTCCTCGTTGAGGCCACCCCACGTGCCGTACTTCTCGGGCCGGGACAGGGCGTAGTCTAGGCACTCCGTGCGGACGGGGCATCCGGCGCAGATCGCCTTGGCCTTCCGCTCACGTACGTCACGCTCGGGCTGCCGCTCCCCGTCGGGGCCGAAGAAGAGCACGAGGTCCTCACCCCGGCACGCGGCATCATCCTGCCAACCCCAGCTGGGGCGCGGGCGGGCGAGCTGCCGACGTACCTGAGACATGAGAAAACCACCTTCGTGAGAGGTATTTCGGTAATTGAGCCGCATTGAACGCTTTGGGCGTCACTGTTCCAACGCAATGCAGGACCGTGATGTTCCCTTGGTCAGGCGAAGGCAGGCGTGGCGTACCGCACAGGCGAAAGCCTGTCCAGCGAAACCAGCCGGTAGGTGGTGGCCTTGTCGGCGCAAACCGAGCCGCACGGCGCTTGCCACGCCGCCGGCCGGACCACAACCTTGAGCCGGACGCCGCCGCAGCTCACGATGGCTTCGGTGACGTCGTCGTCCGACTTGGAGGATTCCACGGCCACCGCGCCGACGGAGCACTCTCCCGTATGGGCTCGGGCGAAGTGCTCGACGGCTTGCAATGGCTCAGGGATACCCGCGCGCCCCCGGAAACGGTCGAGAATGATCTCGCCCGACCGGTACGCGTTAGCCGCTGCGATCGCAGCAGCCTGAGACATGCTGCCGTAGAAAATTCCGTGTGGCAAGCACACAAGGTTGGCAGCGTACCGATCGCCGCCAACGTGTGACGTTTCCCACACCCTTTCTGGCAGTTTCTCCGCCAGAGCGCGGGCGAGGGGCAATCCAATGCGGGCGCAGCACGCGTTGCGCTTCGCGTGCGTGCAGACCAGAAATACCGGCTCGTCTTCCAGTATGCAGGACTCGGGGACCACTCCGGACACCAGCGCGTCCAGGTCAAGATCGTCGGGACCTGCGATGACGCCGCCGGCGAGCCACGGCCGATCTCCGATCGCGTAGCCGGTCAGCACGCGGATGCCCGGCCGCCGCGCCCGGGTGCGGCGGCCCGGGCGGCGGATGAGCTGCGGCCTGATGCCCCGGGCCAGCGCCCTCGCCACCAGTTCTGAGATGTTCTCAGGAAGTTCGAAGCTTTCCAGGTGCGACGGCCACGGACCGTCGTACTCGATGAGGAGCCAGAGCCGCGCGCCCGCCGTCGCACTCGCCAAGGTGGGGATGCCGCCGGTGTGGCATCCCCTGGCGTGCTCGCAACCCTTCTCCACACCGTCCCCCTTCCAATGATTAGGTAAGACTAACCTAACGGAGGCGGGACCTTCAGCCGGACGCGCCCTCCGCGAGTTCCAGGGCCCGCTCCCGGTCCGCCGCGACCAGGCCGATCCTCGTGCGCCGGTCCAGCAGGTCGCCGGCGTCCAGCGCGCCCTCGTGCCGCACGGACCAGAGCAGATCGCCCAGGGTCAGGCCCAGGCCCACCGGCTCGGGATGCGCCGCCACGAGCGGCTGCACCGCGGCCGCCTCGGCGCCGTAGCGCTCGGCCAGCCGGCGCGGTACCCCGGCGGCGGGCCGGCCGGCGCCCACCAGCGGGATCACCGCCGTCCGGCTCGGCCCGGCGCGCAGCCCGCGCACCGCCACCGCCCGGTCCACCGCGTCCTCGGCCATCCGCCGGTAGGTGGTCAGCTTGCCGCCGACGACCGTGACGATCCCGTCCGAGGACAGCACCGCGTGCCGCCGGGACAGGTCGGCCGTGCGCCCGCCGGCCGCCCCCTCGGCCGCCAGCAGCGGCCTGAGCCCCGCGTACGCGCCCGCCACGACGTGTCGCGGCACGTCGATCTCCAGCACTCCGTTCAGCACGTCCAGGAGCGTCCTGACGTCCTCCTCCGGCGCCTGCGGGACGTCGGGCACCGGCCCGTCCACCGCCACGTCCGTGAGCCCCACGTGCACGCGCCCGTCGGCCTGCGGCAGCACGAGCGCGAACCGGTTGCTCTCGCCCGGGATCGGCACGTGCAGCCCGGCCCGCAGCCCCGGCAGCGTGTCCGGCGCGAGCACCAGGTGGGTGCCGCGCGAGGGCCGCAGCCGCACGCGCGGGTCCAGCCCTCCGGCCCACACCCCGGTCGCGTTGACCACGGCCCGCGCCCTGATCCCGAACTCCTCCCCGGTCAGCTCGTCACGCACCCGGGCGCCGTCCGCGCGCAGCTCCAGTGCGCGGCAGCGGGTGAGGATCCGCGCCCCGCGCGCGGCCGCCGTCCTGGCCACGGCGACCACCAGGCGGGCGTCGTCCAGCACCCGCCCGTCCCACGACAGCAGGCCGCCGCGCAGCCCGCCGGCGCGCAGCGCCGGAGCCAGCTCGCGGGCCCGCCCCGCCGTCAGCGCCGACGGCCCCGGCAGCAGCCGCCGGGGCGTGCCCGCGGCGCGCCGCAGCCCGTCGCCGAGCACGTAGCCGGACATCACCAACGAGGCCTGGGCCCCGGTCACCCCCGGCGTCAGCGGCAGCACGTACGGGTGCGCCCTGACCAGGTGCGGGGCCGTGCGCGTCAGCAGGACGCCGCGCTCGACCGCGCTCTCGTAGGCGACGCCCACCTGGCCCCTGGCCAGATAGCGCAGGCCGCCGTGGATCAGCTTGGAACTCCACCGGGAGGTGCCGAAGGCCAGGTCGTGGGCGTCGATCGCGGCGACGCTCAGCCCTCGCGAGGCCGCGTCCAGCGCCGCGCCGGCCCCGGTCGCGCCCAGCCCCACCACCAGCACGTCCACCCGCTCCTCGGCGGTGCGGGCCAGCTCGCGCGCTCTTCTGGCGGCGTTGAGCGAACTGCCCGCCCGAGGCCCGCTCACCGGCCCGTCCCGCCGCCGGGACCGCTCCCGCCGGCCGGGCCGGAGTCCGGCGGGTGACCGGGCAAATGACCGGGCGGGCCGCCGAGATAGGCCTCCAGCAGCGTGGCGAGCTCGGCGTCCAGCTCGTCGAGCGTGACCGGGCCCAGCATGGTCGGCGCCGACAGCAGGAACGACTGGGCCACCAGCAGCACCGCCCTGGCCCGGCGCGCGTCGCCCAGCGCGGGCTCCAGCACCGCGAGCACCGCCTCCTGGCTGGCGCCGCGCCGGTCGAGCAGGTAGGGGAGCAGCAGCTCGGGGTCCGCCTCCACGATCTTGCGCCAGAGCGGGTGCTCGCGCAGCCCGCGCACCCCGGCCACCACCGCCCCCACCGGATCGGCCAGGTCCACCCCGTCGATCACCCGTACCCACTCGCGCGTCATCAGGTCGGCGACCAGCGCCCGCATGTCCGGCCAGTGCCGGTAGATGGTCATCCGCGAGACGCCGGCCCGCCGCGCCACGTCCGTGAGCGTGGTGCGGCGCACCCCATAGGCCAGCACGCAGTCGCGGGCCGCGTCCAGCACGTCGTCATTGTGACGAATAGGCGTCATGTGTCACAGTGTAACCATGACGTCGGAACCGATGCTCTGGTCCGGCTGGGGCGACCCGGCCCAGGCCCGCGAACTTCCCGGACAGGTCCGCCGGCTGCTGCACGACCTGCTGGGGGTGCGTGCTCCGGTGGTGCCCGCCGCCGAGCTGGAGTCGGTGCGGGTGCCGCCCGCCGCGCTGGAGCCCCGCCACCTGGACGCGCTCGCCGCCCTGGTCGGCGACGGGCACGTGCTGACCACGCACGAGGCGCGGGTCCGGCACGCCCGCGGCAGGTCCACCCCCGACCTGCTGCGGCTGCGGGCCGGCGACGGCGACGGCGCGCCCGACGCCGTCGTGCTGCCCGGCGGGCACGACGAGGTGGCGAGCGTGCTGCGGCTGTGCGCGGCCGAGCGGATCGCGGTCGTGCCGTTCGGCGGCGGCACCTCCGTCGTCGGCGGGCTCACCGCCGGCCGCGACGGCTTCGCCGGGGTGATCTCGCTCGACCTGGGCCGGATGAACCGGCTGATCGAGGTCGACACCGAGTCGATGACCGCGCTGTTCGAGCCGGGCGTGCCCGCCCCTGAGGCCGAACGCCTGCTCGGCGCGCACGGCCTCACCCTGGGCCACTTCCCGCAGTCCTTCGAGTACGCCACGCTGGGCGGCTTCGCCGCCGCCCGCTCCAGCGGCCAGGCGTCCGCCGGCTACGGCCGCTTCGACGACATGGTCGCCGGGCTGACCGTCGCCACCCCGGAAGGCGACCTGGACCTCGGCCGGGCGCCCAAGTCGGCGGCCGGGCCCGACCTGCGCCAGCTCGTGCTCGGCTCCGAGGGCGCGTTCGGCGTCATCACCTCGCTCCGGCTGCGGGTGCGCCGCGCCCCGGCCGAGAAGGCGTACGAGGGCTGGCGCCTGCCCGGCTTCGCCGCCGGCACGGCCGCGCTGCGGGCGCTCGCCCAGGACGGCCCGCTGCCGACCGTGCTGCGGCTCTCCGACGAGACCGAGACCATGATCGGCCTGGCCCGACCCGACCGGATCGGCGCGGAGGAGTCCGGTGAGCCCGGCTGCCTGGTGATCGCCGGCTACGAGGGCGCGTCCGTCGCCGCCCGCCGCGAGGCGGCCGCCGCGGTCCTGTCCGCGCACGGCGGCGTCCCCCTCGGCGAGGAGCCTGGCCGGTCGTGGGCGCACGGCCGCTTCTCCGCGCCGTACCTGCGCGACTCGCTGCTGGCCGCCGGCGCCACCGTGGAGACGCTGGAGACGGCCGGCTTCTGGGCGAACCTGCCGCGCCTGTACGACGCGGTCCGGCTCGCGCTGCTCGGCGCGCTCGGCTCACCGCTGGTCATGTGCCACATCTCCCACGTGTACGAGACCGGCGCCTCGCTGTACTTCACCGTCGTCACCGCCCAGGAGGGCGACCCGGTGGCGCAGTGGGAGCGGGCCAAGGAGGCGGTCAACGCGGCCATCGTCGAGGCGGGCGGGACGATCTCCCACCACCACGGGGTCGGCCGCGACCACAAGGCCGCCTACGCCGACGAGATCGGCCCGCTGGGCGTGGCGATCCTGCGGGCGGTCAAGGACCGGGTGGACCCGGCGGGCGTGCTCAACCCGGGCGCGCTCGTCTAACCGAGCTCCGTGACCCTGGACGCCTCGGCCGACGCCTCGGCCGCCTCGCCGTAGCGCTGAAGGCCCTCGTAGGCCGAGGCCAGGGCGGTCAGCGAGAGCGCCAGCGGGGCGCCGCCCTCCCGCCTGGCCAGCGCCACCGCCTCCTGGGCCGCGGGCAGCGCGTCGCCCGGCCGGTCGCGCCCCAGGTGCAGGCGGGCCAGCATGAGCAGGGCGCGGACCAGCAGCGGGGTGTGCTCCGGGCGCTCGGCCACCAGCTCGCGGCTCATCGCCACGGCGCGGCTCACCTCCCGCAACGCGGCCCGCGCGCGCCTCGTCGCGGCGTAGGCGAGCAGGCCCTCGACGGCGTCCACCCGCGTGGTGCTCCGCCTGAGCGCGTCATCGGAACCGTTACGGGCCATGGCAGCCCTCCTTGGCGACGACAACCGCTTGCTTGGGGCGATAGAGGCTACACCATCGTGAACCATCTGTGTCGGCAACGGCACGCTGCGTTCGGATGCGCGTGTCGGGGCCAGGGGACGAAGATGGGGGGCATGGTGGAATTAGCGGCTGAACGGGGGAAGCGGGCCTCCTCGCGGGTGTCCGAGGAGGGCGCCGGATGGGCCTGCCAGGAGATCGGCACGTTCGACCGGCTGCGGCCGGCGGAGAAGGGCTTCACCTGGCTGAACCCCGTCACCCTGTGGAAATCCCGGAACGAGGTACTCGCCGGCCTGTTCGGCGACCCGTCAGGCGAGGTGCGCGAGCAGTGGGTGGCCGCCCTGCGCGAGCGCGGCGCGGACCCCGACTTCCGGATCACGCCCGAGGTCGGCGAGAGCTTCGACTTCCTGCTCGTGGGCGACACCGGCGAGGGCGACGCGTCGCAGTACGCGGTCGTGCCCGGCATGCTGAAGGAGGGAGCGGGCACCGCGTTCGCGATCCTGGCCAGCGACATCATCTACCCGGCGGGGTCGGGCAACGACTATCGCGACAAGTTCTTCCGCCCCTACAAGGACTACGACGCGCCGATCTACGCCGTCCCCGGCAACCACGACTGGTACGACGGGCTCGGCGGCTTCATGCGGGTCTTCTGCGACGCCTCGCTCAAGCCGAAGCCGGACCGGGGGATACGCGGGCTGCTGTGGCGCAGGCCGGAGACGATCGACGAGCCGGCCCTGGCCGAGGCCCGCGCCCTGCGCGGCCGCCCCGCCCAGCAGGCCGCGCAGCCCGGACCGTACTGGGTGATCGACACCCCGAGCCTGCTCATCGTGGGCGTCGACACCGGGATCAAGGGCACTCTGGACGGTGAGCAGACCGCGTGGCTGCGCCGCGTGTCGCTCGACCCGCGGCCCAAGATCCTGATCACCGGCAAGCCGATCTACACCGGCAACGCCTACAAGCCGTCCGAGCTGGAGGGCGGCGGCACCGTCGACGACATCGTGCGCGACCCGCGCCACCGCTACGTGGCGGCCATCGGCGGCGACGTGCACAACTACCAGCGCTACCCGGTCCAGGTCGGCGACCGGGTGATCCAGTACGTGGTGTCCGGCGGCGGCGGCGCGTTCATGCACGCCACCCACACCATCCGGCGGGTCGACGTCGGCGGCGTGCACGAGGACGACTACCGCTGCTACCCGCTGCGCGGCGACTCCCTGTCGTTCTACAGCCAGCTCTACGCCAAGCGGCTGCGGATGCGGTGGATGTACCTCACGCCGGACGAGGCCGCCTGCATCATGGCCGACCAGATCAAGAACAAGCCGGTACGACCGGTCGGCGCGGTGACGATCACCCGGCGGATGCGGTGGGCGGCGCGGCTGCTCGGGTCCTGGCCGTGGCCGTTCCGGCTGCCGGTGGACCGGGTGTTCCAGCATTTCCTGTCGGAGCTGTCCGACTGGGACACCCCGCCGTTCTTCAAGCAGTTCCTGCGCCTGTCGGTCACCCCTGACCATCTCACCATCCGGTGCCACGCCGCCACCGGGTGCCTGCGGCAGGAGCTCGAACCGCCCGTCGAGGACGAGGTGCGCATCCCTCTGTCGTAGGGGCCTGGCACCCTGGAGTCGTGTACGTGGTGCTGGCCGGACAGACGCTCCATCCCGCGGGCGAGCCGCTGCCCGGCGGCCTGCCCGGCGACGTGCCCGGCGCGGTGCGCGAGCTGGAGTCGGTGCGGCCGCGGTGGGTGTGGGCCGACACCCGCGAGGCCTACCCGCCGCTGCTCGCCGCCGGGGTGCGCGTCGGCCGCTGCCACGACCTCGCGCTCACCGAGGGCCTGCTGCTCGCGGCCGAGGGCCGTTACGGCGAGCCGCGCTCGGCCAGGGCGGCGCACGCCCGGCTGCACGGCCGGCCCGTCACCGGCGAGCCGGCCGACGACCAGCCCGGTCACCCGGCCACGCTGTTCGGGCCGGAGCCGCTGCCCGCCGAGGCGGTGGCCGAGGTGCTCGCCGACCAGCTCGGCCGCGTCGCGGCGCTGCCCGACCCCGGGCGGTTCCGGCTGCTGGTCGCCGCCGAGTCGGCGGGCGCGCTCATCGCCGCCGAGCTGGCCCACGACGGCATGCCCTGGCGCAGGGACGTGCACGACGCCCTGCTCACCGAGATGCTCGGCCCCCGGCCGGTCCACGGCATGCGCCCGGCCAAGCTGCAGGCGCTGGCCGACCGGGTCTCGGCGGCGTTCGGCCACCCGGTCAACCCCGACTCGGTGCAGCAGCTCGTCAAGGCGTTCAAGAGCGCCGGGGTGGCGATCAGGTCCACCCGGTCGTGGGAGCTCAAGCAGATCGACCACCCGGCCGTCGAGCCGCTGCTCGCCTACAAGGAGCTGGCCCGGCTGCACAGCTTCCACGGCTGGACGTGGGCCGACCAGTGGGTGCGCGGCGGCCGCTTCCGGCCCGAGTACGTCGTCGGCGGCGTGGTGTCCGGCCGCTGGGCCACCAGCGGCGGCGGCGCTCTGCAGATCCCCAAGGTGCTGCGGCGCGTGGTGGTGGCCGACGAGGGGTGGACCCTCGTCGTCGCCGACGCCGCCCAGCTGGAGCCGCGGGTGCTGGCCGCCATGGCGGGCGACGCCCGGCTCGCCGCCGCGGCGGGGGAGAGCGACCTCTACTCGGCGCTGGCCGCCTCGTTCGGCGGCCAGCGCGACCACGCCAAGATCGCGATGCTGTCCGCCATGTACGGCGGCACCAGCGGCGACGCCGCCCGGCTGCTGCCCGTGATGCGCCGCCGCTTCCCGAAGGCCTACCAGTTCGTCGAGGACGCGGCCAAGGCGGGCGAGGAGGGCCGGCTGGTCCGGTCCTGGCTCGGGCGCACCAGCCCGCCGCCGTCCGCGTCGTGGCGCGAGCTGGTCTCAGGGCCGGAGGGCGGCCGGGCGGCGCGCGACCGGGGCCGGTTCACCCGCAACTTCGTGGTCCAGGCCACCGCCGCCGAATGGGCGCTGGCCCTCATCGCGGTCCTGCGCGGGCGGCTGCCCGCCCCCGCCGGGCTGGTGTTCTTCCAGCACGACGAGGTCATCGTGCACTGCCCGCTCGACCAGGCCGAGCGGGTCGCCGACGCGGTTTCGGCCGCCGCCGCCGAGGCCACCAGGCTGCTGTTCGGGGCCACCCCGGTGCGCTTCCCGATGGAGGCGGTCGCGGTCAGCTGCTATGCGGACGCCAAATAGCGCCCGACCGGCGGGCCGTCAGCGCCAGCCACACCGCGGCCAGCGCCACCAGCACCCCCACGCCCACGCCCAGCACCCCGTACGACAGGCCGCCCACGATCACTCCGGCCAGCACCGTGCCGGTCGCCCCGCACACGTTCATGAGCAGGTCGGACAGGCCCTGCACGGCCGTGCGGCCCTCGATCGCCACCGACTCGCTGAGCAGCGCCGAGCCGGCCACCAGCCCGCACGACCAGCCCAGGCCGAGCACGAACAGCGCCAACGTGATCTGCCACACCCGGTGGCCGGCCGTGGCCGCCAGCGCGGCGGAGGCCAGCAGCAGGCCCATGCCGAGCAGCAGCACCGGCACCCTGCCCGCCTTGTCCGCCAGCCAGCCGACCACCGGCGACATCACGTACATGCCGGCGATGTGCAGGCTGATCACGATGCCGATCACGTCCAGCTCGGCGCCGTCGTGGTGGAGCTTGACCGGGGTCATCGACATGATCGACACCATCGCCGTGTGGCTGACGGCGATCATCACCAGCGCCTGGCGGGCCATCGGCGTGGCGCGCAGGATCCGCCACGCGGTGCGGACGGTCCGGTTGCCCTTCCCCGTGGTGGGCTCGCTGCCGTCGTGCTGCCTGGCCAGCTTGAGCGGGTCGGGGCGCAGGAACACGAAGACGATCAGCAGCGCCACCGCGAACGCCAGCGCGGCGAACGCGAACGGCCCCGCCTTCTCCACCAGCCCGGCGTCCATGCCGATCCGGTCGGCGGGCTCGGCCAGGTTGGGGCCGGCCACCGAGCCGATGGTCGCCGCCCACACCACCAGCGACAGGTGCCGGGCCGCGTGGTTCTTCGGCGCCAGATCCGTGGCCGAGTAGCGGGCCGCGAGGTTGCCCGCGCTGCCGCCGCCCACGAGCACCAGCCCGGCCAGCAGCAGCGGCCAGTTGCCGATGGTGATCGCCGCGACCGAGATGGCGCAGCCGAGCAGCGCCGCCAGGTAGGCCAGCGCCAGTCCGGCCCGCCGGCCGCCGCTGCCGGACGCCTTGGCCGTGGGCAGCGCCAGCAGGGCCGCGCCCAGCACGGTCGCGGTCCCCGCGAAGCCGCTGATCATCGTCGAGCCGGAGAGCTGGTCCACCACCACGGAGCTGAGGGCCAGCCCGACGGCGACGCCGACGCCGCCCACGATCTGGGCGGCCGAGAGCACGATCAGGGTGCGGCGCTGGACGGCTCCGAGGTGCCCTGGGGATGAGACGTCGGAGGTTGTGGGGGTGCTGGTCACCCGTGAAGTCTCGCATAGCCCCAGAGATCACCCCAAAAGGCGCTTTCAGGACTACAGCACCGTGACGGGATCACCCCGCCTGATCGTGCCCGTGCCGTCGGGGATCAGGTTGACGCCGAACCACACCTTGCCGTCCCACTTGCGATGCCGGCTCAGCGTGCGGATCGGCTCCTTGCCCTTGACGTACGTGTCCGGGTCGACGGTCGTCAGCACACACCGGTCGCATCCCTTGACGGCCCGGAACTCCACCTCGCCGATCCGCAGCCGCCGCCAGGAGTCCTCGGCGAACGGCTCGCCGGCGCCCTCCACCACCACGTTCGGCCGGAACCTGCGCATGTCCAGCGCCCCGGGAAGCTCCTCACCGCGCTCGGCGGCCGTCTCCCGCACCCAGTCGTCCAGCCGGGCCAGCGAGGCCGTCGTGGTCAGCAGCAGCGGAAAGGCGTCGGCCAGGCTCACCCGGTCGTCCGCCCGGCCGTACGCGGGATCGACCGGACGGCGGGTCGGGTCGTCCAGCCAGGCCAGCCGCGCGGGACGGCCGAGCAGCGCCGCCATCCAGGCGGCGGCGTCGTCCCCGCAGTCGGTGACCTCCACCCGGTCCCCTCCCATGGCGGCCGTGAGCCTGCGCGAGGTCGGGGTGACGCGCAGCGGCTCGGCGTGCGGGCCGCTGAGCTTGATCGTGGAGCCGTCGGGCCTGGCCACGCAGGCGAGCATGATCGGATGTTCGCGGGCGGTGAGCGGCTCGCCACGCTCGTCCACGACGAGGTAGCGCCGGTCGCCGGCCAGCCCCCACGGCCGCACCCCGGCCTCGGCGGCCTCGTGGCCGGACGTCGATTTGACGGGATAGAAGAAGACGCTCCCCAGTCTCATGCCCAGACCGTACAGCACCCTCCTCCTCGGGGGACGCCCGTCCCGCACGGCCTCCCGGGGGCCCGCTCAGGAGGACTGGCGGAAGGTGTCGAAGAAGACCCTGCGCGCCTCGGCCTGGTCGTCCCAGACGAGTTCCGGCATGTCGAACGTGATGGTGAAGGCCGTCTCCTCGTCCACGGTGACGAACCGGGTGAGCGCGTGCATGGGCACCTCGTTCGCGCTGGCGTAGGTGTACTCCCAGTCGGTCGCCTTCCAGCCGCGGTAGTCGACGTTCTGCAGCTGCACCTGGATGTAGCCGTCCTTGCCGCCGTCCGCCTCCTCGCGGGTCAGCTCCGACAGGCCGCCGTCGTCCCTGGGCGTCACCTGGGTGACGACCAGCCGGATGCCCGAGTCCTTCGGCCCGGTGATCGTGGTCTGGCCGCCCGACGAGCTCACCTTCCAGCCCTCCGGCACGCCGGCGCTGAACCCCGGCGGGGTCTCCTCGGTGTACCCGTCGGGCACCGGGGCGGCCTCGGCCGGCGTCGGGACGCCGCCGGCGATCGAGAGCGGGGCCGGCGAGGGCTCGTCCGAGCCGATCGACGCGAGGATCATCAGCGCCGCCACGACGGCGACCACGGCCGCCACGGCGGCGACGATCAGCAGCGGCGTCGGGCGTCCGTCGCGCACCCACGCGTTGCCGCTCTCCTGCGGCCTGCGCCTGCCGGCGGCCGCGGTCCGGTTCGGCCCGCCGCCGGGCAACTGGGCCAGGCGGCTGCGGCTGACGTCCCTGGACAGCCGGTGCGACTGGTCGCGCAGGTCGTCGTCGGTGGCCGGCGGCCAGCGTGAGGACACGCCCGCGCTGCGGCTGTCACTGGTCAGCGGCAGGATGGGCGGCGCGGCCCGGTCGTCGGGGCCGCCCGGCCGCGCGGCCCGGTCCAGGCCGGGGTACGACGGGCCGTCCGGCATCGCCCCGGCCGGGCCCCGCGCGTCCTGGGGCGGCATCGGGTACGGGCCCGACCCGCTGCCCGGCCCGGGACGGGCGCCCGGCGCCGGGTCCGACAGCGACCGCGGCGACGCCGGGCCGCCGAGCCCGGGAAGGGAGTGCGGGCCCGAGGCGAACGCGTCGAAGTCCGGCCTCGGCACCTGGTCCGTCCGGTGGGCGCCGGACGGGCCAGACATCGCGTCGTACGGCATCGCGTACCCGCCCGACAGGCTGCCGTCCGGGTCGTACGGGACGCGCACCGGGCCCGAGGGCGTCTCCACGATCCGCGAGGGCAGCGGCCCGGACGGCGGCTCCAGCGGCGGCAGCAGCCCAGCGGGCGTCGGCTCGTCCGGCGCGGGCAGCGGCGCCGGCGTCTCCGGGTTGCGCGGCCGCGCCGAGCCGTGCGCGAGCAGCACCCGCTCCAGCAGGCCGGTGGCCTCGTCGGCGGTCAGCCGCTCGGCCGGGTTCTTGCGCAGCAGCCCCTCGACCACCGGCAGCAGCGCGCCCGCGCGCTGCGGCCTGGACGGCTCCTGCGTCAGCACCGCGCCGAGCACCGCGACCGCGTCCGGCCCCTCATACGGGGGCCGCCCCTCGACGGCCGTGTACAGCGTCGCCCCGAACGACCACAGGTCGGCCGCCGCCGAGATCGGCTGTCCCGACAGGCGCTCCGGCGGGATGTAGGCGGGGGAACCCATGAGCAGCCCGGTCTGCGTGATCGTGACGTCGCCCTCGACGGCGGCGATGCCGAAGTCGGTCAGCACCACCCGGTCGGCGGTGAGCAGCACGTTGCCCGGCTTGATGTCGCGGTGCAGGATCCCGGCGGCGTGCGCGTGCCGCAGCGCGTCCAGCACCCGGATGCCGATCTCGGCGGCCTGGACCACCGGCAGCGGGCCGCTCTGGCGCACCGCCTGCTCCAGCGACCAGGCGCGGACCAGCTCCATGACGATCCAGGGACGGCCGTCCTCCTCCACCACGTCGTGCACGGTGACGATTGCCGGGTGCTGCAGCCGCGCGGCCGACCTCGCCTCGCGCAGCACCCGCCGGTGCGCCGCCTGCTTGCCCGCGTGGTCCAGCCCGAACGGCAGGATGAGCTCCTTGACCGCCACGTCCCGGTCGAGCAGCACGTCATGGGCGTGCCACACCATGCCCATGCCGCCCCTGCCGACGGGGGACATCAGCCGGTAGCGCCGGCCGATGAGCTTGCCCTGGCTCTGTGGGGCGCCGCCCTCGGCGCCGGGGCCGCTGAGCACGCGGTCGGCTGCCATGTCCCGCCCCCATCTCCAGCCTCAGAAGTCACACAAAGTCGCAACGTAGTTGCACGTTATGGGATTCGCCACCATATAGGCAGTCAATCGGTGAGGGAACCGCGGCGCCGTTTTTCGGGGGTTGACGTGCTGTTTCGCTATACCTCGAAAGGATCGATGACAGCTTCTGACAGCGCCTGTAGAGCCGCCGTGAACGCCTCCGCCGGAGGGCTGACGAGCCCCGCGCCGACCTGCCCGGTCCCCGCGACCCGGCCCGCGATCCCGGTGTTCACCACCGGCAGCAGGCCGGTCCTGGCGACCAGGGTGACGTCGATCCCGGTGGGCGTGCCGCGGAAGCCGAGCCCCGGGATCTGATAGGCGGGATGCTCCGCCATCGTGATCTCGTACATGGACCGGGTGGCGGCCACCGCGTCCGCGACCTCGCCGCCCACGAACCGGACGATGGCCGGGGCCGCGGCCATGGCGAACCCGCCCAGCCCCGACGTCTCGGTGATGGTCGAGTCGCCGATGTCCGGGTTGGCGTCGCCTGGCCCGTACGCGCCCAGGTACAGCCCGTCGGGCACCCCGGCCGGCCCGGTGAACCACCGCCCGCCGAGCCCCGACACCTGCACCCCGAAGTCCGTGCCGTTGCGGGCCATGGCGACCACCAGGGTCGAGCCGGGGACGTCCCGGGCCGCGTCGGTGCTCACCTTGGCCGCGGCCATGCCCGCGTTGAGGAAGAAGTGGTCGTTGCCGGCGATGAAGCGCAGCACGTCCGAGGCGTTGCCCGGGGCCGCGTCCGAGACGGCCGGGGCCAGCTCGCGCAGCAGCAGCGAGGTCGCCGCCCGGTTGCGGTTGTGCAGCTCGTCGCCCATCTGCAGCGCCTGCGCGATCAGCGAGCGCAGGTCCACGGGCCCGGCCAGCTCGACCGCCGCCGACAGCGCCGGGCCGAGCACGGTGTCCATCCAGCGCAGCCGGTCCAGCACCTCGGGCCCGTACGCGCCGTACCGCAGCACCTTGCCCAGGCCCTCGTTGAGCGAGCAGTACGCGGTGCCGCCGTGCTCGTCGTCGCGCACCTCGAACAGCCACATGGACGGGCTGACGACGCCCGCCATCGGGCCGACGGCCGCGTGGTGGTGGCACGGCTCCAGCCGCACCTCGCCGGCGGCGAGCCGGTCCGCCGCCTCCCGCTCGTCCCGCGCGTACCCCTCGAACAGCATCGCGCCGACGAGCGCGCCGCGCATCGGCCCCGACGCCCGCTCCCACGTGATCGGCGGGCCGGCGTGCAGGAAGGCGGGCCCGGCCGTCCGCAGCACCTCGGAGGCGCGCCGCACCCCGGTCAGCAGCGGCCTGGCCGAGGTGAGCCGGCGCACCGCACGCTCGTTGGCCGCCTGCCTGCGGGGATCGGCGAGCACCCTGGCCAGGGCGTCGGCGGTGCCCGCCAGGGGCGGGCGCCAGGAGACGCCGGTCACGGCGGCGGCCTGCTCGCGCAGCGCGTCGGCGAGCAGACCGGCGCCGGCCGTGATGACGCGGGGCGGGCCGTCGAGCAGGGTCATGGCAGGTCCCCGGGATGGATCGACGTGGAGTGGATCGACCCGGAGTGGATCGACGCGGCGTGGCGGGCGGCCTGCGCGTTGGAGGCGAACACGGTGGCGCCGGCGTCGCGGAAGGCCGCGGCCTGCCGGCGCAGGTCCTGCGGGTCGGCCTCGGTGCCGATCAGCGCGACGACCACGGCGGCGGCGGGCAGGGCGGCGACCGCGGGCGCGAGCGTGGCGGCGGGGTCGGGGTCGGCGGCGTGGCCGAGCACCACGTCCATGAGCACCACGCCGTCCCGCGGGACCCGGCGCAGGGCCTCCAGGCGGAGGGTGGGGTCGATCATCGGGTGGGCGCGGCCGCGGGTGTAGGCGTCGTCGCCGTAGTCGGTGAACGCGCCGGTGCCGGCGATCAGCGCGGCCTCGGCGCACAGGGTCCCGCCCGAGTAGACGCCGACCAGCGCCCGGCTCCCGGCGGACGTCAGGCCGGAGGGCCCGGGGTCCCCGTCGTCCGCCGTCTTGGTCCGCCGGCCGGAGCCGTCCCAGCAGGGCCAGGCGGGCACCGGGCGGCCGAGCGCGCGCAGCGCCGCCTCCGCGGCGGTCGTGAGGTCGGCGCCGGAGCCGAGCAGCGCCTCCACCACCGGCGTGCGCAGGGACGCCACGACCTGCCGCACCTGCTCGGCGACTCCCGGGTCCGGCGGTTTGGAGACCAGCACGATCAGCTCGGTCGCCGGGTCCTCGTCCAGCATGCGCAGCGCCCGCACGGTCGATCGGCCGCCGACCGCCGCCGACAGGTCCCTGCCGCCGACGCCGAGCACGTGGCTGACGCCGGTCCCGGCCAGGTCCAGCAGGCAGCCGACCTGCTGGGCGCCGGTCCCCGACGCGGCCACCAGCCCGACGGGCCCCGGCCGCAGCACGTTGGCGAACCCCAGCCCGACCCCGCCGACCACGGCCGTGCCGCAGTCGGGGCCCATGACGAGCACGCCGCGTTCGTCCGCGCGCTCCTTCAGCAGCCGTTCCTGCTCGACCGGCACGCCGTCGCTGAACACCATGACGGGCAGCCCGGCCTCGATCGCGTCCATCGCCTCGGCGAAGGCGTGCTCGCCGGGCACCGACACCAGCGCCAGGTCGGCGCCGCGCCGGGCGGCCGAGCGGGTGGTGAGCGGCGGCTGTTCGCCGTCCGGCCCCGGGCCGGCCGAGGACAGGGCCGCCAGGTGGCGGTCCAGCTCCTGCTCCGCCGTCGTGGTGTCCGGCCCGCGCAGCGCGACGAGCAGGTCGCCGGGGTCCGCGGCGGGCAGCGTGAAGCCGAGGTCACGGGCCAGCTCCAGGTTGAGCTCGGTGGCCATGGCGACGACGGCCACCTCCGTCCCCGGCAGCCCGGACAGCGCCCTGCTCACGCGCATCAGCGCGACGGAGTCGTGGTAGACGCCCTTGCGCAGGAAGACCGCGTCGCTCATCCCCGTCCTCCCCGGGCGGCCGGTCCGCTCAGCGCCCGTACGGTCTCCAGCCCGATGGCGACGCCCTGCGCCAGGTCGGCGCCCGAGGTGTGGCCGAGCCCGCACAGCCGGCGCAGCGCCGGCTCCAGCGGCTGCCGACCGGCCAGCCCGCGCAGGGCCGCGATCACCTCCGGGCAGGACTCGCCGCGCGCCGCGCAGTGCAGCAGCGTCGCGGAGATCGGCGTGGTACGGGTGCGCGCGTCGAACGTGACGGTCGCCGCCAGCCACCCGGCCAGGTCGAGCGCCCGCGCGGCGCCGGTCGCCCGGCCCAGGTGGCGCAGCGTCACCAGCAGCCCGGCGAGCACGTCGTCGCCGCTCGGCGTGAGCCCGGGGCCGAGGCCGACCAGCCGCTCGGCCGCGGTCACCGCGCCGAGCAGCCATCCGGAGGCGCAGCTCGCCGCCAGCAGCTCGATCGCGTCGTTGCCGGCCAGGCCGGGCTCGCCGCACCCGGCCAGAGCCGACGGGGGCGGCAGCGCAGCCGGGTCCACCTCGCCCAGCGGCGGCGCCGGATCCCACCAGCGCCGGGCGCGCAGGCTCAGCCCGCCCAGGTCGACCGAGCCGTCCCCCACGAACGCCTCGTCGCCCATCGTGACCCGCGGCAGAGTTCCGGCGAGCAGCACCGCGTTCGGCAGCCGGGTGGCGGCCCCGGTCACCACGGCGATCACCGACGGCTCCAGCTCGGTCCTGATCTCCAGGTAGACGCCCGCGGGGAACGCGGCGAGCACCCGGGCGGGCCGCCTCGGGGACTCCAGGACCGGGCGCACCGCGGCGCTCGCGGCGCCCGTGACGTGCGTGCGTACCCGCCTCGCGTGAGTGCCGACCGTCACCGGACCTCCCCATCGACCTTGGACCTGACCGTAGAACGGGCCCGGCAACCCTCCGTACGGAGAAATTTGCCAACAGTCAGCGGGAAGACTGGCTCTTCCTGACAGACGGTATGTCGGTCCACAATCTGTACATGGAGCCCCCGGTCCGTCTTGCCAGCACCGGAACGATCATCCACGGCGTGTCCGTCGGGGAGCTGCTGGGCGTGTCCACGCTCGCGGAGGCCCGGCTGCTCGCGGGGGAGAGCGGGCTGGGCCGCGTCGTGCAGCGCCTCAACGTCATGGAGGTGCCCGACATCCTGGCCTGGGTGAAGCCGCACGAGCTGCTGCTCACCACCGGCTATCCGCTGCGCAACACGCCGCAGTCGCTCGGCCGCCTGGTGACCGACCTGGACGACCGGGGGCTGGCGGCGCTGGCCATCAAACTCGGGCGGTACGTGGACGAGCTGCCGCCGGAGATGGTCGAGCAGGCGGACCGGCTCGGTTTCCCGCTCATCCAGCTGCCGAACGACGTCGGTTTCGACGACATCCTCAACCAGGTGCTCACCGACATCCTCAACCGTCAGGCGGCCGTGCTCGTCCGCGCCGAGGAGGCGCACCGCGCGCTCGTGCAGGTCGTGCTGGCCGGCGGCGGGCTGGACGAGGTCACCGCCGAGGTGGCGGCGCTGCTGGACGTCTCGGTCGCCGCCGTCGACGGCCGCGGCCGGGTGCTGGCCTCGGCCGGGCAGCACGAGGCGGCGCTGCGCGAGATCCTCGGCCGTGAGGGATCCTCGGGCGCGGCCGGGTCCGGGTCGCCGGCGTCCGGCTCCCGCGTCTCGGCGTCGGTGCCGGTGATCGCGGGCGGGCACCACCACGGCCGCATCGTCGCCTACAGCCCCACCGGGTCCATGCGTGACAGCGACGTCGGCATCCTGGAACGGGCCGCCACCGTGGCCGCCCTCGCCGTCACCCGGCAGGAGGCGGTGCACGCGGTCGAGAGCAAGTACCGCGCCGACTTCCTGCGCGACGTGCTCACCGGCAGGGCCGGCTCCATCGAGCGGGTGGCGGCCAGGGCGCGGGCGTTCGGCTGGGACCTGGAGCGGTCGGTGACGGTGCTGGTGGCCGAGCTCGACCCGGACGGCGACGAGCGCACCGCCCAGGACCGGCTGGTGACGTGCTGGACGGCGGCGATGCGGCGGCACGACCCGCGCGGCGCCGTGGCCGGCTTCTCCCACGAGGTGGTGGCGGTGGTGGACGCGTCGGTGGACGCCGCCCGCGTCGCCAGGGACGCCGCCTCCGCCTTCGCCGACTCGCCGCCGGTGACGTTCTCCACCGGGACCTCCCGGCCCAGCCGGGGCCCCGACACGTTACCGGAGGCCTACTCCCAGGCGCTCAAGGCGGCCCGCGTCGGCCGGCAGCTGCACGGGCCCGGCGCGGTGGCGCACTTCGACCAGCTCGGCGTCTACCGGCTGCTGTCGCTGGTCAACGACACCGACGAGCTGCACGCGTTCGTCCGCGAGACGCTCGGGCCGCTCGCCTCCGACGACGACGCCGAGAACGCCGACCTGCGCCGCACCCTCCAGGTTCTGCTGGAGACGAACCTCAACGTCGCCGAGACCGCGCGCAGGCTGCACTTCCACTACAACACCCTGCGCTACCGCATCGGGAAGCTGGAACGGCTGCTCGGCAACTTCACCGACGACCCGCACCTGCGCCTCAACCTGACCCTGGCCCTGCACGTGCTGCGCATGCGCGGCATCTAGGCTTGGCAGGCGTGGACTTCGAACTGCGCTCCGACTACATCCCGCTGTGCGACCTGCTCAAGTACTGCGGCGTCACCGAGACGGGCGGCATGGCCAAGATGCTGATCTCCGAAGGCATGGTGGAGGTGGACGGCGAGGTGGAGCTCCGCAAGACGGCCAAGATCCGCGCCGGTCAGGTCGTCACCGGCGACGGCTTCGCGATCCGGGTCCACTGACCCCGGCCTGGACACCGAGACGATCACTTCGGCCCGCCGGCGGATGTGCGCGACCGGACCACTGGTCAACCGGTCAGATTTGGCAGATCATGCCCGTGTATCAGCACGCCTGCTGGCCTAATGTGCCCGCCAAGCAAGCGGCCCGGTGGAAAAGGGGTTCACATGGCATTCGGGTGGACCAAGCACGGCGACGGCAAGCATCTGGCTCCCGGCGAGGTGGTGAGGCCGGACGAACGGCTGAGCTGGCCGCGCATGGTGGGGTTCGGCGCCCAGCACGTCGTGGCGATGTTCGGCGCGACCTTCGTCTTCCCCATCGTGATGGGGCTCAGCCCGAACATGGCGATCATGATGTCCGGGGTCGCGACGATCCTGTTCCTGCTGATCGTCAAGGGGAAGGTGCCCAGCTACCTGGGCACGAGCGCCTCCTTCGTGGGCGGCGTGCTGGCGATCCGCGCGCTGTTCGGCGGCGACTCGCCCGAGGCCAGCTCCGTCGTGGTGGGCGCGATCCTCGTGGCCGGGTTCGTACTGGCGCTGATCGGCCTCGCGGTCCACTTCCTCGGCGTCCAGATCATCAACAAGATCTTCCCGCCGCCGGTCACCGGCGCGGTGGTCATGCTCATCGGGTTCGGGCTGGCGTACGTGGTCGCGGACGTCTACTGGCCCAAGGACCAGTGGATGGCCCTGATCACCATGCTGATCACGTTCGTCGTCGTGGTGGCGTTCAAGGGCTTCGTCGGCCGCATCGCCATCCTCGTCGGGCTCGTCGCCGGCTACGTGCTCTCCTGGGCCGCCGACCGGGTCTTCGGCATGGTGCCCGCCTACGACGACGGCGCCGTGCAGGTCGCCGCGCACTTCCGGGTCGACCTCAGCGGGGTGGCCGAGGCCGACTGGTTCGGGCTGCCGCCCGCCACCTGGCCCAGCTTCGAGACCTCGGCCGTGCTGCTGGTCCTGCCCGCCGTCATCGCGCTCGTCGCGGAGAACATCGGCCACGTCAAGGCCGTCGGCGAGATGACCAAGACGGACCTCGACCCGTACATGGGCCGGGCGATCGCCGCCGACGGCGTCGCCACCGTGGTCGCCAGCTCCGTCGGCGGCTCGCCGACCACCACCTACGCCGAGAACATCGGCGTCATGGCCGCCACCAAGGTTTACTCGACCGCCGCCTACTACATCGCCGGCGTCATCGCGATCGGGTTCGGCCTGATGCCCAAGTTCGGCGCGCTGGTCTCGGCCACTCCGGAAGGCGTGCTGGGCGGCATCACGGTCATCCTGTACGGGATGATCGGCCTGCTCGGCGCCAAGATCTGGATCGAGAACAGGGTGGACCTCGCCGATCCGGTCAACATGGTTCCGATCGGCGCGGGCATCATCCTGGCGATCGGACCGGTGAAGCAGTTGATCAGCAGCGACTTCAGGCTTGAGGGCATCGCGCTCGGCACCGTCGTGGTGGTGGGCGGCTGGCACCTGCTGCGGGTCATCGCCCGCCGCACCCCCGAACCCGTCAGGATCGAGGCCGGGTGAAGCCGCCGCCGTTCGAGTACCACGCCCCCCGCGACCTCGGCGAGGCGCTGGAGATCCTGGCCGGGGCGGGGGCGGGCGGCAAGGTGCTCGCCGGCGGCCAGAGTCTCATCCCGATGCTCAACATGCGGATCGCCGCCCCGGACCACCTGGTCGACATCAACCGGCTCGGCGAACTGAGCTCGATCGACGCGGGTCCCGGCGGCGTCACGGTGGGCGCGCTGGCCCGCCACGCCGAGGTGGAACGGGCCGCCCCGCACCCGCTCATGGTCCGGGCGCTCCGGCTGGTGGCCCACCCGGTGATCCGCAACCGGGGCACCGTCGTGGGCAGCCTCGTGCACGCCGACCCGGCCGCCGAACTGCCCGCCGTGCTCGCCGTGCTCGACGGCTCGGTGCGGCTGGCCCGCCGCGCGGACGGCGGGCCGGGCGGGGTGGTGACCAGGGACGTGCCCGCGAGCGCGTTCTTCACCGGCCCGATGGAGTCCGCGGCCGAGCCCGGCGAACTGGCCGTCTCCGCGTTCTTCCCCGCGCTGCCGCCGCGCACCGGCACCGCGTTCCGCGAGGTGGCCAGGCGGCACGGCGACTACGCGCTGGCCGGGGTGTGCGCGGTGGTGACGCTGGACGAGGACCTGCACATCAGCGCCGCCAGGGTCGGCTGCGTCGGCGTCGGCCCGGTGCCGGCGGTGGTCGACGTGACCGGGGCGTGCGAGCGCCGGCCCGCCGCGACCGTCGACTGGCCGCGGGTCGCCGCGGCCGTGCGCGAGCGCGCCGAGCCTGACGGCGACGTGCACGCCTCGGCCGCCTACCGGCTCCACCTGGTCGGGGTGCTGGCCGAGCAGGCGCTCAAGGACGCGGCCAGGGAGGCGGCGGGATGAGCCGGGAACACGAGATCACCCTCACCGTGAACGGCGCCGCGCACCGCGTGCGGGTGCCGGGCAGGCGGCTGCTGTCCGACTGCCTGCGCCACGACCTCGGCCTGACCGGCACCCACGTCGGCTGCGAGCACGGCGTGTGCGGCTGCTGCACGGTGCTGCTCGACGGCCGGCCGGTGCGCTCCTGCCTGATGCTGGCCGCCACCGCCGACGGCCACGAGATCACCACCGTGGAAGGGCTGGCCGGGCCGGACGGGATGTCCCCCGTGCAGCGGGCCTTCGCCGACTGCCACGCGCTGCAGTGCGGGTTCTGCACGCCGGGCTTCCTCTGCACGGTCACCGCGCTGCTGGAGGAGAACCCCGAGCCGACCGACGAGGAGGTGCTGGAGGGCATCTCCGGCAACCTGTGCCGGTGCACCGGCTACCAGAACATCGTCAAGGCCGTGCGCCGCGCCGCCGAGCTGAAGGCGGAGGAGTCATGACCACCAGGCTGTTCGGCGAGCCGGTACGGCGCCGCGAGGACCCCCGGCTGCTCACCGGGCAGGGCCGCTACCTCGACGACCTGGGCTCCGGCGCGCCGGCCGCCGCGTTCGTGCGCTCCCCGCACGCGCACGCCCGCATCCGCGACATCGACGTCACCGCCGCGCTCGACGTCGACGGCCTGATCGCGATCTACACCTGGGAGGACCTGCCCGAGCGGGTCGGCCGGCCGCTGCCGCTGCTCATCCCGCACCCGGCGCTCACCCACGGCCGCACCGCCTACCCGCTGGCCAAGGAGGTGGTGCGGCACGTCGGCGAGCCGGTCGTCATGGTCGTGGCCGCCGACCGCTACCTGGCCGAGGACGCCTGCGCCCTGATCGAGGTCGACTACGAGCCGCTCAAGCCGGTCGTCGGCGTCGAGGACGCCGTTCAGGGCGGCCACCTCGTGCACGAGGACGTGCCGGGCAACGTCGGCGCCCGCCTGGTGCAGGAGGTGCCCTCGGCGGCCGGGCTGAGCGCCGAGGAGATGATCGACTCGGCCCCGCACACGCTGTCGTTCCGCCTCGACATCGAGCGCAGCGCCGCCACCCCGCTCGAAGGACGCGGCGTGTACGCCCGCTGGGACGGCGCCGACCTGCGCGTCTACTCCAGCACCCAGACCTCCACCAGCGTCCGGATGGCCGTCGCCGCCGCGCTCGGCCTGCCGCTGACCAACGTCGAGGTGATCGCGCCCGACGTGGGCGGCGGGTTCGGGGTCAAGATCGTGCATCCGTGGCCTGAGGAGATCCTGGTGCCGTGGGCCGCCATGCGGCTGGGCCGCGAGATCAAGTGGACCGAGGACCGGCGCGAGCACTTCGTCTCCTCCGCGCACGAGCGCGGCCAGGTGCAGCACGTGCGGGTCGGGTTCGACGACGAGGGCCGGGTGCTCGGCCTGGACGTGCGCATCCTGCACGACCACGGCGCCTACACCCCGTACGGGATCATCGTGCCGATCGTCACCTCGACCCAGCTGCTCGGTCCGTACAAGCTCGGCGCGTACCGGGTGGAGTTCTCCTCCGTCTACACCAACACGGTGCAGGTCACCCCGTACCGGGGCGCGGGCCGCCCGCAGGGCGTGTTCTGCATGGAGCGGACGATGGACAAGATCGCCCGCTACCTGGGCAAGGACCGCACCGACGTGCGCGCCGCCAACTTCATCCAGCCCGACGAGTTCCCGTACGACCAGCGCATGACCTTCCAGGACGGCCGGCCGCTCATCTACGACAGCGGGAACTACCCCGAGATGCTCCGCCTGCTCAAGGAGCTGATCGGCTGGGACGACTTCGAGCCCGCCCCGAACCGGGGCATCGGCGTCGGCTGCTACGTCGAGGGCACCGGCGTCGGCCCGTACGAGGGCGGGCACGTGCAGGTCACCTCCGACGGGCGGGTGCACGTCTCCACCGGGCTCACCTCGCAGGGCCAGGGCCACCAGACCGTGTTCGCCCAGATCGCCGCCACCGAGCTGGGCGTGCCGATCGAGCGGGTGTCCGTGGTCACCGGCGACACCCGCAGGTTCGGGTACGCGGTCGGCACGTTCGCCTCCCGGGCCGCGGTCATGAGCGGCAACGCGATCGCGCTCGCCTGCCGCAAGGTGCGCGAGAAGGCGCTGCGCATCGCCGCCGACGCGCTGGAGGCCAACCCCGCCGACCTGGAGATCACCGACGGCGTGGTGCACGTGGTGGGCGACCCGACGGCGGCCGTCCCGCTCTCCACGGTCGCGGTGCTGGCCAACCCGCTGCGGTACGCCTTCGACGACGAGGCGGCCAAGGCCACCCAGTTCGCCGGCGCCTCCTCGCCCGACCGGCCCCCGGTCGCCGAGGGTGACGAGCCGGGGCTCGAGGGCCGCGACTACTACTCGCCGATCCGCTCCACCTTCGCCGCCGGCATGCACGCGGCCGTCGTGGAGACCGACCCGCTCACGGCCGAGATCAAGGTGGTCCGGTACGCGGTCGTGCACGACTGCGGGCGGCTGATCAACCCGATGATCGTCGAGGGGCAGATCCACGGCGGGGTGGCGCAGGGCGTCGGCGGCGCCCTGTACGAGCGGATGGTGTACGACCCGCACGGGCAGCTCGTCAACGCCTCGTTCATGGACTTCCTCATGCCGTACGCGACCGAGATCCCGCACATCGAGACCGGCCACCTGGAGACCCCGTCCCCGCTGAACCCCCTGGGCATCAAGGGCGCGGGGGAGGCGGGCGTCATCCCGGTGTCGGCGGTGATCGCCTCGGCGCTGGAGGACGCGGAGGACGTCGAGATCGACCGCATGCCGATCTCCCCGTCGGAGCTTTTCGACCTGCGCGGCTGACACCATGGGCCGCATGCGTCCGGACGCCGCACCCGGCCCGGGGCCTCAGGTCACCGCGGCCGGACCCGCGGCCGGACCCGCGGCCGGACCCGCGGCCGGACCCGCGGCCGAGCTGCGGGCGGCCGGCGCCGGGCTGACCCGGTTCCCCGGCGGCGCGGCCGGGCTCGCCGGGGTCCGGCTCGTGGACCTGGCCTGGAACGAGCTCGCCGAGCTGCCCGCCTGGGCCGGGGAGCTGCCCGCGCTGGAGGAGCTGCGCCTCGACGGCAACCGCCTGCGCGCCCTGCCGGACCTGTCGCGCCTGCGCGCCCTGCGCGCCCTGCACGCCGACGGCAACCTGCTCACCGAGGTCCCGCGCCTGCCGCCCGGCCTGGAGACCCTCTCCCTGTACGGCAACGCCGTCGAGCGGCTCCCCGAGCGCCTCGGCGACCGGCTGCGTCACCTGTCCGCGGGCCGCAACCGGCTCACCGCGCTGCCCGCCGCGCTGTGGCGGCCGGCCCGGCTGGAGACGCTCAACGTCGCCGAGAACGCGCTCACCGAGCTGCCGCCCGCCGTCGCCGGCCTCACCTCGCTGCGCATGCTCGACGTCGGCCACAACCGGCTCACCTCCCTCCCGGCGGGGCTCGGCGACCTGCCGCTCACCGACTACCTGTACGCGAGCGACAACCTGCTCACGGAGGTGCCCGCCGCCCTCGGCCGCCTGGACCGCCTGGCCTACCTCGGCCTCACCGACAACCGGCTGCGCTCGCTCCCCGAGACGCTGGGCCGGATGGCGTCCCTGGTCGAGCTCAGGCTCTACGGCAACCGGCTGGAGTCGCTCCCCGGGAGCATCGGCGGCCTGAGCCGCCTGCGGGAGCTGCACCTGAGGGGCAACCGGCTGACGGCCCTGCCCCCGTCCGTCGCCGGGCTGACCGAGCTGCGCGTCCTCGACCTGCGCGACAACCTGCTGATGGAACTGCCCGCCCTGTCGCGGCTGACCCGGCTCCGCCATCTCGACCTGCGCAACAACCGGCTGCGCCGGCTGCCCGAGCTGCCGCCCGCCCTGGACAAGCTCGACCTGCGCTGGAACAAGCTCGACGGCGACCCGCCCGCGCTGCGCGACCTCGCCGCACGCGGCTGCGTCATTCTCCGCTGAGCCGGGTGAACCCGCGCCGCGACCGCTGCGTACCTCCGCACATGACGACTTATCCACGTCTGGCCGCCTACACGCTGCTGGCCGGGCTCCTCGTCGCGTGCACCCCCGGCGGAGGGGACGGCGGCTACGTCGCCGCGGGCCGGCAACAGGCACAGGCGCAGCCCCTCACCGTGGAGCAGCTCGCCGACAAGGTCGGCTGCGACCCCCGCATCCAGGTAGACGCCGCCGACATCCGCACCGGCTACTGCAAGACGGACGACGGCGAGTTCTTCGTCAGCACCTTCGCCACGGAGGGCGGCAAGAACGACTGGATGGACCAGGCCCCCGAGTACAAACCGCACCTCGTCGGGCCCAAGTGGACCGTGCTCGGCGACCTGGAGGTGCTGGAGGCCCTGCAGGTGCCGCTCGACGGCGACCTCCACCTGACCGACCACCGCGTCAGCGAGACCCCGGCCCCGGGCGACGAAGCCGGGACCGGCTACTGAGCGGCCGCCGCGACCGGGCGGACCCGCTTCCTGAAGACCCAGTACGTCCAGCCCTGGTAGCCGAGCACGAACGGCAGCGCGATCAGGCCGATCCAGCTGAGCATCGTCAGCGTGTACGGGCCGGAGGCCGCCTCGGCCAGCGTCAGCCCCGGCAGCGGGGCCGTCCGCAGCTCGGCGAAGACCGACACGGACACCAGCACGATCGTGCCCGCCATGGCCACGAAGGCCCAGCCCTCGCGGCGGCGCCACACCAGGGCGGGCGCGGCGGCCAGCGCGGCGATCGCGGCGATGGCCGGGATCGTGCCCATGCCCGCCAGCGCCACCACGCCGATCGGCAGCGTGACCGCGCTCAGCCCGAGTGCCGCCGACCTGGCCCGCCGCCGCACCGGCCCGCCGGTCTTCAGCGCCAGGAACACCGCGCCGTGCAGCAGGAAGACCGACAGCGAGAACGCGCCGCCCAGCAGCGCCGCCGCCGCGCTCCCGTACAGCAGGTCGGCGAAGACGGTGCCCCACACGAACGCCGGCATCGCGCTGCCGACCACGATGCCCAGGTCGCACCAGGTGGGGTTGTCGACCTTGCCGCGCCACTCCAGGCCGACGCCGCGCACGATCAGGCCGACCAGCACCAGCAGCACCGGCAGGTAGAAGCCGCTGAACATGCCCGCGTACCAGGCGGGGAAGGCGGCGAACATGGCGCCCACCGCGGTGATCAGCCACACCTCGTTGCCGTCCCACACCGGGCCGATGGTCTGCAGGCTCTGCCGCTGCTCCTCGCCGTTCCTGCTGACGAACGGCGCCAGCAGCCCCACGCCGAAGTCGAATCCTTCCAGGACGAAGTAGCCCGTCCACAGGAAGGCGATGATGATGAACCACAGGTCGATCACGGTCTGCACCTCAATACATGAGCGACGGCTGGAGCTTCTCGGCCTCGGGAGCGTGCTGGATCTCCTCGGGGCCCTTGCGTACGTGCCGGGCCAGCAGCACGGCCTCGGCCACGGTGAGCGCGCCGTACAGCAGCGTGAAGACCGTCAGGGAGATCGCCACCTCGGCCAGGCTCACGCCGGGGGAGACCGAGGCCGCCGTGAGCAGCTCGCCCGCGACCGTCCACGGCTGGCGGCCGATCTCGCTCAGCAGCCAGCCCGCCGTCACCGCGAGCAGCGGCAGCGGCAGCGCCAGCAGGAACAGCCGTGACAGCCAGGGCGGCATCGGCCGCCGCCGGCGGGTCAGCCAGAGCCCGAGCACCGACAGCCCGGCGGTCGCCATGCCGAACCCGATCATGAGCCGGAACGACCAGAACACGACCGTCTGGTCCGGCCGGTAGTCGCCGGGGCCGAACTCCTGCTCGAAGCGGCGCTGCAGGTCCTCTGTGCCCTGGACGACGGCGTCGGGGTCGTTGGTGGACAGGAAGCTGAGGACCTTGGGGATCTCGATGCCGGGGGCGACCGTGAACGGGGCCCCGGCGGTGTCGCGCTCCAGGCCCTCGGCGGCGGCCAGCTTCATCGGCTGCTGCTCGTACATGAGCTTGGCGGACAGGTCGCCGGTGCCGGCGACGACCGCGCCCGCGATCGCCGTCATGACCAGCGCGGCCCTGGCGGCGCCGCGCCACATCTCCGCCCGCGTGCGCAGCAGCCAGTAGCCGCACACCGCCAGGATGAACCCGCCGGCCACCACGAACGCGGCGGCCACCACGTGCGGCACCTGCGCGAGCGCGGTCGAGTTGGTCAGCACCGCCCACAGGTCGGTCATCCTGGCCTTCCCGTCGACCACCTCGTAGCCGACCGGGTGCTTCATCCAGGCGTTGGCGGCCAGGATGAAGTACGCCGACAGGTTCGAGGCCAGCGCGGCCAGCCAGATGGAGGCCAGGTGGAGGCGCTTCGGCAGCCGGTCCCAGCCGAAGATCCACAACCCGATGAACGTGGACTCCAGGAAGAACGCCAGCAACGCCTCCATGGCCAGCGGCGCCCCGAACACGTCACCGACGAACGTGGAGTATTCAGACCAGTTCATGCCGAACTGGAACTCCTGCACGATGCCGGTGACCACGCCCATCGCGAAATTGATCACAAAGAGCTTGCCGAAGAACTTCGTCAGCCGCAGGTAGTGCTCCTTCCCGGTGCGGTGCCACGCGGTCTGCAGCCCGGCCACGAAGATGCCCAGCCCGATCGTCAGGGGCACGAACAGGAAGTGGTACACGGTGGTCACCCCGAACTGCCACCGTGCGAGATCAAGTGCGTCCATATCCCCTCATCGGGTCGACGAGCTCTACGGCGTGTAGTACATCTACTCAAAGTAGTACTACAGCGTGTAGAGCAACGTGGTGCGATCTTCGTCACACCGGCCCCCTCGGCCTTCCGCGAAGCCTCTGCAACGATGCCGCCCGGACCCGCCCCGCCGCGTCACCCGCCGGGCTGATTTCCGGGTAAGCCCCCAGGTGGACGGTGATCACAGGGCGGCGCGCGGACGTTGGGCAGGTGTTGCCGTTATCCCGGCGGGCCGCGGCTTTCTAGAGTGACGGTGTGAAAGTCGCAGGCAGCGCCGTGATCGGCGTCGAGAGAGACCGCGTGTGGGCCGCCCTGCAGGATCCGTCGGTCCTGGTGTGCACCATCCCCGGGTGCGAGCGCCTGGAGGAGTGCGGGCCCGACACGTACCGGATGACCGTCAACGCCGGGGTGGCCTCGCTGAAAGGGGTCTACCAGGGCGAGGTGGCGCTGGCCGAGCCGACGGCGCCGGAGCGCTTCGTGCTGCGGGCGCGCGGCCAGGGCGCCCCGGGGACCGTGGACGCGACCGTCCTGGTACGGCTGAGCGAGGTCGACGGCGGGACCCGGGTCGACTACGACGCCGACGCCGTGATCGGCGGCATGATCGGCGGGGTGGGGCAGCGCATGCTGGGCTCGGTGGCCAGGAAGACGGCCGGCGAGTTCTTCGCCGCGGTCGAACGCCACCTCCGCACCGCGCCGCAGCCCTCGCAGGAGCCAGCCCCGGCCCTCCCGGCGGAACCCTCCGCGGACGCTCGGACGGAAGCCCCCGCGCAGCCCTCCCCGGACGCGGAACCCCCGGCGCAAGCCCGGGTCCCCGCCGGCGCCGTCGCCGCGGCGCGGGCGCCGGTCGTCTACGAGCGTCCCTCCGACGGTGGCAGGCGCCGTACGGAGACGCCGCCGTGGGTGATGCTGGCCGCCTTCGGGATGGGCGCCGGGGTGGCCCTGGGCGGCGCCGCCATCGGCTGGCTCTTCGGCCGCGCCCGCCGATGACCCCCGCCCGCCGATGACTCCGCCGGCCGGCGGGAGTGACCTGCCTCACATCCTGTTACGATGCCCGGCCGCTCGGTGTCTTGAGGTCGTACCCCGAGAAACGGAGTCACCGTGACCAAGAACACCGAAGTGGTCGTCATCGGCGGCGGGTACGCCGGTGTCATGGCGGCCAATCGCCTGACCCGGCGCGACGACGTGACCGTGACCCTGGTCAACCCGCGCCCGGCGTTCGTCGACCGCATCCGGCTGCACCAGCTCGTCGGCGGGACCCACGACGCGGTGGTCGACTACGGACGGGTCCTGGCCCCGCGCGTGCGCCGGGTCGCCGGCACCGTGACGCGGATCGATCCGGCCCGGCGCGAGGTGCGGCAGGCGTCCGGGGACACGCTCGGCTACGACTACCTGGTCTACGCGGTGGGCAGCGGCAGCGGAGGTCTGGACGTGCCCGGCGCGGCCGAGTTCGCCTATCCGATGGCGACCTTGGAGGAGGCGCGGCGGCTGCGGGCGGCTCTGGACGTAGCCCCGGTGACGGCCCCGGTGACGGTGGTCGGAGCCGGGCCGACCGGGATGGAGACCGCCGCCGAGCTGGCGGAGGCCGGCCGCGCCGTGACGCTGGTGTGCGGCGGGGTGCTGGGCCCCTACCTGCATCCCCGGGGCCGGCGCTCGGCCGCGGGGCGGCTGGCCCGGCTCGGGGTGACCGTGCTCGACGGCCCCGGCACGGTGGTGGAGGCCGTGACGCGCGAGACGGTACGGCTGCGCGACGGCCGCGAGCCGCCGAGCGCGGTGACCGTCTGGACCGCCGGATTCGGCGTGCCGGACCTGGCGGCGCGCAGCGGGCTCAGCACCGACGCCGAGGGCCGGCTGCTCACCGACGAGACGCTGACCAGCGTGGACGACCCGCGCGTCGTCGCGGCGGGGGACGCGGCGGCGCCCTCGGGCCTGCCGTTCCGGATGAGCTGCCAGGCCGCGGTCCAGTTGGGCCCGCACGCCGCCGACACGGTGCTGAGCCGGATCGCGGGCGCGCCCCCCGCGCCACTGGCCCTGGCGCTCGTCGCCCAGTGCGTCAGCCTGGGGCGCAGGAACGGCCTCTTCCAGATGGCCCACAGGAACGACGTGGCGATGAGGGGCCACATCAGCGGCCGCCCCGGCGCGATGATCAAGGAGTTCATCTCCAGGGGCATCCTCTGGCAGCTGGCCCATCAGGCACGCAGGCCCGGCTCGCTCGACTTCCCGGCCTGGGCCAAGGACAGGAAGCGGCAGGAGGCGCTGCGTGCCGGGGCCGGTGGGTCGCCGGTCGCCACCCGGCGGGGTGAGACGGTTGAGTGACCACGCCGTCACGGCGGCCACGGAGGCGTTCGTCGCCTATCGCAACCTGCTGTTCACCGTCGCGTACGAGATGCTCGGATCGGCGGCGGACGCCGAGGACGTGCTGCAGGAGACCTGGCTGCGCTGGGCCGAGGCCGACGTGACGCGGGTGCGCGACCAGCGCTCCTATCTCGTCCGGATCACCACCCGGCAGTCGCTCAACCGGTTGCGCGGCATGAGACGCCGCAAGGAGGCGTACGTCGGCCCCTGGCTGCCGGAGCCGATGCTCACCGGGCCCGACGTGGCCCAGGAGGTCGAGCTCGCCGAGAGCCTGTCGATGGCGCTGATGATCGTCCTTGAGACGCTGTCGCCGACCGAGCGGGCCGTCTTCGTGCTGCGCGAGGTCTTCGACCTCGGGTACGACGAGATCGCCGCCGCCGTCGGCAAGAGCGGCACCGCCGTCCGTCAGATCGCCTACCGCGCCCGCCGGCACGTCGACGCCCGCCGCCCTCGCCGGGCGGTCTCCCGGCGGCAGGCCCAGGCAGCCCTGGAGTCGTTCAGGCGCGCGCTCGAGACCAGGGACCCGCAGGGCCTCCTGGACGTGCTCGCCCCGGAGGTCGTCCTGGTGAGCGACGGCGGCGGAGCCAAGGCCGCGCCGCGGCCCATCACGGGGGCCGGCAAGGTGGTCCGCTTCATGCTCGGCGGCATCGACAAGGCCGGGGTCACGCTCACCGGCGAACCCACCCTGGTCAACGGCAACCCGGCGCTCATCCTGCGCGCGGACGGCGAGATCGACGGCGTCCTGGCGATCAGTGTCGAGGACGCCCGCATCACCGGTCTCTTCTACGTTCGCAACCCTGACAAACTCACACGTATCGCCTCCGAGACCCCGCTCACCTCGCGATGACCCCGCGCCCGGCGGAATCCGCCGGGGACCGCCGCTCAGAAGGGCGCGGCCGGACCCGGAGCCTCTCGCGGAAAAGGATCTCCCGGCGTAGCGTGGCGGTATGCGGCAGGCTCACGCTGAAGACGCGCGTACCGAGGCCCGGCGGGTTGTCCGCAACCTGCTGGGCGAGGACCACCCCACCGCCGACGCGCTGATCGCCGACGCGCGGCCCGTCATCGGCGACGAGCGCTGCGACCGCTGCGTCGGGCTGGCGCTGGGCGCCTCGCTGACGCGGCGCTCGGCCGAGCTGGCCGCGCTCGCCGCCCTGCTGGTCGGCACCCGCGAGCTGGGCGAGCGGTGGTGGACGCGGCCCAGGGGCGGCAAGCTGCCCGCGCCCGACGAGGTGCTGCGCACGGCGGTGGCGATCGAGCCGTGGACGGACCTGACCGCGCTGGAGATGCTGGCCGCGTGGATCTCCGACGACGCCGCCGACGAGCTGTGGGGCGAGCCGGTCGCCGCGGTGGACCTGAACTCGTGGCAGGCCGAGGACCGTTTCGACCTGCCGCCCGGGGTCCGGCCGGGGCAGCGGCTGGTGGTCCACTTCGACGCCGGCGGCCGCCTCGACGCGGTGGTGACGCGCAGGCCCGACGACGCCCTCGGTTCCAACCTGGACATCCAGTCGCTGCGCTACTCGCGTCCCGCCGAGGCGCAGTGGAGCTGGGGGGTGGCCGCCGGGCTGGGGCCGCACCGGCTGCCGGGCGAGAAGCCCGACCCGTACGCGCGCCGGGTGGACCCCGGAGCGGCCCGGGTCCTGCGCGACTGGGCGCTGCGCCACGGCGCCGCCGCAGGGCAGCTGGGCGAGCGCTGGGACACCGTCGGCGACGTGGTGGCGGCGATCGAGCGGGTCGACTGGATGTGGCGCAGCGGCGAGTGGTTCGGCTGGTGGCGCGGCGCCTCCGCGCTGGTGGACGACTCGTCCTACCTCCCGTACCGGCTGGAGGAGCTGTCCGCGGGCTGACGCGGCGCGACCCCGTACCGGCTGGGGGAGCCGCCCTGGGGCGACGGGACGCAGGAATGGCCGGGGCGGTCGCGCGGTTGTGCCGGACATGAAGGTCGAGATCTTTTCTGACGTCGCCTGTCCCTGGTGTTATGTCGGGCATGCCCGGTTCGCGCGTGCGGCGCGGGCGTACCGCGACAGGGGCGGCTCCATCGAGGTCACCATGCGCCCCTTCCAGCTGAACCCGGACGCGCCCGCCGAGGGCGAGCCGCTGCTGGAGGCGCTGGAGCGCAAGTTCGGCACCGGCGCCGGGCAGATGGCCACCAGGGTGACCGGCGTGGCCGCCGAGGACGGTCTCGACCTCCGCTTCGACCGGGCGGTCAGCGCCAACACGCTGGAGGCGCACCGGCTCATCGCGGTCGCCACCGGCCAGGACCGGGGCGAGGAGATGGCCGAGCGGCTGTTCCGCGCCCACTTCACCGACGGCCTGAACGTCGGCGATCCCGCGGTGCTCGCCAAGCTCGCCGCCGAGGCGGGCGTGCGCGACACGGGGGAGGGCGCCGCCGAGGTCGGCGAGCAGATCGCCCGGGCCCGGCGGCTGGGCATCACGGGCGTGCCGCTGTTCCTGTTCGAGGAGCAGTTCGCGGTGTCCGGCGCGCAGCCGTACGAGACGATGACGGCCGCGATCGACGAGGTGGCCGGCCGCTTCGGCGAGACCCCGATCCAGCGGCTCGGCACCCCGGCCGACGGCTGTGACGACGGCCACTGCGCCGTCTGAGCCGCGATCCGGGGCCTTCTCAGACGCCGGTGCCCTCGCCGAGCAGCCCCGACCGGTGATGGCGGCGGCACAGCACCTGGTAGCGCACCGGAGAGGCGTCGGTGTCGCCGATCACCACCTGTTCGCCCGTGCGCGCCATCTCCCCGCCGACCACGCGCGCGTTGAGCAGTCCCGGCCGCCCGCACCAGCACAGCACCTCGACCTGCAGCCGGCACACCTCGTCGGCCAGCTCGAACAGCCGTTGCGCGGCCGGGAACAGCACCGAGCGGAAGTCCGACGCCAGCCCGAAGGCGTACACGTCGACGCCGTGCCCGTCCACCAGATCCGCGAGCTGCTCGATCTGCTCCACCGTGTAGAAGCACGCCTCGTCGCAGATCAGGTAGTCGACGCGATCGTGCCCGCGGACCAGCTCCACCAGGTCCATCGAGTCCACCACCTCGACGGCCTCGAGGCCGAGCCCGATCCTGCTGGTCACGCGGGGCTCGCCCGACCGGTCGTGCTTGGTCAGCACCAGCCCGCGCCTGCCCTGACGGCCGTGGTTGTAGTTCATCTGCAGGGCGAGGGTGGACTTCCCGCAGTCCATCGGCCCGAAGTAGAACTTCAACAGGGCATCACGGGATCCACGCGGCACGGGAGACAGAGCGGACACTTCAGTCACGGGGTGCCACCTTAGCGCTTGGCTTGTTCCCGGACCTCATGGGAGATTTCTCCTCTGGAACATCAGGAGGGATCTACGTGGTCACCGACAAACCCCCAACGCTCGACGCCATGATGACGCCGGACGACCTCACCGCCGCGCAGGCCGACGCCGCGCGGTGGCGGTACGGCTTCTTCGTGGTGCTCACGGGCATCGTCGCGACCCTGGTCGCGTTCGGCGCCGCCGTGTACGCCACCGGGGAGTCCGCCGCCCTGTTCGCGGGTGTGGCCGGCGTGGTCGGCACCATCATCGGGGCCTACTTCGGCGTGCAGGCGGGCCAGTCGGGTAAGGCGAGGGTCGATGCCGAACTCGCCAAGGCCCAGGAGCTCGTGGTCCGGCTGGCGGCCTACGTCGGCACGGAGAACGCGCCCCGGGTCGTCGACGAAGTGCTCGGCCGGCGCCGAAGCTGAGGAGCCATGCGTAGCGTCCGAATCGGAGTCGACACCGGCGGCACCTTCACCGACGTGGTGGCGGTGGACGAGGAGACCGGTGAGATCGTCACCACCAAGACCCCCTCGACGCCGGCGAACCCGGCCGACGGGTTCATCGCGGGCATCGAGAAGCTCGGTGAGCTCGACGTGTCCGCCATCGTGCACGGCACCACCGTCGCCACCAACCAGCTGCTAGAGGACCGCATCGGCAACCTCGGGCTGATCACCACCGAGGGCTTCGAGTACATCCTGGAGATCGGCAGGCAGAGCGTCCCCGACGGCTACGGCAACTCCTACTTCTGGGTCAAGCCGCCCCGCATCGTGCCCGTCCACCTGGTCAGGACCGTCGGCGGCCGGCTCGACCACCGCGGCGCGGAGGTCCGCCCGTTCGACGAGGCCCAGGCCGTCGAGGTGGCCCGCTGGTACCGTACGCGCGGCGTCACCGCGCTCGGCGTCTGCTTCCTCCACTCCTACGCCAACCCCGGCCACGAGCGGCGCATGCGCGAGGTGCTGGCCCGCGAGTTCCCCGAGGCGGTCGTGTCGCTCTCCAGCGACGTGCTGCGCGAGTACCGCGAGTACGAGCGGGCCGTCACCACCCTGGTCGACGCCGCGGTCAAGCCCGCCATGCGCGCCTACATCGCCAACCTGTCCAGCCGGCTGGGCCGCCCGTTTTCGGTGATGAAGTCCAACGGCGGAGTGCTGTCGGCCCGCGAGGTCGTCAACCAGCCCATCACCACGGTCCTGTCCGGCCCGGCGGCGGGCGCGCTCGGCGCGGCGCTGATCGCCGCCACGGCGGGCCACCAGAGCGTGATCACCCTGGACGGCGGCGGCACCTCCACCGACGTGACCGTGGTCGTCGACGGCGACCCTTCCGTCACCACCGAGGGCAGCGTCGGCCGCTACCCGTGCAAGATCCCGATGATCGACATCGTGACCGTCGGCGCCGGAGGCGGCTCGGTCGCGTGGATCTCGCCGGAAGGCACGCTCAAGGTCGGCCCCCGCTCGGCCGGCGCCGACCCCGGCCCGCTCTGCTACCGGCGCGGCGGCACCGAGGTGACCGTCACCGACGCGCACGTCTACCTCCGCCGCATCCCGCCCCACCTGCTCGGCGGCGAGATCCCGCTCGACTACGACGCCGCCCGGATGGGCGTCGAGGCGCTCGCCGACAAGCTCGGCCTCACCCCCGAGCGCACCGCCACCGGCATCCTGGAGATCAGCGCGTTCAACCAGAGCAACGCGATCCGCCAGCTCACCGTCAAGCGCGGGCTGGACGTGCGCGACTTCCCGCTGGTGACGTTCGGCGGGTCAGGGCCGCTGCTGGCCTGCCGGCTCATCGACATCCTCGGCCTGCCCGCGGTGATCGTGCCGCCCGAGCCCGGCAACGTCTCCGCCTTCGGCCTGCTCACCGTGGACGTCAAGAACGACTACGTGCGCACCTACGTGACCCGCGACCTCGCGCTGAGCAAGGCCGCGCAGATCTTCGGCGAGCTGGAGGGCGAGGCCGCCGAGCAGCTCGAACGCGAGGGCTTCGACGAGCCCGTCTTCGCGCGCAGCGCCGACGTGCGCTACTACGGGCAGGCGTACGAGGTCCGCGTGCCCGCCCCGGCCGGCCCCCTCGACGAGGACTGGCTGCGCGAGGTCACCCGCCGCTTCCACGACGCGCACGAGAAGCTGTACGGGTACGCCTACCGGGACGACCCCCGCCACGCCGTCGAATGGGTCAACCTGCGCGTCTCCGGCATCGGGCCCATCACCCGGCCGGTGATCCGGCGCGACCCGTACCCGAAGGCCGAACCGGTCGAGGCGAGCAGGCGCGTGATCTTCGACGAGCCGCACGACACCCCCATCCTCCAGCGCGCCGCGCTGGAGGCCGGGACCGTCGTGCGCGGCCCCGCCGTCATCGAGGAGTACGGCTCGACCATCCCCCTGCATCCAGGTTTCACCGCCACGGTGGACGAGTTCGGCAACGTGGAGATCCGCCGTGACTGACCCGATCCTCATCGAGATCGTCGAGGGCACTCTCGCCTCCGTGGAGAAGGAGGTCGAGACCGCCATCGCGCGCACCGCCAGATCGCCCATGATCCGCGACGCGCACGACTTCCGCGCCGGCATCCACGACCGCCGGATGCGCAAGCTGACCGGCCGCTCCTACAGCGCGCTCGTCCAGCCGATCGTCCGCGACTTCCCGATCGAGACGATGAGGCCCGGCGACGTCTACTTCCACAACGACGTCTACCTGTCGGAAGGCGGCATCGGCCACCTGCCCGACCTGTGCGTCACCGTGCCCGTCTTCCACCGCGACGAGGTGGTGGCGTTCGTGCAGGCGTTCGGGCACCACGACGACATCGGCGGCGCGGTGCCGGGCTCGATGCCGTCGCACGCCCGGTCGGCGTTCGAGGAAGGGCTGATGGTCCCGCCGATCAAGCTGTGGGACCAGGGCGTGCCCAACGAGGCCGCGCTGCGCATCATGACCCGCAACTCCCGCATGCCCGACTCCCTCGCCGGAGACCTGGACGCCGAGTGCTCCGCCTGCCTCATGGGCGCGCGGCGGCTGGGCGAGCTGTTCGACCGGTACGGGCGCGAGGAGGTGGAGGCGTGCTTCGACGCCATCATCGGCAAGACCACCGAGACGTTCCGCCGCGAGCTGCTGGCCAAGATCCCCGAGGGCGCGTACGTCTGGGAGGACTACGCCGAGCACGACGGCGTCGACGAGCCCCGTCTGCACGCCCAGCGCATCACGCTCACGGTGGACCACGCCGCGGACGCGCCGCTCACCATCGACTTCACCGGAACCTCCCCGCAGGCCAAGGGCCCGATCAACCACGCGGGCGACTACGCCGACGGCGTCTTCCTGAAGAAGTGGCTGGCCCCGATCCTGCGCAACCTGGCGGACACGCCGGAACGGATGGCCGAGCTCGACGTCAACGAGGGCGTCGTGCCGCTGATCAAGATGATTTTCCCGGAGAAGGGCACCCTGCTCACGCCCGTCTTCCCCGCCCCCACCAACGCCCGCACCTTCGTCATCCTGCGCCTGCTCGGCGTGCTGGCCGGCGTACTGGCCAAGGCCACCGGCGGGCGCATGCCCGCCGACCAGGAGACGATCCGCTACACGGGCGTGTACGGCACGGATGCCGACGGGCAGCCCTACCTGATGCGGGAGGTGCTGGGCGGCGGCTCCGGCGGACGCTGGTACGCCGACGGCGAGGACACCATCCACATCGTCCCCGACTCCCGCAACATCCCGGTCGAGTTCGCCGAGGCCCGCTGGCCCTTCAGGGTCGAGCGCCTCGGGCTGGCCTGCGACTCGGGCGGGCCGGGCATGTTCCGCGGCGGGCTCGGCTACGACAAGCACATCCGGATGCTGCGCGACGCCTCCTACATGTCGATCGCCGACCGGTCCATCCTGTCCTGCTGGGGCGTCAACGGCGGGCTCGCCGGCCGGCCCTTCCGGGTGGAGATCGCCGGCAAGGAGATGGACGGGCTCGTGGACGACCACCCGGTCCAGGCAGGCGAGATCATCCGCATCCGCACCACGGGCGGCGGCGGCTGGGGCTCCCCCTACGACCGCGACCCCCGCGCGGTGGCGGCCGACGTCCGCGACGGCAAGGTCTCGATCGCCGGCGCGCTCGGCGACTACGGCGTCGTCCTGGACGGTGACCGCATCGACGAACAGGGCACCGCCGAACTCCGCGCCCGCCTCCGCCCCCCGTCCGGCCGCTTCTTCGACCGAGGGCCGGGCTACCCGAAACTGTCGGGCGGCCGCGCCTTCGCGGAGGTGGACGAACTGTAGTCGACACATCACTTCAGGTGAAGGGTGGGGCTGCCATGTGCCCTCGTGAACCCCCCCTTCTCCGCCTGTGTCGATGAGGTCATGCTTCTTCAGCGTGGCCTCTATATCCTCGCGGCGGTGCTCGTGGCGCCCGCGGAGGCCGAGCGCCACCGCGCCGCCCTGCGATCCCTGCTCTGGGCGTCGTCGTCTTGGGTACAGGGCTGGACGGGAGACGTCAGGAACGGGCGCGTCGCAAGTGTGTGGAGCACCTGCTCTGGGAGATGGGCGGCCACCAGGTGCTCGACGTGGTCTTTGAGCGTCGCCACAGTGAGCTCGACCTGCGGTGAAAAGCGCGAAGCCCGGGCTTCCGTCGTCCGGCGGTCCACCCGGGCTCACTTCCCCTCCCCCCGTAGGAGGCGGCAGATCCGAGCGTACCCGCTTGCGTACGCAGTGTCATGGAATCGGCGGCTGTCATGATGGGGCGCGTTTCGTGACATGTGACATCGGAGGACATCGTGCGCATCGCTCTCGCCGGGCTCGCCACCAGCCATCCCTACACCGACGCCCGTACCCTGGCCGAGCACGCCGAGCTGGTGGTGTGGGAGCCGGACGGGGAGCGGCTGCGCAGGTTCACCGAGGAGCATCCGCGGGCGCGGGTGGCGGCGAGCCTGGGGGAGGCGCTGGCGGGCGGGCCCGACGGGGTGGTGCTGACCGTGCCGAATCCCCGGGTGCCCGAGGCGCTCGCGGCGGTGCTGGAGACGGGGGCGGCGTGTTTCGTGAACAAGCCGGCCGCGGCCACCCGCGACCAGCTTGACCGGCTGGACCGGCTGCCGATCCACGACCGGGTGATGTCGGGGTCGGTGCTGCGGTTCGCGCCGGCGTTCGCCGGGTGGAAGGCGGATCCGGACGGGGTGCTGTCGGTGCGCGCGACCGTACGGCATGACGTGGGACTCTGGGCGACCGGCTACAACGCCTGGCAGGACACCCCCTCGGAAGGCGGCGGGACGCTGGTGACGATGGGCGTGCACGGGGTGGAGCTGCTGGTGGCGCTGCTCGGCCCGGACGTGCGGCCGGCGGGGGCGGCCGGCGCGACCCGGCACTACGGGACGCTCCGGTCGGAGGACACCGGGGTTCTGGCGCTGCGGTGGGGGAGCGGGGTCACGGGCGTGGTGGAGATCCTGGGGGTGAGCGACGAGGAGTCGTACGCCGTCACCGTGCACCGGCGCGGCGGCGACGAGCGGGTGGTGATCGAGCCCGGTGACGACCCGGTGGGGCGTCTGGGGTATGCGGGGACGATCGAGGCGTTCCTGGAGATGGTGGGCGGCGCGCCGAGTCCGGTGCCGTGGGCGGAGACGCGGGCCATCCTCGACGTCCTGGTCTCGGCGCGGGAACACCTGGCCGCCCGTTGACAGCGGGAGTCCCTCCCGGTTACGGTCTGGACCGTAAATAACGGACAAGGGGGACCCCGGGTGCGGACCACAGCGGAACTCGAGGAGCGGCTGGCGCGGCCGAGTGACGGGCTCGTGGCGGACCTCGCCGCGCTCGACGGCGACATCATGATCCTCGGCGCCGGGGGCAAGCTCGGCCCCAGCCTGGTGCGGCTGGCGCTGAACGCCACCAAGGGGGACCGGCGGATCATCGCCGTCTCCCGCTTCTCCGAACCCGGCCTCGCCGACGCGCTCGCCGGCGAGGGCGCCACCGTGGTGAGCGCCGACGTGGCCGACGAGCGGGCGCTGCGCGAGCTGCCCGAGGCGCCGAACGTGGTGTTCCTGGTCGGCGCCAAGTTCGGCACCCAGGGGCGGGAGCACGCCACCTGGTTCACGAACACGTACCTGCCCGGCAGGGTCGCCGACCGGTTCCGCGGCAGCCGGATCGCCGCCCTGTCCACCGGGAACGTCTACCCGCTCGTCCCCGTCACCAGCGGGGGCAGCGTCGAGGACGACCCCGCCGGTCCCGTCGGCGAGTACGCGATGAGCTGCCTCGGGCGTGAGCGGGTGCTCGCGCACCACGCCGAGCTGCACGGCACCCCGATGTCGCTGATCCGCCTCAACTACGCGGTCGAGCTCCGCTACGGCGTGCTGGTCGACCTGGCGCAGAAGATCCTGGCCCGCGAGCCCGTCGACCTGACCACCGGCCAGGTCAACGTGGTGTGGCAGGGGTACGCGAACGAGGTGACGCTCCGCTCGCTGGCGCTCGCCGCCACCCCGCCGTACGTGCTCAACGTCACGGGCCCCGAGCTGATCTCGGTACGGCGGGCCGCGCTGGAACTGGGCGCGCGGCTGGGCGTGGACCCGGTGTTCACCGGCGAGGAGGCGCCCACGGCGCTGCTGTCGGACGCGTCGCGCTGTCATCGGCTGTTCGGCTATCCCGAGATCACGCCGCTGGAGCTGATCGACCACATCGCCGGCTGGGTGGCCGGCGGCGGGCCGCTGCTGGGCAAGCCCACCAGGTTCGAACGCCGCGACGGCCGCTTCTGAGACCGGCGGAAACGACATGACGAGGGAGACTCACGTGCTCGGCACGGTTCCAGAGGCGCAGACGTCCGCGCGCGACCTGTTCAGGCGCGGGCTGGTCATTCCGGCGCACCCGCTCGCGCTGACCGAGGGCCGGGTGCTCGACGAGCGCCGCCAGCGCGCCCTGACCCGCTACTACGTGGAGGCCGGCGCGGGCGGCCTCGCGGTGGGCGTGCACACCACGCAGTTCGCCATCCACGGCACCGGCCTGCTGCCGCCCGTACTGGAGCTGGCCGCGGAAACCGCCAGGGAGTCGGCGCGCGAGGTGCTGCTGGTGGCGGGCGCCACCGGCCCGACCGCCCAGGCCGTGGCCGAGGCCGAGCTGGCCCGGTCGCTCGGCTACCACATGACGCTGCTGAGCCCGTACGCCGAGCTCGGCGAGGACGCGCTGGTGGAGCGGGCGCGGGCGGTGGGCGAGGTGCTGCCGGTGATCGGCTTCTACCTGCAGCCCGCGGTCGGCGGCCGGCCGCTGTCGCGGGACTTCTGGACCCGGCTGGCGGCGGTCGAGTCGGTGGTGGGCGTCAAGGTCGCGCCGTTCGACCGCTACCGCACGCTCGACGTGCTGCACGGCGTCGTGCGCGCCGGACGGGTGTCCGAGGTGGCTCTCTACACCGGCAACGACGACCACATCCTGGCCGACCTGATCACCCCGCACCGGGTGGTCGTGGACGGGCGGGAGGTGGAGGTCGAGTTCGTCGGCGGCCTGCTCGGACAGTGGGCGGTCTGGGTGCGGCGCGCGGTCGAGCTGCTGGAGGAGGCCAAGCGGGCCAGGGCGGGCGACGACTCGGCCGTCCGGCGGCTGCTGACCCTCGACGGGCATCTCACCGACGCCAACGCGGCCATCTTCGACACCGCGAACGGCTTCCACGGATGCATCCCGGGGATCCACGAGGTGCTGCGCCGCCAGGGACTGCTGGCGGGGCGCTGGTGCCTGGACCCGGCCGAGGACCTGTCGCCCGGCCAGCTCGCGGAGATCGACCGGGTGTGGGCGGCCTACCCCTGGCTCAGGGACGACGACTTCGTCGCCGAGGGCCTGAGCCGCTGGCTGGCCTGAGGGCTCCATGGTCTCGCGGGTCTCGCGCGACGGGGCCGGTCGGCGGCCGCTTCCCCGGTGGCGGCCGCGCGCCGCAGGCCCCGGTGCCGGCCGCGGGCCGTCACAGCGTCAGCCGGTACAGCGTGAGCGGCCGCCCGCTGGACCCGCTGGTCAGGTTGCCGGTGCGTTCGGCGAGGCCGGCCAGCTCCAGGCGGTGGAGCATGCGGCGGGCGGTGCGCTGCTGCACGGCGAGCCGGTCGGCGATCTCCCGGGTCGTCAGCGGCTCGTCGCCGGCCGCCCGGCGCGCCTCCAGGAGCTTCTCCAGCGTGGGCACCGACAGGCCGACGCGGCGGGCGATGACCGACAGGTTCTGCTCGCCGGCCGGCCCGGCGGGGACCGACTCCAGCACGATGTCGGTGTCGGCGCGCAGCGACAGGACCGCCGCGACGTCGCCGATGCGGCGGGCGCGGGAGAGCGCGCGGCGGGCCAGGCTCTCCGCCTCGGCGGCGCTGCGGCCCAGGCCGAAACCGACGCGTACCACCCGGTTCTGGGCGGCCAGGCGGGCCAGCAGCGGCAGCCCGGTGAAGCCGACCGTGGCGTCGTGCAGCGGACCGCGGGTGGTGACCAGCAGATGCGTGCCGCCGCGGAAGGCGGCCACGGTGCCGCCCAGCGCGGCGGCCTCGCGCAGCAGGCCCTCGTCGTTCTCCACCTCGATCAGGCCGAGCGCGATCTGCGCGTCCTCCTGGGCCTGGCCCTCCGCGGTCAGCAGGAGCTGGCGCAGCGCCACCCGCACCGAGTACGTCGAGGGGGCCAGCCGCAGCACGTGCATGTCGCCGCGGAGCGCCTCGTGAACCGAGCTCAGGCAGGTGATCACCGGGTGCGCGGGGCCGCGCCGGTGGAAGGCGACGGCCTTCTTCGAGGTCATCTCCGGCCGGTAGGGGAGCGTGCGCAGCTCGTCGGTGGGCAGCCCCGCCTCGGCGAAGGTGGCGGTGACGTCGGCGGCCGGCAGCGTGTCGATCGACAGCCGGGTCACGTCCGCGCCCTCGTGCTGGAGCCGTACCAGGGCGCTGAGCAGCGTCGCGCCCGTGTAGTCGACGAACGCGGCGGGGCGGGAGAGCGCCTCGGCGTCGCGCGAGAGCATGTACGGCACGATGCCGGTGAACAGCCAGCCCTCGACGGCGGAGGTGTGCGCCTCCACGATCGCGGGCGCCTGGGACTCGTGGTCGTAGTCCAGCCGCAGGGCGTTGAGGCCCGGCTGCTCCTCGCAGGTGGCCGCGACCTGGTCGACCAGGTCGTGCGGGCCGACGACACCGATGACGATCGCCACCCGCGTCCTCCTTTTCCTTCATTACGGTCAAGGCCGCAATCGTATCCTGTGAGGTGCTTCATGAAGTTCCCGTCCATGGCGGAGCCGGACGGCCGCACGCTCGGCGACGAGGAGGTCGCCGCCCTGGAGCGGGTGATCCGCTCGGGCATGCTCAACTCCGTCTGGGGCACCGAGGCCCGGGCGCTCGAACGCGAGATCGCCGAGCTGCACGGTGTGCGCCACGCGGTCGCGTGCAGCTCGGGCACCGCCGCCCTCCATCTCGCCGTCGTGGCCGCCGCGCCCGACCCCGGCGACGAGATCATCACGACGCCGATCACGGACTTCGGCACTGTGGCCCCCATCTTGGCGCAGAACGCGGTCCCTGTCTTCGCCGACGTCGATCCGTCGGACGGCAATCTCGACCCGGCCGCCGTCGCGGCGCTCATCGGGCCGCGCACGCGGGCCATCATGGCGGTGCACCTGTTCGGCGCGCCGGCGCGGGTGGACGAGCTGCGCGCCCTGGCGGACGCGCACGGGCTCGCGCTCATCGAGGACTGCGCCCAGGCCTGGCTCACCGAGTTGCCGCCTCTGGCCGCCCGCTCGGACGGTACGGATCAGGCCGGTGCGGATGCGGACGGCGGCGGGGCCGGGGTGCGGCCGGCCGGGACGGTGGGCGACGTCGCCTGCCTGAGCCTGCAGCAGTGGAAGCACATCACCTGCGGCGACGGCGGTCTCGCGCTGACGGGCGACGACGAGCTGGCCCACCGGATGCGGCTGTTCTCGGACAAGGGCTGGGACCGCGCGGCCGGCCGCTCGCACGCCACCTTCGGCCTGAACTACCGCATGACCGAGCTGCAGGCCGCCGTCGCGCGGGCCCAGTTGGCCAAGCTGCCGGGGGTGGTGGCCGGCCGCCGCCGCACGGCCGTACAGCTCCTGGAAGCCCTGCGGGGGATCCCCGGCGTGCGGCTGCCGCGCCCGGAGGGCCACTCGTGGTGGCTCTTCCCCGTGGTGCTGCCCGGCGGCGGCGCGGCGGAGCTGGCGGGGCGGCTGCGGGCGGCCGGGATACCGGCGCGGGCCGGATATCTGGAGGAGCCGCTGCACCGCGCCCCGGTATGGCAAGGACCGATATACGGGACGTCTCGCTACCCTGTGCGGGATCACACCTTCCACGCCTGCCCGGAGGCCGAGCGGATGGTCGCCGAGACCTTGCTGGTCATCGACTGGAACGAGAACTACACCTCCGAACACGTCCGCTTCATCGCGCGCGAGATGGCGGCGTCCGCGTCACGGTCGGGTATCGGGCATTGACCCGCGAAGCGCGCGTTACTAGGTTTCGGTCAGGACCGGTATTAAGGGAAAGGGTTCCGCCGATGAGGAAGACAGCGACTCTGGGCGTCGCGCTCGCGCTGAGCATCGCCGCCGCGGGGTGTGGATCGTCCAGCGGTTCGGACAAGAGCACGGTGACGCTGTGGATGTACCCGGTCATCGGTGACCAGGCCAAGAGCCAGGCCTTCTGGCAGAAGGTCGAGAAGGACTTCGAGGCGAAGAACCCGGCGGTCGACGTCGTCGTCGACCAGCAGCCCTGGGAGGGCCGCCAGGAGAAGGTCACCACGGCCCTGGTCTCCAGGAAGGGCTTCGACCTGGTCGTACTCGGCCCCGACCAGATCCCGCAGTACGCCCAGCAGGGCACGATCGAGCCGGTCGACGACGTGGTGGCCGACGCCAAGGGCTCCTACCTGCCCAGCTCGCTCACCGCGCTGACCGTGGACGGCAAGCTCTACGGCGTCCCGATCTACCAGACGATCACCGCCCCCCTCTACAACAAGAAGCTGTTCGCCGACGCGGGCGTGGAGAAGGTCCCCGAGACGCTGGACGAGCTGAAGGCGGCCGCCCCCAAGCTGGCCGCGAACAAGGTCGCCATCCTGGACTACCCGGGCAAGCCCGAGGTCAGCCTGAACCAGAGCTTCTACCCGCTGCTGTGGGCCAACGGCGGCACCGTGTTCGCCGCCGACGGCAAGAGCGTCGCCTTCAACGGCCCCGAGGGCGTGGCGAGCCTGCAGCTCCTGCTCGACCTCAAGGCCGCCGGCGGCCTGCCGGAGAACGCCGCCAGCAAGGGCAACGACATCGAGGGCGGCCCGCTCGCGGCGGGCAGGACCGCCATGTACCACGCCGCCACCGCCGGGCAGGCCGTCCAGCTCGGCGCCGCCATCGGCGAGGAGAACGTCGGCATCGGCCTGCCGCTGGAAGGCGCCAAGCGGGTCGCGTTCGGCATCCCCGGCGGGGTCGTGCTCGCCAAGCACTCGGAGAACAAGGACGCCGCCAAGAAACTGGCGACACACCTCGCCTCGCCCGAGGTCACCGGCGAGCTGGCCAAGGAGTCCGGCTTCTTCCCGGCCCGCACCGACGTCACGGTCCCGGACCAGTCGGAGCAGGCCAAGGAGTTCGCCAAGTCCCTGGAGTACGCCTTCCCCGGTGACACCCACCCCCAGGCCCGCCAGGTCATGAGCCTCATCGCGCCGCACATCCAGGCGGCCCTGCTCGGCCAGGCGAGCGCCAAGGAGGCCCTCGACGCGGCGGCCGAGGAGGCCGACGCGCTGCTGGCCAACGGCGGCTGACAGAGCCGCCGGCCAACGGCGGCTGAAGAGAAAGGAACGCCGTGCGTCATCGTCTGCGTGACCCGGTCACCGGGCTGCTGTTCGTGCTGCCCATGCTCGTGCTCTTCCTGATCTTCCGGATCTTCCCCTCCCTGGGGGCGGCGGGCATGAGCCTGACGAACTGGAACATCAGCGGCGAATGGAGCTTCGTCGGCGCGGACAACTACGCCAGGCTCCTCGGCGACGTCAACTTCTGGCGCAGCCTGCGGGTCTCGCTGGTGTACGCGGCGATCTACGTGCCGCTCACCCTCCTGGTGGCGCTCGGCACCGCGCTGCTGCTCAACCAGGTGGTGTTCATGCGCGGCCTGTTCCGCGGCATGCTCTTCCTGCCGTACGTGACCAGCTTCGTGCTGGCGGGCATCATCTGGCGCTGGATCTACGAGTTCGACGGGCTGATCAACGGCCTGATCGGCAAGCTGGGCCTCGGCCCGGTGGCGTTCCTGGAAGAGGCGTCGCTGGTGCTTCCCGCGCTGGCCGTGGTGTCGGTGTGGAAGGGGTTCGGCTACTCGATGCTGATCCTGCTGGCCGGGCTCAAGGCGATTCCGGCCAGTTACCTGGAGGCGGCCACGGTCGACGGGGCCGGGCCCTGGCAGAAGTTCCGCCGGATCACGCTGCCGCTGCTCAAGCCGACGATCTTCTTCGTCCTGGTGATCGAGACGATCGGCGCCTTCCAGGTGTTCGACACCATCTACGTGATGACCGGCGGCGGCCCGGCGCGGGCCACGTACACGCTCATCTACGGCATCTACGAGCACGGCTTCCGCTCGTTCGACTTCGGCTACGCCGCCACCTGGGGCGTGGTGCTGTTCGTGATCGTGCTGGCCGTGTCGCTGATCCAGCGCCGCTTCCTGGACCGGGGGAACACATGACGCTCACCGCATCCAGGCCGCCGTCCAGGCTGCTCGACCGCGACCGGGCCGCCGGACGGGCGCCGCGCCGCCGGGCCCGGTGGCCGCTCGCCGCGCTGCTGGCCGTGCTGTCGCTGCTGACCCTCGCGCCGTTCCTGGCCATGCTGGTCGTGGCGCTGACACCGGCCGGCCGGCCGACGCTGCCCGCCCAGTGGCCGGAGACGCTGACGCTGGACAACCTGACCAGGGTGCTGTCGGCGTCCGGGTTCGTGGAGTGGACGGTCAACTCGCTCGTCTACTCCGTCGTGTCGGTGGTGGTCATCCTGCTCACCGCGTCGATGGCCGGGTACGCGTTCGCCAAGAAGCGCTTCCCCGGCCGCGACGTGATGTTCTGGACGTTCCTGGCGACCATGATGGTGCCGTTCCAGGCCACGCTCATCCCGACGTTCGTGCTGGTCAACAGCCTGGACGGGGTGGACACGTTCTGGGGGCTGATCGTCCCGACGCTGGCCAACTCGCAGGCGGTCTTCCTGATGCGGCAGTTCATCCTGGGGCTGCCGGACGAGCTGTTCGAAGCGGCCAAGGTCGACGGGGCGTCCGAGCTGCGGGTCTATCTCACGATCGTGGTCCCGCTGACCCGGCCGATCATGGCCACGCTGGGCGTGTTCGTGTTCCTGTGGCACTGGAACGACTTCCTCTGGCCGCTGGTCGTCGGCCAGAGCGACGCCACCCGGACGCTGACCGTGGGGCTGACCACGCTGCGCACCGAGGAGATGCAGCTGTCGATGCTCATGGCGTCGGCGACGGTCTCGGTGGTCCCGTGCCTGCTGGTGTTCTTCCTGCTGCAGCGGTATCTGGTGAACAGCATCGCGATGACCGGGTTCAAATAGGCTCAGATATGTGCACATTTTGGCCCAAACCCTCCGCGACCGTCTCCGTGGCGCGCTGATCGCCGCCGCGGCCACCCCCATGACCGCGTCGGGCGAGGTGGACCCGGACGTGGCCGGCCGCTACCTGGACTCCCTCGTGGCCGACGGCGCGGACGCGCTGGCGGTCCTCGCCCATACAGGCCGTGGCCCCTTCCTCGCGCCGGACGTCCGCGCCGCGGTGATCGGGCGCGCGGTCGCCACCGGGGTGCCGGTCCTGGTGGGAGTGGGCGGCGCCGCCGGCGGAACCGCGGGGAGCGCCGCCGGGGAGGCGCGGACCGCCGCGGAGCTGGGCGCGGCCGGGGTCCTGGTGTTCCCGCCGCCGGGTGACAGGCTCGCCTGGCACGAAACGGTCTGGCGCGAGGCGGGCCTGCCGATGATCGCCTTCGACCTCTACACCCGGCCCTGCCCGCCCGGGGCGATGCGCGACCTCCTCGCCCACCCGGGCGTGGCGGGCCTCAAGACGGCCCTGCTCTCGGACGCGATGGGCTGCCAGCTCGCCCTCACCCTCACCCGCGACGCGGGCAGGCTGGCGATCACCGGCGAGGACCGCATGTTCGCCCCCTCCCTCCTGTGGGGCGCCGAGGCGGCCCTGGTCGGCATCGCCGCCGCCCACGTCGAGCTGACCGCGGGCGTGCTGCGCGCCTTCGCCGGTTCCGATCTGCGCGCGTTCCGGGACGCCTCGTCCCGCCTGGACCGCCTGGCGACGGCCACGTTCACCGACCCCATGGAGGGCTACGTCCAGCGCATGCTCTGGCTCGCCGCCGCCGAGGGCCGCATCCCCGCGAGCCACGCCTTCGACCCGTACGGCCCGCCCCTGCCGGCCGGCGAGCGCGGGACCGTACTCCGCTCTGCCGGACCACCGGCGGGCGAACCGGACAGCTAGCACGCGTCACGCCAGCGTCTGGGTGACCTCGCCGCGCCCGTCGTCGTACGAGACCAGCGCGCGGGCGCCGTTGACCAGTGGCAGGTACGGCGGGACGTGGCCGCACTCGACGTCGGCGAGGATCGGCACGCCGAGCCCGCCGAGCGCGTCGAGCACCGCCTCGTGCTGGGAGAGCGTGAGCAGCCCGGGGGCACGGGTGCGGCCGGCCAGGATCGCGGTGGCGCCGTCGAAGAACCCGGCCAGGCGCATCCCGTGCAGGTTGCGGCAGATGGTGCCGGCGTCGTGCTCGGCCGCCTCGACGTACACCACGAGCCCGTCGGCGGCCAGGGACGAGGTGTCGGCGTACCGCGTCCCCGCGATGTTGCACAGCGTCTCGACACAGCCGCCGATCAGGCGGCCCTCGGCCCGCACCGGGCCGTCGCCGTCCAGCCGGGTCCAGCCGCCGGGCGTGTCGAGGGTGAACTCGTCCGCCTCAGGGAAGGTCTGCCACTCGTCGAAGCCCTGCGCGCGGTAGCGGCCCGGCGGCGTCTGGGTGAACGCGGCGCCGGGCGGCAGCGCCACGATGTCGAGCCAGCCGAGCAGCCCGTCCGGGACCCGGTACGGCGTGTCCATGAGGTTGTTGCCGTGGATCGTCGCCACGCCGGTCAGCAGGGTCAGCGGGGTGATGATCGTCGACAGGTCGGAGTAGCCCACCATCCAGGTCGGCTCCGCCGCGCGCAGCGCGTCCCAGTCGAGCAGCGGTAGCACGTCGATCGCGGTCTCCCCGCCCCACGGCGGCACCACGGCCCTGATCGAGGGGTCGGTGAGCATGCCCGTCAGCTCGCGCGCCCGCTCGGCGGCGGGCGCGCTGACGTGGCCGGCCCCGTCCATGCAGTCGCCCACGACCACCTCGTAGCCGCGCGCCTCGACGGTACGGATCGCGACCCGGAGCCGGTCGTGCAGGGTCTTGTCGACGCCGCTGGACGAGGAGGTGACGCCGATCCGGTCACCGGGCCGCAAAGGGGATGGATATCGCATCCCCTCGTCCTATCACCCGTGGATCATCCGAAACCCCAGGGTCACCGGCGGCCGGAGATGGCGATCCGGACCAGGTTGCGGCCCTTCAGCCCGAACAGCGCCTTGCGCGAGGGATCCAGGGCCAGCTTCGGCTCGCCGCCGAACCACTCCCCGGCCAGGCCCTCGGCGATCGGCTCGGCGGTGAACGTGACCAGGTCGATCTTGTACACCTTGTCGCCGTCCGTGCAGTAGGCCACCCGGCCGACGACGTGCAGGTCGCTGCCACGATGGGTGCTGACCGTCAGCGTCCTGGTGACCTTCTTGCGCAGCAGGTCGAACTCGAACACCTCGCCCGTGCTGGAGATGCCGTACAGGTGCAGGGCGCCGAGCGAGAGCGAGATGATCGACCGGGCGCCCGGCAGCGGCTCCAGCTCCCACAGGAGCTTGCGCCGGACGAGGTCGTAGGCGGCCAGGCGGGCCGTGGTGGTGACTGGGGGCAGCCCGAGGCCCTCCTGGATCAGGGTGCCGAGGTAGGCGGTGCCGTGCCGGGTGGCGACCGAGTAGACGGTCTGGCGTTCGATGATGGGCCGCTGGACGGTGAACCGGCCGGTGCGGCGGGAGTAGAGGGTCAGGGCGCCGTTCATGTGGCCGGGTTCCGGCTGGGAGGGCATCACGATCAGGCCCGTCCTGGCGTCGTAGGCCAGGTCGCGCGGGCGGTCCTGCTGGTTGCCCGCGCGCAGGAGCAGCTCGGCCTCGGCCTCGCCGGGGCGGTGCGCGTAGAGCGCGGCCTGGGTGTAGACGCCGAGATAGGTGGTGCCGCCCAGGGTGAGCATGGTCTTCGGCTCGCCCGGGATGGCGAGCCTGGTGACCTCGCCCGTGGCCGGCTCGTGGATGTCGGCGCCGCTCTTGCCGCCCACGTAGACGCGCTCGCCGTCGCTGTGCACGGACATCGGCTGCTCGGCCGCGGCCCTGAACCCGCGCTGCACCAGGTTGCGGTAGTCGATGGCGCCGGTGGCCGGGTCGTAGACGAACACCGCGTTGTCCTGCACACCGTAGATCTTGCCCTCGTGGGCGAGGATGCGGTGGGTGGCGGCCTCGAAGTACGGCACGCCGAGCACCTCCAGCTCGCCGGTGTCCAGCCGGCAGCGGTAGAAGGTGCCCGAGGGGCGGCCGGCGAAGTACACGTGGTCGCCGTGGATCAGCACCGAGACGATGTACTTCTCGCCCGGCGCGGTGGCCTTGACGACCTTGTAATCGGACGGGTCGGTCTTGCTGAGGATGATCAGCTCGGCCAGGGAGTTCATGCCGCCGGCGATGTGGGTGCCGGAGATGTGCATGCTGGACACCCAGTCGCGGTCGGCCAGCTCGGGCGGCAGCAGGTCGCGCCGCTCGCCGGTGGCCCGGTCGATGGCGATGAGGTGCGCGTTGGCGCCGACGCCCGCGTAGACGTAGCGGTCGTCGGCCTGGACCGCGCGCACGTACGGCTCGCCGGGCACGGCCTCGTCCAGGTCGCGCACGGCGCCGGTGGCCGGGTCGTACTCCTTGACCTTGCCCGGCTCCGAGGTGCCCATGTAGACCTTGCCGTCGGGGGAGGCGGCCAGGGTCCAGATGAACTGGTCGGGCACCGACGCGACCTTGGTCAGCGTGGCCGCCACGGTGTCGAGCTTGTACAGGTCGGACCTGGAGTGGGTGCCGACGTAGACGTCGGTGCCGGCCGCGCACATCGCCCACACCCCGATGCCGGTGGGGATGTCGAAATGGGTGGTGACCGAATCCTGGGTGAGGTCGTACGCGCCGACCACGTTGGGCGACAGCCCGCGTGATCCGGCGTAGAGCACGCCGCCGACGATCTCGGCGTTGCCGAGAGGGCTGGCGACGCTGGCGGGGCCCAGCTCGGTGAGGGTGCCCTCGGGGGCGGGTGCGGCGTGGGCGGGTGCGGCGGGCAGGGCTGCGGGCAGGGTGGCGGGCAGGGTGGCGGGCAGGGTGGCGGCCACCGTGGACGCGGCGGCCGCCTGCAGGAATCGACGGCGGGCAATCATGTGCGGCTCCCTGGTCAATGGTGACCGCACGCTATAACGGGCTAGGCCGTAATGTCTAGATTCCGAACAGCTCCGCGGCGTTACGCCAGGCGACCCGCTCGGCCGTCCCGCCGGTCAGCCCGGCCGCGGCGACCGCGCCGAACGCCGACGACGGGTCGATCAGCGTCGCGTCGGTGCCGAACAGCAACTGCCGGTCCGGCACCGCCGCCACCACCTCGGCGATCCGGCCGGCCGGGGCGTGCGACCAGCAGGGCTCCAGGTAGAGGCGGTCGCAGGCGTTCGCGGCCTCGACGGCGTAGCGGTGGCCGTCGGCGCCCATGTGCCCGGCGACGACCCGCAGCCCCGGGATGTCCAGGCACACCTGGGCCAGGTCCAGGACCGAGGCGCCCCAGGTGTGCACCAGCGCCGGCAGGCCCGCCTCCGCGGCCAGCTCCAGCGCGGCCCGCAGCCGCGGCGAGGTCACCGGCGACCCCGTGTAGTCCGTATGGATCTTGACCCCCACCCACGGGCCGGTCAGCTCCCGCAGGTCCCGTGCCGCCTCGCCGAGCCGGCGCGGGTTGACGGTGACGTACCCGTACAGCCGGTCCTGCCCGTCGAGCACCTCGGCCAGCGCCCGGTTGCCCGCCGGGGCGTCGTAGATCACCGCCTCGGTGGCCGAGACGATCGCCTTGCCGATGCCGTAGCGGTCCATGGTGGCCAGGCTCGCCGCGGCCACGTCCATGGTGAAGAACCACGGCCCCCAGTGCGCGTGCACGTCGATGATCATGAAAGCAGCCTCCTCGCGTTGCCCCCGGCCACCGCCGCGACCTCGTCCGGCCCCAGCCCGCTCGTCGCCAGCCGGAGCAGCGGCACGATCGGCTCGTAGTGCGGCGCGCGGGTGCCGTGCAGCAGCCGCTCCGCGCCGACCTCGGCGGCGACCGTCTCCAGCGCGTCGGGGGAGTTGAGCAGCCGCGTCGAGGTGTGGAACCCGGGCTCCTCCAGCGCCGCCACCAGGAAGTCGCCCAGGTGGTAGAAGTGCGTGTCGAGGAAGACGACCCGGGCGCCGAGCCCGGCGAACGGCTGCCAGAAACGGCGCACGTCCCCGCCGGTCAGCACCGGCAGCCCGAGCGCGGCGGCCCGCCGGGCGACGTGCCGGACCGACGGGAACGACGCCTCGACGCCCTGCTCGTCCGGGAACAGCCGCACCGCCGTCACCCCCGCGCCCGCCAGCCGGTCGAGCTCGCGGGCCGCGCCGATCGGGTCGCGCAGGTCCACCGTGCCGACGGGCAGCCAGCGGGGGTCGCCGCGCAGGGCCAGCACCTCGTCGTTGCCCGACCGCATGTCGAACAGGGCCGCCCGCAGGCTCGCCACCGCGCCGGTCGCGGTGCGGTGCCCGGCCAGCAGGCCGCCCACCGCCTCGGGCGCGCCGGGCGGCCCGTCCCGGTCGGGATAGGCTCCGACGAGCACGTCCACGTCCAGCGTCACCTCCAGCCCGCCGATCAGACGCCACGCGTCGAAAGCCATAGCGGTCCCCTCCTCAATCGTCATGCGCGTCATCATGCCATTGACGAATCCGTGCTCATAAGGTTACGGTCTGGGCCAAAATCAGGCACCAATGAACGAGGTCCTGGCATGCTCCGATCCCTGCTCGTCGTGATGACGGGTCTACTCCCCGCACTCGTCTCCCCGGCGGCCCCCGCCTTGGCCGCCGCGCCAGCAGCCGCCCCCGCAGCCGCCGCGCCGTCGCGCTGCGGCGACCCGGCGGTCACCACGTACGGGCCCTCCTCGCTGACGGCCGCCATCGTCGGCGCCGCCGTCCACGACGGCCGCGCCTACCTCGTCAGCCGCGGCCCCAAGCCGCCGGTGCTGGCCGAGCTCGACCTGACCACCCGCAAGGTCCTCAGGAGCGTCACGCTGCCCGACGGCCCCGCCACGGGCGAGCCCGAGGGCGGCTGGGCCGTCGCCGTGTCCGGCGGCAAGGTGTACGTCGGCACGTACCCGGTCCCCGACCTGTACAGCTTCGACATCGCCACCGGACAGGTGGCGCACCTGCACTCCTTCGGCGCGGCCGGCGGCTTCGTGTGGAGCCTGGCCGCGGCCCCCGACGGCACGCTCTACGCCGGCACCTCCTCCGACGGCCGGGTGTGGGAGTACGTCCCGGGCACCGGCGCCGTCCGCAGGTTCGGCGTGCTGGCCTCCGGCGAGCACTACGTCCGCGCGGTGGCCGCCGACGACCGCTACGTCTACGCCGGTCTGCTGGAGAAGAAGCTCCTCATGCGGATCGACCGCGTCAGCGGCGCCATCACGCAGCTCGCCACCGCCGACGCGGCGTTCGGCGCGGTCACGGTCAACGGCGACCGGGTCGTGGCGGTCGCAGGAGGCGAGCTGATCGACGTCCGCAAGGACGGCTCGGACCTGCGCCGGGTCACGGTCGGGTCCGGGCTGCTGGACGCGGTGACGCCCGCCGGCGACGGCTCCGTCTACACCGCCTCCCGCCCCGACGGCACCGTCTACCGCTACCGGACCGGCGACACCGCGCTGACCCGGGTGGCCGCCCCGCCGTCCTACGAGGACGAGACCCGCCTGCTCCACGTGACCGGCCAGGACACCCTGCTGGCCTTCGCGGGCAGCGGCGCGCTGTGGGAGCTGGACACGCGCGCCGGCACCGCCGAGTTCACCGACCTGATCGACGCGGGCATGCCGGTCGGCGCCGACCGGACGCAGAGCATGCTGGTCGTCCCCGGCCGCGCCGTCTACCGCGGCGGCCACTTCGCGCTGGACGTCCGCGACCTGCGCACCGGCGAGCAGCGCAGGATCCGCGTCACGGGCGAGCCCAAGGACCTGGTCCGGCACGGGAACAAGATCTATGCCGCCATGTACCCCACCGGCGAGATCATCTCCGTCGACGTCCGCACCGACGAGGTGCGCAGCGTCGGCCACCTCGGTCACGACCAGAAGCGGCCGTGGGACATCGAGTACGACCCCCGCTCCGACAAGCTCCTGGTCGCCACCTCGACGCTGTCGGCGAGCGTCCCCGGCGCGCTGTCCGTCGTGGACCCCCGCACCGGCAAGGTGGACGTGTACCAGAACGTCATCCCCGGCCAGAACCTCATGAGCCTGTCCCTCGACGAGAAGAACGGCGTGGTGTACCTGGCGGGCGACGTGTTCGGGACCAGCGCGCCGACCGCCTCCATCGCCGCCTTCGACCTGCGTACCCGCACCGTGCTCTGGCAGGCCGACCCGATGCCCGGCCACCGCACGTTCCAGGACGTCAAGGTGCACGACGGGCTCCTGTACGCGTCGTACAAGCGTGACTCCGGATCCTGGATCGCCCTGGACCTCGCCACCCGGCAGGTCGTCCAGCAGGGCAGGCTGTCCGGGTACGGCGAGCTGACCGTGCACCGCGGCCGGGTCTTCGCCTCGGTGTTCCGCGAGGGCGGCAACGCCTACGAGCTGGACGCCGAGCGGGGCGCCACGCTGCTCGCCACCGGCCTGGGCGACGAATGGTTCACCAACCCGCAGCTGCACTTCGAGCCCGGCTCCTGGAACGCCTGGGCGATCGTGGGCCGTGACCTGGCGCGGATCCGGCTGGACCCGGGCTGCCCGCCCTTGACGATTCCCGCACCCGGAGCCTAGGTTTCGGTCTGTGCCGAAATTGATCGTGGACGCCCACCGGCTGGTCGGCCCCGTGCCGTTCGACGACCTGCCGGTGGACCCGACGCCCGACCTGGACCGCCTGGGCATCGCCAGAGCGCTGGTGACGCACAGCCTCAGCCTCTACTCCGACGCGGAGGCGGGCAACGACGCCCTCTTCGCGCTCGGCGACCCCCGGCTCGTCCCGGTGCCCGTCGTGGTGCCGGGAGTGCCGGGGGCGTGCGCGCCCGCCACCCCGGACGCCGTGCGGGCGTGGGGGGCGCGCATGGTGCGGCTCTGCCCGGAGCGCCACCGCTTCGACCTGACAGGCCCGGCCGCCCTGCGCTGGCTCACCGCCCTCGCCGATCCGGCCCCGGGACCGTACACCGGTCCGGCTGTCGGTCCGGCTGTCGGTCCGGCTGTCGGGCCGGACGTCGGGCCGGACGTCGGGCCGGGCCCGAGGGACGCCGGCACGGGTGCCCGCACTGGCGCGGGAACGGGGCCGGTCGTCGCGGTCGACCTGGAGGAGACGTCCACCGGGCAGCTCCGCACGCTCGCCGAGCGGCTGCCCGGCCTGCGGATCCTCGTGCTGAACCCCGGCTACCGACGCCTGCGCGCCCTGGCCGAGCTGATGGCCGAGGCGCCGGGCGTCTGGGTGGAGATCGGCACCGTCAACACCCAGGGCGGCGTGGAGTGGCTGGCCGAGCGGTTCGGCGCGGAACGGCTGGTGTTCGGCACCGGAGCCCCGGTGGCCGACGACTGCGGCCCGCGCTTCCTGCTGGACCACCTCGACCTGACCCCGGAGGAGACCGCCCTGATCGCGGCGGGCTCCCTGGAAAGGCTGCTCGGAGGCCGCTCATGATCCTCGACGCGCACGGTCACGTCGGCGCCTGGCCCGACTTCCTCATCCCCGACCCCACCGCCGAAGGCCTGGTCGCCACCATGGACCGGATCGGCGTCACCGCCATGGGCATCAGCCACCTGCTCGCCGTCGGCCCCGACGCCGAACGCGGCAACCGGCTGGCCCGCGAGATCGCCGAACGGCACCCCGGCCGGTTCGGCGTCTGGCAGGTCCACAACCCGCACCACCGCACGCCCCTCACCCGTGACGGCGTGTGGGGAGTCAAGCTCCACCCCGACGTCCACCACTGCCGCCTCGACGACCCCCGGTACGACCCGGCCTGGGAGCTCGGCCTGCCGGTGCTCGCCCACGGCCAGACCGGCTCGCCGTGGAGCGACCCTGAACAGTTCGCCACCGTGGCCGCCCGGCATCCCGGCGTGCCGATCCTCATGGGACACACCGGCCTGTGGCCGTACGGGTTCGCCCGCGCCGCCCGGCTGGTGGCCGACCACCCGAACGTGTACCTGGAGGTGTGCGGCTCCAAGTCGACCGGCCGCTGGATCGCCCGGCTGGCGGAGCTGGCAGGGCCCGAGCGGGTGGTGTTCGGCTCGGACGCGTGCTTCCTCGACCTCAGGATCGGCTACGGCCGCCTCGCCCTGGCCCCCCTCGCCCCCGCCGCCCGCACCCTCATCCAGGGCGCCAACCTCGCCCGCCTCCTGAACCTGCCCTCCTGAAGCCCGGTCTCCTGAAGCCCGGTCTCCTGAAGGCCGCACCCTGAAGCCCACCTCCTCAAGCCCGCCTGCGGAGCCGGCTCCTGAACCCCTCCGACCGGAGTCCGGCGCAGGACATCCTGCCGAAGTCCGGCTGTCGAAGAAGGGACTCCCATGACGCTCGCCCTGCACGGCGGCACCCCGGTCCGCGCCACCCCGTGGCCGTCCTGGCCGCCGCCCCTCGACCCGGCGCAGCGCCGGCTCGTGATGGAGGTGCTGGAGAGCGGGCGGTGGGGGGCCACCCAGGGCGGCGCCGCGGTCGCGGACCTGACCGCCGCGTTCGCCCGCGCCTGCGCCGTCCCGTACGGGGTCGCCGTCGGCAACGCGACGCTGGGCCTGTTCGCCGCCCTCAAGGGCCTGGGCGTGGGCGCCGGTGACGAGGTCGTGGTGCCCGCCTACACCTTCGTCGCCTCGGCCACGGCCGTGCTGCTCGCGGGCGCCGTCCCGGTGATCGTGGACGTGGATCCGGCCCACCTCCACCTGTCGGCGGACGCCGTACGACGGGCGCTCACCCCCCGGACGGCGGCCGTCATGCCCGTCCATCTCGCCGGCAGCCCCGCGGACATGGACCCGATCACCGGCCTGGCCGCCCGTCACGGCCTCGCGGTCGTGGAGGACGCGGCCCAGGCCCACGGCGCCGCCTACCAGGGCCGGCCGGTGGGCGGGCTGGGCGACGCGGGCGTGTTCAGCTTCCAGTCGAGCAAGGCGATGACGGCGGGAGAGGGCGGGCTGGTCGTCTGCCGGGACGAGAGCGTGCACGAGAAGATCTGGTCGGTGTGCAACGTGGGCCGCCGTCGCGGCGGCCAGTGGTACGGCCATCCTTCGGTCGGCTGGAACCTGCGGCTCACGGAGATCCAGGCCGCGCTCCTGCTGCCGTGGCTGGACCGCCTGGACGGCGAGCTCGCCCGCCGCGCGACCTTCTGCGCCGCGCTCGAACGCGAGCTGGCCGGGCTGCCGGTGACGATGCTGGGATCCCCGCCGGGCACGACGCGGGACTCGCGGCACCTGGTCATGCTGCGGATCGGCGCCCCCGTCGAACGCGACTTCCTGCTGAAGGCCATGGCCGCCGAAGGGGTGCCGCTGGACGCCGGGTACCCGCCGCTCGGCACGATGACGGCGCTCACGGAGGCGGGCGCCAGGGCCGAGCCGTGCCCGGTCGCCGAGGAGGCCGCCACGAACGTGGTGTGGGTGCGGCAGTCGATGCTCATGGACGACCCGGCCGGGGCCGCCGACATCGCCGAAGCCCTGGCCAAAGTGCTGCGCCCCTGAGCCGCCCGGCCGGGGGCGAGGTCGGGCGCGGAGGGGGCGTGGGCCGTCGACGCCACGCCCGACGGCAGCGTCTACGCGGGCACGTACGGAGACGGCCGGCTCTACCGCTGGACCCGGGACGGCGGCGTCGCCGATCTCGGCCGCCCGGTCGCCTCTGGACGCGGTCCACGGCCTCGACGTCTCGCCGCCGGACGACCAAGGTCGGATCTACTTTGTAAAGGCGGGGGGCTGGTCAGGTACGACCCCCCGTACCAGGAGCGTCACACCGACCGGCATGCCGTTCACCGGCCGGGGGACGTCTACTTCGCCGAGGGCGCGAACCTGTTCCGCTACCGCCCCTGACCGGCCCGGGGGCGGGTCTCGCCGGTGGCGGGGTTGAGCAGGCCGAGCGCGCCGAGGATGACACGCATATGATCTCCAGAAAAGATTTATAACGGTCTTGACCGTAATTTGGGTGCGACGGTCTGACAAGATGGGAGCCATGGGGCTACGGCGCATCATCGCGGTGCGGCACGGCGAGAGCGAGGCCAACGTCGCCTACCGCCTCGCGGGGGATCGCCCTCTGGTGTACGCGCGCGGCGACGACGAGGTGGGCCTGAGCGAGCTGGGCCGGGTCCAGTCGGCGGCGCTCGGCGCGATGCTGGCGCGGCTGCCGGCGGGCGAGGCGCCGGAGCTGGTGTGGTGCTCCCCGTACCGGCGGGCGCTCGACACGTGGGCCGTGGCCCGGGCGACCTGGGGGGCGCAGCCGCCGGTCACGGTGGACGCGCGGCTGCGGGACCGGGAGTGGGGCGCGCTGGCCCCGTACAACGAGGCGGCGATCGCGGAGCGGTTCCCCGGGGAACGCGCGCGGTGGCGGGCCGAGGGCGAGTACCGTTACCGGCCGCCGGGCGGGGAGTCGTTCGGCGACGTGGCGGCGCGGCTGCGCGGCGTGCTGGACGACCTGCGCGAGCGGGCGGAGGGGCGGCGGGTGCTGATCGTCGCGCACGACGCGGTGGTGCTGGTGCTGCGGCACGTGCTCGCCGCGACGCCGGACGCCGACCTGTCCGGCCTGGCGGCGTACGCGCCCATCCTGAACGGGTCGGTGTCGACGTGGGACGCCGAGGACGGCCACCCGCGCCTGCTCGACTTCAACACGGTTCACCACCTGTGAGCCCGCGGCCGGCCGGCGCGGTGGAGATGATCAGGTCGGCGCGGGAGCGGGTGTCGTCGGCGGCGAACCAGGCGCGTTCGGCCGCGAACCACTCCCGCCACCGCTCCTCCAGGCCGGGCCCGTCGCGCTCCAGCACCCTCTGGAGCCGGACGTCGTCGGGCGCTTCCAGCCAGACGGCGCAGGCGAGCAGGTGGGCGGCGGACTTCCTGGCCGTGCCGACGCCCTCGATGATCAGCACCGGGGCGACGGGGACGGTCACCGGCTCGGCGTACGCGCCGAGCACCCAGTCGTAGCGCCGGAACCCGCCCGGACGCCCCTGCCGGAGCGGCTCCAGGACCTGGTCGAAGAGTGCGGCGAACCAGGTGGCCGGGCCCTCGTCCCAGGGTACGGGGAAGTCGTCGGCGTGCACGGCCTGGCAGCCGAGCCTGGTCGCGAGCGCGTCGGCGTACGTGGTCTTGCCCGACCCGGCCGGGCCGTCGACGGCGACCAGCCGTACGGGCCCGCACGACGGCGGGAGCGTCCGGATGCGGCGGGCCAGGGATTCCACGGCCCCAGGGTAGATGACGGGGGTGTCGAGGCTGAGACAATGTGCTCCCGCTCCGACCGCCCACTGCCCTGCGACGTCGAAGTCCGGCGTCGAAGGCGGGCGTCGAAGGCGGGCGTCGGAGGCGTTGAGGCTCGACATGGGAGGTTGACGGTGCCCGGACCCCTGGGTGACGTCGTGGTGCTGGATCTGTCGCGGGCGCTGGCCGGTCCGCACGCCGCTCAGATGCTGGGGGATCTGGGAGCGCGGGTGATCAAGGTGGAGCATCCCGGCGGGGGTGACGAGTCACGCGGCTGGGGCCCGCCGTTCGTCGGCCCAAATCACGACATATCAACGTACTTCTTGGCGGCGAACCGCAACAAACAGTCCATCGCGATCGACCTGAAGACTCCCGCGGGCAAGGTCCTCGTCGAGCGCCTGGTCCGGCAGAGCGACGTGCTGGTGGAGAACTTCCGCTCCGGCGTGCTCGACCGCCTCGGCTTCACCACCGAGCGGCTGCACGAGCTGAACCCGCGCCTGGTGATCCTGTCGATCACCGGGTTCGGCCATGACGGGCCGGAGGGCGGCCGTCCCGGCTACGACCAGATCGCCCAGGGGGAGGCCGGGCTCATGTCGCTGACCGGCCCGTCCCCGGACGAGCCCTACCGCGTCGGCGCGTCGATCGCCGACCTGCTGGCAGGCATCCACGGCGCGTACGGGGTGGTGTCGGCGCTGTACGAGCGGGAGCGCACGGGCCGGGGCAGGGTGGTGCGCACGTCGCTGCTGGCGGCGGTCACCGGCGTGCACTCCTACCACGGCACGGCCTGGACGGTGGGCGGCAAGGTGCCGGGCGCCAACGGCAACCACCACGCCTCGATCGCCCCGTACGGCGCCTTCCGGTGCGCCGACGGCATGCTGCAGATCGCGGCGGCGAACGACGGCCAGTGGAGGAAGGTGGCCGCCCTCCTCGACATTGATCCGGATGTAGCGAAATATGCCAGCAATAGGGACAGGTTCGCGCACCGGGACGAGCTGATCGCCGACATGGAGAAAGCCCTGGCCGCCCACGACCGCGCCCACTGGCTGGCCGCGCTGGGCGAGGCCGGGGTGCCGGCGGGGGCGATCCGCACGATCGACGAGGTGTACGCCTGGGAGCAGACCCGCTCGCAGGGCCTGCTTGTCGAGGTGGAGCACCCGGTGCTGGGCCCGATCGAGCTGCCGGGCCCGCCGCTGCGCTTCGACGGGCCGGCGGAGGTGCGCCACACCGCGCCGCCGATGCTCGGCCAGGACGAGGAGGCCGTGCTGCGCTGGCTTGACGAGCGTGAGCGATGATCCGGTCAGCCGGCACGGGGGAGACCGGCACGAGGGAGACCGACACGAGGGAGAGATAGTGAGCCGTCCGGACGCGCGCACGATGATCGACACGGTCCTCGACGAGGGGTCGTGGCGGTCGTGGGACGTGCCGCCCGCCGAGCCGGCCGAGCCGGGCTCGTCCTACGCCGAGGAGCTGGCGGCGGCGCGGGCCAAGTCCGGCTACGACGAGGCCGTGGTGACGGGGGAGGGACTGCTGGGCGGCCGCCGGGTGGCGGTGGTGGCGTGCGAGTTCTCGTTCATGGCCGGGTCGATCGGGGTGGCGGCGGCCGAGCGGCTGGTCACGGCGGTCGAACGGGCCACCAGGGAACGGCTGCCCCTGCTGGCGGCCCCGGCCTCCGGCGGCACCCGGATGCAGGAGGGCGCGCTGGCCTTCGTGCAGATGGTCAAGATCACGGTGGCGGTGCAGGCGCACCGCGCGGCCGGCCTGCCGTTCGTGGTCTACCTGCGGCATCCGACGACGGGCGGGGTGTTCGCCTCGTGGGGCTCGCTGGGCCACGTCACGGCGGCGGAGCCGGGCGCGCTCATCGGCTTCCTGGGTCCGCGCGTGTTCGAGTCGCTGTACGGCTACGCGTTCCCCTCGGGGGTGCAGGTGGCGGAGAACCTGTACGAGAACGGCCTGATCGACGCCGTCGTCCCGGCCGAGGACGTGCGCGAGGTGGCGATCCGGGCGCTCGGCGTGCTGTCGGCGGGCGGCGAGCGCGTACCGGCCGGAGAGGAACCGGAGGAGGACCTGCGGCCGGTCGAGGCGTGGGAGGCGATCACCCGCTCGCGCCGCGACGACCGGCCGGGCGTGCGCGAGCTGCTGAAGCTGGCGGCCACCGGGGTGACCCCGCTGAGCGGCAGCGGCGCGGGCGAGAACGAGCCGGGCCTGGTGCTGGCGCTGGCGCGGTTCGGCGCGGCCCCGGCCGTGGTGCTGGGACAGGACCGGCGCGGGCAGCGGGCCCGCGCGCCGCTCGGTCCCGGCGGCCTGCGGGTGGCCAGGCGCGGCATGCGGCTGGCCGAGGAGCTGCGGCTGCCTCTGGTGACGGTGATCGACACGGCGGGGGCGGCGCTGTCGAAGGCGGCCGAGGAGGGCGGCCTGTCGGGCGAGATCGCCCGCTGCCTGGCCGAGCTGGTCACGCTCGACGCGCCGACCGTCTGCCTGCTGCTGGGCGAGGGCGCGGGCGGCGCGGCGCTGGCGCTGCTGCCGGCCGACCGCGTGCTGAGCGCCCAGCACGCCTGGCTGTCACCGCTGCCGCCGGAGGGCGCCTCGACGATCCTGTACCGCAGCGTCGACTTCGCTCCGGAGATCGCCCAGGCCCAGCGGGTGCGCGCCACCGACCTGCGCCGCGACGGCATCGTGGACCGGGTGATCCCGGAACGGCCGGACGCCGCGTACGAGCATCGCGCCTTCGCCGAGCGGGTGGGGCGGACCCTGGAGTACGAGATCGCCATGCTGCAGCGGCGCAGCCCGGCCGACCGCAAGGCGGCCCGGCTCGACCGCTACCGCAACCTGGGCGGCTAGTTGGCAGACATTGCCAGTGAAGGACTGTTTCCTGCGTCATTAGTGTGATCTCCGGGTATGCCGATCGACGCGGCTGCACAGGTGAGAAGGGGCGCGGGATGCCGGATCCGATTGACGTGCGCAAGGTGCCGATCGAGAGCGTCACGGACGCCTCGGGGCTGGAGCGGCTGATCGACGACGGGGTGATCGAGGCGCGGCGGGTGCTCGCGGTGATCGGCAAGACCGAGGGCAACGGCGGCGTGAACGACTACACCCGCATCCTGGCCGACCGCGCCTTCCGCGACGTGCTGGCCGCCAAGGGGCATCCGGCGCCGCACAGCGTGCCGCTGGTCTGGTCGGGCGGCACCGACGGGGTGCTCAGCCCGCACGCCACGATCTTCGCGAGCGTCGACCCCGCACGGGTGACGCCGTCGGACGAGCCGAGGCTGTCGGTCGGCGTGGCGATGAGCGACGTCATCCTGCCCGAGGACATCGGCCGGCCGGCCATGGTGGAGAAGGTCGCGGCGGGCGTCCGCGAGGCCATGAAGATCGCCGGCATCGACGACCCGCGCGACGTCCACTACGTGCAGACCAAGACGCCGCTGCTGACGCTGGCCACGATCAGCGAGGCCAGGAGCCGCGGCAAGGACACCGCGATCGAGGAGACGGGCCCGTCGATGGACCTGTCCAACTCGACCACCGCGCTCGGCATCGCGGTCGCGCTGGGCGAGATCGAGATGCCGGGCGCCGACCAGATCCACAAGGACCTGTCGCTCTACTCCTCGGTCGCGTCCTGCTCCTCCGGCGTGGAGCTGGACCGGGCGCAGATCGTGCTGGTGGGCAACGTGCGCGGGGTCGGCGGCCGCTACCGCATCGGCCACGACGTCATGCGCGACGCGCTGGACGCCGACGGCATCTGGGCGGCGATCCGCGACGCGGGCCTGCCGCTGCCCGACCGCCCCCACCACTCCGACCTGGACGGGCGCCTGGTCAACGTGTTCATGAAGTGCGAGGCGGACCCGTCGGGGCGGGTGCGCGGCCGGCGCAACATCATGCTCGACGACTCCGACGTCCACTGGCACCGCCAGATCAAGGCGACGGTCGGCGGCGTGGCGGCGGCCGTCACCGGCGACCCGGCGGTGTTCGTGTCGGTGGCCGCCGTGCACCAGGGCCCGTCGGGCGGCGGCCCGGTCGCGGCCATCGTCGACCTGGGCGAGGACGGGAGCTAGGCCGACAGCCGCTTGAGCCGGGTCACCGCCTCGTCGATGACCTCGTCCTTCTTGCAGAAGGCGAACCTGACGAAGTGGCGGCCCCGCTCGGCGTGCTCGTAGAACACCTGCGTGGGGATGGCGACCACGCCGGCCAGCTCGGGCAGCCGGCGGGTGAGCGCGACCCCGTCGCCGAAGCCGAGCGGCCGGATGTCGGTCTGCACGAAGTACGTGCCCGCCGGCCGGAACACCTCGAACCCGGCCGCCGCCAGCCCCGCCATGAGCCGGTCGCGCTTGTCCTGCAGCGAGTCGCGCAGCGCCGTCACCCACGCGCGTTCGTGCCGCAGCCCGTAGGCGACGGCGCTCTGCCAGGGCGCGCTCGCGGTGAAGGTGAGGAACTGCTTGACCGTCTGCACGGCGCTCACCAGCGGCGCGGGGGCGCAGATCCAGCCGGTCTTCCAGCCGGTGACGGAGAAGGTCTTGCCGGCCGAGGAGATCATCACCGTGCGCTCGCGCATGCCCGGCAGCGTGGCCAGCGGGACGTGGCCGACGCCGTCGAACGTCAGGTGCTCGTACACCTCGTCGGTGACGGCGATCAGGTCGTGCTCGCGGCACAGCTCCGCGATGAGCGTCAGCTCCTCGCGGGTGAACACGGTGCCGGTCGGGTTGTGCGGCGAGTTGACCAGGATCACCCGGGTGCGCGGGGTGATCGCGGCGCGCAGCTCGTCCGGGTCGAAGGCGAACCTGCCGCGGTCCGGGCGGAGCGTCACGCCGACCAGCCGCGCCTGCGCCAGGGCGATCGAGGCCGCGTACGAGTCGTAGTAGGGCTCGAAGGCGACCACCTCGTCGCCCGGCTCGCACAGCGCCAGGATCGAGGCGGCGACGGCCTCGGTGGCGCCGACCGTGACGAGGACCTCACCGGCGGGGTCGTAGGCCAGGCCGTAGTGCTCCAGGCGGTGCTCGGAGACGGCCTGCCTGAGCTCCGGCACGCCCGGGCCCGGTGGATACTGGTTGGCGCCGGAGCGGATCGCCCGCACCGCGTGGTCCAGCATGGCGGCGGGGCCGTCGGTGTCGGGGAAACCCTGGCCCAGGTTGATCGCCCCGGTCCGCACGGCGAGGGCGCTCATCTCGGCGAAGATGGTCGTGCCGAAGGAGCGCATCCGGGAGACAAGTGGTTCCGTCACATGCTCACATTACGGCGTTGGGGTGATTCATCTGGGCTCGCTGTCGCGCATTCGTGAGCTGGACGCCCTCCGCGGCTTCGCGGTGGGCGGGATCATGCTGGTCAACACCTGGCAGCACGCCTCCCACGAGCCGCAGACGGTCATCGACGTGACGATCGAGGCCGCGTTCCAGACCCGCTTCTACCCGATCTTCTCGCTGCTGTTCGGCATCAGCTTCGTGCTCTTCCTGGAGCGGGCCGGGCGGTGGGTGCTGCTGTCGCGCCTGGGCTGGCTGTTCGTGTTCGGGCTGGTCCAGCACACCTGGTACGAGGGCGAGGTGCTGACCGACTACGCCTTCTACGGGCTGGTCGTGCTGCTGCCCGCCTCGTTCCTGTGGCCGGGGCTGCCGGTGCTGCTGCTCGGGCTGGGCGTGACCGCGTGGGGGGTGATGGTGGGCGGCGGGGTGCTGCTCATCCCGGGGATGTTCCTCGTCGGCATGGCGCTGATGCAGCTGCGGCCGTCGCGCGAGCTGCTGCTGCCCGGCTTCGGGGTGAGCGCGCTGGCCGGCGTGCTGCTCATGGGGGCGGCGGTGACGAGCGGCGACTGGACGCTCTACACGGTGGCGGCGCTGGCCGGGGCCGCGGCGTACTCGACGGGGGTGCTGCTGGTGCTGCGGCCGTGGCTGTCGGCGGTGCTGGAGCCGCTGGGCAGGATGGCGCTGACCAACTACGTCACCGGCACCCTGGTCATCTTCCTCGCCGGCGGGCTGATCGACGCCGACCCCTCCCGCCGGTCGGTGCTCGCCGTCGCGGGCGTCACGCTGGTGGCGCAGGTGCTGTTCAGCCGGTGGTGGCTGGGCCGGTTCCGGTACGGCCCGCTGGAATGGGTCTGGCGCATGCTCACCTGGTTTCGATACGTGCCGAACCGGTTAGAGTCGGGCCGTGACCAGAATCGCCCTCTGCCAGATCCCGGTGTCACCTGATCCGTCGGCCAACCTCACGCGGGTGCGCGAGGCGCTCGCCGCCGCGGAGGGCGCGGATCTCGCGATCTTCCCGGAGGCGACGCTCACCCGCTACGGCAAGCGCATCACCGACCTGGCCGAGCCGCTCGACGGGCCGTTCGTCACCGGGATGGCCGAGGCCGCCCGGCGGCACGGCGTGGCGGTGATCGCGGGCGTCTTCGAGCCCGGCCGGGGCCTGGTCCACAACACCGCCGTGGCACTCGACTCCTCCGGCGAGCTGCGCGCCGCCTACCGCAAGATCCACCTGTTCGACTCGTTCGGGGCCAAGGAGTCGGAGCTGGTCGCGCCCGGCGCCGAGCCGGTCGTCGTGGAGCTGGCCGGCCTGCGGGTGGGGCTGGTCACCTGCTACGACGTCCGCTTCCCCGAGCTGACCAGGGCGCTGGTCGACCGGGGCGCCGAGCTGTTCGCGGTGATCGCGGCGTGGGGTTCCGGGCCGCTCAAGGAGGATCACTGGGTGACGCTGGTGCGCGCCCGCGCCCTGGAGAACACGATGTGGACCGCCGCCGTCGGCCAGGCGCCCAACCCGGCCGAGTCATCCGACGGTTTCGGGGTAGGGCGCAGCATGCTGGTCGATCCGATGGGCGTGGTCCGGGCCGATCTCGGCACCTCCGCCGGGGTGCAGGTGGTCGAGCTCGACCCGGAGGCCGCCGCCCGGGTCAGGGCGACGCTGCCCTGCCTCGAACATCGGGTTCTCGGGGTCAACAGATCGTAAAGTGGTCATCATGAGCGGAACGCAGATGCAGAAGGTGGTCCCGCCGCGTCTGCTGGTGCCCTACCTGTCGGGCAAGCGCACGGTCATCTCCGGCTACGTCTACCGGGTGCAGGACTGCGCCAGGCTGACCACGCCGCGCGACTACCACCAGGGGTTAGACCTGTCCTTCGACGGCTCGGAGCTGACCTCCGACGTCCCCGAGCTGTACGTGCTGCGCTGGCACGCCCGCGACATCGACACCTACTCCGTCCCGTACGGCCCGCACATGGGCGGCGACTGGAGCGACGGGCCGCCGTTCGCCGGCAACGGGTTCACCACCTCGCGCGAGCACGTGGTGCCGCAGTTCCACACCGTCCCGATGCCGATCCCGGCGGGCGCGCGGATCGTGCACGTCTCCGGTTCGGGCGAGCGGCCGTTCGCCGAGTACGACGGGCTGACCTGGCGGCCCGCGGCATGAGCGAGGAGATCACGCCGGTCGCCTCCGGCTTCGTCGCCCGCTTCGGCGAGCTGACGCTGCCCGCCGCGCCCGGCCCCGACGACAGGGTGGTGCTGTTCAGCGAGGAGGAGCTCGACGGGTTCGAGCCCGCCTCCGGCTACTGGCGGCGCACCGTCGCCCGGGCCGAGTTGGAGTGGCTGGTGCTCATCCGCACCGTCGGCGCGTTCGGCGGCGAGCCGTGCATCGTGCTGGACGAGGACGAGGACGGCCTCCACATCGCCTACACCGGCCACAGCGGGATGAAGGCCGAGGCGCTGGGCTACTGGATGGTCGACCACGGCGCTTACGAGGTGGTGGTGCCGCGTGAGGAGGTCTTCTCGCTGCGGGTGGAGCGCATCCCGGTGCCGTAGGGTCCAGCTGTGATACGCGAAGCCGACGTTAACGGGATCAGACTGGCATACCGGGAGGAAGGGGACCCGGCGGCTCCGGCCCTGGTGCTGTTGCACGGCCGCACGGCCGACCACAACGACTGGAACGGCTTCACCCAGCACTTCGCCGCCCGCTACCACGTGCTCGTCCCCGACCTGCGCGGCCACGGCGCGAGCGACTTCCCCGGCACGTACCCCATCCCGGAGATGGCCGAGGACGTCGCCGCCCTGCTCCGCCTGCACGGGGCCGGCAGCGCCACCGTTATCGGCCACTCGCTCGGCGGGATGGTCGCCTACCACCTGGCCATGCGCCACCCCGGGCTGGTGAGCCGGCTGGTGGTGGAGGACGCCCCGCTGCCCGAGCCGATGCGCGACCGCACGGCTCTGGTCGAGGACGGCTCCACCGGCTTCGACTGGCGGATGATGCACGACACCGAGCGGCAGTTCACGCACCCCGACCCGGCCTGGCTGGACGGGTTGGCCCGGATCACCGCGCCAACCCTGGTCATCTCGGGCGGGAAGTCCAGCCCGTTCCGCGCCGACCTGCTGGCGGCGCGCATCCCCGGCGCCCGGCTGGTCGTCATCGAGGCCGGTCACCTGGTGCACACGACCGAGCGCGAGGCCTTCCGGCGCGCGGTCGACGACTTCCTCGCCGGCCGGTGACGGCGGCCACCAGGCCCGGCTTCTGGTTTTCACGCTTGTGCCGCCCGCCTGTCGGCCGATATTTACCGCTATGGCCTGTGTGACCGGAATGTCGTTATGATCGGCGACGATGAAGAGGGTGGCGGCGAGGCTCGGCGATCATCTGCGGGAACGGCGGGGGACGTTCGGGCTGACGGCTCCCTCCATCGCGCAGAGCTCCGTCGGCGCGGGTGTGGCGTGGCTCGTGGCCACTCAGGTGCTCGGCCACGTCCGGCCCTTCTTCGCGCCCATCGCGGTGCTCGTCTGCGTCGGCATCGGGCTCGGCCAGCGGCTGCGCCGGGTGGCCGAGCTGGTGATCGGCGTCAGCCTCGGCGTCGGCGTGGGCGACCTCCTGGTGGCCTGGATCGGCTCAGGGCCGTGGCAGATCACGCTGGTCGTGATGCTCGCCATGGTGACCGCTGTGCTGCTGGACAGCGGGGCGCTGTTCGTCTCGCAGGTCGCCTCCTCGGCCGTGCTGGTCGCGGCCGTGCTGCCGGGCGACGACATGGGCGGCCTGGACCGGATGCTGGACGCGCTCGTCGGCGGCGCCGTGGGCCTGGCCGCGGTCGCGCTGATGCCGGCCAGCCCGCTCACCCTCGCCGCCAAGCACGCCTCAGGGGTGCTCGACGCGCTGTCCACCGCGCTGGAGCAGGCGGCCGAGGCGATCGAGAAGCGCGACGCCGACCTCGCCGCCGAGGCGCTGGAGGAGGCGCGCGGCACGCAGACGGCGGTGGCGGAGTTCGAGCAGGCGCTGGAGACCAGCAAGGAGATCATCCTGATCTCGCCGATGCACTGGCACCGGCGGTCCATCCTGGCGCGCTACGAGACCGCGGCCGAACCGGTGGACCACGCGCTCAGGAACGTCAGGGTGCTGGCCCGCCGCACCCTCGCCGCGCTCGGCGAGCCGCAGCCGCCCCCGGCGTCGCTGGCCGAGTCGATGCGCGAGGTGTCGGAGGCGGCGCTGCTGCTCCAGCTGGAGCTGGGGGCGGGCCGCGAGCCCGTGCTGGCCCGCCAGGCCCTGCTGGCCGTGGCCACCCGGCAGCGGCCCGACGACGGCGTCGGCTTCTCCTCCGCGGTGATCGTGGCGCAGCTGCGGTCCATCGTCGTCGACCTGCTGCGCGCCACCGGGGCGGACCAGGAGCAGTCCGAGGGGGCGCTGCCCCCGGTGGACGGCTGACGCCCCGCGGTTTCGCCGGTCCCGGCGGGGTAGGGCGCAGGAACGGCCCCGACCAGGAAGGACGCGTGATGAGCACACCCGACGAGAACGCCCCGAAGACCGACACCGAGCCGCTGCTGGAGGCGGCGCAGGACGACCAGGAGCCGGTGGAGGAACCCGGCACGGAGCCCAGGACCCAGGCGGGGCAGGCGATGCGGCGCGCGATGCGGGAGTCGGGCAAGAACCTCGACGACCTGACCTGAGCCCTGTGCCGCCTTGATCAGCGGGTCGACACCATCGCCGCTGATCAAGGGGCCTTCATGCCCGGGTCGCGACCCGGCTGCCTCGATCGGGCGCGGCGACGGCCCCCGCTGAGGACGGAGCCGGCGGGACGCCCGGATAAAGTCGGAGCATGCTCACCATTCCCGACCCGCTCGACCCGGACGACGACGGCGGCGTCTCGCCCGAGGTGAGCGCCGCGCTGGCCGCCTACCAGGCCGGCACGGCGGGGCCCGAACGCGTGCTCAACGCGCTCGGCGGGAGCCGGCTGCTGGTGCCCGTCGTCGCCCTGCTCACCTCGTCCGAGATGGGCGCGCACGGCGTACGGCAGGAGAAGGAGAGCGAGATGGCGCTCCCCAAGCTGGTCGGCAAGGACGGGCGCGAGGCCGTGCTCGCCTTCACCGGCGCCGCGGCGCTGCGGCGGTGGCGGGCCGACGCCCGTCCCATCCAGGCCACCACGCTCCAGGTGTGCCGCGCCGCCGTGGGCGAGGGAGCCGGGGCCGTGGTGATCGACGTGGCCGGGCCGGTCCCGTTCGTGATCGAGGGCGAGGTGCTGCGCGCCCTGGCCGCCGTCGAGTCCGGCACCCTCGACGGGCTCACCGTGGCCAGGGTCGAGCCGGTCAGGAAGCGGAGCTGGTTCCGCAGGAAGGCCGCCCGCGGGCGGTAGCAGCCCGTCCCGGCCCACGGCCCGGTCGCGGCCCGACGTTCCCCGTCCCACCGGCGATCCGGGCGTCCGCCCCGGCCGTTCGCGAACTCCCCGGCGGACGCGCGCCCGTCCCCACTAGAGTGCGGCGCGTGCTCGTACACCCAGCGGCGCACGACCTCCACTCTGCGGCGCACGGTCCGGTGCCCGCCTCCGCGTCCGGGCCGGAGCCTGGGCCGGGGCTCTGGCTGGTCCTCGGGGTGGCGGCGCTCGTGCTGCTGGGGCTCGTGGCGGGGTGCTACGTGCGGACGCTGGCCGGCGCGTTCGAGGCTGATCCCGCCGATCCGCGCGCCGAAGGCCGTGCGGCGGTCCGGGCGGCGCTGCGCACCGTGCCCGTGCCGGCCTGGCCGCCCACCCACGAGCTGATCACCGCCGCCGTGCTGGCGCTCGTGGTGTGGCGGGCCGGCTGGCCGTACGCGTACGCGGCGGTCGCCGGGACCGCCCTGGCCGTCATCGACCGGCGCACCACCCGGCTGCCCGACGTGCTCACCCTGCCCTCGTACCCCATCCTGGCGGTCACCCTGCTGCCCACCGGCGAGTTGCCCAGGGCGCTGCTCGGCGGGCTGGCGCTGGCCGCCTGCTACGGGCTGCTTTGGCTGATCAGGCCGGCCGACCTGGGGCTCGGCGACGTCAAACTGGCCGGTCTGATCGGGATGGCGTGCGCGGCGGCCGGGTGGCAGCCGTGGGCCGTCGCCGCCGTCGGCGGGCAGCTGCTCGGCGCACTCTACGCGGTCCTGCTGCTGGTCAGCCGGCGCGGCGGCCGGCGCACCGAGTTCCCGTTCGGCCCGTTCATGCTGCTCGGCGCACTCGCCGCGCTCTGCCTGCCGCACTGAAGGCCGCCTCACTGAAGGCCGCCTCACTGAAGGCCGCCTCACTGAACGCCCCCTCGCTGAACGCTCCCTTCGGCGGCGTCTCGGCTGGTGAACGCGCGGACGGCGCACCCGGTCGCGCATGGAAGACTTGGACCATGTTGCGTTGGTTGACCGCTGGAGAGTCCCACGGCCCTGAGCTCGTCGCCATCCTGGAGGGCCTGCCCGCCGGCGTCGAGGTGACCACGGCCGCCATCGACGAGGCGCTGCGCCGCCGCCGTCTCGGCTACGGCCGTGGCGCCCGGATGAAGTTCGAGCAGGACGAGGTGACGATCGTCGGCGGCGTCCGCCACGGCCGCACCATCGGCAGCCCGGTCGCCATCCGCATCGGCAACACCGAGTGGCCCAAGTGGGAGAAGGTGATGGCCGCCGACCCGGTCGACCCGGCCGAGCTGGAGGGCCTGGCACGCAACGCGCCCCGTTCCCGGCCCCGCCCCGGCCACGCCGACCTGGCCGGCATGCAGAAGTACGGCTTCGACGACGCCCGCCCGGTGCTCGACCGGGCCAGCGCCCGCGAGACCGCCGCCCGCGTCGCGCTCGGCGAGGTCGCCAGGCGCTTCCTCAAGCAGGCGCTCGGCGTCGACATCCTCAGCCACGTCACCTCCATCGGCGGCGTCCAGAGCCCCGCCCGCACCCTTCCCGGCCCGGGCGAGCTGGCCCGCATCGACGCCGACCCGGTCCGCTGCGCCGACCCGGAAGGCAGCGCCGCCATCGTCGAGCGCATCGACCGGGCCCACAAGGACGGCGACACCCTCGGCGGGGTCGTCGAGGTGCTCGCCTACCAGCTGCCGCCCGGCCTCGGCAGCTACACCCACTGGGACCGCCGGCTCGACTCCCGCCTCGCCGCCGCCCTCATGGGCATCCAGGCGATCAAGGGCGTGGCGGTCGGCGACGGGTTCGAGACCGCTCGCAGGCCCGGCTCGGAGGCCCACGACGAGATCGCCTACACCGCCGAGGACGGCGTGCGGCGCCTCACCAACCGCGCGGGCGGCGTCGAGGGCGGCATGACCAACGGCGAGATCCTGCGCGTCAGCGCCGCCATGAAGCCCATCTCGACCGTCCCCAGGGCGCTGGCGACCATCGACGTCAAGACCGGCGAGGAGGCCAAGGCCCACCACGAGCGCTCCGACGTGTGCGCCGTGCCCGCGGCCGGCGTCGTCGCCGAGGCGATGGTCGCGCTGGTGCTGGCCGACGCGGCGGTGGAGAAGTTCGGCGGCGACTCCGTCGAGGAGGTCGCGCGCAACCTGTCCGGCTACCTCTCATCCATGGTGATCAAATGATCAAGGCCGTGCTGATCGGCCCGCCCGGGTCCGGCAAGACCACCGTCGGCCGCCTGCTCGCCGAGCGTCTCGGCGTCACCTTCCGTGACACCGACGCCGACGTGGAGGCCGCCGCGGGCAAGCCCGTCAGCGACATCTTCATCGAGGACGGCGAAGAACGCTTCCGCGAGCTGGAGCTGGCCGCCGTGCGCCGGGCGCTGGAGGAGCACGACGGCGTGCTGTCCCTCGGCGGCGGCGCCGTGCTGCGCGAGGAGACCCAGGCCCTGCTCGACGGCCGGCCCGTCGTCTACCTCCAGGTCGGCCTCGCCGACGCGGTCCAGCGGGTCGGCCTCGGTTCCGCCCGGCCGCTGCTCGTGCTCAACCCGCGCAGCCGGCTGAAGAAGCTCATGGAGGAGCGGCGGCCCATCTACGAGCGGCTGGCCGTGCTCACCGTGGCCACCGACAAGCGCGAGCCGGCCGAGCTCGCCGACGAGATCGTGGAAGGGCTGAGCCGATGAGCGACGCGACCCGCATCACCGTGCGCGGCGAGAGCCCGTACGACGTCGTGGTCGGCACCGGCGTCCACGGCGAGCTGCCCGGCCTGCTCAGGCCCGGCGTCGCCACCGTCGCCGTGATCCACCCGCAGGGCCTGCCCGAGCTGGCCCGTCCCGTCACCGCCGCGCTGGGCGAGGCCGGTCTCGACGTGGTGGCGCTGCCCGTGCCCGACGGCGAGGCCTGCAAGACCGCCGACGTGGCCGCCGGGCTCTGGTCGGCGTTCGGCCGCCACGGCATGACCCGCTCCGACGCGGTCGTCGGCGTCGGCGGCGGGGCCACCACCGACCTGGCCGGGTTCGCCGCCGCCACCTGGTTGCGCGGCGTCCAGGTGGTGCTGGTGCCCACGACCCTGCTGGCCATGGTCGACGCGGCCGTCGGCGGCAAGAACGGCATCGACACCCCCGAGGGCAAGAACCTCGTCGGCACCTTCCTGCCCCCGGCCGGGGTGCTGTGCGAGCTGTCGGTGCTCGACGGTATGCCCCGCGCCGACTACGTGGCCGGCCTGGCCGAGATCATCAAGGGCGGGTTCATCGCCGACCCCGTCATCCTCGACCTCATCGAGGCCGACCCGGAGGCCGCCACCGGTCCCGGCGGGCCCCACACCCGCGAGCTGATCGAGCGCAAGATCCGCGTCAAGGCCGACGTGGTCGGCGCCGACCTGCGCGAGGCCGGGCTGCGCGAGATCCTCAACTACGGCCACACGCTCGCCCACGCCATCGAGCGCGCCGAGCACTACCGCATGCGCCACGGCGAGGCGGTCGCCATCGGCATGATGTACGCGGCCGAGCTGTCCAGGCTCGACGGCCGGGCGGACCTCGTCGAGCGCACCCGCGCCATCCTCACCTCGGTCGGCCTGCCCACCACTTACCGCGCCGACGCCTGGCCCCGGCTGCGCGACCACATGCGCCTGGACAAGAAGAACCGCGGCGCCAGGCAGCGCTTCGTCGTCCTCGACGACCTGGCCGTCCCCGCCCGGCTCGAAGGCCCGTCCGAGGAGTTGCTGGAGAGCGCGTACGAGGTCATAGCCCGGTCATGAAACGGACGCCCGCCGGGGTGGCGGCGGGCGCCGCGGCGCAAGGCCCGCTACAGTCGTGGGTCCCCACGCCGCAGCACGAGAACGCGGAGATGAACGTCAGGTCATGAGGCACTACGGCTCCTTCGTCGCCCTCGGTGACAGTTTCACCGAAGGACTGAACGACCCCAGCAGCGACGGCCGGTTCCGCGGCTGGGCCGATCGCGTCGCCGAACGGCTCGCCCTGGACGATCCGTCCTTCCGCTACGCCAACCTCGCCGTGCGCGGCAAGCTGCTCGACCAGATCGTCGCCGACCAGGTCCCCCTGGCGGTCGAGATGTCCCCCGACCTGGTCAGCCTCTGCGCCGGCGGCAACGACCTGCTGCGCCCCGGCAGCGACCCCGACGTCATGGCCAAGACGCTCGCCGGCGCCGTCCGCGCCCTGCGCGCCACCGGCGCCGACGTGCTGCTGTTCACCGGGGTCGACCCGCGTGACACGCCGCTGATGCGCCGCCTGCGCGGCCGGTTCGCCGTCTACTACCTGCACATCCGCTCGATCGCCGACCTCTACGGGTGCCGGCTGGTCGACCAGTGGTCCATGCAGGGGCTGCGCGACTGGCGCGCCTGGAGCGAGGACCGCCTCCACATGAACGCCGACGGTCACCGGCTGGTGGCGGCGCGCGTCCTGGACGTCCTCGGGGTGCCGTTCGACGACTGGCACAAGGTGTGGCCGGAGCGGGCGGTCGACCCCCGGGCGCGCCGCCGCGAGGACGCGCAGTGGATCCGTGAGCACCTCGTCCCGTGGATGTCGCGCCGCCTCCGCGGCGTCTCCTCCGGCGACGGGGTGGCTCCCAAGCGTCCGGAGCTCTCCCACTGGACGGGGTGAGAACCCCCTCGCCGGTTCACTCCGCCAGGCGGCGCAGGGCGGCGCGGGGCACGGCCGGGTCCGTCGTACGCCAGAACGGCGGCAGCGAGCCCAGCAGGAAGCCGCTGTAGCGCGCCGTCGCCAGGCGCGGGTCGAGCACGGCGATGACGCCCTTGTCGTGCTGGGAGCGCAGGAGGCGCCCCGTGCCCTGGGCGAGGAGGAGCGCCGCGTGCGTGGCCGCGACGGTCATGAACCCGTTGCCGCCCTTGGCGGCGACGTGCCGCTGGCGGGCGGAGGTGAGCGGGTCGTCGGGCCGGGGGAACGGCACCCGGTCGATGATGACCAGGCGCAGCGACGGCCCCGGCACGTCGACGCCCTGCCACAGCGACAGCGTGCCGAACAGGCAGGTCGGCTCGTCCTCGGCGAACTGCTTGACGAGCAGCATCGTCGAGTCGTCGCCCTGGCACAGCAGCGGCACGTCGAGGCGGTCGCGCAGGGCCTCGGTGGCGGCCTTGGCGGCGCGCATGGAGGAGAACAGGCCGAGCGTGCGCCCGCCGGCCGCCTCGATCAGCTCCGCGATCTCGTCGAGGTACGCCTGAGGCAGGCCGTCGCGGCCCGGCTGGGGCAGGTGTTTGGCGACGTACAGGATGCCCGCGCGGGGGTGGTCGAACGGGGAGCCGACGTCGATGCCCTGCCAGCCCTTGTCGCCGAGCCCCCATTGGCGGGCCATGCCGTCGAAGCTGCCGCCTAGCGCCAGCGTGGCGGAGGTGAGCACGACGGTGCGCTCGCCGAAGAGCTTGTCGCGGAGCATGCCGCCGACGTTGAGCGGGGCGACGCGCAGCACGGGCGGCCGGCGGTCGGTGGCGCCGTCGAGCCACACGACCTCGGCGCGGTCGGCCTCGGCGGCGTGCCCGTAGGCCTCCAGCATGCGCACGGCCGTGTCGTGCACCTCGTCCAGCGCGGTGAACGCGGCCTTGCGCTGGCCCGCCTTGTCGGGGTCGTCCTTGTCGCCGCCGCGCGGCCCGAGCGCGGTCAGGCAGCGGGCGGCGCTGTCGCGGACCAGCGCGAGCGTCAGCCCGAGCACCTCGGGCAGCTCGTCGACCCGGCCCGGCGGGGCGGCGGTCAGCAGCGCCTTGAGGTCCTCGCTCGCCTCCATGAGCTGGTCGGCGACCGGCTGGTCGATCAGCCTGCCGACCCGGCGCACCGCCAGCGCGACGGAGGTCTCCGACAGCTCACCGGTGACCACCGAGGTGACCCGGTCGACCAGCTCGTGGGCCTCGTCGACGACGACCAGCTCGTGCTCGGGCAGCACCGGCAGCTCGCCCATGGCGTCGATGGCGAGCAGCGCGTGGTTGGTGACGACCACGTCGACCTCGCCCGCCCGCGCCCTGGCCAGCTCGGCGAAGCACTCGGCGCCGCTCGGGCACCGGCTCGCCCCCAGGCACTCCTGGGCGCTGACGGAGAACTGCCGCCAGGCCTGCTCGTTGACGCCGGGCACCAGCTCGTCGCGGTCGCCGGTCTCGGTCTCCTCGGCCCACTCCTGGATGCGCTGCACCATCCGGCCGGTGGCGCTCACGTCGCGGGCGTCGAACAGCTGGTCCTGCTCGTCCTCCTCCGGCCAGGCCGCGGTCAGCTTGTAGCGGCACAGGTAGTTGCGCCGCCCCTTCAGGATCGCGAACGTCGGCTCGTGCGGCAGCTCCTGGGCCAGGGCCTCGGCCAGCCGGGGCAGGTCGCGGTCGACGAGCTGGCGCTGCAGCGCGATCGTGGCCGTGGAGACGACCACGGGCCGGTCGGTCTCCATCGCGTGGCGGATCGACGGCACCAGGTAGGCCAGCGACTTGCCGGTGCCGGTGCCGGCCTGGACGGCCACGTGGTCGCCGTCGTCGATGGCCTGCTGCACCGCCTTGACCATCGTGATCTGGCCCTGCCGCTCGCTCCCGCCGAGAGCGTTGACCGCGACGCTGAGCAGGGAGTCGGCTGGCGGAAGATGGGAGTCCGGCACGGCAGTCAACGGTACCCGCATTCCGGAGTCCGCCGCGCCGGACGCGGCGTGATCGGCCATGCGCATCCCGGCGTTCGCGGACCTCACCGCCGTGTCCCGTGGCACACTGGCCGTGGAACTCCACCTGGGAACCGAGGGAACCAAGGGACTCCAGGTGGGGAGGGGAAGTCCGGTTTAGTAGGGTTTTCCGGGGTTGAGTGGACGGATAAAGGCTGGTACTAGCAGTATGTCTGCCATGTCGGAAGTTGTCCCGTTGCCATCGTTCGGTGAAGTCTTCTTCGATGCCCGAGGTCAGGAACGGTGCCTCAGGGTGACCTGGCACGAGGGCACCCTCGTGCTGAGCCTGTGGCGCGGCGAGATGTGCACCGCGAGCTTCCGCATGCCGCTGGACGACGTCGGCAGGTTGCTCGACACCCTCGACGACGGATACGCCGAGGCCTCCGGCGAGGCGCAGTCCGAGGAGGCCGCCCAAGAGGCCCACCCCGACTCCGGCACCGAGATCATCCCCGGCACCGGCACCTACCACCGGCCCGTCGAGCGGCCGCCCGCGCCGCTCGGCCCCAACGACGTCCTCGTCGCCCGCGGCAACCCCAACCACCAGGACAAGCTGGTCGCCTCTTACGGCGAGACCACCCCGCCGCGCGGCACGGCCCAGCCCTTCGCCGGCCCCCAGTACGCCGACCAGACGGGCGACCCGTTCACCGGCCCGCAGTACGCCGCCGACGGCGGCTACCGCGACCCCTACTCCGGCCCGCAGTACGTCCAGCACGACGCGCAGCCGTTCGCCGGTCCTCAGTACATCGAGGAACCGGCCGCGCCGGTCTACCAGATGCCCGGCGGCCAGCCGCCGCACACCGACCCGCTCGGCTTCCCCTCCCAGGCCCGCGCCGCCGAGCCCGCCTACGACCAGCGCGCCGACTCCTACGGCGGCGGCCAGTACCAGCAGCCGCGCACCGTGCCGAGCGGTGGCGGCGGGGCCGGGCTGGGCACGCCCATGCACGGCATCCCCGGCGCCGGCCGCCGGCAGGACCCGTTCCGCGGCCAGGAGCCGGCCTACGACCAGGAGCCCTCCTACAGCCACGAGTCCTCCTACAGCCAGGACTCGTCGTACGGTCAGGACCCCGGCTACGGCCAGGACGCGGGTTACGGCCGCGCCCCCGGCGGCTACGGCCAGACCTCCTCCTACGGTCAGGACTCCGCGTACGGGCGCGAGTCCGGCTACGGCCAGAGCGACGGCTACGGGCAGGAGCGCTACAACGGCGGCGCGTCCAACCCGGTGGACCCGCTGCTGTCGATGGGCCGGCCGGAGCCCGACCGGAGCCGCCCGTACCTCGGCGAGCCGATGTTCTCCACCGGCGAACGCCTGCGCCCGGAGCAGGAGTACGACGAGCGCCACGACCGCCGCGACTGGTGACCGGCCCGCGCTAGCCCATCCGGCTGTCGGCGTAGCACCAGCGCCAGGTCTCGCCCGGCTCGAACGACTGCACCACCGGATGCCCGGTGCCCTGGTAGTGGGCCGTGGCGTGCTTGCCGGGCGAGGAGTCGCAGCAGCCGATGTGGCCGCAGCTCAGGCAGCGGCGCAGATGGACCCACCGGCCGTCCGCCGCCAGGCACTCCTCGCATCCCTCGGGGGTGCGCGCCTGGGGGTCGTCGGCCTGATTCAGATGCTCGCATGTCGCCATGTCCGCGATCTTAAACACAGGTTGGCAGCGATTTCGGCCAGACCCCTTGCTGCGTGTCGGAGGAACGTGGACTCTGTGCTCATCGGGGTGTGACCTATACCACAAACCCGGGAGCCGCGGTGCTCGAAGTCCGCAATCTCGAGGTCGTCTACGACGACGTGATGCTGGTGCTGCGAGGCGTGAGCCTGGTCGTCCCGCCCGGCTCCATCGTGGCGCTCCTCGGCGCGAACGGCGCGGGCAAGACGACGCTGCTGCGCGCCCTGTCGGGGCTGCTCGACGTGCACGACGGCGAGGTCACCAAGGGCGCCGTCACCCTTGAGGGCGAGCCGATCCACCACCTGAGGCCCGCCCAGATCGTCCGGCGCGGCATCAGCCAGGTCATGGAGGGCCGGCGCATCCTGGCCGAGCTGACCGTCGAGGAGAACCTCAGGGTCGGCGGCCACACCGCCGCCGAGTCCCACCTGGACCGGGTGTACGGGCTGTTCCCGGTGCTGCGCGAGCGGCGCGGGAGCGTGGCCGGCTACCTGTCCGGCGGCGAGCAGCAGATGCTGGCCGTGGGCCGCGCCCTCATGGCCGGCCCCCGCTACCTGCTGATGGACGAGCCCAGCCTGGGCCTGGCCCCCTCGCTCGTCGCCCAGGTGCGCGACCTCGTGGTGGAGATCAACCGGCAGGGCACCACGGTGCTGCTGGTCGAGCAGAACGCCACCATGGCGCTGTCCATCGCCAGCCACGGCTACGTCATGGAGACCGGGAAGGTCGTCATGGACAAGCCCGCCGCCGAACTGCTGGCCGACGAGGACATCAAGGAGTTCTACCTCGGCGCGGTCCGCTCCTTCCGCGAGGTCAAGCACTACAAGCGCAGGAAGCGGTGGCTGTCGTGAGCATCCTGGAGGTGGTGGACGTGCACCTCAGCTTCGCCGGGGTCAAGGCCATCGACGGCGTCTCGTTCGAGGTCGGCCCGGCGGAGCTGCTGGCCGTCATCGGCCCCAACGGCGCGGGCAAGACGTCGGTGTTCAACGTGCTGTCCGGCGTCTATCGGCCGCAGTCGGGGCGGGTCCGCTTCCTCGGCGAGGACCTGCTGGCGCGCCGCCCGCACCAGATCGCCGCGATGGGGATGGCCAGGACGTTCCAGAACGTGGAGCTGTTCCACAACCTGACCGTGCTGGACAACCTCATGCTCGGCCGTCACCACCACTTCCGCTACGGGGCGCTGTCCGCCCTGTGGTGGTCCGGCCGGGCCCGCCGCGCCGAGCTGGCCGCCCGCGCCGAGGTCGAGGACATCATCAACTTCCTGGAGCTGGAGGCGTGGCGCCGCCATCCCGTGCGGCTGCTGCCCTACGGCGTCCAGAAGCGGGTGGAGCTGGGCCGGGCGCTCGCCATGGAGCCCCGGCTGCTGCTGCTCGACGAGCCGGTCGCCGGGATGAACCTGGAGGAGACCGAGGACATGGCCAGGTTCGTCCTGGACATCCGCGACGAACTGGGCATCCCGATCGTGCTCGTCGACCACGACATGGGCCTGGTCATGGACCTCGCCGACCGGGTGCTGGTGCTGGACTTCGGCCGCCCGGTCGCGCTCGGCACCCCGGCCGAGGTGCAGCAGGCCCCGCGGGTCGTCGAGGCCTACCTGGGAGGGACCGCATGACCGCCACCCCCGTCGCCGCCACGCTCACCAGCCTCGTCACCCGGGTCCGCGACCGGGCCGCGGCGACCCCGGACGCGGTCGCCATGCGGCACAAGGACTTCGGCATCTGGAAGGAGGTGACCTGGGCCGCCTACTGGGAGCGGGTGGAGCTGGTCGGGCACGCGCTGCTCGCGCTCGGGGTCGAGCCCGGCGACCGCGTCGCCATCCACGCCGAGAACCGCCCCGAGTGGCTCTACGGCGACCTCGGCACGGTCGCGGCCCGCGGCGTCACCGTCGGCCTCTACCCGACGAACCCGCCCGCCGAGGTCGCGTACCTGCTGGCCGACTCCGGCGCGAAGATCCTCATCGCCGAGGACCAGGAGCAGGTCGACAAGGCGCTGGCCGTCATCGACGAGTGCCCCCAGCTGCGGCATGTCGTCTACGTCGAGCCGCGCGGCATCCGCGGCCGCTACACCGACCCGCGGCTGATGCCGTGGGAGGAGCTGCTCGCGCTCGGCGCCGGGCACCGCGACCGGGACCCCGGCGCGCTCGACGCCCGGACGGCCGGCGCGCGGCCCGGCGACGTGGCCACCCTCATCTACACCTCCGGCACCACCGGGCCGCCCAAGGGCGTCATGCTCACCGCCGGCAACATCGAGTTCGCCATAGAGACGCTCGTGCTGGGCGGCGGCTTCGCCTCCCCGCCGCCGTCGCCGAGCGACCTGACGCTGTCGTACCTGCCGCTGTGCCACGTCGCCGAGCGGGCCTTCACCGTCTGGTTCAACGCCGCCGCCGGGGTCCAGGTGAACTTCGCCGAGTCCATCGACACCGTCCAGGCCAACCTGCGCGAGGTGCAGCCGACGATCCTGTTCGGCGTGCCGCGCATCTGGGAGAAGGTGCTCGCCCAGGTGGACATCCGGCTGGAGTCCGCCTCGCCGGTCAAGAAGGCCGTCGGCCGGTTCTGGCTGCGGGTCGCCGACCGCATCGGCGACACGCTGGTGCGCACCGGCGGCACGCACACCGCCGCCACCCGTCTGCTGTACGCGGCCGGGTGGGTGTTCTGCTACCGGGCGCTGCGTGAGCGGCTCGGCATGCGCCGCGTGCGCTACGCCGCCTCCGGCGCCGCCCCGATCGCGCCGGACGTGCTCAAGTTCTACATGGGCCTCGGCATCCCGATGCACGAGGTGTACGGGATGAGCGAGAATACCGCCATCGCCACGGCCAACCGGCCGGGCCGGGTCCGGCTCGGCACCGTCGGTGAGCCGCACCCGGGCGTCGAGCTGAGGATCGACGAGGCCACTGGCGAGATCATGACCAGGCACCGGGGCACGTTCGCCGGCTACTGGGGCAGGCCGCGCGCCACCGCCGACGTGCTCGAACCGGACGGCTGGCTGCGCACCGGCGACGTCGGCGAGTGGGTGGACGGCACCCACGTGCGGATCACCGACCGGATGAAGGACGTCATCATCACCGCCGGCGGCAAGAACGTCGCCCCCAGCGAGATCGAGAACGCGCTCAAGGCGTCCCCGTACGTCAAGGAGGCCGTCGTCATCGGGGACCAGCGTCCCTACCTCGTCGCGCTCATCGGCATCGAGCCGGACACGGTGGGGGAGTGGGCCAGGCGGCGGCGCATCCCGTACACCACCTACCGCGACCTGTCCGGCAAGCCCGAGACGCGGGCGCTGGTGCAGGGCATCGTGGACGAGGTCAACACCCGGTTCGCGCGGGCCGAGCAGGTCAAGCGCTTCGCGTTCCTGCCCAAGGAGCTCGACCACGAGGACGGCGAGCTGACCGCCACCCAGAAGGTCAAGCGCGGCGCCGTCGCCGAGCTCTTCGAGGACCTGGTCGAAGGGATGTACGCGCGGTGACCGGCGCCCTGGAGACGATCATCAGAGGGCTGGGCAACGGGTCGGTGTACGCGCTGCTCGCCCTCGGCTTCGTGATCATCTACAAGGCCACGCGGGTGATCAGCTTCGCCCAGCCCGCGCTCATGCTGGCCGGCGCGGTGGCGGTCAGCTACCTCGCCCCCGTCGCCGGGTTCTACCTCGGGGCGCTGCTCGCCGCGCTGCTCATCGCCGCCGTCGCCCTCGGCATCGAACGGGTGGCGATCCGGCCGATGGTGGGCCGGCCGGTGTTCGTGGTGGCGATCATCACCCTCGGCGTCGACGTGGTGGTGCGGGTGGTGGTCAACGGCCTCATCGGCAGGGACGTGCGCCAGGTCGGCGACCCGTGGGGGTTCGACCTGGTCTCGCTCGGCCCGCTGGTCGTGCAGCAGCGCTGGCCGGCCATGATGGCCGCCGCCGCGGTGCTGGTCACGCTGCTGTTCGTGTTCTTCCGCCACAGCAGGTTCGGGCTGGCCATGCGGGCCGCCGCCTACGACCAGGAGACCGCGCTGGCGCAGGGCGTCTCCGTCAGCGCGGTGTTCGCGGTGTCATGGGCGCTGGCCGGGTTCCTGGCGGCGGTGGCCGGCATGTTCGTCGGCACCGGCCAGGGCATCGAGCAGACCACCTGGATCGTCGCGCTCAAGGCCCTGCCCGCGATCATCGTGGGCGGGCTCGACTCGCTCGGCGGCGCCGTCGTGGGCGGGCTGGTGATCGGGGTGGTCGAGTCGCTGTTCCAGTCGTACCAGGGCGCCTACCTGCCGTGGCTGGGACAGAACTTCGCGATCGTCTCGCCGTACGTGGTCATGCTCGTCGTCCTGCTGGTCAGGCCGTACGGGCTGTTCGGCACCCGGGAGGTCGAGCGGGTATGACCGGAACGCGGACGGGCGGTCCTTCCGCCGCCCCTGCCATACCGACCGGCCGGTCCCGCCGGGTGCGCGGGCGGCCGCTGCTCTACACCTCCTACGCCCAGGACATGGCGCTGCTCGACACCCGGGCCAAGCGGGTGTCGGCCGCGGCCCTCGTGCTGCTGGCGCTGGCGCTGTCGGCGGTGCTCACCGACCCGGCGCTGGAGGTGCTCGCCGCCGCGTACGTGCTCGCCATCGGGGCGATCGGGCTCAACATCGTCACCGGGTACGCGGGCCAGGTCTCGCTGGGGCACGCGTTCTTCGTCGCCATCGGCGCCTACACCGCCGCCGCCCTGTCCGGGCCGCCCGGCGGCGACACCCTCGGGTACGGGATCACCGAGATCTGGATCTGGCTGCCCGCGGCGGGGCTCGCCGCCGGCGCGGCCGGGGTGCTCGTGGCGCCGCTCGCCACCCGGCTGCGCGGGCTCTACCTGGCCATCGTCACGCTCGGGCTGGTCTTCCTCGGCGAGCACGTCTTCAAGGAGTGGCAGGAGCTGACCGGCGGCGTCGGCGTCGGCCGGGAGGCCGCCGTGCCCACCCTGCTCGGCGTCAGGCTCGACCAGGACGGCGCGTTCGGCACCCGCGAGCAGCAGCTCTACCTGCTCATGCTGGTCCTGCTCGTGGTCTTCGCGGTCGCCGCGCGGAACCTGGGCCGCTCCCGCGTCGGCCGCGCCTTCGCGGCCATCCGCGACCGCGACATCGCCGCCGCCGTCATCGGGGTGCCGCTCACCCGCTACAAGGTGCTCGCGTTCGGCGTCTCGTCCTTCTACGCCGGGTGCGCGGGCGCGCTGCTGTTCACCCTGTCCGGCTATGTCGAGCCGGGTTCGTTCAACCTGCTGCTGTCCGTGCAGTTCATCGCGATGGTCCTGATCGGCGGCGTGGCCACCGTCTCCGGGGCGATCGCGGGCGCCCTGTTCCTCTCGCTGCTGCAGCCGCTGACCCGGGCGCTGCCCGCGCTGGTGCCCGTCATCAGCGGCGACACCACGCAGACGCCGAACGTGTTCCAGGTCGAGACCGTGCTCTACGGGCTGCTGATCGTGCTGTTCCTCATCTTCGAGCCGCGGGGCCTGTTCGGCCTCTGGATCCGCGTACGGAACTACTGGAAATCCTGGCCTTTCTCCTACTAGAAAGGATTTTTCATGAAGAGTCGCTATGTGGTGGCTATCACGGCAGCAGTGGCACTTCTGTCCGCATGCGGCGTCTTCCGGGGGGACGACGAGGGCGGACAGAGCGCCCGGACGACGGGAGTCACCAGCGAGCCCTGTCCCTCCGCCGTCGACAGCGGCAAGGGATGCATCTACCTCGGCACCATCTCCGACCTGACCGCGGGGCCGTTCGCCGCCCTGGCGGTGCCGATCACCGACGCGCAGAAGGCATTCTGGGCCCGGGTCAACAAGGCCGGCGGCATCGGCGGCAAGTACGAGGTGGACGTCACCCGCTACGTCCGCGACAACAAGTACAACCCCGAGGTGCACCGCCAGGTCTACAACGAGATCAAGGAGCAGGTGCTCGGCCTGGCCCAGACGCTCGGCTCGCCCACCACCGCGGCCATCATCGGCGACCTCAAGGCGAGCAGCGTCGTGTCGGCCCCCGCCTCCTGGACCTCGGCGTGGGAGTTCGAGGACGTGGTCATCGAGACCGGCGCGAGCTACTGCGTCGAGGCGATGAACGCCGTCGACTACGCCATGGAGGCCTACCGGCCCAAGTCCGTGATGGCCGTGCACCTGGCCGGCGACTACGGCGCGGACGCCGCGGCCGGCGCCAAGGTCGCTGCCGAGGCGCACGGGCTGGAGTTCACCAGCGTCGAGACCCCGCCCGGCGCCACCGAGCAGGGCCGCGCCATCACCGAGATCACCCGCGCCGAGCCGGACCTGGTGATCCTCACCACCGGCCCGGCCGACGCCGCCACCATCGTCGGCCAGAGCGCCGCGGCCGGCTTCAAGGGCCGCTTCATCGGCACCGCCCCCACCTGGAACCCCGCCCTGCTCAAGTCGCCCGCCGCCGAGGCGCTCAAGGCCCTGTACGAGCAGTCGTCCCCCGGCAGGTCGTGGAACGCCGACACACCCGGCCACCAGGCCATGCGCGCATCCCTGCCCGGCGTCACCCCCAACGACGGCTACACCTCCGGCTGGGCGTGGGCGTACCCGATGAAGGCCGCGCTGGAGAAGATGGTCGCCGACGGCGACATCAGCCGCGCCGGCCTGCTCGCCGCCGTCAAGTCGCTCAAGACCGTCGACTACGAGGGCATGCTGCCGCCCGAGGCCGGCAACTACGCCGACGACCCCGACACCGCCGCCTTCCGCCAGACGCTCATCAACAAGCCCGACGACAGCGCGCCGACCGGCGTCACCGAGGTGCGGGACTTCTTCACCGGGCCGACCGCCAAGTCCTACACCTTCGACGGCCCTTGTTTCGCCAAGCTCTGATCACGTGGACGCGGGCCGTTGGGTAGGGTCGGGACATGTCTCGCCGCTATCGCCGGTTCGCGTCCCTCGCCGTCGTCCCCGCGCTCGCGCTCGCCACGACAGGCTGCGTGGAGGTCAACACCTCGATCGACCGGGCCCAGGCCTGCCTGGAGGCCCCCAAGATCGTCGCTGACCTGACCGGGCAGCTCACCCAGCTGGCCAACGACCCGCAGGCCATGGAGAAGGCCCTCGACGACACCGCCGCCAAGCTCAACGACCTCGCCGACCAGGCGGCCAACACCACCATCAAGGAGGCCTCGGACAACCTCGCCACCACACTGGCGGGCATCAACGTCAAGGACGTCAACGACGCCGTCGACGCCGCCCAGAAGGTCAGCTCCGAGACCGCCGCCTACGTCCAGCGGATCACCGAGGCCTGCACCGGAGGCTAACCCCGCTTTCTCTAGGGAGAATGGTCCCGAAATACCGTTTTCCCATGGAGCCTGACCCGCGTTTCACCCTGGCCAACGAGCGGACGTTCCTCACCTGGCTGAGCACCGCCCTGGCGCTCAGCGCGGGCGGCGTGGCCATGGCCGCGGTTCCCGCCGAGGACTTCGTGCCATGGCTGCGCACCACCCTGGCCGTCATGCTGGTCGCGCTGTCGGCGCTGGCCGCCGGCCTGGCCTACCCGCGCTGGCGCAACATCCAGCGCGCGCTGCGCTCCCAGGCGCCCCTCCCGCCGCCCGCGCTGGCGTCCGTGTTCGGGTACGGGGTCGCCACCGTCGCGGTGCTGGCCCTGGTGATGATCCTGCTCGCCGCCTGACCATGGGCGCGCCGGACGAGATCTGGGACGAGGGGCTGCAGAGCGAGCGAACCCGCCTGGCCTGGGTGCGCACCGCCGTCGCGCTGGCGACCGGCGGCCTGGGCGCCGCCGGGCTGGCGACGCGCGCCGGGCTGCCGCTCCCGGCGGTGGCCGCGTTCGCGGTGGCGGCGCTGTGCGGCGGGATCCTGCTCATCAGGACCGGCACCCGCTTCCGCCGGGTCCAGGAGGCGCTGCACGGCGGCCGGCCGCTGGGTCACCAGGCCGACGCGGTGTTCGCCTGGCTCGGCACGCTCGCCGTCGTCGCCGGCGCTCTCGTGTTCGTGCTGACGGTGCGGTGAGGACGGGTTGCGGGGGCGCGGGAGGCGGGCGGAGACTCGTAGGAGAGGGAGGTGACCTCATGAAGGAAGAGCTCAGACGGGTCCCCTTCGAGTGCCGGAGCTGCTGGCACGTGTGGGAGGAGGAATACCTCGTCCGGCAGGCCGACGCCCGCGACGGCGGGGAGGTCTGGCTGCGCGGGGGTGTCCCGGTGACGCCGCCCTCGGTCACCGAGATGTGCCCGAGGTGCGGCTGCCGCCAGGCGGCCCGGTTCCCCGAGGGCTATCTCGCCCGCCACCCGGAGCTGACCCGGCCCGCGGGCCGCGCCGCCTCCGATCCCACCCCGCTGGTCAGCCCGGTGCCGAAACGGCGCCGCTGGATCGAGACCTGACCAGCCGGTGAGGCGGGAAGGCGCGGCCGCGGGGCCGCGCTAGGAGAGGCTCTCCAGCCAGGCGCGGTGCAGGCCGGCGAAGCGGCCGTCGGCGGCCACCAGCCGGTCCGGCGGCCCGTCCTCGACGATCTCGCCGCGCTCCATGACCAGCACCCGGTCGGCGATCTCCACCGTCGACAGCCGGTGGGCGATGATCAGCGCCGTGCGGTCGGCCAGGATGGTGCGCAGCGCCCGCTGCACCAGCCGCTCGCTCGGCACGTCCAGGCTGGAGGTCGCCTCGTCCAGGATGAGCACCGCCGGGTCGGCCAGGAACGCCCGCGCGAACGCCACCAGCTGACGCTGGCCCGCCGACATGCGGCCGCCCTGCTTGCCCACGTCCGTGTGGTAGCCGTCGGGCAGCGAGGTGATGAAGTCGTGCGCGCCGATCGCCTGCGCCGCCTCGCGCGCCTGCCGCTCGGTCGCGCCCGGCCGGCCGAACCGGAGGTTGTCCAGGACGGACCCGTTGAACAGGAAGTTCTCCTGCGTCACCATGATCACGGCCCGCCGCAGCGTGGCCTCGTCCAGCTCGCGCAGATCGGCCCCGTCCAGCAGCACCCGGCCCGCGGTCGGGTCGTAGAAACGCGAGATGAGCTTGGCCAGCGTCGTCTTGCCCGCCCCGGTCGAGCCGACCAGCGCCACGCTCTGCCCCGCCGGGATCGTCAGGTCCAGGCCCGGCAGGATCGGCGTCGATTCCACGTACGCGAACCGGACGCCCTCGAAGCGCACCTCGCCGCGCGCGGACGGCAGCGCGCGCGGGCCGCGCGGCTCCGGCACCGACGGTTCCTCCTCCAGCACGCCCGACAGCTTCTCCAGCGCCGCGCCGGCCGACTGGAGCGTGTTGTAGAACTGGCTGATCTCCTGCATCGGCTCGTAGAAGCCGCGCAGGTAGAGCAGGAACGCCGTGAGCACGCCCACCGTGACCTCGCCGTGGAAGGCCAGCCAGCCGCCGTAGAACAGCACGGCCGCCACCGTCAGGTTGCCGATCAGCTTGATGCCCGGCATGAACACCGCGATCAGCTTCATGCTGCGCGCGTTGGCCTGGCGGTAGTCGTCGTCGAGCCGTTCGAAGATCTCCTGGTTGCGCGGCTCACGGCGGAACGCCTGCACCGCGCGGATGCCGGTCATCGACTCGACGAAGTGCACGATGACCAGCGCCACCGTCTCCCTGGTGCGCCGGTAGACGATCGCCGACTGCCGGCGGAACCACCGGGTGAACAGCAGCAGGACGGGCAGCGGGACGAGCGCCACCAGCCCCAGCTCCAGGTCCAGGACGAGCAGCAGCACGGCCGTGCCGATCATCGTCAGGACCGCCGTCACCAGCCCGTCGAAGCCGGCCTGGAGCAGCTCGGCGATCGCCTCGATGTCGGAGGTGAGCCGCGAGATGACCCGGCCGGAGGTGTACTTCTCGTGGAAGCTCAGCGACAGCCGCTGGAAGTGGGCGAACACCCTCCGTCGCAGCTCCAGCAGGATCTCGTGGCCGATCCGGCCCGACATCCTGAGGAACGCCTGCCGGGTGAGCGCCTGCGCGGCGGCCGCGGCCAGGATCACGCCCACCACCATCAGCAACGTGCCCGCGCCACCGCCGCGCAGCATCGGCGGGATGCCCTCGTCGATGCCGACCTTCACCAGGAAGGGGATGGCCAGCCCGGCCCCGCTGGAGGCGATGATCACAGCGGTGAGCACCGCGATGGCCTTGCGGTGCGGGGCCAGCAGGTCGCGCAGCAGCCTGCGGGAACGGGCCCGCAGCAGGCCGCTCACCTGGTCCGTCAGCTCGTCCTGGTCCTCGGAGGCGACGCCGCGCCAGTCGGTCGTGGCGGAGGTCAACGCAGGGCTCCTTCCGACGGGTCCAGATCGGCGTCCTGGGCGAGGAGCTGCCGGTACTCGGGCACCTGCGCCAGCAGCTCGTGGTGGCGGCCCACGTGCGTGATCGTGCCGCCGTCGAGCAGCGCCACCTTGTCGGCCAGCAGCACCGTGGAGGCCCGGTGCGCCACCACGATGCCGGTGGCCTCGCGCAGCACCTCCCGCAGCGCGGCCTCGACCAGCGCCTCCGTCTCCACGTCCAGCGCCGACAGGGTGTCGTCAAGCACGAGGATCCTCGGCCTGCTCAGCACCGCCCTGGCCAGGGCCAGCCGCTGCCGCTGGCCGCCGGACAGCGACATGCCCTGCTCGCCGATCCGGGTGTCGAGCCCCCACGGCAGGTCGTACACGAACATCGCCTGCGCGGTGCGGATGGCGCTGTCCAGCTCTTCCTCCGTGGCGTCCTGGCGGCCGAGCGTCAGGTTCTCGCGCACGCTCATCGAGAACAGCGTCGGCTCCTCGAACGCCGTCGCCACGATCGAGCGGAGCTCGGGCAGCTCCAGGTCGCGCACGTCCCTGCCGTCGATCGTGACCCGGCCCCCGGTGACGTCGAGCAGCCGCGGGACGAGCGCGGTCAGCGTGGTCTTGCCCGAGCCGGTGGCGCCCACCACCGCGACCGTCTCGCCCGGCCGCACCTCCAGCCACAGGTCGCGCAGGACCGGCCGGTCGGCGCCGGGGAAGCGGAACTCCACGCCCTCGAACCGCAGGTGACCGCGTGGCCGTTCGATCCTGACCGGCCCGCCGCTGATCGCCGGAACCGTGTCCATGACCTCCAGCACCCGGTCGGCGGCCGTCATCGCCTCCTGGGCCATGGCCAGGATGTAGCCGAGGCTGGCGATCGGCCACACCAGCTGGAGCACCAGCGTGGTGAACGCGAACAGCGCGCCCAGCGTCAGCGCGCCCTCTCCCACGGCCAGCGCGCCGAGCAGCAGCACCAGCGCCAGCGTGACGTTGGGGATCACCTCCAGGAACGTGAAGAACCGCGCCGACAGCCGCACCTTGTCCATCGACGTGCCGTACAGCTTGCGCGCCGCCTCGTCGTAGCGCTCGAAGACGTGGTGGCGGCGGCCGAACGCCTTGATCGTGCGGATGCCGATGGCCGACTCCTCGACCAGCGTCGCCAGGTCGCCCTGCTCGTCCTGCACCTGACGGGAGATGCGGATGTAACGCTTCTCGAACCGCAGGGAGAGCAGGACGATCGGCACCGCCGAGACGGCCACGAGCACGCCCAGCGGCCAGTACATGTTCAGCAGCAGCACGGTCACCGTGATCAGCTGCAGGATGTTCATGACCAGGAAGAGCATGCCGAAGCCGAGGAACCTGCGGATCGTCGACAGGTCCGTGGTGGCCCGCGACAGCAGCTGGCCCGACTGCCACGCGCCGTGGAAGCTCATCGGCAGCCGCTGCAGGTGCCGGTACAGGTCGTCGCGGATGCGCGTCTCCAGCCCGAGCACCGGGCCGATCTGCGCCCACCGGCGCAGGAAGATGAGAAGCGCTTCGACGACGCCGAGCCCGAGCGCCACCGAGCCGAGCAGCAGCAGCGCCCGCCCGTCGCCGTCACGCACCGGACCGTCCACGACCCGCTGGCCGACCAGGGGCAGCGCGATGCCGGCCCCGATGCCGACGATCGCGGCCAGCCAGATGAAGACCAGCTTTCCGACGTACGGGCGGAGATAGCGCCGCAGCCGCCACAGGGAGGTGTTTTCGAGCAGGGGACGACCGGGAACGCGCGTATCAGGGGGCATCCTTCTAAGGCTAGTACCGTCAATCAACCCATTTATGGACGTGGCAGGGTGATCCTCATGAACGAGACAGACCTTCGTTACCTGCGCAGATGTGTCGGACTCGCGGCCCAGGCCCTCGCCTCAGGGGACGAGCCGTTCGGATCCGTGCTGGTGAGCGGGGACGGCACCGTCCTCGGCGAGGACCACAACCACGTCGTCGCGACCGGCGACCACACCCGCCACCCCGAGTTCGAACTCGCCCGCTGGGCCGCTGCCAACCTGACCGCTGAGGAGCGGGCCGCGGCCACCGTGTACACATCCGGCGAACACTGCCCGATGTGCGCGGCGGCGCATGGGTGGGTGGGGCTCGGACGGATCGTGTACGCGTCGTCGTCGGAGCAGTTGTCGGCCTGGCTGGGGGAGATGGGGGTGGCTCCGGCGCCGGTGCGGGCGCTGGCGATCCGGGAGGTGGTGCCGGGGGCTTCGGTGGAGGGGCCGGTGGGGGAGCTGGCGGACGAGATCAGGGATCTTCACCGGCGGTTCCACGGAAAAGGGTGAGACGGTAATGGCGGTTGAGTTCTGGCATTTATGGTTACCCAAATAACTCCTCCCCATCGGGGAGCGCCTCGGTTAGCATCAGGAATCACTTCCTTGTCCGGCGGGTGCGGGGTGTTCCAAGGGTGATTGACCAAGGGGAAGACCCCGCACGAGAGTGGCCAGGCACTCTGGACATCCCGGAAATGCTCCGAAACGGGTGGAGTCCGCACCCCTTCCGTCAATTTCTTCTTAAAGCACACAGCCGCTGCAACCTCGCCTGCGACTACTGCTACGTCTACACGCTCGCCGACCAGAGCTGGCGATCCAGGCCCATGATCATGGCCCCCGAACTGGTGGACACGGTCGCACAGCGGATCGCGGAGCACGCGCGGGACCACGCGCTCGACTCCGTGCGACTGATCCTGCACGGCGGCGAACCCCTGCTGGCGGGTGCCGACTACCTACGGCAGGCTGTCCGGCTCGTCCGGGAAAAGGCTGGTCTCGAGGTGCGGGTCGACGCCGTCGTCCAGACCAACGGCGTGCTTCTGGACAAGGACGTACTGCGGGCCTTCGCGGAAGAGGGCATCCAGGTGGGGGTGAGCCTGGACGGCACCTCTGACGGCAATGACCGGAACCGCCGCTATGCGGACGGCCGCAGCAGCTATCCGGCCGTCGCGGAAGCGCTCACCCTTCTGGTGGAGCCGGAATTCCGCCACCTCTACAACGGCCTGCTGTGCACGGTAGATCTGGCGAATGACCCGGTGGCCACGTACGAATCCTTGCTGCACTTCCAGCCGCCGGTGATCGACTTCCTCCTTCCGCATGGCACCTGGGACGTGCCGCCTCCGGGCCGTGTGCCCGACCCTGGCGCGACACCCTACGGAGACTGGCTGGTGGCGGCCTTCGATCGCTGGTACGGAGCCAGTGGAGAGACCGTCGTCCGGCTCTTTCAGGAGATCATCCATTTGCTCCTCGGTCGCGCCTCCGCCAGTGAGTCCGTAGGCCTCACTCCGTCCACCCTGGTAGTGATCGAAACCGACGGGACGATGGAGCAGACGGACTCACTGAAGGCCGTCGGGCACGGAGCGCCGGCGACTGGGCTGAACATCGTCGACCACTCGTTCGATCACGCGCTCCAGCACCCAGGCGTGGTGGCGCGTCAACTGGCCTTCGAAGGACTCAGCGACACGTGCAAGGAGTGCGCCTACAGCAGGGTCTGCGGGGCCGGCCTCTACACGCACCGCTACCGCCGGGGCACCGGATTCCTGAACCCGTCCGTCTACTGCCCCGACCTGTATCGGCTGATCGGCCACATCCGCCAACGGCTTGTTGCCGATCTTCGCAGAGCCCGGCTTCCGAAGGGACCCCCATGAACCCACGAGTTCACCGGTTGCCCGATGACATCCTCGCCCGGCTGGCGTCCGGTGGCGGCGGCGCGGAGGCCGCCCGCCAGCTTGTGGCGGCCGAGCGCAGCAAGCACCGGCTGCTCGTGTTGGGCGTCGTCCGGCTCGCGGGCTCCCATCCGGCCGTGGGGCGGGCGTACGACCTGCTCGCCGAGGTCGAGAAGCACGCGCCGCGAGCCGTGGAGAGTGTGATCGCTCATCCGGCGGTCGGAGCGTGGGCGTCGCACGTCATCCGGTCGCGTGAAACCGCGGACTTCTCCGGCAGTGTCCAGCTCGGTGCGCTGGCGGCGGTAGCCGCGATCAGGGCATGCCGTCCGGTGCGCGTCGAGGTACCCGCGCCGGACGGCCGGATCATGCTGCCGTCGCTGGGTGAGATCGTGATCCCGGGGAAGGCCGACCTGGTAGACCTGCACCTGCATGCCGACGGCACGGTCGAGGTGGGTGGGCGGCGGGTGAACGTCCACGATGACGAGGGGCAGTTCTGGCGGCCGTTGCGGCGCATCGGCGTGGACGGCTTCAGCCTATGGGTGGACGACCTGGACCCCTTCCGGTGGTCCCCCGACAACGTGCCCGACGACAGACTGTCCACGGCCGAACTGGACATCTGGCGCGAATATCTCCAGGTCTCATGGCAAGTGCTGAAAGCGCGGCATTGGACGCTCGCCGATGAGACCGCCGAAATCGTCTCCGTGCTGACACCCATTACCGGTCCGGAATACCGCATGAACAGTGCTACGGCCCGGGACAGATTCGGTGCCATCGGTATGTCGACTCCTCATGAGTGGCGATGGCTCGCTTACACGTTCGCGCACGAGGTCCAGCACGCGAAGCTCGGCGCGGTGCTGGACATCCTGGAGTTGCTGGAGCCGGACGACGGCGGATACTACGCGCCCTGGCGTCCCGACCCCCGGCCGCTGGCAGGCTTGCTGCAGGGCGTATACGCGCACGTAGGAGTCGCGGGTTTCTGGCGCCGTGAGCGTGCCCACGATACGGACCAGCAGGCGCACGTCGAGTTCGCGCACTGGCGGCAGGCCGCGTACGAGGCGACGGGAACGCTGCTCGACAGCGGTCGGCTGACTGCTCCCGGCGAGCGGTTCGTGACCGCCATGCGGAGCACGCTGGCGGACTGGATGGCCGAGAGCGTGCCGCGAACTGCCCTGGCCGCCGCGGACGAGCGGGCGGCAGCGCACCGGGAAGCATGGCTGGCGCGTAACACGTGATTCCCGCGTCAGAGGCTGATGGGGTCACAGTCCCATCTGAAGCGTCTCCGCTTCGAGGCGTGGACCCTTTCCGGGTGCTCGGGGGTGTATCTCTCGTAGCCTCGCATCGCGTCCTCGTACAGTGCCTGCGCCTGTTCCGGCTTCCCGTCGGCATGCAGGTCGAGTGCGAGATTCACGGCTGCCGAAAGGGACAGTAGGTTGTCGGGCCCGAAGAACTCGCGCACCTGCTCCAGGACGACCTCGCCCCGTTTGCGGGCTTCGGCGATGCCGCCGAGCGCCGCTATGTCGCTGGTCAGGTTGAGGGCAGCGCCGAAGACGTAAGCGTGCTTGGGCCCCAGCCTGTCTCGCAGCCCGTCATGGGCCCTCTGGTCAAGCTTTCGCGCCTTCTCGACGTCTCCACGGAGGTTGAAGAGCGAGGCGAGGTCCATCAAGCAGCCGTAGGTGAACGGATGTTCATCGCCGAAGATGGAACGGTAGCGCTCGAAGGCCTGTCGCGTCATGGCCATCGTCTCTTCGGAGCGGCCGGCTTGTCGCAAGATGTTGCCGAACGCTACCTGCGTTGCCACGGTCTCCGGGTAGTCCGGACCGAAGATCTTGTTCAATCTGGTGTACGTCTCTTCGATGAGTTCCAGAGCTCCATCGATGTCCCCACGCCGACGGCGGGCGATGGACAGATCACGGGCGGTAACGAGCGTGAGCGGATGTTCGACGCCCAGCTCACTCTGCCCATGGGCGTATGCTTCCTCTCCCACGTCGCACGCCTGGTCGTGATCGCCGTACAACCTGACCGTGCGCGCCAGGCCGTTCCACGAGGCCTGCAGGTCCCACTTGCTGACCCCGGACTTGGCGCTGCTCTGTTCCATGTAGACCAGTTGCGCGAGATCGAGCGCGGAGTCGAACTGGCTGAGCAGGAGGTGGTCGAGCGCCAGGTTGTTGAGCACACGCAGGGTGGCGGGGACGACCCTGCCGAAGACCTCCTCGTGCAGCTTCAGCGACTCAGTGTCCTGCTGGAACGCCTCCCGGAACATCCCCCTGGCACGGAGGTTCGCGGCAATGGTCAGCCTGATGCGCAGCGTCTCTTCGTTCTTCTCACCGAAGACCTCGCGCATGTAGTCGAAGGTCTCCTCGTTGAGCGCGCGCGACTCGTCGAAGGCGCCGGCCTGCCACATGATGTTCCCCAGGTGCCGCCGCAGCCGAAGGACGTTCTCGTCCTTCTCGTTCTCCTCGGACATGCCCGTCCAGTGAACGAGAAAATCCTCAGCGTACTTTCGCGCCGAGGAGTAGTTCGCGACCCGGAAGAGGTAGCGGGTGATGTCGATGGCGAACCGTTGCACCCCGTGGTCGGCGCACTCGACGACGCCCGCGGGGCGCAGATGGGGGATCAGGTCGGCGTAGTCGGGCCAGTTGGCGGTGTCCTCCGGGTCGCCGGGGGAGCCGCCCGCGAGCAGGAGGTGCACCTCGTGCTTGTACTCTTCGCGCTTGTCCGGTTCCACGGAATCACGCAGCAGGGCCTGGACCAGTCGGTGCACCTGTACGGTGCCAGCATCCTTTTCGATCTTCACCAAGGCGAACCGGTTGAGCTCCCCGAACGCCTGGGCCATCAGGATGGGTTTCGCCAGGATGGGGGCCATCAGCTTGACGCCGCTCTTGCTTCCCCGGCGGAAGACGGCGCGTGGAATCGGGTCCGGCCCGAAGAAAGCCAGACAGCGCAGCATCGTCGCGGCTTCGGGGAGCCGGTTCTCGATCTCGTTCACCGAAAGTTGCCAGGCGGCCGTCATCGACAGCGGATACTCGGTCGATTTGCCGAGGTTCAGTAGGTCGCTGGCCTGCAGGGCGAGCTGTTCGACGTACTCCTCGGTCGACATGCCGGTCATGACCTGGAGGGCGGCCGCCTGCTCCAGCGCCAGAGGCAGGTCGCCGAGCTCGCCCGCCAGGTGCTCCGCCTCCTTCTGCGGCACCTCCTTGCGCAGGCGCTTGCGGAGGAACGCGACGCTCTCCTCCGTGGAGAAGACGTCCACGGGCACCGTCTCGGCCACGCCGCTCCACCGGCTGTTGCGTGAGGTGATCAGCACGTGTCCCGGGCCGCCCTCCGGGATGAACTCGCGGATCTCTTCGGGCTCGTCCGCGTTGTCGAAGATGAGCAACCACCGCTCGACCGGATCGCCGCGCTGCAGCGCGTCACGGACGGACGCGGCGGCCTCCTCGATGCCGACGCTGTTCGCCGGACGCAGCTTGAGATCCTCGGCGAGGGTCGCGAGCGTGCTCGGCACGAGCATCGGCTGGTCTGCCGGCACCCACCAGACCAGGTCGTAGGAACCGCGATAGCGCCACGCGTATTCGATCGCCAGCTGGGTCTTCCCGACCCCGCCCAGCCCTTGCAGGGCCTGAGGCACGACAGCCGCTTTGGTGGTGGAGATGATGCTCGCCCGCAATTGATCGAGCAAATTCTCCCTGCCGGTGAAGTGCTTGTTGCGACCCGGGATCCTCTTGCCCCAGATCGCCGGCATCTGGAACGGTTCCTGTGGAGCGGCCTGCTGATCCATGAACCAATCGCCTCCTGTCTGCTTGATTTTCCCTCCTGTGATTGATTTTGGCGATGGATGGCCGGAGACTCTGTGTGAAGAACCGCTACGGTTAAGCATTTCAGGTGTTACGGGCGACCGTAACGGGCCAGGGGGAGAGCATGAGCGATATGTCCACGACTGGGCTGATCGATGTGGGTGAAGTCGATCTGGAAGCGCTCAAGAGTCTTGACATCTCGGCTCTGAGCAGGGTGTGGGAGCGATTGGCCGAGGGAAGCGGCGTTGTTGCCAGCTTCCAATCCGCGGTCTGACTCAGTCGTCTCCGGGCGAGCGCCCACATAGGGCATGCCTGGATACTCATGCCGGATAGATATGTCATGTATTTCCGGCTGACCGTGGGACCTGCTGCTCCGAATCTCTAGAATTTATTACACCCGCCACCGTGCGATATCGACTATGAATAGTTGGTAGGGGGCGTGGTGATCAGTGTTGGGAGGGTGGCGCAGATGGATCTGGCGGCGGTGGCAGGTGAGGTAGCTCTCATCGCAGGCGGGGCGGCTGTTGAGGGACTCGCGCAAGATGCGACCAAGAGCCTGGTGGAGAAGATCCGGGAACGTATTCGCAGCGTTTTCGGAGGAGATCCGCGATCCGAGGATGCGCTGGAGCAGGTTATGGCGACGCCTACGAACCAGAACGCGATCAACGAACTTGCCAGGGCGCTGTGCTGGTATGCCGAGCGCGACCCGAGGTTCGCCCAAGAACTGGCTGAATGGGAGCCCTACAAGGCTTCTGTGGGGACGGCGGTGCAAGCTTCTCCAGGGACGGTAGTGCAAAACGGGGATGCCCGCCGGGACCTGTTCATGGCGGCTGGCAATATGACCGTGGATCAGTCTAAGGCGAAGTCGTCGCCAGATGGCTGACGAGCCTCTCCCTCAAGCCGGGACGCGCCAGAACACCACTGCACAGAGGGACGGCTTCAACGCCGGCCGTAATCTGAACATCAACAACTATTACTCTCCCGGGAAGAGCGCACCGGGCGCAACGCGAGCGCACGGAGTGTTGTTCCCTCCGCTGGGACGCCTGCCGAAGCGAGTACGAGGCCGCGAACCTCTGCTGGAGCAGCTGCGGGTGTTGCTGGCGGGGCCGGACGGCCGAGTGCATGTGCTGGCGGGCTTGGGAGGCACGGGCAAATCCACCGTGGCCCTGCAACTGGCCGAACTGGCGGTACAGGACGGGCGTCCGGTCTGGTGGGCCTCGGCGGTGGACGCGGCGAACCTGTCCGGCTCGCTGCTGGTTCTGGCGCGGGCGTTGGGAGCGGACGACTGGCAGGTCGATGAGGCCAGAACCGGCCGCCAGCCTGCATGCGACGTGCTGTGGCAGGTGCTGGAGGCCCATCGAGACTGGCTGCTCGTGATCGATGACGCTGATGACGTCGCGAAGTTGGAGACGGCCGGCCGCACGGTGGGGGATGGCAACGGGTGGCTACGCGGGTCGAGATCCGGGCTGGTTCTGGTCAGCACACGCGACGGTGATCCGCGGCACTGGGGACACGGGTCCGAACTTCACCTTGTGGGGTGTCTGAGCAAGAAGCACGGTGGCCAGGTGCTGGTGGACCTGGCTCCTGGGGCCGGTGACATCACCGAGGCCGAGGCTCTGGCCGAACGGCTGGCAGGCCTGGTCCTTGCGTTGCACCATGCCGGGTCACAATTGGCGTCTCCTTTCGCTCAGCAGCAATCCTTCGCTGATTACCGACAGGTCCTGGAGTCCGAGGGGACTGCCGTACTGGGCGGTACGGCAGGTGAGGTGGACGATCGGGTCGTGGTGGGCCGGACATGGGAACTGTCGCTGGCTCAACTGGAGACGGCGGGAGTGGGGCAGGCGCGAGGTCTGCTGGGGGTGCTGGCTTGGTTCGCGCCCGCCGTTCCCATACCGGTGAGTGGGCTGGATCATGCCATCCTCGGCAGGGCCTGCGGCAGTCCTGATCGCGCCGGGGTTGTCGCGGGGCTGGAAGCATTGCTCTCGGTGGGGTTGATCCAGGCACCGTTGCTGACAGCGGACGGTGCGACGGCGGAGGGGGTCGCCGATGTGATGGTCAACCCTCTGGTCGCCGAGACGGTTCGCGAGCGTCTCGATTATGTGGAGACCGACCGTACTGCTTCCGCTGCCACGGAACTGCTGGTGCACGCGACCGCAGACCTGCAGGCGGATGGGCCTGCACGTCGGCCGGCATGGCAGAAGTGGTCGGCCCATCTTGAGGAAATGCTGGACGTGGCCGGACCGCAAGTGCGTGGACCCGTACTCGAGAACCTGATGAGCACCGCGTACGTCGCGGCGACGATGCTGCTGTGGGCCGGTTTGTACGAAGCCTCGGTGAAAATAACGGAGGCCGCGATAAAACATCTGCCCAGCCTTGCCGCCGATCACCCTGTCGCCCGGTCCCTGCGGCGGATACAGGCGGGTGCGTATCAGTATGTCGACAGGAAGTCCGAGGCCGAACACATCTACCACGAGTTGTTGTCCACGGTGCCGGACGGCGACACGGAACTATTGGATATCCGGGCTGACCACGCGCGCTTCGTGGCAGAGGAGAAGGGGTCCGCCGAGGCCGAACACCTCCTTCGCGCGTTGCTGCGCGATCAGGAAACTGAATTGGGTGTTGCTGACGAGCGTACGCTGGCCACCCGTTACGAGATCGCGCGGACCGTAGCGGGACGGGGAGATCTAGCCGAGGCCGAGAATCTCTTCCGGGCGGTGCTCCGAGATCAGGAAACGAGTTTAGGTGCCGACTATCAGGCAACCCTTGCCACGCGATATGAGCTCGCCTGGGTGCTGGCGAAGCGGGGCGACCGGACCGGGGCCGAGCACACCTTCCGACAGCTCCTTACGCAACAAACAAAAGAGCTGGGCAGTGACCACCCGCACACCCAGCTGACGCTTCGTTCGCTGTCGAGTTTGAACGGCGAAAACAGCGTTTAGCGCTGTTGTGTTGGTGATGGCGGCAAGACGAGGAGAACATGTAAGGGCTGCCCGCGTGGGGAAGCGACTGCCATCCCCGCTTTACGGATGGCCGTATTCGAGATGTAAGGATCACCAGGGAGGAGTCTCGAAGGTCGATGGTGCCGGACTGCGGGCGCCCCTGACCCGGAACTCAGCCGAATGCCGCTCGAGCGTTCCTCCCGGTTGCGTATTTTGCAACCTTCGGGCTTTGGGCAAGTATGGTTGAGTCACCTGAACTCCCCGCATCCGGGGTGCAGGATCTTCGTCATGAACGGTGATGACGAACGGCGTACTGGTGCGATTACATCTGCGGGCGGGTGTGGCAATGCCTTCCAGCGGCAGCGGCCTCGAGCCGTATGTCGGCCTGACCGCCTATCGCCGAGAGGACGCGGCGCGATTCTTCGGGAGGGAAACCGAGGCCCACACTCTCGCGCGCCTGTGGCGGCATCACCGGCTGACGATTCTGCACGGCCCCTCGGGTGTGGGGAAGACGTCGCTGGTGGCGGCCGGTGTGCTGCCTCTTCTGAGAAGCTCTGACGTGTTGCCGCCGGGGAGCGTGCGGCGCCCCTCCGTCGTGCCGGCCGCCGCCATCCTCGACGACAGCGATCCGCACGCCTTCGCCCTGATGTCGTCATGGTCGCCGTACGAGCACCCACTCCGGTTCTCCGGCCTCACCATCAGCACTTTTCTGCGCTGGCACCACTGGAACCCGAACGGTGGGACGGCCATGGCCGTGTTCGACCACGCGGAGGAACTCTTCACCGCGTTCCGTCGGCATCCGGACAGTCACATCCATCTTCTCGACCAGTTGAGTGCCGCGCTCAGCGGAAATCTCCCGCTGAATCTCCTCGTCGTCATCGCAGATGAGCATTTCGAGCAGCTGCGACACCATGAAGGACTGCGCGCGCACATGAGCTCGGAGGCGTCCGTCCGGCTCGGGCCGCTCACCGTCGATGCCGCCCTGGAGGCATGTCGAGGGCCACTCGCGAACATCGGACGAGAGTTCGCTCCCGGCGTGGCCGAGAAACTCGTGAAAGACCTGCGGGCCGACTCCGCCGGCGTGGAGCCGGCTCATCTTCAACTGGTCTGCGGGGCTCTGTGGAAGTCCACGAGTGAGAGGAGCATCCCCATCACGGCCGCGGACCTCGTGGACGTGAACGAAGTGCTGGCCGAGCACTGTGATCGCATCCTCCAGGAGGTGGCGCGCGATCGGTTGGACGGGGACGTGAAGCAGTTGGCCGCGTGGTTGCGCCAGATCGCGACCTACGGGACGGATGACGGGGAGCTCCCGCCACCAGTCATACAGGCGCTTGTTCAAGGCCGGATCCTGCGCTACGGCGAGAAACAGTGTTACGAGATGCCCGCACGCCTAGCGCCGCCCTTCTTGAGCATGTCGTTCGGACGGCAGCCGCCGGAGCCACCCCATCACCTGTCGACCATCGAGGCCGCGTTGCAGCGGGGCTGGTTCGAGTTCGCCGCCAAGCAGGCGGAGCGGGCTCTCGTGAGCCCAGCCGACGCCAGGGAACGAGCTCGCGTCCACTCCTTGGCAGGAGACGCGGCCTACCTGCAGAACGACTTCGACGGGGCGATCGCGCACTATCGGAAGGCGGCGAAGACGTACACCATGCTCCGCGGCACTGACCGCATCGTCGCTACCCTCCTGGCCGCCGTCGGCCGGATCCTGGTCGATCAAGGCGCCTACCAAGCTGCCGTCGATGAGTTGCGGGGAGCGGTCACGCGGAGTCCGGAACCGGTGATCCTCACTGAGCTGGCCTGGGCGTTGTGGTACATCGGGCATGAAAGCGGCGCGGTCGACATGCTGGACGTGGCGCTTCGCTCGGGAAACAACCAGGTCGAGGCGCTGCGCGTCCGTGGTGAGATCCTCTCGGATGTCGAGCCTCAGGCCGCGCTGCGCGATCTCGATCGGGTCCGGCCTCATGAGTTGGCCTCCACCCGCGCCGCCTACGCGCTCGCTCTGGCGCTGAGCGGAGACGTGAAGAGGGCGGTCAGGGTACTGCCGATCGTGGATGCGGACAGCGACGCCGCAACCTTGCTGCGGACCGCACGCGTCATGAAGACGGCGGGGCGGGATGCGGAGGCGGCACGCCTGGCACGGCAAGCCCAGCAGACCGCGAGCCGCAAGCCGCTTCCTCCACGGTTGACAGCGCAGGCCGAACTTCTCACCACGACCCGGCCCGAGAACTGACGATCTGGCCCTCCGCGTTCGCCGTGTGTTGAATCGAAGCATGGTGCGTGGACGGTGGGCATGGGCGTTGCCGATGCTGCTCGTGCTCATCTCGCAGGCCGGCGTCGACCGCCGTCCCGTGGTCGTCGTGCACGCCTCTTCCCTGCTGGAGCGTTACTGGCCCGGCTTGCTGGTGGCCGTCATGGCGATCCACCTGGTGTCCCTGTTGCTCCTGAGGCGGCGACGGAAGAAGTCGACGATCGGCGACATGACGCCTCAGGGGGACCGGGCAAGCGAATCCCGCGGATTCACCCTCAGCGACGAACCAGTCATGGAAGACGCTCTCAAGAGGTACGAGTACGTCGACTGTCTCGCAGAGCTCGCCCGGTCGGCGACCCCGCCCATGGTCATCGGGGTGTTCGGTGAGTGGGGGAGCGGCAAGACCTCGATGCTCCACCAGGTGCGCGCCCGGCTGGACGACGACTCCTCCGGATGCGCCACGGTGTGGTTCGACTCCTGGCTGCACCAGTACGACGAGAACCCGGTGCTGCCCCTGCTCCATGCGATCGTCACCGATCTCGGGCTGGACGGCAGAGAGAACGTCACCGGGGCGCTGCGCACTGTCTCCGAGGCGCTGGGCTCCCTGATCCTCTCGTCCACGATCAATGTCAACCCGCCCTTCGTGCAACGTGCCCTGAAGGCGTACGGAGAGGAGAACTTCCGCCTTCGATCCGAACGCTCTCGCTTGGACCAGCACCTGAGCAGGCTGATCGCGACGGTTCTGCGTGAACGGAAGAAGAGCCGCCTGGTGGTGTTCATCGACGACCTGGACCGGTGCCACGTGGACCAGATCACCGCCCTGCTGGAGGCACTGAAGCTGTACTTCAACCGCGACAACTGCGTCTTCGTCCTCGGCGTGGCCAAGGTGCCGCTGGTGGCGGCGCTGCAGGAGAAGTACCAGGACCCGCTGGGCGAGTACCTCGACAAGATCGTGCAGTTTCCCTTCGAGATGCCGAGACTCTCGGCCGACGCCTTCGCCGCCTATCTGGACGGGCTGCTCAACCACGACATCCAGGCAGCGAAGAGCCTGCTCGCCCGCGGGTTACGGGCCAACCCGAGGGCCATCAAGCGCTTCGTCAACGTGCTCGTCCTGCAGGACCGGGTGGCGCGGGCCAGGAAGCTCGACCCGTACGAGGTCCGCGTCCTCGCGGCGGTGCTCCTGATCAGGGACGGCGACGCGGACTTCTACGCCCGGCTCATGAATGATCCGACCCTGCTCAAGCGGGTCGCCGAGGATCTGGAGACGGCGGGAGAGGAACAGCGGCCTGACTGGCCCGCGCTGCCGCTGCGCATCGTGAGCGAGCTCGCCGCCTCGGGCACCAGTGTGCCTGACAGCGTCAGCGCCTACATCGACCTGGTCCGCGAGTCGCCGGTGCCGCAGTCGGGCGATCTCGTGGACACCGTCGCGCCGCCGCGAGAGGAGCGCCGGGTCTCGGAGGAGACGGTGCCCGAGGAGAGCCGGCTGAGCCGGGACGCCCTGGACGACGCGCTCGCCACGCTGGCCGAGCGGGTCCGCCGGCGCGCGGGCGGGGTCGCGGGCGAGGAACGAGCGCTCCTGACGCCGCTGGTCCGCTTCCCCGAGGAGACGCAGGCCCGTCCCGCCCCGATCGGGGACATCCTGGCCCAGGGGACGAGACTGCTGATCAGCGGCAGGCAGGGCGCGGGCAAGTCCGTTCTGGCCGCCCGGCTGGCGCGGCGGCACAACGAGGCCGGCGACCCGGATGCGGGGGTGGCGGTCCTGCTCCCGTTCCGGGCACTCAGGACGGACATCGCGGAGTTCGACCGGAGGCTGACGCACGCGCTGGTGAGCGAGTACCAGATCCCGATCGCGGACGCGAACGCGGTCGTCCAGCGGGGGTCTCTGGTTCTCGTGCTCGACGGGCTGGAGGAGACCGGCGACGCGGGCCGGGAGGCCATCGTGACGCGGCTGGTGCGCTGGGCCGACCTGGCCGGGGCCGGCATCATCATGACGGACCCGCGGCCGGCGCAGGCGCGTCCGGGGTTCCGGGTGCTCACGGTGGAAGGGGTGGTGCCGGAGGAGGGCCGGAGGTTGTTGCACCGGGTGCTCGGTGAGCACGGCGCCGACCCGGGGCGGCTGCTGAACCTGACCGACGCCCTGCTCGGCTCGCCCCAGCTGCTCTCCGCGCTGACCGGCGATCCGGCCTGGATCGACGACCTGCCCGACCAGCCGGTGGACTTCCTGCCGTGGTTCGCCGGCTGGGCGATCCGCAGGACGGCCGAGGCCGGGTTCGCCGCGGACGCGGTGGCCACGGCGCTCTCGGGTATCGCGGGGCTGCTTGCCGGGACCGGGCAGGAGATCTTCAGCAGCGAAGACCCGGACATCCGGACCGTGTTCCGCCGGTCCGGCATCAAGGGGATGGAGGTGCCGGCCCTGCTTCACGCCGCCGTGGCGGCCGGCCTGCTCAGGCAGGTCGGCCCGGAGGTCTACCACTTCGTGCATCCGCGTCTGGTGGATCGGCTGGCGAGGGCGGGCGGCTGAGGGGTCAGGCGTCGGTGCCCAGGGCGATCGTTTCGGACACCTCGGCGTGCCGTTCGGCCTCCTCTTCCGCGAAGCGGGCCGCGTCCAGCCGGTCGGCGATGTCCTCGTCCTGCTTCATCAGCGCCTCCAGCGACTGGCCGGCCATCTCCAGCACGCCCATGTCCGCGTACGCCTGCTGCAGCCGCGGGCTCCACAGCCCGATGTCCTTGACGCACGGCACGATGCGGCTGAACAGCAGGGAGCGGAAGAGCCGCAGGTACTCCGACTGGTCCACGGCGACCATGGCCTCGTCCACCTCGGCCTTGGTGAGGCCGAGGTTCTCCCAGGTCTCGCGGCCGCGCAGGCGGTCGCGCATCAGGTAGCAGCCCTCGATGACGAAGTCCTCGCGTTCGCGCAGCTCGGTCTCCGACAGCTGCCGGTAGTAGTCGCGCAGCGCCATCCGGCCGAAGGCGACGTGGCGGGCCTCGTCCTGCATGACGTAGGCGAGGATCTGCTTGGGCAGCGGCTTGGTGGTGATGTCGCGCATCACCCCGAACGCGGCCAGTGCCAGGCCCTCGATCAGCACCTGCATCCCCAGGTACGGCATGTCCCAGCGGGAGTCGCTCAGCGTGGAGTCCAGCAGTGACTTCAGGTACGGGTTGATCGGGTAGGCGAGGCCGACCTTCTCCTGGAGGAAGCGGGCGTAGGTCTCGGCGTGGCGGGCCTCGTCCATCGTCTGGGTGGCGGCGTAGAACTTGGAGTCCAGGTCCGGGACCGATTCCACGATTTTGGCCGAGCAGATCATCGCGCCCTGCTCGCCGTGCAGGAACTGGGAGAACTGCCAGGCGGCGTTGTGCAGCCGCACGTCCTTGCGCTGCCGGTCGTCCATCCGCTCCCACAGCGGGGTGCCGTAGATGGCGATGGTCTGGTCGGGGATGCCGAGGATGTCGTACGGGTCGACCTCCAGGTCCCAGTCGATGCGCTTGGTCGAGTCCCACTGCTTGTCCTTGCCCTTCTGGTACAAGGCGAGCATGCGGTCCCTGCCGTCGTCGTACTCCCAGGTGAACTTCGTGGTTCCGGCCATCTCCACGTTCCATGTGGCCAGGCCGGCGGGGATGGTGTAGAGCTCGTGGGTCGACATCGGACCTCCGGAGGGTGACGTACACCGTACGTTCCCCTCCGAGGCTGGCACGTACGCCGTACGCGCGTCAATACAATGAGCCATGACCTCCCAGCCGCTGTCCCGGGCCCGGATCGTCGCCGCCGCGGTCGAGCTGATCGAGCGCGAGGGCGCCGACGCGGTCTCCATGCGGCGCATCGCCTCGGAGCTGGGCGTCGGCGTGATGTCGCTCTACAACCACGTGCCCAACAAGGGCGCCCTGCTCGACGGCGTGGCCGAGAGCGTGCTCAGCGAGATCGGGTTCACCGACGACCCGGAGGCCCACTGGTCCGACCGGGTCCGCATGCAGGCGCGGGCCTTCCGGCAGATCGCCCACCACTACCCGCGCTGCACCATGCTCGTGGTCAGCCGCCAGCTCCACACCAACGCCGGGCTGCTGCCCGTCGAGCGGGCCCTGGCCACGCTGCGCAGCGCCGGGTTCGACGGGGTGGACGCGGTGCGGGTGCTGCGGCTGTTCATCGCCTTCATCGTCGGCTCGCTGCTGCGCGAGGTGGGCGTCACCCCGTCCTTCGCGCCCGTCCGCAAGGCGGCGATCGACGCCGAGGAGATCGACCCCGAGCTGTTCCCCGAGGTGAGCGCGCTGTCGGAGCTGCTGGGCTCCTGCGATCACGAGGCCGAGTTCGCCTTCGGGGTGGAGCTGCTCATCCAGGCGATCGCGGTGCACCCGGCCAGGAGGGAGGGCACCCGGTGAGCCGCGGATGCCCTCCGGCGTCCGCTAGTACCAGTTGTGTGAGCGGAAGTGCCCCCAGGCGCCGCACGGCCTGCCGTATCTCCCCTTGATGTAGGCCAGGCCCCAGCGGATCTGGGTTCTCGGGTTGTGCCGCCAGTCGCTGCCGGCTCCCCGCATCTTGCCGCCGGGCAGGGCCTGCGGGATGCCGTAGGCGCCCGACGAACGGTTGACGGCGCGGTGGTTCCAGCCGCTCTCCCTGGTCCACAGGTTGTCCAGGCAACGGAACTCGCGCAGGCTCCACGACCTGCGCACCACCTGGTCCAGGGCGAACCGCTTGCTCCGGCTCCTCGGCAGGTGGGCCGGGACGCGTGGTTCGGCGGCGGTCCGCCACGTACGGACCTGCGCCACCGGCGCGTCGTGACTGCTCTCGGTGCCGGCCGCCGCCGCGCTCTCCATGCCGCAGAATGCGGCGGTGAACGCGGTCATGGTCACGACCGTGCTGCGTAGCGTGCGCTTGCTGTCCAATTCGATCCTCGCGGTCGGGTCGCGTGCGGACGGGCGCTCTCGCTTCCCCGGCGCCCCTGCCGGTCCGCGTCCGTGGCTCGGACGAGAAGGGTCCGCGCGGCCCTCCGGGATCCTGTTCCGTCCGGTTTCTCACCGGACGGCCCGGAGGGCTCCACGACATGTCCTCTGAGCCGGTTTCTAGTACGCGCCGGGACGCGCGGTCAGAACCCGGGGCACGCCGAGGACAGGTGTTTGCGTGATCGACGCGGAGATATGGCGCTCTCGTTGGGCCTGGATGGACCGGCCCGGCGCCTCGATGGCCCGCGCTTTCCGCGAAACGCGCGCAAGCCTGGGGTTTGGATCAGTACCAGTGGCGGGATTGGAAGTGGGCCCAGGCGCGACACGGCGTGCCGTACCTCTTCTTGATGTAGCTCAGGCCCCAGGAGATCTGCGTCCTGGGGTTGGTGCGCCAGTCGCTGCCGTGGGAGGCCATCTTGCCGGCGGGCAGCGCCTGGGGGATGCCGTAGGCGCCGGACGAACGGTTGCCGGCCAGGTGGTTCCAGCCGCTCTCGCGGGCCCAGAGCTTGACGAGGCACCTGAACTGGGTGCTGTTCCAGCCGCGCTTGTTCACCATCTTCTTGGCGATGGACTTGTTCTTGCCGCTCGTGCTGGTCGCACTCGCCTGGGAGCTCTGCGCCTGTGCGGCCGTGGCGCCGCCCGCCACCATGAGCGTGGAGCTCAGGAGCAGGACGCTGGTACGGCGGAGCATGGGCATGCGGGTTCCCTTTCGCAGGAATCGGGGACCGCGCCACCCTGCCGGACTTGTCGCCTTTACTGCGAATTGACCATGGAAATGCCATGCGTCAGTAAAGATCTCGATATATAGCTGTTGCTGGACCTTTGAGTGATAAATGTGGATTAGGTCACGTTTTGCGCCTGACAGGCATCTCGTAAGGTCGGACCATGAACGTTCGTGACATCCCGGTCCGCACTCTGGCGGACGAACCCACCACCCTGGCCGCCCTCGCCGGCGACAGGGCCGTGCTCATCGTCAACGTGGCCTCCAAGTGCGGCCTCACCCCGCAGTACACCGACCTCGTCAAGCTCCATCAGGAGTACGGGCCGCGCGGGCTCAGCGTGATCGGCATGCCCTGCAACCAGTTCATGGGGCAGGAGCCTGGCAGCGCCGAGGAGATCCAGGAGTTCTGCTCGACCACGTACGGGGTCGACTTCCCGCTGCTGGCCAAGGCCGACGTCAACGGCCCCGACCGGCACGCCCTGTACGAGCGGCTCGTGGAGGCGCCGGACGCCGAGGGCGAGACCGGCGACGTGCAGTGGAACTTCGAGAAGTTCCTCGTCGACCGGGACGGCGCGGTGGTGGGCCGCTTCCGCCCCCGCACCGTCCCGACGGACCCGGCGATCCTGGCGGCCATCGAGAAGGTCCTCTGACGACTCGGGAGCACGCGCCCTAGGGAAAACCCTAGGGCGCCACCTGACGCGGCCGCCGTCGCGCTCTGAGAGCTTGACCCGTGTCGGACAGGCACACGGGGCGGGAGACGACATGGGGATCGACGACGGCGCGACCGGTCAGGCCAAGCGACTGGCCGACGCGGTGGACCTGCGGGACTTCCTGGACACGGCGGGCACGCTGACGCTCGCCGACCGGCGCACACTGGTGGAGCAGGCGCTGGTGCTGATCGAGCAGAACTACGCCCACCTGCCGCTGAAGACCGCCATGTACGCGGTCAACCCGGTCCAGCGGCTCCGGCTGCTGGCGCTGAGGCTCAGCCGGCAGACGCCGGAGACGACGGAGCCCGAGCCGCGCTTCCACGCCGAGCTGTCGGAGATCTTCCACTCCGTACGCGACCTGCACACCAACTACCTGCTCCCGGAGCCGTACGCGAGCAAGGTCGCCTATCTCCCGTTCCTCGTCGAGGAGTGCCACGAGGACGGCGGCCCGCGCTATCTCGTGACCAGGATCGTCGAAGGCTTCTCCGCGCCGGGGTTCGAGCCGGGCGTCGAGGTCACCCACTGGAACGGCACCCCGATCGGCGCGGCAGTGGACGCCAACGCCGCGCGGTACGCGGGCGGCAACCCGGCGGCCCGGCACTCGCGCGGGCTGCAGTCGCTGACCATCCGGCCGCTGGTGATCCACCTGCCGCCCGACGAGTCCTGGGTGACGCTCGGCTACCTGGGCCGGGACGGGATAGCCAGGGAGCTGCGGGAGCCGTGGCGGGTGACGGCGAACCTGCCGCCGTTCGTCGACGCGGGCGCGCTCACCACGGCGGCCGTGTCGCAGGGGCTCGACCTGGGCACCGACGAGATCGGCCGCGCGCTCAGGATGCTCTACGTCCCCCGGGCGCTCACCGCGGAGATCGCGGACGTTCCCGCCGAGCCCGCCGGCCCCGGGGCCGACCTCCCGACGTCCATGCCGGCGTTCTTCAAGGCGCGCGCCGTGGCCACCCCTTCGGGCACGTTCGGCCATCTGCGCGTGTTCACGTTCAACACCAACGACCCCGGCGCGTTCGTCGGCGAGTTCGTCCGGCTCGCCGGCCTGCTGCCGCAGAACGGGCTCGTGGTCGACGTGCGCGGCAACGGAGGCGGGCACATCCACGCCGCCGAGTTCCTGCTGCAGACGCTCACGCCGCATCCGATCACCCCGGAGCCGACGCAGTTCGTCACCACGCCGCTGAACGCCCGCATCTGCGCGCAGCACGAGGAGAACCCGACCGGGCAGATCGACCTCGGCCCGTGGTGCCCGTCCATGAACCAGGCCCTGGAGATCGGCGCCGCGCACTCGGCCGGCTTCCCCATCACCCCCGCGGCCGGGGCCAACGCGATCGGCCAGCGCTACCACGGCCCGGTCGTGCTCGTCACCGACGCGCGCTGCTACTCCGCGACCGACATCTTCGCCGCCGGCTTCCAGGACCACGGCATCGGCCCGGTCCTCGGCGTGGACGACAACACCGGCGCCGGCGGCGCCAACGTGTGGACGCACGAGCTGCTCAAGCTCCTGCTGGAACTGCCCTCGCCCGCGCCCGGCTCGCCCTACCGGCCGCTGCCGGGCGGTGCGGGCATGCGCGTGTCGATCCGGCGCACCCTGCGCGTCCACGCGCTGGCCGGCACGCCCGTCGAGGATCTCGGCGTGCGGCCCGGCCACCGCCACCGCATGACCCGCCGGGACCTCCTGGCCGGCAACCAGGACCTGCTCGCCCGCGCGGGCGAGCTGCTCGCGGCGCTTCCGGTACGCCGCCTCGACGTGCGCGTCGTCGGCGCGGCGAACGAGCTGACCCTGCGCACCAGCCTCCTGGACCGGGCGGACGTCTACCTGGACGGCAGGCCGCGGCTCTCGGCCGACGTGACCCAGGACACGGTCACCGTGGTCGTCCCCGGCCTGGCCGCCGCCCGGACGGTCCGCGTCGAGGGCTTCCAGTCCGCCCGGCTCGTCGCCTCCCGCACCCTCGCGACCTGACGGCGACGCTCGGGAGGATTCAGCGGTGGGGTCCGCAGCTGCCCCGGACGATCAGCTCGGTGGGGAGCACCACCGTGCGCGGGCGGCGGGTGCCCGCGCGCAGGACCAGTTCCGCCGCGCGGTATCCGATCTCGCGCCCCGGCTGGGCGATCACCGTCAGCGGGGGCGAGCAGAGTTCGGCCCACGGGACGTCGTCGTACATGACGAGCGAGACGTCCCGTGGCACCCGCAGGTCCAGCTCCCGCGCCGCCAGCACCGCGGCCTCGCCGAGCGCGTTGCCCCCGGCCACCATCGCCGACAGGTCGGGCCGGCTCTGGAACAGCCCGGCCGCCGCCGCGTAGGCGGAGTCGCGGCTCCCGGTGGCGAACACGATCAGCTCCTCGTCCACGGGCGCGCCCACCGCCTCGCGGAACGCCGCCACCCGCCGCTCGTGCCCGGGGCCGCCGAGATAGGCGATGCGCCGGTGGCCCAGCCCTTTCAGGTAGCGCACCGCCGTGCGGATCCCGGACCGGTCGTCGGCGAGCACGGCGGGGGCGTCCAGCGGGCGTGCCGGTGGGGCCGGCGGCAGGCCGTCGAGAAGCATGAGGTCGTGGTCGGGCCCCTCGGCGGCCGGGTCGGGGCTCTCCCCGGGCAGGCGGTCGGCGAAGACCACGGTCATGCCCGCCCTGACGGCCGGCCGCCAGGTCCCGGGGTCACCGGACGGGACCGCGACCACCCGGTCCACGCCCTGCTCCAGCAGCATGCCGACCATCTCGGACTCCTGCTCCGGGTCGTCGCCGGTCGAGCCCAGCACGACCGGCTCGCCGGCCGAGCGCGCGTAGGCGAGCACGCCCTCGGCGAGCAGGCCGAAGAACGTGTCGGTCAGATCCGGGACGAGCAGCCCGAGGCCCCCGGTGCGGCGCTGGCGCAGGTTGCGGCCGGCGGCGCTGGGCCGGTAGTCGAGCTGCGCGGCGACGGCCAGCACCCGCTCCCGGGTCCCGGGGCTGGCCGAGCCGCCTGACAGCACCCTGGACACGGTGGCGATGCCTACGCCCGCCGCCTCGGCCACATCCTTGATCGTCGCCCGCTTCTCCATGGAAACGATTCCATCATGCTTTCCGCGTTTCCGGAAGTCGGTCGTACCCACATCGCCTGTATACACGGGACTCTTGACACAGAAGGCCCTTTCGCGGTGAGATGCTTGAAAACGTATCCAAGAACGCGGAACCCCCGCACCGACTATCGGGGCCATCGCCCTGCGCGAAGGACTGTCATGGCATCCATCGTTTTGAAAGACGTCGACAAGATCTACGCCGGTGGCGTCAAGGCCGTGAACGGGCTCAACCTTGAGATCAAGGACGGCGAGTTCATGGTGCTGGTCGGCCCCTCCGGCTGCGGTAAGTCGACCGCGCTGCGGATGATCGCCGGCCTGGAGGACATCAGCGGCGGCGAGATCTCCATCGGCGACAAGGTGGTCAACCACCTGCCGCCGAAGGACCGCGACATCGCCATGGTCTTCCAGAACTACGCGCTCTACCCGCACATGACGGTCGAGGAGAACCTCGCCTTCGGCCTCAAGCTGCGCAAGATGCCCAAGGCCGAGATCCAGCAGCGGGTCCAGGACGCGGCCAAGATGCTCGGCCTGGAGACCTACCTCAAGCGCAAGCCCGCCGCCCTGTCAGGCGGTCAGCGCCAGCGTGTCGCCATGGGCCGCGCCATCGTCCGCGAGCCGCAGGCCTTCCTCATGGACGAGCCGCTGTCCAACCTGGACGCCAAGCTCCGCGTCTCCATGCGCGCCTCGCTCAACCAGATGCACGAGCGCCTCGGCGTCACCACCGTCTACGTCACCCACGACCAGGTCGAGGCCATGACCCTCGGCGACCGCGTCTGCGTGCTCCGCGACGGCCTCCTCCAGCAGGTCGACACCCCGCAGAACCTCTTCGACCGGCCGGTCAACCTGTTCGTCGCCGGGTTCATGGGCTCGCCGTCGATGAACTTCGTCACCGCCGAACTGGTCCGCGACGGCGGCGCCGCGGTGGCCTTCGCCGGCTACAAGCTGCCCATCCCGCAGTCCACGTTCAGCGACAAGCCCGGCCTCGACCAGTACCTCGGCAAGAAGATCATCCTGGGCATCCGCCCGTCCGACTTCGAGGACGCCGCCTCCGCCGGCGCCCACGCCGACAACGGCTGGGCGACGATCCCGGCCAAGGCCGAGGTCACCGAGGAGCTCGGCTCCGAGATCAACGTGCTGTTCCTGATCGACGCCCCGCCGGTGGAGCACAAGGACACCGTCGCCGCCGCCGACACGGGCGACGACGAGGAGGCCACGCTGCCGCTGTCCGGCGACAAGTCGCTGTGGACCGCCCGCGTCAACGCCCGCAGCCACGTGCGCCCCGGCCAGAGCGTCAACCTGGTCATCGACACCCACAACATGCACTTCTTCGACCCGACCTCGGGCCTGGCCATCGGCCACCCGGCCAACGCCGGGCGCTGACCGCCCCGCACGCCGGCGTCGATACCCGGCCGCGGGCACTGCCCGCGGCCGTAAGGGCCCTCATCGCGACCCCCTCCCGCGGCGAGGGCCCGTCCCGTGCCCGGCCCGCGCGATCCCGCGCGGCCTTCCCGCGTACGAGCCGGGAGGGGTCAGCGGCGACCGATGCGCGAGGAGATCTCCGCGACCAGGCGGCGCGGCACGAACCTGCCGACCGCGACGACCGCCTTGTAGCGCAGCGACGGCACCGACACCCACTTGCCCAGCGCCAGATCACGCAGCGCCTCGTCCACGACCCGGTCGGCGTTGAGCCACATGAAACCCGGCGTGCCCGACATGTCGATCGAAGCGCGCTGGTGGAACTCCGTCCGCACGAACCCCGGGCACAGCGCCATCACCTTGACCCCCGGCTCGCTGATCGCGGCCGCGGTGGACTCGCTGAAATTGGCCACCCAGGCCTTCGAGGCGCTGTAGGAGCCGCGGGTGAAGAAACCCGCCACCGAACCGACGTTGACCACCGCGCCCTTACCGCGCTTGCGCATCCCCGGCAGCGCCGCCAGCGTCAGCCGCAGCACCGCCTCGCAGTGCACCTTGAGCATCCGCAGCTCGTCCTCGACCGGCGTGTCCAGGAAGTCGTGCCGCTGCGCGAAACCGGCGTTGTTGACCAGCAGGTCGACCCCCTCCCGGCAGCGGGCCTCCACCAGGGCCAGGCCCTCGCCGGAGGCCAGATCGGCGGGCAGGGTCTCGACCGCGACCCCGTACCTGAGCTTGAGCTGATCGGCGCTCTCACCGAGCCGGTGCTCGTCGCGCGCCACCAGGACCAGAGCGAAACCGTCGGCGGCCAGCCGGCGGGCGAAGGCGGCGCCGATGCCCGCGGTGGCGCCAGTGATCAGTGCGGTAGGCATGCCAAGAACCCTAACCCCCACCTGGTCACCTATGTGGCGGCCGGGCGCCGTGACGCGTGCCCGGCGGCCCGCTCGGCTCGCCGCAGGGCCGGGATGCGCGGCCGGTGGTGTGGGAAGTGGGGGCGTGCGAGGATGGCGGCGTGCGCCTTGCCGTGGTCGTGCTCGCCGTCGTCGTGACCGCCTGCTCCGCCGCGCAGCCGCAGGGCGCGACCCCGCCCGCCGAGGTCGGCACCGCCGCGCCGCGGCCGTCCACGCCGGCCGGCCGGACCGCGACGCCCGGTGCGGGGAAGCTGACGTTCACCGAGATCGCCGCGCTGGAACGGCCGGTGGCGTTCGCCGTCCGGGCGGGTGATCGCCGCCTGTACGTGGCCGAGCAGGGCGGGAAGCTGCGGACCACCGACGGTGACACGGTCGTCGACCTGTCCGGGGAGGTCAGCGGCGGCAACGAGCAAGGGCTGCTCGGTGTCGCCTTCCACCCGTCGGGGCGCCGGCTCTACCTCGACTGGACCGACAGGGCCGGCACCACGCACGTCACCGAGTGGGCCTACGACGGGAAGAAGGCCACGGGCAGGCGTGAGGTGCTGACCGTGGAGCAGCCGTTCGCCAACCACAACGGCGGCCAGCTCGCCTTCGGCCCCGACGGCCACCTGTACATCGCGCTCGGCGACGGCGGCGGCGCCGGTGATCCGGAGGGCAACGGCCAGGACCTCGGCACGCTGCTGGGCAAGATCCTGCGGATCGACCCGCGCGGCGGGCGGCCGTACGCGGTCCCGGACGACAACCCGTTCGTCGGCAAGGAGGGGGCGCGGCCGGAGATCTGGGCCTACGGGCTGCGCAACCCGTGGCGGTTCGGCTTCGACCGGGAGAACGGCGACCTGTGGATCGGCGACGTCGGACAGAACCGCTGGGAGGAGATCGACTACCAGCCCGCCGGTTCCGAGGGCGGCGAGAACTACGGCTGGGACGTCCGCGAGGGCGCCGAACGCTTCCGCCGCGGCCGCGCCGAGGAACCGGTCGACCCGGTGATCGTCTACTCGCTGGACGAGGGCGGCAACTGCTCGGTGATCGCCGGGTTCGTCTACCGCGGCACGAAGATCCCGTGGCTGCGCGGCCAGTTCCTGTACGGCGACTTCTGCGCCGGATGGATCAGGGCCGCGCCCGTCGACGATCTGGAACGCGACCGGCGCGTGGGCGAGGTGGAGCAGCTGTCGTCGTTCGGCGAGGACCACGACGGCGAGCTGTACGCGCTCAGCCTGTCGGGTTCCGTCTATCGGATCGATCCCGCCTGACCCTTCCGGCCAGGTCCTCGACCTGGCTGTTGAGCCGCGTGCCCCGCGCCCAGCCGGCGTAGTGGGTGAGGAAGACGACGATCTCCCGCAGCTCGGTCTCGTCCAGGTCGCCGGTGCGCAGGGCGGCGTCGAGCTGAAGCGTCACCTGGTCGTCCAGCCCCTGCCCGACGAGCAGGCCGAGCAGGATCAGGCGGCGTTCCCTGAACGTGAGCGTCTCCCGTGACCAGAGGTCGGCGAAGGCGCGCTCCGCCGTCATCCCGTACGAGTCGACGGTCTCCGTGGCCGGTCCGGCCGGTTCTGTCATCGTGCGCTCCGGTCGCGAGAGGGGGTGGCTTCATCTTCGGCCACGTCCTGTGCGTCACCAAGGGGGACGCTCGTAAGTCGGACCCCGAGGACAGGTGGTTCTGCTGATCTGTAACAAGTAAGGCCAAGGTATGGCCAAGATTTGGTCAAGATATTTCAACGTGCTCCCGGCTCAGCCGAGGAGAAAGCGGGCAGAACCACTGCGGTGCCTCGTCCTGTGGAGGTAGACCCAGGTGAAGACGACGTACGCGAGGTCCATGCCGGAGCCGGGCCGGGCGCGCCGGAGCCTCGGCGACAGGGTCCGGCTTCCCCGGCCGGTGAGGGTCGTCTTCTGGATGGCGGTGGCGGTCGCGCTGCTCGCCGGCGGCCTGCTGTCCGGCCTGTTCCGTACGTCGCTGTTCGTGCCGGTCCTGCTGGGCCTCGTGGTCGTCGCCGCGTGCGCCGTCCTGGTCCGGCTCCTGCTCGGGGGCGGTGTGGAGACGTACCGCCCCGGTGCCGTCGCCACCCGCTTCTCCGACGTGCGGGGACAGGACCACGTGGTCGAGCGGCTCCAGGAGCACCTCGCCCTGTGGCGCGAGGGCGGCGCGGTCGAGGAGCGCGGCGGGTACGCGCCGGGCGGCCTGCTGCTGTGGGGGCCGCCGGGCACCGGCAGGACGCTGATCGCCGAGGCCGTCGCGGGCGAGACCGGCAAGCCGTACGTGGTCGTGGACGCGCGCGCGTTCGCCGCGACCCCTCCGGCGCTCGGCGTCCTGAAGGTCAAGGCGCTCGTCAGAAGGCTGCGCGCACTGGCGCTGCGCCACGGCGGCGTGGTCGTCCTGTTCGACGAGGCGGACGCGCTGGCCGGCGGGGCGGTCCCGGACGGCGGCCTCTCCGGCTGCCACGGCCTGGCCCACCTGTCGGAGGAGAGCCGCGCGGCGATCGCCCGGCCGGGTGCGGGTGAGAGCGGCCCCACGGGCGTGCGGCAGGTTCTGACCAGCGAGCTGTCGAGACTGAGGAGGCCACGCGGGCGCTTCCGCCGGCTGTCCGCGTACCGTGTCCTCGTCATCATGGCCGCCCGCCGGCCCGACGCGCTGGACGGGGCGCTGCTGCGGGCGGGCGGCATCGACCGCGTCCACCAGGTCGGCCACCCGTCCGGGGCCGGGCGGCTGCGGGACGTCGGGCGGTACGCGGCGGCCGTGCACGAGGCCTGCCACGCGGTGGCCGGGTACGTGACGCGCGCCCGCCCGCGGCCCGGCGTCGCCACCATCGAGCGGGGCGTGGGCCACCTGAGCGAGCGGGGCATCGGCCACCTGGGCGGGGCCGCCGCGGCCGGGCCCGCGGACCCCACCCGGTGGAAGTCGGAGTACGAGGCCGACGTGATGGTCGCGCTCGCCTCCCTGGCGGGGGAGCGGATCTTCTTCGGCGGCGACAGCTCCCGCGACGTCTCAGGAGACCTCCACTCGGCCACGCTGCTCACCGCCCTCATGGAGTCCTCGTGGGGGATGGGCGCGGGCGTCTCCTCGCTGCCCGCCCTGCGGGAGCTGGGGATCGACGGCGACCGCCGGCCGCTCGGGGAGCGGGTCGAGCACCACCTGGCGCGGCTGCTGGAGAGGACCGGCGACCTGCTCCAGGAGCATCGCCAGGACGTGCTGCGCCTGGCGCACGCGCTGGAGAGGCACCGGACGCTCGACGGCGGCGACGTGGCGGCGATCCTGCGGCGGCGACCGGGGCGGCGCGTCGACGGCAGGGGGTACGCCTCCGCCGCGTTCGTGCGGGAGCTGGAGGAGTACCACGCGGAGGTCGTCCGGGCGCACCGGGACCACGGCCGGCCGGACCGCGAACCGCCGGTCGTGCCGGGAGAGCGGCCCGGAGCGGCGGAAGGACCGGCGCACCCGCCGTCCCGGGGTTCTGGGCCGGGGGCTGGGGCGCGTCCGTCCGGAAACCCGGCGCCCCGGGGGACCGGACCGGGGGCTGGGGTGCGTCCCCGTGGGAATTCGGTGGGCCGGGGAACAGGGCCGGGGGCGCGTCCCGGTGCGGGCGGGGGGCCCGCGTTCGTGCCGTGGGTCACGCCGCCGCAGCCGGACGCGGACGCGGCCGGGCAGCCGCCGTCGCAGCCGGGGAAGGGCCGGTGGTGGGTGGTCGTGGCCAGCGCGTTCACGCTCGCCGGGCTGGCCGTCGTCCTCGCCCTGTCGCTGAACGGCGTGCTGACCGAGGGCCCCGCCGCCGGGGCGGAGACCGGAGCGGCCGCCGAGCCCGGTCCCGGTGTCGCCTCGCCGTGGCTGCTGGTCGCGCTGTTCGTGGTGGTGGTCGCGGTGGTCGTCGGGGCCGGGCTCACCACCGTGGCCGTCAAGGCCATGCGGGCGGCGCGGGCCAAGGCGGACCGGGAACGGGACGAGGCGCACGCCCGTGCTCAGTTCCTGGCGGCGGCGCTGGATCCCGACACCGCGATGCGGCTGCTCGGCTACGACGGCGGCGGGCGGCGCGAGCTCGCCTGAACCCGCGCGGGCTGAACCCCGGCCCCGCGGATCACGTCATCAGAGGTATGCGCGCTCCCTTCGCCGTCCTCGTCGCCGCTCTGCTGACCGCGTGCGCCGGCCCTCCGGTCTGCACGGCGATCGGCGCCCCCGTCGGGGTCCTGCTGGACGTCGAGCCGCCGCTCGCCGCCCGGGTGGACCGGGCCGAGCTGGAGGTGTGCTGGTCGGGGGCGTGTCACCGGCCCGAGCTGATCCTGCACCCGGCCACCGCGGCCGTCGAGACGATTTGCGCGGGGGATACCTGCTCGGCCCGCATGGCCGAGACGGGCGGCGAGCACGGCTTCGCCTCCGTCCCCGGCCTGCCGAAGAGCCCGGTGCGGGCGCGTCTCAAGCTCCGCGACGCGGACGGCCGCGCCGTGCTCGACCGCACTCTCGACGTCACCCCCGAAGGCCGCTTCCCCAACGGTCCCGAGTGCGGCGAGGGCGGCCCGAACGTGCAGCTCGTGGCCGGCTCCGGGGGCGTGCGCGCAAAGTAATCGCCTTAACACGGCGTTCACATTCGGGCAAAAAGGGGGAAACGGCCGTACGCGAGACTCGGCGTGGCTGACGAACATGGGGAAAGGACCGCTGTGAGCTACAAGGCTGAGTACATCTGGATCGATGGCACCGAGCCCACCGCGCTGCTGCGCTCGAAGACCAAGATCCTGGCCGACGGGGTCGAGCCGCCGGTGTGGGGCTTCGACGGCTCCAGCACGAACCAGGCCGAGGGCCACAAGTCCGACCTCGTGCTCCGTCCCGTGTTCAGCTGTCCTGACCCGATCCGCGGCGGTGACAGCGTGCTCGTGCTGTGCGAGGTCGAGATGGTCGACGGCGAACCGCACAAGAGCAACACCCGCGCCCTGCTCCGCCCGGTCGCCGAGCAGTACGCCGAGCAGGACGCGTGGTTCGGCATCGAGCAGGAGTACACCTTCTTCAAGGGCAGCCGCCCGCTCGGCTTCCCCGAGGGCGGCTTCCCCGCCCCGCAGGGCCACTACTACTGCGGCGTCGGCGCCGAGGCCGTGTTCGGCCGCGACATCGTCGAGCTCCACCTCGACCGCTGCCTCGCCGCCGGGCTGAAGGTCTCCGGCATCAACGCCGAGGTCATGCCCGGCCAGTGGGAGTTCCAGATCGGCCCGGCCGGGCCGATCGAGGTCGCCGACCACCTGTGGATCGCCCGCTGGCTGCTCTACCGCACCGCCGAGGAGTTCGGCGTGGAGGCCACCCTCGACGCCAAGCCCGCCCGCGGCGACTGGAACGGCGCCGGCGCGCACACCAACTTCTCCACCAGGGCCATGCGCGAGGGCTACGACGCGATCATCACCGCCTGCGAGGCTCTCGGCGAGGGCGACAAGCCCATGGAGCACATCACCCAGTACGGCGCCGACATCGAGAGCCGCCTGACCGGCGCGCACGAGACCGCTCCGTGGAACCGCTACAGCTACGGCGTCTCCGACCGCGGCGCGTCCGTCCGCATCCCGTGGCAGGTCGAGGTCGACCGGAAGGGCTACATCGAGGACCGCCGCCCGAACGCCAACATCGACCCGTACGTGGTCACCCGCCTCCTGGTCGGCACGTGCTGCGCCGCCCTGGAGAAGGCCGGCCAGGTCTGATCCGCCGCCTCACGAGGAGGGGAGAGAACGCGGGCACCCCCGATGGGGCCCGCGTTCTCCTCAGCGGAGCCGCGCCAGGTACACCCGCCGCGCCTCCTCCACCACCTCCAGGACGTCCTCGGCCACCCGGTCCCTGACCTGCTTCTTCAGCAGGTCGAGCCAGCGCAGGCAGAACGTCACGTCCTCCTCCCTGGCCACCCTCCGGTGACACACGTCCAGGTAGACCGGGCTGCTGTGGGCGACCACCCGCCCGCCGCCGCCCTCCGCGACCGCGACCACGTACGTCGGCCACACCACCTGCAGGCAGGCGTTCAGATCATCGGCGGACTCCCCGGCAGGCCCCGACGCCAGCTCGCCGTCGGCGGTCAGCAGGCGCACCCGCTCCGCACCCTCTCCGAGCACGCGCGCCGTCACCCGCACCGTCCCGCCCGGCCTGAGGTCGAGCGTGGCGCCCGGCCCGCGGCCGTCCACCTCCAGTTCCAGGAACGGGCCGGTGGTGACGAACGTGCGGCCCCGCCGCACCGCCCGCGCGTACGCGCCCGCGGTCAGCCGCCCGTCGACCCGCGCGTACGTGCGTTCCCTCCCGATCGGGCCGAGCCGGCGGGTGCCGCCGCCCGTGGCCCCGATCCGGTTGCCCGCCCCGATCAGCCGCCGGTACGCCGCCGGGGACCCGATCGGCGACGGAAAGCCGTCGACCAGCCCCAGCGCCGCGTCCACCACGGCCAGGCGCGCGTCGACCCCCGCGTCGCCCCCGCTCATCAGCTGGTCGGCCGTCTCGGCGGGACCGGCGCAGGGGTTCGCGTAGGTCGCCAGGGCGCCGCGGTCGCGCACCGCACGCAGCGCCTCGGGGGAGAGCGGCCACGCGCCGAGCCCGCGCACCTGGTGGACCAGGTCGACCCGGGCCACGTGCGTGCCGTCCGACCACGGCAGGTCGCGGCCCGCCCAGTGGTCCGGCCACTCGCCGTCGCGCGCCGCCAGGTTGACCACATGCAGGTCCTCGCCGTGCTGGGCGGCGGCCACCCACTCCGGCGGACGGTTCAGCGGGACGTGCAGGTCGGCGCCGTACCAGCCGCGCGCCGCGGCGTCGTACAGGCGCGGCGGAGCGAGCTCCACCAGCGTCTCGCCCGGACCGGGCAGCAGCGTGGTCTCCACACTCGCGTGCTCGGGGCCTCTCGCCGCCCGGACGGTGACCGGCTCGCCCGGCACGGCCAGGACGAGGTCGTCGCCGTGGAAGTACGGCAGGCCGTCGAGATCGTGGGCGGGGACCGTGCCGGGCGGGCACCAGCCGCGGCCGTCGCGGGTCCGGACGCTCCAGCGGCAGGGGAAGCCGGCCCGCAGGCGGAGGGCCCGCCGACCGGCTAATGGTTTCGGATAGTCACGCATCGGCTTCTCCCCGTGATCGAAGGCGCCGCCATCGTGACATGGCCGTGTCCCGCCGGGAAGGGCCCCCTGCCCGGCGGGGGTGGCTTCTGTTACACCTCGTGGTAAAGACCTAGAGCCGGAACCCCGGGTCGGGGGTAATCTCCGCCACGTCCATCTGCGCCTTCTGCAGCCGGCCCGAGTGGTCCCAGTTCATCGACTGCCAGCGGGTGAACTGGTCGAGCACCCACATCCCCGACTGGCGGCTGCCGTTGCCCGACTTGCCGTTGCCGCCGAACGGCAGGTGGGCCTCGGCCCCGGAGGTCGAGTTGTTGACGCTGACCATGCCCGCGGAGACGCCCTCGCGGAAGGCGAAGGCGTGCTTGGCGTCGGTGGTGTAGATGGAGCTGGACAGGCCGTAGCCGGGCCGGTTGGCCAGCTCGATCGCCTCGCTCAGGGTGGAGAACGTGGTGACGCCGACGATCGGGCCGAACGTCTCCTCCAGGAAGATCCGGTCGTCCGGCCGGACCCCGTCGACCACGACCGGGTGGTAGTAGAGGCCGTCGTCGCCGGTGAAGCCGGCGCGCGGGTTGCCGGCGGTGATCCGCCCGGTGGGGCCGGACACGACCCGGTGGTGCGGCTGGATCCAGGTCAGGTACTCCTCGTACCGGTCGGCGAACTTCTGGTCGAGCAGCGGCCCCGCCAGCACGTCCTCGCGCGGGTCGCCGACCCGGGCGGCGTCCAGCGCCCGGACGAGACGGGCGGTGAAGTCCTGATGGACGCTCTCGTGCACGATCACGGTGCCCAGGCTGGTGCAGCGCTGGCCCGCCGTGCCGAACCCGGAGAACAGCGCGCCCTCCACGGCCAGGTCCAGGTCGGCGTCCGGCATGATCACCATCGGGTTCTTGCCGCCGAGCTCCAGGCAGGGCGACTGCAGGTGGCGGCCCGCCAGCTCGCCGACCTTCCTGCCGACGTCGCTCGAACCGGTGAACCCGATCTTGTCGACCGTGCCCTCGGTGAGCGCCTTCTCCAGGCCCGCGAAGGTCTGGGGGCCGTCGGCGAAGACCACGTTGAGCACGCCGTCGGGCAGGCCGGAGGCCGCGAACAGCCGGTACATCGCGTGCGCCGACGCGGCGGCGTACTCGGCCGGCTTCCACACCACCGCGTTGCCGCACAGCAGGGCGGGCACGAGGTACCACGACGGGACCGCCACCGGGAAGTTGCCCGCCGTGATCACCGTGGCCACGCCCACCGGGTTGCGGAAGGTGAACAGGTTCTTGTCCGGCATCTCCGAGGGGACCGTCTGCCCGTAAAGCCTGCGGCCCTCGCCCAGGAAGAAGTCGCACGTGTCGACGATCTCCCGCACCTCGCCGAGCGCCTCCGCGTACGGCTTGCCGATCTCCTCGGTCACCAGCGCGGCCAGGCTCTCCGCGTTGTCCTCCACCAGCCTGCCGATCGAGGCGATCACCCGGCCGCGGACCGGGGCCGGGACCTTCGCCCACTCCCGCTGGGCGTCCCTGGCGGTGCGGCAGGCGGCGGCGAACGTGTCGGCGTCGGCCATCCCCACCCGCGCCACCACGTCGCCGAGCCTGGCGGGGTTGACGGAGGCGTACGTGTCCGACCCGGCGGCGTCCTTGCCGCCGACGACGGAAACAATCTGACGGGTCACGGGTGCCCTCCTCATAGGTTCTCCGGTCAGACAATCATCTCCTGGGACATTTCCCAACTTACGCACCGGGCCAGGGATTTCCTCCGGGCGGAGAGCCGAGCGGCTAGCGTGTCCCTATGATCATCCGTACCTGGAGAGGCTGGACGCGAGCGGCCGACGCCGCCGACTACGAGGCCTACCTGATGCGCACCGGGTTCGCCGAATACACCGCCACCCCCGGCAACCGGGGCGCCTACTTCACCCGTCGCGACGCGGGGGAGCGCGCCGAGTTCTTCCTGATCACGATGTGGGACTCGTGGGAGGCGGTGAAGGCGTTCGCCGGGGAGGACCCGTCCGTGGCGGTCTTCTACCCCGAGGACGACCGCTTCCTGGTCGGCAAGGAGCTGACCGTGGACCACTACGAGCTGTTCGCCAGCACGGAGGACGGGCCCCGGCCGCCGGACGCGGCGCGGGCGCCCGCCCCCTGACCGCCGGGACCCCGCGCGCCGTTCACCGCTCCTTCGACAGCCATCGGGTGACGTCCAGCGTCTCCAGGAAGGGCAGGTCGTGGCTGACCACGATCAGCGCCCCCCGGTAGGCCGACAGGGCCTGGGAGAGCTGACGGACGCTGGCCAGATCGAGGTTGTTGGTGGGCTCGTCCAGCAGCAGGAGCTGCGGCGGTGGCTCGGCCGACAGCAGCGCCGCCAGCACCGCGCGGAACCGCTCGCCGCCTGACAGCGTGCCCGCCGCCCGCTCCGCCCGCTCGCCCCGGAACAGGAACCGCGCCAGCCGCGCCCGCACCTCGTTCACCGGCGCGGACGGCGCGAAGCGGCGCACGTTGTCGAGCACGCTCAGCGAGTCGTCCAGCAGGTCGAGCCGCTGGGGCAGGTAGCCGGCGCGGACCGGGCCGTCGCCGGCGGCGATCCGCTTCAGCAGAGTCGTCTTGCCGGAGCCGTTCGGGCCGACCAGGGCGATCCGTTCGGGGCCGCGGACGACCAGCTCCTCGACCGGCTCGCCCTCGCCGTCCGGCCCGCCGCGCAGCTCGTACAGGCCCGTCAGGCCGGAGAGGGTCAGGACCGTGCGGCCGGCCGGGACGGCCGTCCCCGGCAGCGTGACCCGGATCTCGTCGTCCTCGCGCAGCGCCTGCTCCGCCTCGCTGAGGCGGTCGCGGGCCTGGTCGAGCCGCTCGGCGTGGAGGGCGCGGTGCTTGCCCGCCGACACCTGCGCCGCCCGTTTCCTGGCGCCCATGACGATCTTCGGCTCGCGCTTGTTCGCGTTCATCTTGTTGCCGTACCGGACCCTGCGGTCCAGCTTGGTGGCCGCCTCCTCCAGCTCGCGTCGCTGCCGCCGGACGTCGCCCTCGGCGGCGCGGATCGAGCGCTCGGCCGCCTCCCGCTCGACCTCCAGCGTCTCCTCGTACGCGGTCAGGTTCCCGCCGAACATCCGCACGGCGCCGTCCCGCAGGTCGGCCACCTGGTCGACGAGGTCGAGCAGGGACCGGTCGTGGCTGACGACCACGAGCACCCCGGACCACGACCGGACGGCGGCGTAGAGCCGGCGGCGCGCCTCGAGGTCCAGGTTGTTGGTGGGCTCGTCGAGCAGGAGCACCTCCGGGCGGCGTACGAGGAGCGCGGCCAGCCCGGTCATGACCACCTCGCCGCCGGACAGGGTGGCGGCGGTGCGGTCCAGGTCGAGGTGGCCGAGTCCGAGCCGGTCGAGCTCGGCCCTGGCGCGCTCCTCGATGTCCCAGTCGTCGCCGATCACGGTGAAGTGCTCGGCGGCGGCGTCCCCGCTCTCGATGGCGTGCAGGGCGGCGCGCTGCCGGGTGATGCCGAGCAGGTCGGCGACGGTGCTGCCGGTGGCCAGCGGGAGGTTCTGCGGAAGATATCCGACCTCGCCGGCCACGCTGATCGTGCCGGAGGACGGGCGCAGCTCGCCGGCGATCAGCCGCAGGAGGGTCGACTTGCCGGATCCGTTGACGCCCACCAGGCCGGTGCGGCCGGGGCCGAAGGCGACGTCGAGGTCCGACACGACGGGCGTGCCGTCTGCCCACTCGAACGAGATGGCGTCACAGACGATGGAGAAAGACATAAGGGCGGCTCCCAGACGTGTCTAGCGATTTCGGGACACGTGGAGACACCGCGCGGCGCAGGCCGGGAAGACTGGAAGGGAGGATCGCGTGCCGGAGTCGAGGCGATCGTCTGAGGTCGGGCGTGCGCACAGCGAAAGGGGCGCGGCGTCTCGGCCTCAGATCTCCAACAGGATCACCTCAGGGGTCGGCGACAAGGACGCCGTTACTGTACCCCGTCCCGGCCCTGTCGATCAAAGGGTTTTCGCCGAGGGGTGGAGCCAGTTCCACCCCCGATGTGCATCTGGCGTCATTCCCGGGGCGGGCCGCGTTCCCTAGCGTCGTGGACAGGCGTTCACGAGTCGAGGGGGTCGGCATGAGCGAGGTCACACGCCGGGCGTTCATCGGCGCCGGCGCGGCGGTCGGCGGCGGGGCGGTAGCGGGCGGGGGCGCGGGCGGGGGCGCGGCGCCCGGCCGGGAGGAGCCGCCGTTCGGGCCCGTCGTGGTGCGGCCGGGGGACCCGCGCTACGAGGACCTGGCCGTACGCAGGACCAACCAGCGCTTCCGGCACGAGCCGGAGTACTTCTGCCTCGCCACCACCACCGAGCAGGTGGTCCAGGCGGTCCAGGACGCCGTGCGGGCGGGCAGGCGGGTGACCGTGCGCAGCGGCGGCCACTGCTACGAGAACTTCGTCGGCGACGGCGCCCAGGTCGTCATCGACCTGTGCGAGATGTCCGGCGTGTCCTTCGACAGGAAGCGCGGCGCGTTCGCGATCGAGGCCGGCGCCACGCTGATGAACGCCTACCGGACGCTCTACCTGGGCTGGGGCGTGACCATCCCCGGCGGCCAATGCGGGGGCGTGGCCGCCGGGGGGCACATCGCGGGCGGCGGGTACGGGCCGCTGTCCCGCCGCGACGGGCTCACCGTCGACTACCTGCACGCCGTCGAGGTCGTGGTCGTCGGCCGCGACGGCCGCGCCCGCGCCGTCGTCGCCACCAGGGACCCCGCCGACCCGGACCACGACCTGTGGTGGGCGCACACCGGCGGCGGCGGAGGCAACTTCGGCATCGTCACCCGCTACTGGATGCGCGACCCGCGCGCCCGCGGCGACGACCCGGCCACTCTGCTGCCCCGGCCGCCCCGTACCGTCCTGTCCGGACTGGCCATGTGGTCCTGGGACGGGATGGACCGCGCCTCGTTCCGCAGGCTCCTGCGCAACTACGCCGAGTGGCACGTCCGCAACAGCGACCCCGGCAGCCCGTACCTGTCCCTGTGGGGCTCGCTGCTGATCCCCGGCAGGCAGGCGGGCGCCGACCCGGGCGGCGTGATCATGCCCACCCAGATCGACGCAGGCCTGCCCGGCGCCGAGAAGCTGCTGCGCGACCACTTCGCGTTCGTCGCCGAGGGGGTGGGGCCGCGGCAGCTCGTCCTGCCCCTGACGCGCGAGCCGTGGCACCAGGCGGTGCGCAATCTCAGCCTCGGCGCGGACGCCGAGAGCGGCCGCTACAAGGGCAAGGCGGCCTACCTGCGGGAGAGCTTCACCGACGAGCAGGCCGACGTGGCCTTCGACCACCTGCACGAACCCGGCGAGATCTCCTCCGCGGGCCTGCTGTGGCTGCTGTCGTACGGCGGCAAGGTCAACACCGTGCCGCCGGACGCCACCGCCACCGTGGAGCGCCGGTCGGTGCTCAAGGCGCTGAACCTCGTCACCTGGCAGCCGGACCAGGACGGCGACGCGCACCTCGCCTGGGTGCGGAGCCTGCACCGGGGCCTGTTCGCCGGCACCGGCGGCGTCCCGGTCCCCGGCGGCAACTGCGGCGGCGCCTACATCAACTACCCCGACGCCGACCACGCCGACCCGGCCTGGAACACCTCCGGCGTGCCGTGGTCCACCCTCTACTACGGCGGCAACTACGCCCGCCTGCAGCGCGTCAAGCGCCGTTACGACCCCCGGGACGTCTTCCGCCACGCCCTGTCGGTGCGGCCGTAGCGGGCACCGGCCGGCTTCGCGCGCCGAGGCGGCAGGAGCCGGCCGGCGCGATCTCCGCGTTCCCGGGTGTGGGGCGGGAGCGGCGTGCTTCACTACGGAGACAAGGATCACCAGGCGCGGGGAAAGAGGTGAGCGACTGGCGCGACAAGATCGAGAGCGGTACGGTCGTCGCTGGCCGCCCGTTGCCCCAACGGACGAGCCGCCTCCCGAGCTCAAGGAGATCTGCAAGCTCCGGGACCACTGCCGACGAGCGCGCCCTGGTTTCCTACGGCTCCGGCAGAGTCCCCTTGCCGTTTTCCGGTGCTTCGCACGTCGATCTCACACTGCGTCAAAGGTGTCCTGCATGATCCCCGCTCCTTCGCGTCGGACCCTCCTGGCGGGCGCGCTCGCCGGTCTGTCCGTCCCCGTCGCCGCGTCATCGGCGCAGGCGGCCCTCGCCTCCCGGCCCAACTTCCTGATCATCCTCGCCGATGACCTGGGCTGGGGCGAGATCGGCATCAACGGCCAGAAGGAGATCGCCACTCCGGCGATCGACCGGCTGGCCGCCGAAGGGGTGCGCTTCGAGGCCGCCTACGCGGGGGCGCCGCTCTGCGCGCCGTCGCGCTGCTCCCTGCTCACCGGCCTGCACGCCGGGCACGCCACCGTGCGGGACAACCCGGACGGCGGCCCGCAGGGCGCGCTGGTCGAGGCCGACCTGACCTTCGCCGAGCTGCTCCAGCTGTCGGGCTACCGCACCGCGTGCATCGGCAAGTGGGGGTTCGGGCCCGAGCTGCCCGGCCAGCCGTCCCACCCGAACCGGCGCGGCTTCGACGAGTTCTACGGCTACATCACCCACCGCCACGCCCACCAGTACTATCCCCGCTACCTGTGGCACAACGCCGGCAAGGTGGCGCTCACCGGCAGGGCGTACGCGCCCGACCTGTTCCTGCGGCAGGCCGTCGACTTCATCAAGCGGCCGTCCGACCGGCCGTTCCTGCTCTACTTCCCGACGAACCTGCCGCACGCGCCGAGCGAGGTCCCCGGCAACGCCGGGCAGTACAAGGACAAGCCGTGGACCCGCGCCAACCGGCGCCACGCGGCCCAGGTCACGCTGCTGGACTCGTACGTGGACAGGCTCGTGGACGCGCTGCGCGAGAGCGGCAAGGCGGCGGACACGATCGTGCTGTTCATGAGCGACAACGGCCCGCACCGCGAGAAGGGCGTGACTCCCGGCCTGTTCGACTCCAACGGCCCGTTCCGGGCCGACAAGCGCGACCTGTACGAGGGCGGCATCCGGGTGCCGCTGATCGCCTGGTCGCCGAAGCTGCGCTCCCGGGTGGAGACGCGGCCGGTGGCCTACTGGGACCTGCTGCCGACGCTGGCCGACCTGGCCGGCGTGCCTGCGCCGGACGGGATCGACGGCCGCTCGTTCCGGGGGATGCTGCACGGCGGCGACGGGCCCGATCACGACCACCTGGTGTGGAACCGGCCGCGCAAGGCGCAGGCGATCCGCCGCGGCCGGTGGAAGGCGATCAGGTTCGCGCCCGGCGTCGCGGGCGCCGGCCCCGAGGGCAGGATCGAGCTGTACGACCTCGACACCGACCTCGGCGAGCGGAAGGACGTCTCGGCCGAACGGCCGGAGCTGGTCAGCGAGCTGATGGGGCTGCTCGACCAGTCGATCGGCCCCGACCCGCGCCGCCCGTACGGGCTGAGGATGGCCGCGTCCGGTGACCAGGTCACGGTGACGCTGGTCAACGGCTCGGCGGTCACGTGGCGGCGGGTGCGGCTGGCGATCGGCCTGCCGCGCGGACGCCGGGTGACCTCCCCCCGCGAGGTGGCCGAGCTGCTGCCGGGTGAGGAGATCAGCGCGACCTTCCGGGTTCCCGGGCACGGGATGGTCACCGGGTCGGCGGCCTTCCGCACGGGCAGCCGGCGGCACACGTTCCGCCGGACCTACAACCATCAACGCAGTCTTGTGTGAGATGTCCGGATAAGTCAGGAGCCTCTGCGGTAAAGCGTGTACAAAAAGGGCTATGTCAGAGTCGGCGGACGACCTCGCCGCGGTGACCTCCGCGGTGCTGACGGCCACCCGCCTGCTCGTCGGCATCGCCGCCCGCTCGCTCGGCGCGGTCGCGGAACGGGTCACGCTGTCGCAGTTCAGGATGCTGGTGGTGCTGGCCACGCGGGGGCAGACCAAGCTCGTCACGATGGCCGAGCTGCTGAACGTCAACCCCTCCACCGCCATGCGGATGGCCGACAGGCTGGCGGCGGCCGGCCTGGTCGTGCGCGAGGTCAACCCGCTCAACCGCAGGGAGAGCCTGATGCGGCTCACCCCCGAGGGCCGGCGCGTCGTGGACGAGGTGACCGCCCGCCGCCGCGCCGAGATCGCGGCCATCGTGGCCCGCATGTCGCCCGAGCAGTGCCGCTCCCTGGTCACGGCCATGAACGCCTTCAACGCGGCGGGCGCCGAGCCTCCCGAAGGGGGCCCGCACCCGCTGGGCTGGCCTGAAGGCTAGGACGTGATCGGCCGGGGCAGCGCCGCGATGGCCTCCGCCACCGTGTCGTACGTGCGGAACCGCCGGCTCAGGCCCGTGATGGTGAGCACCCGCCGGATGCGCGGATGGAGCTCGCACAGGACCAGGACGCCGCCGGACGCCTCGGCCCCGGCCGACGCCGAGATCAGGACGCTGAGGCCCGAGGAGTCGCAGAACTCGACGCCCTTCATGTCGACGACGACCCGCGCCGGCTCGGTGCTCGCGATGGCCTCGGCCAGGCAGCGGCCGCACTCGGCGGCCGTCGCGATGTCCAGCTCGCCCGACAGGCTCAGGACCGTGGCGCCGTCGACAGGGGTGATGACGCAGGAGAAGCCGGGGTTCACGTCTCCGCCCTCCAGAAAGTGTGACATTTCACCCTTGGATCACCATTGCACAATGCAAGGGATTCTTGCCGTACCCACGATATGGCACGCACATGCGCCGAGTCCCGCTAATCTCTCCGCCGCGGGCCGGCAGAGGTGACGCCGCGCGACTGAAGCGTACGTCCTGAGACAGACGATTGCCAGGTCCGGCCTTTGCCGTCACATTGGTCGGGTGGAACCCGTCAACCTCCGCGAGTACGAGACGGCCGCCAGGGACAAGCTCGACCCCGGCCTCTACGGCTACTTCGCCGGCGGGGCGCAGGACGAGGTCACGCTCGGCGCCAACGAGGCGGCGTTCCGCCGGCTGATGCTGGTGCCCCGGGTGCTGACCGGGGCCGGCGAACCCGCACTGGACCTCACCCTCCTGGGGCGGCAGGCGTCGATGCCGGTGCTGGTGGCGCCCAGCGCGTTCCACCGGCTGGCGCACCCTGAAGGAGAGCTGGCCACCGGCCGGGCCGCCGCGCGGGCCGGCGTCATCATGATCAACGCGATGCTGTCGACCGTGGCGATGGAGGACGTGGCGGCCACCGGCGCCACGCTCTGGTTCCAGCTCTACCTCCAGCCGGACCTGGGCTACACCGAGCAGCTGGTGCGGCGGGCCGAGGCGGCCGGCTGCCGGGCGCTGGTGATCACGGTCGACTCGCCCGCGCTGCGGACCGGCGAACGCGCCAGGAGCGCGCTGCTCGACCTGCCGCCGGGCCTGTCGTGCCCGAACCTGGGCGGGGCCGGCGACATCCGGCAGGTCACGCTCTCCCCGGAGATCTCGTGGCGGCACATCGACTGGCTGCGCGGCGTCACGTCGCTGCCGATCGTCCTGAAGGGCATCCTGCACCCGGCCGACGCCGCCCTGGCCGTCGCGCACGGCGCCGACGCGGTCATCGTCTCCAACCACGGCGGCCGCCAGCTCGACACCGCCCCCGCCACCATCGACCGCCTCCCGCTGATCGCCGAGGCGGTGGGCGGCCGCGTGCCCGTCCTGCTCGACGGCGGCGTGCGGCGCGGCACCGACGTCGTCAAGGCGCTCGCCCTGGGCGCGACCGCCGTGGCGATCGGCCGGCCCGTGGTCTGGGGGCTGACGGTGGCGGGCGCCGACGGCGTCGCCCACGTGCTGGCGCTGCTGCGCGCCGAACTGGCCAACGCCCTCACCCTGTGCGGCCTCGGCTCGGCCGGTCAGGTGCCGCGCGACCTGGTGGTCAGCGACGGTCCGGCGGCAGCGCGGTGAAGTCCGCGAACGTGAACCCGGGCGACACCACGCAGCTGACCAGCACCTCCCGCTCCTCCGCGGGCCGGGCCGACTGCCACACCCCGGCGGGCACCACCGCCTGCGGCACCTGTCCGCGCTCCACGTCCGGCCCCAGGACGACGCTCTCGTCCCCGATCACCAGCCGCAGCGGGCCGCCCCGGTGCCACAGCCACGCCTCGTCGGAGCGCACCATGTGCGGCACCGACTCCTCGCCCGGCATCAGCAGGAAGTAGATCCCGGTCGCGCTGACCCGGTCGCCCTCGTACCCGTCAGGCTGGAACGTCACCCCCGACCGCCACGTCTCCCTGAACCAGCCGCCCTCGGGGTGCGGCAGCAGGTCGAGCGCCCGCGCGACCGGCGGGCGCGGCACGAACCCCACCGGCGCGCCGGTCACGTCGCGCCGCAGGAACCGCGTCCGGTCGAGCACGAGCTGCCCCTCCAGTCCCCGCGCCAGCGCGTCCGCCTCGTCGGCCACCTCGAGGACCGGCCCGTCCGGGTAGATCATCAGCTCCATCCGGCGGATTGTACGGGGCGCCGGTTGATCGTCCGCGCCCGGTCGCGGAATGTCGGTCGGCGTGGCTAATGTGCGGCGGGTGATCGAACGGTGGAGCCGTGATCAAGTCCTCTCGCTCGCCCCCGACGCGTCCTCCCGCAAGGCGGCCCAGGGCGTCGCCGCGGCGGGCAAGTGGCGGGTGCGCGGGGTGACGGGCGAGGTGCTGTTCGGCGAGTGCCAGGGCAGCGGGGCCTCGCCCTACCAGGCGTGCGTCGACCTGAGCGAGCCCGCCTACCGGTGCGGCTGCCCGAGCCGCAAGTTCCCCTGCAAGCACGCGCTGGGGCTGCTGCTGCTGTGGTCGGCCGACGGCGTGCCGGAGACGGACGAGCTGCCGGCCTTCGCGGCGGAGTGGCTGGCCCAGCGGGAGGCCCGCGCCGCCCGCTCGGCCGCCCGCCTCGAGGCCGCCCGCGCCCGGTCGGCCGCCACCCAAGACGACCCCGGGAGCGGCTCTGGGGCCGGTTCCGGGACTGGCGGGGATCGAGACGGCTCGGCCGGCGACCGGCGCGGCGCCTTGGGCGGCGAGGACGGGTGGGGGAGCGGCGCCCCGGACGGCGGGTCGTCCGGCGACGGCCCATCGTCTGGCGACGGCGGGGCGTCGTCCCGTGACGGCGTGTCTTCCCGTGACGGCGTGTCTTCCCGTGACGGCGTGTCTTCCCGTGACGGCGGGTCGCCGCGGCATGCGCGGGTCGCGGCCGGGCTGGCGGAGGTGGAGCGGTGGCTGGCCGACCAGATCCGCCAGGGCCTGGCCACGGCCGCGCCGCACGACTGGGAGGGCCTGGCCAAACGCCTCGTCGACGCCCAGGCGCCCGGGATGGCGGGCACGGTCACCAGGCTCGCCCGGGTCAGGGAGGAGGACGAGTGGCCGGGCCGGCTCCTGGAGGAGTACGCCCTGCTCCATCTGCTCGCCGTCGCCTACCGCAGGCGGGCCGGGCTTCCTCCCGGCCTGGCCGAGACGGTGCTCATGCGGGTCGGCTTCCCGGTCACCCGGGAGGAGGTCCTGGTCCGCCCGGCGGTGCGCGACCGGTGGGACGTCCTCGGCCTGCGCGACGAGGAGCAGGACCGGCTCACGGCCCGCCGGGTCTGGCTGCGCGGCCGGGAGACGGGCCGCGCGGCGCTCGTGCTGTCCTTCGCCCCGGCAGGTCAGCCCCTCGACGCCTCCCTGGTGACGGGCACCACGATCGACGCCGACCTCGCCTTCTACCCCGGCGCCGCCCCGCTCCGCGCGCTGGTGGCCCGCCGCCACGGGTCCGAGCCTTCCGCCGCGACGGGCCCCCCGCCTGGAGCGGGCGTCGCCGAGGCCCTGGAGGAGGTCGCCGCGGCGCTGGCCGCCGACCCGTGGACCGAGTCCTGGCCGCTGGTGCTGACGGGCGTGGTGCCCGGTGAGGACACGCTGGCCGGGTTCCCGCTGCTGGCCTCCTGGCGCGGGGTGTGGCGGCTGCTCGCGGTGTCCGGCGGGCACCCGGTGACGGTGGCCGTCGAGTGGACCCCCCGGGGGCTGCGCCCGCTGACGACCTGGGACGAGGACGGGACGGTGGTGATCCTGTGAGGAGCGCGACGCGGAGGTGGACGGTGAGCACCCCATGAGCGACTGGGCGGACCTGGCCTCGACGGCCCTCGTCGGGACCGATCGCCGGCCGTACCCCGGAGACCTGCTCGCCGCCGCCGCGGTGGAGACGGCGCGGCGCCGGGCCGGCCGCCGGCCCGCCGAGAGCGGGGCGGGCGAGGCCGCGCCCGAGGAGGAGCAGGAGCCGATCGGCAGGCGGGCCGCCGAGCGGCTGGCCCGCATCGTCGGCGGCGAGTACGAGCGGCTGCTGCCCGAATGGCTGGCCGGCGCCGCCGCCACCGGCCGCCGGGTGCCCCCCCACATGCTGCCCGAGCTGCTCGAGCGCGGCCGGTGGGACCGCTCCGTACGGGCCCATCTCGGGGTGCTGGCCGGGCGGCGCGGCCGGTGGCTCGCCGCCCGCAACCCGGTGTGGACGTACCTCCTCGACGAGCCGACCGGTGAGACGTGGGAGCTGGGCGGCGCCGCCGACCGGCGCGCCCACCTGCGGCGGCTCAGGAAGAGCGACCCCGCTGAGGCGAGGCGGCTGCTGGAGAGCACGTGGGAGCGCGAGACGCCCGACGACCGGGCGGCTTTCACGGAGATGCTGGCCGACGGGCTGTCCATGGACGACGAGCCGTTCCTGGAGTCGGCGCTGGACGACCGGCGGCGCGAGGTCCGCCAGGAGGCCGCCAACCTGCTCACGCGCCTGCCGGAGTCGCGGCTGTCGCGGCGGATGGCCGAGCGCGCCCGCGCCTGCCTGACCGTCGGGCCCGCCGTGATCCTCGTCGAGCCGCCCTCGGGCTGCGACAGGGCGATGGAGCGCGACGGCATCAGGGCCAAGCCGCCGCGCGGGTTCGGCGAGCGGGCCTGGTGGCTGCAGCAGGTCATCGCCCGCGCGCCGCTGTCCATGTGGGGTGAGCCGCCCGAGAGCCTGCTCGCCCGGCGCGTCCCCGAGTGGGACGGCGAGGTGAAGGCCGGCTGGGTGCGCGCCGCGGTGCTGCAGCGCGATCCGGCGTGGGCGCGGGCGATGTTCGCCTGGGACCCGATCGCCGACCTGCTGGAGGCGCTCGGCCCCGGCGAGCAGCAGGAGCTCGCCGCCGGCTTCACCCGGGCCCACGACCTCGACAGCCAGTTGATCATGGTGTTGGGCGGGGTGTCGCCCTCCTGGCGCGAGCCCCTCGCCTCCGCCGTCCTGCACAAGATCGTAAAAGTGGCCGCCACCCAGCCGTGGAACCTCGACGAGCTGGTCCGCCTGGCCGGCGAGCGCATCGACCCGGGCCTGGCCCCGCTGGCCGAGAGCTGCTCGCCCGCGCCGTCCGTCCAGCAGGTGGCCGCCCTCCTGCGCTTCCGCGCCGAGATGTTCAAGGAGCTGACATGACCGTTCTGCGTCCCCACGCTGAAGACCAGTACGCCGACGAGCTGGCCCTGCTCGCCAAGGAGGACGACCGGCCGCGCCCGCCCGGCTGGAAGCTCTCGCCGTGGGCGGTCACCACCTACATCCTCGGCGACGGCGACCGCGTCACCCCCAAGTACGTCGGCGCCCGCCGCATCGTCGAGGTGGCCGTCGCCACCCTGGCCACCGACCGGGCGCTGCTGCTGCTCGGCGTGCCCGGCACCGCCAAGACCTGGCTGTCGGAGCACCTCGCCGCCGCCATCAGCGGTGACTCGACGCTGCTCGTGCAGGGCACCGCGGGCACCGCGGAGGAGGCCATCCGGTACGGGTGGAACTACGCGCGGCTGCTGGCCGAGGGCCCGTCCCTGGAGGCGCTGACCCCCTCGCCGGTGATGCGGGCGATGGCCGAGGGCCGGGTGGCCAGGGTCGAGGAGCTCACCCGCATGCCTTCCGACGTGCAGGACGCGCTGATCACCGTGCTGTCGGAGAAGACGCTGCCGATCCCCGAGCTCAACCGCGAGGTGCAGGCCGAGCGCGGCTTCAACGTCATCGCCACCGCCAACGACCGCGACCGCGGCGTCAACGAGCTGTCCAGCGCGCTGCGCCGCCGCTTCAACACCGTCGTGCTCCCGGTGCCCGCCACCGCCGAGGAGGAGGTCGACATCGTGGCGCGCCGCGTCGCCCAGCTCGGCCACTCGCTGGCGCTGCCCGAGACCGTCACCGCGCTGTCGGAGATCCGCCGCGTGGTGACCGTCTTCCGCGAGCTGCGCGCCGGCATGACCGAGGACGGCCGCACCAAGGTCAAGTCTCCCAGCGCCACGCTCTCCACCGCCGAGGCCATCTCGGTGCTGACCAGCGGCATCGCCCTGGCCGCCCACTTCGGCGACGGCGTGCTGCGGCCCGCCGACGTGGCCGCCGGCCTGGTCGGGGCCGTGGTGCAGGAGCCGGTGTCCGACCGGGTGGTGTGGCGCGAGTACCTGGAGACGGTCGTCCGCGAGCGGTCCGACTGGCGCGACTTCTACCGCGCCTGCCGCGAGGTGTCATGAGTCACGTCGCCGTCCTGGGCGTCCGCCACCACGGCCCCGGCTCGGCCCGCGCCGTCCGGGCCGAGCTCGAACGCCTGCGCCCCGGCGTCGTCCTCGTCGAGGGCCCGCCGGAGGCCGACTCCCTCGTCCACCTCGCCCCCGACCTCGAACCGCCGGTCGCGTTGCTGGCCCACGTCCCGGGCAGCCCGTCCAGCGCCGCCTTCTGGCCGTTCGCCCGCTTCTCCCCGGAGTGGCAGGCGATCCGGTACGCGGCCGGGGCGGGCGTCCCGGTCCGCTTCTGCGACCTGCCCGCCGCCTGCACACTCGCCGAGCCCCGGGAGCCCTCGGGCGCGCAGGACGACCCCGTACGGATCGATCCCATCGGCTCGCTGGCGGGCGCCGCCGGCTACGACGACCCCGAGCGGTGGTGGGAGGACGTGGTCGAGCACCGCGGCGACACCCCGTTCGAGGCGATCGCCGAGGCCGTGGCCGCCGTCCGGGAGGGGTACGTCCCGGCCGGGCGGGAGGCCAGGCGCGAGGCGTACATGCGCAGGACGCTGCGTGCGGCGATCAAGGAGGGGCACGAGCGGATCGCCGTGATCTGCGGGGCCTGGCACGTGCCCGCGCTGACCGGGCCGCTGCCGCCGGTCAAGGACGACAACGCCGTGCTGCGCGGCATGCCCAGGGCGAAGGCCGAGCTGACCTGGGTGCCGTGGACTCACGGGCGGCTGGCCTGGTGGAGCGGCTACGGGGCCGGCATCACCTCGCCCGGCTGGTACGACCACCTGTTCACGGCGCCCGACCGGCCGATCGAGCGGTGGCTGGCGAGGGCGGCGGGGGCGCTGCGCGAGGAAGGGCTGGCGGTGTCGCCGGCCCACGTGATCGAGGCGTCGCGGCTCGCCCACGGGCTGGCGGCGCTGCGCGGGCGGCCGCTGGCCGGGCTCGGCGAGGTGACCGAGGCGGCCAGGGCGGTGCTGTGCGAGGGCGACGACCTGGCGGTGGAGCTGATCCACCGGCGGCTGGTGGTCGGCGACCGGCTGGGGCGGGTGACCGACGGCACCCCGATGGTGCCGCTCCAGCGTGACCTGCGCGACCGGCAGCGCGCGGTGCGGCTCCGGCCGGAGGCGCTCGACCGGGAGCTGGACCTCGACCTGCGCAAGCCGCTCGACCTTTCGCGCAGCCACCTGCTGCACCGGTTGCGGCTGCTCGGGGTCGGGTGGGGCGAGCCGGGGGAGGCGCGGGGCAAGGGCACGTTCAGGGAGACGTGGCGGCTGCGCTGGGAGCCGGAGTTCGACCTGACGCTGATCGAGCGGGCGGCCCTGGGCACGACGGTCGCGGCCGCCGCCGCCCGCCACGCCCGCGACCGCGCCACCGGCACGTCCGCTCCCGCCCCGGCGCCCGGCGACGCGCCGGGGGCCGGGGCGGCGGGGGGTTCTGCGGGGTCCGGTGGCGAGGACGGCGGGGTGTCGCTGGCGGAGCTGACCGCGCTGGTGGAGCAGTGCCTGCTGGCCGACCTGCCCGAGGCGCTGCCCGACGTGCTGGCGGCGCTGTCCGCCAAGGCGGCGCTCGACACCGACGTCACCCGGCTCATGGCGGCGCTGCCGGCGATGGTCCGCGCGCACCGGTACGGCGACGTACGCGGGACCTCCGCCGAAGGGCTGACGGTGATCGTGCGGTCGATGCTGGACCGGATCTGCGTGGGCCTGCCCGTCGCGGTGACCCGGCTGGACGACGAGGCGGCGGCCGGGCTGCTCGGCCACGTCGACGCCGTGCACGCCGCCATGGGCCTGCTGGACGAGGACGCGGGCGGGCCGGATCACCCCCCGGACGCGGGGGAGCGCGGCGGCGCGGCGTCGCCGCGTGAGCGGTGGCTGGCCACCCTGCGCGGGCTGTGCGGGCGTCAGGATCTGCACGGCCTGGTCGAGGGACGGCTGACCCGGATCCTGCTCGACGCCGGTGAGATCGACGACGCCGGCGACCGGATGGCCAGAGCCGTGTCGCGCGGCGAGTCGCCCGCCAGGACGGCCGCCTGGGTCGAGGGGTTCCTGTCCGGCGGCGGCCTGCTGCTGGTGCACGATCCGCGCCTGTTCGGGCTGGTCGACGAGTGGCTGACCGGGCTCGGCGCGGAGCAGTTCGTCGAGGTGCTGCCTCTGCTGCGGCGTACCTTCAGCGGTTTCGCCGCGCCCGAGAGGAGAGCGGTGGGCGAGCGCGCGCGCCGGGGCGGGCGCGCGGCGGAGGACGGCGAGCCGGAGCTGGACGAGCGGCGGGCCGCCAAGGCCGGGCGCACCGTGCTGGAGATCTTGGGGAGTGGGCATGGCTGACCAGGACGAGCGGCTGCGCCGGTGGCGGCTGGTGCTCGGCGGCGGCGACGCCGACGGCACCGGCCACGGCCTGAGCGGCGCCGACGCGGGGATGGACGCGGCGCTGGCCGCGCTCTACGGGCAGGGCGCTCCCGGAGGCCAGGGCGGCCCCGGAGGCCGGGGCGAGCGGGGTTCCGGGCGCGAGGGCGGGCTGGGCGCGTCGGCGCCGCGCGTGGCCCGCTGGCTCGGCGACATCAGGACCTACTTCCCTTCGACGGTCGTGCAGGTGATGCAGAAGGACGCCATCGAGCGGCTCAACCTGACCCGCCTGCTGCTGGAACCGGAGATGCTGGAGGCCGTCGAGCCCGACGTCCACCTGGTGGGCACCCTGCTGTCGCTCAACCGGGTGATGCCCGACCAGGCGCGCGAGTCGGCCAGGGCGGTGGTCCGCGCGGTGGTCGCCGAGCTGGAGCGGCGGCTGGCCCACAGGACCAGGGCGGCCGTCACCGGCGCGCTCGACCGCAGCGCCAGGAACCACCGCCCGAAAAGGGTGGCCGACATCGACTGGGACCGCACGATCCGCGCCAACCTGAAGAACTACCTTCCCGAGCACGACACCGTCGTCCCGTCCCGGCTCGTCGGGTACGCGCGCAGGCAGCGGGCGGTGCAGCGGGAGGTGGTGCTGGCGATCGACCAGAGCGGGTCGATGGCGGCCTCGGTGGTCTACGCCGGCGTGTTCGGCGCGGTGCTGGCCTCGACGCGGTCGCTCAAGACGTCGCTGGTCGTCTTCGACACCTCCGTGGCCGACCTGACCGACCAGTTGCACGACCCGGTGGAGCTGCTGTTCGGCGCCCAGCTCGGCGGCGGCACCGACATCAACCGGGCGATCGCCTACTGCCAGGGCCTCATCACCCGGCCCACCGACTCGATCTTCGTGCTGATCAGCGACCTGTACGAGGGAGGGATCCGTCAGGAGATGCTGCGCCGGGTGGCCGCGATGACGCAGGCCGGGGTCCAGGTGATCGTGCTGCTGGCGCTGTCGGACGAGGGCGCGCCCTTCTACGACCACGAGAACGCGGCGGCGCTCGCGGCGATGGGCGTGCCGGCGTTCGCGTGCACGCCCGACGCCTTCCCCGATCTGATGGCCGCGGCGATCGAGCGCCGCGACATCGGCCGGTGGGCGGAGCGCAACCTCGGCGTCCGCCCAGGTCCGGCCGTGCCCTGAGCGGTCGCCGGGGGCTCCGGGTGGCCGGATGTCCCGAGTCCTGCGTTTCGTCCACGGCGCGGCGGCGGGCACACTGGAGGGAGCCGGTTCACCAGAGGGGGGTTCATGCCGCGAGTGCGGGAGCTGGAGGTGCTCCGTGTCGTGCTGCCGTTCGGCAGGCGCACGGAGAGCCTGCTGGTGAAGCTGACCGATTACGGCGGCATGACGGGCTGGGGCGAGGCCGTGAGCCCGCCCCCCAAGTCCTGGTCGAGGCTGGAGGAGACGCTCGGGGCTGTGCTCGTCGGCGTCGACTGGGAGCACCCCGACAGCGTGCCCAGCGGCGACCCCGCCGTCGACATGGCCTGCTGGGACCTGTGGACGCGGATGCGCGGCGTGCCGCTCGCCGACGCGATCGGCGGCACCCGCACCTCGTTGATGGCCACCGTCCGGCTCACGCCCGACCTGTCGATCGAGAGCCTGGTGACGCGGGTCAACCAGCAGGTGTGCGCCGGCTACAGCCACGTGACGCTCGACGTGCGGCCGGGCTGGGACGTCGAGCCGGTGCGGGCCGTGCGCGCCGCCTATCCGGCGCTGACGCTCGCCGTCGACTGCGGCAACGCCTACAGCGACGGCGGCCAGCTCGTCGCGCTCGACTCCTACGGGCTGGAGGTGATCGAGCGCCCCTTCGCGGCCGGCGACGTGTACGCGCACGCCGACCTGCAGGACCAGGTGTCCGCCTCGGTCGCGGTCGAGGTCAGCTCCACCGCCGACCTCGACGACTACCTCACGCTGCGCGCGGCCAGGGTGCTGCTGCTGCGGCCGGCGTCCTTCCCGTCGATCAGCGAGGCCCGCCGCGCCCACGACCGCGCGGTCGCGGCCGGCTGGGACATCCAGTGCGCCGGCGGCCAGGGCGCCGGGCTCGCCAGGGCCGCGACGGTCGCCATCGGCAGCCTGCCGGGCTGCACGCTGCCGTGCGACGTGACGCAGCCGCCGCGCAACAACCAGGTCGTCACCCCGATCGTCGGCGCCAACGCGGGCGTCATCGCCGTCCCGTTCACCCAGCCGGGGCTGGGCCACTCCGTCGACGAGACCCGGCTGCGCCGCCTGGCGAAGGACTACTTCACCTTCACCACCTGAGGCTGCACCCCCTGAGGGGCTGCACGGCCTGACGTCCGGGGCTCGCTCAGTTCTTGCCGCAGCCCGCCGCCAGGTCCGTGGCGGGCTCGTCGTCCCCGGCCTTGCCGGGCGTCCGCGTACGGGACGGGGTGGCGGACGGGGTGGCGGACGGGGTGGCGGACGGGGTGGCGGACGGGGTGGCCGCCGGCATCGCCGCGGGCGTCGCGGAGGCGGCGACCGGGGTGCTTCCTTCCGACGCGCGCAGCGCCTCACGGACGAGCTTGCGGATCTGCCGCCAGTCGGGGTCGTACGTCTTGATCAACGGCGGCACGAACTGGACGCTGGTCACCTTGGCGTCCTGCACCTTCAGCGCGAGGGGCACCAGGTGGCGCAGCATGTCGCGGGGGATGTCGGTCCTGATCAGCTCCTTGGTCGCCCCGGCGATCGCGGTGAACCTGGACAGCACCGTCGCCGGGTCCGCCTCGTCCAGCAGCGCGCTGATCACGCACCGCTGGCGGCGCATCCGGGTGTAGTCGTCGCTGTTGGTGCGGGAGCGGGCGTACCACATGGCGGCCGCGCCGTCGAGCTTGCGGGTGCCGGCCTTCACCCGGCCCTCGTTGTACCTGCCGAAGACCACGTCCTGCTCGACGGTGAGCGTGACGCCGCCGATCGCGTCGATCAGCCGGGCGAACCCCCACATGTTGACCAGCGCGTACCAGTCGACCGCCAGCCCCAGCGTGTGTCCGATGGTCTCCATCAGCACCTGGGGGCCCTGGTTCCGCTTGCCGTCGAAGATCTCCGGGTGCGCGTCGGAGTACTCCCAGACGCTGTTGAGCAGGTCGCTGCGGCCGCCGGCGGCGTCGCGGGGCAGGCGGAAGCCGTCGGGGAAGCGTTCGGCCATCGGCGTGCCGGGCTTGAACCGCACGTCCTCCAGGTTGCGCGGCAGGCTGAACAGCACGGTGGCCCCCGTCCGCACGTCCACGCTGGCCAGGTGCATGCTGTCGGTGCGGATGCCGGGACGGCGCTCGTCGGCGTCGCCGCCCAGCAGCAGGATGTTGACCCGCTCGCGGCCGTCCCACGGGTCCTCGGCCGGCACCGGCCGTTCGCCGTCGTCGGCCTGCGGCTCCGGCATGGGTTCGCGGAAGATGGCGTTGATCGCCTCCCGCCCCGTCCACACGTACTGCGTGACCAGCGCGAACGGCGCGATCACCGCGACGGCGAGCAGGCCGGCGAGCATGCCGGTGACGATCTGTTCGCCCTGGCGCAGCCGGCCGGGCCGCAGCACGGTGAACGAGTGCACGATCATCCCGAACCACGCGGCCCCCAGCACCGCCGTCACGATGATGATCAGGATGAGCCAGGTGTCGTCGACGAGCCCGCCGAAGGACGCCAGGTCGTCGGTGGTGAGCCAGACGCCGAGGAGCGCGAGCAGGACGGCCGCGTAGCAGCCGAGCAGCGTCAGGCCCGTTCTCCGCCACCCCGCCTTCAGGTGAGCGGCCCCCGGCGCCAGGGCCGCCAGCATCAACCAGCCGACGAGCCGCAACGCACCCACCGAATCCTCCTTGGACCGCTCTGTCCCCCGCTTCCCCGAACATCACCACATAGGCCGGATTCGAGACGGTGGTCTCGGGACAAAATATGAAATCCGAGGTTATCAATGGATGAACTTTTGTGACCGAATAAGATTCGGTTCATGGCGTTCACTGAGATCGAGTACGGCGTGGCCGACCGGGTCGCCACCATCACCCTGAACCGTCCCGAACGGCTCAACGCGTTCACCCTCACCATGCGCACCGAACTGATCGAAGCCTTCGACCTGGCCGACGCCGACGACGAGGTGCGGGCGGTCGTCGTCACCGGCGCGGGCCGGGCCTTCTGCGCGGGCGCCGACCTGGGCGGAGGCGGGGGCACGTTCGGCCGTTCCGGGCGGGAGGCCGAGCTGGTGAACGGCTACCCCCGCGACGGCGGCGGCACCGTCACCCTGCGCATCGCCCGCTCGCTCAAGCCCGTCATCGCCGCGATCAACGGCGCCGCCGTCGGCGTCGGCATCACGATGACGCTGCCGATGGACGTCCGGCTGGCCGCCGACGGAGCCAAGATCGGGTTCGTCTTCGCCCGGCGCGGCATCGTGCCCGAGGCCGCCTCCAGCTGGTTCCTGCCGCGGATCGTCGGCATCGCCCAGGCCATGGAATGGGCCGCCACCGGCAGGGTCTTCGGCGCGGCGGAGGCCCTGGAAGGCCGGCTGGTGTCACGCGTCCACGCGAAGGACGAACTGCTGCCCGCCGCGTACGCGCTCGCCCGTGAGATCGCCGAGAACACCTCCGCCGTCTCGGTGGCCGCCGTGCGCCGGCTGATGTGGTCGGGGCTGTCGGCGTCCTCGCCCTGGGAGGCGCACGCCGCCGACTCCCGGCTGATGGCCGAGCTGGGCCCCGCCGGTGACGCGGTCGAGGGCGTCACCGCTTTCCTGGACAAGCGGCCCCCGGCCTTCCCGATGTCCGTGACCGAGGACCTTCCCCCGGGAGTGCCGTCGTGGCCGGAAGATCCCTATGGTGAGTGACATGTACGAGACGACCGTCCTGGCCATGCCGCCCGACTACGAGGGCGAGGTCGTGGCGACCCTGATCTCCAAGCGGACCGGATCGCGCCGGGCGGTCCTCTACCTCCACGGCTTCACCGACTACTTCTTCCAGGACCACCTCGCCGACCACTACATCGCGCGCGGCATCGACTTCTACGCGCTCGACCTGCGCAAGTACGGCCGCTCGCTGCTGCCGCACCAGACCCGCGGCCTGGTGCGCAGCGTCACCGAGTACTTCCCGGAGATCGACGAGGCCGTCCGCCTCATCCGGCGCGACCACGACGAGCTGACCCTCAACGCCCACTCCACCGGCGGGCTCATCGCCCCGCTCTGGGCCGACCGGGTCCGCGGCCGCGGCCTGGTCCAGGGGCTCGTGCTCAACAGCCCGTTCTTCGACCTCAACGTCTCCCGCCCGGTCCGCCTGGCCGCCGACCTGCTCAAGACCCCGCTCTCGTACGTGACCAGGCCGATCCCGCTCGGCTCCAGCAACGTCTACGGCCGCAGCCTGCACCGCGACCACGACGGCGAGTGGCACTACGACCTGGAGATGAAACCCCTCGGCGGGTTCCCGGTGCACGCCACCTGGCTGGCCGCCGTCCGGCGCGCCCAGCGCCGCCTGCACGCCGGGCTGAAGGTGGACGTGCCCGTGCTCGTCCTCACCTCCGGCAAGGGCCTGCGGGTACGGGACTTCGTACCGGAAGCGCGCTCGGCCGACGTCGTGCTCGATCCCGAGCACATGGCCCGCTGGGCGACCTCGATCGGCCCGCACGTCACCTGCGTGCGGGTGGACGGAGGCGTGCACGACCTGGTGCTGTCGTCCGAGCCGGTCCGCAAGCAGGTGTTCGCCGAGCTCGACCGCTGGATGGGCGCCTACGTCGGATGACGGGCCCCGGCCTACCAGGGGAACGAGAAGAGCCCGTAGTAGGCCGCGGCCACCAGCAGCAGGCCGGTGCCGCCCAGCACGCCCGCGATCGCCACGTGCTGCCAGCGGCTCGGCCGCATTCCCTCGCGCAGGCCCGACACCACCGCGGCCACGGCGGTGACCTCCTGGATGAGCATCAGCACCGCCAGCACCCGCACCACGAGCCAGCCCGCCAGCACCGCCGGCCACGCCCCGGCCTGGTTGATGCTGAACAGCACCAGCAGCATGATGAACGCCGCCACCGACACCAGCAGGCCGACGCCGGTCCACACCATCTTGGCCAGCCTGCGCCTGATCGGCGGCCACAGCCGCGCGTTCAGCTCCGGGATCTGGTGCCGGCCGCGCAGCCGTACCACCATCGCCGCGACAGGGCCCGCCACGTAGCCGACGGCGGCCAGGCAGATCGTCAGCCCGAGCATCGTGCCGCCCGCGTACCACGGCGCGGCCGGCACGTCGGCCGCCTGGAACCGCTGCACCGGCGTCGCCCCCGCCAGGTGCACCGGCGGCTTGGCGGTGCCCGGCAGGCCGAGGATCCAGTTGCCGAGCGTGTCGAGGTATCCGGCGGTGAAGTCGCCGCCGTGGATCCGCATCGCGTGGTCGCCTTCGGCCAGGTAGCGGATCGTGTAGTGGTCGTTCCCCGCCGCCTCCATGCCGCGCAGCAGCGCGTCCGTCGACTCCACGAACGGGATCGACGGGTCGGTGGTGCCGTAGAAGGCGAGCACCGGCTGCTCGATCCGGCTCAGCGCGGGCTGGGCGTCATAGCGCAGGAAGTCGAAGCCGACCGCGCCCATCGCCCTGATCAGCAGGTCGCGCACCCCCGCCGGCGCGCGCAGCCGCAGCAACTGCTCGTTCAGCGCCCAGGCGACCTGGCGCAGCGGCGAGACGTTCGGAGAGGAGACCAGCACCACGAACCCCACGCCGGCGCTCTTGGCCGCGGCGATCGGGACCACCCAGCCGCCCTCGCTCACCCCCCAGACGCCCACCCGGGCCGGGTCGACGTCGGGACGGGTGCGCAGGTAGTCGACCATGCGCAGCGCGTCGTCCGCCAGCAGCGAGAAATCCCGGTCGCGGAAGTTGTAGCCGACCGTCCGCTTGTCGAACGCCAGCGTCACCACGCCCGCCCGCGACAGGAACTCCGCCTGCGGCGTGAACTCCGTGCGCGAGCCGTTCCCCGAGCCCGACACGAACACCATCGCCGGGTAGCGGCCCGGCCGGATCGGGAATCGGACCGTTCCGTAGAGGGTCTGCCCCTCGGCCCGGACCGAGATCTCCTCCTGCCTGAAGCCGGAGACCGCCGCCACCGGGCGCAGCTCCGCGGCAGGCTGGGGAGGCAGTGACTGCAGGGCGACATCGGCCTTGAGCGGCGGCGGGTCGAACGCGGGAGGCAGCACGTATCCGACGGAGGCGAGAGCCACCAGTAACAGACCTGCGGCAAGGCTCAAGATGCCACGGCCAGTCCGCATCGGCCTCCCCATGTGCGTCGGTTTGCCCGTCGATCTTTCAGCTTACTCCCAGCTCATGTGGCGCAAGGGGCGGCCTTTGTCACTGGGACCTGTTAGGTTCCTGCGAATGCGGATCCTGCACACCTCCGACTGGCACCTGGGCCGCTCGTTCCACCGCGAGAATCTACTCGACGCGCAGGCCGCGTACGTCGACCACCTGGTGGAGACCGTGCGGGCCGAGCGCGTCGACGTCGTGCTCGTCGCCGGCGACGTCTACGACCGGGCGCTGCCGCCGGTCGACGCCGTCGCGCTGTGCAACGAGGCGCTGCACCGCCTGCGCGAGACGGGCGCGCGCACGATCCTGATCAGCGGCAACCACGACTCCGCGCGCCGGCTCGGCTTCGGCGCCGCCCTGATCGAGGCGTCGGGCGTCCACCTCCGCACCGACCCCGCCGGGGCGTGGGAGCCCGTGGTGATCGACGAGGTCGCCTTCTACGGCATCCCCTACCTGGAGCCCGAGCTGGTCCGCCGCCCGTGGGAGCTGGCCGAGCGCAGCCACGCCGCCGCCCTCACCCACGCCATGGACCGCGTCCGCGCCGACGCCGCCCGCCACCGCCACGCGGTGGTGCTCGCGCACGCCTTCGTGACCGGGGGAGCGGCCAGCGACAGCGAGCGCGACATCAGCGTCGGCGGCATCGCGCACGTCCCGCTGTCGGCCTTCGCCGGCGTCGACTACGTCGCGCTCGGCCACCTCCACGGCCGCCAGCGCATGTCCGAGACCGTCCGCTACTCCGGCTCCCCGCTGGCCTACTCGTTCTCCGAGGCCGGGCAGGTCAAGGGATCTTGGCTGGTGACGCTCGGCTCCGGGGCGGAGTTCGTGCCGGCGCCGGTGCCGCGCCCCGTCGGCCGCCTCACCGGCCGGCTCGACGACCTGCTCACCTCCCCCCGCCACGCGAGCGTCGAGGACCACTGGCTGCAGGTCGTGCTCACCGACCCGGTCCGGCCGCGCGCCGCCATGGAAAGGCTGCGTGCCCGCTTCCCGCACACGCTGGCCCTGTCCTTCGAGCCCGAAGGCGAACGGGCCGCGCCCGCCCCGGCCCGGCTCAGCGGGCGGCCGGAGGCCGAGGTCGCGCTCGACTTCGTCCGCGAGGTCTGCGGCGAGCCGGCCACCCGTGAGGAGGAGGACCTGCTGAGACGGGCCATCGAGGAGTCGCGGGTGAAGGAGGCGATGGCGTAGATGCGGCCGCACCGCCTCACACTGACCGCGTTCGGTTCCTTCCCCGGGACCGAGACGGTCGACTTCGACGCGCTGACCGAGTCGGGCCTGTTCCTCGTCCACGGGCCGACGGGCGCGGGCAAGACCACCGTCCTCGACGCCCTCTGCTTCGCCCTCTACGGGCAGGTGCCCGGCCAGCGCAACAGCGCCCGCAGCCTGCGCTGCGACCACGCCCCGCCCGCCGCCGGGCCGTCCGTCACGCTCGAGGTGAGCATCCGCGGCCGCTTACTCCGCATCCACCGCTCCCCGGCCTGGCAGCGGCCCAAGCTCCGCGGCACCGGCTACACCGAGGAGAAGGCCAAGGTCATCGTCGAGGAGCGGCGCGACTCCCGGTGGCAGGGACTGACCACCCGCGCCGACGAGGCGGGCGACCTCGTGGGCGGGCTGCTGGGCATGAACGCCGACCAGTTCTGCCAGGTGGCGATGCTGCCGCAGGGCGACTTCGCGCGCTTCCTGCGCGCCGACGGGCTGGAGCGCCGCAAGCTCCTCGAACGGCTGTTCACCGTCAAGATCTTCACCCAGGCCGAGTCGTGGCTGGCGGAGCACCGCAAGCAGTCCTGGCGGGCCCAGCAGGACCTGCGCCAGCAGGTCGAGTACGCCGTCCACCGCGTCGCCGAAGCCGCCGGCCCCGACCTCCTCCACTCCGCCCCGCCCACGCCCGCCTCGGACCCCGGCCTCCTCCACCCCGTCGCGGGCGCCCGCGCCTCCGGCGCCGACCTCCTCGGCCCCACCGTGGGGGCCCACGCCTCGGACCCCGGCCTGTCTCACTCCGCCCGAGCCTCCGGCGCCGAACTGCCCCGCCCCGCCCCACCGGTGGGTGACGGCGGTCGTGGTGCGGCGACGCCGCCGGATCCTGAGGACGATCCCGAGTCCTGGGCCGGCCTGCTCCTGCGGGCGGCCGAGGCCGCCGTCTCACGCACCGCCGACGACCACGCGACGGCCGAGCGGGCCTGGCGGGCCGCGACCGCCCGCTTCGACCGGGCGGCGGCCCTCGCCGACCGGCAGCGCCGGCACGCCGAGGCCCTGACCCTCCGCCGCACCCTCGACGAACGCGCCGAGGAACGCGCCGAGCTCCAGGCCGTCCTCGACGACGCCCACCGCGCCGGCGCGGTCGTGCCGCTCATCGCCGCGGCCCGCCAGCGCGCCGAAGCCGCGGCCAAGTCCCGCGCCCTCGCCGCCGACGCCCTGGCCCGCGCCCACCCCCTGCTTCACCGTACGCCGCCGCCCGGTCCCCAGACGGCCCCGCCCGTCCCCGTGGCGGGATGGGTGCCGCCCGAGCAGCTGACCGTCCTCGAACGGGAACGCCAGAGCGAGACCGCCCGGCTGTCCGAGCTGCTCACCGGGGAGGCCAGGCTGCTCGTCGTGCGGCGCGACCTCGGCCGGGCCGACGACGACCTGGCCGCGCTGGCGCGCGAGGACGAGCGGGTGAGCGAACGGCTGGCCGCCCTGCCCGCCCTCGTCGAGGAGGCGGAGCGGAAGCTCGCCGCCGCGCGCGCCGCCGCCGCGCGCATCCCCGCCGTCGAGACCGTACGCGAGGCCGCCGCCGCTCTGATCGAGACCGATCGGGAGCTCGCCGAGCTGGCCGTGCGGCTGGAGGCGCTGAGCGAACGGGAGGCCGAGGTGGCCGCCGCGCAGGCGGAGCTTCCCGAACGGGTCGCCGACGCCGCCGCCCGGCTGGCGGAGGTACGCGAGGAGGCGGCGCGCATCCCGGCCGCCGCCGCCGCGCTGGACGCCGCCCGGGCGACGCTCGACGCCGCCCGCCGCCGCGACGCGCTCGCCGCCGAGCTGGACGGCGCCCGAGCCGTACGCCGGGAGGTCGTCGACCGGGCCCAGAACCTGCGCGAGCGCTGGCTCGACCTCCGTCAGGCGCGCATCGACGGGATGGCCGCCGAACTGGCCCGCGACCTCGCCGAAGGCCGGCCGTGCGCGGTCTGCGGCTCCGAGCACCACCCGCACCCGGCGGCTCCCGCGCCCAGCGCCCCCTCGGCGGACGACGAACTGGCCGCCGAGCGCGCCCACGAGACGGCGGTCGCCGAGCGCGAGTCGGCCGAGCGCGCGCTGGTCTCCTTGGAGTCCCGCCACGCCGACGCGCTGGCCGCGACGGCGGGCACCTCCGTCGAGGACGCCGAGGCGGCGGTGACGCGGGCGGAGCGCGACCTGGCCCGCCTCCACGGGGTGGCCGACCGCGAGCCGGGGCTGGCGGCCGAGCTGGAACGAGTGGAGGGGGAGCGCGACAGGGTCCGTGACCGCGCCCGCGAACTCGGCGAACTCCTGGCCGGCCACCGCGCGCACACCACCCGCCTGCGGTCCGAACGCGCCCGCCTGCACGCCCGCCTCACCGGGACGAACGCCCTCCCACCCACCGAATCCCAGCCCGGCACCCCCGCGGGCACCCCGTCCGGGCCGGACTCAGACACTCCCGCGGGCACCCCGTCCGCGCTGGACTTCGAGGCGGTCGCGGGCACCTCGTCCACCGGCGGACGGCCTGACCACCCGGCGGTCGCGGGCGGCGCGCCCATCTCCGAGGCGGACGACGCTCCCTCGTTCACCGTCGCCGGGGCGGAGCAGTCGGCGGGGCCGGCCGCAGCCGAGTTCCGGGGTTCAGGATCGCGGGCTGCGGGCGATCTCGGTCCCGAGGACGTACGGGAGCTGCTGCGCCTGCTGGACGGTGAGCTCGGCCGGCTGCGTGAGGCGGCGGCGGAGGAGGCCGCGCTCGCCGACGACATGACGCGGCGGGGGCGTGAGAGGGAGGCGCTCCAGGAGGAGGCGCGTCAGCTGGCGGCGCGGCTGGCCGCAGGCCGGACCCGGCAGGAGGAGCTGAGCGCCGACGCCGCGCGGCTGGGCGCCAGGCTGGACCAGGCACGCGGCGACGACCCCACGATCACGGCCCGCCTGACCAGGCTCAACGACGAGGCGGAGCTGCTGCGGGAGGCGCTGGAGGCGACCCGGGCGGCCGTGGCCGCCGAGCACGAGCGGATCACGGCCGACCAGGCGGCCCAGGCGGCGGCGCGTGAGGCCGGGTTCGCCGACCCGGGCGACGCCGCGGCGGCCGCCAGGGGCGCCGCCGAGCTGGAGAGCAAGAGCGAGACGCTGCGCAGGCTCGACGACCAGCTCGCCGCCGTCACCGCCGTCCTGGAGGACCCCGAGCTGATCGCGGCGGCGGCCGAGCCCGCTCAGGACCTGGCGGGGCTCGGCGCCGGGCGCGACGAGGCCGAACGCGTCCGCACCGCCCTGGCCTCCGCCCGCGACCGGGCCGCGGCCAGGGCGGCCCGGCTGGCCGAGCTGCGCGACGAGCTGGCCGGATGCGTGGCCCGCTGGCGGCCCGCCGCCGAGCGGCACAAGCTCGCCGAACGAATGGCGGCGCTGGCCGCCGGCACCTCCGCCGACAACCAGTGGAGCATGAGCCTGTCCTCCTACGTGCTCGGCGAGCGGCTGCGCCAGGTGGTGGACGCCGCCAACGACCGGCTCGACCACATGTCCGGCGGCCGCTACCTGCTCCGCCACGACCTGGCCAAGACCGCCGGGTCCCGGGCGCGCTCCGGCGGCGGGCTCGGGCTGCGGGTGTTCGACGGGTGGACCGGGATCGAGCGCGACCCCGCCACCCTGTCCGGCGGCGAGAGCTTCATCACCTCGCTGGCCCTGGCCCTCGGCCTGGCCGACGTGGTGACGGCGGAGGCCGGCGGCGCGGAGATCGGCACGCTCTTCGTCGACGAGGGATTCGGCACCCTGGACGAGGACACGCTCGACGGCGTCCTCGACATCCTCGACGGGCTGCGCGACGGCGGCCGGGCGGTGGGCATCGTCAGCCACGTGGCCGAGCTGCGCTCCCGCATCCCCGCCCAGCTCAAGGTGACCAAGACCCGCACCGGCTCCACCCTGACCGCGACCGCCGGCTAGGCCGCGTTCCCGCGATGGGCTCGACCCGGCGAATACCGCCGAACGGGAGGTGACGGGATGTCCGTGCGGTCGAACGGCACGAGGACCTGACCGTGCTGAGGATGGAGATCTCGACCACCGGGGACACCAGGACGCCCGGCGATTTCGGGTACGACGGGCTGCCCGGACAGAGCGTCACCTTCGGCAGGTTACGGCTGCTCGACCCCGTCGGCGGGAAGATGTACTTCACGCTGCGGGAGAAGTCCGGGGAACGGGCCTTCGGCACCCGCCACGGTGACGGGTACCCGGAGGATTTCCAGCCGGGCGTGCGCTATCCGGTCGAGGTGTACTTCCCGCCGCTGTGGCGCTCCGCGCCGATGTGCTGTTCGCCTTCGACAAGGCGACGCTGTCGGACAAGGCCACGGCCATCCTGGACGAGGCCGTCACGGAGACCCGCGAGCGCGCCGACCCGGACAAGCCGCCCGTCCTCATCGAAGGGCACACCGACAGCAAGGGCAGCGGCACGTACAACCAGCGGCTGTCGGTCGAACGGGCCGAGGCCGTCCGCGACTACCTGGCGGCCAAGCTGGGCGATGGCTACACGTACGAGGCCGAAGGCAGGGGCGAGGACGAGCCGATCGCCAGGAACGAGAAGCGGGACGGCGGCGACGACCCCGAGGGCCGGGCCCGCAACCGGCGGGTCGAGATCTCGTACACGATCAGACGGGATCGGCCGGACACGACGGTCACCACGGGGACGGCGACGGACGTCAGGGGCTCCACCCGCCGGCCCGCCCCCTACCGGGCCGACGCGGGGCCGGTCGTCGGCTCGCTGGATCGGCCGCGCTCCGGGGGTGGCCGGCTGCGGGTGGACGTCCACCCCTTCTACCGTGACGGCGCCTATGTGGTGGCGGTGTTCGACGTGGCGTCGGTGGAGGATCACCACATCCCGATCCCTGAGCCGTTCAAGGGGTTCGCCCATACATTCTCGGCCGCGTCCGATTACGGGGCGTTCATCCTGGTGGATCCGGAGACCGAGGCGCGCTACCACCCGCTCCGGATGCACGCCGAGTTCGTCGAGAACTCCGTGTTCGCCCTGGACAAGGGCGAGGTCAACCGCTCGTACGCGTACTACCCGGCGCCCGCCGACGACGTCACGTCCGTCACGCTGGAGGCGGCCGGCCTGGGCGAGGTGAAGGACGTCCCCGTGTCCTGACCCGTCACGACAGGCCGGGGAAGAGCGGGGACAGCTCGCGCGGGTAGGCCGCGATCAGGCGCAGCTCGTCGTCGGTGAGCGGTCTGCCCGTCATCGCGTTGCAGAGCTGCACCAGCTTGAAGGTCAGCTCCTCGTCCGTCACCTCGACGCCGAGCCCGTCCATCACGTGCCGGAAACCGGCCTTCCCGCCGTACTCGCCCGTCAGCACCACCCGGCCGTCCCGCGCGTGCCAGTCCTCCGGGAACGGGCCCAGCGTCGTCTCGTCGTACAGCTCGTAGGTGCCGTGGTCCTTCAGCGCGCCGTCGGCGTGGATGCCGCTCTCGTGCGCGAACGCGTTCCGTCCCACCCCGACCTGGTGGTACGGGAGAGGCCGGCCGAAGGCGTAGGCCGCCCACAGGCCGAACCTCCTGGCCCACGTCAGATCCAGCTCGTCGCCGATCTCCGCGTCCAGCCCGAAACCGTGCCGGAACGCCAGGATCGTCGACAGCAGGTCGGCGTTGCCGGAACGCTCGCCGACGCCGTTCACGCACGTGTTGATCCACGCGTCCTGGCCCGCGTCGAGGTCGCCGAGCGCGCCCGACACCGAGTTGGCCACGGCCATGCCGAGGTCGTTGTGGCAGTGCGTCTCGATCGGCAGCGCCACGGCCGAGGCCAGCTTGGCGAACCGCTCCCTGATCCGGTCGGGTGTGTCGCCGCCGATCGTGTCGCAGTAGCGGACGCGGTCGGCGCCCGCCTCCTTCGCCGCCAGCGCGAACTCCAGCAGGAACCCGTCGTCGGTCCGCGACCCGTCCTCGGCGTTCACCCCCACGGTCCACGCGCCGGCCGCCTTGGCGGCGCGCACCGCGGCGGTCATCTCGCGGATGATCGCGGCCCTGTCGAGCCGGCCGCGGAACTTGTTCTGGATCATGTAGTCGCTGGTGGAGATCGACAGGTTGTAGTGCCTGAGGCCGAGCGGCGCCGCCTTCTCCACGTCCTCCGCCACGCCCCGGCACCACCCGGACAGCCGCAACCCGCCGAACGCCCCCGCCTCGGCCAGCGCCACCTGCGCCCGTACGTAAGGGACCTCGTGGAACAGGAACGGGAAGCCGATCTCGGACTGCGCCACGCCGAGCTTGGCCAGATAGAAGTTGACCATGGTCTTGCCGAACTTCGACAGGCCGGTGCGCGCGGTCTGCACGCCGTCCCGGTTGGTCACGTCAAGGAAGTGAACGTTGGGCATAGGACAACGTTGACACGGGCCCTCAATATGTATCAATATTGATTTTCGTCAATATGGAGGCGTGTGTGGAGTGGATCGACGCGGCCGCGGCCGCCGACCGGCTGGGCGTCAAACCGGCCACCCTGTACGCGTACGTGAGCCGCGGCGTGCTCAAACGGCGCCACGAGGGCCGCCGCAGCCTCTTCGACGCCGCCGAGATCGAGACCCTGGCCCGGCGCGGCAGACCGCGCGGCCGGCCGCCGGAGCTGGTGATCGAGTCGGCCATCACCGCCCTGGGCCTGGACCGGCCCTACTACCGCGGCCACGACGCCCTCGCCCTGGCACGCGCCGCCACCTTCGAGACCACGGCCGAACGGCTCTGGACCCCGGACCACGCCACCGGGCGTCTGACGGACTCCTCCGGCCGGGACGCCGACGCCTCCCGGCAGGAGGCGAGGGCCGCCGTCCCCTGGGAGGCCGACGCCGAGGCCGTCCACGCCGCCGTCGTCGCCCAGCGCGGCCTTCCCGAGCCGATCCTCCCGCTCGACCGCCTCCAGGTCATCGTCACCGTCCTCGGCGCCGCCGACCTGCTCCGCGTCCAGCTCGACCCGGTATCCGTCGCCGCCACCGGCCGCCGCCTCATCGCGGGCCTGGTCGACGCACTCCCGGCACTGGCATCGTCCCCTGAGCCTGAGCGCGCCGGCCCGATCGCCGGACGGCTCTGGACCCGCCTGTCACCGCACCCCCAGAGCCCGGCGCTGCTCCACGCCCTGGAAGCCGCGCTCGTGCTGCTCGCCGACCACGAGCTGGCCGCCTCCACGCTGGCCGCCCGGGTCGCCGCCTCCGCCAGGGCCGACCCGTACGCCGTCGTGCTCACCGGCCTCGGCGTGCTGAGCGGCCCCCTGCACGGCGGCGCCTCCTACGCCGCCGAACACCTCCTCGCCGAGGTCGCCCGGCCCTCGGACGCGCCCCGCGTCATCGCCGACTGGATCCGGCGCGGCCGGCGCATCCCCGGCTTCGGCCACAGCGTCTACAAGAACGGCGACGCCCGCGCCACCATGCTCCTCGACCTGGTGGCGCAGGCCGCCCCGGACCACGATCGGCTCGCCGCCGCCCGCGCCGTCCTGGCCGAGGTACGCCGGCGTCGCCTGCCCGAGCCCAACATCGACTTCGCCCTCGCCACCCTCGCCGCCGTCGCCGGCCTGACCCCCGGCGCGGGCGAGGCCGTCTTCGCCGTCGCCCGGACCGCCGGCTGGCTGGCCCACGCCATGGAGGAGTACGCGCGCGACTCCCTCCTCAGACTCCGTGCCTCCTACACCGGCCCCCCGATCCCCGGGCCACCGGCCGGCTGACCTTCCCTTCAGTCCTCGCCACCCAGGCCGCCACGACGAGACTCCGCTCCTCGTCCTCCGGTCCACGGCGCCTGAGGCCCTCCGACGTCACCCGGCGGGCGGTCGGTCGGTCATGGGCGCCGAGAAGTCAGTCCGGCTCGCCGGTCCTGTCGACATAGGCCGCGAGCGCCCTGACCCGGTCGGCGTGGTGGTCGTGGCCGACGATCACCGGGGGCTCGTTGTAGGGCATCGCGTCCGACGAACGGCGCAGCTTGACGTACTGGCCGCAGGCGTCGATCGCGTACGGCTCCATGTCGTCCTGCAGCGCCCCGATCACCGTGATGCCGTAGGTCTCGCCGATCCGCCGGAACAGCGCCACCGCCTCCCGGCGGTGCTCCTTGCCCAGGTTGCGGCCCAGCTCGTCGAGCACGAGACACAGGTGGCCGCCGCCGGACGAGGCGATGGCCGCCGCGCACACCAGCTTGACCGCCTTCTCGTCCATCAGCGCCGTGTTGGCCCGCCGGTTGTAGGGCACGAAGCCCTGGCCCTCGCCGCGCCGCCACTTCGGCGTCACCCGCCACTGCCAGCGCTGCTCCGGGTCGGCCGGCGCGGGCGGCACCGGGAACTCCAGCGTCGCCCCGTAGCCCCCGTACGCGACGTCGAGCTTCTCGAACTCCTCGGCCACCCGCTCCAGCCTGACCCTGATCGCGGCCGTGAGCGCCGCGCGGTGCACCGCCGTCGACTGCGCCGCCTCCTCCGCGCCCTTGTCGGCCGCCGCCAGGTCACGCTGCCGGGACACCAGCTGCGCCTCGATCTGCCTGCGCTGATGCTTCTCGTACTCCTCCTGCCCGCGCAGGTAGGAGGCGAGCGCGCCGCACACGCCCGCGAACGTCGCCTGCTCCCGAGCCGCGCTGCCGCCCCGCTCCGCCAGCAGGAACCGCAGCTCCTCCGGCACCTCCGCGTCCTCCTCCGGGAAGGTGTCGCGCAGGGCCTGGTCGAGCAGGCGTTCCGCGACCCGCCACCACTCGTCGGCGGTGCGCGGGCGCTCCTCCTCGGGCAGTTCGCGCAGCCACTCGACGGCCGACTCGGCGGTGCCGCCCCATTCGGCGGCCAGCGCGCCGAGTTTCAGCGCCTCCCGCTCGGCGCTGACCCGCGTCTCCTGCTCGCGGGCGCGCGCCCGCTCGCCGTCGAGCTGCCGGCGCCGGCCCTCCAGCCGCTCGATCTCCATGTCCCTGGTACGGGCCCGGAAGTCGAGCGCGGCGGTCTCCCGCTCGGCCTCCGCCACCCGGGGGGCCAGCTCCTCCAGGGCGGCGACCAGCTCGGCGAGCCGGGCACGTTGCCCGGTCAGCCGGCCCTCCAGCTCCTCCAGCCGCACCCCGGCCTTGGCGCCGTCGAGTCTGCGCTGGGCCAGCGTCACCGTCTCCTCGGCCTCGCGCACGACCTGGGCGGCGGCGTCCTGCGCGTCCAGGGCGCGGTTCAGGCGCTGCTCGGCGGCCTTGATCCGGGCCTCCCGGCCGGTCGCCACCCCGTCGAAGGCCCCGACCACGCTCACCCCTGCGGCGCTGACCAGCACGGACCCGGGCAGCGCGCGCAGCGCCTCCGCCGCCTGCGCCAGGTGGCCGGCGTCGACGATCACCGCGTGTTCGCCGGGCCAGTTGCGCAGCTCGTCCAACGTCAGCCCGGCCCCCGCGCCACCCCCGAGGCCCTCCCCGGCCCCGGACGCAAGAGACCCGCCGGACACAAGAGACCCGCCGGACTCATCGGACTCACCGGACCTAAGGGACCCGCCGGACTCACCGGACCCGGCCTCGCCCGTTTCGTGGGTCTCACCGGCCGGTGCGTCGCCGGGGGTTGCCGTGGCGGGCTGCCGGCGGATGCTCGACGCGTGATCGCGGGCCTGTTCGGCGACGTCGAGCGCGTCGAGCAGGCCGGACGCGGGGACGCCCGCCGCGGCGAGGGCGTCGAGCTGGGCGGCGGCCGGGCCGCCCTCCGCGTCGTCCAGGGCGGCACGGGCCGAGGCCGCCTCCTGGTCGGCCACGCCCAGCGCCTTGAGCGCCTCGTTGAGCCGCAGCCGGGACGCGCGCAGCTCGCCTTCGGCCGTGGGCACGTCGCGCCCGTCGGCGAACCGGCGCGCCTCCTCCAGCGCCGGAATCCGGCCGCGCAGCTCGTCGGCGGAGTTCTCCGCGACCGCCCGGTCGGCGTCGAGCTTGGCCGCCCTGGCCTGGAGCGCGGCCAGCTCCTTGCGCGCCTCGGTGACGCGCCGGTCGAGGGTGTCGTCCTTGAGCGTGGCGAGCTCCGCCCGGACGGCGTCGATGGCCTCGGCCGCCGTCTCGCCCGCCGCGCGGTGCCGCACCAGCTCGGCGGCGAGCGCGTCGTCCCTGGCCGCCGCGTCGGCCAGCTTGCGCGCCTGCCGCCCCTGCCAGCACCGCAGCGCCCCGGCCAGCCGCACCCTGGCCTGGTCGCGCCGGTCGAACGTGGCCAGCAGCGACCGCGACTCGGCCTCGAACTCCGCCAGCCGCTCCGCCGCCTGCGCGGCCCGCACCCGCTTGGCGTGCTCGTCGCGCCGCGCCTCCCGCTCCTGCTCCAGCTCGGCGTCCAGCCCGGTCAGCGCCGCGATCGCCTCGAACACCCGCTCAGGGGAGATCTCGTTCAGCGGCTGGGACAGCAGGTTGGTGGCCACCTTGCTGCGCACGCTCGTCGACAGGAAGGACACGCACCGCACGCGGTCGCCGTAGAGGACCTTGGTGAGGTCGCGCGCCACCACGTCACGCCGCCCGGCTGACCGGGGCAGCGACGCCCAGATCTCGTCGGCCCGCGCCACCCGTTCGGCCTCCGACGTCGCGGCCGCCAGCCGCACGCCCTCCCGCCAGCGGATCTCCAGGTGGGGCGCCTCCTGGTTGACCCGCAGCCAGACGGTCAGCGGCGCGTCGGGCCTTCCGGCCACCCCGAACAGCTCGCCGTCGTCGTCGCCCGGGTCGACCGCGTAGGCGTCGAGGCTCCCGCCGCCGGACGCGGGGGCGAACACGCCGACGATGTAGCCGTGGCCGGCGCTCGCCCACTGGCGCGCCCCGGCGCCGCTGGCCAGCTCCGCGTTGAACAGCAGCTCGGACACCGCTTTGGCGCCCGAGGCGAACCGCCACTGTTCGTCACCGAGCAGCGCCGTGATCGACGCGATGAACGACGACTTGCCGGCGCCGTTGGAGTCCTTGGGCCCGGCCCCCGCCACGACGATCAGCGTGCCGGGCACGACGGGCACCGGATGGGTGGACAGCCGTGAGATGTTGACCGCCTGCACGGCGATCAGCACCCGATCCCCGACGATGTTCTCCACCTGCGCCACCGTTACCCCCGTCGTCCTTCCACCGGCCACCGCACCACGGCGTTCACCGCTTCCCCGCCTCCACCACTGTCACGAGGCCCGGCACATCCGCGGTCACCGGGCCGCCCGGCGGGCGCGGACGGCCGCCGCCAGGGGCGTGTCGGGGCCCGCCGCCAGGATGAGCTCCTCCTGCAACCGCCTGCGCGCCTCCGGCGTGAGGCGATGGAACTGCGGGCCGGGGACGTAGCCGCCCGCCTCCTCGCCCGCCTTGACCTGCGTCACCAGCCCGGCATGACGCAGCACCCGAAGCGCCGACTCCAGCTCGCCGATCGGGAGCTGGGTGTGGCGGCGCAGCTCGTCGGCCGGGGTCGGGTGGGGCGACAGCCAGGAGTCCTCCGGCAGCAGGCCCTCGGCGCGCGGGATGGCCACCGAATGCACCAGCACCAGGGTCAGCACGGCCCGCTCGCTCTCGCCCGGCCCGCCTCCCGGCGGCCGGTCGCGGACGAGCTCGTCGGCGTAGCCCGAGATCCACCGCTCGCGCTGCTGGACGAGCGTGCGGCCGCGACGGGCGAGCATCTCGGTGAGGGTGCGCCGCAGCGCCGGGTCGCGCAACGCGGCGAACCGCGCCTCCTGCACGGGCTCGGCGGCGTGCTCCACCACCATGAAGGCGGACACCAGCTCGGCCCTGCGGCGCTCGTCGTAGACACTCAGCAGGTCGTCGAACTCGGGCGCTCCCGGCTCCGCCCGGCTCCCCGCGGCCGGATCGGGCCCGGCGGCCTCCGGCGAACCGGTGTCCGGACCCGCGCCGGGGGTGACCAGGCCGGCGTCGGGGACCACCGGCAGGGCGCGGCGCTCCGGGTCGGGGATGCGGCGCACCAGGTCCTTCAGCACCGCGTGGGACTCCACCGGCCACAGCGCGCACCGGGGGCCGAGCGAGACGATGCCGTCGGCCAGCACCGCCCACGACGAGTCGTGCAGCCGGCGCAGCGCCCCGATCGCCCAGTTGCGCATGAGGTCGTCGGTGCGGCCGATCAGCGCGCGGTAGGTGTCGAGGACCCGCTCCAGCGGCGCGGGCTCACCCGGCCACGGGTCGGCCGACGGGTCGGCCCAGCAGCACTTGAGTACCGCCGCCAGCACCCGCCGCGTCTCGCCGGACCGCTCCACCGGCATGGGCGCCACCTGGTGCTCGTCCAGCAGCGACGGCGTCACCCCGTCGGGCCACACCGGCAGCGCCAGCCCCGTGGAGTCGGGGCGGCTCAGCCTGGTCATGCCCGCGGGGGCGGGGGCGCCGGGCCCCAGCCGCAGCGGGCCCTGGGCGCGCGCCCGCGCGTGGGCGGCCGGATCGGCGGTCACGGGGTGCGCTCCAGGCGGCCGTGGGAGAGCCAGGACGGCTCGCGGGACGGGTCGATCGTCAGCCCGCCGGACCAGGCCAGCCGGTAGGGCAGCTCCGGCCGCAGGTCGACGGTCGTCAGGTCGGCGAGCACCCGGCGGGCGGTGATCCAGTCGGAACCGAGCACGTCGGCCAGCGCCACCCGCGACGACTCGCCCAGCAAGGATTCGGCCAGCTCCCGCAGGCGCTCGACGGCGGCCTCCGGCGCGTCGCCGAGCGAGCCGGACGGGCCGGGATCGGGCAGGGTGGAGCGCGGGGGAGTGGGCTGGGCGGGCGCGGGCCGCGGCGCCTCGTCGACGGCGCGGGCGACGGCCGCCGGATCGTGCCACGGCGCGGGGGCGTCGAACACGAACCCGTCGAGCACCGCCGCCAGCCGCTCCTTCGACGCAGTCTGCGCGAACGTGCGCCACGTCTCGGCCGGCAGCAGCGTCAGGTTGCGGGTGGTGCCCGCCGAGTCGGCCAGCCGGCCGGCGGCGCGGCGGGAGGCGTCGCTGTAGGCGTAGATCGCCGCGCGCAGGTCGGTGCAGACCCGGTCGAGCTCGGGCCAGCGGGTCAGGATCGTGCCGTGCAGGCTCTGCGCGCGGCGGGCGATCTCCTCGGTGCCCCACAGCTTGGGCGCCTGCTCGCGCAGCTCCTCGATGGTGCCGGTGGTGAGGGTGATCAGCTCCAGCGCCCACAGCCGGAACGCCCGCGACAGGTTGACGCCGCTCTGCCGGGCCTCCTCCATCGTCGTGCGCGGGTCGGCGACGTTGAGGTCCTCCAGGGCGAGCAGCCGGTGCATCTCCGACTGGCCGCCGTCGTCCATCATCCGCCGGATGAACATGAGGCCGACCACGCTGGTGAACGACGCGCGGTAGCGCAGCTGGTTGGGCTTGGGGAACACCTCGCGGATCGCGCCCAGCCCTTTGAGCACCCGCAGCCGGTTGTCGAACTGGTCGGCGGGATAGGCGCCGCAGGCCAGGCGCATCTGCTCGTGCGTCAGCCACTCCTCGCCCGCCTCCGCGAACGCGGCGAACAGGGTCTCGGCGATGTCGACCAGCACGGGATCGTCGACCACCGCCCCGCTGTCGCGGGCCAGCGCCGCGAACATCCGGCGGTAGGTCGACAGCACCGCCTCATCGCTGAGCGCGGCGTCGAGGGTCAGGGGCTGCTCGGGCACGCGCACTAAGGTACGGCCTCCGACCGACATTCCCCGACCACACACGGCGGGGAACGGGCGGTGGACGGGATCCGCTCGCCCGTACCGTCTGAGAGGGTGGGGCGTCATGGGGGAGCGGAAGACCTGGGGCGTCGAACAGGTGCGGGCGCTGCTGGACATCGCCGAGGGCAAGGGCTCCGACCGCGAGGAGGCCCAGAGCGCGGCGGCGCTGGCGGCCAAGATCCTCTACCGGATGGGGCTGGACGCCGACACGGTGCGCCGGGACGGCCCGAGCCGCGTGGACACCTGGCGGCTGCCGATCGACACCAGCGGCGGGCATCACATCGAGCGGGCCGAGGCCGTCTGGATGGTGATCAGCGCGCTCGGCTGCATGGGCTGCCAGGAGGGACAGCGCCGTCGCGACCGGGTGTCGCACGTACGGATCGCCGGGCCGGCAGAGGTGCTGGAGTCGCTGAAGATCCTGCTGCCGTCGGTGCTGATCCAGATGGAGGTGCGGTTCGGCATGGCCTGGCGGGCCGAGCGGGCCGATAGCCCGGGCCTCCCCGCCCAGTGGCTGCGCCGCAAGCGGGCGCTGTTCCAGCGGGGCTTCTACCGGGGCTACGGCCGCGGCCTGGCCGACAAGATGCGGGCCCGGGTCGGGGAGGTGGCCGACGACGTCGCGGGCGGCCCCGGGGAGCTGGTGCTGGCAGGGCGCGAGGCGGCGGTGCGCGCGGAGTTCGAGCGCTGGGACACCCGGCCGGGCCGCTCCTACCACTACGACGAGGAGGGGTTCGAGCGGGGCCGCGAGGCCGCCGCCGTTGCCGACCTCGGCGACAGGTCGCTCCGGTGACCTCGGCAGCCGGGGCCGCGTGGCGCGCGTGCGACCGGCCGGCGCTTCCCCGCCTGAGGGGCTGAGGGTGGCCCCGGCAGGGCCGGTCATGACACGGCCTCCCTGCGCGGGGGCGCGAGCCCCAGACTGGGGCGCATGAGCATGACGACCAACGAGATCGCCTACCTGAACGGCCAGTTGCTTGGCCGCCTCGCCACCGTCGGCCCCGGCGGGCGGCCGCACCTGGTCACCGTGGGCGTCTTCTACGACCCAGAGGCCGGCTGCGTCGTGATCGGCGGTCACGAGGGCACCGGCATGTCGGAGAGCAAGAAGTTCCGCGACGCGCAGCGGCATCCCGACGTGGCGTTCATCGTGGACGACCTGGCCTCCGTCGACCCGTGGACGCCGCGCGGCATCGAGATCCGCGGCCGGGCGGAGACGCACACCACGGGCGGCGCCGAACTGGGCCTGCGCATCGGCGCGAACATGCCGTTCGACCCGGCCTGGATCCGCATCCGCGCGCGCCGCATCCGCAGCTGGGGGATCGACACCGGGCCGTTCGAGCTGTCCACCCGGGACGTGGCCTGACCCGGCCCTACGCGAACGGATTCATCAGGTAGGCGGCCCCGACCACCGAGGCCCCCGCCACCAGCAGGAAGAAGAACACGTAGAACCCGCCCGGCAGGATCGTCAGCCGGGCCAGCTGGTCGGCGTCGGAGTCGCGCGCCTGCCGCCTGCGCCGCTTGCGCTGCAGCTCCAGGATCGGCCGGACGCCGCCGAACAGCAGGAACCACACCACCACGAACGCCACCACCTGCTGCACCTCGTCGGGCGCGTACATCGACAGCGCGAACACCGCGCCGCCCGACGCCAGCAGGATGAGCGCCCCGTACAGGTTGCGGATCAGCAGCAGCATGCACACGAGGAAGAGCAGCATTCCCCAGATCAGCAGCGTGATGCGGCCCTGGTCGGTCAGCCAGGCGGCCGCCAGCCCGAGCAGCGGCGGAGCCATGTAGCCCGCCAGCGCGGTCAGCACCATGCCGGGGCCGTTGGGCCTGCCCCTGGTCAGCGTCACGCCCGAGGTGTCGGAGTGCAGCCGGATGCCCTCCAGCTTGCGCCGGGTGAGCAGCGCCATGACCGCGTGGCCGCCCTCGTGGGCGATCGTGATCAGTCCTCTGGACAGCTGCCAGGGCACGGTGAGGGTGACGACCGCCAGCGCGGCCAGCGCGGAGACCAGCACGACCCAGGGGTCGGGTTCGGGTTGCGCCGCGATCAGCTGAGCCCAGAGCTTGTCCATCGAGAACAGACCCTATCCGGGTAAAGTCACGGCCGTGGCGACAGAACTTCATTCTGACGATGGGGTGCGTGCCTGGTGGGCGGCGCTCGGGCTGCCCGGACTGGTGGATCTGCACGTGCACTTCCTGCCCGAGCGGATGGAGCGCCGGGTCTGGCACCACTTCCACCACGGCGGCCCGCTCATGGGGGCCGGCTGGACGATCGCGTACGAGTGGCCGGTCGCGGAGCGGGTCACCCGGCTGCGGGAGCTGGGGGTGACGGCCTTCCCCGCGCTCGCGTACGCGCACAGGCCGGACATGGCGGCCGACCTCAACGCCTGGACGCTCGACTTCGCCGGGCGCACGCCCGGCTGCCTGCCCTCGGCCACGTTCTATCCCGAGCCCGGCGCTCCCGCGTACGTCCGGCAGGCGGTGGACCAGGGGGTCAAGATCTTCAAGGTGCACCTCCAGGTGGGCGGCTTCGACCCGCGCCTGCCCGAGCTGGACGGCGTCTGGGGGCTGCTGGCCGAGACCGGCCTGCCGGTGGTGGTGCACGCCAGCTCGGTGCCCGTGCCCGGCGGGTTCGTCGGCGCCGGGCCGATCGGCGAGGTGCTGCGCAGGCACCCCCGGCTGCGCCTGGTCATCGCCCACCTCGGCATGCCGGAGTACGACCCGTTCTTCGCGCTGGCCGAGCGTCACGAGCGGGTGGCGCTGGACACCACGATGGCCTTCACCGACTTCGCCGAGGCCGGCATGCCGTTTCCCGCGAGACTTCGTCCGGCTTTGCGTGAACTTGGCCTGGCGGGGAAAGTGGTTCTCGGCAGTGATTTCCCGACCATCCCCCACCCGTACGCTCATCAGCTGCACGCGCTGGACCGGCTCGATCTCGGCGACGACTGGTTGCGGGCCGTGTGCTGGAGCAACGGCCTGACCATGATTCGATAGCGAGATGAACGATCGGCACGTGGCGCTGATCAGCGCCTTCTACGAGGCTCTTGGCCGTGCTGACCTGACGGCCATGGAACGCTGCTACCACCCCGAGGTCAGCTTCGGCGACCCGGTCTTCCTGGAGCTGGAGGGCCGCGACAGGGTGATGGCGATGTGGCGGCTCCAGCTCAGCATGGGCGACGGGCTGAAGGCCGAGTTCCACGGGGCCACGGCGGACCACTTCTCCGGAGCCGCCCGCTGGACCGCCCGCTACCGCATGCCCAGGACGGGCCGGGAGGTGGTCAACGACATCCAGGCGCTGTTCCGGTTCGAGGACGACCTGATCGTCCGCCACCACGAGGAGTTCGACTTCAAGCGGTGGTCCAAGATGGCGCTGGGCCGGCCGCACGGGCTGCTGTTCGGGTGGACGCCGATGTGGCGGCAGACGATCCGCGAGCGGGCCCTGCGGGAGCTCGACAACTTCGCGACCTAGCGGAGGTGACTCAAGGAGGTGACATGGCGAGGGTGAGAGGGCGCCGGCGCGGCGGAGCGACCCGCGAGCCGGCCCCCGAGCAGTCGATGGACCCCCGGCCCAGCGACGACCGGTCGGCCTACCTCCCGACGGTCATCAACAACACCGTCTACCTGGACGGCCGGCCGATCGACAACCCCGGATCGCTGGCCGACGCCTTCCAGTGCCTCAAGGACAAGCCCGGCACGCTCGCCTGGATCGGCCTGTACCGCCCCAAGGAGTGGGAGCTGGTCAAGCTCGCCGAGGAGTTCGAGCTGCACGAACTGGCCGTCGAGGACGCCATCGTCGGCTCCCAGCGGCCCAAGGCCGACCGCTACGGCGACACCCTCTTCGTGGTGCTGCGCGCGGCCACGTACGTGGACGAGGCCGAGGAGGTGACCTTCGGCGAACTGCACGTGTTCGTCGGCCCCGACTTCGTCCTCACCGTCCGCCACTCCGAGGCGCCCGACCTGCAGGTGGTGCGCAGGCGCATGGAGTCCGAGCCCGGCCTGCTGCGCAAGGGCCCGCAGGCGGTCCTCTACGCGATCCTGGACGCGGTGGTCGACGGCTACGCGCCCGTCGTGAAAGGGCTGCAGGAGGACATCGAGGAGATCGAGGTCCAGGTCTTCGGCGGCGACCCGGCCGTGTCCCGCCGCGTCTACGAGCTGTCGCGCGAGGTGATCGAGTTCCAGCGCGCCACCGCGCCGCTGGTGCGGCTGATCGACGGGTTCATCGCCGGCGCCGACAAGTACGGGGTCGACGAGGAACTGCAGAGCTACCTGGGCGACGTGGCCGACCACGCCATCACCGTCAACGAGCGGGTGGCCTCCTTCCGCCAGCAGCTCCAGGACATCCTGGTGGTCAACTCCACCCTCGTCACCCAGGCCCAGAACGCCGAGATGGCCAGGATGACCGAGGTCAGCATCCAGCAGGGCGAGGAGGTCAAGAAGATCTCCGCCTGGGCGGCCATCCTGTTCGCGCCGACCGTGGTGGGCGGCATCTACGGGATGAACTTCGACCACATGCCGGAGACCCACTGGGCCCTGGGCTACCCGTTGGCGCTCCTCCTCATGGCCGGGGTGTGCGCCGTCCTCTATGTCGTCTTCAAGCGGCGCGGCTGGCTCTAGCGCCGCAGCGCCGCGTCAGGCGAGCAGCTTGCGGGCCGCCTGCTCGATCTCGTCCTCCGACAGCAGCACGCGGTCGGCCGCCCCGCCCAGCGGGACGAAGCTGTCGGCCGAGGTCACCCTTGCCACCTGACCCTGGAACCCGGCGTCCAGCAGCTCGGCCATGACGCCTTCGGACACGCCGCCCGAGTGGCGGGTCTCGTCCGCGATCAGCACCTTGCCGGTCAGCTCGGCCGCGCGCAGCAGGTCGTCCACCGGCAGCGGCGCCAGCCACCGCAGGTCGAGCACCCGGCAGCTGTGGCCCTCCTGGGTCAGCCGCACCGCCGCGCGCAGGCTCATCCGCACCCCGTTGCCGAACGTCACGATCGTCAGGTCACGGCCGTCGCCGTAGGAGCGGGCGGCGCCGATCGGCACGTGCGTCTCCGCCCAGCGCGCCGGCGGCGCGTACGGTGCCAGCCAGCCTCCGTCGCCCGCCTCGAACAGGTCCCTGGTGTGGTAGAGCGCGATCGGCTCCAGGAACACGCACACCGACCCCTGCGCGCGGGCCGCCGCCAGGCACGTGCGGAGCATGGCGGCGGCGTCGTCGGGCCGTGACGGGGAGGCGATGACCAGCCCGGGGATGTCGCGCAGCGCCCCGATGGCGTTGTCGTTGTGGAAGTGGCCGCCGAACCCCTTCTGGTAGGCGTACCCGGCGATCCGCACCACCATCGGGTTCGGGTAGGCCCCCTGGGAGAAGAACGACAGCGTGGCCGCCTCACCCCTGATCTGGTCGATCGCGTTGTGCAGGTAGGCCAGATACTGGATCTCCGGCACCGGCAGCAGCCTGGACACGCCCGCGCCCAGGGCCAGCCCGAGGATCGCCTGCTCGTCCAGGTGGGTGTCGAACACCCGGGCGGGGCCGAACCGCTTCTGCAGGCCGCGGGTGACGCCGTAGACGCCCCCCTTCTTGGCGACGTCCTCCCCGAAGACCATCATCTCCGGGTAGACCGCCAGCGCGTCGGCGAGCGTACGGTTGATCGCCTGGGAGAGCGTCAGCGGCTTCTCCGCCTCCGGCAGCGCGCCGGCGAACGCCCGCTCGCGCACCGCGCCCGGCGCCGCCACCGGGCTGATCTTGGCGATCAGGCCGGCGTCACGCGGCGCGATCGGCTCCATGATGGCCCGCGCCGAGGTGAGCCGGGGCAGCCGGGTGGTCTCCAGCGCGATCCGCAGCACGTGCTCGCGCGCGAGCTCGTACCGCCTGAGCAGCTCCTCCGGCGTGATCAGGCCCGCCTCGATGAGCAGCCGCGCGGTGTGCGGCAGCGGGTCGCGCGCCAGGTCGGCGCGCAGCTCGCGCTGGGTGCGGTACGCGGACTCGACGTCGGAGCCGGCGTGGCCCATCAGCCGCACGGTCGACAGATGCAGGAACGCGGGGGAGCGGTGGGCGCGGACGTGCTCCACCGCGCGCAGGGCGGTGTCGTACGCCGACGCCAGGTCGCTGCCGTCGGCCGCGAAGTACTCGATGCCGGGCCGTCTGGCGGCCGCCTCCACCCAGCCCTTGGGGGACTTGACGCTGATGCCGATGCCGTTGTCCTCGCACACGAACAGGATCGGCATCCGCTGCCCCTGGTAGGTGGCGTAGGAGGCGGTGTTGAAACCCGAGAGCGCGGAGGCGTGGTTGAGCGAGGCGTCGCCGAAGCTGCACACCGCGATCGCGTCGCCGGGCCAGCGGACGGCGGTGCCCAGCGCCCGCGCCCGCTCGATGGCGAACGCCACCCCCACCGCCCGCGGCAGGTGGCTGGCGATCGTGGACGTCTGCGGGATGACGGCCAGCTCGGGATGGCCGAACACCTTGTGCCGCCCGCCCGCGATCGGCTCCTCGGCCGCCGCGGCCAGGCCCATGAGCACGTCCCTGAGACCCTGCTCGGGCAGCCGCCCGGCCTGCTCGGACCGGGTCAGGTAGAACGCGCCGGAGCGGTAGTGGAGCAGCGCGGGGTCGTCGGGGCGCAGCGCGGCGGCCACGGCCGCGTTGCCCTCGTGACCGGCCGAGCCGATCGTGTAGAAGCCCTCGTCCCGCTCGCGCAGCCAGCGGGCGGCGATGTCGAGCAACCGGCTGTCGAGCTGGCGCAGATAGAGCGTTTTGCACCGTTCCCCGGTCAGGGAGGTGCCCTCGCGCACCGGAGCGCCGGGATCCCGGGCCGGGCCTGTCTGAAGTTTCTCTACTGCCTGGATGAAATGAGTCTCAACCGTGTCGCGCGCCACAGAGCGATTATGGCCGGTGCGCCCGCCTCTCGTCTCCGAGTGTCGGCCGCATCCGTTGGATCGGTCCTTTTGACATGGATATATAACGGCTTGTCAGAACTGTGAACTTCTGCCTGCTCCGCCCCGTCTACTGGGGTTACACGTGGCACCCTCACAGCCGCGTTGAAACTGCTGGGGGGATCCAGAAAGGAACCCGAATGTCGTTACAACGCATCCGTACGACCGTCATCGCGTTAGCCGTGGGCGCCGGGGCGCTGGTCCTCGCGCCGCCCGCCTCCGCCCAGGTCCAGGCACCTCCCGTGCCGACCGTCACCAAGGTGACGATGAACCCGGCATCCCCGGTCGTGCTCTTCGGCGACAGCGTCAAGGTGACCTTCACGATCACCACGAAGGACGCCGACAAGGCCGGCATGGTCATCACCCCGCCGGGGGTCAGCACCCAGCCGGTCGTCGCCGCCAAGCCCGCCGGGAAAGACACCTTCACGCTCGAGCACGCGGTCGGCACCGTCGGCAAGTGGAACTACACCGTCACCGCCTCCAAGGGCGACAAGGCCGGCGAGCCCGTGAAGGGCACGTTCGACGTCAAGAAGGCGCTCGAAACCAAGATCGTGCGATTCGACGCCAACCCCGACCGGATCACCAAGGGCGACCGGGTCAGGCTCTCGGGCCAGCTCCGGGCCAGTGACCAGGGCTACGGCGGCCAGGAGGTCGCGATCGCCTTCAGGTCCCGGGGCTCCGACGACTTCCGCAAGGTCACCACGACGAAGACCAGCCGCAACGGCTGGTTCTCCGCCGCCGTGCGGCCGTGGCGCAGCGGCGAATGGCGGGCCGAGTTCGGCGGCAACGCCGAGGCCAAGGCGTCGGTGAGCGACGGCGACGGAGTCAGCGTCCGCTACCGCGCCCGCACCTCCGCGATCACCGGCTTCGACGCCACACCCGAACCCGTCACCAAGGGCGACAGGCTCCGCTTCAAGGGCGCCCTGACCGCCGAGGGCGAGCACGGCCTGCGCGGCGAGCGGGTGGCCATCCAGTTCAGGCCGATCACCTCGCGCCAGTGGCAGAACGTCACCGGTGACCGCACCAGCCGGCACGGCCGCTTCTACGCCTCCGCCACCGCCGAGCAGAGCGGCTGGTGGCGCGCGGTGTACGACGGGGACCGCCGGATCAAGGGCTCGGTCAGCGGCCCCGACTTCGTGCGGGTCACCGAACCGGTCACCAAGGCCGACACCCGCGTCATCGGCTTCAACGCCTACCCCGAGCCGGCCGAGCGCGGCCGGTACCTGAAGTTCCGCGCCCTGCTCCAGGTCGACGACGACGGGACCTGGGAAGGGTACGAGGGCAAGGTGGACCTGTACTTCAAGGCCAAGCGGTCTGACGAGTACAGGCTCGTGACCTCCGTCACCACCGACGACGACGGCCGGGCGTACGCCAAGGCCCGCGCCTGGACCTCCGGTCACTGGCGCTTCGTCTACGCCGGCGACGACGAGACGAACGGCGACACCAGCCGCTCCGACTACGTCCGCGTGAGGCGCTGACCGTCACCCCATGAGGCCCGGGACACCCGTGCGGTGCCCCGGGCCTCATGCCGTCGTCAGTTGACCCGGCTGCCGGGAGCCGTGGCGCCGAGGCTGACGAGCATCGCCTTGATGTCGCCCATGCCGTGCTTGAGCTCGGCGACGTCTTCCTTGAGCCCGCTGACGTCCTTCTTGAGCCCGCTCACGTCTTCCTTGAGGCCGCTCACATCCTCCTTGAGCCCGCTGACGTCCTTCTTCAGGCCGCTGACGTCTTCCTTGAGGACGTTCACGTCCTGCTGGAGTCCGTCCATGCGCTGGTCGAGCCCGTCCATGCGACGCTCGAGCCCGTCCATCCGCTGGTCGAGCCCGTCCATGCGACGCTCGAGCCCGTCCATGCGCAGTTCGAGCCCGTCCATCCGCTGGTCGAGCCCGTCCATGCGGTGGCCGAGGGTGGTGAACCGCTCGTCGATCTTGTTGAGGACGTTCCCGCTGACGAGGTCGAGGCGGTCGTGCAGGGTGGTGAACCGTTCGGCGATGCTCGTGTCTGGCACGCCGCTCATACTACGGACCTCAAGGGCCGCGATCCTGGCCTCGTGGTCGTCGACGCGCGTCTGCAGATCCAACAAGGGTCTTTCCTTTCCACGGGGGGTAACTCCTCAGATCTGAGAACTTACCCTCCGTGACCCCGGGTTTCCTTCGAACAGGCCGAAGAAGCCGGAGTTCCCGTCAGTCGGCGCGTCTGAACTGGGCGACGCCCACTGCCAGCAGCACCAGCCCGAGCGCCGCCACCAGCCCCAGTTCCACCGGCACCGGCACCTGCCAGCCGAACCACTGCACCCCCGGGTTCAGCGTCGCGTTCACCTCCGGCGGCACGTCCAGGTGGGAGAAGACGGCCTGGCGCATCGGGTCGACCGCGTACGTCATCGGGTTGACCACCGTCAGGACGTGGAGCCACGACGGCAGGTTGGCCAGCGGGAACATGGCGCCCGACAGGAACAGCATCGGCATGATCGCCATCTGCATCAACCCGAAGAACGACTGCATGTTCTTCATCCGCGCCGCCAGCATCACCCCGAAGGCGGTGACGGTGAAGGCCGCGAGGAACATCTCCGCCAGCAGCGTGAGCATCAGCGTGGGGGAGTACGGCACCCCCACCAGCCCCGCCATGGCCAGGATGACGACGCCCTGGCCGGTGGCCACGATCGCGCCGCCGAGGCATTTGCCCACGACGATGGCGGACCGGGACACCGGCGCCACCAGCATCTCGCGCAGGAACCCGAACTCGCGGTCCCACACGATGGACCCGGCCGAGAACATGCCGGTCATGATGACCGTCATGGAGATCATGCCGGGGTACATGAAGGTGCGGAAGTCGACGCCGGGAATCGACGCCTGGACCAGGGACCCGAGGCCGGTGCCCATGACGAACAGCCACAGCACCGGCTGCAGCAGCATCGACAGCATGCGGGTGCGGTCGTTGAGGAAGCGCAGCATCTCACGGTGCAGCACCACCTTGACGGCCCGCAGGTCGTGTGCGGTGCCGCGGGCGGGCACATGGACGCGGACAGCCTGTGTCGTCATCGGTCATCGCCTCGCCATCGCGCGCATGAAGGCCATCTGGTCGTCGCCGGACTCGGCGTCGCGGATCGTGGAGCCGGTGTAGTTCATGAAAACGTCGTCGAGCGAAGGCCGCGACACGCTCACCGACGTGATCGGCATGCCCAGCTCGGAGAACAGCCGGGGCACGAACTCCTCGCCGGAGGCCACGGCGAACGTCACCGCTCCCTCGTGCACCGCCGCCTCCAGCCCGAACCGCTCACGCAGGGCCTTGATGGCGGCGTCGTCGTCGCGGGTGTGGATCTGCACCCGGTCCTTGCCGACGCTGGCCTTGAGCCGCTCGGGAGAGTCGATCACCACGATCTCCCCGTGGTCGATGATCGCGATCCGGTCGCAGTACTCGGCCTCGTCCATGTAGTGGGTGGTCATGAAGATCGTGATGTCCTCGCTGACCCGCAGCTCGTTGATGTAGCCCCAGATGGCCGAGCGGGTCTGCGGGTCGAGCCCGACGGTCGGCTCGTCCAGGAACAGCACCCGCGGCGAGTGCAGCAGCCCGCGGGCGATCTCCAATCGGCGCTTCATGCCGCCGGAGAACGTCATCACCTTGGCGTCCTTGCGGTCCCAGAGCGCCACCATCTCCATGACCCGCTTGATCCGCTCGTGCACCACGTCCTTGGGCACCCCGTAGAGCTCGGCGTGGAAGCGCAGGTTCTGCTCGGCGGTCAGGTAGCCGTCGAGGGTGGGGTCCTGGAAGACCAGGCCGATGTTCCTGCGCACCTCGTCGCGCTCCTCGACCACGTCGTGGCCGGCGACGGTGGCGGTGCCGCCGGTGGGGTTGACGAGGGTGCAGAGCATGCTGATCGTGGTGGTCTTGCCGGCGCCGTTCGGGCCGAGGAAGCCGAAGACCTCGCCGGGCGACACCTCGAGGTCGACGCCCTTGACGGCTTCGACCTTCCCGTACGTCTTGCTCAGCCGTCTCACGACGACGGCCGCGTCCTCGCTCATCTAGTCCTCCGCAAGGATCCGGAACACGGACTGGCGTGTCCGCCTGAGTAGTTTCTTGGCCTCGGCGACCTGGTGGTCGTTGGCCGTCCTGGTGAGGTGGACGAAGGCCTCGCCGAGCTGCCCCCACAGCAGGCGCAGCTCGTGCCGATCCTCCGGCACGGTGCTGGCCACCTCGTCCCACGGCGCGGGGGCGTCGCGCAGGCGCGCGGCCTCCTCACGGCCCCGTTCGGTGAGGCGGTAGGAGCGGCTGCCGCCGCCGTCCTCGCCGATGACCAGGCCCTCGTCCTCCAGCTGCTGGAGCGCCGGGTAGACGGAGCCGGGGCTGGGCCGCCAGACGCAGCGGCTGCGCGCCTCGATGTCCTGGATCATCTGGTAGCCGTTCCTGGCCTCCTCGCCGAGCAGCAGAAGCAGTGCCGCCCGGACGTCTCCGCGCCGCACGCGCGGCGGGGTCTCCATGCCGGGAGGCCCGGGTGGACGCGGCGGAGGAGACGGTGGAGGGGGCATCGGTGGACGCAGCGGCGGCGGATGGCCGGGCCAGGGGTGGGGATCACGCATCTCGTCCTCCAACTATCGAGATGTTCTGACGATATATCTAGATAGTTGGCACGGCAACGGGATTTTCGCGGGTCTCCTCTTTGTTAGTGCTCGCTAACGGCGGACGTGAGAGCCGCCCGCGCCATGGCGTGCAGCAGCGGGCGCATCGCGGCGGGGGACAGCTCGCCCGCGCTGTGGGGGGTCGAGTTCAGCAGGCCGAAGACCGCGTGCGTGGCGGCCCGCAGCCGGGCCGCCGGGCACGACGGGTGCAGCTCGGCCAGCACCGTCACCCACTCCTCGACGTACAGCCGCTGCAGCCGCCGGATCTGGCGCCGCTCGGGCTCCGGCACGTTGCCCAGCTCGCGATCGTGCACGGTGATCAGCGCCGGCTGCTCCAGGGCGAAGGTGATCTGCGCGTCGAGCAGCGCGTCGAGGATCTCGTCCGGCGCGGCGGAGGCCGTGACGACCGCGACCGCCGACTCGCGCAGCCGCGAGCTGATGTCCAGCAGCAGCTCCGCCAGCAGGGCTTCCTTGCCGCTGAAGTGGCGGTAGAGCGCCGGTCCCGAGACGCCCACGGCGCCGCCGATGTCCTCGATCGACACACCGTGGAAGCCGCGCGCGGCGAACAGCCGCGCGGCCGCCTCCAGGATCTCCGCACGCCTGTTGCCGCGAGGGCGGGTAGATGTCGGGGCAGTCGTCACAGTCACATCATGCTAGACGGTTACGTTAATGATGACTAACATCACGGCCATGACGAGAGGGGAGACATGAGCGACTGGCCGGTACTCACGTCGGCCGCCGACCCCGGGAGTGAGGCGTACAAGGGCAACGCGGAGCTCAACGAGCGGCTCGCCGCCGAGCTGCGCGACCGCCTGGCCACCGCCGCGCTCGGCGGGCCCGAGCGGGCGCGCGTCCGCCACGTCGAGCGCGGCAAGCTGCTGCCCCGCGAGCGCGTCGACGGCCTGCTCGACCCGGGCTCCCGGTTCCTGGAGCTGTCGCCGCTGGCCGCGAACGGTCTCTACGACGACCAGGCGCCGGCCGCCGGCATCATCACCGGCGTCGGGCGGATCTCCGGGCGCGAGTGCGTCGTCGTGGCCAACGACGCCACGGTCAAGGGCGGCACCTACTATCCGATGACCGTCAAGAAGCACCTGCGCGCGCAGGAGGTGGCGCTGCACAACCACCTGCCGTGCGTCTACCTCGTGGACTCCGGCGGCGCGTTCCTGCCCAGGCAGGACGAGGTGTTCCCGGACCGCGAGCACTTCGGCCGCATCTTCTACAACCAGGCCACGATGTCCGCGCGCGGCATCCCGCAGATCGCCGCCGTGCTCGGCTCCTGCACCGCGGGCGGCGCGTACGTGCCGGCCATGAGCGACGAGGCCGTCATCGTACGCAACCAGGGCACGATCTTCCTCGGCGGCCCGCCGCTGGTGAAGGCGGCCACCGGCGAGGAGGTCACGGCCGAGGAGCTCGGCGGCGGCGACCTGCACGCCCGCGTCAGCGGCGTCACCGACCACCTCGCCGAGGACGACGCGCACGCGCTGGCCATCGTCCGCGACATCGTCTCCACGCTCGCGCCGCGCGCCCCCCGCCCGTGGCCGGTGACCGAGCCGGAGCCGCCCGCCCACGACCCGCGCGACCTGTACGGGATCGTCCCCGCCGACACGCGGCAGCCGTACGAGGTGCGCGAGGTGATCGCCCGGCTGGCGGACGGGTCGCGGTTCCTGGAGTTCAAGGCCGAGTACGGTCACACGCTGGTCACCGGGTTCGCCCATGTCCACGGCCACCCGGTGGGCATCCTGGCCAACAACGGCATCCTGTTCGCCGAGTCCGCGCTCAAGGGCGCGCACTTCATCGAGCTGTGCGACCAGCGGCGCATCCCGCTGCTGTTCCTGCAGAACATCAGCGGGTTCATGGTCGGCAAGGCGTACGAGGCGGGCGGCATCGCCAAGCACGGCGCCAAGATGGTCACGGCCGTGTCGTGCGCCCGGGTGCCGAAGTTCACGGTGGTCATCGGCGGCTCGTTCGGGGCGGGCAACTACGCGATGGCCGGGCGGGCGTACGGGCCGCGCTTCCTGTGGATGTGGCCGAACGCCCGCATCTCGGTCATGGGCGGCGAGCAGGCGGCGAACGTGCTCACCACGGTGGGCTCCTCTGCGGGCGGGGCCGACCCCGAGGCGATCCGGGCCCAGTACGAGCACCAGGGCAACCCGTACTACTCCACCGCCAGGCTGTGGGACGACGGCGTGATCGATCCCGTCGACACCCGCACCGTGCTCGGCCTGGCCCTGTCCGCGGCGGCCAACGCCCCGCTCGAACCCGTCGGCTACGGCGTCTTCCGGATGTGATCATGACTGCTTCCCTGTTCGGCCGGGTGCTGGTCGCCAACCGGGGCGAGATCGCCGTCCGGGTCATCCGCACCCTGCGCGCGCTCGGCATCGGCGCGGTCGCCGTGCATACGGCCGCCGACGCGGGCGCCCGCCACGTGATCGAGGCCGACGAGGCCCACCAGATCCCGAAATATCTAGATATTGAGGCGATTGTGGAGGTTGCCCGGCTTTCCGGCGCGGCCGCCGTCCACCCCGGCTACGGCTTCCTGGCCGAGAACGCCGCCTTCGCCCGCCGCTGCGCCGAAGCCGGGCTGGTGTTCGTCGGCCCGCCGCCGGAGGCGATCGAGGCGATGGGCGACAAGATCCGCGCCAAGAGCACCGTGTCGGCGGCCGGCGTGCCCGTGGTGCCGGGCGCGGCCGAGCCCGGCGACGCGCTGGAGACCTGGTCCGGCTTCCCCGCCCTGATCAAGCCGTCGGCGGGCGGCGGCGGCAAGGGCATGGTGCTGGTCAGGTCGGCGGCCGAGCTGCCGGACGCCCTGGAGTCGGCCCGGCGCACGGCCACGGCCGCCTTCGGCGACGGCACCCTGCTGATCGAACGCTACGTCGAGCGTCCCCGCCACATCGAGATCCAGGTCCTCGCCGACGGCCACGGCCAGGTCGTCCACCTCGGCGAACGCGAGTGCAGCCTGCAGCGCAGGCACCAGAAGATCGTCGAGGAGGCCCCGTCGCCCTTCGTCGACGCCGGGACCAGGGCCCGCATGGGCGCCGCCGCCGTGGAGGCCGCCCGCGCGGTCGGCTACGTCGGCGCCGGCACCGTCGAGTTCATCGTCGACGGCGCCACGGGCGACTACCACTTCATGGAGATGAACACCCGGCTCCAGGTCGAACACCCCGTCACCGAGCTGGTCACCGGCCTGGACCTGGTGGAGCTGCAGCTGCGGGTGGCGGCGGGCGAGCCTCTCCCGTTCACCCAGGACGACGTCCGCCTCGACGGCCACGCGGTCGAGGCGCGCGTCTACGCCGAGGACCCGGCGCGCGGCTTCCTGCCCACCGGCGGCCGCGTCCTCGCCCTGCGCGAGCCCGCCGGCCCGGGGGTACGCGTCGACTCAGGGCTGCTGGAGGGCGCCGTGGTCGGCAGCGAGTTCGACCCGATGCTGTCCAAGGTCGTGGCCTGGGCGCCGGACCGGGCGGGCGCGCTGCGGGCGCTGGACCGCGCGCTCGGCGAGACCGTCGTGCTCGGCGTCACCACGAACGTGCCGTTCCTGCGCGCGCTGCTCCGCGACGAGGCGGTCCGCGCCGGGGAGCTGGACACCGGGCTGGTCGAGCGCGTCCTGCCGGACCTCCTGCCCGCCGCCGATCCCGCTGATCCCGCCGTCACGGGCCCGGAACGCGGAGTGCCCGGCGACGCGCTGGCCGCGGCCGCGCTCGTCTTCCACGACCGTCCGGCGGGCCGCGACCCCTGGGAGGTCATGGACGGCTGGCGGGTCGGGGAGCGGGCCTGGACCACGTGGCGGCTGGAGACCCGCGACGGCGTCCACGCCGTGCACGTGCGCGGCCTGCCGCGTACGGGCGCCGAGGTCAGAGTGGAGGACGGGCCGCCCGTCCCGGCCCTCCTGCGCCCGTACGGGAACGTCGCGGACGGACCGGCGGCGGGCGGCGTCGCCGTCACCCTGGACGGCCGCACCACGCACTACGTCAGCGCCAAGGACGGCGAGACGCTCTGGCTCGGCCGTGACGGGCACGCCTGGCCCGTCACCCGCCACCTCATCGGCGACCCCGGTGACCGGCCCGGCGCCGCGGGCAGTGGTGACGGAGTGGTCAGGAGCCCGATGCCCGGCACCGTCCTGGTCGTCAAGGCCCAGGTCGGCGACCAGGTCAAGGAGGGCCAGGCGCTGGTGATCGTGGAGGCGATGAAGATGGAGCACACCGTCACCGCGCCCCGCGACGGCCGCGTCGCCCAACTGCCCGCGCAGGCCGGCCGGTCCGTCGACATGGACGCCGTGCTGGCCGTGGTGGAGGAGGCGTGATGCCCAGGACGTACCCGATGCCGGACCTGCCCAGGCAGGTCACCGTCTACGAGGTCGGCCCCCGCGACGGGCTGCAGAACGAGGCGGCGATCGTGCCCGTCGAGGTGAAGGCCGAGTTCATCGACCGGCTCGCCGACGCCGGGCACACCGTGATCGAGGCGACCAGCTTCGTGCACCCGAAGTGGGTGCCCCAGCTCGCGGACGCCGAACGGCTGCTGGACCGGCTGCACCGCAGGCCCGGCGTCCGCTACCCGGTGCTGGTGCCGAACGAGCGCGGCCTGGACCGGGCGCTGGAGCGCGGCGTCGAGGAGATCGCCGTCTTCGCCAGCGCCACCGAGACGTTCGCCGCCAAGAACCTCAACCGGAGCCTGGAGAGCCAGTTCGACATGTTCGAGCCGGTCGTCTCCCGCGCCCGCGAGCACGGCGTCCGGGTGCGCGCGTACGTGTCGATGTGCTTCGGCGACCCCTGGGAGGGCCCCACACCCGTCTCCCAGGTGGTCGCGGTCGGCGAGCGCCTGCTCGGGCTGGGCTGCTACGAGCTGTCGCTGGGCGACACCATCGGCGTCGGCACGCCCGGCCACGTCACCGCCCTCATCGAGGCGTTCTCCTCGCCGGACCGGCTCGCCGTCCACTTCCACGACACCTACGGGCAGGCGCTGGGCAACACGCTGGCCGCGCTCCGGGCGGGCGTCACCACCGTGGACGCCTCCACCGGCGGGATCGGCGGCTGCCCGTACGCCGAGTCCGCCACCGGCAACCTGGCCACCGAGGACCTCGTCTGGATGCTGCGCGGGCTCGGCATCGAGACCGGCCTCGACCTGGACAAGCTCGTGGCCACCAGCACCTGGCTGGCCGCCCGGCTGGGCCGGCCCAGCCCCTCCCGCGTCGTCCAGGCCCTCGCGAAAGGCTGATCCATGCTGACACCCGAACACGAAGAACTGCGCAAGACCGTCGAGGCGTTCGCCCGCGACGTGGTCGCCCCCGTCATCGGCGACTACTACGAGCGCGAGGAGTTCCCGTACGACATCGTCCGCCAGATGGGCGCGATGGGCCTGTTCGGCCTGCCCATCCCGGAGCAGTACGGCGGCATGGGCGGCGACTACTTCGCCCTCTGCCTGGCGCTGGAGGAGCTGGCCAGGGTCGACTCCAGCGTGTCGATCACCCTGGAGGCGGGGGTGTCGCTGGGCGCGATGCCCATCCTCCGCTTCGGCACCGAGGAGCAGCGCGAGCGCTGGCTGCCGAAACTGGCCGCGGGCGAGATGCTCGGCGCTTTCGGCCTGACCGAGCCGGGCGGCGGCTCGGACGTGCCCGGCGGCATGCGCACCACCGCCGTGCTCGACGGCGACGAGTGGGTGATCAACGGGACCAAGGCGTTCATCACGAACTCCGGCACCGACCTCACCGGGTTCGTCGGCGTGGCCGCGCTGACCGGCGAGCGGGAGATCTCCACCATCCTCGTCCCGGCCGGCACGCCGGGCTTCACCGTGTCCAAGAAGTACTCCAAGGTCGGCTGGAACGCCTCCGACACCCGCGAGCTGTCGTTCGCCGACTGCCGGGTGCCCGCGGAGAACCTGATCGGCCCGCGCGGCCGCGGTTACGCCCAGTTCCTGCAGACCCTGGACGAGGGCCGGATCGCGATCGCCGCACTCAGCGTCGGCCTGGCGCAGGGCTGCGTGGACGAGTGCCTGAGGTACGTGCGCGAGCGTCGCGCCTTCGGCCATCCGATCGGCCACTACCAGGCCATCCAGTTCAAGATCGCCGACATGGAGGCGCGCGCCCACACCGCCCGCCTGGCCTACTACCACGCGGCCGAGAAGCTGCACGCGGGCGTGCCGTTCAAGAAGGAGGCGGCGATCGCCAAGCTCGTGTCGTCCAACGCGGCCATGGACAACGCGCGCGACGCGACGCAGATCTTCGGCGGGTACGGATTCATGAACGAGTTTCCGGTCGGCCGTTTCTATCGTGACGCGAAGATCCTGGAAATCGGTGAGGGCACGTCCGAGGTGCAGCGCATGCTCATCGCCCGCCAGCTCGGACTGGGTGATCTGTAAAGGAAATGACGGATCCGTCATCCGGCTTCGGGCCTTCCGGAGGGACGCGGCGCGTTCGCCGGCGGACGGAGGCCGGGCGGCGTCCTGGACCGCCGCCGAGGTCGGCCGCCCCCGGTCATCCGTGCACGCGGGTGACCGGGGCTTTCCGCAGCGCCACTCGAATGCCGTCAGAGTGTCGAATTCATCGGCATTGAGGCTCGTTTCCCCGCATTATGATTAGCGATTTTCTCGCCGCAGTGAAAAGCCGATCCTTGTGGCATCAGTGCCTTTCTTCTGCGTCGAGATTCGATGCTCCTTCCCTGGTGGAGAGGAAGGGCGTCCTGTCCGTCTGGAAATCCAGATAATTCACACATCGCGGTTGCTCAGGCGTACCGGAGGGTGAATCCTCGCCGCCTCGGCGCGTCGGCGTTCCGCTGAATGGGTCGCAGGGCTTCCTTCGTGTATGGTATGAATGTCGTTTTTGTGCCGCATGCCCTGTCGCCGCTGCCGGCAACCGGGTCTGGGCCGATCCGCGACTCATGGTGATTGGACTCGGGAACGGGGCACGATCTAGTGGCAGACGTCATGACCATTGACGATCTTCTCATCAGGAAGGTCGAGAAGTCCGACGCGGACGAGGTGTTCGCGCTGGCCCGTGAGTTCGGCCTCACCTTCCGGCCCGAGCGCGAGGCGTTCGACACCGCGCTGCCGCAGCTGCTGGAGGACGGAGACACCCTGCTGCTCGCCGCGGTCGTCGACGGGCGGGTGCTCGGCTACCTGCTCGGATACGTCCATCTGACGCTCTTCGCCAACGGGCCCGTCGCCTGGGTGGAGGAGGCCATGGTCCAGACGGGGTCGCGGCGGCAGGGCGTCGGCCGCGGCCTGCTCATGGAGTTCGAGAAGTGGGCGCGCGACCGCGGCGCCCGCTACGTGGCGATGGCCACCCGGCGCGCCCCGGAGTTCTACCACGCGCTCGGCTACGAGGCTTCTGCGACTTTCTACCGGAAAGTGCTTCGTTAAGTCTCTTATGCCGTGATGGCATCCTTGATCCCGTGACGATCCATCAAGTGAGCCCTCTGTTCGTCGGCCGTGCCGGCGAACTCGCCCTGCTCGATGGCGCCCTGGCCGAGGCGGGCGCCGGCGTGGGGGCCACGGTGCTGGTCGGCGGTGAGGCGGGGGTGGGCAAGACCCGCCTCATCGGGGAGTTCACGGACCGGGCGGGCGAGGCGCTGGTCCTGGCCGGCGGCTGCCTGGAGCTCGGCACCGAGGGTCTGCCGTTCGCGCCCTTCACCGCCGTGCTGCGCGGCCTGGTGCGCGAGTTCGGCCGCGACCGGGTCGCGGAGCTGGTGCCCGGCGGCACGACCCGGGGACTGGCACGACTGCTGCCCGAGTTCGGCGAGCCCGACCGCGACGGCACGGAGGCCAGGGCGCGGTTGTTCGAGCAGATCCTCGGCCTGCTGGAGCGGCTGGCCGAGGACCGGCCGGTCATCCTGGTCGTGGAGGACGCGCACTGGGCCGACCGCTCCACCCGCGACCTGCTCGCCTTCCTGATCCGCTACCAGCGCGACACCGGCAGGCTGATGATCGTCGTCACCTACCGTTCCGACGAGCTCCACCGCGCCCATCCGCTCCGCCCGCTCCTCGCCGAACTGGCCAGGGTGCCGTGGGTGACCCGGGTGGAGCTGGGCCGCCTCAGCCGCCGCGAGGTCGCCGCCCAGGCCGCGGGCATCCTCGCCCGCGAGCCGTCCCACGCCGACGTCGACCTGGTCTACGCCCGCAGCGAGGGCAACCCGCTGTTCGTGGAGGCGCTGGTGAGCGAGGGCGCGTCCGGCGGCGTGCTCCCGGAGTCGCTGCGCGACCTGCTGCTGGCGAGCGTGGAACGGCTGCCCGCCGAGACGCAGGAGCTGCTCCGCATGGCCAGCGCCGGAGGCCAGCGGATCGAGCACGCCCTGCTGGCCGCCGTCACCGGGTCCGACGAGGCGACGCTGGCCGCCACCCTGCGTCCCGCCGTGGCCGGCAACGTGCTCGCCGTCGACGGCGAGGGGTACGCCTTCCGCCACGCGCTGATCCGCGAGGCGCTCCACGACGACCTGCTGCCCGGCGAGCACACCCGGCTGCACACCCGGTTCGCCGAGGCGCTGGAGCGTGACCTGTCGGTCCTGCCCGCGCCACGCGGGGCGATCGAGCTGGCCCACCACTGGCACGCCGCCCGCGACACCACCTGGGCGCTGACCAGCGCCTGGCAGGCCGCCGCCGCGGCCCGCCGCTCCGCCGCCTACGACAGCCAGCTGCGCATGCTGCTGCGGGTGCTGGAACTGTGGGACCACGTGCCCGACGCGGCGGAGCGCGTCGGCCGCGGCCACGCCGAGCTGCTGCGCCAGACCGCGATCGTCGCCCACCTGGCGGGCGAGTACGACCGCGGCGCCGCCCTCGCCACGGCCGCGATCGAGGAGATCGACCGCGCCGCCGAACCGGTGGCGGCCGCCCGCGTGCTGCGGCTGCGCGGGCTCATCCGCTACGACCTGAGCCGCCCCGGCCACGTCGACGACCTGCGCGAGGCGGCCGCCCTGGTGCCCGCCGAGCCGCCGAGCAGGCTGCGCGGCCAGGTGCTGGAGTCGCTGGCCCGCATGCTCCACCGGCCGGGCCGCGAGATCGCCGAACGCCTCGCCACCGCCGAACAGGCCATCGAGATCGGCCGAGCGACCGGCGACGACACCGTCCAGGCGCAGGCCCTGATCACCCTGACCTGGACCCGGTGCCTGCGCTTCGCCGAGCTCGACCGGCATCGCGGCGGCTACGCCGAGGCGCGGCGGCTGGCGACCCGCGCGGACGCCTACACCGCGCTGATGCGCGCCGCCATCTCCGAGTCCGACAGCCTGGAGGGCGCCGGCCGCCACGAGGAGGCGGCCCAGGTCGCCCGCGACGGCATCGCGCTGGCCGAGCGGCACGGGCTGGCCCGCACGTCCGGCGCGTTCCTGACGATCAACCTGGCCGAGCCGCTGGTCTCGCTGGGCCGCTGGGACGACGCCCTGGAGGTGATCGAACACGCCGTGGAGCTGGCGCCGCCGCCGCCGTACCAGACCGGGCTCCTCGGGTTCGCCACCGACATCGCCCTGGCCCGGGGCGAGCTCGACCGGGCGGCGGACCTGCTCGCCTCCATCCGGCGCATCGTGACGCGCGGCTCGTTCCGCGAGCAGACCCTGTTTCCCCACGGCCGCCGCGAGGTGGAGCTCCTGCTGGCCCGCGGCCTGGTGGACGAGGCGCGCGAGGCCGGTCTGCGCCTGCTGGGCTCGCACGACCTGGCGGCCGAGCCGCGGTACTCGTGGGCTCTGCTGGCGTCCCTGGCCGAGCTGGGCGGCCCGGTGTCGCCCGAGGTCCGCGCGCTCGCCGAGCGGCTGCCCGCCGACGGCGACCTGCAGCGGGCCCAGCGGCTCACCGTCGCCGCCCTGGCGGGGCCGGGCGACGATCCGGCGGCCCGGCTCAAGGAGTGGGACGCGGCGGTCGCCGCCTGGGCCGCGCTGGGCAATCCGTACGCGCGAGCCAGGGTCTGCGAGGGGGCCGCGCACGCGGCGCTGGCGTGCGGCGAGCGCGAGCGGGCGGCGGCGCGGCTGGCCACGGCGGCCGAGCTGGCACGGCGGCTGGACGCGCGACCGCTGCTGGAACGGATCGACGCGCTGGCGCGGCGGGCCGGGGTCGCCGTCGGCGGCGACCCCGCGCGCGGCGGTACGCCGTTCGGCCTGACCGCCCGCGAGCTGGAGGTGCTCCGCCACGTCACCCGGGGGCTGAGCAACCGCGAGATCGCCGCCGAGCTGTTCATCGCGGTCAAGACGGTCAGCGTGCACGTGTCCAACATCCTGGCCAAGCTCGGCGTCGCCTCCCGGGGCGAGGCCGCGGCCCAGGCGCACGCCCTGCGCCTGTTCGACGCCTGAACGGGCGACTCAGCCGGTGAGCTGGGCCTCCAGCCGATAGCCGTCGACCGTCACGTACACCTGGTCGCCGGGCCGGGCGTTCAGCCGCATCAGCACCGGCTGGAGCGAGTCGAACACCGGCTGCTGCCCCTGCCACACCAGCACGATCGCGTTGTCGCCCGGGCCGGTCACCGACAGCAGGGTGCCGGGGCGCATGCCGAGCTGGGTCGCGTAGTTCTGCGGCACCGGCACCGGGCCGCCGCGCAGGTGCTCCGGCTTGACCTCGATGCGCTGCCAGCGGCGCGGGTCCGACGACGGGCCCGGCAGCGGCGGCGGGGGAGTGGCCGGGGCGCCGGCCAGGTGGTGCCCCTGGAGCACGGGGGAGCGGCCGTTGGAGAGCGCCGACAGCGTGGCGAGCGCCGCCGACGGGTCGATCGAGCCCGCCGAGGCCGACGGGATCGGCTGGCCGCCCCGGTGGTGGTGCCCGTTGGCGCCGGGAGTGCGGCGCGGCAGCGGCTGCGGCGGGGCCTCGGAGGCGACCACCGGGTCGTGGACCGGCTCGGGCGGCAGCGCCTCCAGCCACGCCTTGGCCGAGTGGGCGCGGATGCCCAGCTCTCCCATCAGCTCCACCACGTCGGCGTCAGGCCGCGCCGAGGCCAGCAGCCGGCGGGTACGGGCCTGCAGGCCCTGGATGTCGCCGACGACCAGCCAGCCGTCCTGCAGTCGGCGGTCCGGCATCAGGGTGACTAGCACCCGCCACAGCGGCGTGTGCAGCGACGGGACGATCACCGGGTGGGCCGGGTCGGCGCCGATCAGCTGCTCCTCGGTCGCCGCGGCGCCCAGCCATTCGGTGAGCCGGAACATGTGCCCGGTGATCGGGGCCGACTCCGAGGAGCGCAGCCAGGTGAGCACCCGCTCCTCGGCGGTGCGCTGCGCCTGGGAGAGGACGTCGCGTTCGACGAGCATCTTGTGCGCGAGCGTACGCAGGCTGACCGGGTCCTCGGCGAACAGGCGGTGCACGGCCACGGCCAGCTCCAGCTTGTTCAGGCCGCGGAACAGGTTGTCGACCACCCGGACCATCGCGTGGTCGGTGTCGGACGGCGCGGGGGCGCGCTGGGCGCCCTGCGCGGGCCCGCCGGGATAGGCGGGCAGGGATCCGGTGTGGGGACCGCCGGCGGGGTCGGCCGGCGCGGCGGGCCGCTGCGGCAGCGGGTTCTGTCCGCCGCCCACGGCCGGGAAGGAACCGGTGGAGCGCCCGCCGTCGCCGACGGCGGGGAAGGAGCCCGTGGAGCGCCCGGGCTCGCCCGGGAACGGACCCTGGGGCCGTCCCGTCTCGGCGGGCAGGGAGCCCGGGGCGCGCCGGTCGTCGGGAGGAAGGGAGGCCGCCGGGCGCCGGGTGTCGCCTCCGGGACGCGGGCCGTCGCCGACGCGCGGGAACGACCCCGTGCCGTGCCGGTCGTCGCCGGGGACGCCGGGGACGGCGGGGACGCCAGGGACCCCAGGGACGGCGGGGACGGCGGGGAAGGACCCGGTGCCCTGGCGGGCGGGCGGCGTGAACGAGCCGTTCCCGCTCTCGGCCACCGCGGGGAACGGCCCGGTGCCGGAGGCGCCGCGCTGCACCGGCCGGGTGACCTCGGGATGACCGGCCGTCGCGCCGGGCCGGGCCGTCAGCCGGCCGAGCACCTCACGGAACACCGGCCCCATCACCGTCTCGGGGGAGGACCCCGGCGTCTTCAGGTCGGCCGGCGACAGGCGGCGCAGCCGGTGCCAGCCGCCGAGGCCCATGATCGCCGTCCTGGCGGGCTCGGGGCAGCCCGGCAGCGTCGGGTCCATCGGGTGCACCGCCAGCGCCGGCAGCACGTCGCCCAGCGGCAGGTGGTCCCAGCGCGAGGAGGCCAGCAGCGCGAGCCGCTCGCACATCCAGTCGAGCCCGGTCACGGCGAGAGCCCGCGGCAGCGCCGTCGACGACCACCACGCGGACGGGAGCCGAGGGTCGGACAGCGCCTCCGCGACATGCTGTGGCCGGCTCCAGCGCAGGGCAGGGACCAGGTCGCTCAGGCAGATCGATGACTCGACATCCATCGGCGGACCTTATCCTCCCCAGTGACCGCGTTACGCATGTGACTGATGGTGCACTACGCGGCAAGCTATCAATCGGTGTGAATAGGGTAAAGACGCTTCATGTCCAAACCGTACCGTGGACGACCCCCAACGAGGGCCACACACTCGGCACCCGCACGGCAACCTGACTCCAAAGCCTCTGTCTCGTCGGCCCCGGACAGGGCGGCCGCGAGGTAGCCCGCGGCGAACGCGTCGCCCGCGCCCGTCGAGTCCACGACCTCCGCGGGCACCGCGCGGGCCCTCGCCACGACCTGCCCGCGAACCGCCACGAGACCGCCCTGGGCCCCGAGCTTCACGACGGCCGTCCCGTACCGCTCGCTGAGCATCCCGGCGGCCCGCTCGGGCGTGGCTGCGCCGGTGAGAAGGAGAGCTTCGTCACGGTTGGGGAAGACGAGCCCGGCGAGCGCCGTCTCGCCGAGGAACCGCGTCACGCCGAACTCCGCCAGCGGGCCCGTGGAGGCCGGGTCCACGCTGATCGAGATCCCGGCGCTCGTCGCCCTGGTCATGGCGAGCCGGGCCAGGGCCATCCCCGGCTCGCTGAACAACGTGTAACCGGACACGTGCAGGTGCCCCACCCCGTCGAGGAGCGCGTCCTCCCAGTCGAGCGGGGAGATCAGCTCGCCGGCGCCCCGGTTCGTCAGCATGGAGCGCTCGCCGGTGCTGTCGACCATCGAGATGACCACGGCCGTCGGGTTGTCGCGGTCGACGCGGACGTGCGGGCGTACCCCGGTCTTGGTCAGCTCGGCGATGTGCCATTCGCTGCTGTCGTACCCGCAGCGGGCCAGGAGGCTGGCGGCGGCGCCCAGGTGGGCGGCCCACGCCGCGGTGTTCGCGCCGGAGCCGCCGGGGCGCAGCACGATCTCGGCGGAGATGTCGGAGGGGGCCCCAGGGCCCGGCATGACCGATGCGCCGTGCATGGCCACCACGTCGGTGACCACGTCGCCGATGACCAGCAGGCCCCTGCGGCTCACGACCGTGACCAGGCCAGCGCGATGCGCGCGGCGAGCGCGGTGTTGCCGCGCACGGCGGCGAGGTTGGCCTCCAGGGACGCGCCGCCGGTGGCGCGCACCAGGTAGCCGAGCAGGAACGGGGTGATGGCCTGCCCGGTGACGCCGTCTCGCTCGGCGGCGGCCAGGGCCTCGGCGAGCACCCGGTCGTGCAGCTCCGGGTCGAGCTGCTGGTTCTCGGGGACCGGGTTGGCGACGATCAGGGCGCTCTCCTGCCCGCCGAACGCGTCCTGGCCGCGCATGACGGCGGCGGCCTCCTCCGGCGTCTCGATCCGCCACTCGACGGGACGGCCGGAGGAATGCAGGTAGAAGCCGGGGAAGTCGTCGGTCCGGTAGCCGGCCACGGTCACGCCGCGCGTCTCCAGCCGCTGCAGGGTGGCGGGCACGTCGAGGATCGACTTCACGCCGGCGCACACCACGGTGATGCGGGTCCTGGCCAGCGTGTCCAGATCGGCGGACTCGTCCTGGTCGTCGGTCCAGCCCCGGTGCACGCCGCCCAGGCCGCCGGTCGCGAACACGCGGATGCCCGCGCGCGCCGCCAGGAACGACGTCGCCGCCACGGTCGTGGCGCCGCTCGTCTTGAGCGCCGCCGCCGGCGGGAGGTCGCGCTGGCTCAGCTTGCGCAGCCCGGGCTCGGTCGCGACGCGCTCCAGCTCCGGTTCGCTCAGGCCGATCCTGGCCACGCCGTCGAGTACCGCGATGGTGGCGGGCACCGCGCCCTCACTCCGTACGATCTCCTCCAGCTCCCGGGCGACCTGGAGGTTGCGGGGCTGCGGCAGGCCGTGCGAGATGATCGTGGACTCCAGCGCGACGACCGGCGCGCCGGAGGCCAGGGCCTCGGCGACCTCGTCGGACGGCTGGAGCAGGGAGTCGGCGGTGCGGCGCATATGGGTTTCGTGCTCCTTGAGTGCTGTAGTGACGCATATGCGGAACGGGGTCGCTCGTGAAATTTGTTCCGAACCGAGCAGAGTACGGGCGGACCGCCCCGGCGTCCACCCGGCCTCACAGGAGCAGCAGCACGCCCGCCAGCGACACGCCCGCGACCAGGCCCGTGGCGACCCCGCCGAGCAGCACCGCCCGCCCTCCGCGCAGGAGCCTCCGCAGGTCGACGCCCGCGCCGAGGCCGAACATCGCGGCCGCCAGCAGGATGTTCGCCGCCTGCCCGGCGGCGTCGGTCACCGCGTCCGGCACCACTCCCGTGGCCCGCAGACCGGCCATGGCGACGAACCCGCACACGAACAGCGGCACCCCGGCCGGCCGCACCCCAGCGGGTCGCGCCACCCGCGCCACCCGCGCCGCCGGGGCCGCCGGGGCCGGCGCGAGCGCGGGCCCGGCGGCGGCCGCGGCCCGGGGGCGCGCGGCGACAGGGCGGCGGGCGTTCGCGACGAGGGCGACCAGGGGCGCCAGCAGGACGACCCGGCCCAGCTTGACCGCCACGGCAGTCGTCAGCACTCCCGTGGCGGCGCCGATGGCCGCCACCTGGGCCACCTCGTGGACCGACGCCCCCGTCCAGACGGCGAGCTGAAGGGGAGAGAGGCCGAGCCAGGAGGCGGCCAGGGGAACGGCGAGCAGGGCGCCCGTGCCGTACAGCACCACGACCGCCAGCGCGGCGGCGGCCTCGTCGTCCTCCGTGCCCGCGCTGTCGTGCATGGCCGCGACCGCCGCCGCCCCGCAGATGGACACCCCGGTCGCCACCAGCAGCGAGGCGCCCGGCGGGACGCCGAGCCGGCGGCCCGCCACGAGCGTCAGCGCGAAGGTCACCCCGGTGGTCACCACCACGATCGTCACCGTCTGCCAGCCCAGCTCCAGGACCTGGGGGACGGAGACCTGCAGCCCGAGCAGCACCACCGCGGCCCGCAGCACCGGTCTGGACACGAACCGCAGCCCCGGCGCCAGCCGCCCGCCCGCACCGCCGAAGCCGGCCAGCGCCGCTCCCAGCACCACCGCGACCACGGCCGCGCTGACGGCCGGGACCGCCGCGTGCACCGCCAGCGCCACGGCCAGCGCGGCGGCGGAAACGAGCACCCCGGGCAGCGCGGCGAGCAGGGGGGACGGGGTGGGGGAGTCCATGTGATCCAGTCTTCGCCGGGGCCGGGGGCGCCGGTAGCCGCACCTCGGATGGCAGCCCATACCCTGTGGCTATGAGTGAACTGCCCGATCTCGTCTCGTTGCGGCTGCTGGTCGACGTGGGCGAGCTGGGCAGTCTCGGGCAGGCGGCCAGGGCGGCCGGGATGGCGCAGCCGTCGGCCAGCAAGCGCATCGCCCGGCTGGAACGCCGGCTCGGCCTGCCCCTGCTGGAGCGGAGCCCGCGCGGGTCGGCGCTCACCCGCGAGGGGAAGATCGTGGCCGGGTGGGCGGCGCAGGTGGTCGGCGCCGCCCATGAGCTCGTGCGGGCCGCCGAGGCCGTCCGGCGCGGCGGGTCGGGACGGCTCAGGGTGGCGGCGAGCATGACCGTGGCCGAGTACCTGTTGCCGCGCTGGCTGGGCGAGCTGCAGGCCAGGCAGCCGGACGTGCAGGCCGGGCTGGACGTGACGAACTCCGCGGGCGTCGCCGACCGGGTGCTGGCAGGGGAGGTGGAGCTCGGGTTCGTGGAAGGGCCCGCCGTGCCCGACGGGCTGGCCGGGCGGGTGGTGGGCGCGGACCGGCTGGTGGTCGTGGTGGCGCCCGGCCATCCGTGGGCGCGCCGCCGTACGCTCCTGAGAGGCCCTGAGCTGGCGGCCACCCCGCTGGTGGTGCGCGAGCCCGGGTCGGGCACGCGGGAGACGCTGGACGTGGTGTTCAGCGCGCTGCACCGGGCGAGCCCCAGGCTGGAGCTGGGGTCCAACGCGGCGGTCAAGGGCGCGGCGCAGGCCGGGGTGGCGCCGGCGGTGCTCAGCGCGTACGCGGTGGAGGCGGAGCTGACCACCGGGCGCCTGGTGGAGGTGCCGCTCTACGGGCTCGACCTGGCGCGCACCCTGCGGGCCGTCTGGCGGCGCGGCCGCCCGCCGACCGGGTCCGCGGCGACCCTCCTGGCGATCGCCGCCCACTCCGCCTGACGGCCGCCGCGAGGCGCCTTCGAGCGGTCCCGGATCAGGGGAAGGCCGATGGCGGACCTGCGAGTGGAGGTCATAGAGTGCGGTGAATGGGGACTTTCGACGTGGTAATCGCCGGTGGCGGGCACAACGGGCTGGTCGCCGCCGCGTACCTGGCGCGGGCCGGGCGGCGGGTGCTGGTGCTCGAGCGACAGGATCACACGGGCGGGCTGGCGATCTCCGCGCGGCCGTTTCCCGGCGTGGACGTGCGGCTGTCGCGCTACTCCTACCTGGTCAGCCTGCTCCCGACGAAGATCGTCAAGGATCTGGGGCTGAAGCTGGAGCTGCGCCGCCGCCGTTACTCCTCCTACACGCCGGTCGGCGACACGGGGCTGCTCGTCGACGGCGAGGACGCGGGCCGCACCAGGGCCGCGTTCCGGGCCGTCACCGGCGGCGAGGCCGACCACGCGGCGTGGGAGGCGTTCTACGGCATGACCGCGTCGGCGGCGCGGGCGCTGGCGCCCACGCTGCTGGAGCCGCTGCGGCCGGTGGCGGAGGTGGAGAAGCTGGTCGGTGCCGAGGCGTGGCGCGACCTGTTCGCCCGGCCCATCGGCGAGGTGGTGGACGAGCGGTTCGCCGACGACGTCGTGCGCGGCGTGGTCCTCACCGACGCGCTGATCGGCACGTTCGCCGACCCGGCCACCGACCTGCTGGCCAACCGCTGCTTCCTCTATCACGTGATAGGCGACGGCACCGGTGAGTGGAACGTGCCGGTGGGCGGCATGGGCGCCGTCTCCGGCGCGCTGGAGACGGCCGCCCGCGCGGCCGGCGCGGAGATCAGGACCGGCGCCGAGATCGTCGGCATCGCGCCGTCCGGCGAGGTGACGTTCCGTACGGACGACGGCGAGCACACGGTCACCGGCGGGCACGTGCTGGTCAACCTGCCGCCCGCGGTGCTCGACCGGGTCCTCGGCCGCACCCCCCGCGTCCCGGAGGGCGCCCAGCTCAAGGTCAACATGGTGCTGTCCCGGCTGCCCAGGCTGAAGGACGCGGACGTGGACCCTAAGGCGGCCTTCAGCGGGACGTTCCACATCAACGAGAGCCGCGACCAGCTCGCCCGCGCGCACGCGCAGGCGGCCAGGGGTGACATCCCGGACCTGCCGCCCGCCGAGGTCTACTGCCACTCGCTCACCGACCCGTCCATCCTCGGCCCCGAGCTGCGCGGCAGGGCCGAGACGATGACGCTGTTCGGCCTGCACATGCCCGCCCGCCTGTTCCGGCTCGACCCGGACGGCGCCCGCGAACGGGCGCTGCGCGCCACCCTCGCCTCCGTCGACGCGGTGCTGGCCGAGCCGATCGAGGACTGCCTGCTGCGCGCCCCCGACGGCACCCCGTGCGTCGAGGCCAAGTCGCCCGTCGACCTGGAACGGGAGGCCGGGCTGCCCGGCGGCCACATCTTCCACCGCGACCTGAGCTGGCCGTACGGGGACGAAGGCGGCTGGGGCGTGGAGACGGAGCACGAGCGCGTCCTGCTGTGCGGGGCCGGCGCCCGGCGCGGCGGCGGGGTGAGCGGCATCCCCGGCCACAACGCGGCGATGGCGGTGCTGGGGCGCTGACCTGCCTTCATCGGGTTCTCAGAATGGTGCCCTAGCGTGGTGGGCATGAGCGACGGTGCGCGGTTGCTGGTGGTGGACGACGAGCCCGCGCTGCGCGAGGCGCTGCAGTCCAGCCTGGAGTTCGAGGGCTACAAGGTGACCACCGCCGACGACGGGCTGGCGGCCCTGGCGGAGCTGGCCCGTCAGGCGTACGACGCCGTGCTGCTCGACGTCATGATGCCGCGGCTCGACGGGCTGACCGCCTGCCGCAGGCTGCGGGCCGCGGGCAATCACGTGCCCGTGCTCATGCTCACCGCTCGCGACGCCGTCGGCGACCGGGTGTCCGGGCTGGACGCGGGCGCCGACGACTACCTGGTCAAGCCGTTCGAGCTGGACGAGCTGCTGGCCCGGGTGCGCGCGCTGCTCCGGCGCGGCGCGCTCGGCGGCGCGAACGCGCCCGGCGGCACGCTGTCCTTCGGCGACCTGCGGATGGACCCGGTGACCCGCGAGGTCGTCAGGGGCGCGCGGCGGCTGGACCTGACCAGGACCGAGTACCTGCTGATGGAGTTGTTCCTGACCCACCCGCGCCAGGTGCTGACCCGCGAGCAGATCCTGGCCGAGGTGTGGGGGTTCGACTTCGAGCCCACCTCCAACTCGCTCGACGTGTACGTGATGTACCTGCGGCGCAAGACCGAGGCGGGCGGCGAGCCGCGCGTCATCCAGACCGTGCGCGGCGTCGGCTACGTGCTCAGGGTCTCCCCATGAGGAAGCACAGCCTGCGCTCGCGGCTCACGCTCCTGGTCGCCGCGGCGGTGGCGATCGCGGTGGCGGTCTCCGCCGTCGGCTGCTGGTACTTCGTGCGCCGGGAGCTGTCCTGGCAGCTCAACCAGTCGCTGCGGGACATCGACGTGCCGGTGAAGGCGATGCAGGCGGCGGTGCGCGCGTGCTCGCCCCAGCCGGCGGCCACGCTGGACGGGCATCCGGCGTTCGCCGAGCCGATGCAGATCGTCTTCCCCAGCGGGGAGCGGTGCGTCATGGGCAACACCGCCGTCAAGGTCACCCCGTGCGAGAAGCGGATCGCGGCCGGCCGCTACGGCGGGTGGGAGTTCTACGACGGCCACGCCGACGACGGGACCCCGCTGCGGGTCTACGTCAGGAACGTGGACGAGAACGCCGCCTTCGTCGTCGCCCGCCCGGTCGAGGAGATCAACGACACCTTGCGCAGGGTGACGGCCCTGCTGGCCGGCGTGGCGGCGCTCGGCGTGCTGGTCGCCGCCTCGGCGGGGCTGCTCGTCTCCCGCGCCGCGCTGCGCCCGGTCGGCCGCCTGACCAAGGCCGTCGAGCACATCGCGCAGACCGAGGACCTCGACACCCGCATCCCGGTCGACGGCAGCGACGAGATCGCCCGGCTGAGCGCCTCGTTCAACGCCATGACGGCCGCGCTGGCCGGCTCCCGCGACCGGCAGCGGCAGCTCGTCGCTGACGCCGGCCACGAGCTGCGCACCCCGCTCACCACCCTGCGCACCAACATCGACCTGCTGCTGCGCAGCGAGCAGACAGGCCGCAGCCTCGACCCCGCCGCCAAGGAGCGGCTGCTGATCAACGTCAAGGCGCAGTTCGCCGAGCTGACCACGCTCGTCGGCGACCTGCTGCAGCTCGCCCGCGGCGACACCGACCACGAGCCGCACACCGAGCTCGCCTTCCAGGACGTGGTCACCTCCGCGGTGGAGCGGGCGCGGCTGCGCGGCGCCGAGGTCGTCGCCGGCCTGGAGCCGTGGTACGTGGTCGGCGAGGCCGCGTCGCTGGAGAGGGCGGTGCTCAACCTCATCGACAACGCCGCCAAGTTCAGCCCCGGCAACGAGGTGGAGGTCACCCTGCGGGAGGGGGTCCTGACGGTACGGGACCACGGTCCCGGCATCGCGGAGGAGGAGCTGCCGCACGTGTTCGAGAGGTTCTGGCGCTCGCCCTCGGCGCGGTCGCTACCGGGCTCCGGACTGGGGCTGGCCATCGTCGCCCAGGCCGTCGCGGAGGCCGGAGGGCGGATCCGGCTGCGCAACGCCGAGGGCGGCGGCGTGGCCGCGACCATGACCCTGCCGGGCTCGCACGCGCCGCGGGAGTGAGCTCAGGCGGGCAGCGCGGCCAGCAGGTAGGCGAGGCGGGCGGCGGCGGCCTCCACGTCGTCGGCGGTGCCGAGGCGGTAGCCCCACGAGGTGACGAAGCTGCCGTCCTCGGAGCACGTGACGCTCTCTGCGAGCGTGCGGGAGAAGCGGTTGCGCACCGACACATAGGCAGGATCACTGGCGAGCGACACGCCCTGGACGGAAAGGTCGGCGTGGCGACCCGCATGCCAGGCGAATTGCTCGAGGCATAGCGCGGAATCATGCATCATGCGTCACCTCCGCAACGTCTCGGGCAAAGAATTGCACGATCTTGGGCGGAGAGCAAGCAATTGCGCCGGGTTAATGTGGCGAATGTTTGCGATACTGGTCAAGAACCTTGATGATGATGTCACGTCCCGGTTCGCCGAATTGTGCGGCTTTCGCAAAGTCGTCGAAGGCCCTGGTGTAGAAGGCGATGTCGTCGGGGTCGCGCAGGACCAGGTCCTTCGTCAGCGTGCCCACGGCGACCATGGCCTCGTTGAAGATCCAGAAGCCGTGGACCGGGTTGGCGGGCAGCTCCTGGGTGAACGGGATGACGCCGAACTCGACGTTCGGCAGCGTGCTGACCGCCAGCAGCCGGTCGAGCTGGCCGCGCATGACGTCGACCGGCGCCAGCCGGGTGTGCAGCGCCGCCTCCAGGACGACGAAGCGGAACGTGCGCGTGCGGTCGTAGAGGATCTCCTGGCGCTGCATGCGCACCCGCACCGCCGCGTCGATCTGGTCGGGGGCGCTGTAGAGGCGCTTGACCTTGCCGAACACGTTGCGCGCGTACTCGGCCGTCTGCAGCAGGCCGATCAGGATGCCCGGCTCGAAGGCGCGGAACAGCTTGGTGCGGGCCTCCAGGTCGCGCAGGTCCTCCTGGATCGCGGCCAGGCCGCTGCGGTGGCGCTGCTTCCAGCCGTCGTGCCGCTCCACCAGCGCGATGGCCTGGGTGATCAGCTCGTCGGTGGTCTCCGGAGGCGCCGAGACGGCCTGGGCCCAGACCACCACGTCGTCCTCCGTCGCCGTCTGCCGCGCGTTCTCCAGGCGGGAGACCTTGGACGGCTGCCAGCGCAGCCGCTCGGCGAGCTCCTTGCCGGACAGGTGCGCCGACTCGCGCAGGTGCCGGAGCTGGACGCCGAGGTCGATGCGCGCCTGCTGAAAGGAGGTCACATCGCAAGAGGCTAGACCCGTAATCGTGGATCAGGCCAGACCTCTTCGCGCAATTGTGATCAGCCGGTCGCGGGTCGTGCCCGCGCGGTGGCCGCCGCGATTTCGGGCAGGACCCGGGCGGCGATTTCGGTGAGGAGCTCCCGGGGCACCTCGACCGCGGTCTCGCCGTCGAGCACGTCGCGCAGGTCGGCGAGGGCCTGGGCGTCCGTGACCCGAAGGCCTTGGACGACGATCGTGCCGCGGTCCGTCTCGTACAGGGTGGGGCAGGCGCCGGCCTCCGACGTGGACCCCAGGAACCGCATCCGCATGACGATCCTTCCCCGAACTACGTCAGCAATTGCGCGCAATTGTACGGCTCAATGGCTGGCTTGTGATCGTTTTTCGGGAAAATCAGCTTTTGGAGGCTATGGGCGCTAATCGAGTGAATTGTGGATGATGTGTCCCGCACGGGCGAAGAGGTCCAGGGTCGCGGCATGCAGCGCGTCCCCGAGGTCTTTGGGGGCTTTGCCGGCGAACGCCCTCGCATGCGTGCCTTCGAGCACGATGCCGAGCTTGAAGCACGCCATGACCGCGTACCAGTCGACGGCGGACAGGTCGCGGTCGGACAGCGCCGCGTAGCAGTCGACGATCTCGCGCGGCGAGGCCAGGCCGGGGACGTGCGCGCTGCCCATCGGCCACATCGCCACCAGCCAGCCGAGGTCGATCAGCGGATCGCCGATCGTGCACATCTCCCAGTCGACGATGGCGGCCACGCGCGGACCGTCGTGGGCGAACATCAGGTTGGCCAGGTGGTAGTCGCCGTGCATGATCCCCGGCCGGAACGTGGCGGGCCGGTTGTCCTCCAGCCACCGCGCGGTCTCCTCCAGGCCGGGGATGTCCGGCCCCGGATAGCCGTCGAGCTCGCCGTAGGAGTCGAGCTCGCGCAGCCATCGCGGCACCTGGCGCTCCAGGAACCCCTCCGGCCTGCCGAAGCCCGGCAGCAGCTCCGGGTCCACCCGGCCCAGCTCGGCCAGCGCCGAGGCCGCCTCCAGCCCCATCCGGTGGCGGATGGCCGGGTCGCTCGCGTGCGGCTCCGGCAGCCCGGTCGTGGCGTTGAACCCGTCGACCGGCTCCATCAGGTAGAACACCGGCTCCCGCGCGGTCTGCGCGGCCACCAGCCGGGGCGCCGCGACCGGCGTGTCGCGCAGCGCCGCCAGCACGCGGGCCTCGCGCCGCAGCACCTCGTTGCTCTTGGCGCGGGCGTGCTGCGGCGGCCTGCGCAGGATGTACGGGACGCCGCCGCGTTCGAAGCGGACCATCACGTTCTGGGTGCCGCCGGCGACCGGCGCGACTCCCGTGATCGGGCCCGCGGGCAGGCCCCGCTCGTCCATCCAGGCGCCGAGCTCGTCGAGGTCGACGGTGCCGACGTCGATGTGGGTGGAGGTCATGGCCGCCTTTCCAACCCCGAATCCAACCCCGAATCGCGTTCTAGAGGCTTCATCCTAACGTCGCCGGGTCACCCGAGGGCCTGCATGAAGGGCAGGAACTGCCGGGACCGGTCACCGGGCGGCCGGCCGCCGCGCGCCATCAGCGACACCTCCCACGGGTCGCCGATCCCGTGCTCGCCCGCCCACCGCGTCAGGCTCTCCTGCGCCAGGTCGAGGTCCAGCCGCACCTCGCCGCCCGCGTCCAGGGCCAGGTCGGCGATGAGCGCGCGGGCCGTCTCCTCGTCCCGGGCCACCACCGGGCCGATCACCACGCTGTCATCGTTGCGCCAGCAGTGGCCGAACCCGCCCTCCGCCACCCGCACCCGCTCCCCGAACCCGGGCATGCGGCGCAGCAGCGCCGACCGGTCCGTGCCGAACACCTCCGCGTCCAGTGCCAGGATGCCGTCGAGGTCCGCCCCCGTGGCGACGCGGGTGCGGCCCGAGCGCCCGCCCCGGAAGACGCCGGTGCGCTTGGCCACCCGGCCCACCGTGCGGAAGCCGAGGCTCTCGTACAGGGGCCTGCCGTACTCGGTGGCGTGCAGCGTCACGACGCGGTCGCCCGCCCCCGCCAGCACGTGCTCCATCAGCCCGCGCGCCATCCCCCTGCGGGCGTACCGGGACGCGGTGAGCACCATGCTGACGACCGCCTGGTCGTCGCCGTAGCGGGTCAGGACGGTGGTGGCGGCCAGGCCGTCACCGTCGGGCGCGTCGATCCCGTACACCTCGCCGACCTCGAACAGCAGCGTCCACTTGTGCCGCTCCGGGGGCCACTCGCGGTCCTCGGCCAGCCCGCAGCAGGCGTCCAGGTCGTCGAGGGTCAGCCGGCGGATGAGCATGCCGGTCATCCTCGCGTACGAGGACATACACCCTCAAACCGTTTGTACGAGGCGTTCCGGCACGTCCACCGGCCGGGCGCGCAGTTCCTCGCCGAGCGCCTTGGCCTGCGGATCCATCCGGGGACTCGCGGCCACGCCGCGGCCGAGCAGGCCGTGGACGACGAAGTTCAGCGCGTGCAGGTTGGGCAGCGGGTGGCGGTCGACACGGTACGGGGCCAGCTCGGGCAGCAGCTCCTTCAGGCGCTCGGTGGTGAGGTGCGCGGCCAGCCAGGCGTAGCGCTCGGGCGTGGTGGTCCACACGCCCAGGTTCGCGTTGCCGCCCTTGTCGCCGGAGCGCGCCCCGGCGATCCGCCCCAGCGGCATCCGCACCGTCGCCCCGTCCACGACCGGCGTGCCGCCCTCCACGACGGAGCCGGACTCCACCACCACGCCGGAGTCCACCGCGCCGCCGGGCTCCGCCGGCGGGCCGGGGTAGTCCACGGGGACGGGCTCGCCGTCCAGGTACACCTCCGGGCGGACCTCCGACGCCGGCACCAGGACCGGCCAGTACACCCCGTACGGCGAGGCGTCGCCCGGCGGGGTGAGCCCGTGGAAGCCGGGATAGCCGGCAAGCCCGGTCTCCACCACGGCCGAGGAGAACGCCCGGCCCGCCTTCCGCCGGTCGGCGTCCATGACCGTGATCCTGAGCAGGCCGTGACCGGTGAGCGTGACGTCCACCTGGTCGAAGGAGTCCTTCGGGATCCGCGCCCAGATCGCCTCCTCCGCGACCCGGGCCTTGTCCTCGACGTCCAGCCCGGTGAGCACGAGGGTCATCGTGTTGCGGTAGCCGGCCGGGTAGTTGACCGCGACCTTGAGCGTGCCGGGCGGCGGCTCGCCGCGGACGCCGGTGACGCGGACCCGGTCGGGGCCGTCGGGCTCCAGGCGGATCGTGTCGAACCGGGCCACCACGTCAGGTCCTGGGTAGCGCGGGCCCGCGATCTCGTACAGCAGCTGCGCCGTTACCGTGCCGACCGAGACCAGCCCGCCCGTGCCGGGGTGCTTGGTGATCACGCACGAGCCGTCGGCGTGCAGCTCGGCGATCGGGAAGCCGCAGTGCGCCAGGTCCGGCACGTCCTGGAAGAACGCGTAGTTGCCGCCCGTCGCCTGGCAGCCGCACTCGATGACGTGGCCGGCGACCACCGAGCCCGCGAGCGGGTCGAGGTCGTCCGGCCCCCACCCGTACCGCCAGATGCCGGGCCCCGTCACCAGGGCCGCGTCCGTGACGCGGCCGGTCACCACCACGTCCGCTCCGGCCGACAGGGCGGCGGCGATGGGCCGGCCGCCGAGATAGGCGTTGGCCGTGAGCGGGGCGGCCGCGAGCCGCTCGCCGGTGTCGGCGTTGACCAGGTCCAGGTCGCGGCCCACGAGGTCGTCGCCGGCCACGTGCGCGACCCTGGCGGACAGGCCCAGCCGGGCGGCGAGCTCGCGCACGGCCTCCGCGCAGCCCGCCGGGTCGAGCCCGCCCGCGTTGGACACGATCTTGATGCCGCGCTCCAGGCAGGTGCCGAGCACGTCCTCCAGCTGGCGCAGGAACGTGGGAGCGTAGCCGGGGCGGCCCTTGAGCCGGTTCCCGGCCAGGATGAGCATGGTCAGCTCGGCCAGCCAGTCGCCGGTGAGCACGTCGATCGGGCCGCCCTCGACCATCTCGCGGGCCGCCGACAGCCGGTCGCCGTAGAAGCCGCTGCAGTTCGCCACCCGGAGCACGGCGCGGCTCACGGGACCCAGCGGGGCGGGCGCTTGGCCATGAAGGCGGCGATGCCCTCCTGGCCCTCCTCGGAGGTGAAGCGCTCGGCCGACAGCTCGGCCATCCGCCGCAGCCCCTCCTCGAACGGCACCGCGGGCAGCTCGCCCACCAGCACCTTGGTGATCGCCAGCGCCTCCGGCCCGCCCTTGACCAGCATCTCGGTGTAGTGGCGTACGGTCGCGTCCAGCTCCTCCTCGGGCACCGCCCGGTTGAGCAGGCCGATCTCCACCGCCCTGGCCGCGCCGAAGACCTCGCCGGTCAGGAAGTACTCGGCCGCGGCCCGCGGGTTCACCCGGCGCAGCACCGGCACCGCGATCATGGCGGGCACCACGCCGAGCCGCACCTCGGAGAACGCGAACGTCGCCGTGTCGGGCGCGATCGCGAAGTCGCACGCCGTCACCAGGCCGAGGCCGCCGGCGCGGGCGGTGCCGTTGAGCCGGCACACCACGGGCTTCGGGCTCTTCCAGATCATGGTCAGGATGTCCGGCAGCGACGTCGTCACCGGCGCGGCGGACGGGTCGCGCTGCTCCTTCAGGTCCGCGCCCGAGCAGAACACCGGCCCCGCGCCGGTCAGCACGATCACCCGCACCGCGTCGTCGTCGAGCGCCTGCCGCAGATGGGAGTCCAGCTCGGCCAGGAGCCCGGTGGACAACGCGTTGCGGTTCTTCGGCGAGTCCAGGGTCAGCGTCGCGACCCCGCCGGCCAGGCTCCTGTGCACCAGCTCCGTCATGGATCCTCTTCCTCGATCATCGCCAGCACGGCGCCCGCGTCCACCTGCCGGCCCTTCTCCACGTGCACGGTCGCGACCACGCCCGCCGCGGGGGCGGTGACCGCGTGCTCCATCTTCATCGCTTCCAGCACCAGGATCGGGGTTCCCTTCGCCACCCGGTCACCCGGCCCCACCTCCACCCGCAGCACGCTGCCCGGCATGGGGGCCAGCAGCGAGCCGGGAGCGACGTGCTCGACGGGCTCCGGCAGGCGCGGCACCGGTGTCAGCACGGCGGCGCCTCGCGGGCCGTCGACGTACACCTTCCCGTCGCCGTACCAGCACACCTCGAACGCCCGCCGCACCCCGTCCGTTTCCAGGACCACCCGATACGCCCCGCCGTCCGGACCGATCGGAAGAGGGCCGGGAGAGAGGCCGGTCCCACCATCGGAGCCGGTCCGAAGAGCGGGCGCGTGGGCAGGGGAGGACAGGGGAGCCGCCGCGATCAGGATGGTGCCGGGCGGCAGCGGGTCGTAGACGGCCTCGGTCTCCTCGAAGCGGGCCGTACGGGGCTGCGAGCGGACGTTGCGCCAGCCGGAGGGGAGGGCGCGCAGGACCGGGGCGCGGTCGCGGTTGGCGGCGGCCAGGGCCAGCGCGGCGGCCAGCGCCTCCTGGTCGCCGGGCGGCGGGGGAGCCGTGGGCGGGTGCTCGTCGAGGAAGCCTGTGTGGGTGTCGCCCCTCACGAAATCATGATTTGTCAGGATCTGGAGGAGCATGTCGCGATTGGTGGTGACGCCGTGCAGGCGGGCGCCCCGCAACGCCGCGGTCAGCCTGCGCACCGCCTCGCCCCGCGTGGCCCCGTAACCGACGATCTTGGCCAGCATGGAGTCGTAGTGCGGCGGCACCACCGACCCGCTCTCCACCCCCGCGTCCACCCGGACCGCGCCGGTCACCTCGAACCGGTGCAGCGTCCCCGACTGCGGCAGGTACGCGAGATCCTCCGCGTACAGCCGGGCCTCCACCGCGTGCCCGCCAGGACCCGGCGGCGCGGCGGGCAGCCGGGCGCCCTCGGCCACCTCCAGCTGCAGCCGGACCAGATCCACCCCGTACACCAGCTCGGTCACCGGATGCTCGACCTGCAGCCGGGTGTTCATCTCCAGGAACGCCACCCGCTCGCCCGCGACCAGGAACTCGACCGTCCCCGCCCCCACGTACCCGATGGCGCGGGCGGCCCGGACGGCCGCGTCCTCCAGCCGGGCCCGCAGCTCCGGCGTCACCCCCGGCGACGGGCACTCCTCGACCACCTTCTGGTGCCTGCGCTGGACGCTGCACTCACGCTCGCCCAGCGCCCACACGGTGCCGTGCCGGTCGGCCAGCACCTGCACCTCGACGTGCCTGGCCCCCTCCAGCAGCGGCTCGACGAACACCTCGCCGTCGCCGAAGGCCGCCCGCGCCTCCCGCCGCGCCGACTCCACCTGCCGCGCCAGCTCGGCGGGCCCGCGCACCACCCGCATGCCGCGCCCGCCGCCGCCCGCCGACGCCTTGACCAGCACCGGGAACTCGCCGGGCGACTCCGGGTCGAGCGTCGGCAGCACCGGCACCCCGGCCTCCGCCATCAGCCGCTTGGCCTCGGTCTTCGAGCCCATCGCCGCGACGGCCTCCGGCGGCGGCCCGACCCAGGTCAGACCGGCGTCCAGGACGGCCCCGGCGAACTCCGCGTTCTCCGACAGGAACCCGTACCCCGGGTGGATCGCGTCCGCCTCCGCCACCCGGCACGCCTCGATCACCCGGTCGATCGCCAGGTAGGTCTCGGCGGGGGTGACCCCGGCCAGCCGCACCGCCAGGTCGGCCTCGGCCACGTGCGGCGCGCCGGCGTCCGCGTCGGAGTAGACGGCCACGGTGCCGATGCCCAGCTCACGGCAGGTACGGAAGACCCGGCGGGCGATCTCGCCCCGGTTCGCCACCAGCAGACGCCTGATCACGGCCGGAACACCCCGAACCCGGCCGGCTCCGGCACCGGCGCGCTGTTGACCGCCGACAGGCACAGGCCCAGCACCGTCCGGGTGTCGCGCGGGTCGATCACCCCGTCGTCGTAGAGCCGGCCCGACAGGAAGAACGGCAGCGACTCCGCCTCCACCTGCGCCTCCACCATCGCCCGCATCGCCGCGTCCGCCTCCTCGTCGTACACCTGGCCGCGCGCCTCCGCCGCGGCGCGGCCGACGATCGACAGCACCCCGGCGAGCTGCGCCGGGCCCATCACCGCCGACTTCGCGCTCGGCCAGCTGAACAGGAACCTGGGCCCGTACGCGCGACCGCACATGCCGTAGTTGCCCGCGCCGTACGAGGCGCCCATGACCACGGTCAGGTGCGGCACGGTCGAGTTGGACACCGCGTTGATCATCATGGCGCCGTGCTTGATGATGCCGCCCTGCTCGTACTCCTTGCCGACCATGTAACCCGTGGTGTTCTGCAGGAAGATCAGCGGGGTGCGGGTCTGGTTGGCGAGCTGGATGAACTGGGTGGCCTTCTGCGACTCCGCGCTGAACAGCACCCCGCGGGCGTTGGCCAGGACGCCCACCGGATAGCCGTGCAGCCGCGCCCAGCCCGTCACCAGCGACGGCCCGTACAGCGGCTTGAACTCCTCGAACGCGCTGCCGTCGACCACCCGGGCGATCACCTCGCGCGGGTCGAACGGCACCTTCAGGTCCTCCGGCACGATCCCCAGCAGCTCCTCGGCCGGGTAGGCGGGCTCCCGCACCGGGTACGGCTCGGCGCCGCGCTTGCGCCAGTGGAGCGAGCGGACGACGCGGCGGCCGATGCGCAGCGCGTCGTGCTCGTCGGCGGCGAGGTAGTCGGCCAGGCCGCTCACCCGGGCGTGCATCTCGGCCCCGCCCAGCGACTCGTCGTCGGACTCCTCACCGGTCGCCATCTTGACCAGCGGCGGCCCGCCCAGGAACACCTTGGCCCGCTCGCGCACCATCACCGTGTAGTCGCTCATCCCCGGGACGTACGCGCCGCCCGCCGTGGAGTTGCCGAACACCAGCGCGATCGTCGGGATCCCGGCAGCCGACAGCCGCGTCAGGTCGCGGAAGATCCGGCCGCCCGGGATGAAGATCTCCTTCTGGGTCGGCAGGTCGGCGCCGCCGCTCTCCACGAGGTTCACGTACGGCAGGCGGTTCTCCATGGCGATGTCGGCGGCCCGCAGCGTCTTGCGCAGCGTCCACGGGTTGGACGCGCCGCCCCGCACCGTCGGGTCGTTCGCGCTGATCAGGCATTCGACGCCCTCGACCACCCCGATGCCGGTCACCACGCTCGCCCCGACAGGGAAGTCGCTGCCCCAGGCGGCCAGCGGCGACAGCTCCAGGAACGGCGAGTCCGGGTCGACGAGCAGCTCGATCCGCTCGCGGGCGAGCAGCTTGCCGCGCGCCCGGTGGCGCTCGACGTACTTGGCGCCGCCGCCGGCGACCGCCTTGGCGTGCTCGGCGTCCAGCTCCGCCAGCTTGGCGAGCATCGCCTCGCGGCGGCGCGCGTAGTCGCCGCCGCCGGTGTCGAGCCTGCTGACGATCACGCTGCCTCCCCTGAGTTTGACGGCGACGTCAATCCGATGGCCCGCGCCCAGAGCCGGGTGAGGTGGTCCACGGCCGCCTCCTCGCCCGCGGGCTCGCCCAGGTCGAGCCAGACGTGCGCGAAGTGCTCCACCATGCCGCCCAGCATGATCGCCGTCAGCCTCGGGTCGAGCGACGGGTCGGCCAGGCCCTGCTCCTGCAGCCGCCGCAGGCCGTCCTCGCCGCGCCGCACGAACACCTCGCGCAGTTCAAGCAGCAGGCCGCCGAACCGGTCGTCGACGGTGGCCGCGTGCTCCAGCATCCGCACCAGCCGCGAGTTCGCCGCCCAGGCCCGCAGGTAGAGCCGGTTCGCGGCGGCTATCCGCGCGTACGGGTCGGCGGGCGCGGCCGGGCCGACTGCGCTCGCCGCGAACATCTCGCCCACCACCGCCCCCGCGACCTCGGCGAACAGCGCCTCCTTGGAGTCGAAGTACGTGTAGAACGTGCCGTGCGACACCCCGGCGCGCGCGCACACGTCGTCCACCCGTACCGCGTCGTACCCGCACTCCTCGAACGCCTCACGCCCCGCGCCCAGGAGCGCGGCGCGCGTGCGTCTCCCGCGCCGGGTGAGCGACTTGACGATCACGTCAGGAACGGTAGCGCGATCCTCTCCGCATGAGAAGGGGCCGCCCCTCCGCGAGGAGGAGCGGCCCCGAACCGGTCGCGGCCCCCGGGATCAGCCGCAGTGGCTCCAGCCGGACTTCCAGCTCACGCCCTCGAAGGAGCCGCCCCAGATGACGCACTTCTGCTTGGCGGCCAGCCGGACCGGGCCGGCGTACTTCGTGTAGCGGCCCGGGTCGGTGGCCGTCGAGCCGCCCTTGACCTGGAGGCGGACGTCCATCTGGACCTTCGCGGCGTGGACGTAGAGCGACTTGGTCACCACGCAGTTCCTGCCCTGACCGGTGTGGTAGAGCAGGTAGACCACGGCGGCGTCCCGGCCCGACTTGTCAGCGAGCTTGCGCTGGTTGATCACCTGGTAGCCGGAGCCGCACAGGGCGACCACGTTCGTGGTGTTCTTGATCAGCGGCTTGGGGCGCGGCTTGGTCGGCAGGCTCGTCTCCCCGCCGCCGCTCGTGGGGTACACGGTCGGCTCGATGTCCGGCTCGACGACGGTGTCCCGCTTCTTCTTCGTCTTCGTCGGCGAAGGCGAGGGCTTGCGGGTGGTCGGGCGGGTCGTGGGGATCGTGACCGAGTCGGGCACCTGAGTGGCGCTGTCCTCGGGCTTCTTCTTCTTGGTCCTGGTGGGCTTGGGCGACTCCAGCTCCGGCGTGGGGACGGGCGAGTACGTGTCCGGGACCGGCTCGGCCGTGACCGGGGCGGTGGCGGTGGCGTTGTCCACGTTGCGCACCGGCGTGGACGTGGCGTTGGCCTGCACCAGGACGGCGCCGACCACCACGAGCAGCGCCGCGGCGGCGGTGCCGGAGAGGGCGAAGGTGAGCGTCCGGCGCTGCTTGGACATCGGCTCCCGAGGCTCCTTGCCTCCAGAACCGCCCTGCCGGCGACGACCTCGCCCGGACCTGCCCTGTCCGGATCCGCCCTGACCGGAGCCGCCTTGCCCGGATCCGCCCTGACCCGAGCCACCCTGACCGGAGCCGCCTTGCCCAGCGTCCTGACCCGGACCGCCTTGCCCAGCGTTGCCCTGACCGAGCCCGCTCTGATCGAACCCTCCGTGTCCGAGACTCTGTCCCGGACCACCTGGCCCATAGCCCTCTTGCCCGGGAGCGTTCTGGCCGGGGACGGGTGGCGGCTGACCGTGCCCGCCGTAGGCGGGGCCACCGTGGGGGGTGGGCCCCGAGTGGCCGGAGTGCTGCGGGAACGGGGGCTGCGCGCCCATGCCGGGGTGCCCGTGCATCCCGGGGTACCCGCCGGGACCGGCGGCGTCGCCGCCCGTGGTCTCGGGCGCGCCACCGGGTCCACGCTGTCCACCAGGGAGGCCAGGTCCACCGGGCCCGCCGTGGAGACCGGGCGCACCGGGTCCTACTGGGCCACTGGGTCCCACCGGGCCGCCGGGTCCTATCGGTCCTATCGGTCCGCCGGGTCCGCTGTGCGGGCCTGGCGCGGCGGGGACCGGCCCGCTCGGTCCGCCCGGCCCGCCGGGGACTCCCGGCGTGCCGGGGCCCATCGGGCCGTACGCGCCGGTGTGCGGCATGGGGTCGGCGCCCGGCATCCACGGGGCCTGTGGCGCGCCGGGCTGACCAGGATGGCCGGGAACAGGCTGGCTCACCCCGGACTGCCCTCCACCGGGCTGGCCGATGCCCGGCTGTCCGACACCCGGCTGGCTGAGACCCGGCTGTCCGACACCCTGCTGTCCGACACCCTGCTGTCCGACACCCGGCTGGCTGAGGCCCGGCTGGCTGAGGCCCGGCTGCCCGGCGCCGGGGTGGCCGGCTCCGGGTTGGCCCATGCCGAAGTGGCTCGGCTGGTGGGGGGCGTTGTGGTGCGTTCCGCCGAAGGGCGGGGCGGGGGAGGAGAGGTACGGCGTCGGCTCGTAAGGAAGGTGGCTCGGCGGGGCGGGGACCGGCTCGATCGCGGCGTTCGGCGCCGGCTGCCCCGTCAGTTCGACGATCAGCCGATCGGCCGACGGCCGCTGGGCCGGATCCTTCGACAGGCAGAGCGCCACCAGTTCGGCCAGCCGCCCTTCCATGGCGCCGAGCTGCGGCTCCTGGTGCAGGATGCGGTTCATCACGACCGGGATCGAGTCGGCGCCGAAGGCCGGCTTGCCGGTGGCGGCGTACGCCATGGTGACGCCCCAGGCGAACACGTCCGCCGCCTCCGACACCGGCGCGCTGCCGGTGAGCTGTTCGGGGGCGAGGTAGGACGGGGTGCCCATGGCCATGCCGGTGGCGGTCGCGCCGGGCGCGTCGAGGGCGCGGGCGATGCCGAAGTCGATCACCACGGGCCCTTCCGGGCCCATGAGCACGTTGGCGGGCTTGAAGTCGCGGTGCAGGATCCCGGCGCGGTGGATGGCCGCCAGCGCGGTCGCGGTGCTGATCGCCAGCCGTTCGAGCGCCGCCCCCCGGCGCGGGCCCTCGTTGATCACCAGCTCGCGCAGGGACGGCCCCGGCACGTACTCGCTGACGATGTACGGCCTGCTGCCCTCCAGGTCGGCGTGGAGCACCGTCGCGGTGCAGAACCGGGCGACCCGCTGGGCCACCGCCACCTCGCGCAGGAAGCGGTTCCTGGCGTCCTGGTCGGCCGTCAGGGCGTTGTGCAGGAGTTTGACGGCGACCTGCTCGCCGGACGCGGTCCTGCCCAGGTAGACCACACCCTGGCCACCCTCACCGAGCCGGGCGACGATCTCGAACGCGCCCAGCCGTTGCGGGTCGTCCGCCATCAACGGCTGGAACTGACTCACCCCGGACCCCCATACAGAACAATCGCTGGTGCAAAACGCTACCAGCGTGGCTATTGGGATGAGTCGCTACCTGGAATATCTCTCGGATCTGACGTCCGCTTGTCAGCGTCTCCCCGCAGGTCGTCACCGCGATGGTGACCGAGGTCACGTCTTGGTGAACGGCGCTGTCAGATCGCCTTGCCCGGGTTGAGGATGTCCAGCGGGTCGAACACGGCCTTGATGCCGTGCTGCACCTCCCGCGCCACCGGCGACGTCTCCAGGTCCAGCCAGCGCCGCTTGAGCACGCCGACCCCGTGCTCGCCGGTGAGCGTGCCGCCCAGCTTCAGCGCCCGCGCGAACACCTCGTCCGCCGCGGCCCACACCTCGGGCGGCGGCTCGCTCGTACCGTGCTCGAAGACGAACACCGGGTGCAGGTTGCCGTCGCCGGCGTGCGCGACGGTGCAGATGCGCACGCCGTGCCGGGCGGCGGCGGCCTCGATCGCGCCGATCATGTCGGGCAGCACCGAGCGGGGCACGCACACGTCCTCGACCAGGCACGCGCCGAGCCGCTCCTTGGCCTGGTAGGCCATCCGGCGCAGCCCGATCAGCTCCTCGGTCTCCTGCGGGCTGGAGGAGACGGCCACGAACGTGGCGCCGTTGTCGAGGCAGAGCCGCTCCATGCGGGCGACGGCGGCCTGGCCGTCGGAGGCGTCGGACTGGCCGATGAGCATGGCCATCGTGCCCGCCTCCAGGCCGATGTTGCGCCAGTCGTCGATGGCCTCCAGCGTGGCCCGGTCGAGCAGCTCCATCAGCGACGGCTGGCAGCCCGCCGCCATGATCGCCGACACCGCGGCGCCCGCGTCGCGCAGCGAGCCGAACTCGGCCGCGAACGTCGCCGGCGCCGCCGCGGGAACCGGCCGCAGCCGCACGGTGGCGGCGGTGATCACGCCCAGCGTGCCCTCGGAGCCGACGAACAGGCCGGTCAGGTCGTAGCCGGTGACGCCCTTCATGGTGCGCCGCCCGGTGTTCAGGATCCGCCCGTCGGCCAGCACCACCTCCAGGCCGAGCGCCGAGTCGCGGGTGACGCCGTACTTGACGCAGCGCAGCCCGCCCGCGTTCGTCGCCAGGTTGCCGCCGATCGTGGAGATCTCGTACGAGGAAGGGTCCGGCGCGTACATCAGCCCGTGCTTCCTGGCGGCCCGGTCGAGGTCGGCGGTGATGACGCCGGGCTCGACCACGGCGATCTCGTCGGCGGGGGACAGCTCCCTGATCGCGTCCATCCTGGCCAGCGAGAGGACGACCGCGCCGTCGCCCGCCGTGGCCCCGCCGGCCAGGCCGGTGCCCGCGCCGCGCGGCACCACCGGCACCCGGTGCTCGCTCGCCCAGCGCAGCGTGGCCACCACGTCGTCGCGGGAAGCGGCCAGCACCGCGGCGAGCGGCCTGCCGGGCTCCACGAACGTGCGGTCGCGGGCGTAGGAGTCGATCACGTCGGGGTCGGTCACGACCCGGCCGTCCGGCAGGGAACTCATCAGGGCGTCGATGGGTCTCACAAGAAGAACCCTACGGTTTGCATGGAGTGCCGCTTTACGGAGAGACTGCGGCGGATGGAAGTGAAGTGTCCGGCATGCGGGCTGATCGATCAGGTCGTGGCGGTGCCGGGAGTCGTGGCGGCGGGCACGACCTACCGGATCGGCCGCGTCAGGTTGCCGGGCGAGCGCGAGGTCGCCGACCTGCCCTCGCGGGCCGCGCTCGGCGCGTCCAAGCACCTGATGAGCCGCACCCAGCTCGCGGTCTGGCTGTCGTTCCCCAGCCGCCACTACGCGCCCTGGACCAGGAACCAGGGCTACATCCTGCTCGGCGTGGCGGCCCTGCTGCACCTGGTCGTGTCGCTGGTGATCGCGATGGGCAAGTTCTCCGGCTGGGCGGAGGTGCTGCTCGCGCCGTTCTGCCTGACCGGCGTCTTCTGGGGGGTCGGGCTGCTGCTCGTGCTCGGCGCGTACGGGGCGCGCAGGCGCGACGAGGCCGAAGGGCCCGCCCGGGCGAAGGCGTACGTCGTCTGGGAGAGCCTGTGCTACTGCTCCCGCGACAACGTCGTCTTCGAGCCCGGGGTGGACGTCACCTTCCACCCGCACGAGACGCGCGAGTACATCTTCGGCTTCCGGCGCCCCGGCGGGACGCGCTGATCAGCCGCGCTCCTCGGCCACGAGGCGGACGCAGACGGTCAGGCCGATGATGGCCTGCTCCAGCTCGTCCAGCTCGGGGTAGGTGGGCGCGATCCGGATCACCCGGTCGTCCGGGTCCTTGCCGTAGGGGTGGGTCGCCCCGGCGGGCGTGAGCGCGATGCCGGCCGCCTTGGCCCTGGCCACCACCTCGGCGGCGTGCGGCACCTCCAGGCTGATGAAGTAGCCGCCCCGCGGGCTGGTCCACGAGGCCAGGCCGCCGAGCTCCTTGGTCAGCACCCGGTCGACCAGCTCGAACTTGGGCGCGATCAGCTCGGCGTGGCGGCGCATGTGGGCGGCCACCCCGTCGGCGTCGCGCAGGAACTCGACGTGGCGCAGCTGGTTGAGCTTGTCCGGGCCGATCGACTGCTTGCGGGTGTTGGCCAGGAACCACTCCGTGTTCGCCGGGGACGAGCCGAAGAACGACACGCCCGCCCCGGCCAGCGTCACCTTGGAGGTGGAGCCGTACACGAAGGCCCGGTCGGGGTTGCCGTGCTCGGCGCAGAGCGCGAGCAGGTCGGCCAGCTCGGCGGGGCTGTCGGTCAGGTGGTGGACGGCGTAGGCGTTGTCCCAGAAGATCCGGAAGTCGGGCGCGGCGGCCGGCATGGCGGCGAGCCGGCGCACGGTCTCGTCGCTGTAGACGACGCCGGACGGGTTGCTGTACTTGGGCACGCACCACATGCCCTTGACCTTCGGGTCGCTCGCCACGAGCCGCTCCACGACGTCCATGTCGGGGCCGTCGGGGCCCATCGGCACGGCCACCATCGTGATACCGAGCCGCTCGCAGATCGTGAAGTGGCGGTCGTAGCCGGGGACCGGGCACAGGAAGGTGATCTCCGGCTCCTCCACCCACCGCCGCTCGGCGCCCGGCAGCCGGCTGAGCAGCGCGTGCACGACCGTGTCGTGCATCAGCGCCAGGCTCGCGTTGCCGCCCACGACGACCTGGGCCGGCGGCACCTGCAGCAGCGGGCCGAACAGCTCGCGCAGCTCGGGCAGGCCCTGCACGTCACCGTAGTTGCGGGCGTCCGTGCCGCCGGCCGTGCGGTAGGACGTCGGCAGTTTGATCATGTCGTTGGAGAGGTCGAGCTGACGCGGCGACGGCTTCCCCCTGGTGAGGTCGAGCGAGAGCCCACGCTGGGCCAGGGCGGCGTAGTCACGCGAAGCGGTCACGAATCTCTCCTCCGATCAGGTTGCCTACGAAGGATAGGAGATCCGCGGGCCGGTCCCGGCCCCGCGTCCACGATCCGGGAAGCGCGGGCGTCCGGGAAGTGCGCACGAGGGCAATCTTCGGGCAAACGGCTTCACGGCGAGCGATCGTTGACGTGGAATGGGTAAATAGTTCACCTCTACGGGAGGGAGCAGCCGTGACCACCGTCCGCGAGACCTCGCTCGACCGGGTCAGGCGCCGGCGCACCGGGACGATCATCGCGTCCTGGCTGTCGAGCACCGATCACAAGGTGATCGGTTACCTCTACCTGATCACCTCGTTCGGGTTCTTCCTGATCGGCGGGGTCATGGCGATGGTCATCCGGGCGGAGCTGGTCGCGCCGGGGCTGCAGGTGGTCGACGCCGAGACCTACAACCAGATGTTCACCATGCACGGCACGGTCATGCTGCTGCTGTTCGCGACCCCGCTGTTCGCGGGCTTCGCCAACGTGGTCATGCCGCTGCAGATCGGCGCCCCCGACGTGGCCTTCCCCCGGCTGAACATGGTGAGCTACTGGCTGTTCCTGTTCGGCGGCGTCATCGCGGTCAGCGGCTTCTTCACCCCCGGCGGGGCGGCCAGCTTCGGCTGGTTCGGCTACACGCCGCTCTCCACGGCCGCCTACTCTCCCGGTCCCGGCGGCGACCTGTGGATCATGGGGCTGGCGCTGGCGGGTCTCGGCACGATCCTGGGGTCGGTCAACTTCATCACCACGATCATCGGCATGCGGGCGCCCGGCATGGTCATGTTCCGGATGCCGATTTTCACCTGGAACGTGCTGCTGACCAGCATGCTCGTGCTGATGGCCTTCCCGGTGCTGGCCGCCGCGCTGCTGGCCCTGGAGTCGGACCGGCGCTTCGGCACGCACATCTTCGACCCCGCCGTCGGCGGGCCGATCCTGTGGCAGCACCTGTTCTGGTTCTTCGGCCATCCCGAGGTCTACATCATCGCGCTGCCGTTCTTCGGCATCATCACCGAGGTCATCCCGGTCTTCTCCCGCAAGCCGATCTTCGGCTACATCGGCCTGGTCGGCGCGACGATCTCCATCGCCGGGCTGTCGATGACCGTGTGGGCGCACCACATGTTCCCCACCGGGCAGGTGCTGCTGCCGTTCTTCTCCTTCATGACCTTCCTGATCGCGGTGCCGACCGGGGTGAAGTTCTTCAACTGGATCGGCACCATGTGGCGCGGCCACCTGTCGTTCGAGTCGCCCATGCTGTTCGCGATCGGGTTCCTGGTCACGTTCCTGCTCGGCGGGCTGACCGGCGTCATCCTGGGCTCGCCGCCGCTCGACTTCCACGTGACCGACTCCTACTTCGTGGTGGCGCACTTCCACTACGTGGTGTTCGGCACGGTGGTGTTCGCCATGTTCGCCGGGTTCTACTTCTGGTGGCCCAAGATGACCGGCCGGATGCTCGACGACCGGCTCGGCAAGCTGCACTTCTGGACGCTGTTCATCGGCTTCCACACCACGTTCCTGGTGCAGCACTGGCTGGGCTGGGCGGGCATGCCGCGCCGCTACGCCGACTACGCCGCCGGCGACGGGTTCACCCTGCTCAACGAGATCTCCTCGGTGGGGGCGTTCCTGCTCGGCGCCTCCACGCTGCCGTTCCTCTACAACGTCTGGAAGACGGCCAGACGGGCGCCGAAGGTCACCATGGACGACCCGTGGGGGTTCGGCAACTCCCTGGAGTGGGCCACGAGCTGCCCGCCGCCCCGGCACAACTTCTCCTTCATGCCGCCCATCCGCTCCGAGCGGCCCGCCTTCGACCTGCACTACCCGCCGGACGGCAAGCCGGAGCTGAAGGAGGCCCAGGAGACGGCGCGCGAGCGCGCGCGACTCGGCGAAACACCTGACTGACCTTTCCCGTACGGGATCGCAGTGCTTGGGTGGGTGTAGAGATCCGCCCCTTCAGTCGCCTATCTAAGGAGATCGGCGATGACCGGCATGAAGATCCCCTTCACCCCCGAGCCGGCCCCCTGCGGGAAGAAGTCCGGAGGCGAGCGTTTCGTCGATGACGACGGCTACGGCCTGATCATCCGCGACCAGCTGTTCGACTGCGGCTGCCGCCGGATCCGGCACGAGTACCACGACGGAAGCATCCACCTGTCGGCCGTCCGCCACGACGGCAGGCGGGTGAAGGACCCGATCGAGCCCGACCGCGGGAGCTGATCGCATGATCGACGTCCTCATCGTCGGCGGCGGCGGGGCGGGGCTGCGCGCCGCCCTCGCGGTCGCCGAGAGCGATCCGGCACTGACCGTGGCCGTGCTGTCCAAGGTGTATCCGATGCGCAGCCACACGGTCTCCGCCGAGGGCGGGGCCGCCGCGGTGATCGGGGCCGGCGACACCCTCGACGAGCACTGCTACGACACCGTCTCCGGCGGCGACTGGCTGTGCGACCAGGACGCGGTGGAGGCGTTCGTGGCCGAGGCGCCCAGCGAGCTCATCCAGCTGGAGCACTGGGGCTGCCCGTGGAGCAGGGAGCCGGACGGGCGGGTCGCCGTGCGCCCGTTCGGCGGCATGAAACGGATGCGCACCTGGTACGCCGCCGACAAGACGGGGTTCCACCTGCTGCACACGCTCTTCCAGACCACCCTGAAATATCCCGACATTGTGAGATATGACGAGTGGTACGTCACCCAGCTCGTCGTCGACGACGGCCGCGTCCACGGCGTGATCGCCGTCGAGCTCAGGACCGGCAGGGTCGAGGCGATCCCCGCCAGGACCGTCATCCTGGCCACCGGCGGCTGCGGCCGGGCCTTCCCGTTCACCACGAACGCGGCCATCAAGACCGGCGACGGCATGGCCCTGGCCTACCGGGCGGGCGCGCCGCTGAAGGACATGGAGTTCGTCCAGTACCACCCGACCGGGCTGCCGTTCACCGGTATCCTCATCACCGAGGCGGCCAGGGCCGAGGGCGGCTGGCTGGTCAACAAGGACGGCTACCGCTACCTCCAGGACTACGACCTGGGCACCCCCGCCCCCGCCCCGAAGCTGCGCAGCATGGAGCTGGGCCCGCGCGACCGGCTCTCCCAGGCGTTCGTGCACGAGCAGCGCAAAGGACGCACGGCCGACACCCCGTACGGGCCCGTCGTCCACCTCGACCTGCGCCACCTCGGCGAGGACAAGATCGAGGCCCGCATCCCGTTCGTGCGCGAGCTGTGCCGCAGCTACCAGAACCTCGACCCGGCCACCGACCTCATCCCGGTGCGGCCCGTGGTGCACTACATGATGGGCGGCGTCCACACCGACCTGGACGGGGCCACCCCGATCGCGGGTCTGTACGCGGCCGGGGAGACCGCCTGCGTGAGCATCAACGGCGCCAACCGGCTCGGCTCCAACTCGCTGCCGGAGATCCTGGTCTTCGGCCGGAGGGCCGGGCTCGCCGCCGCCGCGTTCGCCCGCGCGCACCGCGACGGCGAGGCGCCCGCGCTGCGCAGCCAGGGCGACGACGAGCGGCGGCGGCTGGCCCGCGCCCGCGAGGGCCGCGCCCACGGCGAGCGCATCGCCGACCTGCGCGAGGAGATGCAGCACACGCTGGAGGGCGCCGCCGGCATCTACCGCGGCGGCGACGTGCTGGCCAAGGCCGCCGACACCCTCGCCGACCTGTGCGAACGCGCGCTGGAGCCGCGCGTCGAGGACGCCAGCACCGCTTTCAACACCGAGCTGATCAACCTGCTGGAGCTGCGGGCCATGCTCGACGTGGCGCGGACCATCGTGGCCTGCGCGCTCAACCGGCAGGAGTCGCGCGGAGCCCACCAGCGCACCGACTTCCCGGCCAGGGACGACGGCGCCTACCTGGCGCACTCGCTGGTCCACCGCGCCCCCGACGGCACCCCCTCGGTGGGGCTGCTGCCCGTCACCATCACCCGCTGGCCGCCAGGGGAAAGGGTCTACGGCCGTGACTGAGGAGTCGATCCGCCTGGAAGTGGCCCGGTACCGCCCCGGGCAGGACGCGGAGCCGGTGTTCGTCTCGTACGAGGTGCCACTCAGGCCCGGCTGGGCGGTGCTCGACGGGCTCGCCCACGTCAAGGACCGGCTGGACGGCACGCTGTCGTTCCGCTGGTCGTGCCGGATGGGCATCTGCGGGTCGTGCGGCATGACCGTCAACGGCGAACCCCGGCTGACCTGCGGGACCTTCCTCACCGAGTACGGGACGGGACCGGTCAGGGTCGAGCCGCTGAAGGGGTTCCCGGTCATCAGGGACCTGGTGGTGGACATCGAGGACTTCCTGGCCAAGCTGTCGTCGGTGCGTCCGTGGCTGGTCAGGGAGGGCGAGGAACTGCCGCTGACCACCGAGTACGCGCAGACCCCGGCCCAGCTCGACGCGTACAAGCAGTACAGCATGTGCGTCAACTGCATGCTCTGCTACTCGGCCTGCCCGGTGTACGTGCTCGACCCGGACTTCCTGGGCCCCGCGGCGATCGCGCTGGCGCAGCGCTACAACCTGGACTCGCGCGACATGGACGACCGGTTCGACGTGCTCGGCCACGAGGACGCCGTCTGGGGGTGCACGTTCGTCGGCGAGTGCACGAACGCCTGCCCCAAGCACGTCGACCCCGCCGAGGCGATCCAGCGCTACAAGCTGACGGCGGCGCTCCGCTCGGTGCTGCCGTGGAGCCGGCGATGACCGGGGCCTACGTCCCCCGCAGGGACCGGCTCTGGTTCACCCGCTCCCGGCGTTACGCGCTCTTCGTGCTGCGCGAGCTGACCAGCGTGTTCGTCGCCTGGGCGGTCGCGTATCTGCTGCTGATGATCGCCGCGCTGGCGGGCGGCGGGTACGACGGCTTCGTCGCGCTCGCCCGGCAGCCCTGGATGATCGCGATCAACGGGGTGGCGCTGGCCGCCACCGGCTTCCACGCGCTCACGTTCCTCAACCTGGCCCCCAGGGCCACCGTGGTGCGGCTGGACGGCTGGCGGGTCCCCGCCTGGATGATCCAGGGCGGCAACCACTCGGCCTGGCTGCTGGTCTCCGCGATCGTCGCGTACGTCGTGCTGCGGTCGCCGTGAGACGGCGGGCGGAGGCGTACCTGTGGCTGCTGTTCAGCGGCGGCGGCGTGGTCGCGGCCCTGCTGCTGCCGGTGCTCGTGCTGCTGTTCGGCGTGCTGATGCCGCTGGGCGTGCTCGACTGGCCGTCCGCCGCGCGCCTGACGGCCCTGCTCGACCCCGTGGCGGTGCGGGCGGCGGTGGTGGCGGTGGTGGCGCTCTGCCTCTTCCACGCCGCGCACCGGATCCGCCACACCGCGGAGGAGCTGTTCGGCCTGGCGAGGTTCGATGCGGTGATCGCGGTCGCGTGCTACGGCGCCGCGTTGGCGGGCTCGGTCACCGCAGCGGGGTTGCTGTGGTGAATGTCCTTGTTTCGTGACAATTCCACCCGTGTCTTTACGCGTAGTTTATCCGAGGTCTACCGTCCGCTGTGCAACCCTCCGGCCATCGCCCGGCGGCTCCGGGCGGAAGGAGAACTCGGTGTCAGGAAAGACACGCGTGTTAGTCGTGATCCCGGCGGTCACGGCACTGCTCGGCGCCGTCCTCACCGCGCCCGGTGCCCAGGCGTCCTCCGTGGCGCGCTACCAGCCGGGACCGTCCGACTACTACATCAACTACACCCCGCCCCGCGACGAGGTCACCCCCGAGGACCCCGGCGTGCCGGGCGGCGACAAGCGCTCACGCTCCCGCGCGCGTGAGATCGACCAGAAGTACCGCATGGGCAACCCGGCCGCGGCCCGCGTGCTCGCCGCCCGCGAGCAGGAGGCACTCAGGACCGGCCGCAACCCCGCCGACTTCATCTTCAAGAAGTCCAAGCAGACCAGGACCGCCAAGCTGCTGACGCTGCTGGTCGAGTTCAACGAGAACGCCAACGACGACTTCTCCGGCTACAACAGGCTGCGGACCGTCGACAGCCCGCCCGACGACTGCGTCGTGGAGCCGCCCGGCACGCTGCTCAACGGCCCCCTGCACAACAAGATCCCCGACCCGGCCACGCTGCCGCAGAAGGACAACAACTCGTTCTGGGTCCCGGACTTCAGCCCCGAGCACTTCAACAAGATGCTCTACACCGACCGGGGCATCACCGAGCGCGTCCGCAAGGACCTGAAGGACCCGCGCGACGGCAAGCCCGGCATCGACATCTCCGGCTACACGCTGAAGAAGATGTACGAGGAGATGTCCAAGGGCGCCTACTCCGTCACCGGCTCCGCCGTCGGCTGGATCAAGGCCCCGCACTCCGAGGCCTGGTACGGAGCCGCGGCCTGCGGCGGCGACCCCCAGGACATGTCCGGCCACCCGGACAACCCGCTCGGCGCCGGCCAGCTCGCCGTCGACGCCGTCAACGTGCTCGCCCAGGCCCAGCCGGACTTCCCCTGGGCCGACTACGACCTGGAGGACGTCTCCGACGCCGACGGCGACGGCAACTTCGCCGAGCCCGACGGCGTGATCGACCACCTCGTGCTGGTCCACGCCGGCAAGGACAAGTCCTCCGACGGCGGCGCCGAGGGCACCTACGCCATCTGGGCGCACTCCAGCGCGGTCGCCGGCGGCTACCAGGTGCCCGGCACCGACATGAAGATCTCCAACTACATCGTGCAGCCCGAGGACTCCGGCGTCGGCGTCTTCGCCCACGAGTACGGCCACGACCTCGGCCTGCCCGACCTGTACGACACCTCCGGCGCGGGCAGCTCCGCGGTGGACTTCTGGGACCTGATGTCCAGCGGCTCCCACTCCGGGCCGATCTTCCAGTCGATGCCCACCCACATGAGCCTGTGGGGCAAGTGGGTGCTCGGCTGGGCCGATCCGAAGGTGTTCGACCCCGGTGACCGCCAGAGCCTCGTCACTGTCGGCCAGGCGTCCCGCACACCCAAGCTCACCCAGGACGGCGTCCGGGTGAACCTGGCCTCCGAGCCGCTCAAGATGGTCGACCCGCACAGCGGGAGCAACGCCTGGTGGTCCGGCATGGACCAGGAATGGGCCAACGTCTCGCTGACCCGCGACCTCCAGGTGCCCGCCGGCTCGGACGTGCGGTTCTGGATGTGGAACAACTACGAGATCGAGTCCGACTGGGACTACGGCTTCGTCGAGGTGTCCACCGACGGCGGCGCCACCTGGGCCCAGCAGAAGGTCTTCGACGAGGCCGGCAACGAGATCACCACGCCCGACGACTACCCGGACCCGAACAAGAACCTCGCGACCTTCGGCGGCAAGAAGTACGGCATCACCGGCGACACCGCCGGCTGGCGGCACGACTACGTCAACCTGACCCCGTTCGCCGGCCAGGCCGTCAAGCTGCGGCTGGCGTACAACACCGACGCGGCCTTCACGCCGCGCGGCTGGCACGTCGACGACTTCCAGCTCACCAGCGACGGCGCCGCCGTCTGGAGCGACGACGTCGAGAGCGGCGAGAACGGCTGGCGCGCCACCGGCGGCACGTTCACCAACACCAGCGGCCAGGGCTGGACGATCAACAACGGCGAGCGCGACATCCAGCGGTTCTACCTCGCCGAATGGCGGAACTTCGACGGGTTCGACAAGGGCCTGCAGTACGCCTACGACACCACGTACTCGCGTGACGGGGCGTGGAAGGTGGAGAAGGTCAAGTACAACGCGCCCGGCCTGCTGGTCTGGTACCGCGACTCGACCTACACCAACAACGTGCTGGTGAACAACCTGGAGGCGCCGCCCAGCATCGGCTCCAAGGGCACCCTGCTGCTCGTCGACTCCCACTTCGACCCGCTGCGCCGCACCGGCGCCGCGGCCGGGAAGGACCCGACCAGGCACAAGAACATGGAAGGCCGCACCCAGACCTCCAACGCGGCGTTCTCGTTCAAGAGCACCTACCCGCTCAAGGAGTGCCTGGAGGCGCCGGACGAGCCGTTCAGCGAGTACTGCACGCAGGTCGGGGCGCTCAAGGGCGTCAAGGAGTTCACCGACGCCAAGACCTGGTACCCCGGCCTGGAGGTCCAGGACGGCGCCCTGTACTACCGGGACTTCGACGCCTCCACCGTCGTGCCGTCCAAGGACGACCAGATGTACAGCACCCGCGTGGTGAACGTGGACGGCACCCCGGCCACCGAGTTCTACGGCGCCGACATCGGCGGCGGCCACGTGCTCGGCTCCGGCGACCCGGGCGCCGAGGGCAAGGCGCTCGGCGTGCGGATCAAGCTCGTCACGCCGCTGCCCGGCGACCTGGGCGCCATCGTCCAGGTGACCCCGCCGAAGAAGTGATCACCGAGGGCCGCCGGGCCACCACCGGCGGCCCTCCCGCACCTCTCGGATGCGGCCGAAGGCAGCGCCTTGTGCGCCTACGATTGATGACCATGAGCGAACTGCGCACCAAGGCCGAGCACACCGCGGCGATCCTGAAGGATCGCCGCGTGGCAGTGGTGATCAACACTCGCTCCCGCCGTGGCCGCCGCCACTACTTCGAGGTGATCGAGCAGCTCCACGAGACGGGCTTCGAGCCGCTGGCCGAGATCGGCGTCTACAACCCGAAGCGGCTGCGCGAGCTGCTCGACACGGCCCTGGCGACGGGCCCCGACCTGCTGATCGTCGGCGGCGGTGACGGCACGCTCTCCTCGGCGGTGCGCCACGTCGCCCACCGCGACGTGGCGCTCGGCGTCCTGCCGCTCGGCACCACCAACAACTTCGCCCGCAGCCTCGGCCTGCCGCTCGACCTCGCGGGCGCGATCCGGGTGTTCGCCACCGGCAAGGTGGCCGACATCGACCTCGGCATGGCCGACGACCGGCCGTTCGCCAACCTGGCCAGCTTCGGGGTGTCGGTGGAGGTGGCGGGCACGGTCAAGCCGTGGCTGAAGCGGTGGCTGGGCCGGCCCGCCTACCCGCTGACCGCGCTCACGATCCTGCCCGGCCATCGGCCGTTCCGCGCCTACATCACGGTCGACGGGGAGCGCCACGAGCTGCTCACCCACCAGCTCAACATCGCCAACGGCCGTTTCCACGGCGGCTGGCAGGTGGCCCGCGACATCAGCATCGACAACGGCATGCTCGTCGCCTACCAGCTCGGCTCCGGCAAGAAGCTGCGGCTGCTCGTCGAGACGCTGGCCCGCGCCACCACCGGCCGGTGGCGCAGCCTGGCCGGCGGCCCGTTCGTGACCGGCACGGAGATGCTGCTGGAGACCGACCCGCCGATGGCCGCCGACGTGGACGGCGAGGTGCGGCTGCGCACCCCGATCCGGCTCCGCGTGGTGCCCAACGGCGTGCGGGTGATGGTCCCGGCCGGCTTCGAGGACCGCTGACCCCGGCCCGTCAGCCGGCGTCCTCGCCGCCGCCCAGGCGGCGGTAGGCCTCGATGAGGGCGGGCGCCAGGTCGGCGGGCGGCGGGAAGAGCCGCGGCAGCAGGTCGGGGGCCGCCGGGCGGCGCTCCGGCGGACGCGCGCCGCCGCCCGGCGCGTAGAAGTCCGACAGCCGCTCGGCGAACGGCACGTCCGCCACCTCCGGCGCTCCGGGGGCGGGTCTGGCGGCGAGCGAGCCCAGCAGCTCCGCCCGGCCCCGTCCGCGCCAGGCCAGCACCAGGAACGGGTCCTCGTCGAACGACTCCGCCAGCAGGTAGAGCACCGCCGACACGTGCTTGCACGGGAACCCCCAGTCGGGGCACGAGCAGCCCATGTCCAGATCACGCGGGAACAGGTCGACGCCGAGCGCGGCGAACAGCTCCTCGATCTCCTCCGGCATCTCCCCGGCCAGCAGCTTCGCCCGGTAGACGGCCTGCCCGGAGATGGCCCGCTCCAGCGAGGCCCAGCGCTCCTCGCCGAACGCCTCGATCGCGATCGTCACCTCGTACGGGGCGCGCCGCGAGCCCTGCACACTCGCCGACACCAGGCCGGGCGACAGGTCGATCGACAGCACCTGCCCGGCCCTGGCGTAGCCGCGCCCGCGGGAGAGCCGGCCCTTGTCGCAGATCCGCTCCAGGATGTCGATGAACCGCCTGGACCACCACGCCGAGCCGATCGAGCCGCGCCTGGACCGGGCGCGGATGCCGCCCTCCACCCTGATCGGGGTTCCGTGCCCCACCTCAGGCCACCGCCTGCGACGTCAGCCGGAACACCTCGCGCAGCTCCCGCGTGGACAGGTCCGTCAGCCAGTCCTCGCCGGTGCCCACCACCCGCTCGGCCAGCGCCTTCTTGCGCTCGATCAGCTCGTCCACGCGCTCCTCCAGCGTCCCTGCGCAGATCAGCTTGCGCACCTGCACGTTCTTGCGCTGGCCGATGCGGAAGGCCCGGTCGGTGGCCTGGTCCTCGACGGCCGGGTTCCACCAGCGGTCGACGTGGACGACGTGGCTGGCCGCGGTCAGGTTGAGCCCGACGCCCGCGGCCTTCAGCGACAGCAGGAACAGCATCGGCTCGCCGTCGCCCTGGAAGCGGTCCACCAGCCGGTCGCGGGCCTTCTTCGGCAGCCCGCCGTGCAGCCAGAGCACCGGCCGGTCCAGCCGCCTGGCCAGGTAGGGCTGGAGCATCGCGCCGAACTCGGCGTACTGGGTGAACAGCAGCGCCTTCTCGCCCTCGGCCAGGATCTCCTCGGCGAGCTGCTCCAGCCGCTGCAGCTTGCCCGACCGGCCGTTCAGCCGGGAGCCGTCCTTGAGCAGGTGGGCGGGATGGTTGCAGACCTGCTTGAGCTTGGCCATGGTGGCCAGCACCAGCCCGCGCCGCTCGATGCCCTCGCTGCCGTCGATCCTGCCCAGCATGTCGTCCACGACGGCCTGGTAGAGCGACGCCTGCTCGGTGGTGAGCGGGCACCACTCCTTGATCTCCAGCTTCTCCGGCAGGTCCGTGATCACCGACTTGTCCGTCTTGACCCGGCGCAGCACGAACGGTCCCGTGGCCCGCCGCAGGGCGTCCGCCGCCTGCTCGTCCTGCCGCGCCTCGATCGGCTCCTGGAACCGCTCCCTGAACCCGGCCCGCGTCCCCAGCAGCTCGGGGTTGACGAACTCCATGATCGACCAGAGCTCGGCCAGATGGTTCTCCACCGGGGTGCCGGTCAGAGCCAGCCGGTGCGCGGCCGGGATCGCCCGGACCGCCCTGGCCTGGAGCGTGCCACTGTTCTTGATCGCCTGCGCCTCGTCGCACACCACCCGCCGCCAGGTGATCTCCCGCAGCGTCTCCAGGTCGCGCTGCGCGGTGCCGTACGTGGTCAGCACCAGATCGGCGCCGGCGATCAGCGCCGGGTCGCGGCCCGGCCCGTGATGGGTGAGCACGCGCAGGCCGGGCGCGAACCGGGCCGCCTCCCGCTGCCAGTTGCCCAGCAGCGACATCGGGCACACCAGCAGCGTCGGCCCCTCGCCCTCGTGCACCAGCAGCGCCAGCGTCGTGATCGTCTTGCCCAGCCCCATGTCGTCCGCGAGGACTCCGCCCAGCCCCAGCCCCGACAGGAAGCTCAGCCAGGCCAGGCCCCGCTTCTGGTAGGGCCGGAGCACGGCGTCCAGGCCCGCCGGCGTCGCCAGCGGCCGCAGCCGGCGCTCCGTCTCGCCCGACAGCAGGTCGCCGAGCACCCCGTCGGCGTCCACCTCCAGCAGCGGCAGCTCGCCGTCCCCGCGGATGACCCGGCGCAGCAGCTCACCGGCCGGCGCGGAGCCGCCCCGCTCGCCGCCGACCACCTTCAGCGCGGCGGCCAGCTGCCGCTCGTCCAGCTCCACCCACCGGCCGCGCACCCGCACCAGCGGTACCTTCAGCCGGGCCAGCTCGGCCAGTTCCTCCTCGCCGATCGTCTCCCCGGCCACGGCGAGGTCGACCCGGAAGTCGACCAGGTCACGCAGCCCGAGCCCCTGCCCGGCGGCCGCGCCCGGCCCTCTGCTCCGGCTCGTCACCTTCAGCCCCAGCCGGTTCCGCCCGGCCCAGCGGGGGAGCAGCACCCCGAACCCGGCGGCCTGCAGCAGCGGCGCCGCCTGCTTGAGGAAGCCGAACGCGCCCGCCGTGTCCAGCACCAGCTCGCACGGCTCGGCCACGCGCAGTGCCCGCTCCAGTTCTGGATAGAGCCGCACCGCCCGGCCGAGCCCGGCCAGCAGCTCCCGTTCGGCCGGGCCCGGCACTCCGGCCACGGGCTCCCCGGCCCACACCCGGGCGGCCGGCACGTACAGGCTCGGGTCCTCCACCCCCTGCAACGCCAGCTCCACCCGCCACCCGCGCCCGGAAGGATCCCGGGCCTCCGCGTGACCCTCCACCCGCGCCCCGTCGGACTCCGCCTGTGCTTCCGGTTCGAGGAGACGGAAGCACACCCGGGCGGCGCCTTCCGCGGTCACCACCGCCTCGCGCCAGCGTTCCAGCTCCTCCCGCAGCCCCGGCACGTCCGGGCACGAGCTGTCGGGGCCGGTCAGCGCGGCCATCCACCGCTCACGCGCCGTCACGGCCGGCCCGCCGGCCGGCTCCCTCAGCGCCGCGCGGGCCAGGGCGTCCGTGAACGCCCCGAGCGCCTCCCACAGCACCTCCCCGGACGGCCGCTCCACCGCGGAGGTACGGCACGCGGGCGGCATGGCCAGGGCCAGTTCACTGAAGTACGCGGCGTCGCCCCGGGTGACCACCGGCTCCCACACCGCCCGGCAGGCACGGGAACCCTCGCCGGGCCCGGCGAGCCGGGGAATGACCCGGCCGTGCCGTACGAGATCGCGGGCGAAGGCGGCGACGGCGGCCCAGTGACGGACGGTGGCGCTGCCGTCGTAACCGCTCACCGCCCGCAGCGCCTCGGGGACGGGCGGCACGACGGCGGGCACCCGCCAGGCCCGCAGCCCGGGCCGCGACGCGGTCACCGGCCGCCCGGTCTCGGGGGAGGGCGCCGGCTCCTTCGCCGAGCCGGGCAGCAGCAGCGTCAGCTCCCGCTCGGCCGCCTCGGTGATCCCGAGCGTCTCCAGCAGCGCGGGGACGGGCGCGGCGTACGGGTGCGCGCCGGGACGGCCCGCCTCGCGCACGGGCCGCTCCCCCCAGAAAGCGACCCCGTCCCCCGCCCACACCCCGTGTACGACCAGCACCCCGGCAGGCTACCCGCCCTCCAGCGGGCAGGTGACGGTCGACGGAGCCCCCGGCAAGCCGGAGGCCCGGTTGTAGACTGAAGGTATGAATCCTCCCGGATCGTGGTGCGAGCGACCGAAGCCGCAGGCTCCTTCGTGCGAGCTTCCCTCTCCGTGGAGCAAGCCGAAGCGCCCCGACGCCTGGTGTGAGACGCCCAAGTCGCCAATCGTGAAGGTCGTCGACCTGCTGCTGCGCGGCGCCAAGCGCTGAGAGCCCTCGCCGCAGCGCGGCCGCGGAGCGGTCGCGCTGCCTGGGTCTGCGCGGATGACGCGGGGAATCGTGGCTGATCACCGGCCCGCGTACGCGTGATAGAAGCCGATACAGGTGGGTAGGCGCACTCCTCGACGGAGGAGGCGACGCCGTGAACGACACCCAGAAACTAGTGAGTGACCTGTCCGAGCAGGTTTCCCGGCTCGTCAGGGACGAGTTGCGACTGGCCAAGCTGGAGATCACGCGGAAGGGCAGACGCGCCGGCATGGGCGCCGGCGTGGTCGGCGTGGCGGGCATCGTCGGGCTCTTCGGCGCAGCCGTGCTCGTGACCGCCATCGTGCTGCTTCTCGCGCTGGTCATGCCGGCGTGGCTGGCGGCCGCGATCGTGGCCGTGGTGCTCCTCGTCACGGCGGCGGTGCTGGGCCTGGCCGGCAAGAAGCAGGTCCAGAAGGCGACACCGCCCGTCCCCGAGCAGACGATCGCGAGCGTGAAGGCCGACATCGACGCGGTCAAGGAGGGAGCGCACCGATGAGTGAGACGAACCCCGGATATTCCGACGACCAGCACGCGGGCGAAGTGGGGTCCCGCAGGGCGACGGTGGGCACCCCGACGGACCCCGAGTCCATCAACGTGCCGCCCACCCGTCCGGGCGCGGCGGAGAACGCGCACGAGGCGGAGGCCCGCCGGGAGGCGCACGAGACGTTCATCCCCGAGGCGCCGGAGCCCGACGACCGCACGGACGCGGTCCGGTCACGGGCCGTGGAGGAGGAGTCGCTGCGCGGCGGGTCCTCGGGCGCCACCGCCGGGTCCGGTACGGGCCGTTCCCGGCACGGGCGCGAGCCGGGCTCGGGCGACGACGAGGAGGAACGGGTCCGGGCGAGCATCGAGGAGACCCGGCGGGAACTGGGTGACACCGTGAGCGCGCTGGCCCACAAGGCGGACGTCAAGAGCCGCGCGGCGGAGGCGGCCGAGGCGGCCAGGGAACGGGCGGGCGCCATGGCCGCCACGGCCAAGGCCAGGGCGGTCGAGATGACGGACACGGCCAAGTCGAAGGCGAGCGAGATGACGGGCACGGCGAGATCGAGGGCGAGCGAGATGACCGGCACCGCCAAGGCCAAGGCGGCCGAGGTGACGGAAACGGCGAAGGCGAAGGCGACCGAGGTGTCCGGCACGGCGAAGGCCAAGGCCGCCGAGGTGTCCGGCACGGCCACCGAGCTCAGGGCCAGGGTCTACGAGGCCGCGCCCCGGCAGGGCGCGGTGCGGCCGATGCTGTTCGTCGCGGCGGCCGGCGCCGTCGTCGCCGTGCTCGTGCGCCGGTCCAGGAGGCGCCGCCAGGAGTCCTCCTGGGTGACGAAGTGGCGCCGCCGGGCCTGACGTGAAAATCCCCCGGAACCCCACCGATCTGACCGGCAGGTCCTGGTGGCGGGTGGTCAAGCGCACCGCCGTGGAGTTCAAGAACGACCGCGTCCAGGACCTGGCCGCCTCGCTCACCTACTACGCGGTGCTGTCCATCTTCCCGGCGTTGATCGTGCTCGTGTCGCTGCTCGGCTTCTTCGGCCAGCAGCACGCGAGCACGCTCTTGGGGAGCGTGGTCACGCTGGCCCCCGCCGAGGTGCGCGACCTGCTGACCCAGGGCCTGCAGGGAGTCGAGGAGGCCAACAGGCCGGGCCTGGCCGCGGTCGTCGGCCTGGTGGTCGCGCTGTGGTCGTCGTCCGGATACATCGCGGCCTTCATCCGGGCGTGCAACCAGATCTACGACATCGACGAGGGCCGCCCGTTCTACAAGCTCACCCCGCTGCGGGTCGGGCTCACGGTCATGCTGATGGTGCTCATGGCCGCCGCGGCGGTCGCGGTCACCCTGACCGGTGACCTCTCCCGCGTCGTAGGGGAGGCGCTCGGCCTGGGCGACACCACGGTGACCGTCTGGAACGTGGCCAAGTGGCCCGTGCTGGCGCTGATCGCGGTGGGCCTGATCCTGGTGCTGTACTGGGCGGCGCCCAACGTGCGGCATCCCGGGGTGCACTGGCTCACGCCCGGCGGGCTGCTGGCCGTCGTCCTGTGGCTGCTCGTCTCGACCGGCTTCGCCGTGTACGTGGCGAACTTCGGCTCCTACAACAAGACGTACGGGACGCTGGCGACGGTCGTGGTCTTCCTGGTCTGGCTGTGGCTGTCGAACATGGCGCTGCTGTTCGGCGCCGAGCTGGACGCCGAGCTGATCCGGGAGCGCCGGGTGGCCGCGGGCGAACCGGTCGAGCGGGAGCCGTACGCGGACCCGAGGGACCCGCCGAAGCCCGATTCGCTGCCCGGCTGACCGGCCGGGAGAGCGACCCCGGCGGTGACGTGGAGTAGGGTGCGCCGGTGAGCACCGACCTGTTCTGCGAGATCATCGCCGGGGAGCGGCCCGCCACCCTGGTGCACGAGGACGAGGTGGCCGTCTCGTTCCTCGACTCCCGCCCGGTCTTCAAGGGCCACGTGCTGGTGGTGCCGAGGACGCACGTCGAGACGCTGACCGACCTCGCCGACGTCGGCCCGTTCTTCGACCGGGTGCGCGCCATGGCCCGCGCGGTCGAGCAGGGCCTCGGCGCGGGCGGCACCTTCGTGGCGATGAACAACCGCGTCAGCCAGAGCGTCCCCCATCTGCACGTGCACGTGGTCCCGCGCAACCCCAAGGACGGCCTGCGCGGCTTCTTCTGGCCGCGCACCCGGTACGCCTCCCCCGAGGAGGCGCGGGACTACGCCGGCCGCGTCACCGGCGCGCTCGCCGCGGGCTGAGCCGTGGAGCTCCTGGTGGGCATCGCGGTGGTGGCGGCGATCGTCGCCGTGCCCGCGGTCGTGCTCTGGCGGGTCCTGCGCGGACGGCGCGAGCTGGGCACCAGCCCGGCCGAGCGCGCCACGTTCGAGACGCTGCACACCGCCTCGCTCGCGGGGCCGCCGCTGCGCGCGGGGTTGACCGCCGACGGCGCCGAGCGCGCCTCGCGTCACCTGCGCCGGCTGCTCGGCTCCCCGGCGCTGGCCATCACCGACGGCGAGCGGCTGCTGGTCTACGACGGCGACGGCGAGCACCACGCGGGCGAGGCGTTCGAGCACGCCAGGGCGACGCTCAAGGACGGCCGCACACAGGTGCTCGGCATCTCCTGCGACCTGCTCGAATGCCCGATCAGGCAGGCCGTGGTGGTGCCGCTGACCACCGACGACCGGGTGGTCGGCACGCTCGCCGCCTACGGCCAGCACGCCTCCGCCGGCCTGGTCCGCGCGGCCCAGGAGGTGGCCGGCTGGGTGGACTCGCAGCTGGAGCTGGCCGAGCTGGACCGCTCGCGCACGCTGCTGATGGAGGCCGAGGTGCGGGCGCTGCGCGCGCAGATCTCACCGCACTTCATCTACAACTCGCTCACCACGATCGCCTCGTTCGTCCGCACCGACCCGGAGCGGGCCAGGGAGCTGCTGCTGGAGTTCGCCGACTTCACCCGCTACTCCTTCCGCCGGCACGGCGAGTTCACCACGCTCGCCGAGGAGCTGCGCTCCATCGACCGCTACCTGATCCTGGAGCGCGCCCGCTTCGGCGACCAGCTCCAGGTGACGCTGCGCATCGCGCCGGAGGTGCTGCCGGTCGCGGTGCCGTTCCTGTGCCTGCAGCCGCTCGTGGAGAACGCGGTCAGGCACGGCCTGGAGAGCAAGGACGGCGTGGGCCGCATCGCGATCACGGCCGAGGACGCCGGCGCAGAGTGCCGGATCAGCGTCGAGGACGACGGGCTGGGCATGGACCCCGACAAGCTGCGGCGCATCCTCGCAGGTGAGATCGCTCCCGAGGGCGGCGTCGGGCTGGCCAACGTGGACGAGCGGCTGCGCCAGGTGTACGGGGACGAGTACGGACTCGTCGTCGAGACGGGCCGTGGTGCGGGCACGAAGGTCAACGTCAGGTTGCCGAAGTATCACCCAGGCGTCTCGGCCCGTTGACCTGGATCTTTGTTGTCTGTTTTATCACTGTACATGGCACTACTTCGGGTCCTCGCGGTGGACGACGAGCTTCCGGCTCTGGAAGATCTCTCCTACCTGCTCCGCGCCGACCCGCGGATCGGCGAGGTGGCCACCGCACGGGACGGCGCGGCCGCGCTGCGCCTGCTGGACCGGGCCATCGCCGAAGGCCGGCCGATCGACGCGGTCTTCCTCGACATCAGGATGCGCGGCCTCGACGGGGTGGTGCTGGGCAGGCTGCTGTCCCAGTTCGCCAATCCGCCCCGGGTGGTGTTCGTGACCGCGTACGAGGAGCACGCCGTCGACGCCTTCGAGATCAAGGCCGAGGACTACCTGCTCAAACCCGTACGCCCGGAACGGCTGGCCGAGGCGATCCGCAGAGTGGCGGTCTCGGCCGACGTGCCCGTGGACGGCGGCGAGGTCGACACGATCCCGGTCGAGCTGGGCGGCGTGACCCGGTTCGTGTCGAGCGCCGACGTCGTCTACGTGGAGGCGCACGGCGACTACGCCCGCCTGCACACCGCCACCGGCAGCCACCTGGTGCGCATCCCGCTGGCCACGCTGGAGGAGCGGTGGGCCGCGGCCGGGTTCGTCCGCGTGCACCGCAGCCACCTGGTGGCGGTCAAGCACATCGTGGAGCTGCACATCGACTCCGGCAGGTGTACCGTCCGGGTCGGTGACACCGAGATCCCCGTCAGCCGCCGCCACACCCGGGAGCTGCGCGACCTGCTCGTCCGCCGCGCCAGGCGCAACCGGCCCGAATGAGCCGGGCGGCGGATGGGGAGATCCTAGTGAGCCACTGCCCCCCAGGAGACCTCAGTGAGCCCTGAACCCCGTCCCGGCCGCCGGGTCGCGGTGACCAGCCCGCGCACCGCCGCCGCGCGCCGGCCCCGCTACCCGGCGACCCGGGAGATCGACGAGCAGACGCATCTGGGCGAGGTCTACATGCGCTCCCTGCTGCGGACCCAGTTCCGGCTGGCCATGTTCGTGTGCACCGTGCTGGCCTGCGTGGTCTGCGGGCTGCCGCTGCTGTTCCTGCTCATCCCCGACCTGGCCGAGGTGCACCTGCTCGGCGTGCCCCTGCCGTGGGCGGTGCTGGCGGGCCTGATCTACCCGGGCTTCGTCCTCGGGGCCTGGCTCTACGTGCGCCAGGCCGAACGGAACGAACGCCACTTCGCCGACCTGGTCGACCGTTCATGAGTCTGGCCGCCGTCGTCATCGTCGTGGTGGCGACCGTGCTCATCGGCGCGTTCGGCATCCGAGTCTCCCGCACGACCTCCGACTTCTACGTCGCCTCCCGCACCGTCAGCCCGCTGTGGAACGCCTCGGCGATCGGCGGCGAGTACCTGTCGGCCGCCTCGTTCCTGGGCGTCGCCGGGCTCATCCTGTCGCACGGGGTCGACATGCTCTGGCTGCCGGTCGGCTGGACCGGCGGCTACCTGGTGCTGCTGGTGCTGGTGTCGGCGCCGCTGCGCCGGTCCGGCGCGTACACGCTGCCCGACTTCGCCGAGGCCCGGCTGGAGTCCATGGTGGTGCGCCGGACCGCCAGCGTGCTCGTCGTGCTCATCGGCTGGCTGTACCTGATGCCGCAGTTCCAGAGCGCCGGACTGGTGCTGCGGACCATCACCGGGGCCCCGGTGTGGGCGGGCGGGCTGCTCGTGGCGGGCGTGGTGGTGCTCAACGTGCTGTCGGGCGGCATGCGCTCCATCACGTTCGTGCAGGCGTTCCAGTACTGGCTGAAGCTGACCGCGCTCGCCGTGCCGGTGGTGTTCCTGCTGCTCGCCTGGAAGGCCGACGGGGCGCCCTCGCTGACCCCGCAGGACACCGCGGTCTGGCTCACCCCGCTGGGCGGGTCCAGGGAGTACGAGGTCTACTCGACGTACTCGCTGATCCTGGCCACCTTCCTGGGCACGATGGGGCTGCCGCACGTGCTCGTCCGCTTCTACACCAATCCCGACGGGCGGGCCGCCCGCCGCACCACGCTCGTCGTGCTGTCGCTGCTCGGCGCTTTCTACCTGCTGCCCGCCCTGTACGGCTGGCTCGGCCGTCTGTACGCCCCCGGCCTGGTCCGCACGGACACCGTGGTGCTGACCCTGCCCTCCCTGATGATCGGCGGCACGCTCGGCGACCTGCTGACGGCGCTGGTCACCGCCGGGGCGTTCGCCGCGTTCCTGTCCACCTCCTCGGGGCTGACCGTCTCCGTGGCCGGGGTGATCGCGCAGGACCTGCTCAAGGGCGGGGTCCGCTCGTTCAGGATCGCCACCTTGATGGCGGTGGCGGTGCCGCTGGTGCTGGCCCTGTGGGCGCGGGCGCTGCCGGTGGCGGACGTGGTCGGGCTGGCGTTCGCGGTGGCCGCCTCGTCGTTCTGCCCGCTGCTGGTGCTCGGCATCTGGTGGCGGAGACTCTCCACGACCGGCGCGCTGGCGGGGCTGTTCGCCGGCGGCGGGCTGGCCTGCCTGGCGGTCCTCGTCACGATCACCGGTGGCCCGTACGACGGCATGCTGGGCGCGCTGCTGGCCCAGCCCGCGGCGTGGACGGTGCCGATCGCGTTCCTGGTCATGGTGATGGTGTCGCTCGGCACGCAGCACCGCGTGCCCCGGGGCGTGGGCACGATCATGGTACGCCTGCACACCCCGGAGAACCTCGACCTCGACCGCGGCGACTGGCGGCCCCGGTCCTCCTAGGGTCGCCCCGAAGTTCGCCGAATTTCTCTCCGCGGCGGTGTCGAATGGCGTCGAGCCCGTTCGTAGCCAGGGTGAGAGGCCGGAGTGACAGGCCGATCATCTGAGGCCCCGCCGAGGAGTTCGACATGAAGAGATATCTGCTCGCCGTCCAGTTCGACGAGAGCGCGCCACCGCTGCCCGACGACGAGATGCGGGCGCAGCTGGACCGGACGGACGCGGTCACCGACGAGATGCGCGCCGCCGGATGCTGGGTGTTCGTGGGCCTCGCACGCCAGCACGGTCGTGCGCCCGGGCGTCGGCACGACCACGATGACCGACGGCCCGTTCGCCGAGACGAAGGAGCAGCTCGGCGGGTTCTGGGTGATCCGGTGCGAGGACCTCGACCAGGCGCTGGCCTGGGCCGAGAAGTGCGCGCTGGCCTGCCGCTCCCCGATCGAGGTGCGTCCTTTCCAGGACGCCCGGCGGGGATGAGCGCGCATGGATCTCGACGGCGTCTACCGGGCGGAGTACGGCCGGTGCGTGGCCACGCTGACGCGGGTGCTCGGTGACATCGGGCTCGCCGAGGAGGCCGTTCAGGACGCGTTCGCGGTGGCCGCCGACAAGTGGCGCGAGGCGCTGCCGCCCAATCCCGGCGGGTGGATCGTGACCGCCGCGCGCAACCGGGCGATCGACCGCCTGCGCCGGGAGTCCACCCGCGAGGCCCGTCACGCCCAGGCGCTGCTGCTGCACCAGCCCGCCGAGCCGCCGCCGGTGGGGCCGGTGCGCGACGACCAGCTGCGCATGATCTTCACCTGCTGTCACCCGGCGCTGTCGCCGCTCGCCAGGACCGCGCTCACGCTGCGCCTGCTCGGCGGGCTGGAGGCCGCCGAGATCGCCCGCGCCTACCTGGTGCCGGAGGCGACCGTCGCGCAGCGGATCGTGCGCGCGAAGAAGAAGATCCGCGATGCCGGCATCCCCTTCCGGGTGCCCGGCCCCGCCGAGCTGCCCGATCGGCTGACCTCGGTGCTCGCCGTGCTGTACCTGATCTTCAACGAGGGGTACGCGTCCACGTCGGGAGAGCTGCTGCGCACGGACCTGTGCCTGGAGGCGGTCCGCCTGGCCAGGGAACTCGCCGAGCTGGTGCCCGACGAGCCCGAGGTGCTGGGGCTGCTGGCGCTGCTCCTGCTCATCGAGGCCCGGCGGCCCGCGCGGGTCGGGCCTTCGGGCGAACTGGTGCCGCTCGCGGAGCAGGACCGGTCGTCGTGGAACCGGGAGCTGATCGCCGAGGGCCACGAGCTGGTACGCCGGTGCCTGCGCCGGAACCAGCCCGGGCCGTACCAGCTGCAGGCCGCGATCAACGCCGTGCACACCGACGGGCCGGCGACCGACTGGGCGCAGGTCCTCGCCCTGTACGACCAGCTCCTGCGGCACACGCCGACCCCGATTGTGGCGCTGAACCGCGCGGTCGCCGTCGCCGAGGTGCACGGACCGGCGGCGGCGCTGGCCGCCGTCGACGAGCTGGACCTGCCGGGCTACCACCTGCTGCCCGCCACCCGCGCCGACCTGCTGGCCCGCTTGGGCCGCACCGCCGAGGCCGTCGCCGCCTACGACGAGGCGATCAGCCTGACCACCAACGACACCGAACGGGCCTTCCTGGAGACGCGACGGAAGCGTCTGGAACAGGAGACCACCGACGAATCCCACCTGAGGAGAACGACATGACCGCCACCTACACCTTCGACATCTTCACCACCCTCGACGGCTACGGTTCCTACGGCGGCGACGGCGACTGGGGCGGCTACTGGGGCAAGCAGGGCCCCGAACTGCTCGCCCACCGTCTCGCCCTGTTCGGCCAGGAGCAGCGGATGGTCTTCGGGGCCACCACCTTCCGGCAGTTCGTGGAGATGCTCGCCGCGTCGGACAACGAGGAGTACGCGGTCGGCGACCCGTGGGTCGGCCGGATGAGGAACATGCCGACGACGGTGGTGTCGTCCACGCTCCGCGGCCCCCTCGACTGGCCGGACGCGACCGTCGTCAGCGGTGACGCCGTCGACGTCGTCACCCGGCTCAAGGAGGAGTCCGACGTGCCGTTGCGCTCGCACGGCAGCCTGTCGCTGAACCGGGCGCTGATGGCCGCCGGCCTGGTCGACCGGATCCAGGTGACGATCTTCCCGGTGATCAGCGGCAGGACCGGGACGCAGCCGATCCTCCACGGCGCGGGCGACTTCGACCTCGAACTGCTGGAGAGCCGGACCCTCGACGGCCGCACCCAGGAGCTCGTCTACCGGCCCACCCCCCACCCGGCCCCATAGAAAACGGGCATAGCGCTGGGTAACGACCGCGTCCCCTTCCTACGCTCGGCGTGTCCACCGACCCCGCGGGGGATACGCGATGCCCACCCCGGACGAAGCCGCCCAGGCGCTGCGCCTCATCGCCCGCCTGGCCGAGGAGCACGGCGACGCGCTCCGCCGGGCGTTCCGGCTCTTCGGCGACGGCGCGCTGCTCGGCCCGCGGGCCGCCCGGTTGCACGCCGGGCTGACGGACCGGTGCGGCGAGGTCGGCCGGGCCTTCACCGGGGCCTTCCACCAGGTCGAACGCCTGGCCACGGCGCGCGGCGACCCGGCCGGGACGCCCGCGCCGCGCGTGGGCCGTCCGCCCGCGCCGCTGCGCGAACCGCCCGGCGGCTTCGTGGGCGGTGACCCCGACCTCATGCACGCCATCGACGCCGAACTGGCCCAGGTCGGCGAGTCCTGGCAGCGGGCCGGTCAGGTCCTGGCCGCCACGCTGGTCCGGCTGGGCCTCGACGGCGCGCCCGGCCAGGACATCGCCCGCGCCGGCGTCTGGCTGGCCGACCAGCGCCCCGACCTGCGCCGCCGCCGCGCCGACCTGCTCAAGACCACGCCCCAGCCGCAGCCGCCCCCGCAGTCGGCCACCGACCCGGCGACCGGCGCGGCGACCGGCGCGGCGACCGGCGCGGTTACCGACACGCTGTCCCGCGCCGGCGCCTTCTGGGCCGACCAGGTGGCCGGCCTCGTGCCCGGCGCGGGCGGCCTCGCCCACCAGTACGCGGAGCGCGTGGCCGTACCCCTGGCCCAGGGCGCCGCGGAAGCCGTCATCGGCGCCGCCCGGTTCGGCTGGGAGCACTCGCTGGGCGGTCTCGTCACCAACCCCTCAGGCCCGGTGGAACGCGCACGGGCGGCGTACGACGCGGGGGAGTTCGCGGCCGAGCACCCGCTGGAGTTCGCGAAATCCGCTGTCGGCTGGGAGACGCTGACCGAGGAACCGGCCCGCTGGTTCGGCCGCCTCATCCCCGAGTTCCTGCTCGGCGGCGGCGGGGTGGCCACCCGCGCGGGCAGGCTCGCCGGCGCGGCCACGCGGGCCGGCCCCCGCCTCCCGGACGGATCCCCGATCCCCCCGCCCAGGACCGCCGCCGACGGCCCGCCGCTGAAGACGATCCCGATGCGGGACAGGTACGCGGGGGAGGAGCGCACCGGGGTGCGCTACCTCGGCGAGAAGGAGCTGGCGAGCAGACGGCTGGTGATCCACGACGGAAAGCTCTATGACGTCTACGGGAGGCCGTTCGACACCACCCGAGCGCATGCCCACTTCTCGGGAAAGGGACGCGCCATCTTCGTGATGGACCGATATGGGAACCTGTACGCGAACGCCAAACACGTCGTGGGCGAATTCCATCACTCCAGCTTCCTGCGCGGCGGCGAAGTGGCGGCAGCGGGAGACGTTGAAGTGAAAGATGGAGTGCTGAAGACGATTTCCCGACATAGCGGCCACTACCGTCCAGGTCCCGAGGCTCTACGGCAGGCTATCGACCGTCTGAGAAGTGCCGGAGTCGACTTCACGGGCGTGAGCAAGGAGGGATATATCAGTGGGTGATCTCCCGCCGCCTTGGGGCTGGCGTCGCGTGGTCTGGTCCCTGCTCTATACCGTGCAGTTCAAGCCGGTCCTCGACGACGACCTCGTCGGGTGGAGGGCCCGAGGGCTGGTGCTGGAGCCGTTCAGCGGCTTCGGGCGGGAAGAGCTGTACGAGGCGCTCCAGGAGGCGCTGAGCAGTGAGGAGCCGCTCCTCGATCTGATGCCGGATCCACCGGTACCGCGTAGCGAGCATGACGTCCGCGATTTCCTGCGCCGCGTGCTCGAGCGCATGGAATCCTTGCGACCCTGGCCGGAGCTGCCGTTCCTCGTCATGCGGGGGGACTCGTGGCCGGATCTCGGCGATTGCCGGGAGATCGCCCGGCTGCACCTGAACGAGCACCAGGTCGGCGACCGGCTCCATGCCATTTTCCACCGATCCGACGACGGCGGCCTCTGGCTGCCTCTGACTCTTAACTCCGGGGACGAGGTGGCGCTGGTGGAACGCCGGCGGCGGGACCTTCGCGAGGTGGCCGTGCTGGCGCGTCCGCGTCCCGGGCGCGCCCCCGAGGACGTCCTGGCGGCGTTCCTGCACGTCACCGGCTTCGTCCTGGAGGAGATCGACGACCTCACGGACGGCCCGAACTCCGCCTCCAGAGGTGGCGCGGGCTCCGGCTGGCTCGCCTACCTGCTGCGGCTGGAGAACTCGGTCGCCGCGTTGGCGGGCGAGGAGCCGGTCCGGGTGAGCAGGTCCACCTACGAAGCCTTCCTGCGCACCCGCCTCTACTGCCAGGCCACCGAGAGCCCCGGCGTCGTCGCCGTGGGACCACCGGGGGCCGGGCTGGTACCGGCGTTCACCCTTCCCGAGGCGCTGGCCGCGTTCGCGGCGGCAGGAAAGGGCGAGACGGAGCCGCGCTTCTTCTCAGCCACCGGAAAGGACCTGCTCGACCTCATCCCTGAGGGCTACGGCGTGCTCGTCGACCCCGGCACCGAGTACGCCACCACCTTCGACACCGAAGGGCCGAGTTAGCGGGGGATAGGCCCGGGTCCTCAATAAGAGCCTCCTGGCCAGGCTGCCGCCCGCGCGGAGGAAGCCGCCCGGCGGTCGCGGTCATGACGGGCTGGTACCGCTGGGTCTGGGGTCCCGAGATCGGCCCCGTGGACGACGTGACCGCGACAGCCGACCGAATCGTGCACGTCCTACGCGTGCTCGGCCGATGAACGACACCGACGGCGAGCACGTAGAACCCGCCCCAGGCCAGGATCTCACCCAAGAGGTGTTTCTGCTGGGGCCGGCACGCGCCCTGTCCCGTACAAGGCCACGCTGAACCCGCGAGCCGTACGACGTCGTAGCGGACCACGGTGACGCCGGGGCTGAACACGTCGGCCGGCGCGAGGTCCTCGAAGCCCACGTTCGCGAAGCACCTGGAGGATGCCGGTCGCACGGGTGGTCATAGTGTCCCCTCATGGACGATGCATGGATCTGCGCTCGCCTCGGCGAGGACGAGCCGTGGATGCTGGGCGCGGTCAACCCGCCGATCTTCGAGAACTCCCTGTTCACCTTCGCCGGCATGGCCGAGCTGGGCGAGGCGATCAGGGACGAGGACGAGCGGTACGTCTACTGGCGCGGCACCAACCCCACCGTCGACCTGGCCCAGCGCAAGCTGGCCGCGCTGGAGCGGGCCGAGCGGGCCAAGTGCTTCGCCTCCGGCATGGGCGCGATCTCCGCGACGATCTCCTCGCTGGTGTCGGCGGGCGATCACGTGCTGGTGCTCGGCGCGGTGTACGGGCCGACCACCCAGTTCCTGCGTTACCTGGAGAAGTTCGGCGTGACCCACACGCACGCGGGCGACCTGGACGCCTGTGACCGGGCCGTCACGGCGGACACCCGCCTGCTGTACTTCGAGTCGCCCTCGTACATGCGGTACGAGATCTTCGACATCCCGGCCGTCACCCGCTGGGCCGCCGGGCGCGGCCTGGTCACCGTGATGGACAACACCTGGTCCACCCCGATCTTCCAGAAGCCGCTGACCATGGGCGTGGACCTGGTGGTGCACTCGCTGTCGAAGTACACGGGCGGCCACAGCGACCTGGTGGGCGGGGTCGTCGCGGGCCCTTCGCGGCTGATCAGGCCGCTGGCCCTGACCGAGTACCAGCTCTACGGGGCCGCCATGTCGCCGCACGACGCGGCCAAGGTCATCAGGGGGCTGCGCACGCTGCCGGTGCGGATGGCCGCCCACCAGGAGCGGGGCCTGGCGGTGGCGGCGTTCCTGGAGGGCCACCCGGCGGTCCGGCGGGTCAACCACCCGGGGCTGCCCTCGCATCCCGGCCACCGGATCGCGACGCGCCAGATGTCGGGCTTCTCCAGCCTGTTCAGCTTCGAGCTGGACACCGAGTCGCGCGAGGAGGTCGCGGCCGTCGTGGACGAGCTGCGCCACTTCCGCGTCGGCGTGTCCTGGGGCGGCTTCGAGAGCCTGGTGAACGCGCCCGCGCTGTCCGTCGAGGAGAGCGTGCGGGCGACCATGGGCGTCCCGGTGGGGCTGGTGCGCCTGTCGGTCGGCCTCGAACCGGCCGCGACGCTGATCGAGGACCTCGCCGGCGCGCTCGCCCGGGTCGCCTGACCCGGCGGTCGATCTACCGTTCGTCGCGCTGGATTGACCATTCACCGCAACGGCTCTCCAGCTGAACGCCGCTCGTCGGCGGCTCGGCGACGGGCGCCGCATGAGCACTCCACGGCGGGTACGTACCGCTCTTACCGTGTGCGTGATCCGCATCACAGTGGAGGTCTCGTGACCACTAGAGAACATGACGCGTCCGTCTATGAAGAGGTGCAACAGAGCAGTGAGTTCCAAGAGCTGAAGCGGCGTTTCCGGCGGTGGACGTTCCCGATGACGGTGGCGTTCCTGGCCTGGTACCTCCTGTACGTGGTGCTGTCCGGCTGGGCGCGCGACTTCATGGGGATCAAGCTGATCGGTGACATCAACGTCGGGCTTGTCCTGGGTCTGCTCCAGTTCGTGTCCACCTTCTGGATCGCGTGGGCCTACTCCCGCCACGCCGACAAGAAGCTGGACCCGATCGCCGACAAGCTGCGGCACGAGGTGGAGGAGAAGACCCAGTGAGCTCGACCACCCTGTCCACGATCCTCTTCCTGGCCTTCGTCGCGGCCACCCTCGGCATCACGGTCTGGGCCAGCCGCCAGACCAAGACGGCCGCCGACTACTACGCCGGCGGCCGGTCCTTCAGCGGGGTGCAGAACGGCCTGGCCATCGGCGGCGACTACATGTCCGCGGCCTCCTTCCTGGGCATCGCGGGCATCATCGCGCTGTCCGGCTATGACGGCTTCCTGTACTCGATCGGCTTCCTGGTGGCGTGGCTGGTGGCGCTGCTGCTGGTGGCCGAGCTGATGCGGAACTCCGGCAAGTTCACCATGGCCGACGTGCTCGCCTTCCGGATGAGCCCGCGCCCGGTCCGCACCGCCGCCGGCACCTCCACCATCGTGGTGAGCATCTTCTACCTGCTGGCCCAGATGGTCGGCGCCGGCGCCCTGGTCGGCCTGCTGCTCGGCGTCACCTCCGACGCGGGCAAGATCTGGACGATCATCGCCGTCGGCGCCCTCATGATCGTGTACGTGGTCTTCGGCGGCATGAAGGGCACCACCTGGGTCCAGATCGTCAAGGCCGTGCTGCTCATGACCGGCGCCGGTCTGGTGACGGTGCTGGTGCTCGCCCAGTTCGGCTTCAACCTGTCGGCGCTGCTCGGCCAGGCGGCCGCGACCAGCGGCCCTGCGGGCAACCCCGGCCAGTACCTCATCCCCGGCCTGAAGTACGGCACCGAGGCGCAGGGCCTGGCCGGCAAGATCGACCTGATCAGCCTCGGCCTCGCGCTGGTGCTCGGCACCGCCGGCCTGCCGCACATCCTCATCCGGTTCTACACCGTCCCGACCGCCAAGGACGCCCGCAAGTCCGTGATCTGGGGCATCGGCATCATCGGCACCTTCTACCTGCTGACGCTCGTGCTCGGCTTCGGCGCCGGCGCCATCGTCGGCCGGGAGGAGATCGTCGCCCAGGACCCGGGCGGCAACACGGCGGCGCCGCTGCTCGCCCTGCGGATCGGTGAGGAGATCTTCGGCTCGGTGGGCGGCACGGTCCTGCTGGCCTTCATCGGGGCCGTCGCCTTCGCCACGATCCTCGCGGTGGTGGCGGGCCTGACACTCGCCTCCTCCTCCAGCTTCGCGCACGACCTGTACGCGCACGTCTTCCGGCGCGGCCAGGCCAGCGAGCGGCAGGAGGTCGTGGTGGCGCGGATCTCCGCCCTGGTCATCGGAGCCATCGCGATCGGCCTGAGCATCCTCGCGCAGAGCCAGAACGTCGCCTTCCTGGTGGCCCTGGCCTTCGCCGTGGCCGCCTCGGGCAACCTGCCGGCGATCCTCTACAGCCTGTTCTGGCGGAGGTTCAACACCTCGGGCGCGGTCAGCGCCATCTACGGTGGTCTGCTGTCCGCCCTGCTGCTGGTCGTCTTCTCGCCGGTCGTCTCCGGCAGCGCGACGTCCCTGTTCAAGGACATCGACTTCTCGTGGTTCCCGCTCAGCAACCCGGGCATCGTCTCGATCCCGTTCGGCTTCCTGTGCGGCTACCTCGGAACGATCATGAGCAAGGAGTACAACGCCGCCAAGTACGCCGAGATCGAGGTCCGCTCGCTCACCGGCGTCGGCGCGGAGAAGGCCACCAAGCACTGAAGGCCGTCGAGCGCTGAACCCGCACGGCGGGCCCGGAGCGACCGGGCCCGCCGTACGCGTCAGCCCACCGGCTCGGCCCGCAGCCGGGCCGAGTGCTTGACCAGGGTGATCAGCACCTCGCGGCTGGAGTCGCGCTTGCGCGCGTCGCACATGACGATCGGGATCTCCGGGTTGAGCTGCAGCGCCAGCCGCACCTCGGCCAGCTCGTACGAGGGCGCCCCCTCGAAGCAGTTGACCGCGACCACGAACGGCGTGCCGCGCCGCTCGAAGTAGTCGACCGAGGGGAAGCAGTCGGCCAGCCGCCGGGTGTCGGCCAGGATGACCGCGCCCAGCGCCCCCTCCGCCAGCTCGTCCCAGACGAACCAGAACCGTTCCTGTCCCGGCGTGCCGAACAGGTAGAGCACGTACTCGTCGTTGAGCGTGATGCGCCCGAAGTCCATCGCCACGGTCGTGGTCCGCTTGGCCTCGACGTTGGACAGGTCGTCCACACCCACGCTGCGGTCGGTGAGGACCTCCTCGGTGCGCAGCGGCCGGGTCTCGGACACCGCGCCGACCAGGGTGGTCTTGCCCGCGCCGAAGCCGCCGGCGACGAGGATCTTGATGGCTCGCGGGAGGCGAGGCCGCTCAGAGCGATCGAAGGCCATCGAGCACCGCCCTGTACATCTTCACGTCACGCATGTCCACCTCGGATTGCGGTTCCTGGGCCGAGACGAGCTCCCTGTCGAACAGGTCGCCGAGCAGCACGCGGATGGTGCCCGCGGGCAGGTTCAGATGGGCGGCGATCTCCGCCACGGATTTGGGCTCGCGGCAGAGCCGCAGGATCGACAGGTGCTCGGGGTCCAGCCCCGCCTCGGGACCGGGAGGCGGGCCGATCGCGAGCGCCATCGAGATGAGGTCGAACCTGCCCCGGGTGGGCGCGGTCCGGCCGCGCGTCACCACGTACGGGCGGATGATCTCGGGATCGATCCAGTGTTCGTCCGTGGGGCCGTCGGTGGTGTTCACCGTTCGCTCCCCGCCTCTGCCCGCGCGCCCGAGGTGAGGTACTGGCCGACCCGGGCGACCATCATGGCCATCTCGTAGGCGACGAGCCCGATGTCGGCCTGCTGCCCGCAGAGCGCCGCCAGGCAGGCGCGCTCGCCGGCCGTGGTGACGATGAGGAACTGCGACTTCCACTCCACCACCGTCTGTTTGACGGCGCCGCCCTTCACGTGCTCGGAGACGCCCTTGGCCAGGCTCTGCAGCCCTGAGGCCACCGCCGACAGGTGCTCGCCGTCGGTGCGCACCAGCCCGGCGGACGAGGCCATCAGCAGCCCGTCGGACGACAGCACGATGGCGTGATCCACGTCGCCGATCCGCCCGACGAGGTCGTCGAGCAGCCAGTTGAGGTCGGTGCCCGCGCTGGGGGTCATGTGTCACCCCCCGGCTGTTCGCCCATCATCTTGGCGGCTTCCGACCTGCCCAGGCGGGTGCCCGACTGCAGGGATCCCATCATCGCGCGGATCTCCTCCGGCGAACGGATGTCATCGTCCTCCTCGGTGTCGTCCGGCGTGCTCGGGCCTTCCTCGCGCAGGGCGGGGGCCAGGTTGGCCTGCGGGACTCGCAGTGGCAGGCCGCCGGGGGTGAATTCGGGCTGCTTCGGCTCCACGGTCTCCTCGGACTCGCCGGTCGGCGCCGGCACGGCGCGCGGAGCCGGCTGATGGTTCGGGGCCCGGGTCGGGGGCTGGCTCGGGGGCTGGTTCGAAGGCTGGCTCGGGGGCTGCTTGGGGGGCCGGAGGGGCTCGTCCTGGAAGGGGCGGGGCAAGGGCTGCTGCCGCGAGGGCTCGGAGGCGACCTTGAGCTGGCGCACGTTGTGCGCCGCCGGCGCGCGCTCGGCCACCGCGACCGCCCTGCGCGGCAGCACCGGCGGCGCCTCGCCCTGGTGCGGCAGCGGGTCGGTGCCGACCTCGACGAGGTCCTGCGGGAGCAGCACCACGACCGTCGTCCCCCCGTACGGGGAGGCCTTGAGCCGGACCTGGATGTCGTGCCGCCTGGCGAGCTGGCTGACCACGTACAGGCCCAGGCGGGCGGTGCCGGTGATGCGGAACTCCGGCGGGTCGGCGATGCGCGCGTTGGCGGCGGCCAGGTCCTCCGGCTTCATGCCGAGGCCGCGGTCCTCGATCTCGATCACGTACCCGTTGGCCACGACCTGCCCGCTGACCTGCACCGAGGTGTACGGCGGGGAGAACGAGGCGGCGTTCTCGATCAGCTCGGCCAGCAGGTGGATGACGTCGCCGACGGCGCGGCCGACCAGCACCACGTCGCCCAGCGGCATGATCGTCACCCGCGTGTAGTCCTCCACCTCGGCCAGCGCGCCGCGCACCACGTCCAGCATCGGCACCGAGCGCCGCCACGTGCGGGCGGGGGAGGAGCCGGACAGCACGATGAGGTTCTCGGCGTTGCGGCGCATGCGGATGGCCAGGTGGTCCAGCCGGAACAGCTCCTTCAGCTCCTCCGGGTCGGTCTCGCGGCGCTCCATCACGTCCAGCACGGTGAGCTGCCGGTGCACCAGGCCCTGCGTCCTGCGGGCCAGGCTGAGCAGGATGTCGCGGATGCTGCGGCGCAGCTCGGCCTGCTCGGCGGCGACGCTGAGCGCCGTGTGCTGCACGGCGTTGAACGCCTGGCCCACCTGGCCGATCTCGTCGTCGCCGAAGTCGAGGTCGGGCACCTCCTTGGAGACGTCCACCACCTCGCCGTGACCGATCCGCTCCACCACCTTCGGCAGCCGCTCGTCGGACAGCTCGTGGGCGGCGTCGCGCAGCTTCCTGAGCTGGGCGAGCAGGTGGCGGGTCGTGGTGATCGACAGCACGATCGAGGCGATGACGGCCACCAGGCCGAGGCCGCCGGCCAGGGCGAGGCGGGCGACGACGCCCACGGCGACAGGGACGATCGACTCCGCCAGCCGGTCGCCGGCCGCGAGCGTGGTCCGCTGCATGTCGGCCAGGGTCGCCTCGGCCGCCTTGCGCCACTCCTCGGCGTCCACCGGCAGCGGTCCCGCCCGGTGCTGGATGAGCTGCTCCTCCATGGCCCGCACCCGGGTGGCGGACGCGCTGTCCGCCCACGCGTCGAACGCCTTCAGGTCCTCGTCCGGGAGCTTGGACATGGCCTCGGCCAGCGTCTGGCGGAAGACGCCCGCGGTGGCCACGAACTCGGGGTGCTCGCCCCCGATGAAGTCGCCCCTGGCGAAGACGCCGGCCAGGAGCGCGTCCTCGCGCGCCAGCCACTCGCGGGAGCGGGAGATCTCCGACAGGGTCCGCCCGTGCTTGGCGATCTCCTTGTCGTCGAACGCCGCCACCGAGTCGTACATGCGGTAGAGGGAGTCGATGATGTCGTTGTACAGGGCGGCGGCGGCCTGCATGGAGCCGGCCCGGCCGGCGTCGATCGACTTCCTGGCCGTGTCCAGCTCGGCGAGCTCGCCCCGCACGGTCCCGACGCGCTCCATCAGCGCGTCGTCGGCCGCCACGGACAGGGCGGTGCTGTCGAGGGAGGCCGCGAACTCGGCGCGCGCCGCGTCGGTGCGCGCCCGCTGGTCCCGCAGGGCCTTGTCGGCGCCCCTGGCCCCGCTGCCCAGCCGGGTGACGGTCTGGCGGCGCTCCCGCTGCAGCTCGACGAGGAGCGGCTCGCTCGGCTCGACCAGCTGGGCGTCGATGGTGGCCGCTCCGAGCAGGTTGACGCCCTCACGCAGCGTCACCCAGGCGGCGAACGCCCACAGCAGGGTGAGCGACACGATCAGGGCCGTGACTTTGGAGCGGACGCTCGCGTTACGGAAGCGCATCGAGCCCACCAGGCGGACAAGCAGCGTAAGCAAGCCTTGTCAAGGCAGCGGAATAGGCAAACAGGGAATCTGACACCCGGGTCACCCTAGCAATGCGGTAGTACTCCCTCAACGCAAATCGGCACGATTGAGAGCCTATGTCCGATTTATCCGATTAATTTAGTGTTACACGTGCATCTCCGCCACATGCAGGGCGGCCAGCACTGCGGCTCGCACAATAGCTGTCGGCGAGTAAAGGTCCTTGTCATGCCACATTGGCGGGAAATGCGGTAAATCGACCACCTGGAGAAGATGGTCGTATCCGCGACCTGCTGCCCGCTTCGCGGCCTCGTCCGGCTCCGGTCCTGTCAGCAGCAGAGTCTGCACGGCGTAGGCGGTTTCCTCCGGCATGCCCGCCCACCGCCCCCACGACCCGTCGTCGCGCTGGGTTGCCAGGACCCACTCCCGGGCCCGCCGCACCGCGCCGGCGTGCGCGGGCCCGCCGAACTCGCCCAGCGCCAGCGCGCAGGCCAGCGTCGCGTAGTAAGGGGAGGCGTGCCACCGGTCGTCCCAGCTCCCGTCGGGCCGCTGACACCCGGCCAGCCACCCGGCCACCCGGGCCATCACCGGCCCGTACCGCCCGGCCGCGGCCGGCCTGGCGCGCACGTACTGGCCGAACGCGTCCAGCACGTGGGCGTTGACGCTGGGCGAGAAGCCGTCCTCGCCCTGCCAGGTGCAGAAGTGCGTGCCCGCGTCGAACCGCAGCAGCGGGGCCGGGTCGCACGGCACCCCCAGCCTGGCCAGCGCGTAGAGGGCGACGCTGGTCGTGTCCGCGTCGGCCGGCAGCCCGGCCCCGGCCGGCGTGCCCTCCGGGGCGATCGCCGCCCGCAGATCGGCGATCATCTCCGGCGGCGCCTCGACCGGGATGCCCGCCCTGGCCAGCCAGCTCAGCACCCAGCCGCGCTCGAAGACGGTGATCGGCAGGCCGACCGGCACCGGCCCGCCGAACCGCTTGGCCACCGCCTCCAGGTGATGCCGGGCCGGATCCGCCGGGTCGGACGGCGCGGAGCGGCCGAGCCACGCGGCCGTGGCCGCCGGCGACGCGCCGACCGTGCCGATCGGCGTGGGCCGCACCGCGCCCACAAGCTGGCCCACCCGCTCGTCCGCTCGCTCGTCCGGCGCCGTCCGCGGGGGGAGCACGGCCTCCAGCACGTGCAGCACCTTCTGCGGCGGGTTGGCGCCCGACTCCAGCAGACGCCTGAGCAGCCCCAGCCGCGAGCCGTCCAGCCCGGGCGGACACTCCAGCGGCTCGCCCATCCCGTGCGCGTCGATGAGCGCCACCAGCGAGGGCACGATCAGGTCGATGGCCGGGGTGTCCGGCAGCTCGGGCCGCTCGGCGAGCATGCGCCGCAACGCCTCCAGCCCCGCCTTCGCGGCCCGCAGCACCTCGTCGCCGCCGTCCCACGCCGCGCTCATCAGCGCCTCCGTGGCGCTCAGCGTCGGTACGAGCCGGTACCCGCCCGGCTGACCCCAGGAGCCGTCCTCTCTCTGCTCGGCCAGCAGGAACGCGATCCGCTCCCGATGGCCGGCGAGCCAGGGGGCCAGCGTGACCAGCCGTCCCGTCTCGTACACCGAAGGGGACACCTGGCCCCACGGCATGGTCATGAGGCCGGTGACGAGGTCGGCGGCGCGCCGGGCGATGTCGTTCATGATTGCCTCGAAGCCCAGAAATCGGACAGCCCGTAGAAGCCCGCGCTGTAGTGGATCTGCCACCAGAGGTACTCGGCGGCCCGGGGAAGGTCGTCGCGCAGCGGCTCTATCAGCGCGGCGGCCTCGCGCGACAGCTCGGCCGTGCGCGCCCGCACCTCGTCCGCCGTCAGTCCCAGGGTGAGGGCGTTGACGTCGCCGGACGCCGATTCCCTGCGGTGCGTGGCCAGGTCGTTGAGCAGCCGCAGGTAGCGCTGCGTCGTCTCGCCCGCGGCCCGCAGCCGCGCCAGGTCGCCGGGGGCGGTGACCGTGCCGGTGTGGATCCAGTGGGAGACGGCGATGAACAGGGCGCCGCTGCTGTCGGCGTTGGCCAGGTACTCCTCCGGGCCGGGCCTGCCACGCCCCCGGCTCCACTCCCATTCGCGGGCCATCGCCCCGAGCATGAGCTCCAGCCGTTCGCGCCAGTCGGCCTCCAGCGCGGCGAACGCGGGCGCGGCGGCCAGCGCGGCGCGCAGGTCGGACAGGCAGCGGGCGACGAGCGCGTGGGACGGGACGGCGGACCCGGCCGTGAGCCCGGCCCCGGCCGCCGCGCAGGTCGCGCGCAGCGCCGTCACGGCGTCGTGGGTGGCCGCCTCCTCGTCGAACAGCCGGTCCACCGCGAACACCAGCAGCGACGCCCGGTTGACCCCGCGCAGCGCGGCCGGCTCCGCCCACGGCGAGCCGAACGCGCCGGCCAGCGCCAGCGACCCGTAGAGGCCGGAGTCGAACGACTCCCGCGGGAACAGGCCCTCGTACCCCGCCGCCCACCGCTCCAGGTCCCGCCCGGCGCTCACCGCGAGCGCGCACGTCCGCCCGGCGGCGGACAGCGCGCCGGCATCGTTCACGAGCGCCCTGCCGGGACGAGGGTCATGGTCAGGCCGGGCGGCGGGCGCAGCGAGGAGGCCAGGCGCGGGGTGACCGGACGGTCGATGTGCACCACCGGCCGGTACTTGCGGAGGATGCCGGCGATCAGCAGCGGCGCCTCCATCATGAACAGGTGCTGCCCCAGGCAGACGTGCGGGCCCGCGCCGAACGGCCAGTAGGCGTACCGGTGCCGCCCCGACTCCCGTCCCGGCGCGAACCTCTCCGGGTCGAACACCGACGGCGTGTCCCAGAACTCCGGCAGCCGGTGGGTCAGGTACGGGCTGAGCAGCACGGTGGATCCACCCTCGATCTCGACCCCGCCGATCACGTCCGGCGCCACGGCCTTGCGCGGCAGGATCCAGCCCGGCGGGTAGAGGCGCAGCAGCTCGCTGACGAACATCCGCAGGTACGGCAGGTGCGGCAGGTGCTCGGTGCTCACCGGGTCGGCGCCCACCACCCGGTCGATCTCCTCGTACATCTTGGCGGCGACCCCCGGGTGGGCGTCCAGGACCGGCCACACCCAGGTCAGCGCCGTGGCGGAGGTCTCGGTGGAGGCGCCGTGCATGGCCACCAGGTCGTCCCTGATCCGGCGCTCGCCCTCCTCGCCCGGGACGTCCTCGCGCGCCTTGACCAGGCGTGCGACGACGTCCACGCTGTCCTGGTCCAGGCCCTGCCGCGCGCGCTCCCTGGCCTCCCGGATCCGGGGGTACACGACCGCGTCGATGGCCTTGATCGCGCGCCGGAACGCCCTGTCACCCGGCATCGGCACGCCCTCCGGCACGAACGGCATCACCAGCCGCATGGCCTTGGCGGTGACCGCGACGTCGTAGGCCGGCACCAGCCGGGCGATGTCCGCCAAGGAGATCTTCGAGCCGAAGAACAGCCGGACGATCGTCGGGTGCACGATGGCCGAGATGCCCCGGGAGATGTCGAACGGCCGGCCCGGGGTGATCGTCTCGTCGATCAGCTCATCGATGATCACGGCCATCTGCTCGGCCAGCGCGTTGACGTACCGGGCCGTGAAGAGCGGCTGCAGGATCCGACGGCTCTCGGCCCACGTCGCGCCGTCCGACAGGATGCCCTCGCCGAGCAGCGGCGCGAGGGGCTCCCAGAACATGCCCTCGCGGACGAAGTTGGACTGGTTCTGGACCAGCACGTGCTGGACGTGGTCGGGGTGGGTCACCAGGTACGGGCGGAACGGACCCATGTTGAGCCGGACGAGCTCGCCCCCCGCCCGTTCGGAGGCCTCCTCCAGGGCGTGGACGGGGATCCGGTGGTGCTTGGTGAGCCTGCCGAGGAACGGAAGGGTCCGGGTGGGGGAGGCGCTGGTCGCCACGGTCGTGCCTCCAAGCCCGCATCACACTGTCCCAGGAGACGGGACATTTGCCCACAAAAGCCAAATCTAGGATGGAGTATCACATGATCTTGCCTGTAGATTCAAGATCGAGTGGGAGGTGAGCCGTGGATGCCGCCGAGCGGGACATCCGGCCGGCCGATGAGGTGATCGTTCGCTGCCGGCGTCTCTTCGAGCCCGCCCTGCGCGAGGCGGTGTCGGCACTGCATCCGTGGAGCGCCAGGATGGCGTCGTTCACCCTCGGCTGGGCCGACGCCCACGGACGGCCGTACGAGGGCAACGTCGGCAAGAGCGTGCGGCCGGCCATCGCCCTGCTCTGCGCCGAGGCCGCGGGCGCGGACGCCGCGTCGGCGGTGCCGGCGGCCGTCGCGGTCGAGCTGGTGCACGCCTTCTCGCTCGTCCACGACGACATCATCGACCTCGACGAGCGGCGCAGGCACCGCCCGGCCCTGTGGAAGGCGTACGGCACCGGCCCCGCGCTGCTGGCCGGCGACGCGCTCCTGGCGCTCGCCGTCGCCCAGCTCGCCGGCTCCGCCGAAGCCATGCCCTACCTGTCGTCGGCCCTCATGGAACTCGTCCAGGGCCAGACAGCCGACATGGCCTTCGAGGACCGGCCGTGGCGCGGCCCCGGCGCCGTGACCGCCGACGAGTACACCGAGATGACCCTGGGCAAGACCGGCGGCCTGCTCGGCGCCGCCGCGGCCACCGGCGTCATCCTCGGCGGCCGGGCGGAGCTGGCCCCGCGCATGTGGCGGATGGGCCGCGAGCTCGGCGTCGCCTTCCAGCTCGCCGACGACATCCTCGGCATCTGGGGCGACCCCACCGTCACCGGCAAACCCGCCGACAGCGACCTGCGGCGCGGCAAGAAGACCTATCCGGTCCTCGCCGCCCTCGCCACCGACGGCGCCGCCGCCCGCGACCTCGCCGCCCTCCTCGCCGCGGGCGCCGCGGACGACGAGGCGGTACGGCGCGCCGCCCGCCTCGTCGAGGAGGCCGGCGGCCGCGCCGAAGCCGAGGCCCTGGCGGACCACTACCTCTCCTCCGCCCTGGACACCATGGACGCCTGCCTGCCGGACGCCGCCGACCTGCGCGCCCTCTGCGGCTCCCTGATCGACCGCATCCACTGACGGCCCCCGCCCCTGACCCGGTCTCAGCCGGTCTCAGCGGGTCTCAGCGGGTCACGGCCGAGACGCCTCGTCGAGCAGCCGCAGCTCCTCCGGAGTCAGCTCCAGCTCGGCCGCGGCCAGCAGCGGCCCCAGCTGCTCCACGTTGCGCGCGCTGGCGATCGGCGCGGCCACCGTCGGCTGCGCGGCCAGCCATGCCAGCGCCACCGTCGCCTGCTCCGCCTGCCGCTCGGCCGCCACCTTGGCCAGCGCCTCCGACGCCCGGCGCCCGTGCTCCGTCTTCAGATAGTGGGCGGCCGACCCCGCACGTGGGCTGTCGACCGTCGCCCCGCCCGCGTACTTCCCGGTCAGGAACCCCCGCGCCAGCCCCCAGTAGGGCGTGCTGGACAGCCCCTCCCTGGCGACCACGTCCCGCAGCTCTCCCTCGTACGCCCGCTCGACCAGGTTGTACGGCTGCTGCAGCGCCACGTACCGGGGCGACCCGTTCTCGTCGGACACCCTCAGCGCCTCGGCCAGCCGGGCGGGGCCGTGGTTGGACGCGCCGACGTGGCGCACCTTCCCCTCGCCGATCAGCTCGCCGAACGTGCCCAGCGTCTCCTCCAGCGGCGTGTCGCGGTCGTCGACATGCGCCCAGTAGAGATCGATGCGGTCGGTGCGCAACCGGCGCAGCGACGCCTCCAGCGCCGTCCTGATCGTGTCCGGGGCCAGCCCTTTGAGCCCTTCGAGCATGCCGACCTTGGTGGCCAGCACGAGGCGGTCGCGGTTGCCCCGGCTCTCCATCCACTCGCCGATCATCAACTCGGAGGTGGACTCGCCCGTGGCCCAGTACGGATAGACGTCGGCGGTGTCGATGAAGTTGCCGCCCGCCTCGACGTAGGCGTCGAGCACCGCCCAGGACGCTTCCTTGTCGGCGGTCCAGCCGAACACGTTCGTGCCCAGCGCGATGGGGTGGACGGACAGATCTGTGGTGCCTATCGGTCTCATCAGGCCATTATCCGTACGCCGTCACAAGCGCCTCAGGAGGCACCGCCGGAACAGCCTCGCGCCCTCGGCGGCGGCGCTCAGCCCGGCAGGACCTCCGCCGCCTCCCGGTACTCGTCCGGCTTGTCCACCAGCTCGTCCAGCGCCCGCCGCAGGTGGTCCAGCAGACCCCACACGTCGTCCATCCGCTCGGGGCAGGCGACGACGCCGAAGTCGAGCATGCCGTCGTAGGAGAAGCAGGTGATGTTCACGCCGCCGGTCGCGTCGCTGAGCACCGACATCGGGTAGTAGGACAGCACCCGGCTCCCGCACAGGTAGAGCGGGAACTGCGGGCCCGGCACGTTGCTGATGATCAGGTTGACGGGCGGGCAGGCCACCGAGGCCAACCGGAAGATCGCCGGCGTGACGAGGCCGGTGACCGGGGCGGGAAGCAGCGCGCACAGCTCGCCCAGCCAGCTCGTGGGGGCCAGCGCGAAGCGGCGCTTGGCGGCGTTCATCGTCTTGCCGACCAGCCGCAGCCGCTCCTGAGGATCGGCCGTGTCCGTCGGCAGGGGGGCGACCATGGCGGAGATCTGGTTGCCGACGCGCTCCTGCGCGCGGGCCGAGCGCAGCGCCACGGGCACGGCGGCGATCAGCGGCTCGTCGGGCAGCGCGTCGCGCTCCATCAGCCAGGACCGCAGCGCGGTCGTGCACAGCGCCATGACCACGTCGTTGCCGCTCATGCCGTTGGCCCTGGCGACGTTCTTGACGTCCTTCCAGGACACCGACCCGAACGCCAGGTGACGCCGCGGGCTGATCGGCCCGTTGAACGGGGTGCGCGGCGCGGCCAGGCCGGGCAGCGGCGGCCGCTCGCGCGCGTCGCCCACCGCCATCCGGGCGGCCCTGGCGATCAGCCGCGATCCAGGGACGTTCGCGGCCAGCGGGATGGCGTCCAGGTCCCCGGCCGCCCGCATGATGGACCGCAGCGCCCGCGCGGGATGCGTCACCCCGGCGACGGCCGCCCCCGCCAGCATGTCGAACAGCCCCGGCGTCTCCCGCGCCGTCCGGCTCTTCGCGACCTCGGCCCCTCTCTTGGCGGTGGGCAGCTCCCGCACCACCCCGTCGCCCCCGGCCGGCCCGGCGGCCGGCTGGGTCTTGCACGCGACGGCGCGGGGCCCGGCCCCGGGAGCCAGGTCCAGAAGGGCGGCGAGCGTCTCCGCGCCCGAGACGCCGTCGATCGCCGCGTGGTGGACCTTCGTGTAGACGCCGGCCTTCCCGCCGGCCAGCCCGTGGATCAGATGCATCTCCCAGAGCGGGCGCGACCGGTCCAGCCGGCGGGCGTGGATCTTCGCCACCGCCTCCGCCAGCTGCCGCTCGCCGCCGGGCGCGGGCAGCGTCAGCTCGAACAGGTGGTTGTCGATGTCGAACTCCGGGTCGCCGGCCCAGTACGGGCGGTCGAGGCCCAGCGGCACCTCCACCAGCCGCAGCGTGAACGCGGGCGCCAGATGCAGGCGCTCCATCAGGAGCTCGGCGAGCGCCTGACGGCTCAGACGGCCGTCGCTGGCGTCGAGGATCGCCAGGCCCGCCACGTGCGCGGCGGTGGTCGCGGACTCGACGTTGAGGAACTGCGCGTCGAGCGCGGTCAGCTGGCGCATCTGCTCTCCCTTCCCTGGGACGTGGTCAGCATGGCAAGAAGGCATTTCCCTGACGTTTCTGCGCGAGTCTTCCAGATGAATTTCGCGGCCTGCGCAGGCCGTGAGCGATTACCCAGCTCAGCCGAGACGCGTGACATTTCGCTAACCACGCACCCCGTGAATGGGATGGTGCACGACCGCGTCGAAGTGATAACCGGCCGGATGCCAGGCGGTGACGAGCGGCTGCGTGATGCCCGACTCGTCGGTCGCGCGGGCCATGAGCACCTGCGGCCCGCGGTGCTCGGGCACCCACATCACATGCCACGGCAACCATGCCCCGACCAGGTGCTGCCCTCGATGATCGGCGTCGTGCCAGCTCCAGCCGCCGTCGAAGCTGACCTGCACCCGGACGATCCGCCCCCGGCCCGACCATGACCGCCCGCGCAGCACCACCGGCTCGCCGACGGGCAGCCGGGCGTCCCAGGCGAGTTCGAAAGCGCTCTTCACCGGCTGGCGGATCACGCCCCGGTAAAAGACGGTGTTCCACGGCGTGAATGCGGCGGTCGTGCAGACCTCGATTTCGCCGAGCCATTTGATCGACGCGATTCCGGCCCAGCCGGGAACCACCAGCCGGGCCGGAAAGCCATGGTCCGGCAAAAGCGGCTCGCCATTCATCTCGTAGGCCACCAGCACGTCGTCCATGGCTTTCCACACGGGCAGCGGGCGGCGTACCCGCCCGTACCGTTCGAAGGGCGCGTCCAGGCCCGCCGCCACCACGTCCACCGCCTCGTCGCGCACCCCCGCCTCGCCCAGCACCTCGCGCAGCGGCACGCCGCGCCACCGGGCCACCCCGATAGCGCCGAGCCCCCACTGCGTCCCGGGGGCGGCCATGCCCTGCTGGGTCGCGTAGAAGCGCCGGCCGTTGCCCGCGCACTCGATGGCGGCGTCGACGGTGCGGGCCGGCATGCCGAGCAGTTCGTCGTAGCCGAACTCGGTCCGACGCCGCACCCCGTGGCCCGCCACCCGCAGCCGCCACGTCGCCGCGTCGATCAGCGGCGTGAAGGTGTGGTGGCGCACGAAGAACCGGTCGGTGGGCGTGTGGTAGCCCTGACCGGCCATGCTCTCCCACCGCATCTCGGCGTTCCCGCTCCCGGGCGTCCCCGCGCCGCCGGCGGGTGAGCCGAACACGCCCGCCGGAGGATCGCCGCTGTCCCAGCCGTGCTCGGCGTCGGCGGCATGCCGGATGAACAGGTGGGCGGGCAGCGGTTTGACGATCGCGCCCAAGGTCCCCCTCAACCGCCTTCACCTCCCGGATATGTCCCTGCGGGCGTATGAGGGGAGCCCAGATGGATCGTTCCAGCCGGATACCACCGGGACATACCCCGATCACCGGCGGGTGAACGGTTCCAGACAGGGAGAAAATCCGATTTCTGAAGCATCACGACAAGGCGCACCGAAAACCATGACGGAAAAGGCTCCTGCCGCCGCGCCCGGCCGCCGGATGTCACGCAGGCGCGCCGCCCCTTACCCGGAAGCTGACCTGCCCGGGGGCGGGCCGAGGTCAGCGTCCCAGGAACGTCAGCAGCCGATCCAGCGGCCAGGTGTTGATGACGTCGTCGGTCGTCAGCCAGGCCCGCTGCGCGATGCCGACGCCGAACCGCTGGTGCGCCAGGTGGGGGATCGCGTGGGAGTCGCTGTCGATCGAGAACTTGACCCCGTGGTGCTTGGCCAGCCGGACCAGGTCGGACGGCAGGTCGGAGCGGTCGGGGTAGGAGTCGATCTCCATCGCGGTGCCGGTGCGGGCCGCGGCGCGGAAGACGGCGTCCCAGTCGGCGTCGACCATGCCGCGCTTGCCGATCTTGCGGGTGGTCGGGTGGCCGATGATGTCGACGTACGGGTTCTCGCAGGCGGTGATGAAGCGGCGGGTCATCTCGTCGCGGCTCATCGTGAAGTGGGAGTGGACCGAGGCCACGCACACGTCGAAGCCCCGGAGGACCTCGCCCGGCCAGTCGACCGAGCCGTCGGGCGCGATGTTGAGCTCGGTGCCGTGGAGCAGCCGCATGCCGGGGTGGCGCCTCTGCAGCTCGGCCACCCGCCCGCGCTGCTCCAGCGCCTTGTCGAGGGTCATCCGCTGCATCGCCAGGTCGGGCGCGTGGTCGGTGACCGCGTAGTAGGAGTAGCCCCGGGCGGCCCCCGCCGCCGCCATGTCCTCCAGCGAGGCGATGCCGTCGGTGAGGTCGGTGTGGGTGTGCAGGTCGCCGCGCAGGTCGGACAGCTCCACCAGGACGGGCAGCTCGCCGGCCAGCGCCGCCTTCACCTCGCCGCCGTCCTCGCGCATCGGCGGCGGCACGTACTGCATGCCGAGCGCCGTGTAGATCTCCTCCTCCGACTCCGCGGCGATCACGCGCTCGCCCTCGAACAGGCCGTACTCCGAGAGCTTCCAGCCCTTCTTGACCGCCATCTCCCGGATGGCGACGTTGTGCTCCTTGGAGCCGGTGAAGTACTGCATCGCCGCGCCCCACGACTCCGCGGGCACCACGCGCAGGTCGACCTGCATGCCCGAGGTGGTGCGGACGGACGTCTTCTTCTCGCCCGCCGCGATCACCTCGGCGACGTACGGCTGGGCGCGGAACTCCGACATGATCGACTCGGGCGCCACGGCCAGGATGTCGATGTCGCCGATCGTGTCGCGCATCCGGCGCAGCGACCCCGCGTACGCGATGCGCTCGGCCTCCAGGGAGGCCATCACCTGCTCGGCCAGGGCCATGGCGACGCCGATGTGGACCCGGCGGCCGGACTGCTCCAGCTGCTCGACGCCCTTGAGCAGGTTGGCCAGCGTCTTCGGGCCGAGCCCCTTGACCCCGTCGAGCCGGCCGCCGGCGATCGCCTCGCCGAGGGCGTCGGGCGAGTCGATGCCGAACTCCTCGTAGAGCATGATCGCCGTCTTCGGGCCCAGCGTCGGCACCCTGGTCAGCCGCCGCACCCCCTCAGGCACCCGGCCGCGCAGGTCGTCGAGCTGGCGGAAGCTCCCGCGCCGCAGGAACTCCTCCATCTTCTTCGCGATCGCCTCGCCCACCCCGGGCACGCCGCGCACCTCGACCGTGGCGATGTCGTCGGGGAAGCCGGCGATCGCCTTGGCGGCCTTCTGGTAGCTCCGCACCCGGAAGGCGTCGCCGCCGGTCAGCGCGAACAGCTCCGCGTACTCCTGGAGGGCGGCGGCCGCCTCCTCGTTTGCCCGTGCCATGCGCCCAGCTTAGAAGGCGGCACCGACACTTCCCGGCCACCCTCCCTTCCGGCGGCGGCCGCCGTTCGTGCTCATAGGCGACCGTCTTATTCGGCGGGCCGTTATTCCGTGCGCGGGTGCTTCAAAGCTTCACGAAAGAGCTGAGACCTGCCGGGTTCGCTGTCACATATGGGGATGGCTTCCGGTATTCCGGTGGCTATTGCGTGAGAAGTCCCAGCTCATGAAATAGTCCTACCGAATACCGTGTTATCGGTCGACGGCTTCCCGTGGACCCGGGACCATGCCGGGCGCGGGCGCATCATGCGGTCGTACGAAGAATGAGAAGGACGGCCGACTCTCGTCGGCGACAAAGGCCGCTCCCGGTCCCGAACGCCATGCCGGTCGGCGGCGTGCCACCTGATGGACGGGGAGATCGTACATAACACGCGCTCCCGCGGCGGCACGACATACCCGGCATCACCCCGCCCGGCGGGCAGGCCGCGCGGCGGTCCGATCGTCTGTCATTCGAGACAACGCGAGAAACTTTCACCCAATCTGCTGTCGTCCATGACAGGCATCTATACGTCCTAAAATGTGCCGATCACGGTAACGAGGCCGTGTCGAAAGCCTGTCACGTGCTTTACAGAGGCAGAACGATCGGGTCGATTGGAAGGGTGATACGGGCATTAGGCTTTTGCGATGGGACGCGTCCGGCATGACCGAGGCAATTACGGGGGGACGGGTGGACAGAAGAGATAGCTGGTTCGCGCGCCGATCGCGTTCCCTGGCCACGATGCCTTCCTCCCCGCTCATGCTGGGCACTCTCGGCCTGATGGCCGGGGTGCCGGCGTTGACGGTGCCGGTGCACCGAGGGCTGGCGGACACCGGACACCTCCTCGAGGGCTCGGCGGTCCTGCTCGTTCTCCTGGCGGTGCACGCCCGGTTCGTGCTGGGCATACTGACCCGCAAGGGCGTCGGGTGGTGGCTGATCGCGATCCAGGCGTGGCTGACCTACCTGCCGTGGACGTTCGTCGGAACGGCCTGGATCCCGGTGTCGGCGCTGCTGTCCGGGGCCCTGCTGCTGGCGGCCCACCAGATGCGGTCGTTCGCCCTGGCCCTGCTGTCCGTGGCCTGCGGGCCGGTGTTCCTCGCGACCCCCTCAGGGGCGCTGAGCGACGTCGGCTGGGCCGTCACCGCGCCGCTGCTCGGCCTCGTGGAGTTCGCCCTGGTCAGTCTGGCCGGGCAGGCCCATCGCCTGTCGGCCACGCGCAGTGACGTGATCCACCGGGCGGTGGTCCAGGAACGCCGCCGCTTCACCAGGGACCTGCACGACCTGGTGGGCCATCGGCTCACCGTCCTCGTCCTGAAGGCGCAACTCGTCCAGCGGCTCGTGCACGAGCGCGACGAGAAGGCCGAGCAGGAGCTGGACGAGACGCTGGCCCTGCTGCGCGCCCTGGCCTCCGACGTGCGCGCCGTCGCCCACGGCGAGCAGCGTTCCTCGCTGGAGAACGAGCTGAGCTCGGCGCGGGCCCTGCTGGAGTCGGTGGGGATCCGCTGCCAGATGCGGGTCTCGTGCCGCGACCTGTCACGCGAGGTGGGCGAGGCGCTCACCCACGCGCTGCGCGAGGGCGTGACGAACGTCCTGCGGCACGCCACCGCCCGCGAGTGCGCGATCCAGCTGCTCGAACAGGACCGGCTCGTGAGCCTGTCGATCAGGAACGACGGAGTCCTCCAGCCGTACCACCCGAAGGACGGCGGGCAAGGGCTGATCAACCTGACCGAACGCATCGCGGTGCTCGGCGGCGCGCTGGAGACGACGACCTTACGCGGCGGCAGCTTCCTCTTCCAGATCCGCATCCCGCGCAGCAACTGACGGCGCGCCACAGGCGCGGCGGGGCCTGGACGACGCCTCGCCGGCCGGACGCGACCCGTGCCCGGAGGCCGGCGTGACGAGCGCCGCCCCGCTTCTTCCGCCTGGTCACAGGGCTCTTCGGGCTCGACCGGGAAATGACCGTGCCGTTCTACCGAAACCATTTGTGCGAAACGCACATAGGGCAGTGTGTTCGACACCCCGTAGTGGTGTCCCGTGTTATCTGGACTAAATATCGGCGCGCCGCCATTCTTCTTGCGTAGACCTCTTCGGGAAGGCGCGTGATGGACCAGTATGAGCTGTACTGCCTCGCGGATCGTCATTTTTATGACACGCTTGAGCACAGCACGGCCGCCGATGCTGGTTTCTCCATTCTGCACCGCCCGGCGCCGGCCGGCTGGTCGTCCGAGATCACCGAGACCTGGTGTTACTACGCTCCCAACAGTGAGCCGCCGATGCCGGCGCAGGGATGGAAGATTCACGTTTCCGCCCGGCTCGACGACGCCGAGAAGGCGATTTCCGCGGTCTATGACTACTGCATTCCCCGGATGATCCCTTTCAAGTTCCTGCGGGGCCCGGCAGTTCTGGTCATGGTGAATTCCAAGGCCGCCTCGCGCGCTTCCAGCGGTAAATTGATCACGATCTACCCGAGGGACGAGGCGCAGCTCGAACTCGTCCTGAAAGAACTGGACGAACTGCTGCGCGACGTCCGGGGCCCCTACATCCTCAGCGACCTGCGCTACGGCGAGGGACCGCTGTTCGTCAGGTACGGCGGTTTCGCGGAGCGGCACTGCCTGTCCGGCGGCGAGCGGGTGCTGGCCGTCGAGGACGGCGACGGAACGCTCGTCCCCGACGTGCGCGGCGCCATCTTCTCCGTGCCGCCGTGGACGACGCTGCCGGAGTTCCTCAAGCCGCACCTGGCCGCGCGCAACGCCGTCACCATGAGCGACCTGCCGTACGAGATCGACAGGGTGCTGCACTTCTCCAACGGCGGAGGCGTCTACCTCGCCCGGCACCTGCACACCGGCGACCAGGTGGTGCTGAAGGAGGCGAGGCCGCACGCCGGCCTCGACGCGCTCGGCCGGGACGCGGTGACGCGGCTGGCGCACGAGCGCGCCATCCTGGAGCGCCTGGCCGGCCTCGGCGTGGCGCCGCAGCTGCGCGACCACTTCACGGTCGGCGAGCACCACTTCCTCGTGCAGGAGTTCGTCGACGGCACCCCGCTGCAGCGGCGCCTGGTGCACCGCTACCCGCTCACCCGCGCGACCTGCGACGCCGACGACCTGGCCGCCTACACGCGCTGGGCGCTCGACACCCTCGACCAGGTGGAGGCGGCCATCGAGGCGCTGCACGAGCGCGGCGTCGTCTTCGGCGACCTGCACCCGGACAACATCCTGCTGACCGAGGACGGGCGCGTGGTGCTCATCGACTACGAGGTCGCCACGCTGACCGACGACGGGGCACGGGCCGCGCTGGCCCACCCGGCGTTCGTGGCGCCGCCCGACCGGCAGGGGGCCGACGTCGACAGGTACGCGATGGCGTGCCTGCGGCTGGGCCTGTTCGCGCCGCAGTGCACGATCATGCTCCCGCTCTCCCCGGCGAAGGTCGCGCAGCTCGGCGAGCTGGTCGCGGAGACGTTCCCGGGCACGGGCGACATGGCCAGGACGGCCGCCGCCACCATCATGGGCCGCGCCCCGTCCGAGCCCGTCTCGACCGACGGCAAGCGGGCCGACGGCGGGCGGACGCGGGCGGAGGACCCGCCGATGCCCGGCTCCGCGCCCTGGCCGCGGCTGCGGGACGCGCTCCGCCGCGCCATCACGGCCGCGGCGACACCGGATCGCGACGACCGGCTGTTCCCCGGCGACGTGGCGCAGTTCCGCCCCGGCGGCGGACTGAACCTCGCCCACGGCGCGGCCGGCGTCCTGTACGCGCTGGCGGTCACCGGCGCCGGACGCTTCCCCGAGTACGACGACTGGCTCCGGGAGCGGGCACGGCGTCCGATCCCCGGATCGGGCCTCGGCCTGTACGACGGGCTGCACGGCATCGCCTACGTGCTGGACCGGCTCGGCTACCGCCAGGACGCGCTGGACGTGGTGGACATCTGCCTGCGCGAGAAGTGGGAAGGGCTGGAGTCCGCGCTCCACACCGGACTGGCCGGGATCGGGCTGAACCTGCTGCACCTCGGCGAGCCCGAGCTCACCAAGGCCGGCCTGCGCGCGGTCGACATCTGCGCCGACCGGCTCGGCGGTCCCGACGACGTTCCTGAGGTCAGCGGCGGCACCAACCCGCGGGCCGGGCTCATGTACGGCTCAAGCGGCCCCGCCCTGCTCTTCCTGCACGCGTACGAGCACACCGGCGACCCGTCGCTGCTCGACCTGGCGCGGACCGCGATCCAGCAGGACCTGCGCAGGTGCCGGGAGGCCCAGGACGGCTCGCTCCAGGTGAACCAGGGCTGGCGGCTGCTGCCGTACGTGGACGAGGGCTCCGCCGGCATCGCGCTGGTGCTCGCCCGCTATCTGTCCCACCGCGACGACCCGGCGCTCGCCGCCGCGCTCGCGGACCTGCTCAAGGCGGCCCGCTCCGGTTTCTTCGTGCAGCCGGGCCTGTTCACCGGCCGCGCCGGCATCATCGCCGCGCTGGCCGGGGTGCCGGCGGAGCCGGACACCGCTGCGGTGCTGGAAGCCCACGTCAAGGGGCTGCGCTGGCACGCGTTGCCGTACGGAGGTGGCCTGGCCTTCCCGGGCGACCAGCTGCTACGGCTCTCCATGGATTTCTCGACTGGTTCGGCAGGTGTCCTGTTCGCCCTGCACACGGTTCTGGGCGATGAGCCTGGACACCTGCCGTTCCTCGAGGCCGCATCCGCAGTGCGGCCTGCCACCCACGACCTTCAGAAGGAGGTGTAAGACCATGGTACTCCTCGACCTTCAGGGCCTCGAGACCCCGGCCAGCAGCGACGTCGCGAGCGGCGGCAGCACGCTCACGGTGCTCGGATGCAACTCCGGCAAGCCCAGCAACCTCAGTGTCGCGCTCTGCCACTGATCCGTAGTACCGATCCCCGCGCCGCCCCACGAGGACGGCGCGGGGATCTCAAACTTTGACCCGAGGAGGCCCCGGGGTGCTCGCCGGAGACCGGCTGGTCACGCAAGCGGTACGGCGCAACGGGCCGTGGACCGCGCTCCTGGTGGCCACCGCCGTCGGAGGCGCCGCCGCAGAGCTGGCCCTGCCGTACGTGGCGGGCCGGACCGTCGACGCGTTCGTCGCGGCCGACCCCGCGGCCGTCCGGTGGCTGACCGGCTGCGCGGCGATCGTCGCCTGCGTGATGCTCTGCGAGAGCCTCGGCGTCTGGGCCGCGGGCGCGAGCGGAGCCTGCGCCGCCGCCCGGCTGCGTCTCGGCGTGCTGCGCCACGTGCTCGGCGCCGGCCCCGCCGTCACCCGCCGCTTTCCCGAGGGTGAGATCGTCACCCGCGCCGGGCTCAACACCGAAGAGGTCGGGCGGGCCCCCGAGTCGGTGACCGGGGCGCTCGCGCTGCTGGTGCCCACCGTCGGCGCGCTGGTGGCGCTGACCCTCATCGCGCCCGTGCTCACCCTGACCCTGTTCGTCGGCATCGTCCTCATCCTGCTCGTACTGAAGACGTTCCTGCGCTCCACCACCACGATCGCGGGCGGCTACCAGGAGGCGCAGGGCGAACTGGCCGCCGGCCTCGTCGAGGCGCTCGACGGGGCGCGCACCATCGCCGCCGCCGGGACCGCCGCGCGCGAGGCCCGGCGGGTGCTGCGGCCGCTGCCCCGGCTGCGGCGGCACGGCCTGCTGCTGTGGCGCGCCAACGCCACGGCGGGGGTGCGCGCCGGCCTCGTGGTGCCGCTGGTCGAGGTGGCCGTGCTGGCGGTCGGCGGTTTCATGCTCGCCGCCGGCGACCTCACCGTGGGCGAGTTGTACGCGGCCGCCAGGTACGCGGTCCTGGGAGCCGCGCTGAGCGGCGCCCTCGGTTTCGTCGGCGGCCTGGCCAGGGCGCGCTCGGCGGCCGGGCGGGTGGCCGAGGTGCTCGCCGTGCCCCGGCCCCGCCACGGCACCCGGGCCCTGCCGCCGGGGACGGGCACCGTGGAGTTCCGCGACGTGACCGGCGCCGAGCTGCGCGTGCCCGAACTGGTGGTCCCCGGCGGCTCGGTCACGGCCGTCGTCGGGCGGTCCGGGTCCGGCAAGTCGCTGCTCGCGGCGTTCGCCGCCCGGCTGGCCGACCCCGACAGCGGCACGGTCCTGCTCGACGGGGTCCCGCTGCCCGAACTGACCCGTGACGAGCTGAGACGCGCCGTCGGCTACGCCTTCGAACGTCCCGTCCTGGTCGGCGACACGATCGCCGACGTCATAGCGCTCGGCCGCGCCGCCCCCGGCGACGCGGAGCTCGACGCCGTCACGAGGGCGGCGCGCGCCGACGGGTTCGTCGAGCGGCTGCCGCGCGGGTACGCCACCCCGACCGCGGACGCGCCGCTGTCCGGCGGCGAACGCCAGCGGCTCGGCCTGGCCCGCGCCTTCGCCCAGGGGGAACGTCTGCTGGTACTCGACGACGCCACCTCGAGCCTCGACACCGTGACCGAACGCGAGGTGGGCCGCGCCCTCACCACCGCCAACGGCGGCCGTACCCGGCTGGTCGTCGCGCACCGCCTCGCCACGGCCGCCGGCGCCGACCAGGTCATCTGGCTGGAGGACGGCGCCGTACGCGGCCGGGGGCCGCACCGCGAGCTGTGGCGCGACCCCGCCTACCGGGCGGTCTTCCAGGGAGAGCGGCCATGAGGGCACTGCTGTGGCGCGCGCTGCGCCGGGAGCCGGGTCAGCTGGTACGGATCTGCCTGTGGTCGCTGGTGGAGGCGGCCCCCGCCTTCCTCATCGGCCTGGCCGTCGCCCGCGCCATCGAGGACGGCTTCGCCGCCGCCCGGCTGGACGTCGGGCTGGCCTGGCTGGCGGCACTCGGCCTGGCGTGGGTGCTGGCCGCGGTGGCCGCCCGCCAGATCGTCCTCGCGGTGGCGGCCATCGCGGAGCCGTTCCGCGACGACCTGCTCACCCACGTCGTCAGCGGCGCGCTCCGCCGCGCCGCGGCCACGCCCGGCGCCGCCCAGGACAGCGCCGCCGTCACCCGGGCCGGCCTCCAGGTCGAGCTGGCCAGGGACGCCTTCGCCGCCGTCGTCACCACCGTGCGGGGCTTCGCCTTCACCGTGGTGAGCGTGGTCCTGGGCCTGCTGACGCTCGCGCCGGGGGCGGCGCTGCTGGTGCTGCCGCCGTTCGCGGCGGGGCTGGTGCTGTTCCTGGCGTCGCTGCCGCTCCTGACCCGGCGGCAGCGGGAGTTCCTGCTGGCCGACGAGCGGCTCGCCGAGGAGATGACCGCCATGGCGGGCGGGCTGCGCGACATCGTCGCCTGCGGCGCGGAGGAGCGCCAGGGCGCCCGGATGGCCGCCCACGTCGAGGCCCAGGCGTCCGCCGCGCACGCCCTGGCCAGGGCGACCGCCGTCCGCACGGCCGCGCTGGGCGTCGGCGGCTGGCTGCCCGTGGTGCTGGTCCTCGCCGGCACGCCGTGGCTGCTGAGCGGCGGAGCGGGCGCCGGGGTCGTCGTCGGCGCGCTGGCGTACGTCACCCAGTCGCTGGCGCCGGCCCTCGGCGGGCTCGTGCAGGGACTCGGGGTGAGCGGGATCCAGCTCGCCGCGTCACTGGACCGGATCACCGCCGCCGCGCAGCCGCCGCCGCCGCGTCCCACCCGCCTGCGGCCCGCGTCCGCCGAGGTGCGGCTGCGCGAGGTCACCTTCGCGTACGGCCCGCACTCCGCCCCCGTCGTCGACGGCCTCTCGCTGCACGTCCCCGAGGGCGAGCATCTGGCCGTCGTCGGGCCGAGCGGGGCGGGGAAGTCCACGCTGGCCTCCCTGATCAGCGGGCTGCTGCGCCCGGACGCGGGGGAGGTGCTGGTCGGCGGCGTCCCGGCGGCCCGCGCCGAGCCCGCCGCCAGGGTGCTCATCCCGCAGGAGGCGTACGTCTTCCGCGGCACCCTGCGCGAGAACCTCGCCTACCTCAGCACCCCGCCGGACCCCGACGCCAACCACGACGCGAACCCCGACGCCAACCACGACGCGAACCCCGACGCCAACCACGACGCGGGGGACGCCGCACGGCCGGAAGGTCGCGAGGAGGACGCCCGGCCGGGCGGCGACGTGGACGACGGTGAGGCGGGCGGCGCCGGGCCGGGGGCGGCCGAGCTGGACGCGGCCGTGCGCGCCCTGGGGGCGGCCGACCTGGTGGCGGCCGTGGGCGGCTACGACGCCCGCCTCGACCCCGGCGCGCTGTCGGCGGGGCAGCGGCAGCTCGTCGCGCTGGTGCGCGCCTATCTGTCACCCGCCCGCCTGATCATCCTGGACGAGGCCACCTGTCACCTCGATCCCGCCGCCGAGGCCCGGGTCGAGCACGCGTTCGCCGCCCGCGGCGGCACGCTGGTCGTCGTCGCCCACCGGATCACCTCGGCCCGGCGGGCCGGCCGCGTCCTGCTCATGGACGGCGGCCGGGTCCAGGCCGGGACCCACGACGAGCTCGTCCACACCTCATCCCTGTACGCCGACCTGGTCGGCCACTGGCAACCGGAGCCCGTGTCATGAGATACCCAGCGGCCACGCGACTGCCCCTCGTCGAGAACCTGCACGGCCACCAGGTCACCGACCCCTACCGCTGGCTGGAGGATCCCGACGATCCCGCGACCTGGGCCTGGCAGGTCGCCCAGGACCGGCTGTGGGGCGAGTGGGCCGCCCGGCTCCCGCTGCGTGAACGGTTCACCGACCGCCTGGCCGAGCTGGCCGTCACGGGAATGGTCAGCCCGCCGGTGTGGCGGGGTGAGCGCCGCTTCCACCTGTCCCGGTCCGCCGGGCAGGAGCATCCGGTGCTCTGCCTCGACGACGAGGTGATCCTCGATCCGATGCGGCTGGACCCCAGCGGCCTGACGACGCTCGACGACTGGGAGCCCGACCCGGACGGGCGGCGGCTCGCCTACCAGGTGTCCAGGCGCGGCGACGAGCGGGCCGACCTGTACGTCATGGACCTCGGCACCGGCCAGGTGATCGACGGCCCGGTGGGCGGCTGCCGCTACTCCCCGGTCGCCTGGCTGCCCGGCGAGGCGGCTTTCCTGTACGTTCGCTTCCGTCAGGGCGTCTACCTGCACCGCCTCGGGCAGCCGGACGACATCGAGGTCTTCACGCGTGGCGCGGTGCCGTACGGGCTGCGGATCGACGACGGGCGCTGGCTGACGATCTCCACGGGCGCCAGGGCGGGGAACGACGTCTGGCTGGCCGACCTGTCCGCCTGCTCGGCGCGCCGGCCCGAGCTGCGCGTCGTGCAGGAAGGGCTGGAGGCGAACACGGCCGTGGCCGTCGGCCACGACGGGCGGCTCTACCTGCTGACCGACCACGGGGCGCCCCGGCGCAGGCTGTGCGTGGCCGACCCGGCCGCCCCCGGCGACTGGAAGGAGCTGATCCCCGAGGATCCCGAGGCGGTGCTCGGCGCCTTCACCGTCCTCGGCGGCGACCGGCTCCTGGTCGTCAGGACCCGCCACGCCGTCGGCGAGATCGGCGTGCACGACGCGGCCGGCGGCGCGCTGCTGGGATCCGTACCCCTACCGGGCAACGGAACCGTCACGTCGCTGACGTCCCGGCCGGACGGCGGCCACGAGGCGTGGTTCGGCTACACCGACGCCGTGACCCCCGCCGAGGTGTGGCACTACGACGCGCGCGCGGACCGGGCGGTCAGGTGGGCGGCGGCGCCGGGTCACGTGCCGCTGCCGGGGGTGGAGAGCCACCACGTGGAGTACCGCTCCGCCGACGGCACGCTCGTGCGCATGGTGATCTCCGCGCTTCCCGGACGGAAGGGCCCCAGACCGGCGATCCTGACCGGTTACGGCGGGTTCGGCATGACGCTGACGCCCGGGTACGCCGCCGACTCCCGCGCCTGGGTGGAGGCCGGCGGGGTGCTGGCGATCGCCGGGCTGCGCGGCGGCGGCGAGGAGGGGGAGACCTGGCACCGCGACGGCATGCTGGACCGCAAGCAGAACGTCTTCGACGACTTCGTCGCCGCGGCGGAGCGGCTGATCGCCGACGGGTGGACGACGCCCGAGCGGCTGGCCGTCTGGGGCGAGTCCAACGGCGGTCTGCTCGTGGGCGCGGCCATGACCCAGCGGCCAGACCTGTTCGCCGCGGTCGTCTGCTCGGCGGGCCTGCTCGACATGGTCCGGTACGAACGCTCCGGCCTCGGCGCCTCCTGGACGGCCGAGTACGGCTCCGCCGACGACCCCGAGCAGTTGCCCTGGCTGCTCGCCTACTCGCCCTACCACCACGTCCGCGACGGGGTGGACTACCCCGCGACGCTGTTCACCGTCTCGGGGGGCGACTCCCGGGTCGATCCGCTGCACGCCCGCAAGATGTGCGCGGCCCTGCAGCACGCCACCTCGGGGGACCGGCCGATCCTGCTGCGGCACGAGCCCGACGTGGGGCACGGCGCCCGCGCGGCCAGCCGTTCCATCACGCTCGCCGCCGACGTCCTGGCCTTCGTGGCCGACCGGACCGGCCTGACCGAACCAGGCTGACCGAACCCGGCTGACCGAACCGGGCTGACCGACACCGGCCCGCCCGGACCGGGGCGCTCACAGCCGGAACCTGAACCGCCGCCCAGGACGACCGGGCGGCGGTTCAGTTCAGGCGGTTCAGATCCAGCCCGACTCCCGGGCGATGCGGATGGCGTCGATGCGGCTGCGCGCGCCGAGCTTGGCCGTGCTGCGATGGAGGTAGTTGCGGACCGTTCCCTTGGACAGGAACAGCGAGGCCGCAATCTCCGACACGGACGCCCCCTCGGCGGCGGCGCCGATCACGTCGAGTTCGCGCGCGGTCAGGGGCGCGTCGGGAGAGGACATCGCGGCGATGGCGATCTCCGAGTCGATGACGCGCTCACCGCAGGCGACCCGGCGGATCGCGTCCGCCAGTTGGCCGGGCTGCGCGTCCTTGGCCATGAAGCCCCGCACGTGCGCGTCCAGCGCCCGCCGCAGCAGCCCCGGCGTGCCGACGCCGGTGAGGATCAGGACCCCGCAATCGGGAAGCGTCTCGTGCAACTCGCCCGCGGCCACCAGGCCGTCCTTGCCGGGTAACCCGACGTCGATCACCGCGACGTCCGGCTGGACGTCGCAGGCGGTGGTCACGACGCGATCACCGCGGTCCACCTCCGCGACGACCTCGATGTCCTCCTCGTACGCCAGCAAAGCCACGAGTGCCCCGCGCACCAGATGCATGTCCTCAGCGAGCAGAGTTCGGATCACGGTTGTCCTTGTGGTCAGCCAGCAAATCCACGGGTCCTGACGCTTGGCAGCGGTGGGGCCCGCTGCTCACCGCCTGAACCTGCCCCGTCACAGAGGAAGTATGCCGAGAAAGCGGGAATATGACGATGCTGGGGAACTCCCTGGTCGGACTGGATGATCCACTGGCACTCCGGTCCGTCACCCCGCACGGTCAGGCGTCACAGGGCCGGCGCCGGCCCGGTGGCGCGGACGCCGGGAGGCGGTTCCGCGTCCCCGGAGAGCCGCACTCCGAGGGCCTCAGCGGCCGTTGCGGCGCAGGACGTGGAGCGCCCACACGGTGATCGAGCCGCGCCAGTCGAGCGCCCCCGCGGGGGAGACGCGCACGTAGTCCACGGCCCAGCCGCCGTCCTCGCGCTGCCCGCCCGCGAGCCGGTCCAGGTCCGCCTCGATCACCTCGGGCGCGAACAGCTCGCGCGCCCGGCTGTCCGGGTACGGGGCGAAGTCGAGCGGCCGCAGCGCCTCGCCCTCGGTGCCGCCCGCCACCGGCACCCGCCCGTCCGGGGGCACGAACGCGGCCAGCCGCGTCAACAGCCCCGCCGCCTCCGGGCGCGACCCGTACACCGAGTCCAGGAAGCGCACGGCGAAGGCCAGCACGTACGCGCCGGGCGGCTCGCGCAGCGCGCCGATCGCCGTCAGGCAGTAGTCGGTGGCCCGGCGCAGCCACGGGTGCGCGGCGACGGCCGGGTCGTGCCGGGCCACCTGGTGCGCCATCGCCGCCGACACGCTGGTGATCTGCAGCGACGAGACCGACGGGTCGGCGCCCGACCACCAGGGCGCGGTCGCGGCGGGCACGCCGAGCGGCAGCGCGAACGGCAGCCCGCCGTCGTCGCGCGTCACCGACTCCAGCCACCCGCACAGCTCCGCCGCCCGCGGCGAGGTCCGCGGCGCGATCTCCGCCAGCACCTCGAACGCGTGCAGCGCCGCTCCCGGCTGGCTCTCGGGCGAGCGCAGGTCGGGCTCCAGCCCCCACCCGTAGCCGCCGTCGGGATTGCGGTACGCGTCGAGCGCGGCCAGCACGCCGGCCACGTCGCCGCCGCCCTCCATCAGCTCGAAGCGGCGCCGGTCGAGAACTCTGGCATGGCCCGCCATGAAGGAGGCGGCCGTCGAAAGGTCATAACCCATACGCTCATGGTCCGACAGCCGCCGCCTCACGGTCTTGTACCGATCGGACGTGTCAGAAGCGAACCTCGCGCGCCCGGTACGGCTCCGTCAGGAAGGAGAGCTCCTCGTCCGACAGCGACACCCCCACGGCCGCCACCGCGTCGTCCACGTGGCGGTCCTTGGTGGCGCCCACGATCGGGGCGTCGACCGCCGGCTGGTGCAGCAGCCAGGCCAGCGCGATCTGCGCGGCGGGCAGGCCGCGCTCGCGCGCCAGCTCCGCCACCCGGTCCAGCACCTGCCGGTCGTTGTCCGGCTCGTACAGGTAGTCGATGCGCGGGTCGGAGCCGGCCCTCGTCGTGTCGGCGGGCGCGCCCGCGCGGGCGAGCGCGCCGCGGGCCAGCGGGCTCCACGGGATCACGCCGACGCCCTGGTCGAGGCAGAGCGGCAGCATCTCGCGCTCCTCCTCCCGGTAGAGCAGGTTGTAGTGGTTCTGCATGGACACGAACCGGGTCCAGCCGTTCGCCTCGGCCACGTGCTGCGCCTTGGCGAACTGCCACGCCCACATGGAGGAGGCCCCGAGATAGCGGGCCTTGCCGGCCTTGACCACCTCGTGCAGCGCCTCCATCGTCTCCTCGATCGGCGTCTCGGGGTCCCATCGGTGGATCTGGTAGAGGTCCACGTGGTCGGTGCCGAGCCGGCGCAGCGAGGCGTCGATGGCGGCATGGATGTGCTTGCGGGACAGACCGCGGTCGTTGGGGCCGGGGCCCATGGGGAAGTACACCTTGGTCGCCAGCACGTAGTCGTCCCGGCTGCCGAAGATCTTGCGCAACAGGCTGCCGGTGATCGTCTCGCTGACGCCCTGCGAATAGACGTCCGCGGTGTCGAAGAACGTGACTCCCGCGTCGGCCGCCCGGCGGACGATCGGCTCGGCCTCCTGCTCCGACAGCGCCCATTCCTGCTCGGCCGAATCGCCGTAACTCATCATGCCCAGGCAGATCCGCGAAACCTTCAGCCCTGTGTCACCCAGTCGCGTGTATTCCATGGGATCATCGTAGGACCGCCTGATCAGGACTGGCCGCCGGGCATGATCATGGTGACGCCCGGCACGGAGCCGATCGAGACGAGCGCCTCGCCGGCGTCGGCGAGCCCGATGACGCGGGTGACGAGCTGGTCGGGGTGGAGCACGCCGGCCCTGATCAGCTCCAGCATCCGAGGGTACGCGTGCGCGGCCATCCCGTGACTGCCCAGCAGCCGCAGCTCCAGGGCGACGACCCGGTCCATCGGCACCGGCGTCGGCCCGCCCGGCAGCAGCCCGACCTGGACGTGGCGGCCGCGCGTGCGCAGGCTCTCGACGGACGCGGCGCAGGTGTGAGGGCTGCCCAGCGCGTCGATCGACACGTGCGCGCCACCCCTGGTCAGCTCCCGCACCTGCGTTGCGGAGTCACCGGCGGAGCCGTCGACGAAGTGGGTGGCCCCCGCCCGTTCGGCGAGCTGGAGGGCATCGGCGCTGACGTCGACGGCCACCACCCTGGCCCCCACCGCCGTGGCGATCATGATGGCCGACAGGCCGACCCCGCCGCACCCGTGCACCGCCACCCATTCGCCCGCCCGCACCCCGGCGACCTGGTCGACGGCCCGGAAGGCGGTGGCGAACCGGCAGCCGAGCGACGCCGCCGTCGCGTACGGCATCTCCTCCGGCAGCGCGACCAGGTTGACGTCGGCGTGGTCGACGGCCACCAGCTCGGCGAAGGACCCCCAGTGGGTGAACCCCGGCTGCGTCTGCCGCTCGCACACCTGCTGCTCGCCCACCTGGCAGGCCGCGCACGACCCGCACCCACAGACGAACGGGACCGTCACCCGCGCCCCCGGCCGCCACCCGCGCACCTGCGCGCCGACCGCCTCCACGACGCCCGCCAGCTCGTGGCCGGGGACGTGCGGCAGCGTCCGGATGGCGGGGTCGTTGCCCTGCCATCCGTGCCAGTCGCTGCGGCAGAGGCCTGTGGCCTCCACGCGGATCACCACCCCGTGCGGAGCGGGGGCCGGGTCGGGCAGCTCGCGCAGGTCGAGCTCGCCACCGAAGGCGTCGAAGGCAACAGCGTGCATCTCATGAGCTTAGAGTCACCGCCGCAGGTCGCACCACGCGCGGGCGGCCGGGCGGGGGCGCGTCGGGCCCGGCGTCGCTGTGACGGAGCTGTACCCCGGTGACAGGTGTCAAGCCGTTCCCCCAGGACAGATGGGGGGCATGGGACAAGATTTGGATAAGGCACGGTTTTCCGAAAGCGAGTTCCAGGAGTTCGACGGGCGGCTCCACGAGCAGCTCGCCGTGTTGCGGGAGCTCCTGGACCGGCCCGGCTTCGGCGAGGGCCCGGTCACCATCGGCGCGGAGCTGGAGCTCTTCCTCGTCGACGAGGAGGGCCGGCCGCTGCCCCGGAACAGCGAGGTGCGCGAGCGGCTCGGTGACCCGCGCGTGGTGCTGGAACTGGGCCGCTACAACATCGAGGTGAACCTCACCCCCATCCTGCTGGCCGGGCAGCCGTTCGAGCGGATGGGCGCGGAGATCCGGGAGACGATGGGCAAGGTGGACGAGGCGGTCGAGGGCGGCGGCGCGTTGCCCATCGGCATCCTGCCCACGCTGGACACCACCGACTTCACCGCCGACGCGATGAGCGACGAGAACCGCTACGAGGCGTTGCGCAGGGGCCTGCGCCGACTCCGGCTGGAACCGTTCCTGGTCAAGATCGAGGACCTGGAGCTGCGGGTGGAGCATGTCATCCTGGAGAGCGCCAACACCTCCTGGCAGGTGCACCTGCGGGTGCCGCCCGGCCGGTTCGCCCGGCTGTTCAACGCCGCCCAGCTGGCGATCGGCCCGGTGCTGGCGGCGTGCGGCAACTCGCCGATGTTCCTCGGCCGCACGTTGTGGGAGGAGACCCGGATCGCGCTCTTCGAGGAGGCGGCCGACGACCGCGACGTGGAGCGGCTCTACCGCAAGGACGGCCGGGTGACGTTCGGCTCCGACTGGGTGCGGGAGGGCGCGTACGAGCTCTTCGAGCGGTACGTCAACGACTACAACCCGGTCGTGCCCAACCTCATCGAGGGCGGCGATCGGGCGGACGTGCCCGAGCTGCGGCTGCACCAGGGCACCATCTGGCACTGGAACCGGCCCGTCTACGACCCCGCCGACGGCGGCCACCTGCGCATCGAGATGCGCGCCCTGCCCGCCGGCCCGTCGTGCGCCGACATGACCGCCAACACGGCGTTCCTGCTCGGGCTGACGCTGGCGCAGGCCGAGCGCGACCTGACCGGTTACCGGTTCGCGGAGGCGTACCAGAACTTCTACCGGGCCGCCATGCACGGGCTGGACGCCAAGCTGTCGTGGCCGGGGCGCGACGGCGAGTTCGAGGCCGCCGACCTGGTGCTGAGCCTGCTGCCCGAGGCGCGCGCCGCGCTGCTGGCCAACGGGGTGTCGGTGAAGGACGCCGACGCCGCGCTGGAGATCATCGAGCAGCGCACCCGGCTGCGCCGTACCGGAGCGGCCTGGCAGCGGGAGAAGCTGGCCGAGTTCGGCGGCGACCGGGCCCGGCTGGTGCGCCGCTACCGGGAGCTGGCCCTGTCCGGGCTCCCGGTACATCTGTGGCCATAGTGACGCAACCATCTCGCCGCCCTCTCCGTCAGACTCTTGCGTACTGACGGAAAAGCGAGGCAGGCATGGCTCAGACCGGGATGACCCCCACCGACGCGATCCCCTTCCGGTTAGTGCGGGACACGGGGACACTGGCGGAAGGGGCGGCGAAGCTGGCGGGCGAGCTTCGCGCGGCCCCGGTCGAGCGGGTGCTGGCCGACGCCAACAGGAAGGCCGTGCGCGGGGGAGCCCCCGGATCGTTCGGGTCGATGCCCAGGCCGTCGGTCTGGTACGCGTTCGACCAGGGGGACCAGCAGACCCCCGACTGGTACCCCCAGGGCCTGACCTGCGGGGCCGACTCGGGGACGATCCCGGTGTCGGTGTTCCTCGCCACGTGGTACTTCAGGCCCGAGGCGGGGGAGCGCGGGATCAGGCTCACCTTCCTCAGCCCCACCACGCTCAAGTACCGGCACGCCCTGCTGGTGGAGGCCGCGCCCGACGGGTCCTTCAAACCCATCGACATCCACGCAGGGGGCGTCGCCTGCTACGGCCACCTGCTCTACGTCGCCGACACCACCAGAGGGCTGCGGGTCTTCGACCTCAACCACATCCTCGACCTGACCAGCGTGCAGTCCGGCGTGGGCGACGGGACGCGGATCGGCCGGCACGGGGGCCTGCTGCACGCCTTCGGCTACCGCTACGTCATCCCGCAGACCGACTTCTGGAGGGTCGCCGTCAAGGGCGCCAGGTTCTCCTTCGTCGGCCTCGACCGCACCACCACCCCCCACACCCTGATCTCCGGCGAGTACGCCGAGGACCACCCCCGGGGGCGGGTCGCCCGCTGGAACCTGGAGCTCGACGGCGAGCCGAGAGACGCCCACGTGATGGGCCACGAGAAGATCCAGGGCGCGATCTCCCACAGCGGCAGGTGGTACCTCAGCCAGTCCGCGGGATCCGGCGCCAACGGACGACTGATCGTCTACTCCGGCGGCGCGCCCGCCCGGCGGCAGTTCCCGATCGGCCCGGAGGACCTGACCGCCCGCGCCGGCAAGGTGTGGAGCGTCACCGAGTTCAGGAACAGGCGGGTGGTGTTCGGCGTCAATCTCTGAGAACGTTCGAGAGTATGGGCCGCTATCTCGTAGAACCGTTCGACGCCGGAGACCGTTACGCCACCGAGCGCTACCAGGGCGCCGCCGGGCTCAACTGGTGGCGCTGCGACCCGTCGCTCCAGCTGCTCATGCGCCGCCACCTCGGCGACGGCTACGCCTGGGCCGAGCCGCACCTCGACCGCCTCGGCGCGCTCATGGGCGGCCCGATCGCCGCGTACGCCGAGGAGACCGACCGCAACCCGCCGCGGCTGGAGAAGTACGACAAATGGGGGCGCGACGTCAGCGAGGTCGTCATGCCGCCCTCGTTCCACGCCGCCCGCGACGCGCTCATGGCCGACAACTTCACCTCCCCGGCCTTCACCGAACAGGCGCGCGCCCACGGCGCCGACCCCGACGCGCTCGCCGCCGCCTGGACCTACCTGCTCGACCAGGCCGACATCGGCATGGGCTGCGCCCTCGGCACCGGCGGCGACATGGTCGTCTCCCTCGCCGAGCGCCACGCCCCCGACGACGTCAAACGACGCGTACGGGAGATCTTCGCCAACGGCTACTACTCCGGCGAAGCCGCTCAGATGTTCACCGAGCGGACCGGCGGCTCCGACCTGGCCGCCCTGCAGGCCACCGCCGAACCCGCCGGCGACGCCTGGTCGCTGACCGGCCTGAAGTGGTTCGCCTCCAACGCCAACGGGTCCGCGTTCGTCGTGCTGGCCCGGCACGACGACACCGTGGCGCCGTTCCTCGTGCTGTGGGAGCGCCGCGACGGCACCCGCAACGGCGTGCGGATCAGACGCCTGAAGGACAAGCTCGGCACCCGCTCGGTCGCCTCCGCCGAGGTGGAGTTCACCGGCGCGGAGGCGTTCCTGCTGGCCGGTCCCGGCTCCGGCTCCGGCCTCGGCACCATGATGAAGCTCACCAACGCCTCCAGGCTAGGCGTCGCCATGATGGGCGCAGGAGTCGCCCGGAGGGCCCTGGTCGAGTCGCTCTGCTACGCCCGCGCCCGCGAGGCGTTCGGCCGGCCGCTCGCCGACCAGCCCCTCATGCGCCGCAAGCTGGCCGAGCTCATCGTCGAGGTGGAGGCCGTCCAGACCCTCGTCTTCGACGGCCACGTCAGCCCCCGGCTCCGCCTCGCCCCCGCGCTCATCAAGCTGCGCGCCGCCCGCCTCGGCCTCACCGCCGCCAGCGACGCCGTCGAGGTGCACGGCGGCAACGGCTACATCGAGCAGTGGCCGGTCGCCAGGCTGCTGCGCGACGCCCAGGTCAACCCCATCTGGGAGGGCGGCGACCACATCCTGTGCCTCGACGTCCGCCGGGCGATGCTGCGCGAGAGCGCCCACGAGCCGTTCCTGGAGCGCCTGGAGTCGGCCGTCGCCCAAGCCCCCGACGGCGACCCGGCCACAGCCGGCCTCGTCCGCGACCGGATCGCCGGCCTGCGCAAGGCGATCACCGTCTGGTCGTCACTGGACCCCGTGGTGGCGGAGGCCAGGCTGTTCCCGCTGGCCCAGCTCATGGCCGACGTGTACGCCGCGGCGCTGCTGGTGGAGCAGGCGGGGTGGGAGCAGCGGGCCGGCCACGGCGACCGCAAGGCCCTCGTCGCCCGGCTCTACGCCGACGCCCACCTCGCCGACCACGGCCCGCTGCGCGGCCTCGACCGCCCCGCCGAGGACCTGGACCGCTTCGACGACCTCGTCTCCGGCGCCCTCGCTCCCTGACACCCCACCGGGGGGCGGCGTCCTCATGCCGGACGGCGCTCCGCCCCCGGAGACCTCACCGGGACCGGCGTCCCTTCTTCCCCCGGGGGGCGGGCGCCGCCCGGCGCCCGGAGCCGCCCTGGGCCGGCTTGCGGTCCGGCTTCTTCGCGGGCTTCCTCTCAGGCTTCTTCTCAGGCTTCTTCGCGGGCTGGTCCGCGGGAGGAGCCTGAGCCCGGCCGCGCGAGCTGTTCGCCGTACGGCCGCGGACGATGCCGACGAAGTCCTCCACCAGGTCGGTCGTCCGGTCCGCGAGCCAGGCCAGCGCCACCTGCGACCGCGGCGCGTCCGGCACCGGCCGGTAGGTGAGGTCCCTGCGGTGGTGCAGCCGCGCCAGCGACTGGGGGACCAGCAGGAGCCCGGCCCCGGCCGCCACCAGCCGGATCGCGTCCTCCGTCGTGGCCGGCCGCTCGAACGCCGGCAGCCCGGGGCGGGCCGCCCACTCGACGGCGTCGTCCAGCGGGTGGAACACCTCCTCGCCGGCCAGGTCGTCGAGGGTCACCTCGTCGGCCGCGGTCACCACGTGATCCTTCGGCACCACGACCACCGTGGTCTCCACGTAGAGGGGGATCACGCTGAGCCCTTCGCGGTCGACCGGCAGCCGGACGAACCCGGCGTCGGCCTCCCCGCTCCGCAGCAGCCCCACCACCTCGGCCGCGGGCGCCGCGACCAGGGTGAGCGGCACGTCCGGCACCCTCTCGGCCCAGATGCCGGCCCACTTCCCGGGCGTCACCCCGGGCGCGTACGCCAGCCGGAACGTCCCGCCCGTCTCCTCACCAGTCACCCCGTCAGGCTACCGAGGTAAGAGGAGCCGGTCCGACTGACTACCCTGGACCCATGACCTCGCCCAAGCCCAAGACCTCCCAGACGATGAAGCCCGCGACCGCGGCCAAGAAGCTGGGCATCCTCCTCTCGGCCACCCCCGCCGAGTTCCAGGAGGGCGTCGTCTCCAGGAACGAGCTGAACGCGCTGCAGGCCGAGCCGCCCACCTGGCTCGCCGAACTGCGCCGCAACGGCCCGCACCCCAAGCAGGTCGTCGCCGCCAAGCTCGGGGTGTCCATCTCCGGCCTGCTCAGGAACGGCATCACCGGCCCGCTCACCACCGCCGAGATCGACGAGCTGAAGGCGCGGAACCCCGCCTGGCTGGAGCACGAGCGGTCCGTCCAGGCCGAGGTCCGCAAGGAGACGCAGCGCCTCAAGCAGCGCTGATCGCCGAGGGGTCGCCCCCCGCACGGGCCGCCTTGTATGCTGCGTGGCCCGATCAACGTGAGGACGCGCATGCCGCTCGATGAGCTGTCGGCCGGGCTCGACGAGGCCGAGGACGTCAGTCGCCGCTGCGCCCTGGTCGAGCGCGCCGCGGCCGAAGGGCGGTCCGAGGAACTGTACGCGCTGGCCCTGACCTTGCGCGCCGGATCGAGCTGGCAGCGCGACGAACTCCTGCGCCACATCCAGCAGACCCTGGCGCTGACGCCCGGCGCGGACCACGCCGCCCACGCCGTGCGCCTGGCCGCGACCGAGGAGAGCGAGGCACGGGTCCGGCTCGCCGCCGCCCTCCTCGCCTCCGCGCAGCCCTTGGAGCACCTGCTGCCGCTGTTCGACGCCTACGATCAGGCGCCCGAACTGTTCGCCTGCCTGACGCACGAACTGGTCCTCCGCCACCCGGACCTCGATCAGGAAGGCGCCGTCCGCCGGGTCGCCGCCCACCTGGCGGACGGGAACCACCCCCTGGCCGTCCTCCCGCTGACCCTGCTGGACTTCGAGGACGCGCTCGACCTGCCCTCGTACGGCCTGCGCGGGACCTCCTACGCGATCCCGTTCGGCCCCGGCGAGCGGCCGGGAGCCCCGCGAAGGCCGGGTCACCAGGTGCCCGCCGCCGAACTCCTCGCACCCGGCCTGCTCACCGCCGCCGTGGAGAACTGGGCCCAGGACTCCAACGGCCGGATCGAGGCCAGGGCGTTCCGGCTCGCGGTCCCGGCCGAGCTGGACGCGGCGCTGCTGGACGGGCTCGGGCTGGCCTGCCTCGCCGGCGAGGGCGAGCTGGCCGTGCGCGCGGCCACGCCGTCGGAGGTGATGCGCGTGCTGTTCTCGGCGGCCACGACCGGCTCCGCCTACGGCAGCGGCCGGGGCGGCGCCTACGGGAGGTTGCTGGCCTGGCAGTCGATGACGGCTCTGGCGGGCGGCAGCCGCGTCGAGGACGCCGCCGACCGGACGTGGGCGCTGTTCGACGCCTCGACTGCCTGGTTCCACCAGGTCGCGTGGGACCTGGGCGTCGCCGCCCTGGACCCCGGCCGCCTCGTGCTCCACGTCCTGGCCGCCACCGACACGGACTGACCCGAGCTGAGCCGTACGATCCACTGAGGCGGCCGGCGCGGACCTGCGGTTCGGCATGCGTACGCGTCCCTGCTCGACGTCGGCCGGTCACTGACAGGTACCCCGGAGCGGGGCTCTGGTGATGGATGGTCGGCGGCTATACATTGAGGCGGGAATTCGCGCGTACTTCCGAGTCAAGGCACCTTTCACAGCTACGGGGATCACCGGCGCCGCCTGGTCTGACGGTGCGGCCATACCGCTGTGCCCTGAGAGGGAACGTGATGGCAAAGGCAACGGGGAAAGGTTTATCCAAGATCGTCATCGCGGTCGCCGCGCTGATCGGCACGCTGGTCGTGACCGGGCAGCCCGCGCAGGCCGGCGAGTACGACCGTGAACCCGAGGTGACCTGCACCTCCGAACGCTATCCGCAGTTCGCCGATCAGATGGCCGACTTCGTCCGGCTCGCGGTCAACGTGGGGACCGTCGTCAGGCTGGAAGGGCTGCGCGAGCCGGGCGTCGCCTTCTACGACCACGTCACCGGCACCGAGTGCTACAGCACGACGGAGAAGTTCTTCGAGACCGCCAGCCTGGTCAAGGCGTCCATCCTCGGCGCGCTGCTGCACCGGCCGCAGGACATCAGCGACGCCGAGCGGCCGCTGGTGGAGAAGATGATCCTCGAATCCGACAACGACACCTCTCTACGCCTGTGGCGGGAGGTGCTCGGCTGCGGCAAGGACGACAACGACAACGTCCGACCGTGCACCCTCTTCCGGCAGTTCCTGGAGGCGGCGGGCATGGACAACACCTATCCGGACGACGAGGGCGCCTTCGGCGACACCCACACCACGGCCAGGGATCAGGTCCGGCTGTTCCGGCTGTTCAGCTCGCCCAACCCGGTCATCAACGAGACGCGGCGGGCGTACGCGCTCAGCCTCCTGCGCCGTGCCGAGCCCCGTTACGGGGTCGACTCGTTCGCCCCGCCGGGCACCACCCACGCGCTCAAGGTCGGCTTCAGCAAGCTCGGCGGGGACGAAGAGGAGTGGCGTACGAACGTCGCCGGGTACGTCTCCGGCGGCAGCCAGGGCTACGACTACGTCACGGCATTCCTCAGCGACCGCAACGAGGAACCCCCCTACATCCCCTGGCCCCGCAACGGCGTGGCCCGCATCAACAAGGTGGCCGAACAGGTCAATTGCGGCATCCGCGAGCTGAACGGCGACAACACCTGCTGGGACTTCGAGGACGAGGACTGCTTCATCGCCTCTCCGCAGGGGGAGTGCCGCACCGACCGTCCGCTGCGCTCCCACCGCAGCCAGCACTGGGTGAGGGTGGAGATCGGCGCCCGGCTCGGCTCGACCATGCACTGGAAGCTCGTGGACGCCGCGAACGGCGTCGTCGTCGACGAAGGTGACGCCGTCGGCGGACCGGACTGCGTCTGCGAGAAGACGGTCCACGGCCTGTACGGCAGTTACATACTCAAGCTGAGCACGGACTCGCCCTTCGTCGGCGAAACGGGAACCATCTACAACCACACGGGCGGCCCGCAGGACCCCGATCCCGACCAGCCGCCGGTCGTGTCCGCAGGGCCGGACGTCACGGGCGCGGAGGGTCAGACGATCGAGTTGTCCGGGTTCGCCAACGACGACCGGGGCGCTCCCGCGGTGCAGTGGAGCGTCGAGCCAGGTCCTGACGTGGACGCGGGAGCCTCCTGCGTCATCGCCAACCCGATGGTGGTCCGTACGACGGTGACCTGCGACGACGACGGTACCTTCACCATCCGGCTGTCGGCCGACGACGGCGTCAACGCGGCGGTCGGCGACGAGGCGAGGCTGACGCTGACCAACGTGGCACCGGCCACCGCGATCCCGAGGGCCGCCCGGGCAGCGGCGGTCGGCACGCCGCAGCCCTGGCAGGTGTTCCGCGCCGGCACTCCTGTGTCGCTCAGCGTGCCCTTCACCGACCCCGGGGCCAACGACACCCACACCTGCCTGACCGACTGGGACGACGGCACCACCTCCAGTCGTGCCGCCACGGCCCTGACCTGCCAGGACAGTCATCGGTACACGCGGCCGGGCATGTACACGATCAAGACCGAGGTGACCGACGACGACACCGGCTCGGGAGAGCACGAGGTCATGGTGATCGTCTATGACCCTGACGCGGGCTTCGGCACCCAGGGAGGATGGTTGTCGTCCCCCGTCGGAGCGATCACCGATGCCCCGTCGGCGAGCGGCAAGGGGCACTTCCAGGCGAACGTGAAGTACCAGCCGCACGACCAAGGACCCGAGCCGGGCAACGGCAAGGTCTCCTTCCGGGTCGATCCCTCCGCGTTCGACCTCAGTTCGACGACTCTCGAATGGCTGGTGGTCACTCCCGACGACAAGATCGCCGTCAAGGGCACGGGCACCGTCAACGGGGAGGCGGGGTACGGGTTCGTCCAGTACTCCTATGACGCCGACCCTGACGGGGTGCGGCTGGTGGTCTGGCCGCTGTCGGTCGGCGCCTATCCGCAGGACACCCTGACGTACGACAACGTCAAGGGCGCGGGGTTCGACCTCGACGTGGCCCGGCCACAGGAGATCGCGCACGGTTCGGTCCAGGCGCACAACTGATCGCAAGCCCGGGAGCAGGCGGGTCTCCGGCGACCCGCCTGCTCCCCGGGTCGCCGCCGTTCTCTGATCACGTCCAGGGCGGGCATGGCGGCGACCTGCGGCTCGGGCCTGCCGCCTTGTCATGCGTACGGGACCCTGTTCGATGGGCCGGCCTGTCCTCGCAGCACGGTGACCTGGCGGCCGGACCGCGGCATGGCCTCGGCGATGCTCCCGCGCTCCTTCCGCGGCGGGGCTTCGGGCCGCCGGTCGAAGATGACCAGCACGCCGCCGGCGGGCATTCCGAGAGTCAGGCGGAGCGTGACCGGGCAGGTCTGCGAGCTAGAGATCCTCAGGAAGATAACGACGCCGCGTTGGTATCATTCCGACAGGGCGTCAGGAAAGAAGCCGTGGCGCTGCGGAGAAAGGGATCCCCATGCACATGATCATGAACCGCATCGACGTTCCCGCCGAGGACGCCAAGGCGTTCGAGGCCACCTTCCTGGAGAGCATGCGCGCCACGCTCGCCGGTGTGCCCGGTCTGCGGCGCAGTTCCCTCCTGCGTCCCACGGAGGAGGGACAGCCCTACGTCTCCACGATGGAGTTCGACTCCCGCGCCGACTTCATCGCCTGGCTGCGCTCCGACTCGTTCAAGGCCGCCCACTCCGACAGGGAGGCGCCCGGCATGGACACCTCCTCCGCCATCGAGCAGTACGAGGAGATCGGCACGATCGAGAGCTGACGGCGCGCGGCGTCCCGAAGATCCCGGCACGAGCGCGAGCCGGTTCCTCATCGGTGAACTCGCCGTGCCCTCCTGATGACGTGTCCGCCATGGGGCAAGCATGCTGCGCGTCGGTCCGGCTGAAACCGTCTGAAGCCACGGCGAACCTTGGAGAGTGCCGGGTACGTACAGCATGGTGTCTCAGTTTCGGAGCCAGCGGCGACGGAGATCCATGACCCCGATAGTTGCCGTTTCGCCGTTCTCAAGCGTCCTCGGATGCGCCAAGACGACAGCGCACCCATCGCACCGAGGGCACCGCACCAACACCTCGTCCATGAAGTCGTGCCATACTTCCGTTCGCGCCGATCCCGGAACCGGTGGCCAGGATCCGATGCACTCCCTGTGAAACCGTCTGAAGCCACGGCGAACCTTGGAGAGCGCCGGGGACGTACAGCATGATGTCTCAGTATGGGACCCGGAAATGACCAGGCCCATTTGTCAGTGAACAGCCATGTTTCTCCTCCCGTCGAGTCAACCTACCTATATCCATATCGTTGGGATCGCAGCATTCCGCTTTGAGGCCACCTTCTCGATGGTTACCATGCCATGACCCCGGCATCTCCCACCTCAACGAGAACGGGCGACGATGGCGACGAAGGAAGAGATCGACGCCGCCCGGCGTCACATCGAGCGATTGCGTGAAGAGCATGCGAACGACTTGATCGCCCTGGTCCGCCTGGTCGATGACGGTGCGCTCAAAGGCGAGGCCGGTGACCGGCTCACCGCTGATCTACGCGCATGGGATCGGGCGTTCAAGGACCTGTTCACGCGGGCGCTGTCGCTGCTGGACTCTCTCCAGCCGTCCGACCCGGCCACGGGAGCACCCACCCGATGAGCCCCATGGTCGGCATCAACCCCATGCTGATGACACGGCTCATCAACGGCATGAAGCGGGCCGGCGACACGCTCCCGGAGGTCGGCCGCCAGGTGGAACGAGCCCTGACCTCGCTGGACGTCCCGCTATGGGGCCCGGGGCCACTTCACGCCATCGGCCGTCAGATGAGCGACCGGATCCCCGCACTCCAGGGCCGCCTCGATCTGATACTCGCCGAGCCGGATCGGAAACCCGGCAAAGGCGGCACACTATGGGCCAACGAATCTGACTGGTTGTCGAAGTCTCCCGCCGAGGGCGCGGCATCGGCCAAAGCCCTGGCCGCCAAGCTGCGGGAGCAGGTCGACAGCGGCTCCCTCGACGCCGAGACGGTGGCCGAGCTCGAGCGGCACAAGAACGACCCGTACTTCGCCGTCGCGTTCGTCAAGGAGATGCCGCCGCGCGAGCTCAAGGCACTGATCAACAGGACGTACGGAGCCGGCTTCCCGCAGTCGGAGCGCCCGTCCCAACGCGACGTCAGGACCCAGGAACGGCTCGCCACCATGCTGAGCAAGATCTTGGGCACGGCCTCACGCGGAGCGGGCCGGATGAAGCTGCCCGACGGTTACGCCGACCAGTTGGTCGACGACGTCGAGAATCCGCAGGACGCGTTCGCGCTGAAGAAACTGCTTCAGGACGGCGACTTCGACCACAAGTTCCTGCTCACGGTGGCGCAGAAGCTGTATGACAAGGACGTGGCGCATCCGCCCGACCCGAGCCTGCCGCGACACCCCTGGACGATGCCAGGCCCGAAGGACGGCTCACCCGGCGATCTCAGCCCGATGGGCACAGTCCTGACCGCGCTGGCCCACCATCCTGCCGTCGCCCAGGACTTCCTCACCGACCCGCAGCGCAAGCCCTTGGCCTATCTGATGCGGCGACATCACTGGAACGGCGACGCCGACGCGGAACTCGGCTGGGTGATTCAGGTGGCCAGCACGGAGTTCCGTGACCATGACCTGCCGCCCGGGAACTCCCGCGGGTACAAGTCAGCGCTGATCGGCTCCTGGGCGGTCCGCTTCTGGAGCGACCCCAAGGTCCAGGCGAACCTTCCCGGGACCCGCGCTCACCTCGGCTCGATCCTGGGCCAGTACACCGGAGATGTGCACCGTGACACACAATCCTTCAGCGACAAAATGCCGGGAGTGGTGACGGGGGAGGACCCGGACAAGAACCTGCGGGGAGGGGAGCCGTACGGTGCCAAATTCTCCGCGCCAGAGCTCAAACAAGCGATGACGTGGGCGTTCGCGGACGAGGACGCCTTCAAGTCCGTGGCCGCCGCGCATGGGCTCTACGCCGCCAAGATGCTGGACGAACTGGCCGCCAAGATCCGGAAGGAGGTGGACACCGACTTCGAGGCATGGCGGAAGGCGCACCCAGATGCCACACAGCAGGAGATCGAGGCCGCACGGCAGGACATACTCGAAGAGCGCATGAGCCGCAGCGGAGGCGCGGAGTTCTCCCGGGCGACGCGCAGCCTCAGCATGACGACCTGGCTGATCACCGACGCGGCCAACATCTCCAAGATCGGAGAGGCGCAGGCGAGGGATGCCCGCGTCGCGGCCTTCAAGGAGATGACGGAGAAGGTCGTGGGGCTGGTTCCAGGGCCGCAGGGGAAGTTCGTCGGGTTCATGGTCGACGAGGCCAAGAGTGAGATCTTCGGAAATATCAAGTCCAGTCACGAGGACCGTGCTCGTCGGGACGCGGACACTGCGATGGGGGCGGCTGAGCACATGTTCGGTGATCTCACGGCGGCCACCATGTACCGCCATGGCCTGTTCGGGGATGGCTCGGCGCCCGCCAAGACGCATCCATACCGGCACAAGGATTTTTCCCCAGGCTCAAAGGGGCACTTCATTGTGAACGGGGAAATCAAGCCCTTCGCTGAGATGAATGTAGACGAGCGTGAGGCCTACGAGGAGTGGCTGAATTTGAACGAGACAGGCCGAGTCTTCAGCCGGCCCGACGAGTCGATCGCGCTCGGCTTCAAGGAGGCCCAGGCCGGCTATACCAGGCCCGGCACATGAAAATCCAGTTGATGACGATTCCTGTCCTCGCGGTCCTCGCTCTAGCAGCTACCTGTTCACCTCCTCCGGACTCGCCATCGGACACTCGACCGCTGGGCGACATCACCGCCGCCCCACAGGAATGCGAACTCATCTCGGCGAAGGCCATCGAGATCGCCACAGGTTTTGACGACTATAAGGCGGTGGCGACGAAAGGGGACAAAGGGAGTTTCGCCTCGTGTTCGGTAGCGGAGGATCTGACTCCGGAAGGAGATCTGGGACTTGTCGTCGAAGTCTTCGATCCGTCACCGCATGACCCGGAAGACCTGGAGAACACAAAGGTGTCCACTCAAGGGAACGATCTGCCCGATGACCTGGGGCCCGGCTTCGCGGCGCGACGGACGAACGCCCAGGACGAGACTGTCTCTTTCGTCTATGGATGGACACCTGACTACAAGCGCCTGCTCACGGTCAACATCTACACGAGCGCACCGGGCCGCGACTCTCTGGCGGACGCGACCGAGTTCTTCCGCCAACTCAAACCCCTACTGCTGGACGGGGCTACATGAGATCGCGCCCGATGATAAGACGGCCCTCAGGCCGGGGAGTGGTGGCCGGGACGGGGACCCTGTCCGCGACCTCGCTGTCAGGCCGAGACCAGCCGAACGATCGCGGTGCCGTCGGGGCCTGCCAGCACCTGCAGGACGATGGCTCCGTCCTGCCTGTCCGGCGGCTCGTCCGGAAGCGCGCTGCACGTGCTTCTGCTGCCGCCGCGGGTGAAGACGGCCAGGCAGCCCGAGCCGTCGCCGCTCGCCGTGCCGCTCGTTCTGCTGTTCTCCGAGGTCACCTTGTAGCCGACCTCGTTCATGCCGACCTTGGTCAGAGACAGGGTCGCGGGGCCGTCGGGAATCTCGAAGCGGATCGTCGTCGGCTTGGAGACCGCGATCTCGCAGTTCCCGTCGGTGCATGCCTCCGGGTCGCTTCCGTCAGCCGTTGTCGCCGCCGCGGACGAGGTGGGCGGGGTGGGCGTCGGGCTCTGCGGGGCGCCGGAAACCGGGAGCTCGGCGCTCGTGGCGCCGTCGTCACGAGCGCCGCATCCGGTGATCCCGCGGCCGAGACCATCCGCGCAGGAAACCATGCGAATGATCTGGCAGGCGGCCTTGTGGTAGTTCTCCTGCCACCGGCCGCGCGTTGTGACCATGGCGGAGCTGGCTGAGGATGCGTACGCTCGGCACTCTTCCGAGGAGGGACGATGACCGTACGGGTGGAGCGCCGGGGCCAGGTCACCACGGTGGTGCTCAGCCGGCCGGAGGCGCGCAACGCCGTCGACCGTGCGACCGCCGCCGCGCTCGCCGACGCCTTCCGCGCGTTCGACGCCTCGGACGCCGACGTGGCCGTGCTGTGGGGGGAGGGCGGCACCTTCTGCGCGGGCGCGGATCTCAAGGCGCTGGACAACCACGTCGGCGAGGACGGCGACGGGCCGATGGGGCCGACCCGGCTGCGGCTGTCCAAGCCGGTGATCGCCGCCGTCTCGGGGCACGCGGTGGCGGGCGGGCTGGAGCTGGCGCTCTGGTGCGATCTGCGGGTGGCCGAGGAGAGCGCGGTGTTCGGCGTCTTCTGCCGCAGGTGGGGGGTGCCGCTCGTCGACGGCGGCACGGTCAGGCTGCCGCGCCTCGTCGGACAGAGCAGGGCGATGGACCTCATCCTCACCGGCCGCCCGGTCGGGGCCCGCGAGGCGTACGGGATGGGGCTGGCCAACCGGGTGGTGCCCGACGGGACGGCGCGGCGGGAGGCGGAGGCGCTGGCCGCGGAGATCGCCCGGTTCCCTCAGACGTGCCTGCGCGGGGACCGGATGTCGGTCCTGGAGCAGGAAGGGCTGGGGGAGGCGGAGGCCATGCGCAACGAGCTCCGGCACGGCGTGCTCTCCCTGCCGGAGGCCGCGTCCGGGGCCGCCCGGTTCGCCGGGGGCGCGGGCCGGCACGGCGACTTCCGGCAGAGCTGACCGCGGTTACGCGGTGCCCAGGACCGGGTAGTTCGCCCTGATCACGCCGTGCGGGTCGCGGGCCCGCTTGAGGTCGCGCAGCCGGGCGAGGGTCTCGGCGTCGAAGGCCGCCGCGGCCCGGTCGTCGCCGTGCAGCATCGTGTACGGCTTGCGCCCGCTCGTGTGCGGCATCAGGGCTTTCGACAGCAGGTCCATCCGCTCGGCGGTGCCGGGCGCGGCCGGGCCCACCATGTAGACCAGGTACGGTTCCGCGACGCTCCCGGCGGCGCCGCCGGACGGGCGGGTCAGGGCGCCGCCCAGGTGCCGCACCTGCACGCTGAACAGCGGCTCGATGGACTCGCCCAGCAGCACCGCCGCCACCGCGTCGTCCAGCCCGGTCAGCAACTCCGCGCGCCCGGCCGACGGGGTCGGGTCGGTCGGCTCGTCGCAGATCGTGCCCAGGTCGGCGAACGGCAGCACGGTCCTGGTGTCGCCGATCGCACCGCCGATCGCGTCGAAGGGCCGCAGCAGCTCGCCGGGGTGCGCGCCCAGATAGGTGCAGTCGACGGTGACGAGCCCCGGCGCCCCGGGGAATTTCAGCAGGCCGAACCAGCATGTCAGCTCGTCCGGCGCGCCGGCCGTGACCTCGCGGAAGGCCGCCAGCACCTCGGCCGCCCGCTCCGCGGGCCACGTCATCCGGCCCCCGTAGAGTGTGGGCGCGGGCTGCAGCGCGAACTCCAGCCGGGTGACCACCGCGAAGTCGCCGCCGCCGCCGCGCAGCGCCCAGAACAGCTCCGGGTCCGACTCGGCCGTCACCCGCCTCGGCGCCCCGGCGGCGTCCACGACGTCGGCGGCAAGCACGTGCTCCGACGCGAGCCCGTACTTCCTGCTGAACCAGCCCAGCCCGCCGCCGAGCGTGTACCCGGTCACGCTCACCACCGGCGAGCTGCCCGCGATGCCGGTCAGGCCGAGCGGCCCGGCGGCGGACAGCACCTGCCCCCACCGGGCGCCGGCGCCGGCCCGGGCGACGCCGCCGGTGATCTCGACGTCGTTCATGAGGTGGGTGCGCAGCAGGATCACGTCCTGCGCGGCCACCGCGCCGTGGCCGCTGGCCTGCGCGGTCACGGTGAGCCCGTGCAGCGCGGCGTAGCCGACCGTCGCCGCCACGTCGTCGGCCCCGGCCGCCTCGACGACCGCGGCCACCGGCTGCTCCACCGAAAGGTTCCACGGCGTGCGCGCCTCGTCGAACCCGGGGTCCTCAGGGAGCCACAGCCTGCCCTTGATCAGATTCTTCAGTTCGTTCATGTGCACCAGCATGCGTTTTACGGTTTGCGCGGGACTTGGGGTTGACTTGTGGTTCGTGAACGTGCGACTGCTCGGCCCCCTGGAAGTGGTCGGCTCCGCCGGGGAGCGGCTGGATCCCGGCACCCGCAAGCAGCGGGCGGTGCTGGCCATGCTCGCGCTCAGCCCCGGCCGCCCGGTCTCGCTGGACCGGCTGGTCGAAGAGCTGTGGGCGGGCGAGGCTCCGGCCAAGGCGACGGCGACCTTGCAGGCGTACGTCTCCCACCTGCGGCGGGTGCTGGAGCCAGGACGCAGGCCGCGCACCCCGCCCCGGCTGCTGCTCACCCGCGAGCCCGGCTACCTGCTCGACATCACCCCGGCGCAGACCGACGCGGGCCGGTTCGCGGCGTGGGCCGCCGACGGGCGGCGGCTGCTGGCGGCGGGGCGGCCCGCCGACGCGGCGAGGGTGCTGGAGCGGGCGCTGGGCCTATGGCGGGGTGATCCGCTGGCGGAGTTCCCCGGGCTGGCGTTCGCCAGGGCCGAGGCGGCGCGGCTGGCCGAGCTGCGCTCGGGAGTGGTGGAGGACCGGCTCGCGGCCCGGCTGGAGCTCGGCGAGGCGAGCGTGCCGGAGCTGGAGGAGCTCGTGGCGGGCGACCCGTACCGGGAGCGGGCGTGGTCGCTGCTGGTGCTGGCCCTCTACCGGGCGGGGCGGCAGGCCGAGGCCCTGGCCGCGCTCCGCCGGGTACGCGCCCTGCTGTCGGACGAGCTGGGCATCGAGCCGGGACCGGCGCTCAAGCGCCTGGAACAGTCCGTCCTGGCCCAGTCGCCCGAGTTGGAGGCACCTTCGGCGACCGGAGAAGGGCCCGCCCCTGCGACCGCGACCGCCGGGGTGGCGCGGCAGGGAGGGCGCGAGAGGCTGGCCGGGCGGGAGAGGGAGGTGCGGGCGCTGGAGGAGCGGCTCGCCGAGGCCAGGGCGGGGCGCGGCGGGCTGGTCGTCGTGAGCGGCGAGGCGGGCATCGGCAAGACGAGCCTGGCCAGCGCCGCCGCCGATCTCGCCGGGGCGCGCGGGTTCCGGGTCGCCTGGGGCCGGTGCCCCGACAGCGGCGGCGCGCCCGCGTTCTGGCCCTGGCGGCAGGCGGGCATGCTCCCGGCCCGGCCACCCGCCGAGCTGTTCGACCTGTACGACGACGTCCTGGCCCGGCTGCGCGAGGCGCCGACCCTGCTGGTGCTGGAGGATCTGCACTGGGCCGACGCCTCCTCGCTGCGCCTCCTGGAGCACGTCGCCGCCGAGCTGGCCCGTACCGCCACGCTGGCGATCGTCACGCTGCGGCCGGGCGAGCACCCCGAGCGGCTCCGAGAGACGCTGGGGGCGCTGTCGAGGGAAGGGCTGCGGCTGCCGCTGGCCCCGTTCGGCGCGGCCGAGGTGCGCGACTTCCTGGAGCTGCGGCAGGTGCGCGCCGACCCGGTGGCGCTGCTCGACCGGTCCGGAGGGAACCCGTTCTATCTGGAGGAGCTGCTGCGGCTGCCGGAGAGCGAGCGCGACCGGGTGCCGCCCGGCGCCCGCGACGTGATCGCCCGCCGCCTGGCCAGGCTGCCCGGCGCGACCCGGGACCTGCTGAAGGCCGCCGCCGTGGCGGGCCGCGAGGCCGACGCGGACCTGCTGTCCGCGCTCGCCGGCCGGCCGGTCGAGGACGTCATGACGGCGCTGGAGCCCGCGCTGGCCGCCGGCCTGGTCACCGAGGCGGCCTCGGGTTACCGGTTCTCGCACGCCCTGGTGCGGGAGGCGCTCGACGCCGGCCTCACCCGCCTCGACCGCGCCCGCCTCCACCTGCGCACCGCCGAGCACCTCGAAAGCGCCGCCGGACCCCTGGAACCCGCCGACGCGGCAGGGCAGCGCCTTGAGGGCGGTTCGGCCGCCGATCCCGGTGGCAGGCCGCCGGATCGCCCGCAGAACGGCGATCCCGGCCGGCGGAGTGCGGTCCCCGATCCCGCGGTGCTCGCCGCGCACTTCGCCGCCGCGGCGCCGCTGGCGCCCGCCGGGAAGGCCGTCGCGTACGCGACCGAGGCCGCCCGCCAGGCCGCGGACCGGCACGGCTACCAGGAGGCCGTCGCGCTGTGGGAGCTGGCGCTCGCCCACCTGCCGCCCGGCGACTCGGCCGCCCGCTGCCGCACGCTCACCGGCCTGGGCCAGGCCCGGCGCGCCGTGGGCGACGCCGAGGGCGCCTTCCGTGACCTGGCCGAGGCCATCGCCCAGGCGCAGCGGATCGGCGACCGCGCGGCGCTGGTGGCGGCGGTGTCCGCGTTCGGCGCCCCCTCGGTGTGGAACTGGCGGCCGTACGGGTTCGTCGACGACGACCTGGCCGACGTGCTGGAGAACCTGCTCGCCGGGCCGCTCGGCGACCACGACAGGGCGGCGCTGCTCGGCACGCTCGGCGTCGAGCTGCACTACGGGCCGCGCCGCGCCGAGGGGGAGCGGCGGGCCGCCGAGGCGGTCGAGCTGGCCCGCGCCACCGGCGACCCCGCGCTGCTCGCCAGGACGCTGAACAACTACCTGCTGGCCGCGTTCGTGCCCGGACGCAACGGCGAGCGGCTGCGGGCCGTCGAGGAACTGCTCGCCATCCCGTGCCTGCGCCGTGAGGACCGGCTGGTCGCCCGCGCCATCCGCCTGTCGTGCCTGCTCCGCGCCGGCGACCTGGCCGAGTGGGAGCGCGAGCTGACGCGCTGCGAGCAGCTCCTGCGCGAGCTGCGCAGGCCCGAGCTGGAGTCGATGGTACGGGTCGCGCAGACGGGCGGGCTGATGGCGCGCGCCCGCTGGGAGGAGGCCGAGTCGCTGCTGGAGCGCTTCCCCGCGCCCCGCTACGGGGCCAGCCTGTGGGGCCTGGACGCGCGCCGGCTGATCGCCCGCTACCTGTGCCGGCGTGCCGAGGGCGACGCCGGCGAGTTGATGGATGAACTGGTGGACGAGCTGGTCGCCGCCGCCGAGCCCGCGCTGATGGCGCCGGTGCGCCCCGTCGCGATCCTGGCCGCCCTGGAGAACGGCCGCGAGGGCCTGGCCCGCGAACTGGTCGCGCGCTGGGGCGAGCCGCTGCGGGAAGACTGGTCGGCCGACTTCCTGTGGCCGGTGTGGGGCCTGGTCGCCGCCCGCCTCGGCGTCCCCGCGCCGGACGACCTCTACGCCAGGCTGCTGCCGATCGCCGACCAGCTCGTGGTGCTGGGCTCGGGCAGCGCCGTCTGCGGCTCGGTCCGCGACGTGCTGGCGCAGCTCGCGCTGCGGCTCGGCCGTACGGAGGAGGCGGCGGAGCACGCCCGGGCCGCGATCGCCGGGTACGAGCGGCTGGGCCTGACGTACTGGGCCGGGCGCAGCCGCGACCAGTGGGAGGCGGCCACCCGGCGCGTCGCCACCGCGCCGTAGCGGGTGCCGGGGGAATGTCGGGCCGCGCGCGTATCGTGACCACATGTCTGACATCGAGGTCGCAGGCCGCGAGGTCCACATCACCAACCCGGACAAGGTGGTGTTCCCGCGCGCCGGCCACACCAAGCTCGACCTGGTGCGCTACTACCAGGCCGTGGGGGAGGCGGCGCTGCGCGGCGTCCACGGGCGGCCGATGGTGCTCAAACGGTTCGTGCACGGGGTGGAGGAGGAGCCGTTCTTCCAGAAGCGCGCCCCGGCCAGGCGGCCCGGCTGGATCGAGGTGGCCGAGCTGAGATACCGGTCGGGGCTCAGCGCCGAGGAGGTCGTCTGCACCGACCTGGCCCAGCTCGCCTGGGTGGTCAACCTCGGCTGCGTCGACCTCAACCCGCACCCGGTGCGGGCCGACGACCTCGCCCATCCCGACGAGCTGCGCATCGACCTCGACCCGGTGCCCGGCGTGGGGTGGGACGACGTGCTGGCCACCGCCCAGGTCGCCCGCGAGGTGCTGACGGACCACGGGCTGACCGCCTGGCCCAAGACGTCCGGTTCACGCGGCTTCCATGTCTACGCCCGCATCGAGCGGCGCTGGCCGTTCGCCCAGGTGCGCAAGGCGGCCGAGACCGTGGCCAGGGAGGTCGAGCGGCGCGCCCCCGGGCTGGCCACCAGCCGGTGGTGGAAGGAGGAGCGCCACGGCGTGTTCGTCGACTTCAACCAGAACGCCTACGACCGCACCGTCGCCTCCGCCTACTCCGTGCGCGCCGTCCCCGACGCCCGCGTCTCCACCCCGCTCACCTGGGACGAGGTGCCGGGCTGCCGGCCGGAGGAGTTCACCCTCGACACCGTGCCCGCCCGGCTGGCCGGTTCCGGCGACCCGTGGGAGGACATGGACCTGCACGCCGGCTCCCTCGACGGACTGCTCGCGCTGGCCGAGGAGCTCGGCCCGCCGCCCAAGGCGCCCAAGGGCACCGGCCGCAGGCGGCAGACCAGGCCCGTCATCGAGATCGCCAAGGCGGAGCACAAGGACGAGGCGCTGGCCGGGCTCGAACGCTGGAAGGCCCGCCACCCCGCCGTCGCCGCCCGGCTGGAGCCCGCCGACGTGCTGGTCGACGGCATGCGCGGGCGCAGCAGTGTGTGGTACCGGATTCGCGTCAACCTCCAGCACGTGCCCGAGGCGGAGCGCCCGCCGCAGGAGCCGCTGGAGGTCGACTACGACCCCTGGAGTTAGCGGCCCGAGATCAGGTCGGCCACGTGCGCGAACGGCGAGGTGGTGGTGCCGTGGTCGTTCTCGCGCCGGTCGGCGGCCCGATACAGCGCGTAGATCAGCTGCACCCCGATCCACCGCAGCGGCTCCGGCTCCCACTGCCGCACCTGGCGGCCCACCCACGGCAGCGCGGTCAGCTCGGTGTCGCGCCGCAGCACCAGGTCGCGCAGCGTGCGCCCGGCCAGGTTGGTGGTGGTCACGCCGCTGCCGACATAGCCGCCCGCCCAGCCGAGCCCGGTCTCGTGGTCCAGGTGGACCGTCGAGCACCAGTCGCGCGGCACCCCGAGCACGCCGCACCACGCGTGCTGCACCCGCACGTCGGCGGTGGCGGGGAACAGTTTGACCAGCATCCGCCAGAGCGAGGCGACCGTCTGCGCCTGCGTCGCCCCCCACACGTCCGTGCGCGAGCCGTACCGGTAGGGCACGCCCCGGCCGCCGATGGCGATCCGGTCGTCGGCGGTGCGCTGCGCGTAGATGTAGCCGTGCGCCTGGTCGCCGAGCAGTTCGCTCTCCGACCAGCCGATGTGCTTCCACATCTCGGCGGGCAGCGGCTCGGTGACGATCATCGAGCTGTTCATCGGCAGCCACTGCCGGTGCTGGCCGGCCAGGCTGGCGGTGAAGCCCTCGGTGGCGCGGATCACGTACTCGGCCGTGACCGTGCCGCGCGTGGTGACGGCCGAGGCCCGGCCGCCCTCGCGCGGGCGGATCTCGGTCACCGTGGTGCTCTCGAAGATGTCCACGCCCAGCGCCTCGGCCGCCCCGGCGAGCCCGACGGCCAGCTTGGCCGGCTGGATGCGGGCGCAGTGCGGCGAGTAGGCGCCCTCGATGGCGCCGGCCACGTTCAGCCGCTCGCGCATCTCGTCGCGGTCCATCAGCCGCATGTCGTCCTCGCCGTACCCCCAGGTGCGCAGGTCGGCCACCTCGGCGCGGAGCCGGCGGCGCTGCGCCGGGTTGGTGGCGACGTGGACCAGCCCGCCCTTGTGGATGTCGGCGTCGATGCCCTCCTCGCGGGTCACGTCGATCACCTCGTCCACCGCGCGGAACATGGCGTGCTGCAGGTCGATCATCGCCTGGCGGCCGCGCGCCCTGGCGTGCCGCTTGCGCGACCCGGCGAACTCGGCCGACAGCCACCCCCCGTTGCGGCCGGACGCGCCGAACCCGGCGAACTCCTTCTCCAGCACGGCGATCCGCAGGTCGGGCTGGGCCTTCTTCAGGTAGTAGGCCGTCCACAGGCCGGTGTAGCCGCCGCCCACGATCGCCACGTCGTACGTGCGCGGCCCCGGCAGCGGAGCCCGGCGCGCCGGCAGCCCTGCCTGCCGGTACCAGAACGAGACCCCGCCGTTCGCGAAGTCCCCCGTGAGCGGGATCCCTTTCACGTCAAACCGCCTCCAAATCAGGCTAGTCGGGAAGAAGAAAACGGAGTCGGAGACCCGTCGATGAGGGTGGCGCGTTGCTCAGGCGGGCGTGGGCGGGCTGATCATCCAGATGACCTCCGCCGGCTCGTCGCCCTCGTTGGCCACGCGGTGCGGGATCGAGGTCCTGTACTCCACGCTGTCACCCGGCCCGAGCACCTGAGGGGAGGCCGAGCCGGTCGGGCCGAGCCAGACGGTGACCCGGCCGCGCAGCACGAGGAGGATCTCCTGGGACTCGCCGTGGGCGTACGGCTCGTCGCCGGTCGAGGTCCCCGGGTCGAGCTCTCCCGCGTAGACCTCCAGGTTCTGCAGGGGACGCTGGGAGATCAGGTACTTGCGGGTGCCGGGGGCGGTGCGTAACTCGGGACGGGCCGCACGGCGCAGCACGCGGTGCCCGGGCTCGTCCTCCTCGTTGAACAGGTCGGCCACGGTCAGCCCCAGCGCCGTGGCGATCCGCCTGAGCATGCCGATGCTGGCGCTGCTGTGGCCGCGTTCCAGCTGGCTGATGAAGCTCGGGCTCGCGTTCGCCTCGACGGCCAGTCCGCGCACGGTCATGCGGCGCATGTTCCGGTAGGCCCGGATGCGCGCACCCAGGCGGGCGGTCTCTGGCTCCGTCATCGAACCCTCGGTCGGCGGTACTGAACAAGGTGTTCAGTGTAACGGTAAGGACCGTACAGGCCCGGAGAAACCCCAGCAAGACGGGCGCACGCCGACGTCACGCCCGGGTCTGCCGCTGGTATCCCTCGTCGCCCCCGTACACCCGCAGATCCGGATCGCGCTCCGGCTGGTTGGCCGGGCTCGTCGGCGACGCGGTGTGCTCCTCGGCGAAGTCGTCCGACGGCACCGGCGTCGGCATCAGCCACTCCCGCCAGGTGCAGGTGCCCAGCGGCGCGTTCCTGACCAGCAGCCGGCCCGCCCGCTGCTCGGCCATCGCCCTGCCGGGATAGCGCACGCGCGGGCGGAGCCGGCGCAGCCCGCGCGCCTCCAGCCAGATCCCCACCAGCTCCGGGGTGGTCAGCACCTGGGGTCCCCCGTACGCGAGAGCGGCCTGCCGCGGCTCGCCCATGAGCAGGCCGGCCAGGTAGGCGGCCACCTCGCGGGCGTCGACCGGCTGCCAGGGCACCGACGGGTCCACCGGCAGCACCACCGAGGCGGCCAGTTCCCGCAGCGCCCGGTCGAGCGACTGGTGCAGGTGACTGTGGCGGAGCACGGTCCAGCGCAGGCCGCTCGTCCTGACGAGCCGCTCGGCGTCGGCCAGGCGCTCGCGCGCCCGCCCCGTCGCCGGCCCGGACACCCGCAGCACGTGCGGCACGCCCGCTCCGCACGAGGCCGCCACCGCCGCGCGGTCCGCCGCCGGGTCCCGCCGCGGCAGCAGCAGGACGGCGTCGCAGCCGCGCACGGCGTCCTTCACCGCCTCGCCGGGCAGCCACCGGGCGTCCCCGCCGCCCACCGGCGGCCGGCCCAGCGCGCGGACCTCGTGGCCCGCCTTGACCAGGGCGGGCACGACCGCTCTGCCCAGCGTCCCGCCCGCTCCCGTGACCAGAATGCGCATGGCAGGCCCCTACCCCTGACCTGCGGATTCAGGCGGTGGCGGCGTACGACTCGGCGATGCCCGCCGCGGCCGTGCGCAGGATGTCCACCAGCCGCGGCAGCTCGCGGGCCCGCCGGGAGGCGAGCACGATGCCCAGAGCGGCGACGGCCCGGCCCTCCACGAACACCGGGGCGGCGGCCGAGCAGGAGCCCAGGGTCATCTCCTCGTACGTGAGCGCGTACCCCTGGGCGCGGACCGCGGACAGCTCCCTGGCCAGCCGACCCGGCTCGGTGATGGTGTGCGGCGTGGGCCGCTCCAGCTCCCGGGCCAGGTAGGCGCGGACGAACCAGTCGGGCTCGTGGGCCAGCAGCGCCTTGCCGACCCCCGTCGGGTGCATCGGCAGCCGCCCGCCCGCCCTGGACACGATCGGCACCGCCAGCCGCCCGTACACCTTGTCCACGTACAGCACCTCCAGGCCGTCGCGGACGGCCAGGTGGACGTTCTCGCCGGTGCCGGCGAACACCTCCTGCAGCCACGGGTGCGCCACGTCCTGCAGCCGGCCGGGCGCGAGCTGCCCCAGCTCCCACAGGCGCAGCCCCACGCTCAGCCGGCCGTCGGGGCCGCGGCCCAGCGCCTGCCACCGCTCCAGCTCGCCCACCAGCCGGTGAGCCGTCGTCAGCGGCACCCCGCTGCGCGCCGCCACCTCGGTCAGCGTCAGCCGCGGGTGCGCGGCGTCGAACGCGCCCAGGATCGCCAGGACCTTGGACGTCACGCTCCTGCCCGGCTCCCGGGATCCGCCCGCCATGGGCCCATCCTCGCAAAGCTCTTCCGCTGAGTGGAAGCGCTCCCTCGATACCCGGGGTGCGGAGGCAGGATGCTTTCGGCATGCGGACTCAGGTAGGGATCATCGGAGCGGGGCCCGCGGGGCTGCTCCTGTCGCACCTGCTCCACCTGCGCGGCATCTCCTCGGTGGTGCTGGAGAGGCGCAGCCGCGACTACGTCGAACGGCGGGTGCGCGCCGGGGTGCTGGAGCAGGGCACCGTGGACACGCTCGTCGCGGCGGGCGTCGGCGAGCGCATGCTGCGCGAAGGGCTGCCCCACCACGGCATCGAACTCCGGTACGGCGGCGCCGGCCACCGCATCCCGTTCGAGAAGCTGGTGCCCGGCCGGGCCATCACCGTGTACGGGCAGCAGGAGGTGGTCAAGGACCTCATCGCCGCCAGGCTGGAGGCGGGCGGCGACCTCCGCTTCGAGGTCGAGGACGTGGCGCTGCACTCGCTGGAGGACCGGCCCTACCTGACGTTCGGCGGGGAACGGCTCGACTGCGACGTGATCGCCGGCTGCGACGGCTTCCACGGCGTCTCCAGACCGGCCGTGCCCGAGGGCGTGCTCACCACGTACGAACGCGAGTACCCGTTCGCCTGGCTCGGCATCCTCGCCCAGGTCGCGCCCTCGTCCGAGGAGCTCATCTACGCCCGCGGCGAGCGCGGCTTCGCCCTGCACAGCATGCGCTCGCCCACCCTCAGCCGCTTCTACCTCCAGGTGCCGCCGGACGCCGTGGCCGAGGACTGGCCGGACGGGCGCGTCTGGGACGAGCTGAAGGCCCGCCTGGAGACCGTGCCGGGCTTCACCCTGGCCACCGGCGAGATCGTGGAGAAGAGTGTCACGCCGATGCGCTCCTACGTGGTGGAGCCCATGCAGTACGGCCGGCTCTACCTGGCCGGGGACGCCGCCCACATCGTGCCGCCCACCGGCGCCAAGGGGCTCAACCTGGCCGTCGCCGACGTGCGGGTGCTGACCGAGGCGCTGGCCGCGTACTTCCGCGACGGCTCGGCCGGCCTGCTCGACGGCTACTCCGCCGCCTGCCTCAAGCGGGTCTGGCGGGCCCAGCACTTCTCCTGGTGGATGACGACGCTGCTGCACACCTTCGACTCCGACGACGCCTACGGGCGGCGGCTGCAGCTCTCCTACCTGGACTACGTGACCTCGTCCGAGGCGGCGGCGACCACCTTGGCGGAGAACTACGTCGGCTACGAATGGTGACAGAAGGACGGACATGCCCCATCCCCCTTACCTCTCTCCCGGCTATCGGAGCACCGTGCTGCGCGCCCCGTCGCAGCCTCCCGTGGCGTTCAAGGCCGACCCCGACGCGATCGAGCTGAGCAGCCCCGTCTTCGGGCACCAGGAGGTCGGCTCCCTGGACGCCGACCTGACCCGGCAGCACGAGGGCGAGCCGATCGGCGAGCGGATCATCGTCACCGGCCGCGTCCTGGACTCCGGCGGGCGTCCCGTCCGCGGCACCCTGGTCGAGGTCTGGCAGGCCAACGCGGCCGGCCGGTACGCGCACGCGGGCGACCAGCACCCGGCCCCGCTCGACCCGAACTTCACCGGCGCGGGCCGCTGCCTCACCGACGACGAGGGCCACTACCGGTTCGTCACGATCAAGCCCGGCGCGTACCCGTGGCGCAACCACCCCAACGCCTGGCGGCCCGCCCACATCCACTTCTCGGTGTTCGGCACGGCCTTCACCCAGCGGCTGGTCACCCAGATGTACTTCCCCGGCGACCCGCTCATGCCGTTCGACCCGATCATGCAGTCCATCCCCGACGAGGCGGCCCGCCGGCGGCTCATCTCCTCGTACGCGCACGACGTCACCGAGCCCGAGTGGGCCCTCGGCTACACCTTCGACGTCGTGCTCGGCCGTACCCCCGTGGAGCCCTGATGACCCTGCCCGTCACCCCCTCCCAGACCGTCGGCCCGTTCTTCGCCCACGCGCTGCCGTACCCGCGTGACTGGGAGCTCGTCCCGGAGGGGCACCCGGGGGCGGTCACGCTGACCGGCCGGGTCCGGGACGGCGCCGGCGAGCCCGTCCCCGACGCGCTGCTGGAGCTCTGGCTCGGCCGCACCGGCGAGCGCGGCGTGCTGACCCGTGACGGTGACGGCGTGTCGGGGTTCGGCCGCTGCGCCACCGGCCCCGACGGCCGCTACCGCTTCCGAACCGCGCGCCCCGACGGGCCGTACCTCTCTTTGCAGATCTTCGCCCGAGGACTGCTGCGCTCGGTCCTGACCCGGGTGTACCTGGAGGACCGGCCGGACCCGCTGCTGGACGGCCTCGACCCGGCCAGACGCTCGACCCTCATCGCATTGGGGAAGGAGGACACCTACGAGTTCGACGTACGCCTGCAGGGCGAGGGGGAGACGGTGTTCCTTGACTTCTGACAGCCCATCGGCCGGTCCGCTCGACACCGGTTCGCTCGACACCGGTTCGCTCGACACCGGTTCGCTCGACACCGGTTCGCTCGACACCGGGCTGCTGGCGCCGGTGCGGGCGGGCGTCCGCGTCGAGAGGCTGACCTGCGACCAGGCCTGGGTACGGGCCATGCTGGACGCGGAGTCGGCCCTGGCTCGCGCCCAGGCCAGGGCGGGGCTGGTGCCGCGCCCGGCGGCCGAGGCGATCGCGCGCGCGGCGGCGGCCCTGGACGTGGACGTGGCCGCGCTGGCCCGCCGTGCCCGCCGCTCGGCCAACCCCGTCGTGCCGCTGGTGTCGGACCTGCGCGCGGCCGTGGGCGAGCCCGCCGCCGCGCACGTCCACCTGGGCGCCACCAGCCAGGACATCCTCGACACGGCCGCCATGCTGGTCGCCCGCCGCGCGACCGGGGTCATCCTGGAGGACCTCGGCGACGTCATGGACTCGCTGGCGCGGCTGGCCGGACGGCACCGCGACACGCTGATGGCCGCCCGCACCCTGGGCCAGCACGCGGTGCCCACGACGTTCGGGCTGAAGGCGGCGACCTGGCTGGCCGGCGTCCTGCGCGCCCGCGACCGCCTGGCGGCCGTGCCGCTGCCCGCCCAGCTCGGCGGCGCCGCCGGCACCCTCAGCGCCCTCACCGAGGCGGCCGCCACCTCTCCGGGAAGCGGCGAGGTACCGAGAGAGGCGGCCGGACGGGCTCTGGCCGTCGTGGAGCTGTTCGCCGAGGAGACCGGCCTGGCGGCGCCGGCGATCCCGTGGCACGCCGAGCGGTCGGTCGTCGCGGAGCTGGGGGCGGCGCTGGCCGGGGTGGCGACAGCGCTCGGCAAGCCGGCCGCCGACGTCATCCTCCTGTCCCAGACGGAGGTCGCCGAGGTGGCCGAGGCGGCCCCAGGCGGCTCGTCGGCGATGCCGCACAAACGCAACCCCGCCCTGTCCGTGCTCGTCCGCGCCGCCTCCCTTCAGGTCCCCGGGCACGCGCAGGCGCTGGCCCAGGTGGGGGAGCACGAACGCGCGGCGGGCGCCTGGCAGGCCGAGTGGAGCCCGCTGCGCGAGTGCCTGCGCCTGACCGGCGGCGCCGCCGAGACCGCCGCGGAGCTGATGGCCGGCCTCCGGGTCTTCCCCGACCGGATGAGCGCCAACACCGGCCTCACCGGCGGCCGCCTCGTCTCCGAACGCCTGGCCGCCCACCTCGGCGCGGACGCGCTCACCGAGACGCTCCGGCGGGACGGCCCGCTGGAGGCCCCCGCCGCCCTGCTGGACCCCGCCGCGTACCTGGGCGCGGCCCCGGACCTCGTCGACCGTGTCCTGGCCGCGTACCGAGACAGACAAGGAACCCCGTGAAGCTGCATCATCGCGTCGACGGCCCCGGCTGCGGGCCGCTGCTCGTGCTCGGCCCGTCTTTGGGCACCACCATGGACGTCTGGCAGCCCCAGCTGCCCGCGCTGACCGAGCGCTGGCGGGTGCTCCGGTACGACCTGCCGGGACACGGCGGCTCGCCCGCGGCCGGCGGGTTCACGCTCGACGACCTGGCCCGGGCCGTGCTCGACCTGGCCGGCGAGCCGCACTTCGCCGTCGGCGGGATCTCGGTCGGCGGCGCGATCGCCGCGACCGTCGCGCTCAAGGCCCCCGAGCGGGTACGGAGCCTGGTCATGTGCTGCTCGTCGGCCCGGTTCGGCGAGCCGGGGCCGTGGCTGGAGCGGGCGGCGCTGGTACGGGCCGAGGGAGTGCGGTCGCTGGCGCCGGCGCTGGCCTCGCGCTGGTTCACCGAGGGCTACGACGGAAGCTGGATCATCGACCGGCTCGACCAGGTGGACGACGAGTCCTACGCCGCCTGCTGCGAGGCGCTGGCAGGGTTCGACCTGCGGGCCAGGTTGCCGGAGATCGCCGCGCCCACGCTGGTCGTCGCGGGGACCGACGATCCGGCGACGCCTCTGGAACACGCGCTCACCCTGGCCACCGGCATCCCCGGGGCTCTGCTCGCCACAGTCCCCGGCGCCTCCCATCTGGCCGGCGTCGAGCGTCCCGGCCCGGTGACCGCCGCGATGCTGCGGCACCTGTCCGGCACCTGGCCGGCGGGCGTGGGCAAGCCGGCGGGCGCGAGCCGGGCCGACGGGATGCGGACCCGGCGTGAGGTGCTCGGCGGCCCGCACGTCGACCGGGCCAGCGCCCGGACCACCGACTTCACCCGCGACTTCCAGGACTTCATCACCCGCTACGCGTGGGACGAGATCTGGAACCGGCCGGGCCTCGACCGGCGCGCCCGCAGCCTGGTCACGCTCACCGCGCTGGTGGCGCGCGGGCACCTGGAGGAACTCGGGATGCACGTACGGGCGGCGCTGCGCAACGGGCTCACCCGCGACGAGATCAAGGAGGTGCTGCTGCAGACCGCCGTCTACTGCGGGGTCCCGGCGGCGAACTCGGCCTTCGCGGTGGCGCAGCGCGCCCTCGCGGACCTTGACGCCGAAGAGTAAAGGGGTTTTGTGGTGGATTAGAGTTTAAAGGTGGATTTCGAGGATGGATGGGCGGCCGCGCCCCTGCAGTGGGTGATGAGCACGCTCGGCCGGGACCAGTTCGCCAGAATGGGCACCGATCCCGGGCTGGTGGCGGCGGTGGACCAGCATGTCGCGGTCCTGCGGGACACGATCCCCGTCGACTCCGAGACCCTGGGCGACTACGTGCTGGGCTTCCTGGACGTGCTGAGGGAACGGGAGTGGGCCTTCCACGGCCCGCACGACCCTCCCGCGCTCCGGCTCACGGCCGCGTGCTGGCTCGCCCGCGAGCACGGCTTCCTCACCGGCGACCTCCCCGCCTGACCCCGGCCCGTCTCCCCGTGTCCGGCACGTCCCCGCGGTTCCGCGGTGGGTGAGACCTGCGGCGAGGGCGGCCGTGCCGGATGGCTCGGCCGCCCCCGCTTCCCGGAGGGCGGGCCTGTCAGGGCTCGCGGATGTCCGGCCGGGTGGAGCCGACCGTCCCGGTGCCCGTCGACGGCGTGATCCGCTGCTCGGACGTGCCGCGCTGGGCCATCTCCTCCTGCGTCATGTCCTGGGCGTGCCCGCGGCCGCGCTGGTACGCCTCCGCGTGCGCCCTGGCGTGCGGCGCCTCCTCCTCGATCCTGTCGAGCCAGCGCTCCCACCGCTGCTGCATGGGCCGCACCAGCCCGCCGCCGATCCCGATGGCCGCGATCGCGCCGATCGTGGCGAGCGCCGCGATGAGGACCGGGGTGGTGACCGCCGTCGCCACGCCGATCTGGTTGAGCGCGGCGATGATGCCCAGCGCCCAGATGAAGATCTCGGCGACCACGGCCAGGAATCGGCCGTACGACAGCCCGCCGAGGGCCCCCCTGACGATGTCGCCGACCGCCCTGGCGATGGCCCCCGTCACCACGATGATCACGATGGCCACGATCGCCAGCGGCAGCCACGCCACCACTGCCGTCAGCAGCGACGAGATCGGGTTCGGCCCGAACACGCTGAACGCGATCTGCAGGGTGACCAGGATGATCCCATAGAAGACGATCCTGGCCAGCAGGCTGCTCGCGTCGTACCGGCTGCGCTCCAGCCACCGCTGCACGCCGCTGCGCTGGACCGCCCGGTCGAACCCGACACGCTCCAGGATCTTGTCGACGACCTTCTCCAGAAGCTTGGCCACGATCCAGCCGATGATGAGTATGACCAGGAACGCGATCAGCCTGGGAACGAACGTCGCGATCATTCGCCAGGCATCCGATAGGCCCTGGCCTATGTTGATGTCCACGGTTTCCCCCTCCGAGGAGCTAATGTCAGCGCGCTACCCGCTCAGGGGACCCTTATGCACACAGGGTGACTGAATCCGCCAAAAACCGGGCCTACGGTAAACAGAGCGTAATCATCAGGCATGCCCGCCTCCAATGTCTCCCGCCGGCTCGACGTCGACCACGATCATCTTCTCCAGGCGATAGGTGTCGAGATCGGGATCGTGCCAGGACTCGCCCGCCCTGATCGCGTGGAACCTGAAGGTGGCCCCGGTCTCGTTCGCGCTCAGGATGCAGCGCACCGGAACGAGCGGGCTGAGCGCGCGGACCAGCCGCGCGACCTCCATGGCGGCGGCGAGACCATGGCGCAGAAGGACGCGTTGCTCCCCTTCGCCGATCACCGGCGCGCCGTCGACCACGGCGGACTCGACCGGTACGAAGTCCTCCAGATGGAACGCATTGTGCCAGCACTCCCAGCCGGTGAGGTCGCGGGACGGGGCCGCCTCGTGGGGACCCCGCGCGGACCGGGCCCAGGTGAGGACCCTGCCGTGACGGACGATGCCCTGCCCGGCGAACGCGCGGAGACGGGGGGCGAGACCGCCTGGAGGATCGAACCCACCGGGGTCGCTCATCGGGACGAGGCGGGCGGCGGCGTCGTTCATGCGCACGGTGATCATAGGACTCATGATGCTGGGATCATGAATCCTGAACGACAGAAAACCCCGGATCCTGGCATTCGCCGGAATCCGGGGCTCGGTGAGACGGTGGACGATACTGGGATTGAACCAGTGACCTCTTCCGTGTCAGGGAAGCGCTCTCCCGCTGAGCTAATCGTCCGTATTGAGTTGTCACTCAGAGCGGAAGACGGGATTCGAACCCGCGACCCTCACCTTGGCAAGGTGATGCTCTACCCCTGAGCCACTTCCGCATGGCGTTGCTCTTACCTTAGCGGATCCGGGGGGATCCACCGAACGCACCGAGGTGGAGACGGGATTTGAACCCGTGTAGACGGCTTTGCAGGCCGCTGCCTCGCCTCTCGGCCACTCCACCAGGAGTTGGAACTCCGAGCGGAAGACGGGATTCGAACCCGCGACCCTCACCTTGGCAAGGTGATGCTCTACCCCTGAGCCACTTCCGCGTGTCTCCGGCACCGGCCGGTTACGAGGAAAACCATATCGCCTTCCCGGAGTGCCTGTGCGCATGGAACGGCTCTCAGGGCGAAATTCAGCGGATCAGACGGACGTCCTCCGCCTTGACGAACGCCACCCGGTGGCCGAGCTGGATCTGGTGGTAGCGCCGGCGGCCCGTGACCGTGACGTGTCTCGCGGGCCGGTACCCGGCCGAGAGGTAGGACCCGGTCAGCGTGCCGCCGACCGTGTACGCCTGGCCGGGGCCGATCCGGTACGGGAGCGCGACGTGGCGCTGGTAGGCGACGCCCGTGCCGCGGTAGGCGGCCTTCTCCGGGTACGCGCGCCCGTACACCGGGACGCCCGTCCTGCGCGGGACCGCCATGGGGCCGCGGGCGCGGACGGCGGTCGGGCGCTCGTACGGGTCGTGGAACCAGGCCCTGCGGCCGAGATACCAGATGGCCTGCCACCCGGCGTGCCGCCCGGCGACCGCGAACCGCTGACCGGCGGAGGCGCGGGCGCTGTGGTCGTAGACGCTGTACGTGCTGGGCCGGCCGACGCGCTTGCCGATGTCGTCCACCAGCGGCGCGTCATGGCGCGGCGCCGTCCGCAGCCACACCGTCGACGCGCCCCGCGGCGGGCACGGGCGCGCGGGCCTGCCGCGCTCGCACCCGGTGAAACGCGGCCGGTGCTCGTCGTACTCAGGAAGGATCACCACCACCCGCCCGCGTCCGGACGGCGCGCGTCCGGTCCCGGTGGTCACGAACCGCGCGCTTCCGGCCCTGTGGCTCGCGGAGCGCCCGCGTACGGGGCGGTCGTGTGCGGGGCCGGTGTGGCCGCGCGGGGAGGCCAGCCGTGGGGGCGGGCGCTCGTCCTCGTCTCCGCCGCGTGGCTCCAAGGGGGCGCCCAGGAGGTCGAAGTAGTGGGCCCAGTCCCAGTACGGGCCGGGGTCCTCGTGCATGGCGGGCAGCGTGCCCGGGGTGGTGCCGGGGACGTTGTCGTGGCCGAGGACGTGCGCCCGGTCCAGCGGGATGTCGTGCTCGGCGGCCAGGTGGCGGACCAGCCGGGCCGACGCGCGGTACATCGCCTCGGTGTACCAGGTGCCGCCCGCGGCCAGGTAGCCCTCGTGCTCGATGCCGACGGAGCGGGCGTTGACGTCCCAGTTGCCGGCGTGCCAGGCGATGTCGCGCGTCTTCACGTGCTGGGCGACGTGCCCGTCGCGGGAGCGGATCGTGTAGTGCCAGCTCACGTACTCGGGGTCGCGGATCAGGCGGGGGATGCCCCGGAAGGGGCCCTCGGTGTCGTGGATGACGATGTAGCCGACGCGGCGGGGGCGTGCGAGGCGGTCGTGGTTGCCGTAGTCCGCGCCGCCGGTCCTGGCGTACGCGGCGGGCAGCCACCGGCACGCCAGCTTGCGCGGGCACTCGGCCCCGTTCGACGGCGGGGCGGCGCGGCGGGGGGAGCGGAGCCCGGGGTGGGCGGTCAGCCGGACCACCGAGCCGTCGTCCGCGCGGCGGGCCGCGCCGGTGCGGATCACCCGCAGGACCTCGTCGGCGAACGCGCGCGAGCCCCCGTACCGGGCGATGGCGGCGTGCCAGCGGCCGGGGTCGGCGCTGGGGGCGCCCTGGTAGGAGGCGAGGAGTGCGGCGCCGCCCTCGATGTTGGCGGCGGGCTCGCGGCGCAGTCGCTCGGCGTCGACCCCGGTCAGCCGCGCGGCCTCGGCCAGAGTGGCTCCCCGTGGCGCGGACCCCGGCCCATCAGAGGCGCCAGCACCGCGCGAGCCCGGCATCAGAAGACCGGAGTGGAGGGGGCCGGTGCGCGGTGAACGAAGACCGGCGGGGTCGGGGTGCGGGTGGCGGGTGCGGGTGGCAACGGGGTCGGGGTGCGGGTGGCGGGGGCCGGCGTGGAGGGGGTCGGTGCGCGGGGGGCGGGCGGAGTCGCCGCGGGCGTCGCCGTGGGCGTGGCCGGGGGCGGCGGCGCGCGGGACCACGCCGTCCGTCCGGCCGCCGGAGCGGGGCGCGGAGGCCGTGGCGAGCGACGGGTCGAGCAGGTGCATCGGGCCGAAGCCGCCCGCAGTGGACGGCTCGCCCGGATGCGTGTCCCAGCGGGACTGCAGGTACGACACGCCCAGCAGCACGCTGACCGGCACCCCGTGAAGCCGGGCCGCCGAGGCGAAGTCGTCCTGGCGCCCTTCCGGCTGGCCGGCCAGGACGACGGCGGCGACGGCGACCTGCAGCAGCATGACGGGACCTCCACGCGGTGGTACGGAACGAGCACGGCTCGTGACCATTCCCAGGGGAACACGACATCTGCCGAAGGCCGCCCGGCGCGCCGTATGGGAGAAGTGGGATGACCAATAGAGCTAATTTCTGCCCGATATCGGGCAGGATGTTGGCGTGTCTCGTTCCATCTGCGTAATGTCCTCGTCTGTGTCTACGGCGCGGCATCCCTACGAGGACCTCATCGTTCACCTCACCCGGACGAGCCCGCTCGGGTCCGGTGAGGCGGCGCGCGTGGTGGCCGACGTGCTCGCGTACTTCTCGGAGTCGGCGGAGGAGTTCGTGCGCCGTCGTCACGGGGAGTTGAAGGCGCGCGGTCTGACCAACGACGAGATCTTTCCCAGGGTCGCCGCCGAGCTCCGGGGCCGCCGGGTGGCGGCCCCGGACTTGTCGCTGCGTCAGCTGCGCCGGATCGTCTACGGATAGGAGACTCGGATGTGCGGAATCGTCGCGTACGTGGGGCCGAAGGACGCGGCTCCGATCCTGCTCGAAGGGCTTCAGCGGCTGGAGTACCGCGGCTACGACTCGGCCGGGATCGTGATCTCCAGCAAGGGGCTCAAGGTCCGCAAGGTCAAGGGCAGGGTCGCCGACCTGGCCAAGGTGGTGCCGGCCAGGTTCAAGGGCGCCCTGGGCATCGGTCACACCCGGTGGGCCACGCACGGCGCGCCCAGCGACGTGAACGCGCATCCGCACCTGTCGGCGGACGAGCGCATCGCGGTGGTGCACAACGGCATCATCGAGAACGCCGACGAGCTGCGGGCCAAGCTCGTCGCCGACGGGGTGGAGTTCCGCTCCGACACCGACACCGAGGTGCTCGCCCATCTGATCGCCCGCGCCGTCGACGAGAACGACTCCCTGGAGGAGGCCGTACGCAAGTCGCTCAAGAGCATCGTGGGCACGTACGGGATCGCGGTGATCGACGCCGAGCGGCCGGGTGAGGTGGTCGTGGCCCGCAACGGCAGCCCGATCGTGCTCGGCATCGGCGAGAAGGAGATGTTCGCCGCCTCCGACGTGGCCGCGCTCATCCGCTACACCCGCCAGGTGGTCCACCTGGAGGACGGCGAGCTGGCCGTGCTGCGCGCCGACGGGTTCCACACCTTCGCCAGCGACGCCCGCGAGACGGCCAAGGAGCCGCTGACCGTCGACTGGGACGCCGGCCACTACGACACCGGCGGCTACGAGCACTACCTGCTCAAGGAGATCTCCGAGCAGCCCGAGACCACGGCCCGCACGATGAGCGGCCGGCTGGACGAGCGGTTCAACGTGGCCCATCTGGGCGGGCTCAACATGGACGCCCGCGAGACGCGTTCGTTCCGCCGGGTGAAGGTCATCGGCTGCGGTTCGGCGTACTACTCCGGTCAGATCGGCGCCCAGCTCATCGAGGAGCTGGCCCGCATCCCGGCCGACGCCGAGCCGGCCAGCGAGTTCCGCTACCGCAATCCCGTCGTCGAGCAGGACACGCTCTACATCGCCATCAGCCAGTCCGGCGAGACCTACGACACGCTCGCCGCGGTGCAGGAGCTCAAGCGCAAGGGCGGCCGGGTCATCGGCATCGTCAACGCGGTCGGCAGCGCCATCGCCCGCGAGGTCGACGGCGGCGTCTACCTGCACGCGGGCCCGGAGGTGTCGGTGGCCTCGACCAAGGCGTTCACCTCGACGGCGATGGCGTTCGCGCTGCTGGCGCTGCACCTGGGCCGGGTGCGCGACCTGTCGCCCGCCGACGGCCGGCGCATCTGCGAGGGCCTGCGCAGGCTGCCCGACCAGATCGGGGAGATCCTCGCCCAGGGCGACAAGATCGCCGAGCTGGCGCAGAAGTACGCCAAGCACGCGAGCATGATGTTCGTCGGCCGGGTCCGCGGCTATCCGGTGGCCCGCGAGGGCGCGCAGAAGCTCAAGGAGATCTCGTACGTGCACGCCGAGGCCTATCCCGCCAGCGAGCTCAAGCACGGCCCGCTCGCGCTGATCGGCCCGGACATGCCGACGGTGGCGATCGTGCCCGACGACGAGCTGCTGGACAAGAACCTCACCACGCTCGGGGAGATCCGCGCCCGGGGCGGCAGCGTGCTGATGGTCGGCCACCGCGAGCCTGACCTCAAGCTGGCCGAGGACTGCATCGTGGTGCCCAAGAACGAGATCGAGCTGGACCCGATCCTGCTCACCATCCCGCTCCAGCTGTTCGCCTACCACGCGGCGGTGGCGCTCGGCAGGGACGTGGACAAGCCGCGCAACCTGGCCAAGAGTGTCACGGTGGAATAACGGCAAGAGCGGGTTAGTAATCCCTTACCGTTCGGCTGGGTCATAGTCGGAATCCGGCCGGTGTCGCCCCGGAGGAGGAGCGCCTAGGGTCGAAGTGTGCCCCAGTTAGACCCCGACACTCCCAATCTTGCCCGGATGTACGACTACCTGCTCGGCGGCAAGGACAACTTCGCGGTCGACCGCGAGGCCCTGGACCGGCTGGCGGATCTGGTACCGGAGGCGGTGCCGCTGGCGCGCGCCGCCAGGGGATTCCTCCAGCGCGCGGTCCGCTACGCCGCCGCGCAGGGCGTCACCCAGTTCCTGGACGTGGGCAGCGGCCTGCCCACCCAGGGCAACGTGCACGAGGTGGTCCCGCACGCCAGGGTCGTCTACGTCGACCACGACCCGGTGGTGGCGGCGCACGGACGCGCGCTGCTGGGGGAGCGGGCCAGTGCGGTCTTCGTGGAGGCCGACCTGCTGGACCCGGCCCGGATGCTGGACGACGCCGCCCGCCATCTCGACCCGGAGCTGCCGGTCGGGGTGCTGCTGGTGTCGGTGCTGCACCTCGTGCCCGACAGCATGGACCCGCACGCCGTGGTCACCGGACTGCGCGAGGCGCTGGCCCCGGGCAGCCATCTGGCGATCGCGCACGCCACCTCGTCGGGCGACGCCCCGGCGGGCGGCACCGGCCGGTCTCCGGAGGAGATCCAGGCGTTCTTCGGCGACTTCGTCATGGTCGAGCCCGGTCTGGTGCAGGCCCACGAGTGGCGGCCGGACCGGCCGCGCCTGGTGGGCGGCAGCCGGCTGCCGCTGCTGGCCGGAATGGGCTGGAAGCCTTAGCAGGTGATATCCGGCATGTGTAACTCTGCGTGATCTGTCAATAACCTGAAGTGGACACTTCGGGGGAGGCGGGTCATGCGGCGCAGGCGGTTCCTGGCGGCGGGCCTGGGCGTGGCCGCCTGCGTCGCCGGCTGCGGCGACCGGCCCGCGGACCGCGTCGCCGGCGCGTACGAGATCCACGCCGCGAGCGAGCAGTGGGTGCGCGTCGCCGAGGCGTTCACCCGCACGGCCCGCGAGGCCGGCTACCCGGTCGGCGGGGCCGGGCCGGTCAGCACGCTCACCATCATCGGGCTGCCCGCGCTCGCCGCCGCCGAGCTGAACGCCGCCGAGTCGCCCCTGCACGGCGTCACCCCGCTCGCCCGGCTGGCCGGCGAGGTCGAGGTGGTGCTGGTGGCGCAGAACTCGGGCTTCACCGCGTTCGACGCCTTCGGCGCCCGCCTGCGCGCCGACCCCGCGGGCACCCCGCTGGCCGGCGGGCCGCAGGGCACCCCCGACCACCTGCTGTTCGGGCTCATCGCCCAGGGGCTCGGCGCCGACACCCGGCAGATGAACTACACCGGCTACCCCGGCGCCGACGAGGCGGCCGGGGCGCTGCTCGCCGGGCGCGCCGCCGCCGCGACGGGCCCGCTGGCCGGCTGGCGTCCGTACATCGACCGGGGCAGGGTCCGGGTGCTGGCCGTCTCCTGCGCCGACCGCTTCCCCGGCCTGGACGCGCCCAGCCTGCTGGAGTCCGGGGTCCGGGTGGACTTCGCGAACTGGTGCGCCGCCGTGGGCCCCGGCGACATGCCGGCCGCGGCCCGGGACGCGGCCGTCGGCATGTGCGAGGAGGTGGCGGGCTCGCCCGGCTGGCGGCAGGCCTGCCGGGAGGGCGGCTGGACGCCGATCCCGCTGGGAGGCGACCGCTTCGCCGCCTGGGCCGCCTCGGAAGTCCGCCGCACCAGGGCCGTGCTCCGCGACCTCGGCCTCCTCGGAAGCGGCAAGGGCACAACATGATGTGGTGGTTGCGCGATCAGCCACTAGATGTAGGATCTCGATCGTTCGCCGGTTCGCCCCTGCCCGGGGCGGAGCAAAAGGGAACCCGGTGCGATTCCGGGGCTGCCCCGCAGCGGTGAGCGGGAACGACCGCCGTCAACGAGCACTGGAGAGATCCGGGAAGCGACGGCCAGTAGGCATGTGCCGTACGCCCGCGAGCCCGAAGACCTGCCGGCGATGGACCAGGTCCAGGGCCTCGAGGGAGGGCCCGGGGGCGTAGCGGCGCGCGCCGCCGTGCTCTCGCGTGCCCCTCACGGGGATGAGCTCGCGAGGAGAGAGCACGTGACACAGCTCGTCGAAGATGACCGGCGGCAGGCCATCGAGGAGGCCGCCGCCCGGGTGATCGAGGATCCGGCGAACTCGCGGGTGGCCGCGGGGCTGCTCGCCGAGGAGATCGCCGAGGAGGCGGCGGCGCACGGGGTGCGGTCGTTCTCCGAGTCGATCGCCGCCGCCCACGCGGCCGGCCTGCTCCAGGACGGGCTGGCGGAGTTCGTCGCCGCGCACGCCGCCGACCTGGACGCGCTGATCAGCGCCGAGGCGGACGACCGCTTCGAGTACTTCGGCCTGCGCACCGTCCGCGACCGCTACCTGCTGCGCCACCCGGTCACCCGGGCCGTGCTGGAGCGGCCCCAGCACTTCTTCCTGCGGGTCGCCTGCGGGCTGTCGGAGACCGTCGCCGAGGCCGCGGAGCTCTACCGGCTGATGTCCACGTTCGCCTACCTGCCCAGCTCGCCGACGCTGTTCAACGCGGGCGCGCCCCGCCCGCAGCTCTCGTCGTGCTTCCTGCTCGACTCGCCGCGCGACGAGCTGGAGGCGATCTACGACCGGTACGGTCAGATCGCCCGCCTGTCCAAGTACGCGGGCGGCATCGGCGTCTCCTGGACCCGGGTCCGCTCGCGCGGCTCGCTGATCCGGGGCACCAACGGCCACTCCAACGGCATCGTGCCGTGGCTGCGCACCCTCGACGCCTCGGTCGCCGCGGTCAACCAGGGCGGCCGGCGCAAGGGGGCCGCCTGCGTCTACCTGGAGACCTGGCACGCCGACATCGAGGAGTTCCTGGAACTGCGCGACAACACCGGCGAGGACGCCCGCCGCACCCACAACCTCAACCTGGCCAACTGGGTGCCGGACGAGTTCATGCGCCGCGTCGAGGACGACGCGATGTGGTCGCTGTTCGACCCCAAGGAGGTCCCCGACCTGCCCGACCTGCACGGCGAGGCGTTCACCCGCGCCTACCGGGCCTACGAGGCCGAGGGCAGGCACGTCCGCCGGCTCCCGGCCAGGACCCTGTACGGCCGGATGATGAGGACGCTCGCCCAGACCGGCAACGGCTGGATGACGTTCAAGGACGCGGCCAACCGCACCTCCAACCAGACCGCCAGGCCGGGTAACGTCATCCACCTTTCCAACCTGTGCACCGAGATCCTGGAAATCACCAGCGACGCCGAGACCGCGGTGTGCAACCTCGGCTCCGTCAGCCTCGCCGCCCACCTGGACGGCCGTGACGGCCTGGACTGGGAGCGGCTGCGCGCCACCGTCCGGACGGCCGTGCGCTTCCTCGACCGCACCATCGACCTCGGCTTCCACCCGACGCCCGAAGCCGAGACGGCCAACCGGCGGTGGCGGCCGATCGGGCTCGGCGTGATGGGGCTGGCCGACGTGTTCTTCGCGCTCCGGCTCCCGTTCGACTCGCCCGGGGCGCTGGAGCTGTCCACCCGGATCGCCGAGGAGATCGCGCTGGCCGCCTACGACACCTCGGCCGGCCTGGCGGCCGAGCGGGGGCGGCATCCCGCGTACGACGAGACCCGCGCCGCGCTGGGCGTGCTGCACCCTGACCACTACGGCGCGGCGGGCTCGCCGCGCTGGGCGGCGCTGCGCGAGAAGATCGCCGCGACCGGGCTGCGCAACTCGCTCCTGATCGCCATCGCGCCGACCGCCACCATCGCCTCCATCGCCGGCTGTTACGAGTGCGTCGAGCCGCAGGTGTCCAACGTGTTCAAGCGCGAGACGCTGTCGGGGGAGTTCCTCCAGGTCAACCGCTATCTGGTCGCCGACCTGCGGGAGCGGGGGCTGTGGACGCGGGCGACGCGCGACGAGCTGAAGCGCGCGGACGGGTCCGTGCAGGGCCTCCCCGGCGTCCCCGACGACCTCAAGCTGCTCTACCGGACCGCCTGGGAGCTGCCGCAGAAGGCGCTCATCGACCTGGCCGCCGCCCGCCAGCCGTACGTCGACCAGGGGCAGTCGCTCAACCTCTTCATGGCCGCGCCCACCATCGGCAAGCTCTCGTCGATGTACGCCTACGCCTGGAAGAAGGGCCTGAAGACGACCTACTACCTGCGCTCACGCCCGGCCACCCGCATCGCGCAGACCACCGTCCGGCCCGCCGCCGAGCAGGTGGCCTGCTCGCTGGAGAACCCCGACGTCTGCGACGCCTGCCAGTAAGGAGACCTGCCCGTGCTTCTCGACCCCGGCATGGACCTCACCCTGCGCCCGATGCGCTACCCGGACTTCTACGAGCGCTACCGGGCCGCCATCCGCAACACCTGGACGGTGGAGGAGGTGGACCTGCACGCCGACCTCGCCGACCTGACCAGGATGACCGCCCAGGAGCGGCACCTGATCAACCGGTTGGTCGCGTTCTTCGCCACCGGTGACTCGATCGTCGCCAACAACCTCGTGCTCAACCTCTACCAGCATCTCAACGCCCCCGAGGCGCGGCTCTATCTGAGCAGGCAGCTGTTCGAGGAGGCCGTGCACGTGCAGTTCTACCTGACGCTGCTCGACACCTACCTGCCCGACCCGGACGAGCGGATCAGGGCGTTCGCCGCGATCGAGCACATCCCGTCGATCCGGGCCAAGGCCGAGTTCTGCTTCCGGTGGATCGACTCGATCGGCGACCTGCGGCGCCTGGAGAGCGCCGGCGACCGGCGGCGGTTCCTGCTCAACCTCATCTGCTTCGCCGCCTGCATCGAGGGGCTGTTCTTCTACGGGGCGTTCGCGTACGTCTACTGGTTCCGCTCGCGGGGCCTGCTCGGCGGGCTGGCCACCGGGACGAACTGGGTGTTCCGCGACGAGTCCCTGCATATGGAGTTCGCGTTCGGCGTCGTCGACACCGTACGGGCCGAGGAGCCCGAGTTGTTCGACGACGAGCTGAGCGAGCAGGTCGGCCACATGCTGGAGGAGGCGGTCGCCGCCGAGCTGGCCTTCGCCCGCGACCTGTGCGGCGACGGCATGCCCGGGATGTCCGCCGGGCAGATGCGCGCCTACCTGGAGTACGTCGCCGACCAGCGGCTGGCGCGGCTCGGCCTGCCCCGGCGCTACGGCACCGCGAACCCGTTCGCGTTCATGGAACTGCAGGACGTGCAGGAGCTCGCGAACTTCTTCGAGCGCCGCGTGTCCGCTTACCAGGTGGCAGTGGCGGGCGAGGTGAGGTTGGACGAGAGGTTCTGACCCGCGCCGGGAGGACCAGGTTCTCAGCAGTGTGACCAGCCCGTTCGGGGTGCGGAGGAGTCGCCGGAAGCACGGCGGGGGGGGGTGGGCGCCATGGCAGATCTTGTAGTCCGGAGGGCCTCAGTGCTGTCGAGTCTTGCTGACGATCATGCATTGTGACGGCGAGCTTGATCTCGTAGCTTTGTCGGCGGCATCGACACGATCTACCTCTTGGGGGCAGAAACTATGAAAATCCGCTCATCTCGTCTGGCCAGCCTGCTGGTGGCCGGTGCCGCCGCCTCGGCCGTGCTCGGGTTCTCGAACCCCGCCCAGGCCGTTCCCTCCAGTTGCAGCTTCGACTTCCACAACACCAACATGTCGAGCTACGCCACCTGCAGCGTGGGCACCGGCCAGTTCCGGGCCGTACTCACGTGTGACATCCCGTGGGGGTTCGACAAGGTCGTGCGGGGCCGCTGGATGAACGTCACCGTCCCGCCCAGCTTCAGCTTCGCGACCTGCCCCCCGGAGGCGCGCAAGGGCTACAGCCCGAACATCGAACGCCAGTGATCACAGCCTCGGCCCGCTTCAGGCCGGCCGGAGCTTCATGATCTCGGCTCGCGGCGACGGGGTCACCCGCCGCCGCGAGCCGCCCGGGACCCACCTCGGCTTGTCCGAGGCATGGTGAGGAGTCAGGCGCCATGTCAAAGATTGCAAGGGGCGCATGGCGGTTATGTCGATCTTTGCCGATGGTCGGACATTGTGGGGAGAACCTTGATCCCATAGCTTGGTCGACGGCATTTCCGCTTTATCTCTGGGGGAAGTCATGATGAAGATCCGCTCGTCCCGCCTGGTGAACGTCCTCGTGGCGGGCGCCGCCACCACAGCGGTCCTGGGATTCTCCAACCCTGCCCAGGCCATTCCGTCATCGTGCAGTTACGGCTTCCACAACACCAACATGTCGAGCTACGCCTCGTGCAGCGTGGGCACCGGCAGGTTCCGGGCCACGCTCAAGTGCGACATCCCTTGGGATATCGACACCGTCGTCCGCGGCCACTGGCTGGGCGTCACCGTGCCGCCCAGCAACAGCATCGCGACCTGCCCCTCGAACGCGCGTAAGGGCTACAACCCGGGCATCGAGCGGGAATGATGATCGAGGTTCCGGCCCGCCCGACGCCGGCCGGAACCTCACGGTCGCGGGCCGTTCGCGGCGACGGGTGCCCGCCCGCCGCCGCGAACGGCCCGCGACGTCCCGGCCGAGTGGATCGAGCCGGCTTCACCGGCGATCCTGGACGCCGGCCTCCTCCTCGGAACCCTCCTCCCGCAGCACGACCCCTGCCCGCGTCACCGCCCGACGGCCGTGCGTGTCCTCGACCCGGCCGCGACAGCCAGGGCTGTGACCGAGGCGCGCCGCAGGTCTGTGCAGGCCCCGCCATCCGCGACACTGGACGGTGGAGGAAACCCCTACCTCGACCACGCCCCCGGGGACGGCGCCCGATCGCGCGGCCGGTCTGCTCTCCGCTGCCGGCCCGCCCCGCATATCCGGTGGGCGTGGCGGGCAAGGTGAGGGTTCGACGAGATCTTGAGGGGGTCGCTCACGTGCAGGTCTCCAGCGCCTGGCTGAACCTGGCAGGCGCCCTGGTCGCCGCGTTCGTCAGCCTGGAACTGACCCGGCAGGTGCTCCTCCGGGTCGGCCGCAGGTGGCCGATCGGCAGCCGCCTGGTCAAGCGGTGCCATTGGCCGGCGGTGGCCACGGCCGTGCTGATGACGTTCAACATCATGTTCTACCCGCTCATGATGGGCCCGACGCCGGAGGAACAGGCGTTCGGCGAGTCCGTCGAGCGGGTGACCACCCTGTTCATCATCGGCGCGGTGACCTGGCTGATCGTCCGCGTCACGTACGCGTTCACCGACGTCGCGCTGGAGCGCCTGGACCTGGTCGAGGGCGAGAACAACCGGCGGGCCAGACGCATCAAGACGCAGATCACGCTGGTGCGCCGGGTCGCCACCGCGACCGTCGTGGTGGTCGCCTTCGGCGCGATGCTGTTCACCTTCCCGCAGGTGCGGGCGCTGGGCGCGGGCCTGCTCGCCTCCGCCGGCATCGCGGGCGCCATCGTCGGCATCGCCGCCCAGCCGACCCTCGGCAACATGCTCGCCGGGCTGCAGCTCGCCTTCAGCGACGCGCTGCGCCTGGACGACGTCGTCGTGGTGCGGGACGAATGGGGCAGGATCGAGGAGCTCACGCTCACCTACGTCGTGCTGCGGCTGTGGGACGAGCGGCGGCTGGTCCTGCCCGTCTCCTACTTCACGCAGAACCCGTTCGAGAACTGGACCAGGCACGGCAGCCGGGTGGTCGCGGTCGTCCACCTGCGCGTCGACTGGTCGGTGCCGGTGGAGAAGCTGCGCGAGGAGCTCTACCGCTACCTGCGCACCAACCCGCTGTGGGACCAGAAGGACTGGACCCTCCAGGTCACCGACGTGCAGCCGAACGGCCTGATCGAGCTGCGCGCGCTGATGAGCGCCGCCGACTCCGCCTCCGCCTGGGACCTCAAGTGCGACGTGCGCGAGCACCTGATCGGGTACGTGCGCGAGAACCACCCCGAGGCCCTGCCGCGCTTCCGCGTCGAGTCGCCCGAGACCCGCGCCGGCGTCCCCTGGCCCGCGATCGAGGCGGACGATCCTCGCACGCCGTGAAAAACCGCTGGCGGCCCGGTCGATCACCGGTCTACCGTTGACAACGTCAAGACCGAGGAGGAAAGGGGGACACGCAGTGAGCGACCTGAAGCGCGAACCGCTGCCCCTGCCTCCCGGTGCCCGCACGGCATCCGGCTGACCCCATCCGGCCGCCGGGGTTCACGGGCGGTCTCCCATCACCCGAGTGTGGGGCAGCTTGGCAGCCCGCCTGCCTTGGGAGCAGGAGCGTCGCAGGTTCGAATCCTGCCACTCGGACACCGGCCCTGAAAGAAGAGGGCCGTGGGCACTGATCTGGACCGGCGGGAGTGGCGACCCCCGGCCGGACACGGCCCTCGCCCCGGGCGCGGCTCACGCCGGCCCGGCCCGGGGCGCACGGCGCTCCGGCCCCGGCCGGGGAAGGCCTGGCGAGCTGCCGCGCGGGTGAGAACCGCGGGGGCCTCAACCCGCGGCAGCTCGCGCGGCTTGTTCGGGACCCGCGCGGACGGGAAACGCGCGGGCGCGGACACGGCGATGACCGGCATCGCCGGCGCCTTCCTCAAGGCCGGATTCTCCGAGGTGGCCCGCCCGCGCCAGGACCGGCCGATCATGCGGCGGAAGCTCGCCTGAGCCCGCCTGCTCCCGGCCGGCCGGGCCCCGCGGTCGAGGGGGTCACTCGCCGGCCTGCCAGACGGCTTCGAACGCGGCCGCGTCGATCTCGGTGAGGTCCCAGACGTCGAGCGGCTGGTCGGTGAGGAACCCGTGCTCGTCCTGGAGGTGACGCCACCAGTAGCGGTGCGGCCGCCGCGCCGCGTCGATCTCCACCTGCCGGATCGCCCAGTGTTCGCCGTCGCCCTCGACGCTCTCGAACAGCCAGACCCCGCCGCGCTCGTCGTCGCCGCGCCAGTGACGCCGCGGCCGGTCCGACTCGCTCAGCTCTTTGACCAGGGGAAGGCGGAGGTCAGGGTGCACGCCGCCCACTCTAGCGGGACCCCGGCGCGGCTCAGCGGTCGACGATCTCGTTCTTGCCGATCACCACGACCCCGCTGCGGGTGAGCGCGAAGCGGGTGCGGTCGTGCTCCAGGTCGAAGCCGATGCGGGCGCCGTCGGGGATGACGACGTTCTTGTCGATGATGGCCTTGCGGACGATCGCGCCGCGGCCGATCTTGACGTTCTCCATCAGCACGGAGTCCTCGACCAGGGAGTGGGAGTGGAGGACGACCTTGGGCGACAGGATCGACCGGACGGCCGTGCCGCCCGAGACGATCACGCCGGGGGACACCAGCGAGTCGAGGGCGCGCCCGACCCGGTCGCCCTCGTTGTGGACGAACTTGGCCGGCGGCAGCGGGTCGTGGCCGGTGTGGATGGGCCACTTGTCGTTGTAGAGGTTGAAGATCGGGTGGGCGGAGATGAGGTCCATGTGGGCCTCGTAGTAGGCGTCGAGCGTGCCGACGTCCCGCCAGTAGCCGCGGTCGCGCTCGGTGGAGCCCGGCACCTGGTTGTGGGCGAAGTCATAGACGTCGGCCCCGCCCGACTTGACCATCATCGGGATGATGTTGCCGCCCAGGTCGTGCCTGCTGGTCGGGTCGAGCGCGTCCTCGCGCAGCGCGTCGATCATCGCCTGGGTCTTGAAGACGTAGTTGCCCATCGAGGCGAACACCTCGTCGGGGGAGTCGGCCAGCCCGACGGCGTCCTTGGGCTTCTCGCGGAAGGCCACGATGCGCTTGCCCTGGGGGTCGGTCTCGATGACGCCGAACTGGTCGGCCAGCGACAGCGGCTGGCGGATCGCCGCCACGGTCACGTCGGCGCCCGACTGCTCGTGCTGCTCGACCATCTGCCGGGGGTCCATCCGGTAGATGTGGTCGGCGCCGAAGACGATCACGTGCTCGGGCATCTCGTCGTAGATCAGGTTGAGGTTCTGGAAGAGCGCGTCGGCCGACCCCGAGAACCAGCGCGGCCCGAGCCGCTGCTGGGCGGGGACCGGGGTGACGTAGTTGCCGAGCATGGCGGACAGCCGCCAGGTGCGGGAGATGTGGCGGTCCAGGCTGTGGTTCTTGTACTGGGTCAGCACGACGATCTTCAGGTAGCCGCCGTTGGCCAGGTTGGACAGCACGAAGTCGATGAGCCGATACATCCCGCCGAACGGCACGGCCGGTTTCGCCCGGTCCGCCGTGAGAGGCATGAGCCTCTTGCCCTCTCCACCCGCCAGCACGACCGCAAGCACCCTCCGCGACCTCATGTCTGGACGCTACCCCCAAACGCGCGATCTATCGACGTAACTCCGTCCGGTTTCATCCCATGTTGTCCGGCTTTAACCTCTGATGTACGCCATCAGACACCTGTTCTTGCTGTCCGAGCGCCTGTCGCCGTGCCCGGCGGTCCCGCCGCCTCGTAAGGTCGAGGCATGCGTGTGGATCTGCTCAGCCGCGAGTACCCGCCGGAGGTCTACGGCGGTGCCGGCGTGCACCTGGAATATCTCTCCCGCGAGCTGCGCGAGCTCGCCGACGTGCGGGTGCGGTGCTTCGGCGCCGCCAGGGACGAGCCGGGGGTGTCGGCCTACCGGACGCCGGCCGAGCTCGCGCGGGCGAACGCGGCGCTGCAGGTGCTCGGCGTGGACCTGGAGATCGCCGCCGCCTGCGAGGGCGCCGACCTGGTCCACTCCCACACCTGGTACGCGAACTTCGCCGGGCACGCCGCCAAGCTGCTCCACGGCGTCCCGCACGTGGTCACCACCCACAGCCTGGAGCCGTTGCGCCCGTGGAAGGCCGAGCAGCTCGGCGGCGGCTACGCGATCTCGTCCTGGGCCGAGCGGACCGCGCTGGAGGCCGCCGACGCGGTGGTGGCGGTGTCGGCGGGCATGCGCCGCGACGTGCTGGCCGCCTACCCGCAGATCGACCCGGCCCGGGTGAGCGTGATCCACAACGGCATCGACACCGTCGAGTACGCCCCGGACGAAAACCACCAGGTCCTGAAAAAGCATGGCATCGACCGTGACAGGCCGTACGTCATCTTCGTCGGCCGGATCACCCGCCAGAAAGGGCTGGTCCACCTCCTGCGCGCGGCGCGGTCCTTCGCCCCCGACGCGCAGCTCGTGCTCTGCGCCGGCGCGCCCGACACGCCGGAGATCGCCGCGGAGGTGACCGCGCTGGTGCGCGGCCTCGACCGCAAGGGCGTCGTCTGGATCTCCGAGATGCTGCCCAAGCCCGAGGTGATCCAGCTGCTCACGCACGCCACGGTGTTCGTCTGCCCGTCGGTCTATGAGCCGATGGGCATCGTCAACCTCGAGGCCATGGCGTGCGAGACGGCCGTCGTGGCGACGGCCACCGGCGGCATCCCCGAGGTGGTGGCCGACGGCGAGACGGGCCTGCTGGTCCCGATCGACCAGGGCCCCGACGGCAGCCCGCACGACCCCGAACGGTTCGCCGCCGACCTCGCCGAGCGGGTGAACGCGCTGCTCGGCGACCAGGAACGGGCCCGCGCGATGGGGATCGCCGGGCGGCGGCGCGCCGTGGAGCACTTCTCCTGGCCCGCCGTCGCCCGCCGCACGATGGAGCTCTACACCTCGCTGCTGCTGTGACATAGGTCTCATTTGGGCCTTGTCCCGCCCGCCGTACGGGATCACCCTGACGGCAGGAGGCAGAGATGTCGCATCCGCTCGGAGTCAGCCGCCCGGACCTCGAAGTCACCGACCTGCCCACGCCGGAGGAGGTCTTCAAGGTCCCCCGGCTCGGCGTCAAGGAACTGATCAAATTCGCAGTGGGGCCGAGCCTCATCGCGCTCGGCATCTCCATCGGCAGCGGGGAGTGGCTGCTCGGCCCGCTCAGCGTCGGGCAGTTCGGCTTCGTCGGGGTCGGCTGGGTCATCCTGGTCTCGGCCGTGCTCCAGACGTTCTTCAACGTCGAGTGCGCCCGCTACGTGACGGCCACCGGCGAGGCCCCCGTGGTCGGCTGGGGACGGGTGCCGCCGGGCTGGAAGCTGTGGATCCCGCTGTCGGTGTTCGTCGTCATCTTCGCGTTCATCGCCGGCGGCTGGGCCGCCTCGGCCGGTCAGGGCGTGTACGCGCTCGTCCACGGCGAGATCGCGCCCGCCGGGGCCGAGGAGCCGCGGCTGTGGGCCATCGCGCTGCTCGTGCTGGTCTTCCTGATCACCGCGGCGGCCCGGCGGATCAGCCGCGCCCTCGAACTGGCCAACTGGGTCATGGTGGGCGGCATCCTGATCGCCCTGCTGCTCGTCGACCTGCTCGTGGTGCCGTGGGAGCTGTGGTGGGAGGGCATCAGGGGCTTCTTCACCCCGGCCGCGCCGCCCCCAGGGATCACCGCCACCCAGCTCGGCGGCCTCGCCGGGTTCACCGCCCTGGCCTCCGGGCTGAACTGGTACGTCATGGGCCACTACCGCGACAAGGGCTACGGCATGGGCCACCGCGCCGGCTTCATCGCGGGCCTGCGCGGCGACCGGCGCGAGATCCTGGCCAGCGGCGTCACCTTCCCCGACGACGAGCGCAACCGCGGCTTATGGCGCCGCTGGTACCGGCTGATCATGGTCGACATGTGGGGCGTGTTCTTCGTCGGCGCCATGCTCGGCATGCTGCTGCCGACGATCCTCATGGCGCACGCGGTCAACCTGTCGGGCGAGCAGCCGACCCGCGCGAACGTGCCGACGTTCGTCGCCGCCGCGCTCGGCGACGAGTACGGGCAGACGATCTTCTTCATCGCGCTGGCCGTGGGCGTGCTCATCCTGTTCAGCACGCAGCTCGGCATCTTCGAGGCGATGGTACGGGTCGCCACCGACGCCGCCCACGCCACCAGTCCGCGGCTGCGCCGGCTGGTCGAGGGCGACCCGCGCCGGTTCTACTACCCGTTCATGATCCTGCTGCTGGTCGTGATCTCGATCGTCATCCACCTGTCGCTGCCGGTGGCGCTGGTGGAGTGGTCGGCCAACATGTCCAACCTGGGCGCGCTGATCTACCCGTTCCTGCTCATGTACCTGAACAGCAGGCTGCCCAGGCCGGCGCGGGCGCGCTGGTGGCACCACGTGATCCTGGCGCTCAACTTCCTGTTCTTCGGGTTCTTCTTCGTCAACTTCATCGCGGACTTCGTCGGCGAGCCGCTGGTGACGTTCTGATCAGCGGAGAGGCTCCAGGACGACCACCGGGATCTTGCGGTCGGTCTTCTTGGTGTAGGAGTCGTAGTCGGGCCACGTGGCGGTCATCAGCCGCCACAGCTCCGGACGCTCCTCGTCGTAGGCCGTGCGGGCGCGCGCCTTGAACCGGTCACCCTTGACCTGCACCTCGACATCGGGGTTGGCGGCCAGGTTCTTGTACCAGTCGGGATGCGACGGGTCGCCGCCCTTGGAGGCGACGATCACGAAGTCGTCGCCGTGGCGCTGGTAGATCAGCGGCGTCGTGTACGGCTCGCCGGAGTTGCGGCCCTTCGTGGTCAGCAGGAGGACCGTGGTGCCGTTCCAGTCGTGTCCTTCGGCGCCGTCGGTCTCGCGGTAACGCCGGACGTGTTCCTTGCCATAGAGCATGCCTCTGGCTCTACCCCGGCTCGGGCGGCATTCACCCGGGCTCGTCCGTACGAGGCCCCCGCCGCGAGAGCGGCCCGGCCAGGTGCGGCGGTTCGCGCGGGCGGTCCTGTACGGGAAGGACGCGCCGATGAGAGCCTTAGCCCCATGAAAGATCCGGCCGGGACGCTCGCTGCCCGAATCGAGGAGTTCGAGCGGGCGGCAGACCCCCGGCTGGTGCTGGACGACGCGGCGCTGGACGACGCGGGGGAGGCCATGCTGGCCTGCTCCGGCGATGCCCGCGACGCGGCCGTCTGGCGGCTCGTCGGCGCGCTCCACCTGGCCCGCTACCGGCTCGACCCGGAAGAGAGGGACGAGGCGGCCGTGGCGGGCGTGTTCTTCGCCGCCGTGGCCGTGCTCGACCCCGACGGGCTGCCGGCCCGGCTGCGCGGGCCGCACGTCCCCGCCGACGGCTCCGCCGAGACCTGGGCGGGCCTGGCGGAGCAGGTCTTCCGCCACGTGGACGTGGACGCCTACCCGCACGTGGGCCTGCTCCTGCACGCCATACTCCGGCGCGCGCTCGCCGCGCCCACGGCCGACGTGTGCGACCGGCTCGGGCGGGTGCTGCTGGAAGAGGCCCTGAACGTGCCCGAACCCGCCTGGGCCGCCGAGGCACTGGCCATCCTCGGCGACGGCATGGTGCGGCTGCACGCGACGACCGGCGACGGCGGCGCGCTCGACGACGCCGTGCACGTCCTGTTCCGGGCCGCGCTCGCCGACTCCGTGCACGTCACGGACCTGGCCGCGGCGCTCGGCCACGCCCTGCCCGGCGACACCGCCCTGATCCGGGCCCATCTGCTGGCGGCGGGACGCCCGCCCGGACCCGAACGCTCGGCGGCCCTCCTGGACCTGCTCGACCTGGCGGGCGCCCGCGCCTCCGACTCCCGCGCCGACGGCGACCTGCTGGCGCTGCTGCGGGTGGGACAGGCCTGCCTCGACCACTGGCACGAGATCGGCGCCCACCCCGAGGTCCTGTCCCGCTACGGCGCGGCGCTGGTCGAGTGGTACGTGGTCACGGGCGACGTCCGCTCCCTGGAAGCCGGCCGCGACATGCTGGCCGCCCTCCCGCCGACGCACGACTGGCGGGCCGCCGTCGCGTGGCAGGCGCCGGCGGGGCCCGGGATGCCGGGGCCCGGCCGGTGGGCCGAGCTGATGACCTACCTGGGCTCGCCCGAGGCCGGCCGCTCCGTCCGGCCGGACGACCCGGCGATCCGGCTCGACCTGCTCGGCCTGCGCCACTGGCGGCGCTACGGGAAGACCGCGGACCCGGCCGACCTGGAGATCGCCGTCCAGACGCTGCGGCAGGCGGTGGTACGCGCCCCGGACCGGCATCCGGAACGGCCCGCGTTCCTGACCGACCTCGCCGCCGTGCTCACCCACCGCGCCACCACCACGTCCCGGCTGGGACCTGAGGTTCCCTCGGCCGGGTCGGAGGATGGGTGGTCGGCGGCGGCTCCTCGTGGGGTATCTCCCGCTGGGCCGGATCGCCTGGGACCTGGGGGTGCTCCCGCCGGGTCGGGTGATGCGTGGTCGCGCCTTTCCGCCGCGTGGCCGGCGGGCGCGAACCCGGTCGTCTCCGCCGCCGTTTCCGCTGCCAGGGCCGCGGTCGCGGCCTGCCCCGCGGGTCATCCTCAGCGAGCCCGCGCGCTTCTCCTGCTCGGCCAGGCGCTCTGCCTGGGCCTCACCTCGCGCACCGCCGCCGAGGCCGAGGCGGCCCTGCGGGAGGCGCTCGCGGCCGAGAACGATCCGCGGTTCCTGGCGGAGGCGTACGCGGTGCTGTCGGACGTGCTGCGCCGCCGCGCCACGGCGGCCGGAGACCAGCCCTCAGCCCGCCCCGCCGACCAGGGCCCAGCCGGGCCGGTTGAGCGGGGTGTCGCTGGGGTCGGTGATGGGGAGGAGCCCGTTCGCCTGGACAGTAACGGCGGTGGGCCGCTGGCGGGCCGGTTCGCCGACCTGGACGAGGCCGTCCGGGCGGCCCGTGAAGCCGCCGACATGGCCCATCTCGCCGCCAAGGCCCACGCCGCCCTGATCCCGGATCCCGCAGCGCCACCCTCGGCGGACCCGCCGGCCTCGAAGGACGGCCCGCCGCCGAGGCCGGCCACGCTGCCGACGCCGGCCACCGCACCGGGGTCGGCGACGCCGCCAGGGCCGGCAACGCATCAAGGGCCGGCCGGGACACCGGGGTCGGTAACGCATCCGGGGCAGGCCGGGACGCCGGGGCTGGTCACCGCGCCGGGGCTGGTCGTGCCGCCGGGGCCGCGGGTGCCGCCGGTGCTGGTCAAGGGGCTGCTGACGCGGTTCGTCGTACGGGGCGACGAGCGGGACCTGGTCGAGGCACTGGAACTCGCCGGGGACGTGACCGGCGGCGATCCCGAGCTCACCTCGCTGCTCCGCCTGGCCGTCGGCGGCCTGGACCGGGCGCCGGACGCGACGCAGGCCGAGGCGGCGACCCGGCTGGCCCTGATGGTCGACGACGAGGAGACGATCCAGGACCTGCTCCGGCTCGGCGAACGCCACGCCACGGCGTCCGCGGCCCCGGCGAACTCTCCCGCCGGCCGGGACCGGGCCGGCGCCGTGGCCGCAGGGGAGTTCCTGCTGGGCGCGGCCTCCGGGATGGCCGGAAGGGGACGGGGCAGGACCGCGGTCGGGCTGCTGGAGCGGGCCGCCCAGGCGTTCGCCGAGGCGGGCGAGGCGGCCCGGACGGCGGACGCGTACTCCCTGATGGGGCGCGAGCACGAGGAACTCGGCGCGTGGGAGGCCGCGCTGCGGGCGTTCGAACGCGCCGCCGACGGCTACCGCGCCCTCGGACGCGCCGGCGAGGAGGCGGCCCGGCGTGCCGCCATGGGCGACGCCTGCGCCGGGGCGGGGGAGCCGCGCCGCGCCGCCGCCTGCTACCAGCGGGCCGCCGACCTGTGCCGGGAGGCGGGCCTCGACGTGGACGAGGCCGCGTACCAGGAACGCGCCGCCTTCGCCTACCTCGACGCCGGCGACCACGCGGCGGCGCTGGAGCGCGCGGGCCGCGCCCGTGAGCTGCACCTGGCGCGCGGCGACGCGGAGCGGGCCGCGCGGGCGCTCGTCCCGGGCGCGCGGGCCGGAGCCGCGCTGGGCCACCTGCCCGCCGCCGCGGAGCTGATCAGCACCTGCGCCTCCGAGCTGGAGGCCATCGGCAAGTGGGACGACGCCTGCCAGGCGCTGGACGGGCACGCGCTGCTGCTGTACGACCTCGGGCACGCCGATCACGCGGCCGCCTGCGAGGCCGCCATCGTGGACGTGGTGCGCCGGCGCGGCCGGCGGCGCGACCCCGCCGACGAGTGGTACCACATCGCCCGCCGCCGCCTGTCCCGCGGCGACGTGCCGGGGGCCAGACGGGCGTTCGAGCGGGCCGAGCGCGCCTACAACCAGCTCGGCCACCAGGACGGCGTCGCCGCCGTGCGCCACCACCTCGGGGTGATCGGGTTCACCGGCGCCGGGATGGAGCAGGCGGCACAGGACTTCGGGACGGCGGCGGACGCGTTCGCGGCCATGGGCGACCCGGAGCGTGAGGCGGCCGCCCGTACCCTGCGCGCCGCCTGCCTGGTGGAGCTGCGCCGCTACGAGGAGGCCTCGGCGGAGCTGGACCGGGCGGCGGGCCCCGCGGTCGCGCAGGGCGATGTCGCCGCGCTCTTCTCCATCGCCCTGGTGCGCGCCGGCGCCGAGCTGCGCTCCGGCCACCAGGACCGGGCCAGGGACCGGCTCCGCGCCGCTCTGGGCCTGGCCGCCGGCGATCCGCTGCGGGAAGCGGTCGTCCACGAACGCCTCGCGGCCGTCCACGCGGACGACCCGGCGTCGGCGGCCGAGCATCTGGGCCTGGCCGTCGACGGCTTCCGCGCCACCGGGCGCACCGGGCAGGCCGCGCTCGTCTCGCTGCGTCTCGGCTTCGCGCTGGAGGAACGCGGCGACCTGCGCCGGGCGCGTAAGGCGCTGGAAGAGGGGCTCAGCACCGCGGTGACCGTACCTGAGGGGGACGCCCCGTACGAGGTGATTCCCGCCGGGGTAGCGGACCCGGCCGTGCTGGTGCGGCTGGCCGAGCTGCAGTTCGCGGCCGGGGAAGTGGCGCGCGGCCGGGCGGCGCTGGCGCAGGCGCTGGCGGCGGTGCGGCGCGGCGGCGAGGACCCGGCGCTGGCGGAGCGGCTGGCCGAGCGGGTGCGCATCGAGGACGCCGAGGAGGCGGGTGACCTGCCCGGCGCGCTCGCGCTGGCGCGGCAGGCGGCGAGTGAGGCGCGCGACCCGGGCCGCAGGTCCGCGCTGCTGGCCAAGCTCTGCGCGCTCGCGCTGGCGGCGGGGGATCCGCAGGCCGCCTACACCTACGCGGCGCGGGGATGCGACCTGCGCGACGACCTGCTGGCCGAGCACCTGCGCGGGCGCGGCGCCGCCGCCGGAGCGCTGGGGCGCACGGCGGAGGCGATCGGCCACCTGACGGAGGCCGTCCGGGTGGCGCGCGAGTCGGGGCAGGCGATGCCGGTGCGCCTGGTGGCCGCACTCGGCGCGCTCGGCGCGGCGCTGGCCGAGGACCGGCGCTGGGCCGACGCCGGGGCGGTGCTGGCCGAGGCGCTCGCGCTCGCCGCCGGTCCCGCGTGGCGCGGTATGCGGGCGTCGCTGCTGGCCACCAGGGCGGGCACGCGGTCGCGGCAGGGGGACGCGGACGAGGCCGCGGCCCTGTACCGGGAGGCGCTGGCGCTCGGGGAGGCCGCGGGCGACGACGCGACGGTGGCCACGGCCTGCCGCGAGCTGGCCCGGATGCACGCGGCCGGCGGCGAGCGGGACAGCGCGGTGCGGCTCGCCGAACGGGCGCTCGGCATCGACCGGGCCCGCGGGCGTCAGCGGGCCGTGGTACGCGACCTGATCGCGCTGGGACGGCTCGGCGACGGCGACCGGCTGGCGGAGGCGCTGTCGCTGGCCCGGCGGATCGCCTTCGCCGAAGGTCAGGCCGTGGCGCTGGCCGAACTGGGCGCGCTGGACCTGCGCGCCGGGCGCTTCACCGCCGCCCGGGATCACGCGTCGGCGGCCGTCGACCTCCTCGAAGCCGCATCCCGCCCGGGCCCGGACACACCGGGGCATGCGGGTGCCTACACGACGGCAGGGGAGGCCGGGGGAGAACCGGCGAGCGCGTACGCGACGACAAGGGAGGCGGGGGAAGAACTGGCGGGCGCGTACGCGACCAGGGCGGTGGCGCGGGAGGAGCTGGGCGATCTGGCGGAGGCGCTCGCCGACGCCGAGCGCGCCGCCGACCTGCACGATCCCCGTTCGGCGGCCGCCGGGACGCTCCGCGCTCAAGCGGTGCGGCTGGCCGTGCGCCTGGGCCGGGCGGCCACGGCCTGGTCCCACGCGGAACGGGCGCGGGAGTCGTTCCCCGGCCCGGAGGACGAGGTCGCGCGGGCTGTCGGCGAGGACGCCCGGCGGCTCGCGGGCGTGCTCCCGGAGGCCACCGGCGTGCTCGCCTTCCACGTCGGGGACCGCGTGAGCGTGGTGGCGCACCGCGACGGCTGGGAAGGGCCGCGGGTGTTCGGCACGTCCGCCGGGCCGGAGCTGCTCGCCGAGTTCGCGGCGACGGCCGGTGACGGCGGGCGGGCCGAACTGTGGCGGGTGGTCGCCGATCTGCTGCTGGGTGACGCGGTCGAGGCGCTCGGCGACGACCTCGACGTGCTGTACCTGCTGCCGCACGGCCGGCTGCACGGGCTGCCGCTGCACGCGCTCGCCCCGGACGGGCGGCCGCTGCTCGACCGATACGCCGTGGCGTACGCGCCGTCCGCCGCCACGCTCGCCCGGCTGGCGCTGCGCCGCACCCGCCACGGCGGCAGGTCGCTGGTGGCCGGAGAAGGGGAGGAGGCCGAGGCGGCCGCCGCGGCGCTGGGCGTCCCGCCGGTCACCGTCTCCGCCCGCGACCTGGAAGGCGTCTGGGGCGCCGTGCACCTGGCCTGCCGGGCCGCCTACGACGGCGCCGACCCGTACGCCTCGGCGCTCCTGCTGCCTGGCGGGCCGCTGACCGCCCGCGCGCTGGCGGAGCTGCGGATCGAGGCCCGGCTGGTCTCCGTGGGCGGCTGCGAGCAGGCGCCCGCCGGCGCGGGCGCGACCGCGCTCGGCCACGCTCTGCTCCGCGCGGGCGCGTCCGCGGCGCTGCTGCCGCAGTGGCCGGTGCGCCCGGAGGTGGCGCGGACGCTGCTGCCGTCCTTCCACGCCGGGCTGGCCACCGGCGGCCCGGGAAAGGCACTCAGGGCCGCGATGCTCGAATCACGTGAGCGGTACGGGGCCTCGCGCCCGGACCTGTGGGCCCCCTACGCCCTGATCGGGCTGGCGGCCTAGCGGCGTACCGAGAGCTGCCTCACCGATGGCCTGAGCGCCGTCCATCGAGAAAGGTAAGATCAGGAAACACGTGGGCAAGTCTCCCGCGCGAACTCTGACCGCCCACGCGGGTGCGCGTCGTCGGCCAGGCCGCGAGCACGGCCTGGCCCCGCGCCGATCACCCGACCGTCAGGGAGGTCCCCATGTCCTTGATCCCTCGGTGGGCGGGCCGCCGCTGGAGAGGCTGGTGGATCGCGGGCACGGTCACCGCGGTTCTCCTGAGCGCGGCCGTGATGCTGATCGCGCTCGCCTTCCCGTCCGTCGCGGCCACCACCTGTCCCGGCTGTTACGGCCTCGAGCGGCTCCAGCCGGGCGTGTACGCCGAACCCCGTCTGGCGCCGGCCGAGCGCCGGCGCGTGGCCGAGGTGGTCGAGCAGGCGAACCGGCGGGTACGCGACTTGGAACTGCACGCCCGTCTGGACGGCGCCGACGTCCCGCAGTGGTTCAACGAGGGCCTGGCCGTCCTGGTCAGCGACGACATATACGCCGAAGCCGCCTGCCAGGTGAGTCGCTGGGCGGAGGCGAACGGCGGCGAAGAGGCCGTGCCGGCGCTCATCGAACGGCTGTCGAAGGGACAGGCCTTCCCCGACCTCCGGACGCCGGCCGCGACCACGGCTCCCTCGCCGTCTTCCTGACCGGTGAACGCGCGGGGCTCGGTCGTCGTCCGGTCCTGACGGCGCCCCCGCCGGCTCAGAGGTAGGGGCGCGCGACCGTCACCAGCTCGGACGGGGCGTCGCGGGTGTGGACGTCGACGGCCGTCTCGGGGGTGCGCTCGCGGACGTCGCGGTCGCGGATGGTGAACACGGCGGGTGGCGCCCCGGCGTCGCCGTAGCGGGCGTCGACGGCCGAGGCGATCGCCACGCGCAGGTCGGCCACCACCTCGCGGGCCGCGTGAGCGCCGCACGTCGCCGCCAGATGGCCCAGCATCCCGGCGAAACGCGACTCGGTCTCGGCGGCGGGGCGCTGCCCGGGCAGCACCGGGCGGTCGAGCCAGAACACCTTGCCCGTGAGGAAGGCGTCGTAGCTCGCGCCCTCGTGGCCGAGCGTGCGCGCCGCGCCGGCGAGCAACTCGCCGAACTCCGTCAGCTCGGCCCCGGGTGGCAGGTCGGTGGTGACGAACAGGGGCACGATCAGCGCGTCGAGCATGGGCCATCCCTCCGTGAGGAGCCTCATCGTAGGGCCCGCCACCGACAATTCCCCGCGCCGACACCCTGGCGGCTCAACCGCCCGCAGCCTCCGTCAGCCGGCGGGCCAGCACCCGCAGGTGCGCCGCCAGCTCGGGCGGCTCGTGCACCTCGAAGGCCATCCCCAGCGACACCATCCAGAACGCCAGCTCGTCCAGCGAGTTCGCGCCGCTGGTCAGCAGGCAGCTCTCCGCGTCCAGCGGCTCCACCACGGCCACCGAAGGCCCCATGCGCGCCGCGACCGCCTGCGCCGGCGCCCGCACGGTGACCCGGCACCGGTAGCGGTACGGCGCGCTGGAGATCTTGTGTGAGATGTAGGCCGCCAGGTCCTCGGCGGGCGGCCGGCGCGGCGTGAACCGCGGCCCATTCGGCGTCCGCAGCCGCAGCCGGTCCACCCGGAACACCCGCCAGTCGGCCCGCCCCGGGTCGAACGCCACCAGATACCAGCGCCGTCCCGAGGCCACCAGCCGGTGCGGCTCCACCAGGCGCTCGCTGGACGTGCCGTCGCCGGACTCGTAGCCGAAGCGCAGGCTCTCGTGGTCGCGGCAGGCGGCCGCGATGGCCGACAGCGTGTCCGCTCCGACCGGCGCCGTCCCGCCGGTCAGCGGCACGGTCATCGACTGCAGCGCGTTCACCCGGTGCCGCAGCCGGGACGGGAGCACCCGTTCCAGCTTGGCCAGCGCCCGCACAGAGGTCTCCTCGATGCCCGCGACGCTGCCCTGCGCGGCCGTGCGCAGCCCGACGGCCACCGCCACCGCCTCCTCGTCGTCGAGCAGCAGCGGAGGCAGGTCGCCGCCCGCGCCGAGCCGGTAGCCTGGCACGCCCGCGGTCGCGTCCACCTGGTAGCCCAGCTCGCGCAGCCGTTCCACGTCGCGGCGGACGGTACGGCCCGACACGCCGAGCCGCTCGGCCAGCTCCGATCCCGGCCAGTCGCGCCGCGTCTGCAGCAGGGACAGCAGTCTCAGCAAGCGGGCGGAGGTCTCCAGCACACCTAGGATCGTAGCTGTCCTAACCGGGTCCTAGCGTTGCGGGCATGAGTCACGACATCCGACCTTTCCGCATCGACATCCCCCAGGCCGACCTGGACGACCTGCGCGAACGCCTCGCCCGCACCCGCTGGCCCGACGAGCTGGACGGCGCCGGCTGGTCGTACGGGGTGCCGGTCCCGTACGCGCGAGCCCTCGCCGAGTACTGGCGCACCGGCTTCGACTGGCGCGCCCAGGAGGCCGCGCTGAACGCGTTCCCGCAGTTCACCACCGAGATCGACGGCCAGAACGTGCACTTCCTGCATGTGCGCTCGCCGGAGCCGGACGCGCTGCCCCTGCTGGTCACGCACGGCTGGCCGGGATCGGTGGTCGAGTTCATGAACGTCATCGGCCCGCTCACCGACCCGCGCGCGCACGGCGGCGACCCGGCCGACGCCTTCCACGTCATCGCCCCGTCCATCCCCGGATTCGGCTTCTCCGGTCCCACCCGCGAGCGCGGTTGGGACCTGGCCAGGGTCGCGGCCGCCTGGAAGGAGCTGATGGGCCGCCTGGGCTATGAGCGGTACGGAACGCAAGGCGGCGACTTCGGCGCCGCGGTCTCGCCCGAGGTGGGCAGGCTCGACCCGGGGCGGGTCGTGGGCGTGCACGTCAACGGCGGTCTCGGGTTCCCGAGCGGCGACCCGGCCGAGCTGGAGGGCCTGACCGAGGCCGAGCAGGCCCGGCTCGCCCGGTACGGCGACCAGGACGCCGTCGGGTACGCGATGATCCAGGCCACCCGGCCGCAGACGCTCGCGTACGGCCTGCACGACTCCCCGGCGGGGCAGCTGGCCTGGATCGCCGAGAAGTTCAAGGAGTGGACCGACCCGGCCCGCGAGCTGCCCGAGGACGCCGTCGACCGGGACCAGCTGCTCGCCAACATCAGCGTCTACTGGCTGACCGGCACCGCGGGCTCGGCGGCCCGCATCTACAAGGAGAGCGCGCCGGCCTGGGGGAAGCCGCCGGAGCCGTCGGCGCTTCCGCACGGGGTGGCCGTCTTCGCCGGCGACCCCGGCATCCGCCGCTTCGCCGAGCGCGAGCACAAGGTCGTGCACTGGTCGGAGTTCGACCGCGGCGGCCACTTCGCCGCGATGGAGGCCCCCGACCTGCTGGTGGGGGACGTCCGGGCGTTCTTCAGGCTGGTCCGCTGAGTCAGCGGCCGGGCCAGTCGTCCTCGACGGCGGCGTGGATCACCGAGTCGCGCCAGCCGTCAGGGGTCGCCACGTGGTGGCGCAGGACGCCCTCCTCGACCATGCCCGCGGTCAGCATGGCCAGCTGCGCGGGCAGGTTGGAGGGCGCCCGCGCGCCCCAGATGCGGTGCAGGCCGAGCTGTTTGAAGCCGAACCCCAGCAGCAGCCGCACCAGGTCGGTGCCCATGCCGCGGCCCCAGTGGTCGGGACGCAGGCCCAAGCGGATCTCGGCGCAGTGCGGCTGCTCGGCGTCGATGTGGAGCCGGGCGGTGCCGATCAGCTCCTGGTCCGCGGCGTCGAGCACCGCCAGCGCGTACAGCAGGCGCGGTTCCCGGGCCGCGGCCGCCGTGGCCTCGCGCACCACCTCGGCGACCTGTTCGAGCGTACGGGGCGCGAACGGCATGTGCTCGGTCGCGGCCGGATCCCCGTAGATCGCATGCAGCGGTGCGATATCCGCCTCAACGACCTCACGAAGCCACAGACGCTCACCTTTGCACACGACCTCGCACATGGGCCGACGGTAACGCCACTTCAGTGATCTCTACAAGACCATGTCAAGTGGCGAGTTGACTACCGTAGGCGCGGGCGACGAGTTCGGCGATCATGCTGTGCGCGCCGATCGGCTCCGCGTGGCCGGCGCCGATCGCCTCGGCGGCGTGTCCGACCAGGTCGGCGGGGGCCTCGTCGCCGATCATGCAGGGCGCGACGGCCAGCCGGGCGGCTCCGGCAGCGCGCAGCCGGTCCGCGGCTACGGTGACGCCGGGTTCCTTGTCAAGCGAGGCGGCCACCACCGGCAGCGTCAGCCGGGAGGCCAGCAGCACCGCCGTCGCCTGGGCGGCGTGCACCGCCGGCTCGCCGCCGACCATGCCGAGGATGACCGCGTCGACGGGGCTGGAGACGTTGAGCAGGCGGACCCGGTCGGCCCTGGCCAGGCCGCGCTCGGCCAGCTTGATGTGGAGCACCTCGGCGAGCAGCGGGTGCGGGCCGAGCGCGCCCGTCACGACGGCGGCCGAGCCGCTGTCGGCCACGGTCTGGTGGAGGGGGCCGAGCACCGCGGGATCGTCCCAGGTGAGCAGGGGCACGACGACCGCGTCCCGGTCCGCCGGCAGCGCCGGGGCCAGTTCGTCCACGGCGGTGAGCCGTACCTCGATCTGGGGGTTGTCGACGCGCACGACGGCGGCGATCTCCGCCGCCACGCCTGAGGCGCCGCCGGGCGCCGCGAGCACGAGAACGGGCGCGTCCGGTGGCAGGGACGTGGGGACCGGCCGGCGGTGGCGGCCCCCGCCCGGGCGGGGGGAACGTTCGCGTACAGGGAGGCTCACAGGCGCGCAGTTTATGCGTATTCGGCCGATCAGGTTCCGGGAATCGGCGGCGATTGCATTACGACGGGCATGCTTGTGACCGAGATCACATCGTGACGCCGCCGCTCATCGACCGAGGAGTCGTGGCTCGCCCGCGCCCCTGTCCCGGGCGAGCCACGGTCTAACGGGAAGGCACCACGACCGCGTCCTGGTTGCCCGGGGCGTAGACGGTGATGCCCTGCGGGAGCGACTTGAGCTTGTCGATCTCGGCGCAGGCGGGACACCTGTCGTAGCCGTCCTGCCTGGCCTGGTTGGCCCTGGCCTCCGCCTCGGCCTGGGCCACCCGCGCCCGCGCCTCCGACACGGCGGCGCCGGCCGCCAGCGAGCGGTCCACCGACTTCTGCACCTCGGCGGGGAGCGTCACCCTGGACAGGGAGAAGGTCATGCCGGCGAAGAACGCGCCGCCCAGCGTGCGCGGCAGGTCCCGGGCGAGCGCCGCGTTGACGCCGTCCTGCACCGCCTTGATGCTCGGGTCGCTGTCCCGCGGCCGCAGGGCCGAGTTCTCCAGCAGCGAGCACGACGTCACCAGCTCGGCGCAGCGCCGGGCGCCGACCTCGGCGCGGAGCGCGTTGTCGATCACCGGCCGGACCGCCTGGCCGAAGAACGCGGTCCACCCCTCGTCGCCGTCCCACGCGTACAGGAAGGAGTCGTCCTCGGCGCGGAAGGTACGCGTCCCGTACCTGTCGTCGAACACCTTCAACGTCGCCGGGTCCAGGTTGAGGGTGAAGTAGAGGGTGCCTTCGACGCCCAGGTTCACGCCGTCGCTGCTGGGCACCGTCACCACGTCCACGCCCAGCGTGGTGGCGCGCCGGGCGTCGGCGGTGATCGTGTAGAAGCGCTGCTGCGCCGGGTACGGGTGCACCGACGACCAGAGGCCGGTCCAGGTCAGGCCGGAGCCCGGCGGGATGACCTGGCGGACCCGGGTGTCGTCGAACCAGCCGCCGTCGCGGACGACGGCCACCTCTCCGGCGCCGGTCCGCTCCAGCCCCCCGACGACTCCGACGAGCGACGGCACGCAGATCAGCGCGGCGATCACGAGCAGAGTGGTGCGCATGGTGGTCCTCCCCCCGCGGGCGGCGGTGGCAGCCGCCGCCCGCGGTTGTTTCGCGGCAACTCCAGGAGGGCGGTCTCAGGCGCGCTGCGGCAACGGGCCCGGCTCGGCGGCCAGGTCGAGGTCCCGCGTCTCCGGCGCGATGGCCAGGCCCAGGGCGGTGACCGCCAGCGCGGCCACCACGTACACCGACACCGCGAGCGTGGTGCCGAACGCGTCGAAGAGCTTGATGGCGATGATCGGGGCGAGGGCGCCGCCCGCGATGCCGGCCACCTGGTAGCCCATCGAGGCTCCGCTGTAGCGCAGCCTGGTGCTGAACAGCTCGGCGATGAAAGCCGCCTGCGGCCCGTACATCGCCGCGTGGGTGACCAGCGCGACCGCCGCGGCCACGATGATCAGGAACGTGGACCGGGTCTCCAGCAGCGGGAAGAACGCGAACACCCAGACCGCGGCGCCCACCACGCCGGCGAGGTACACCGGTCGTCTGCCGTACCGGTCCGACAGTGAGCCGAACAGCGGGATCAGCGCCAGTTGCAGGGCCGAGGCGACCAGCACCGCGTTCAGCCCCACCTGCCGGTCCAGCCCGAGCGGGCCGGTCAGGTAGACGAGGATGTACGCGGTGAAGGTGTAGAAGGCGACGTCCACGCCGATCCGGGCGGTGAAGGCCGACAGCAGCGCGCGCGGGTGCGTGCGCAGCACCTCCAGCAGCGGCATCCGCGCCTTGGCGCCCTGCTGCTCGACCTCGGCGAACAGCGGCGATTCGGTGATCTTCAGGCGTACCCACAGGCCGACGAGGACCAGCACGCCGGACAGCAGGAACGGCACCCGCCAGCCCCACGACAGGAACGCGGCGTCAGGCAGCGTGAACGACAGGAACGCGAGCAGGCCGGTGGCCAGCACGTAGCCCGCCGGCACGCCGACCTGTGGCCAGCTCGCGTTGAAGCCGCGGCGGCGGGGGTCGCCGTGCTCCAGCGACATGATCACGGCGCCGCCCCACTCGCCGCCGAGCCCCAGGCCCTGCACGAACCGGAGTGTGGCCAGCATGACAGGCGCCAGGACGCCTATCGTGTCGTACCCGGGCAGCACGCCGATGAGGAACGTCGAGATGCCCATCACCAGCAGCGTCACGACAAGCACCGTCTTGCGGCCGGTGCGGTCGCCGAAGTGGCCGAACACGATGCCGCCCAGGGGCCGGGCGACGAACGCCACCGCGTTCGTGGTCAGGGCGAGCAGGGTGGCGTTGAGCGGGTCGAAGGTCGGGAAGAAGAGCTTGCCGAAGACCAGAGTGGCGGCCGTCGTGTACAGGAAGAAGTCGTACCACTCCAGCGACGTGCCGATCAGGCTGGCGAGGATCACCCGCCGGGATTGGGAGGTGGAGCCGGGCATCGAACGCTCCTTCCGTCAGGGGGTCACTGTTTCAACGTAAGGATCGTTGAACGATTCGACAAGAGGTTTGCTCGATGATTTCCTGGACCCTGTGGACGACGCAGTAGCCGACCTGGTCCAGGACCGATCCCGCCTCGGGCGCAGCAGCACCGCCGAGCGGGTCGCCGACATCCTGCGCGACCGGATCACCGAAGGGCTGTTCATGCCCGGCCAGCGCCTTTCCGAGGAGTCGATCTGCGAGGCGCTGGGCGTCTCGCGCAACACCCTGCGGGAGGCGTTCCGGCTGCTGAGCCACGAGCGGCTGCTCGACCACCGGCTCAACAGGGGGGTCTTCGTCCGCGTGCTGTCGGCCGAGGACGTCTCCGACCTCTACCGCGTACGCCGGGTGCTCGAAGGCGCGGCCGTCCGCCGCTCTCCGACGCCGCAGGCCATGACCCTGATCCGGGAGGCGCTGGCCGACGCCGAGCGGGCCGCCGGCGGCGACGACTGGCAGGCCGTCGGCACCGCCAACATCCGCTTCCACCAGGCCCTCGTCGCGCTCAACGAGAGTCCCAGGCTCGACGAGACGATGCGCCAGCTCCTGGCCGAGCTGCGCCTGGTCTTCCACGTGATGGACAACCCGCGCGACTTCCACGAGCCGTTCGTCGCCCGCAACCGCGAGCTGCTCACCCTGATCGAGGCCGGCGAGCCCGACCGCGCCGCCGCCTACCTCGACGGCTACCTCGACCACGCCGAGCGGCTTCTGCTCCGGGCCTACGAGCCGAACCGCTAACGTTCCCGGCTATGAACAGGCTCTTCTCCCTCGGCGAGGCCCGCGCGCTGATGCCGGGGATCCTCGCCGAGGCCGCCGCGCTCGTCGCCGCCCGCGCCGACCTCGCCGAGATCACCTACGACCGCGACACCGCCGGCGCGTCCCCGCTAGGCGGGCTGGCGGAGCTCAAGGGCATCGAGGCGCGCATGCAGGAGATCCTGGGCCGCTGGACCGGCCTCGGCCTGGAGGTGAAGGGCATCGCGCCGGTGCTGCTTGACTTCCCCGCCGTGCTCGACGGCGCCTCCGTGCGGCTGTGCTGGATCGAGGGCGAGACGGAGCTGGGCTGGTACCACCGGTCGGAGCTGGGCTTCCCGGGCCGCCGCAGGCTGCCGCGAACGTAGTCTCGGAGGCGTGGAGGCTCACTCGGCCAAGGCGATGGCGGCGCGGGCCGTCGAACTGTGCACCGCCCTGCTGTACGAGGACGCGACGGTGGAGTCGGTGGCCCGGGTGCTGCTCGCCCATGGTGAGAGCGGGCCGCTCGACCTCACCGAGGCCGACCTGCGGGCGATGCGGGAGGTCGCGGCCCGGCTCGTCGAGGTCCTCGCCGCGCCCGGCCCCGCCTCGGCGGCGGCCCTGCTCAACCGCCTCCTGGCGGCCGCGGCCGGGCCGCCCCGGCTCACCAGCCATGACGGCGCGACCGGCTGGCACGTGCACGTCGACAGCGACGACGACGCGCCCTGGGCCGAATGGTTCCAGGCGTCGTCGGCGCTGGCCCTGGCCGTGCTCCTGGCCGAGCACCAGCGGGTCCCCGGCGGCCTGTGCGCCTCCCCGGCCTGCCGCCGGCCCTTCCTGCACGCCGGCGGGGGCAGCCCGCGCCGCTACTGCAGCCCCCGCTGCGCCACCCGCGAGCGGGTGGCCGCCTACCGCTCCACCCGCCCCGCCTGATCACCTTCCCGCGCGGCCCCGCCACCCGTTCCCGAGGGGCCGCCCGTCTCCGGGGCACGGCCGGTCCGGGGGAGTGACAGCAGGCCGTACGCCGCCACGGCCAGGAGCTGGACGGCCGCGCCCACCGCCAGGGCGAGCGCCGGCGAGCGCGCCGCCAGCGGCCCCGCCACGACCGAACCGGCGGCGAACGAGGTGATCTTCAAGCTGGCCCCGGTCGTGAACACCTGGCTGCGCACCCGCTCCGGCGCCTCCCGGTGACGCACCGCGAGCAGCGCGGTGAGCTGCGGCCCCTGGCCCACCCCCGCTGTCACGGCGCCCGCCACCGCCACCGCGAACGACCCGGCCACCGCCGCCACCAGGGTCCCCACCCCGATCAGCAGGGTCGACACGACCAGCATCGTGTCCCGGCTCCACGCCATCCCCGCCCGCGCGACCACGGCGTTGGCCATCAGCGCGGCCCCGGCCGTCACCGCCAGCAGCAGCGCCCCGTACCCGGCGTCGCCCGCGAGCCGCAGGCCCAGCATCGGCGCGGCCACGACCAGCAGGGCCACGCCCGCCATCGAGATCATGGACGTCACGGTGGCCCGCCGCAGCGCCCGGCCCCCGGCGATGGCGCGGAACCCCGCGGCGATCTCGGCCGCGACCGCCCCCGCCCGCTCCCGCCTCGGCGGCCGGCGCGGCAGCGCCCACGCCCCGGGCAGGGCCGCCGCCAGCAGCGCCACGCTCGCCGCCACCGCGGCCTCCCCGCCGGCGACGGTGGCGATCAGCGCCACGATCGCGGGCCCGGCCAGCCCCGCCACGTTGTAGCTCATAGCGTCCAGCGCGTTGGCCCGGGGCAGCCGGCCGGCCTCGACGACGAGCGGCAGCTGCGCGGTCCACCCGCCGTTCAGCGACGGCCCGAGCAGCCCGGTCAGCACCGCCACCCCGATCAGCACCGCGTCCGGCACCCGGCCCAGCCCGGCGAGCACGACGAGCAGCCCCGCCCCGTACCCGGCCAGGCACCAGCCCAGCACCCGGCCCGGCCGCCGCGTCCGGTCGAGCAGCACGCCCAGCAGCGGCCCCCCGACCGCCGCCGACGCGGTCAGCCCCGCCAGCAGCGCCGAGGCCAGCACCGGCGACCCGGTCACGGCCACCCCGGCGACCAGCAGCGCGGGCCCGGACATCTCATCCCCGGTGCGGGAGGCGAGAGCACCGATCATGTAACGGGTCAGCACCCGGAAGACGTTACACGCCCCGGGCACCCCGTACGATGCTCAGGTCGTACTGGTGATCACCGCGAACCGCGCCCCGTGCGGGTCGGACAGGAAGGCCATCCGGCCGACCCCCTGCACCGTCTCCACCGGCCCGCGCGCCGTGCCGCCGAGCTCCTGGCACATGGCCACCACCGTGTCGCAGTCGGGCACCTCGAAATACGGTCCCCAGTGCGCCGGGCCGCCCGACTTCAGCCGGGCCAGCCCCGCCATCGACAACTCGGCGTCGCCGTCGGCCGGGTAGGCGACCGGATAAGTGAAGTCCCCCATGTCCATGTCCGTGAACCGCCAGCCGAACACCGACCGGTAGAAGGCGCGGGCGTCGTCGAGGTCCGGCGTGTACAGCTCGGCCCACGCGAGCGACCCCGGCGCGTTCACCAGGTCGAGGCCGTGCGTGCCGCCCGGCTGCCAGAGCGCGAACTCGGCCCCCGCCGGGTCGGTGAGCTGCGCCATCCGCCCCTGCCCCTCGATGTCGAAGGGCCGGGACCGCACCGTGCCGCCGGCCAGCTCGACGGCCTTGACGGTCTCATCGCAGTCGAGCGTCTGGAAGTAGATCATCCAGGTCGGGCCGGCGCCCTCCTCCATCACCGTGCCGACCGCCGCCACGGTGTCGCCGCCGATCTGCCACAGGCCGTATCCCTCCATGGCCGGCTCGAACCGCCAGCCGAACAGGCCGCTGTAGAAGCTCGCGGACGCCTCCAGGTCGGAGCTGCCGAGGTCGACCCAGCACGGGCTGCCCGGCAGGAACTGAGTGGTGAGCATGATGTGTCCTCAGTGGGCCGCGGTGGCGCGACCCGCTGCGGCCCGAGGCGACGCCACCCGTTTCCTGTCTCGTTCCTCTCCCTGCCCAGCCACGGAGAACCGGCACAGTCGAAAACGTGTTTGAGACGATGACGTAGGATCGGCCGTATGGCGGCTGTCTACCAAGCGTCCCTGTTCGGCCTGGACGAGGAGCTCGCCGTCGGGCCGCTCGGCTCGACGGTCCGCCGCACGGTCCTCGGCCGGGGCGCGTGGCTGGACGTGCGGCCGGGCTGGCTGTCGGGAGCCGACGAGCTGTTCGAGCGGCTGGCGGAGTCGGTGCCGTGGCGGGCCGAGCGCCGCAGGATGTACGACCGCGTCGTCGACGTCCCCCGGCTGCTCAAGTTCTACGAGGAGGGCGAGACGCTGCCCCACCCGGTGCTCGCCGAGGCCGGGCGGGCCCTCGACGAGCACTACCGCGACGAGCTGGGCGAGCCGTTCGCCACCGCCGGCCTGTGCTACTACCGTGACGGCCGCGACAGCGTGGCCTGGCACGGCGACACCATCGGCCGGGGCGCCGACCAGGACACGATGGTGGCCATCCTGTCCGTCGGCCACGCCCGGCCGCTGCTGCTGCGCCCACGCGGCGGCGGCCCGTCACTCCGCTACGACCTGGGCCACGGCGACCTCGTCGTGATGGGCGGCAGTTGCCAGCGCACCTGGGAGCACGCCGTCCCCAAGACCACCCGTCCGGCGGGCCCGCGCATCAGCGTGCAGTTCCGTCCGCGCGGCGTCCGCTGAAGGTCACCGGCGCACGGTGAGCCTGGCGACGCGGCCCTGCTCGCCCGCGGCCCAGCATGACAGGTCCCGGGTGCAGGCCACCGTGTCGAAGGACCCCGGGTCGAACGTCCGCCAGGTCCGCCCGCCGTCGTAGGTGACGTCGCTCCCGGTCGGCCCCACCGCGATCGCCGCGAACGGCAGGTGCGGCAGCCACGTCACCCCCGACCGGTAGGCGGGCGGCGGGGTCGCCGACGGCTGCCAGGTTGCTCCGCCGTCGCGGGTGACGGCGGCCGCGTCCGGCGACGGCAGGCCCGGCTGGAAGTCGCCGCCCACCGCGATGCCGTGCCGCCCGTCGCGGAAGGCCAGCGCGAACACGCCGCGCGCCGGATCGCCCCCGGGGATGGGCGTGTCGGCCACCGTCCAGGTCAGCCCCCGGTCCCGCGAGTGGAACACCCGGGCCCGCTCCGCCCCGCCGGCGGCCAGCCAGACGTCCCGCGAACCCGCCGTCACCAGGCACTGACCGCTGGCCGCGAACCCGGCCTCGCCCGGCAGCGCCTCCGGCATCCCGTCCGAAGGCAGCACCCGCCAGCTCCGCCCGCCGTCCTCGGTGGCCAGGATGCGGAACCTGCCGTCGACCGGGTCGCTCATCGCCAGCCCGTGCCGCCGGTCGAAGAAGGCCATGCAGTCGTAGAAGGCACGCGGCTCGTCGTTCCTGAACGTCTCGGTCCACGTCCTCCCGCCGTCGTCCGTACGGTAGACCCGCGAGTCGGAGCCCTCGCCGATGGACAGCGCCACGGCCCGGCGCGCGTCGAACGCCTCCACGTCCCTGAACTGCAGCGCCTCGGCGCCGGGCGGCGAGACGTTCTGCCAGCTCCGGCCGCCGTCGACGGTCCGCAGGACGGTCCCCGCCGAGCCGGAGGCCCAGGCCACGTGCCGGCTCACCGGAGACAGCCCGCGTAACCGGGCGCTCACCCCGGTCTCCTGCGTCTCCCACCCCAGCGACGGCGTCGCGGCCTGAGCGGGCGGGGGAGCGGAGGCGAGCAGGCAGGCGGCGGACAGGACGCTCAACGCGAGTCTCAGTCTCATGCCGGGCAACCTAACCCACCGCTTCACGCCGCGTCCACGCGCGCGGTCAGGCCGCCGGACGGGTCGCGGGCCGCACATGCGAGAGCCCCCGGCGGGGCCGGGGGCTCGTCGAGGTGGTGGACGATACTGGGATTGAACCAGTGACCTCTTCCGTGTCAGGGAAGCGCTCTCCCGCTGAGCTAATCGTCCGTGGAGGTGGAGACGGGATTTGAACCCGCGTGCACGGCTTTGCAGGCCGCTGCCTCGCCTCTCGGCCACTCCACCGGGGCGACCTCTCCGAGCGGAAGACGGGATTCGAACCCGCGACCCTCACCTTGGCAAGGTGATGCTCTACCCCTGAGCCACTTCCGCGTTGCCCGACTACTGTAGCGAATTTCCCGCCGCCCCGCCTCACCCGCGCAGCTGGCGGGCGACGCTCCGCTCGGTGGCCGGCATCATCAGGAAGATCTCCAGGATGCGGGTCAGGCGGTGCACCTCGATGCGGTGGAAGGCCGGGCCGTCGGAGCGGGCCAGCAGGAGCGTGAGGGCCAGCGGCGGCAGCGGGGCGTGGATGACGTGCAGGCCGCCCTCCAGCGTGGTCGCCGCGGGCCGGGCCGGCACCGGGTCGGGCAGCGGCACCTCGTGCGGGGCGCGCCAGCTGGCGTAGACGACGCCGTCGGCGGTGGCGGTCGCGGCCCAGTCGGCGCTGAACAGCACCGGCAGGGAGTCGACGAGCGTCGTCAGGCCGCGCTCGCCCGCCGTCGTGACGTACTTGAGGATCTCCAGCTCGGGGTAGGTGCCGACGGCCTCGCGGGTGGGCCAGACGCCTTCGACGGCGACGCCGGGGACGCTGGTGAGGCGCTCGCGCAGCGTCTCGACGGTCGTGCCGTCGGGGCAGAACACGGTGATGTCGTCCACCGCCCTGCCCTCTCCCCGCTCCAGGACGATCATCTGGGTGATGTCGGCTCCGGCGTCGCCGAGCGCCTGGGTGATCCGCGCCAGCGAGCCCGGCCGGTCGGGCAGCGCGACGCGCACGCGTAGCAGCATCAGTCCCCTTCCCCCGCACGTCGGAGCCAGCGTATCGGGCGAATACCGCTTCCCGGCGGACGTGCGCTACAACTGGGCGCATGAAGATTGGGCCGATCGAGGTGTGGCCGCCCGTCGTGCTGGCGCCGATGGCGGGCATCACGAACGCGCCGTTCCGCGTGCTCTGCCGGGAGCAGGGCGGCGGCCTGTTCGTGTGCGAGATGATCACCTCGCGGGCCCTGGCGGAGCGGAACGCCAAGACCATGAAGATGATCCGCTTCGACGAGTCCGAGCGGCCCAGGAGCCTGCAGCTGTACGGGGTCGATCCCCGGACCGTGGGCCGGGCGGTCAAGATGGTCGCCGAGGAGGACCTGGCCGACCACGTCGACCTCAACTTCGGCTGCCCCGTGCCCAAGGTCACCCGGCGCGGCGGCGGCTCCGCGCTGCCGTACAAGCGCAACCTGCTGCGGCGGATCCTGCGTGAGGCGGTGGCGAACGCGGGCCCGCTCCCCGTGACCATGAAGATGCGGATGGGCATCGACGACGACCACCTGACCTACCTCGACGCCGGCCGCATCGCCGCCGAGGAGGGCGTGGCGGCGGTGGCGCTGCACGCGCGCACCGCGCGCCAGCACTACGGCGGGACGGCCGACTGGGACGCGATCGCCCGGCTCAAGGAGGCGGTGCCGGAGATCCCCGTGCTGGGCAACGGTGACATCTGGTGCGCCGAGGACGCGCTGCGGATGGTCGCCAGGACCGGATGCGACGGCGTGGTCGTGGGCCGGGGCTGCCTGGGCCGGCCGTGGCTGTTCGCCGACCTGGCCAACGCGTTCGCCGGCAGCCCCGAGCGGGCCCGGCCGACGCTCGGCGAGGTGGCCGCGACGATGGCCAGGCACGCCACGATGATGGTGGAGGCGTTCGACACCGAGCGCTACGCGATCGCCGACTTCCGCAAGCACATCGGCTGGTACCTCAAGGGCTTCACCGTCGGCGCGGAGCTGCGGCGCCGGGTGACGACCGCCGGGTCGCTGGACGAGCTGCGGGAGGGCCTGGCCGAGCTCGACCCGGAGCAGCCGTGGCCGCCCAACACCGACACGCCGCGCGGCAAGTCCGGCGAGCGCGGCAAGGTCCACCTGCCGGAGGGCTGGCTGGACGACCCGTGGGACACCGTGGTGCCCGAGGACGCGGAGTCGGACGTCTCAGGGGGTTAGCGGCGCGCTCGTACGATGTCGCCATGATGTCGACGCTCTTACTGGCCGCGGCGGTGGCCATCCCCAACGGGTTCATGCTGTACGAGAAGGCCGCCGCCAAGAAGGATGACAATCCCGAGCACAGCTGGGAGGTCACCAGGCGGACCTCCGCCAAGCTGGTGGTCAATCCGTGTGACAGGGCCACGCTCGCCCGGTCCGGACGCGAGGCGGCCAGGACCCTGATCTACACGGCCGTGCCCGACTACTCCAAGTCCGAACAGGTGATCCTCTACACCTCGAAGGCCACGGCCAAGAAGGCGATGCGGGACCTCCGTTCCGCGGTCCGCTCCTGCGGCACCAGGAACTACCGCTACTCCGGCAAGAAGGTGAAGCTCGGCGACGAGTCCCTCGCCGTGACCGGCCAGGCCTACAGCCGGGGGAAGCCGGCCATCGGCGGCGAGCGCGGCATCGTGACGCGGCGGGCGAACGCGCTGGTGATCTACACGGTCGGAGGGGAGTGGGGCCCGCCCGCCACCGCGGACTTCAGGATGCAGCTCAAGGACAGCAGGAAGATGCTGGGCAAGATCTGCGAGATCGCCGCCTGCTGACCAGCCCGGATCATGAAATGTCACGATCTCGGGACATCGTCATGACACGACGCCAACCATCGTGACGCGATTATAAGAACAACAGGCGTGTGCCGGGATGTCCTTGCCAGTCCATCCCGGCACACGGCTTTTTCTTTCCCCCGCCGGGTGCCGGGGCTGTCGCACGCGGGGGCCAGCCCGGACCCCGGCGAGAAGCTCCCTCCGTAAAAGACACCGACTCGCGCCGGACATATCTCCTTAACACGGGAGATGTATGGTCGATCGGCGAGCGGAAGGGGTATTTCTTGGAGATCGTGGTCGACGACCTCACCGGCGAGGAGATCGCCAAGTTCCTGGAAGAGCACGTCCAGGAGATGCTGTCCACCACGCCGCTGGAAAGCAAGCACGCCCTCGACCTCGACGGGCTGCGCCGTCCCGAGATCACGTTCTGGTCGGTCTGGGACGACGGAACCCTGGTCGGCTGCGGTGCCCTCAAACGGCTCGACGCCGAACACGCCGAACTCAAGTCCATGCGCACCGCCACCTCTCGCAAACGCGGCGGAGTGGGATCGTTCCTGCTGAACCACATCATCGCCGAGGCCACACGCGGGGGATTCGCCCGGATCAGTCTGGAAACCGGCTCGGCCCCGTTCTTCCTGCCTGCCAGAAAGCTGTACGAGAAGTTCGGATTCGCCTACTGCGAGCCGTTCGCGGATTATCGGCCCGACCCCAACAGCGTTTTCATGACCCTGGCCCTGCCGCGCTGACCTGGCCCTGCCGCGCTGACCTGGCTCCGCCGCGCTGACGCGGCGGAGCCGGGTCACCGTCCGGCCGCCGGACCCGCTACAGCCGGTTGAGGCCCTGGACGTGGATGACGGCCCGCCCCTCCTCGTCGGACGCCGTCAGGTCGACCTGGGCGTCGATGCCCCAGTCGCCGTCGCCCGCCGGGTCCTTCACCGTCTGGCGGACCTTCCACACGCCCGTCTCCTCCTCGATGCGCAGCAGCGCCGGTCCCCGGGCGTCGGCGTCGGTGAGGATCTCCTCGTGCTCGTCGTAGTAGGCGTCGAGCGCGGCCCCCCAGTCGACGTCGGGGGCCAGCTCCTCCAGCTCCGCCTCCTTCTCCAGCGCGCACAGCTCGACGAGGCGGAACATGGCGTTGCGCACCAGCACCCGGAACGCCCGCGGGTTGCCGGTGACCGGGCGCACCCGGGTCTCCAGCTGCTCCCGCCGCTCCAGCGCCTCGTCGGGGTTGGCGAGCTTCTCCCACTCGTCGATCAGGCTGGAGTCGACCTGGCGCACCAGCTCGCCGAGCCACTCGATCAGGTCGACCAGGTCCTCGGTCTTGAGGTGCTCGGGGACGGTGCGCGACAGCGTCCGGTAGGCGTCGGCCAGGTAGCGCAGCACGGTGCCCTCGGAGCGGGCCAGCTCGTAGAACTGGATGTACTCGCCGAACGTCATCGCCCGCTCGTACAGGTCGCGGACCACGGACTTGGGGCTGACGGTGTAGTCGCCGACCCACGGGTGGCCGCGCCGGTAGGTCTCGTACGCGCCGAGCAGCAGGTCCTCCAGCGGCATCGGGTACATGACCTCGGCGAGGGCCTCCATCCGCTCCTCGTACTCGACGCCGTCGGCCTTCATCTCGGCGACGGCCTCGCCGCGCGCCTTCTTGAGCTGGGCCGACAGGATCTGGCGCGGGTCGTCCAGGATGGACTCGACGATCGACACCATGTCCAGGGCGTAGCCGGGGGACTCGCGGTCGAGCAGGTCGAAGGCGGCCAGCGCGAACGTCGACAGCGCCTGGTTGAGCGCGAAGTCCTCCTGCAGCTCGATGGTGAGCCGGGCCCGGCGGCCCTGCTCGTCAGGCTCGGGGAGCTGTTCGACGACGCCGCCGGCCAGCAGCGACCGGTAGATCGCGATGGCCTGGCTGATGTGCCGCCGCTGCCACTTGCGGTCCTCGTGGTTGTCGGTGAGCAGGTGCTTCATCGCCTGGAAGCAGTCGCCCGGCCGGTTGATGACGGCCAGCAGCATCGCGTTGCTCACCTTGAACCGGGACTGCAGCGGCTCCGGCTCGGCCTGCTGCAGCTTCTGGAACGTCTCCTCGCTCCAGCCGACGAACCCCTCCGGCGGCTTCTTGCGGGCGTAGCCGCGCCGCCGCTTCGGGTCATCGCCGATCTTGGCCAGCGCCCGGGCGTTCTCGATGTCGTGCTCGGGGGCCTGGCAGGAGACGTAGCCGATGGTGTCGAAGCCGGCCCGCCCGGCCCGGCCGGCGATCTGGTGGAACTCGCGGGCGCGCAGCCGCCGCACCTTGTTGCCGTCGTACTTGGACAGGGCGGTGAACAGCACGGTGCGGATGGGCACGTTGACGCCGACGCCGAGCGTGTCGGTGCCGCAGATGACCTTGAGCAGCCCGGCCTGGGCCAGCCGCTCCACCAGCCGGCGGTACTTCGGCAGCATGCCGGCGTGGTGGACGCCGATGCCGTGGCGGACCAGCCGCGACAGGGCGCGGCCGAAGCGCGTGGTGAACCGGAAGTGGCCGATCATCGCGGAGATCGCCTCCTTCTCGGCCTTGGTGCACATGTTGATGCTCATCAGCGACTGGGCCCGCTCCATGGCGGCCGCCTGGGTGAAGTGGACCACGTAGACCGGGGCCTGGCCGGTGGTCAGCATCTCCTCCAGCGTCTCGTGCAGCGGCGTCATCCGGTAGGAGTAGACCAGCGGGACGGGCCGCTCGGCGTTCTTGACCACCGCGGTCGGGCGGCCGGTGCGCCGGGTCAGGTCGCGCTCGAACATGGCCACCTCGCCGAGCGTCGCCGACATCAGCACGAACTGCACGTGCGGCAGCTCCAGCAGCGGCACCTGCCAGGCCCAGCCGCGGTCGGGCTCGGCGTAGAAGTGGAACTCGTCCATCACCACCTGGCCGATGTCGGCCCTGGCGCCGTCGCGCAGCGCCACGTTGGCCAGGATCTCGGCGGTGCAGCAGATGATCGGCGCCCCCGGGTTGACGCTGGCGTCGCCCGTCATCATGCCGACGTTCTCGGTGCCGAAGACGGCGCACAGGTCGAAGAACTTCTCCGACACCAGGGCCTTGATCGGCGCGGTGTAGAAGGTGCGCTGGTCACGGGTGAGCGCGGCGAAGTGGGCGCCCGCGGCGACCAGGCTCTTGCCCGAGCCCGTGGGGGTGGCCAGGATCAGGTTGCTGCCCGAGACCACCTCGATGAGCGCCTCTTCCTGGGCTGGATAGAGCGTGAGCCCCCTCTCGGCGTTCCAGGAGGCGAACGCTTCGTAGATGGTGTCGGGATCGGCGTCGATCTCTTCGGGCAGGCGGTCGATGAGAAGGCTCACCCCTCTATCCTGCCGAAGCCCGGAGGGTGCTAGGACCCCAGATCGAGTTGGAGCAGCGTGGTGTCGATCCAGCGGCCGTGCTTGAACCCCACCCCGCGCAGCCGCCCCGCCTCGGTGAACCCGAAGGCGGCGTGCAGCCTGAGCGAGGCCGCCTCCTCCCCGCTGCCGGCGACGACCGCGACGAGCTGGCGCGCCCCGGTGAGCCGGGCGGCGGGGATCAGCTCGCCCAGCAGCAGCCTGCCCAGCCCGCGCCCGGTCGCCTCCGGCGCGAGATAGACCGAGTCCTCCAGCGTGTGCCGGTAGGCGGGCTTGGGGCGGTAGCTGCCGGCGTAGGCGTAGCCGAGCACCGCGCCGTCCTCCTCGGCCACCAGGAACGGCGCCCCCGTCCCGGTGATCGCCGCCGCCTTGACCCGCCACTCGTCACGCGACGGCGGCGTCTCGTCGAAGGTGGCGACGGTCTCGGTGACGTAGTGGGCGTAGATCCGGGTGACGGCCGGCAGGTCGGACTCGGCCACGGGACGGACGATCGTCATGGCGTGTCATTGTGCCCCGGTGAGATGACGGGCGCGTTTCGGCGGGCCCACCGAGGTCAGCCAGAGCCCGGCCGCGATCGCGGCCACCGCGAGCACCGGCGCGGCCTCCGGGGCGAAGCCGCGCACGGTCAGCGCCAGCAGCCCGCCGCCGATCAGTGCGGCGGCGGCCAGCGCGGTGCCCCAGGTCGCGGCCCCGTACGCGAAGGCGGGCGGGTCCTCGTACCGGGCGAACCAGCGCAGCAGCGGCCAGAGCACCAGGGACAGCAGCCCGAACCAGAGCGGCCAGCCGGTGAACCAGCCCACGCTGCCCGGTTCCGGCGTCGAGGCGCCCAGGCCCACCACGAGCACTCCCGTCACCGCGAACAGCGCCGGCATGTGCCACAGGTACGCGGTCATCATCCGCGGCCCCGCCCAGCGCAGCAGGCGGCGCAGCGGCAGCCGCAGGATCCGCTCCCGCAGCAGGAGGGCCAGCCCCACCTGCCCGAACCCGACGGCCATGATCGCGAGCGTGGGCGGCGCCATGTTCGAGGTCTCGGCCCCGGGCAGCCCGATCATGCTGCCGGGGTACGGGCCGGCCGCCACCAGCAGCGCCGCCGTCCCGTACCCGCAGGCCGCCAGCAGGCCCGGCCGCGACAGGCGCCCGTCCGCGTACAGGAAACCGAGCTGGTGCACCGCCAGCCAGACGAAGACCACGTTCAGGTAACCCACCGCGTCGGCCCCGGACGCGAACCGGGCCACGTCCGTCAGCACCGCCCCCGCGGCCAGCGCCGCCGGGACGCGCGCCCCGTACCGTTCGTGCAACCCCAGCAGGTACGGGGTCGCGACCACGGCGACGAGGTAGACGGCGAGGAACCAGAGCAGCTGGCCCGTCAGCCGCGCTCCGGCCTCCAGCGGCTGCTCCGGCACGCCCAGCGCCAGCAGCAGGTGCGGCAGCGGGATCCACACCGCCGCCAGCGGCAGCAGCGGCCAGGCCAGCCGCCGCAGCCGGCCCGTCAGCCAGCGGGGCCCGCCGGCGGGGGAGCGGCCGAAGCTGATCGCGTTGGCCGCGCCGCCCGCGAAGAACACCAGCGGCATCACCTGGCTGATCCACGTCACGACCCACACACCCGGGGTGGCCAGCGCGTTGCCGGTGGTCAGCCGGGCGCCGTCGTAGCCGAGCACCGGGACGGTCCAGTGCTGCAGCACCACCAGCGCCATCCCGAACACCCGCAGGAGGTCGAGGAACGGGTCGCGCGGCGCGGGCGGCGCCGTGCGGGGTCGCTCCAGCAGGACGGTCATGGGGACGCCTCGATTCATCAGGGGACGATGTCCCAAGGCTTCCGGCCGCGGCCGCCCGGCACAGTGCCGTGCGCCGCCGTCTTCGAGGCGGGCGGCCGGGACCGCCGGGGGTAAGGCTGTCCCCACCCCGATACACCGGCATACCGGCTCGAAAGGGGTGCGCCGCGGGCTTAGCGTGATGCCATGCGCTCCCTGATCAGGCGGATCCTGCTGGACACCCGCTACACGCTCGTGGGCTTCCCCGCGACCGTGCTCGCCTTCCCGATCACGATCGCGGGCCTGGCCGCCGGTGTCGGCACCTTGGTGGTGTGGATCGGCGTGCCCATCCTGGCCGGGACGCTGCTGATCGCCCGCGTGTTCGCCGACGGGGAGCGCGCCTGGCTCTCCGACGTGCTCGGGCGCCCGCCCGTGCGTCCCCGCTACAAGGCGCCGCCGCCCGGCGCGGGCCGCTTCCGGCGGCTCCTCAACCCGCTCACCAGCGGGCAGTCCTGGCTCGACCTGCTGCACACCATCGTGAACCTCCCGGTCGCGCTGGTGTCGTTCGTGCTCACCGTCGCCTTCTGGGCGGTCCCGCTCGCCGGCCTGACCTGGCCCGTCTACGGCATCGTCCTGTCGCGCATCCCGGACAACCGGGAGCTGCCCGAACTGCTCGGCCTGGGCGACGGCTACCTGGTCAACACCGTCTTCTACATGTCGGCGGGTCTGCTGTTCCTGATGATCATGCCGTTCGTGGTGCGCGGCGCGGCGCTGCTGCGCGCCGGGCTCGGCCGCGTGCTGCTCACCGGCGTGGCCGAGCTGCACGAGCGCATCGACGACCTGGCCGAGGGCCGCGCCGCCGCCGTCTCCGCCGAGGCCAACGCGCTGCGCAAGCTGGAGCGCGACATCCACGACGGCCCCCAGCAACGGCTGGTGTCACTGGCCATGGAGCTGGCTCGGGCGCAGCGGCAGCTCGCCAAGGACCCCGAGGCCGCCCAGGACACGCTCAAGTCGGCGATCACCGCCACCCGCGACACCCTCGACGAGCTGCGGGCGCTGTCGCGCGGCATCGCGCCGCCCATCCTGTCCGACCGCGGGCTCGCGCCCGCGCTGGCCGCCCTCGCCGGCCGCTGCACCGTCCCCGTCGACCTGGACGTGCCGCAGACCGGGCGGTACGACGCCGCGGTCGAGAACGCCGTCTACTTCGTCGTCGCCGAGTCGCTCACCAACGTGGCCAAGCACAGCGGGGCCACCGTCTGCACCGTCAGGCTCGTGGACACCGGTGACCGCCTGCTGCTGACCATCGGCGATGATGGGGTCGGCGGCGCGCACGTCGCCAAGGGACACGGTCTCGCCGGGCTGGCCGACCGGCTCCGCGCCGTCGACGGAGAGCTCACGGTCAGCTCACCGGAGGGCGGGCCGACGGTGATCGTAGCGGAGGTGCCGTGCGCGTAGTCGTGGCCGATGACGCCGTGCTGATCAGAGAGGGCCTGGTCAGGCTGCTCGAGGAGTTCGGCTGCGAGGTGGTGGCGGCCGTCGGCGACGGCGACGCGCTCGTCGAGGCCGTCACCGAGCACCGGCCGGACGTGGCGGTGGTGGACGTGCGGATGCCGCCCAGCTTCACCGACGAGGGGCTGCGCGCCGCCGTGCGGGCCCGGCAGCGGGTGCCGGGGGCGCCGGTGCTCATCCTGTCGCAGTACGTCGAGGTGTCCTACGCCGACGACCTGCTCGCCGACGCCAGGGGCGCGGTGGGCTACCTGCTGAAGGACCGGGTCGTGGACGTGGAGGAGTTCCTGGAGGGCCTGCGGCGGGTCGCCGCGGGCGGGACCGTGTTCGATCCGCAGGTGGTGTCGCAGTTGATGGTGCGCAGACGCAGGGACGACCCGCTCGCCTCTCTCACGCCGCGCGAGCGCGAGGTGCTGGGCCTGATGGCGGAGGGCAGATCCAACCCCGCCATCGGCAGGCAGCTCGTCATCAGCGACGGGGCCGTGGAGAAGCACATCAGGAGCATCTTCAACAAGCTCGGCCTCTACGCCGACGACAGCGATCAGCACCGCCGGGTCCTCGCCGTCCTGGCGTACCTGCGCTCCTGAGCGCCCGCCCCGCGGCGCGACCGGGGCCGCTCCGAGGCGGCGGTCGAGCCGGTCCCATCGGCGGCCGTGCCGACCGCCGGCCTGCCCCGGCGGGGGCCGGAGCAGCTGGCGTGCCCGCGGTCGCGGCAGCCGGAACCGGGCCTGCTTCGGGGCGGTGCGTGCCGCCCGTCAGCCCCCACTCGGCCCGGTCATCCCCTTGCGCGCGGCCGGCATCCCTCGTCGCCGGCGGGTCGCGCGGACCTGGTGGCCCGGCTGTCAGCCGAGCGCTTCGACCAGCTTCTTGCGCTGCTGGGCGCCCAGGCCGCCGAGCCGGCGCTTCTCGTCGACGCCGGCCTCCTCCATCAGAGCGGTGGCCTTGGCCGGGCCGACGCCCTTCACGGCGCGGAGCGCCTGCGACACCTTGATCTTCTTGGCGATGTCGTCGTCGCGCTCGAGCAGTTGCGAGAACGACAGCTCGCCCGCCTTGACCTTCGCCAGCAGAGCGGTCCTGGCAGCACGGGCCTCCGCGGCCTTCTCCAGCGCGGCCTTGCGCTGTTCGGGGGTGAGAGTAGGAAGTGCCATGTCTAGTTCTCTCCTCGGGGAGTTAACGATCGGGGATTCTGTTACCCGTAGTGCAGTGGCTAATCATGGCGGATACCAGCGGATCGTGTAGCGGAAAGCGCCGCCCGACGTGTCCGCCGCGGCGCGGGCCCCCCGCCGGCGCCCGACACCTTCTGCCCAGGGGTGTCGCCGAGGGGGTACGCGCCCCCGTCCGCGCGCTCTCGGCCATCGGGGCAGGGGCGGGGTGCGATACCGGGTCTGATGGTGATGAAACAGCCTTTGACCAGGGAAGACGGGGTCGGCCGCGGGTCCTGGCGGGCCGTGCGCGAGGGCGTCGTCCTGAGGCTTTCCGCCCGTCCGTCCCGGCCGCCGCGTGCCGGGTCCCGGGACGGGGCCGGGTTCTGTCCTTGATGGTTGGTTTTCGCCCTGAAGCGTGCTTTACATCACACTAATTTTCCGGGCGTGTCGCGGTCTGCCAGGCGGCCAGCCCGGCCGGCGTGAGGAACGCGTCGAACACCGCCTCCATCGCCCCGAGCAGCGGCCCGCGCCAGCGTAGCGGCGAGGCGACGATCAGGGGCGGGCGTTCCCTGCGGATCCTCATCAGCCACGGCTCGCCCGCCGCGCGCAGCTCCGCCTCCGCCCGGCCGAACAGGTCGGCGCCCAGCCCGGAGAGCGTCACCACCTCGGGATCGTGCGCGTTCACCAGGGCGGCGATCCCGCCGCCGAGCGCCTCTACCACGGCCAGGACCGCCTCGCCCGCGTCCCCGTCGCCGGCGGCGGCCCGCGCCAGGATCTCCCCGGCCTGACGCCGGCCCCGGCCGCCCCCGTACTCCAGGCCGAGCCGTCGCAGCAGCGCGTTGGCGCCCACCTCCATCCCCCAGCACCCCCGCGCCCCGCACATGCAGAGCGCCGGCTCCTCCACCTCCGCCGCACCCCCGCCCACGGGCGCATGCGCTGAGGTCCTCCGTGTGCGCTGGGGGCGGGTGGTGTGCAGGGGCATGTGCCCGAACTCGGCTCCGGTGCCGCCGGCCCCGCCGAGGGGCCGCCCGCCGACGACCAGCACGCCGCCGAGGTCGAAGTCCACGTGCAGGTGCAGCCCCAGCCCGACCCCGCGCAGGCGGCCGCGCCGGGCCTCGGCCAGCCCGGCCAGCGCCGTGTCGTTGCCGACCCGTACGCCCTTGACGGCCGGTTCCGGCCGGATCAGCGCGCCGGTCGGCGGCGGGAGATCCCGGCCCGGGCGAGCGCCACGGGCGAGCAGGGCGGGCACGTCCACCGAGCGCCAGCGCAGGTGGGCGACGTCGGTCCGGCCGTCCGGGCGGACCGGGCCCGCCACCGCCACGCCCACGCCCACGACCCGGCCGCCGTACCGCGCGCCGTGGGCGCCGATCGCCGCGCCCAGGGGCAGGAGCGCGTCCTCGGAGGTGCCGTCGTGGGGCCGCTCCGCCAGCACGGTCACCCGGCCGCCGAGCTCGCAGGCGGCCAGTTCCCAGGCGTCCTCCCTGACGTCGGCGGCGAGCACGACGGGCCCGCGCGGGTGCGGGCCCGGCACCGTCGTGGGCCGCCCCCTGCCGTGCCCGGCCGCGGGCTCCTCGTGCAGCAACTCGTCCTCGGCCAGGCCGCCGACCAGCACCGAGGCGGTTCCCCTGGCCAGGTCCAGGTCGCGGGTCAGCTGCGAGCGGGTCCTGGTCGCGCCGCCGTCGTGCACGGCGCGCAGCAGCCGGACCCGGTTGTGCGCACGCAGTTCCCCGCTCGTGGTCGCTCCGTTTGCTCTCATGGTGGTGTTCATTATGCTCTAGGCGTGAACAAAAAGCTGACGGAAGCGCGGCGCGCCCGTATCGGAGTCTTCGGTTTCTTCGTCCTGTGCGGCTTCGTCATGGGGTTATGGGCGGCGGGACTGCCGTCGCTGGACGAGCGGCTGGGGCTCGGCGCGGCCCGGCTCGGCAGCGTCCTGCTCCTCATCTCGGCCGGCGCGCTGGTGTCCATGCTGGCGGCGGGGCCGCTCGTGGACCGGCTCTCCAGCCGGCGGGTCTGCTGGGTGGCCGGACCGGTCTCCGCGCTCGCGCTGCTCGGGCCGGCGCTCTCGACCGGGTACGGCATGCTGGCGGGCCTGGCCGTGCTGTTCGGGCTGGGACTGGGCGTGACCGAGGTGGCCATGAACGCCCACTCCGTCGAGGTCGAGCGGCGCTACGGGCGGCCGATCATCTCGGCGTTCCACGGCGCCTGGAGCCTGGGCGGCGCGGCGGCCGGCGCGCTGACCGCGCTGGCGCTCAGGGCGGGCGCGGACGCCCAGGCGCTGCTGGTGGCCGCCGCCGTCGTGGTGCCGTTCCTGTTCCTGCCGGCGGCCGCCCTGCTGCTGCCGGACCCGCCCGAGCGGCCAGGACCGCGGCCCGGCCCCCGCCGCTCCGGCACGGTCGTGGGCTGGTGGCCGCTCGCGCTGCTGGGCCTGGCCGCGTTCGCCGGGCACCTGGCCGAGGGCGCCGCCATCGACTGGGCCGCGCTGCACGCCCGCTGGGTCCTCGACGCCGACCCCGCCGCCGCGCCTCTCGCGTACACGATCTTCGCGGTCGCCATGACCGCGGTCCGGCTGCTGGGCGATCCCATCCGGGCCCGGCTCGGCTCCGTGCGCACGATCCGGCTGGCCGGCCTGCTGGCCTCCTGCGGGTACGCGCTCGTCCTGGTCGCGCCGGTGACCGGAGGGCTGGCCACGGTCTGCGCCTGGACCGGCTGGGCCCTGGCCGGGGTGGGACTGGCCACGGTGGTCCCGGTCATCTTCAGCGCCGTCGGGGCCGCCGGCGGCCCGGTGGGCAAGGCCCTGGCCCTGGTCACGGCCTGCGGCTACACGGGCCTGCTGGCCGGCCCGGCCATCCTCGGCTACATCGCCGAGGCGTCCTCGCTGCCGGTGGCCCTGATCATCCCCGCTGTCCTGTCGGCCGTGGTCGCCCTGGCCGGCGTGCCGTCCATCCGCGCCCTGACCGCGAAGACCGCGCCGCCCGCCCCCGAACGGGTCCCGGCCGGCGACTGACCCGCCCGCCCCGGGGCCCGGCGACGGGTCCCGGGGACGCGTGACGTGATCGTGACTTGACCGGCGACGTGGCGGGAGGGTTACATGACGCCTACTCAGTAAACGTTTACAGCCATCCGCTGAAATCGTTTGCTCACCCTGGAGGGACAGCCTTGGCCGACGGACCCACGATCACCACGATCGCCGAGCGCGCCGGTGTCTCCATCGCCTCGGTGTCGCGGGTGCTCAACGGCCTGCCCACCCGGCAGGACACCGTGCGCAAGGTGATGGCCGCCGCCGACGAGCTCGGGTATGTGCGCAACGCCGTCGCCCGCTCCCTGAAGTCCCGCCGCACCCATCAGGTCGCCTTCGCCATGGCCGACGTCGGCAACCCCGCCTACCTCGCCATGCTGCGCGAGATCCAGCCGGTGCTCAAGTCCGCCGGCTACCGGCTCGTCCTGCACTCCACGGACGCGGTGGTGGCCGACGAGATCGACGTGCTCCACAGCCTGGGGGAGCGGTACGTGGACGGGCTGATCATGAGCCCGCTGCGCGTCACCGAGCAGCACCTGGAGCTCCTCGCCTCCGCCCGCGCCCCGGTGGTCATCATCGGCTCGGTGCCCGAGGGCACGCCGGTGGACAACGTCAGGGCCGACTCCCGCACCGGCCTGAAGCTGGCCGTCGACCACCTCCACCGGCTCGGCCGCCGCACGATCGGCCTGGTCAACGGCCCGACCGACACGGTGCCCGGCGCCATGCGCGGGGCCGCGTACCGGGAGGCGCTGGAGGACCTCGGGCTGCCGTACGACGAGGAGCTGGTGGAGATCGGGGACTTCTACCGCGCCGAAGGCGGCAGGGCGGTCGCGGCGCTGCTGCGGCGGCGGCCCGACATCGACGCGCTGATGTGCGCCAACGACCTCATCGCGCTCGGCGCGCTGGACGTGCTGCGCGCGGCCGGACGGCGGGTGCCGGACGACGTGGCGGTGGCCGGCATGGACGACACCGACCTCGCGGCGGCCGCCTGGCCGTCGCTGACCAGCGTCTCGCTGGGGTCGGCCGAACGCGGCAAGGCCGCCGCCGAGCTGCTGCTCGACCGGCTCAGGAACGGCGACAGGGAACCCCGCAGGGTGACCGTGCCGCCGCGGCTGGCGGTGCGGGCCTCGACGACGGGGGCGGAGCCCGCGCCGTTCCGGCCGCCGGGCGCGGAGCGGGGGAGTCCGTGACCGCCACCGCCACCCGCCCGCCCCCGGAGGCGCCGCCGCGGCGCGCGGCAGGCGGGTCGCGGCAGACCCGCGAGATGTGGGTGCTCCTGCTGCCCGCGCTGGTCCCGGTACTGATCTTCAGCGTCGGGCCGCTGCTGTACGGGATCGCGATGGCGTTCACCGACGCCGAGTCCGGCAGGAACCACGTCACCCGGTTCGCCGGGCTCGACAACTTCGCCAGGCTGCTCGGCGACGAGGCGTTCTGGCAGTCCATGCGGGTCGGGATGATCTGGGCGGTCTCGGTGACCGCGCTGCAGTTCCTCGCCTCGCTCGGGCTGGCCCTGCTGCTCCACCAGCGGCTGCGGCTGCGCGGCCTGGCCCGGGTGCTGGCCATGGTGCCGTGGGCGATGCCGCCCGTGGTGATCGGCCTGATGTGGCGCCTGGTCTACCACCCGGACGCCGGCATCGTGAACAGCACGCTCGGCACCGACGTCAACTGGCTGGCCGACTTCACCTGGGCGCTGCCCGCCGTCATCGTCATGGGCGTCTGGAGCGGCATGCCGCAGACCACCGTCGTCCTGCTGGCGGGCCTGCAGAACGTGCCCGCGGAGCTGCACGAGGCGGGCGCGATGGACGGGGCGGGCACCTGGCGCCGCTTCTGGAACATCACGCTGCCCCAGCTCCGCCCGGTCATCGTGGCCATCACCTCGCTCGACTTCGTGTGGAACTTCAACCAGTTCAGCCTGGTCTACGTGCTCACCCAGGGCGGGCCCGGCGGCCGGACGAGGCTGCCGATGCTGTTCGCGTACGAGGAGGCGTTCGAGTACGGCTTCTTCGGCTACGCGGCCGCGCTCGGCGTCGCCATCGTGGTCGTCGTCCTCGCCCTGCTCGGGGTGTACCTGTGGCGGCAGCTGAGGGAGGCGTCATGAGCAGGGTCCTCCAGTACGCGGCGCTGCTGGCCTACCTGGTCTTCCTGGGCTTCCCGCTGGTCTGGCTGCTGTCGACCGCGCTCAAGACGCCGCAGGAGATGGCCGCCCTGGACCCGGCCTGGATCCCGCGGGAGCCGACGACGGCCAACTTCGCCGCCGCGTTCGGCGAGCAGGACCTGATCGGGGCCGGGCTGCGCAGCCTCGTCGTGGCGCTGGCCAGCGCGGTGCTGACCGTCGCGGTCGCCCTGCCCGCAGCGTACGCGCTGGCCCGCTACCGGGGCGTGCTGAAGCGGATCGCGCTCGGGTGGGTGCTGGTCAGCCAGGTGTTCCCGTTCATCCTGATCATCATCCCGCTGTTCATGGTCATGCGGGAGCTCGGCCTGGTCAACACACTGGCCGGGCTGGTGCTGGTGCACGTGACGTTCACGCTGCCGTTCGCGCTGTGGATGCTCCAGGGATACGTGCGGTCCGTGCCGCGCGAGCTGGAGGAGGCCGCGGCGGTCGACGGTGCGGGCCGGATGCGGGCGATCGTCAAGGTGGTCGCCCCGCTGCTCGCGCCGGGCGTGGTGGCGACGCTGCTGTTCGCGTTCATCTCGTCGTGGAACGAGTTCCTGTTCGCGCTCGTGGTCCTGAAGGACCCGGACGTGATGACGCTCCCGCTGACGCTGGTGCGGTTCACCGGCCCCGAGGGAGTGGCCAGGCTCGGGCCGCTGGCCGCGGCGTCCCTGATGGCGACGATCCCGAGCCTGGTCTTTTTCGCAATCATCCAGCGACGGCTGCGGTCCGGCCTCATGGCCGGCGCGGTGAAGGGCTAGGAGGCTCACATGCGTATCAAATCCGCGTTGGCGGCGGTGGCGGTCCTCGCGCTGGCCGCCGCGTGCGGCGGCGGGGACACCGGTGAGCCGTCGGGCGGCTCCGGCGAGCCGGTCAAGCTCGACTTCCTCAGCCTGGCCTGGCAGAAGGAGTCGGTGGAGGCCAACAAGGCGATCGTCGAGGAGTGGAACAAGGCCAACCCGGAGATCCAGGTCACCTATGTCCAGGGCAGCTGGGACAACGTCAACGACCAGCTCGTCACCTCGTTCGAGGGCGGCGACGCGCCGGACGTCTTCCACGACGACTCCCCCGCGCTGGCCGGCTTCGCCGCCAAGGGCTACCTGCTCGACCTGGAGGGCAAGCTGCCCGCCGCCCTGCGGAGCGACATCCCGCAGGCCGCCTGGGACACCGTCACCTTCGACGACGGCAACGGCGGCCAGGGCGTGTTCGGCGTGCCGTTCCTGCAGGAGTCCCAGGTCATCATCGCCAACAAGAAGCTGCTCGACGGGGCCGGGGTGCGCATCCCCACGCCCGCCGAGCCGTGGACCTGGGACGAGTTCGCCGAGGCGAGCACGAAGCTCACCAAGGGCGACACGTACGGCGTCGCCTGGCCGATGAAGTCGCCGGTCAACAAGGTGCTGAACCTGGCGCTCAACTTCGGCGGCACCTTCTTCCAGACGGCGGGCGGCAAGACCACGGTCAAGGTCGGCCCCGAGGAGAAGGAGGTCCTGCGGCGCATCCACGACCAGCTCTACAAGGACAAGACGGCCGACCCGGCCGCGCTCGGCATGGGCACCGCCGACCCGCTGCCCGGCTTCTTCGCCGGCAAGTACGCGATGCTCCCGGCCGGCGTCTACCTGCGTCAGCAGGTGGCCGAGCAGGCCCCGGACGACTTCGCGTGGGTGACCCTGCCGCCGCTCAAGGGCACCACCTCCCACCAGGGCGCGGTGTCGCAGACCCTCTCGGTGTCGGCCGACAGCGAGCACCAGGAACAGGCCGTCGCGTTCGTCTCCTTCTTCCTCAACGGCCGGAACCAGGCCCGGCTCGCCAAGGGCGACTGGCTGCTGCCGACCTCGCGGGAGGCCGCCGCCGACCCGTCGATCAACGGCGAGGAGGACGGCTGGGACGTCGCGACCGCCTCGGCCAAGGACCTCGTGGTGGCGCCGTTCCTCAAGGTGAACGGGTACGACGAGTGGAAGAGCAAGGTGGCCACGCCGGTGCTGCAGGAGTTCTTCGCCGACAAGATCAGCCTGGACGACGCGGCCGAGCGGCTCGTCGGCGAGGGCGACAAGGTGCTGGAGCGGTACCAGCGGTGACGTATCGCGACAGGGCCCGAGGGTGTCTGCTCGGCCTCGCGGCCGGTGACGCCCTCGGCGCCCCCGCCGAGAACCTCTCGCCCGAGGAGATCCGCCGCCGGTGGGGGCGGCTCACCGAGATCGAGGGCGGCGGCACCGACGACACCGAGTACGCCATCTTCGCCGCCGGGCTGCTGGTGGCGCACGGCCACGGGCTGACGTCCGGACGGGTCGCGGCCGCGTACCGGGAGCAGGTGATCCCGGCGGTCACCGGGCCGATGCGCGGAGCCGGGTTCTCCGAGCTGGGCACGGTACAGGCGCTGCGGCGCGGGCTGGAACCCCCGCTGACCGGGATGATCCACCAGCACGGCTGGTCCGACGGGCTCGCCATGCGGGCCGCCCCGTACGGGGTGTTCTGCCCGGGAGACCCGGCGGAGGCGGCCCGGCTGGTGACCGAGGACGGCCGGGTCAGCCACGCGGGCGAGGGCGTACTCGGCGGCCGGGCGGTCGCCGCGGCCGTCGCCGCCGCCATGGCCGGGGCGGACCCGTCCGGCGCGGTGGAGGCGGCGCTGTCGGCGGTGCCCGCCGACTCGTGGACGGCCAGGAACATCGGCCGCGCCCGCGCCGCGCTGGACGCCGCTGACCCGGCCGCGGCGCTGCACGAGGCCGTCGTGGTGCGGCACTACCCGTGGACGGACGTCGCGCCCGAGGCCGTGGCGCTGGCGCTGGCCGCCTGCCTGTACGGCGAGGGCGACGTGGAGCGTTCCGTCACGTTCGGGGTGAGCCTGGGCAGGGACGCCGACACCATCGGCGCCATCGCGGGCGCGGTCGCGGGCGCCGGGCGGGGCGAGCGCGGTGTGCCCGAGCGGTGGGCGGCCAGGATCGGCCCGGCCACCGGGAAGTGCCTGCCGGTCGTGGCGGGCAGGCACGTGCTGGACGTCGCCGACGAACTGACCGCCGCCCTCGGCACCGGCAGGCCGGCGCGAACGCCGGCCGGGCCGCCGGGCGTGACCCAGGAGCCTGCCGGGTCGCCGGATGTGACCAGGGAGCGGGCGTGATCAGGGAGCGGGCGTGATCAGGGAGCGGGCGTGGCCGCCGGGCGTGGCCGGAGGTCGGGTGGCGGTGCCGGAGGACGGCGGCGAGCGGGTGGAAGGACTGTAGGACGCATGCCGGGGGACAGGATCGCGGGAGCCGTCATCGGCCTCGCCGTGGGAGACGCCGCGGGCTGGCCCGCGGCCCGGCACCGGGCCGCGCTGCACGCCCCGTGGAGCCGCAGGCTCCACCGCGAGCTCGACGCCTTCGCCGAGGAGCACCGCCTCACCACGCTGCCGGTGCCGTTCGCGCTCAACCAGCCGACCGCGCCGCTGGCCGTCGGCCCGTCCGACGACGCGGAATGGCTCGCCTGGACGCTGCTCACCAGCGGAACCCCGCGCGCCGAGGCGTTCCGCGCGCTCGCCGGTCGCGACGACGTCAGGGCCCGCGTCTCGGTCGCCACCGCCCTGGACAACCTTTCCAGAGGCGTCGAACCGCCCGCCAGCGGGCACGACAACCCGCACCACTTCGACGACGCCGCCGCCGTCAGAGCCGTCGCCTACGGCCTGCGCGGCGCAGAGCCGGACGAGGACGCGCAGGTGACCAACGCCGGCGACGGCCTGCTGGGCGCCCGCGCCATGGCCGCCGCCGTCGCCGCGGCCGTCGCCACCGGCTCGGCCGCCGCCGCCGTCGAAGCCGCGCTCGGGGTGCTGCCCGCGGACACCGCCATCGGGCACAACGCCCGCCTGGCGCTGGCCGCCGCCCGCGCGGCCGGCGACCCGTTCGGGGCGGTGCCCGCGCTCGACGCCGCCCTGCTCGACCACGTCTACAGCTACGGGGTCGGCGCCGCGCTGACCGTGCCGGCCGCCCTCGCCCTGACCGAGGTGTCGCGGGGCGACCTCCGCCGCGCGGTGCCCGCCGCCGCCTGCCTGGCGCCGCTGGCCGACTCGGCTCCCGCGCTCACCGGCGCGCTCACCGGAGCCTGCGGAGGGTACGGTGCGATCCCGCAGGGGTGGATCGCGCCGGCCCGCACGCTGGCCGGCTGTTGCCTGCCGGAGCTGGCGGGCAAGGATCTCATCGAACTCACGGAAGGACTCACATGACGCCGCTTGAGGACAGGGCGACCGGCTGCGTGGCGGGGGCGGCGGTCGGCGACGCGCTGGGCGGCGCGACCGAGGGCTGGACCCCCGAGCAGATCGTCGACCGCTACGGCGGCCGGGTCGAGGGCATCGTGCCGCCGTTCAACGACGACTGGCGCAACGCCCGCCCCATCGCCCCGTACCACAAGGGCGACGGCCACATCACCGACGACACGCTCATGACCCACGCGCTCATCCGCGTGTACGAGAAGGCGCGCGGCCACCTCGACGCGTACGCGATGGCCGCCCACCTGGTGCCCGAGCTGATGGCCGAGCGGCGGTGGATCCCCGAGCTGGAGGCGGAGGCGCTGCCGCTGCAGCGGATCTTCCTGGCCGAGAAGTGGATCGTCGCCCGCCTCCACTACGGTCACGCCGACCCGCGCGAGGCCGGCGTCGGCAACATCGTCAACTGCGGCGCCGCCATGTACGCCGCCCCCGTCGGCGTCGTCAACGCCGGCGACCCCGACGCCGCCTACGCCGAGGCACTCGACCTGACCGGCGCCCACCAGTCCAGCTACGGGCGCGAGGCCGCCGGGGTCATGGCCGCCGCGGTGGCCGAGGCGATGCGGCCCGGCGCCGGCGCCGACTCCGTGGTGGCCGCCTGCCTCCGGCTGGCCAAGGACGGCACCCGCGCCGCCATCGAGGCCGTGTGCGAGGCGGCCCGCGGGCTCGGCCACTGGGACGGCTCGTTCGAGGCGCTCCGCGCGGCCATGCGGCCGTACGACACGGTCGCCGACACCTACCGCGACCAGGGTCTCGGGGCCCGCCGGCCGAGCCGGCTGCACAGCATCGAGGAGCTGCCGCTGGCGCTGGCCTTCCTGGTGATCGCCAAGGGCGACTACCGGGAAACCGTGCTGGGCGGCGTCAACTACGGCCGCGACGCCGACTCGATCGCCTCCATGGGCGGCGCCGTCGCCGGCGCGCTCGGCGGCCTCGGCGCGATCCCTCCGGAGTGGGTGGAGCAGGTGAGCGCGGCCAGCCGGACCGACCTGGTGGCGCCCGGCCGCGCCCTCGCCGCGGTCGCCCGCCAGGTGCACGCCGACGACGTGGCCCGGCGCCGCGCCCACGAGGCCGCGTTCGCCGCGCTGCTGGAGGACTGATGATCCGGCTCACCTGGGTACAGCCGGAGGACCTGATCGGCCACGAGCTGCGCCAGGCCGCCGAGGACGGCAGGGACGCCGCCGCGATCGCCGAGCGGTGGCGCGCCGCGGGCGGGCACGACGCCCCGCCCCGCGCCGGAGCGTCCGAGCCCGGCGCGCAGGCGCTGCGCCCGCTCGCAGAGGAGCTACTCGACGAGCTGGCCGCGATCCCGTCGCCGCTGGACGAGCCCTCGGACCTGGCCGCGATCGTCGCCGCCTGCCCCGACTGGCCGCGGCCCGCGCCGGGCGTCGTCCCGGGCCCCGGCCGGGTGCTGGGCGCCTGGCAGGGCCGCGCCGCCGGGTGCGTGCTGGGCAAGCCGGTCGAGAAGATCCCGCGTACGGGCATCAGGGAGATCGCCGAGGCCACCGGCAACTGGCCGATCCGCGGCTGGTTCACCGCCGAAGGGCTGCCGCCCGAGGTGGCGGCGCGATGGCCGTGGAACCGGCGCAGCGCCGTCGACTCCCTGGCCGAGAACATCGACGGCATCCCCGAGGACGACGACCTCAACTACCCGCTGCTCGCCCTGACCGTGCTCGAACGGCACGGCCGCGGCTTCACCACCGACGACGTGGCCCGGGTCTGGCTCGACGAACTGCCCGCCGGGCGCACGTTCACCGCCGAGCGCGTCGCGTACCGCAACCTGCTCGACGGCGTCGAGCCCCCGGAGACCGCCACCCGCCGCAACCCGTTCAGGGAGTGGATCGGCGCGCTGATCAGGGCCGACGTGTACGGGTGGACCAACCCGGGCGATCCCGGCACCGCCGCCGAGCACGCCTGGCGGGACGCCCGGCTCACCCACACCGCCAACGGCCTCTACGGCGCCATGTTCGCGGCCGCCATGTGCGCCTCCTCCATGGTCGCCGGCTCCGCCGAGGAGGTCGTCGAGGCGGGACTGTCCGTGGTGCCGCCCCGCTCCCGGCTGCACCGCGCCGTCCGGCGGGCGGCCGAGGACGCCGCCCGCGAGGACGACTTCGAGCGCGTCGTCGACCTGCTGCACGAGCGGCACGGCGGCCTGCACTGGGTGCACACGGTCAGCAACGCCGCGCTGATCGCCGCCGCCCTCGTGCACGGCCGCGGCGACTTCACCGCGACCGTCGCCGGGGCCGTCGCCGGAGGCTGGGACACCGACTCCGCCGCCGCCACCGCGGGCTCCGTCGCCGGCGCGCTCAACGGCGGCGTCCCCGACCGGTGGGCGCTGCGTGACAGTCTGGCCAGCAGCCTGACCGGCTTCGACGGCATCGGGCTGAAGGAGCTGGCCCGCCGCACCCAGGAGTTGACCCACCCGTGATCACCGTCTTCGGCAGCGCCAACATGGACCTGGTCGCCTACACCGCCCGCGCGCCCCGCCTGGGCGAGACCGTGACCGGGCGCGACTTCCGCACCGTGCCCGGCGGCAAGGGCGCCAACCAGGCCGTCGCCGCCGCCCGCGCGGGCGGCGAGGTGACGTTCCTCGGCGCGGTCGGCTCGGACGCGTTCGGCGCCGACCTGCGCGGCACGCTCGCGGGCGCCGGGGTCGACGTGACCCTGCTGCGCCGGGTGCCCGGCGCGAGCGGCATCGCGCACATCGTGGTCGACGACCGGGGCGGCAACGCCATCGTCGTCGTGCCCGGCGCGAACGGCGCCGTCACCGCCCCCACCGACGCCGAACGCGCCGTGATCGCCCGCTCGCGGGCGCTGCTGCTCCAGCTGGAGCTGCCCATGGCGGCCGTCACCGCCGCCGCCCGCGCCGCCCGCGGGGCCGGTGTGCCGGTCGTCCTCACCCCGGCCCCCGCCCAGCCGCTGCCGGACGACCTGATCGACGCGGTCACCCTGCTGCTGCCCAACGAGCACGAGGCCGCCGGCATCACCGGCGCCGCCGACCCGAGCGTCGCCCTGGACAAGCTGCTCGAACGGGTCGAGGAGGCGGTCATCACCCTCGGCTCCGAGGGCGCGCTGTACGGGTCGCGCTCGGGAGAGCGGCTGCACGTGCCCGCCGTGCCGGTCCAGGCGGTCGACACCACGGCGGCGGGTGACACGTTCGCCGGAGCGCTCGCCGTGGCCCGCGCCGAAGGACGGCCCATGCCGGACGCCCTCCGCTTCGCCGCGGCGGCGGCGGCGCTGTCGGTGCGGCGGGAGGGGGCGTCCACCTCGATGCCGGTACGCGCCGACATCGACGCCGCCCTCGGCTGACCCGGCCCGGGCCCTCACCGCGTTCGCCACGGGCACGCGCGCATCGAACCGTGGCGCCGGGGCACTGGGGAGGCATGAGTGAGAACCCCGACGACCTGCCCCCCGCGAAGGACGGCCTGGGAGCCGAGAGCGACGTGGTGGCCGAGCGCTCCGGCGCGAGCACCGAGAAGTCCCGCCGCCCCATCCCCGCCGACCCGCCCGAGGCCCAAGACGAGCCGGAACGCCCCGAGGAGGAACGCCCCGAGGAGCAGGGCCGCGCCCAAGGCGACGAGGAACGCCCCGACGTCGGCCCCACCGGCTGAGAGAAGGGCCGTACCGGGCGTTGGATGACCTGACACAGGCGGCGGAGCAGCCACGTGCGCCGACGACCCGGTTCTTCCGCGCCACCGGTGACCGGACCAGCCGCCTGGACCGTACGGAGCCCACGCTCACCCAGTGGTCGCCCGGCGAGAAGCGCGACACCACCACCCCCGCCGCGGCCGCCCGGACGTTCGCCGAGCTGACCACCGGCAAGACCCTCCATGCTCAGGACCGGGCGCGGCTGGTCGGCTGGCTGAAGGCCAGCCTCACCGGCGCCAACCGGATCAAGGCGGGACTTCCCGAGGGCTGGACGGTCGGCGACAAGACCGGCACCGGCGGCGCGAGCAACCACGGCACCGCCAACGACCTCGCGATCGTCTGGACACCCGGATCGAACGCGCCGATCATCCTGTCGGTCTTCACCAACCGCAACGACGACGACACCCCGCACGACGACAAGGTGATCGCCTCCGCCGCGACCGCGCTGGCCAAGGCCCTCGGCAGGTTGTGACCGGCCGCATGAGAAGCGCTTCGGCGAGACGTACGCGAGACAGCCCGAGCACCGGGCGAGGCAAGGCGGCGGGTCTTGCGAACGGGAGGCGAGGGCTGTGGCCCGGCGGGCTAGATGATCGGCACGTCGGCCAGAGGCGGGAACTGCGCTACCCGGACCCGCACGCTCGACGCGTCCCGCGGCAGGCTGATGACGGCCCAGTGCTCCTTCGTCTCTTGCGCGAGGTGATCGGTCCTGTAGTGGGTGGGGGTGCACAGGCAGTAGAGCCGTGAGCCTTGGCGGCCGTAGACGACCGCGGCTCCGTGGAGGGTCTTGCCCCGGGGGTCCACCACGTCGACGTTCGTCGCGCCGCCTCTGCTGCCCCTGCCCGGCAGGGTCGGCGGGCGGTCGCCGAGGTCGTGCAGCCAGGTCTCCTTGATGCCGTGGTTGGTGGTCCTGAAGACCATGAGGCCGATCCCCTCGCCGACGACGCGGATGGGGTCCACCTCGACCGTGAAGGGTTGTCCGTCGACGTTCGTCCTGCTGCTGCCGCCGGGACTCCCCGACTCGACGGGGCTCGGCGTGCTGCTCGGGGAGGGGGCGGGCAGTGTCCGGGACCGGTCGAAGCTGACCGTCACCCGGCGGTTCTTGCGCCGCCCGTCCGCGTCGTCGTTGGAGTACAGCGGCTTGGCGGAACCGTGGCCCCGCGCGCGGAATGTCACCCCTTCCCGGGTGACCAGCGACGCGAGGTCCTTGCGCACGGTGTCGGCCCTGCGTTCGGAGAGGGGCTGGTTGATGGCGTCGGTGCCGGTCGAGTCCGCGTGACCGTCGATCGCGACCTCGGTGGCATCCGACTCGTCGATCTGGCCCGCGGTGCGGGCGAGCACGTTGCGCGCGCCCGGGGACAGGTCCGCCTTGTTCACCTTGAAGAGCAGGTCGGAGAAGAGGTTGATGCGCACCCGCTGATCGTCCGTGGTCGTCTCCATGCTGTTGTCCAGGCTGGCCGAGGGCAGTTCCATCGGATAGGAGAGCGGCGTGAGCTGGGCTGTGGCCGGGTCTGGAATCTGCTGGTTGGGGGGCGGCTGCGGCGGTTCGTCGCTGATGGGCACGTTGACGAAGGGCGGCGCGAGCGGGGTGTACACGGTCGCTGAGGTGGCGCCGCCGGAGGGCGCGGGCACCAGCGCGAAGAAGGTGCGCGGCTTGCCCGGTTCGAGCCACGGCCTCTCGAAGTCGTCCTCCACGGTGCAGGCGCAGCCGCCGTCAGGCGTGGTCGACGGCATGAGCAGGCGGCCGGCGGCGGCGTCGATGATGCCGAGACCGGATGCCATGTCGTCCTTGTCCCGCCCGCTCGCCATGCGGTCCTCGACGTGGTGCCACACCCACATGGAGCGTTCGCCCGTTTCGGTGAGACGCACCTGGACCGCGACATGGTCGCCGATCCGGTTGAGCCCGACGAGGTCGGCCCGGACGGTGCGCTTGCCGTGGTCCGCGTGGGTGGCGAGGGCGCTGGCGAGGGGCGGGCGGGCGTCGGAGTACGGGTCGCTGTAGGAGGGGCTCTCGGAGGCGGCAGGGGTGGCTGTGCCTCGCGGGGGCGGGGGCGGGGGTGTGTCGGGCCCGGCCGGAGTGGAGGCCGGCGCGTTCGCCGCCGGAGAGGAGGCGGGTTCCGGCTGAGGCAGCACACCGCAGGACGTCGACAGGACCAGGGCGCACGCGGCGGCGGTGAGTCTCAGCGGAGGTGACTTCCCACTGATGTCATCGGCCCCAGGGGTGTCAGTCATCTGTGAACTCTATAAAGAACGATCTCTGAAAAGCGGCTTTTCGGCCAGTTTGCTGTAGTCGTCGGCACGCCCCCCGGATCGGCGCCGCCTCCCGCCGAGACGGCGCCCTCATGGGTCGATGGCCACCCGGGCTCAGCGCGACAGATGCAGGAGGCACTCGTCGCGGTAACGCTCCGTACGGGCCCGCAGCCCGGACTGGTCCGCCAGCAGGACGCGCGAGGCCGACGGCAGCACCGCGTGCCGCACCCCGGCGAACAGCCGCCCGACGTCGGCCGGCGTCGCCCCCTGGGCGCCCAGCCCCGGCGCCAGGATCGGCCCGTTGAGGCGGTCGAGAGGGTAGCCCGGGTCGGCCACCGTCGCGCCCACCACCACGCCCACCGAGCCGAGGGGGGCATGATCGGCGTTGGCCGCCCGCACCCCTTCGTAGATCTCGCCGGCCACCGCCTCCTGAAGGCGCGCGGCCTCGGGGTTGGAGGTGCGGGCGAGCACGAACACGCCCGCGTCGCTGGCCAGCGCCGAGGTGATCGCGCCCGCGAGGCTGCCGAACCCCAGATAAGGGCTGAGCGTGATCGCGTCGGCGGCCAGCGGGCTGCCCCGGTCCAGGTAGGCCTCCGCGTAGGCGGCCATCGTGCTGCCGACGTCGCCGCGTTTGACGTCGAGCAGCACCAGCGGGCCGGCGTCGCGCAGGTCGGCGATGGTCCGCTCCAGCACCGCGACGCCCCGGCTGCCCCACCGCTCGTAGAAGGCCGACTGCGGTTTGATCACGGCGACCAGGTCGCTCACCGCGTCGACCACGCCCCGGCTGAAGCGCTCAAGGCCGGCCGGGGAGTCGTCCAGCCCCCAGGCGTGCAGCAGCTCGGGGCTCGGGTCGAGCCCCACGCACAGCGGTCCGTACTTGTCGAGCCTGGCTCGTAACCGTGTCCCGAACGACTCGGTCATCGCACGCCCCCTTCGTGAAGTCGCATGGGCAGTCTTCCGGAGCGGGCGCTCCGGGTAAAGCGACGAACATGTACGAGATCGCTCGACGCACGCTGACGTTGCGCACCGAGCCGCCGCGGGAGGTGATCGCCGCGATCGGCATGCCGTACGTGGAGCCCGAGGGCGACTGGTCCTGCCCGTACCGGATCGACGGGCTGGCCGGCTGGGACCACGAGCGCAAGGCCACGGGAACCGACTCCTTGCAGGCAGTGGAGCTGGCGATGGGCATGGTGCGCGCCGCTCTGGCGGGCTCGCACGAGGCTAAGGAGGGGCTTCTCGCCGGAGAGGAGGACGAGGGCGGCGGGCGGCCCTGCACCGTCTACACCCGGTGGGACCGCTACCACAACGTTGCATATATATCGATGAAGCATGAAATCTTGGCGGGGGAGGCGGCGCGTCAGGTGGTCGCCGGCGAGGTCGTGCTCGAGTTCGGCGGAGGCGGCGAACTGCTGGGCGTCGAGCTGACCGACGCCGAGACCCTGATGCCCGCCGAGATGCGGCTGTAGGCCCCCGCGACCGGCCGCGCACGGCTTCTGCGGCGACCGGCTACGACTCCTGGTGTAGTCGCGATGACGACCGGCGGCGGATGTCCCCCGGCGGGCCGGCCGCGATCCTGGTGAGCCTACGAGGTCGAAGGAGAAACAGTGGTCACCGAGGTCGCGCGAGGCAACGGATATCTGATGGCGTTCCGGGCTGCGGCCCTGCTCAACGCGGCGGCAGTGTTCTTCCAGGCCGTGACGGCGGGGCAGATGATCAGGGGCGCGGGAGCCGGCATGCACGGGGCGGGCGCAGGGGCCGTCCACATGCTCGGCCTGATCCTGCTCGTCGCGGCGGTCCTGCTGTGGCGGCCCGGACGCGGCGCCGGCTGGCCGGCGCTGGTGGGCCTGGTGGCGCTGCTGCTCGGGTTCGTCCAGTCCATGCTGGGCGGTTCCGGCGAGGTGCTGGTGCACGTCCCGCTGGGCGTGACGCTGTTCGGGCTCAGTGTGTGGCTCGTGGTCTGGTCCTGGCGCCCGTAGCCTCCGTCATCCGCCGTGCCTGGCCAGGTGGTCGGCGCGGCGGATCGGCTCGGGCAGCCGGTGGCGGGGCGTCAGCCGCAGCACCTGGTCGGTGGCCGTGTCCAGGGACAGGCGATGGCCCTGCGAGACGAACACCGGCTTGACGCCGTCACGGGTGCGCACGGCCCGCCCCGCCACCGCCCCGTCGAGCACGAGGGGCGTCCACGCCCCGCGTTCCCGCCCCGGCTGCTCGTACGCGCCCACGAACGGGGTCTTGCCGACGCCCAGCGCGGGCAGCCCGGTCAGCACGCCCACGTGGCAGGCCAGCCCGAAGCCGCGCGGGTGCGCGAGCCCGTACCCGTCGCAGACCAGCAGGTCCGGCGTGACCGTGAGCCGGCGCAGCGCCTCCACCAGGGCGGGCAGCTCGCGGAAGGCGAACAGCCCGGGAACGTACGGGAAGGCCGCCACGCCGTGCGTCACCACCTGCTCCACCACCGCGAGCGTGGCCGCGTCCAGCACCACCACGGCGGCGGACAGCTCGTCGTCGCCGTGGTAGTGCACGTCCAGGCCCGCCACCGTGGCGAAGCGGGCGGGACCGGTCAGCTCGACGCGGGGGCGCAGCCGCTCCTGGATCGCCTCCGCCTCGGCGACGCTCTCCGGCCAGGGATGAGGAAGCTCGACGCGCATCAGGTCAACGTACGCCGCACGTCTCCCATACCGATACAAGGTTAAGCAAAGCCCCAGATGGCGAAACTTCTATAGTGTCGGAAGTCATGAGTGATGTCCTGGTGCTGGTCGGCCCCGGACTGGCCGCAGACGAGGCCCTCCTCGGCGAGATCGCCGAACGCGAGTTCCTTTCCCTGGGCGTGCGCGGTGTCATCACGCACGTCCGCGACCCGGCCGACGTGCGCTCCCGCATCCGCCGCAGGCACCCGGGGCCCGGCGGCGGCCAGGACGAGCGGCACAACCCGAGCGGCCACGCGATCGTCATCCTGCCGGGACCCGGCGACCTGCGGGCGCTGATGGCCGAGCCGCTGGGACCGGTCACCTGGCTGGACATCTGGCGCGCGGACGGCGCCGAGGTGGCCGAGGACGCCACCCACATCCACGGCCGGGGTCTCGCCGGCCTCCGCTGGGCCATCCGCCACTCGGTCCACCGGCTCAGGCACCCCCACGTCCGCATCCCGTACGGACCGCACCGCGACCAGTGGGGGCACCTGTACCTGGGCACTCAGGACCAGAGCGGCGGGAGCGCGGGCGTGGACGGCGACGCCTCGGCGCTGCCGCGAAGACGCGGCGGAACCCCGTCGGCCCCGGCCGGGCCGGCGGACGGACCGACCGGGGAACCCCGGCCCGTGGTGGTGCTGGTGCACGGCGGGTACTGGCGGTCGATCTGGGGGGCCGACCTGATGGAGGCGCTCTGCGCCGATCTGGCCGGGCGCGGGCTCGCCGTGTGGAACCTCGAGTACCGCCGCCCCGACCTGCACGGCTGGGACGCCACCACCGCCGACGTGGCCGCCGGCGTGGAGGCGCTGGCCCGGCTGGACGCGCCGCTCGACCTGGGACGGGTGGCGATCGCGGGGCACTCGGCCGGAGGCCAGCTCGCGCTGCGCGCCGCCGCCGACGGGGCCGCGGTCGTGCTGGCCGTGTCCCTGGCCGGGGTGCTCGACCTCGTCGAAGGCGACAGACGGTGGGTCAGCGCGGGCGCCGTGGCCGCCGCGCTCGGCGCCGCCACCTGGGACGAGACCCCCGGCCCGGCGCGGGCCGCGGCCGAGCGGGCGTACGGCGGGGCGTCGCCGCTGGTGCGCGTGCCGATCAAGGTACGGCAGCTCGTCGTCCAGGGCTCCGGCGACGACCCGGACCTGGTGGACTTCGGCCGCAGATACGCGCGGGCCGCGGCGAACGCCGGCGACGAGGTGACCTATCTGGAAATGGTGGGCGACCACTTCGCCGTCATCGATCCCCGCACCCCCATCTGGGCGGCCACCGCCGAGGCCGTCGTGGAAGCGCTCGCCTAGCTCTGGACATCGGGGCGGCTCGCCCGTACGAAGGAGACATGGAGGTCACGATCGTCGGCGCGGGCCTCGTCGGCTGCCTGCTCGCCTGTTTCCTCGCCCGCCGTGGCCACCAGGTCACGCTGTACGAGCGCCGCCCCGACCCGAGGCTGGCCGGCGCGGACGGCGGCCGGTCGATCAACCTGGCGATCTCGGAGCGGGGCATCGACGCGCTGCGCCGGCTGGGGCTGGACCGCGAGGTGCTCAAGGCGGCGATCCCGATGCCGGGCCGGATGATGCACGCCCTCGACGGCGAGCTCACCTTCCAGCCCTACAGCGCCGACCGGGGGCACGCCATCAACTCCATCGGCCGCGCCGAGCTCAACAGGATCCTGCTCGACGCCGCCGCCGCCATGCCGGGCGTGCGGGTGCTGTTCGAGCACCGGCTGACCGGGCTGGACGAGCGGACCGGCGAGCTGGAGTTCGGCTCGGGCGTCACCGCCCGCGCGCGGGTGGTGATCGGCGCCGACGGCGCGTACAGCGCGGTCCGCGACCGGTTGCGGGCGCTGCCCGGCGTCGGCTTCAGCCAGGAGTACCTCGACTACGGCTACAAGGAGCTGACCATCCCGCCCAGGGACGGCGGCTACGCCATGGAGCCGGGGGCGCTGCACATCTGGCCGCGCGGGCGCGCCATGATGATCGCCCTGCCCAACCCCGACCGGTCGTTCACCTGCACCCTGTTCTGGCCGCACGAGGACCTGGCCGCGCTCGACACCCCGCAGCGCGTCAGGGCCCGCTTCGCCGCGCAGTATCCGGACGCGTTCGAGCTCATGCCGGACCTGGTCGAGGACTACCGGGCCAACCCGGTCGGCCACCTGGTGACCATGCGCTGCCACCCCTGGCACGTGACCACCGGCGAGGTGACGGCCGGGCTGATCGGCGACGCCGCGCACGCCATCGTCCCCTTCTACGGCCAGGGCGCCAACTGCGGCTTCGAGGACTGCGTCGAGCTCGACCGGTGCCTGGACGAGACGGGCGACGACTTCGCCGCGGCGCTGGCGCTGTTCGAGCGGCGCAAGACCGACACCGACGTGATCGCCCGCCTGGCGCTGGAGAACTTCGTGGAGATGCGCGACAAGGTCGGCTCCCGGCTGTTCCTCGCGGGCAAGCGGCTGGAGCACGCGCTGGAGCGGGCGCTGCCCGGCCGGTACGCCTCCCGCTACGAGCTGGTGTCGTTCACCACCACCCCGTACTCCGAGGTGGAGCGCCGGGTCGCCCGCCAGCGCCGCTGGGCCGCCGCGGCCGGGCTGTCCGCCGCCCTGCTGGCCGCGGGACTCGCCCGTACGCTGCGCCGCCGCTGATCGGCTCACCCGTACGGCGCGCTGGAGGTGAGCGGCGGACGGCCGGTCACCTGTACGCGCGTCGCCGGTGAGAGGCGGGCGCCGCCTAGCATGTGCGGGTGATCGTGGGAGAGGTGCTCGGCCTGCTCGCGGTCGGCGCGTTCGCCGGAGTGGTGAGCACGGTGGTGAGCCTGGCGTCGATCGTGTCGTACCCCGCGCTGCTCGCGTTCGGGCTGTCGCCGCTCGCCGCGAACGTCACCAACACGGTCGCCCTGCTGTTCACCGGCCTCGGCGCGGCCTTCGGCTCGCGGCCCGAACTGGCCGGCCAGGGGCCGCGGGTGCTCCGGCTGGGCTGGCTGACCATGCTCGGCGGCGCCACAGGCGCACTCCTGCTGCTGGTCACCCCGTCCGAGACGTTCGAGCAGATCGCCCCGTGGCTGATCGGCCTGGCCTCGCTGCTGCTGATCCGGCCGCCCCGGGGCGGCCGGCACAGGGAGCACGGGCTGCTCATGCGCTGCGCGCTGTTCGCCGTCGCGATCTACGTCGGCTACTTCGGGGCGGCGGGCGGCATCCTCATGCTGGCGGTGCTGTCGTCGATGCTGGAAGGCACCCCGGCCAAGCTGAACGCCCTGAAGAACGTCCTGTCCGGCATGGCCAACGCGGTCGCCGCGACCGGTTTCGCGCTGTTCGGACCGGTCGACTGGGGCGCGGCGGTGCCGCTGGCCCTGGGTTTCCTGCTGGGCGGCTGGTTCGGCCCCAAGATCGCCCGCCGCCTCCCCGGCCAGAGCCTGCGCTACCTCGCCGCCGCCTGCGGCCTCGCCGTCGCGGTCAAACTCGGGTACGACGCGTACACCGGCTGACCTCCCCCGGGCCGTACGGCGGCGTCAGACGAGGTCGGCGAAGCGGAGCGCGACCTGCCGCCAGATCGGCGTCGAGACCGGCTCGTCGGCCACCGCGCGTGCGTACACCTCGTCCGGGTCGAACCCGTCCGCCCGCCACTCCCGGATCCGGGCGGGCAGCACCTCCGGATGGAACTGCACGCCCCACGCCCGGTCGCCCACCCGGAACGCCTGGTAGGGGCAGCTCTCGGTCTCCGCCAGCCACACCGCGCCGGGCGGCAGCGCGGTGATCGCGTCGACGTGGTGCTCGACGGCCGGGACCACCGGGGGCAGGTCGTGGAAGAGCGGGTCACCCGCCGCCTCCGCCCGGATGGTGACCGGCAGGCTGCCGTTCTCGGGCGCGCCGGCGTCGGCGGTCACCTCCCCGCCCGCCACCTCGGCGATCATCTGCCCGCCCAGGCAGACGCCGAACAGCGGCACCTCCCCGGCCAGCGCCTCGGCCACCAGCTTGCGGGTCGGCGCCAGCCACGGCGCGCGGTGGTCGTCACCAGGGAGGTAGCCGCCGCCCAGCACGATCAGCGCGTCGTGTTCCAGCCGGTGCGGCATCGGCCGGCCGTCGTAGGCGTGCACCACGTCCAGCCGCAGCCCGGCCTCCTCCAGCCAGCCGCCGAGCCGGCCGGGGCCGCCGCTCCGGCTGTTCTGCACCACCAGGACGTCACGGGTCACAGGTCTTCCATCCGGTCGATGATCGGTCTCACGGGAGGTTAGCCGCCCTGGCGGTGTGGCGCAGCAGCAGCGCGGTGGTCACCGGGCCGACGCCGCCCGGCACCGGTGTGAGCGCCCCGGCCCTCGCCGACACCGCCTCGGCGTCGACGTCGCCGGTCAGGCCGCCGTCGCCGGTCGGGTTGGTGCCGACGTCGACGACGACCGCGCCGGGCGCCACGTGGCCCGCGCCGATCAGCCCCGCCCGGCCCACCGCCGCGACCAGCACCTCGGCGGTGGCGGTGACGGACGCCAGGTCGCGGGTGCGCGAGTGGCACACCGTGACCGTGGCGTGCCGGTCGAGCAGCAGGTGGGCCAGCGGTTTGCCGACGACGGCGGACCGGCCCACCACGACCGCCCGCCTGCCCGCCAGCTCGACGCCGTGGTGGTCGAGCAGCGCCATCACCGCGGCGGCGGTCGCCGGGACGAACGCGGGCAGCCCGGCCGCCAGCCTGCCCAGCGAGAGCGGGTTGGCGCCGTCGACGTCCTTGCGCGGGTCGATGGCCCCGGCCAGCTCCTGCGCGGAGGCGCCCGGCGGCAGCGGCGTCTGCAGCATCAGGCCGTGCACGCCGGTGTCGGCGCTCAGTCTGGCGAGGCTCTCGCGGATCTGCTCGGGGCGCGCGGCGGGGCCGAGGTCGACGAGGTCGGCCGCGATGCCCACCCCGGCCGCCGCCTTGGCGATCGAGCGCACGTACCACAGGCTGGCCTCGTCGCCGGTCGCCACCACCACGGCCAGCCGCGGCTGCGGCCCGGCCGCCACCTCGGCGGCGGTCTGCGTCCTGATCGCCTCAGCCAGCTCCTTGCCGATCAGCTTCCTCACGCGCCCGCCCTCCCCCCGTCAGCATGCGGGCATTCTTCCAGGTCGGCCCCCGTGGCGGGTCAGTCGCGGCGCATGGGGCGGGTGACGTCGTCACTGCGCCAGGGCTCGCGGGCGTACGGGCCGGGGGCCTGCTGATCGGGGTACGGCTGAGGGCTGGAGGAGGTCTCCGGATGGTACGGGAGGGACGGCGCGCTCGGCGCTGGCCGGCCGCGCCAGCGCGCGGGGAAGGCCGACGCCACCAGCAGCAGCACGCCGAGAAGCAGCAGGAACCCCAGATAGCCGAGGTTCAGGTACCCGGCGGACAGGGGCCGGGGCAGCCAGTCGCGCGGCAGGACGCGCAGCCCCGTCAGCTCCAGGATCGGCAGCAGCCCCAGCACGGTGTACTGCAGCCCGCCCAGCAGCGACGCCACCGGCGACAGCCGCGACCCGGCCAGGACCGCCAGCCCGGCCGCCGCGGCCAGCAGCACCCCGAGGGCCGTCCAGGAGACGGCGAGGTAGCGCTGGGCGGAGAGCGTGAACTCGGCCGTCCCGTACAGCAGCGCGAGGAGGATCAACGGCGGCAGGACCAGTCCGGCGACGAGCCCGAGCACATGACGAACACCGTTTGTCATAGATCATCCCGTTGTTCGGTTAGTGCCAAGCTACCTGGTGGATTCGCGTACCACGAGATCAGGCTGGAACATGATCTGCTGATGGGCGTGCGTGCCGGGGTTGTCGCACTCGTCCAGCAGCAGCTCGGTCGCCGTGCGTCCGAGCTGGTAGGTCGGCTGCCTGATGGAGCTGAGCGAGACGGCCGAGGCCGAGGCGAAGTCGATGTCGTCGTACCCGATGAGCGACACGTCCTCCGGCACCCGCACGCCCGCCTGCAGCAGCCCCCGCAGCGCCCCCAGCGCGAGCAGGTCGTTGGCGCAGAACAGCGCGTCCGGCGGCGCGTCCTGGGCGAGCAGCTTCTCCGCGGCCTGCTGCCCGGCGGCGGCGGTCATCGCGGGCATGGCGATCTCCCGCAGCTCGCCGGGGTCGCGCCCGGCGGCGGCCAGCGCCCGCTCGGCGCCGCGACGGCGGTCCTGGCACTGGCGCATGGCGGCCGGCCCGGTCACGTACGCCACGCGGTCGGCACCGCCCGCCAGCAGGTGCTCGACGGCCATCGCCCCGCCCGTCACGTCGTTGACCGCGACCGCGCACTGGTCGGGCCGCTCGGCCGGATGGTCGACGAGCACCACGCTGATGCCGCGCTCGCGCAGCCGGTCGAGCCGGACCGGGTCCTGGTCGGAGGGGGTGATGAGCACCCCGCGCACCCGCTGCTCGGCGAAGACGAGCAGGTTGCGCTCCTCTTTGACGCGGCTGCCGGAGGAGTTGCCCAGGATGACGGCGTAGCCGCGCTCGCTGGCCAGGTCCTCGACGCCGGCGGCCACGTCGGTGAAGAACGGGTTGCCGATGTCGATCACGGACAGGCCGATGGTGCGGCTGTGGCCCGCCCGGAGCGTGGAGGCCGAGCCGTGCCGGACGAAGCCCAGCTCCCTGATCGCGTTCTCCACCCGGTCGCGGGTGGCCTCGGCCACCTTCCCCGGCCGGTTGAGCACGTTGGAGACCGTGCCGGGCGACACCCCCGCCAGGGCCGCGACGTCCTTGATCGACGGGCTCTGCCGGATGCCCCCGGCAGGCTGCGCCTCGTCCCGACCTTCGGTGCTCATCCGCGTTCCCATGGCTCGTAGGGGTGCCCTGGCCGGTAGGTGCGCACGCCCGCGCCGCGCCGGACCAGCTCACGCATCTCGGCCAGGCCGCCGACCAGGCCGCGCGCGCGAGCCTGGACCAGCGCGTTGCCGAGCGCGGCCGCCTCGACGGGCCCGGCCACGACCGGCAGGCCGGTCGCGTCGGCGGTGAGCCGGCACAGCAGCGTGTTCAGCGACCCGCCGCCGACCAGATGGACGACCTCGACCGGCCGGCCGCTGAGCCGGACGGCGTCGGCGATCGCCCGCTGGTAGGCGAGGGCAAGGCTCTGCAGGATGCATCGTACGACCTGCGCGGGTCCCTCAGGGGCAGGCTGCCCGGTACGGGCGCAGTAGGCGGCGATCCTGCCCGGCATGTCGCCCGGCGGCAGGAACGCCGGGTCGTCCGGGTCGATGACGGCGCCGGTGCGCGCGGTCTCCGCCTCGGCCAGCAGCGGCTCCAGCGGCGGGCCGCCCCAGGCGCGCAGGCACTCCTGGAGGATCCACAGGCCCATGACGTTGCGCAGGTAGCGGGTGGTGCCGTCGAGGCCGGCCTCGTTGGTGAAGTTGGCCAGGCGGCTCTCCTCGGTGAGCACCGGCGCGGGCAGCTCGACGCCCACCAGCGACCAGGTGCCGCAGGAGACGTAGGCGAAGCGGTCGGTCTCGGCGGGCACGGCCACCACCGCCGAGGCGGTGTCGTGCGAGGCGACCTTGACCACCTCGGTGGCGTAGCCGACCTCGCCGGCCACGTCCGGCCGCAGCGGGGAGGCGCCCGCCGCGAAGCCGGGGAAGATCCGCCGGGGCAGCCCCAGCTCGTCGATCAGCTCCCAGGCCCAGTCCCGCCCGCGCACGTCGTACAGGGCGGTGGTGGAGGCGTTGGTCCGTTCGGCCCCGGCGGTCCCGGTCAGCCAGTAGCCGAGCAGGTCCGGGATCATCAGCATGGTCTCGGCCCGGTCGAGCCGCTCGCACAGCAGCTGGTTGACGGTGTTGAAGGGCAGGAACTGCGTGCCTGTCACCTCGTACGGGTCCACCCGCTCGGTGAAGCGGGCGGTGCGGGCGTCGCGGTAGTGCACCGGGTTGCCGATCAGCCTGCCGTCGCCGTCGAGCAGTCCGTAGTCCACCGCCCACGCGTCGACGCCCACCGACTCGGCGGGGCCGGCCCTGCGCAGCCCGTCCAGCACACCCTGGTAGAGGGCGAGCACGTCCCAGTGCAGGGTTCCCGCGACCCGTACGGGCCGGTTGGCGAAGCGGTGCACCTCCTCCAGCTCGATCCGCCCGCCGGTCACGGCGGCGCTCATCACCCGCCCGCTGGAGGCGCCCAGATCGACAGCCGTGAATCGCACGATCCCGATTAAAACGTAGCAACAGCATCTTCGCCAGACATCCGACCCGGGCATTGACGGTCACCGGTCGAACACCTACATTCCGAGAACATCCCGTTAAAACGTTTGTTGTCCGGAGGGCACATGAGTGGTCCCCCCACCCTCGCGCTCGTGAACGTCAGCAAGTCGTTCGGCGCCGTACGGGCCCTGCGCGAGGTGTCGCTCGAGCTGTTCGCCGGAGAGGCGCACGCGCTCGCTGGGGAGAACGGCGCCGGCAAGTCCACGCTGGTCAAGACGGTCGCCGGGGTGCACCGGCCGGACAGCGGCCAGATGCTGCTGGACGGCGAGCCCGTCGTCTTCCACGGCCCCGCCGACGCCCAGCGGGCCGGCGTGGCCGTCATCTACCAGGAACCCACGCTCTTCCCCGACCTGTCCGTGGCCGAGAACATCGTCCTGGGCCGCCAGCCGCGCACCACCCTCGGCCGCGTCGACCGCCGCGCCAGGCGCGCCCTGGCCGCCGAGCTGTTCGCCCGGCTCGGCGTCGCCCTCGACCCCGAGCAGCCCGCCCGCGGCCTGTCGATCGCCGACCAGCAGCTCGTCGAGATCGCCAAGGCCATCTCCAGGGACGCCAGGGTCCTGGTCATGGACGAGCCGACGGCCGCGCTGTCGGGCAACGAGGTGGCCCGGCTGTTCTCGGTGGTGGAGGCGCTGCGCGGCCAGGGGTGCGCGGTCCTGTTCATCTCGCACCGGCTCGACGAGATCTTCTCCCTCTGCGGGCGGGTCACCACCCTGCGCGACGGCGGCCTGGTCGCCTGCGAGCCCGTGGCCGGGCTGACCCACGACGAGCTGATCCGGCGCATGGTCGGGCGCGAGCTCGGCGCCCTCTACCCCAAGCAGGAGACGACCGCGGGGGAGGTGGCGCTCCGGGTCGAGCGCCTGACCAGGGAGGGCGTGTTCACCGACGTCTCGTTCGAGGTGCGGAGGGGTGAGATCGTCGCGCTCGCCGGCCTGGTCGGGGCAGGACGCAGCGAGGTGGCCAGGGCGATCTTCGGTATCGACCGGTGGGACGCCGGGGCCGTCCAGGTGGACGGGCGCCCGCTGCCCGCCGCCAGCCCGACCGCCGCCATGGCCGCCGGGCTCGCCCTGGTGCCGGAGGACCGGCGCCAGCAGGGCCTGGTCATGGCGCTGTCCATCGAGCGCAACATCGGCCTGACCGGGCTGCGCTCGCTGCGCCGCGGCCTCACCCTCTCCCGCGCCGCCGAACGCGACCGGGCCCGGGACTGGGCGCTGCGCCTGCGGCTGAAGTTCGCCCGGCTCTCCGACGGGGTCGGCGTGCTGTCCGGCGGCAACCAGCAGAAGGTCGTGCTCGCCAAGTGGCTGGCCACGAGCCCGTCGGTGCTCGTCGTGGACGAGCCCACCCGCGGCATCGACGTCGGCACCAAGGCCGAGGTGCACCGGCTGCTGTCGGAGCTGGCCGGGCAGGGCATCGCCGTGCTGATGATCTCCTCCGACCTGCCCGAGGTGCTCGGCATGGCCGACCGGGTGCTCGTCATGCACGAGGGCCGGCTCACCGCCGAGATCCCGCGCGCCGAGGCCACCGAGGAGAGCGTCATGACCGCCGCCACCGGGAGGGCGGCATGACCGCCACCACCGCCCGGCCCGAGCCGGCGGCCCGCGGCCGGGGCGCGCGCAACCTGGTCGACCTGGTGTTCAGGGCCCGGGAGCTGAGCCTGGTCATCGCGCTGGCCGCGCTCGTCGGCGGCACCACCGCCGCCAACCCGAACTTCCTGTCCGGGCAGGGCGTCGAGGACATCCTGCTGAACACCGCGATCCTCGCGCTGCTGGCCGTCGGCCAGTCCATGGTGGTCATCACCCGCAACCTCGACCTGTCCGTCGGCTCGGTGGTCGGGCTGGTCGCGTTCACCCTCGGCGACCTGCTGGCGAGCGGCTGGGGCCTCGTGCCGGGCGTCGTCGCCGGGGTGGCGCTCGGCGCCGCCTGCGGGCTGCTCAACGGCCTGCTCGTCAGCTTCGGCCGGGTGCCCGCGCTGGTCGTGACGCTCGGCACCCTCTACGTCTTCCAGGGCGTGTGCCACTACGTCGCCGCCGGCCGCCAGATCAACGCCGCCGACCTGCCGCCCGCGCTGCTGTCGCTGGGCAACGGGGCCGTGCTCGGCGTGCCGTACCTGCCGCTCATCACCGTGGTGATCATGCTCGTGATCGGGTACTACCTGCGCGCCTACCCGAGCGGGCGGGAGTTCTACGCGATCGGCTCCAGCCCGGAGGCCGCCCGGCTGGCCGGCGTCCCCGTCCGCCGCCGCGTCCTGGCCGGATACCTGGTCAGCGGCTGCCTGGCCGGGCTCGCCGGGGTGCTCTGGCTGGCCCGGTTCGGCACCGTCGTCGCCGACTCGGCCGGCGGCTGGGAGCTGCTGGTGATCAGCGCGGTCGTGGTCGGCGGCGTGGCCATCACCGGCGGCGTGGGGAGCGTGTACGGGGCGGCGCTCGGCGCGATGCTGCTCACCGTGATCGGCAGCGCCCTGGTCGTGCTCCGGGTCAACCCGTTCTGGCAGCAGGCCATCACCGGCGCGCTGCTCCTGCTCGCCATCAGCGTCGACCGGGTGCTGGCCCTGCGGGTCGCCCGGCTGCTCAGAAGGAGGAGCCGCCATGGCTAGAGCGCTCCGCTGGGATGTGATCATCGGCCTGCTGCTGGTCGCGGTGTTCGCGGGCGGCGCGCTCGGCTCGCCGTCGTTCGCCACCGCCGGCAACCTGTCGTTCGCGCTCGGCGACCTGGGTGAGATCGCGCTCATCGCGCTCGCCATGACCATGCTCGTGGTGGCGGCCGAGGTCGACCTGTCGGTGGCGTCCGTGCTGGGCCTGTCGAGCGCGCTGGTCGGCGCGCTGTGGGACGCCGGCCTGGCCATCGAGACCATCATCCCGCTCGTCGTGCTGGTCGGCGCGGGATGCGGGCTGGTCAACGGGCTGCTCGTGACCCGGCTCGGGCTGCCGTCGCTGGCCGTCACGATCGGCACCCTCGCCCTGTACCGAGGGCTGGCGTACGTGGTGCTCGGCGACCGGGCGGTGGCCCGGTTCCCGCCCCAGTACACGGCGCTGGCCGTGGACGACGTGCCCGGCACGTTCGTGCCGTACCCGGTCGCGCTGTTCGCGCTGCTGGCCGTGGTCGTCGCCGTGGCTCTGCACGCCACCGGGTTCGGCCGCGCGCTGTTCGCGATCGGCGCGCAGGAGCAGGCCGCGTTCTTCGCCGGGATCCGGGTCAAGCGGATCAAACTGGCGCTGTTCGTGATCTCCGGCACGGTCGCCGCCTTCGCCGGGGTCGTCTTCACCCTGCGCTACGGCTCGGCCCGCGCCGACAACGGGCTCGGCGTCGAACTGGCGGTGATCGCCGCCGTGCTGCTGGGCGGCGTCGACTTCGACGGCGGCAAGGGCACGCTCGGCGGCGTCGTCGCCGGCGTGCTGCTCATCGGGCTGCTGCGCAACCTGCTCATGCTCAACGACGTCTCGACCGAGATCCAGTCGATCGTCACCGGCCTGCTGCTCATCGTCTCGGTGCTCACCCCCCGCCTCATCTCCCTGCTCAAACCGGTCAGAACCGGCACGTCGGCACTGAAAGGAACCCCATGAGACCGATGCGCCTCGCCGCCCTCACTACCGCCCTCACCACCGTGCTCGTCCTCGGCGCCGCGGCCTGCGGCGGCACCACCAAGTCGAGCGTCACCTCCGCGCCCGCCCAGCCGCCCGCCTCGTCCGCCGCGGCCTCCGCCGACCCGAACGCGCCGATCAAGCAGGGCCTGAAGCTGGCCTTCCTGCCCAAGCAGATCAACAACCCGTACATGACGATCGTCGCGACGGCGGGGGCCGAGGCGGCCGGGGAGTTCCAGGGCGAGGCCAAGGAGGTCGGGCCGTCCGACGCGTCGGCGTCCTCGCAGATCTCCTACATCAACACCCTCACCCAGCAGGGCCACGACGCCATCCTCATCTCGGCCAACGACCCCAACGCCGTGTGCGGCCCGCTCCAGCAGGCCAGGGACAAGGGCATCAAGATCGTCTCGTACGACTCCGACGCCGCGCCCGAGTGCCGCGACCTGTTCATCAACCAGGCCGACTCCGAGGAGGTCGGCCGCAGCCAGGTCAAGCTGCTCGCCGAGATGATCGGCCACAAGGGCGAGATCGCGATCCTGTCGGCCACGGCCAACGCCACGAACCAGAACACCTGGATCGAGTTCATGAAGGACGAGCTGTCCAAGGCCGAGTACAAGGACATGAAGCTGGTCAAGGTGGCCTACGGGGACGACGAGGACCAGAAGTCGTTCACCGAGACGCAGGGCCTGCTGCAGGCATATCCGGAGCTGAAGGGCATCATCTCGCCCACCACCGTCGGCGTCGCGGCGGCGGCCCGCTACCTCTCCGGCTCCAAGTACAAGGGCGAGGTCGTCCTGACCGGCCTGGGCACGCCGAACCAGATGCGCCAGTTCGTCAAGGACGGCACCGTCGAGAAGTTCGCCCTGTGGAACCCGAAGGACCTCGGCTACCTGGCCTCGTACGCCGCCGCCGCGCTGGTGTCCGGGCGGATCACCGGCGCCGAGGGCGAGACGTTCACGGCGGGCAGGCTGGGGGAGCGGACGATCGGCGCGAACGGCGAGGTCATCCTCGGCCCGCCGTTCACCTTCGAGGCCGGCAACATCGACGACTTCGACTTCTGACCCCCATTTTCCGAACTACATCGACATCCGCCGTACGCGCGTCCCGGGACCGTCCCGGGGCGCGCGTCGCGGGGAAGGAGGAGACCGTGGAGCGGGTGTGCTTCCTGCTGCGGGTACGGCCGGACCGGCTCGACGAGTACCGGGAACGGCACCGGCACGTGTGGCCGGAGATGCTCGACGCGCTGCGCGAGGCGGGATGGCGCAACTACTCGCTCTTCCTGAGCGACGACGGCCTGCTCGTCGGCTACCTGGAGACCGACGACTTCGAGGCGGCGCAGCGCGCGATGGCGGCCACCGGGGTGAGCGCCCGGTGGGAGACCGACATGGCGCCGTTCTTCGCGTCCGGCCGGGCCGACGAGGGACGGGTCAGGCTCGCAGAAGTTTTCCATCTGGATTGAATCGGGGACCTCTTGTCATGATCAAGGAACAGCTCCGCGGGCAGCGGATCGAGACGCCGTCGTGGGCGTACGGGAACTCCGGCACCCGGTTCAAGGTGTTCGCCCAGCCGGGGGTGCCGCGCGACCCGTACGAGAAGATCGCCGACGCCGCGCAGGTGCACGCGTTCACCGGCATCGCGCCGACGGTGGCGCTGCACATCCCGTGGGACAGGGTCGACGACTACGCCGCCCTGGCGCGGCACGCCGCCGGCCTGGGGGTGGGGATCGGCGCGATCAACTCCAACGTGTTCCAGGACGACGACTACAAGCTGGGCAGCGTCACCCACCCGGACCCGCGGGTGCGGGCCAAGGCGCTGGCGCACCTGCTGGAGTGCGTGGACGTCATGGACGCCACCGGGTCCGGCACCCTCAAGCTGTGGTTCTCCGACGGCACCAACTATCCGGGGCAGGACGACGTCCGCGACCGCCAGGACCGGCTGGCCGAGGCTCTGGCGGCGGTGTACGACCGGCTCGGCGAGGACCAGCGCTTCCTGCTGGAGTACAAGCTGTTCGAGCCCGCCTTCTACATGACCGACCTGCCCGACTGGGGCGCCGCGTACGCCCACTGCGTCAGGCTCGGCCCGAAGGCGCAGGTCGTGGTCGACACCGGCCACCACGCGCCGGGCACGAACATCGAGTTCATCGTGGCGTTCCTGCTGCGCGAGGGGAAGCTCGGCGGCTTCGACTTCAACTCCCGCTTCTACGCCGACGACGACCTCATGGTGGGCGCCGCCGACCCGTTCCAGCTCTTCAGGATCATGTACGAGGTCATCAGGGGCGGCGGCTTCACCGAGCGGACCGCCTTCATGCTGGACCAGTGCCACAACATCGAGCCGAAGATAGCCGGGCAGATCCGCTCGGTGATGAACGTGCAGGAGGCCACCGCCAAGGCGCTGCTCGTCGACCGGGACGCGCTGGCCGCGGCGCAGCGGGCCGGTGACGTGCTGGGCGCGAACGCCGTGCTCATGGACGCCTACAACACCGACGTGCGGCCGCTGCTGGCGGAGCTGCGGGAGGAGATGGGGCTGGCGCCCGACCCGATGGCCGCCTACGCCAAGTCCGGATATTTCGAGAGAATCGCCGCCGACCGGGTCGGCGGCGCCCAGGCCGGGTGGGGCGCCTGATGAGCCCCGACAAGAACCCCGCCGACAAGAGCCCCACCGGCAAGAGCCCCGCCGAGAAGAGCCCCGTCGACCAGCTGCTCACCCGCTCCCACACCCTGGGCGCCGACCCGCGCAACACCAACTACGCCGGCGGCAACGCCTCCGTCAAGGGCGCCGGCCACGACCCCGTCACCGGCGGCGACGTCGAGCTGATGTGGGTCAAGGGCTCCGGCGGCGACCTGGGCACGCTCCAGGCCGGCGGGCTGGCCGTGCTCCGCCTGGACCGGGTGCGGGCGCTGGTGGACGTCTACCCGGGCGTCGAGCGCGAGGACGAGATGGTCGCCGCCTTCGACCACTGCCTGCACGGCAGGGGCGGCGCCGCGCCGTCCATCGACACCGCCATGCACGCCCTGGTCGACGCCGCCCACGTGGACCACCTGCACCCCGACTCCGGCATCGCCGTCGCCACCGCCGCCGACGGCCCCGAACTGACCGAGCGGATCTTCGGCGACCGCGTGGTGTGGGTGCCGTGGCGGCGGCCCGGTTTCCAGCTCGGCCTGGACATCGCCGCCATCAGGAAGGACCGTCCGCGGGCCGTCGGCTGCGTCCTCGGCGGCCACGGCATCACCGCCTGGGGCGACACCAGCGAGGAGTGCGAGCGCAACTCGCTCGACATCATCCGCACCGCCGAGGCGTACATCGCCGAGCACGGCCGCCCCGACCCGTTCGGGCCGGTGGTCCACGAGCCGCTGCCGGAGGAGGACCGGCTGCGCCGCGCCGCCGAGCTGTTCCCCGTGGTGCGCGGCCTGGCGAGCACGGACGCCCGGCAGGTCGGCCACTACACCGCCACCCCCGAGGTGCTCGACTTCCTGTCGCGGGCCGAGCATCCCCGGCTGGCCGCGCTCGGCACCTCCTGCCCCGACCACTTCCTGCGCACCAAGGTCGCCCCGCTCGTGCTCGACCTGCCGCCGGACGCGCCGCCGGCGGACGCGGTGGCCCGGCTGCGCGAGCTGCACGCCCGCTACCGCGAGGACTACGCCGCCTACTACCGGCGGCACGCCGGCCCGGACTCGCCGCCGATGCGCGGCGCCGACCCGGCGGTCGTGCTCGTGCCGGGCGTCGGCATGTTCAGTTTCGGCAAGGACAAGCAGACCGCCCGGGTGGCCGGCGAGTTCTACGTCAACGCGATCAACGTGATGCGCGGCGCCGAGGCGCTGTCCCGCTACCGGCCCATCGACGAGGCGGAGAAGTTCCGCATCGAGTACTGGGAGCTGGAGGAGGCCAAGCTCCGGCGGATGCCGAAGCCCAGGCCGCTGGCCGGGCGGGTCGCCCTGGTGACCGGTGGCGGCTCCGGCATCGGCGCCGCCACCGCCCGGCGGCTGGCCGCCGAGGGCGCCTGCGTGGTCGTCGCCGACCGCGACCTGGCCGCCGCCGAGAAGGTCGCCGCCGAACTGGGCGCCGCCGCCCACCGCCCGCGCGACGTCGCCGTCGCGGCCGGCGTGAACGTCACCCGCGAGGACCAGGTCCGGGAGGCGGTCCGGCAGGCCGTGCTCGCCTTCGGCGGCGTCGACCTCGTGGTCAACAACGCCGGGCTGTCGCTGTCGCGGTCGCTGCTGGAGACCACTCTCGACGACTGGGACCTGCAGCACGACGTGATGGCGCGCGGCTCGTTCCTGGTCTCCCGCGAGACCGCCCGCGTCATGATCGGCCAGGGGATGGGCGGTGACATCGTCTACATCGCCTCCAAGAACAGCGTCTTCGCCGGGCCGGACAACGTCGCCTACGGGGCCGCCAAGGCCGACCAGGCCCACCAGGTACGGCTCCTCGCCGCCGAACTGGGCGGCCACGGCATCCGGGTGAACGGCGTCAACCCCGACGGCGTGGTCCGCGGCTCGGGCATCTTCGCCTCCGGCTGGGGCGCCAACCGGGCGGCCGTGTACGGGGTGGAGGAGGAGAGGCTGGGCGAGTTCTACGCCCAGCGGACGCTGCTGAAGAAGGAGGTGCTGCCGGAGCACGTGGCCGCGGCCGTGTTCGCGCTCACCGGAGGCGACCTGTCGCACACCACCGGCCTGCACGTCCCCGTCGACGCCGGGGTGGCCGCCGCGTTCCTCCGCTGACCCCCGTACCGCGAGCCCGCCCCCGGGAGGACGGGGGCGGGCTCGCGGTCAGGCGTCCCTCTGGTCGGCCGCGCGGGTGGCCCCGGCGTTGACGATCACCACGGCCAGCAGGAGGAGCAGGCCCGCGAAGATGACGACCAGACCCACGGCCTCGGCCAGCCAGCCGATCAGGACCGGGCCCATCAGGAGCCCCGAGTACGTCATGGTGGTGAACCTGGCCAGCGCCGTCGCCGCGCCCACCGAGCTGCCGTGCCCGACCGCGCTGAAGATCAGCGGCAGCAGCACCGACAGCCCCGCGCCGACCACGCCGAACCCGGCGATCGTCACGGCCGCGTTCGGGCCCGCCACGACCAGGGCCAGGCCCGCGAGCGCGATCCCGCCGCTCACCCGGACCAGCAGCGGCGCGCCGTACCGCTCGTGCAGCCGGTCGCCGACCAGCCGGCCGCCCACCTGGCAGATGTTGAACAGGGTGTAGCCCAGCGAGGCGACGGCCAGGGTCGCCCCCCGCTCGTCCAGCAGCAGGACACCGCTCCAGTTGCCGACCGCGCCCTCCAGGATGAGTACGCTGGCCCCCATCGCGCCCAGCAGGAGCACCCGGGGCGTCCAACCGGCGCCCCACCGTACCTTGATCTTCTTTTCCTGGTCCGGCTGCCGGTCGGCGCCCGGGGGCAGCATCCACAGGCCGGTGACGAGCGCGAGAACGGCCACCCCGAGGCCCATCCAGACGAAGTGCGCCGTCAGCGAGACCCCGCCTTGCAGGACCAGGCCGCCGAGCAGGGACGCGGCCAGTGCGCCGATGCTCCACGCGGCGTGGCAGCGGTTCATCACCGCCCGCTTGAGCGTGCGCTCCACCGCGATCGCGTGCGCGTTCATCGACACGTCGAGCAGTCCGTCGATCAGGCCGAAGACCGCCAGCGCGACGGCGAGCTGGATCGGGTCGGCGGCCAGCGCGATGCCGAGCAGCGACAGCGGCAGCGCCACGCCGGTCACCCTGGCGATCGGCGCGCTGCCGAACCTGGCCACCAGCGCGCCGGTCAGCTGCATGGAGATCAGCGCGCAGACCGAGGGGACGAAGAGCAGCAGGCCGAGCTGTCCCTCCGAGAGCCCGTGCTCGACCTTGAGCGTCGGCACCCGGATCAGGAAGCTGGCGTAGGCGAGCCCGACGATCAGGAACGCGGACATCGCGGCCAGCCTGGTCAGCCCCGCGGCGCGCGGCTCGGGCGCCAGCTCCGGCCGGCTGGTGTCCTCAGGCGCCGTCATCCCCGGCCCACTCCTTCGTCCATCGGTGGTCCGCCCGCTCACCCCGGAGGATGAAGCGCAGGTCCATGGAGACCCGCATGGCGTCGGTCACGGTGTCGAGCGAGGCGTGCACCAGGTGCGGGCTGTGCACCGCGACGTCGCCCGCCTCGTAGTCGTGCCACAGCCACCTGCGGCCCACCGCCAGCGCCGTGGCCCCCAGGTCGTGGCTGATCGGCCGCAGGTCGTGGGGCCGGTCGCGGGCGAGCCGGGCCCGCTCGAACCGCTCCGCCGACTCCCGGTGCGAGCCTTCGAGATAGACCAGGCCGCCCGTCTCCAGCGGGCAGTCGCCGACCGGGATCCACATGGTGAGCACCCGGTCGCTGCCCCTGGTCATGTACGCGTGGTCGGTGTGCGCCCGCGAGGCCGCCTTCGTGCCCGCGTGGAAGTGCCGCAGGATGCCGCGTGGGAGCCGCTCGACCGGGCCGCCGAGCAGCGCCGCCGCCAGACCCGCCAGCGACGGCTGATCGGCGAAGGCGGTGAAGCGCGGGTCCCGGACGAAGGCGTGCGCCGGATGGCCGCTCACCCCGTGCGCCGGCAGCCCGGCGGGCGCGCGGCCGGAGAAGATCCCCTCCTCGGGCGTGGAGCCCGGCGCGAGCAGCCCGTCCGGGAACGCCGACAGGTACGCCGCGCGCAGGTCCAGCACCGCCCGACGGTCCAGGAACCCGCGCAGCAGCACCACCCCGTCCTCGTGGAAGCGCCGGCGCAGGGCGGCGACGTCACCGGCCAGCGCCGTGCTGTCGGGCAGCGGCGCGAACAGCTCCCCGGTGAACGGCAGGGGCACGCCGTTGGAGGAGACGACCTGGCGCGACATCAGTAGACCCCCTCGGTGATCCGCGGCCCGTCCTCGGCCTCGTACGGCCCGACCTGCGACACGCCGGGCCACGGGAACCAGGGATGCGGGGGAGCGGCGACCGCCGTGTCGCGCTCCAGCAGGTTGGGCAGGAAGAGGTCCTCGAGCAGGGTCACGATCCGGATCCGGCCCCGTTCGCCGACGGCGACGTCCTGCCACACGTCGTCGGGCCGGACCACGTGCATGACCGCCAGCGGCGGCGGCAGGTGGTGGCTGTGCGGCTCGCCGGGCGTCACGGCGTCGCCCTGGAGCGCGTGCCCGGACAGGGTGTTGCCGTAGGTGTCGATCCACTGGACGTCCTGGAGGTACTCCTCGCGCAGGTAGCGGGCCTCCTCGGCCGAGCAGGAGGTGCCGCCCGTGCACACCGCGCGCACCCCGTACGCGCTCAGCGGCTTGCGGAGCGCGGGCGCGAGCGACATGAGCAGCCGGGAGGTCGTGAAGAGCAGCGCGGGCCGCTCGTCCTCCAGGATGTCGGCGGTCTGCGCGACCAGGTGGCCGACGTAGGCGTCGGCGTCTCCGGGCCCGCGGACCAGCCGCTTGACCCAGCGCGGGTCGAAGTCGATCGAGAAGACGGCCGCGCCCCAGCTGTCGCCGAGCAGCTTGACGAAATGGCCGTAGGCGTGCGGGCCGCTGGGCGTCATGGCGAGGATGTCGCCGCCGAGCAGGCCGCGCGCCTCCAGCATGACGCGGTACATGCGCACGTCGTGGATCGCGCGGGTGACGTCGACGACCCGGTACGGGCGGCCGGACGAGCCGCCGGTCTCCACCACGCGGAACGGCCGTCCGGCGAAGCCGCGGGGCACCAGGTCGCGGGCCCGCACCCCGCGCAGGGCGGTCTTGTCGAACAGGCCGAACAGCCGGAGCGAGGCGTAGCCGGTGACGTCGCGGATCGGGTCGAAGGGCAGGTCGCGTCTGCGCGCCAGCCAGAACTCCGAGCCGGTCCTGTCGCTGAAGTGCCACCTCATCATCCGCGTCGTCCACTCGTCGAGCGATTCGCGCAGCGGGGGGACGTGTTCCCGCATGGCGTCGAGCAGGGAGCCGTCCGGCTCCCCGGGGTGGTCCGTGTTCAGGACGGCACTCCTTCCGTGGAGGTGGCGAAGCCCGCCGGGTGGACGAAGCGGGAGCGGGCCGCGAGACCGCGCGCGCCGGCCCGGTCCGTCGCGACCATGACGGCGAAGGGAAAGGGCAGCTCGTGGCCGACGAGCGGGTGGCCGGGATGGTCGGCCTCGACCAGGGTGGGCGCCAGGTAGACGGAGCCGCCGGCCCGCGACAGCACCGGCCGCCCGGTGAGCAGCCGCCCGCCGGGGGCGAGCCGGTCCATGACGAACGCGGCGACGCGGGCGGCGTCGGGTTCCGGCCAGGACGCCTGCGGCCAGCGGGGATCCGGCGGGTCGAGCGTGATGCCGTCGAGTATCCCGGCCAGCCGGCGGCCGAGCGGCTCGGTCCCGTCCAGGCAGGCCAGAACGCAGGTGTTGGTGCAGAACCGGCCGGCGTCCCCCGCGATCCGCGCGGCCAGCTCCTCGGCGTCCGGCCGCCCGTCCACGATCACACAGGCCCGACCCGGGCCGCGCAGGTCGAGCGAGGGCGGGCCCGCCGCCCTGCTCTCCAGCTCCGCCGCCAGGTCGTCCCCGCCGTACACGATCTGCCGGTCCGAGCCCTGGATGAGGGCGTGCAGCGTACGCGGCGCGGTCGGGTAGTAGCCGAGCGCCCCGGCCGGCCAGCCGGCGCTCAGCAGGGCGCCGATCAGGCGGGCCGACGACAGCGGCTCGCGCCTGCTCGGGCGGACCCAGACGGCCGCGCCGGACAGCGCGGCCTCCAGCACCGCCTCCAGGCAGGTGAAGGTGTTGGCGGGCAGCGAGACCACGGTGAGTCCCGCCTGCTCGCCGGGCGCCAGTTCCTCCAGCCGGTCGGCGAGCATGCCCGACCAGCGCCGCACCAGGGCGGGCGGCAGCCCGGCGGTCTCGCGCATGGACGCGGCGAAGTCGCCGGGGTCCTGCTCGCCGAGTCCCTCCACAGGGACGCGGCCGTGCCGGAACAGCTCCACGGCCTCGCGGAGCAGCTCCAGCCGCCGCGCCCGGTCCGGAACGGCGGGGCGGCGGGCGCGCAGGCGGGCGGCGTCGTCGCGGACGATGATCTCCGGGGCCAGGCAGAGCAGCCGGCCGCCGGGGACGGGCACGGTGTCCATCGACCGGTACCACCGGCCCCCGCGCAGCAGGGGAAGGGCCCCCTCGCGGGTCACGAGAGCGCGTCCCGCAGGGCCTGGACGACCCGATCCTGCTGCGCGGCGGTCATGCCGGGGAAGATCGGCAGGCAGATGTGGCGGGCGGCGAACGCCTCGGCCCTGGGGAAGGAGCGGTCGCGGAAGCGCCCGGCGAAGTAGGGCTGGCGATGCAGCGGCACGTCGTACACCTCACCCGCCAGGCGCACCCCGGCGGCGCGCAGCCGCCGCTTGAGCGCCTCCCGGCCGGTCCCTTCGGGCAGCAGGGCGAGGTACTTGTAGTGGTTCGTCGAGCAGCGCGGCGACAGGGCGGGGCGGGTCAGCGCGGGCACGCCCGCCAGGCCCTCGTCGTAGCGGGCCGCCAGCGCCCGGCGTTCGGCCAGCACCTCGTCCAGCCGGGCCAGGTGGGTGAGCCCCACCGCCGCGTGCAGCTCGCTCATCCGCCAGTTGCTGCCGAGGTCGCCGTGCAGGTTCTCCTCGAAGGACCGCTTGCCGTGGTCGCGCAGGCGTCTGGCCCGGTCCAGGTCGTCCTGGCCGAGGGCGGACAGCAGCCCGCCCTCACCGCTGGTGATCACCTTGGTCGGGTAGAGGGAGAAGGCCGCCAGCCGGCCGAACGTGCCCGCCCGCCGCCCGCCGAGCGACGAGCCGAGCGCGTGCGCGGCGTCCTCGACGACGGCGACGCCCCGCTCGGCGCAGAGCGCCAGCACGTCGGCGAGCGAGTCCGGCAGGGCTCCGGCCAGGTGCACCGGCACGACCGCGGCCACGTCCTCGTGGGCGGCCAGCGCGGCCCGCAGGCCCTCGGGGTCCATGCCCAGGCCGTCCGGCTCCAGGTCGACGAAGTCCACCGCGGCCCCGGCGCGGACGGCGCTCGCCGCGGTCGCGAAGAAGGTGTTGGCCGGGACGAGCACGGTGCGCCCCGCGACGCCGACGATCCGCAGGGCGATCTCCAGGGCCGAGGAGCCGGAGCTGACGGCCGCGGTGCCGCGGCCGATCTCCCGGCTCGCCAGCTCCTCCAGCCGCGCGCCGGTCGGGCCGAGCGTCAGCGACCCCGTCGCCAGGGCGTCGTCCACCAGGTCCAGCACGTCCAGCCGCGCGCGCACGTCGAAGAAGACCCGGGCGGCGGGCACGGCGACCTCGGCGGCGGCGGGCTTGGCCAGGGTCCGGGTGAAGAAGCCGGCCGCTTCGGCCAGGTCGGTGCCGTGCCCCATCGGCAGGCGCAGCACCTCGGCCCGCCCCGGCTCGTAGTGCCGCGTGATCCGCTCGCCGGCCGCGGCCGCGTCGGCGGGGTCGAGCCGCGCGTCGGACGTGCCGTACTGGATCTGCAGAGGCGCCGGGGACAGCGCCGCGTAGAGGTCGGGGAGGTCGGCGTGGCGCAGGATGGACGGCAGCGCGACGTACTGGTTCCAGGCCAGCAGCTCGCCGATCATCGTCTGGTAGGTGCCCAGGTGGCTGGCCGCGCAGAGCGGGACCGGCTCGTCCCGCAGGAGCGCGGCGTGCAGGGCGACGGCCGCGCCCATGCTGTGGCCGAACAGTCCGACGCCGTCCACATCGGGATCGGCGTCCAGCCAGCCGAGCGCGGCCAGCGCGTCCTCGGCCAGTGCGGCGAGCAGGCTGCCGCCGTGCAGCCGCAGCGTGGCGTCCAGCACGTCACCGCTGTCGCGCCCGCCCAGCGCGGCCGGGTCGGCCCACCGGTCGAGCCCGTGGTCGAGGGTGAGCGTGCGGAACCCGGCGGCCGTCAGGTGGGCGGCCACGTCGCGGCCCGGATGGTCGGGCGGGGCCAGCCCGGTCACCCGCTCCAGCGTCGCGTTGCGCCCCGGGCACACCAGCACGGCCGGCCACGGCGGCGGCCCCGCCGGGGTCAGCATGACCGCGCGCAGCTCACCGCCGTCGTGCTCGAAGACGTAGTGGTCCACCCGGTGACCCGCGCGCGGGTCACCGGCGCGTGCCGTCCTGACCCGCAGGGTGCGCTCGCGGACGGCGGCCAGCCGGGCGACCGCCCTGCGCACCCGCGCGTCCGCGGCGGCCTGATCCGCGGGCTGGTCCCCCTGGTCCACGGCCTGTACGGGAGAACGGCCGAGATGGCCGAACCGTTCGATCGGCGTCACCGAGGTCCCCGTCAGACGAAGTCGGCGTGAAGCGTCCGGGGCACCTCGACGCGGTAGCCGGCCAGCGCATCGTCGATCTTGACCCGGCCCCGGCGCAGCCATTCGAGCAGCTCGTTCTGCGGCCGGTAGAAGCAGGACTTGCACAGGTCGGTGCGGCGCGGGTTGCTGGACTCCCACTCGGCCCTCGGGCCGCCTTCCAGCACGGGCAGGTAGCCGTCCTCCAGCACGTTGCCGATGCGGTAGCGGCTGTTCAGGTGCACCTGGGGGCACGGGTAGAGATGGCCGTCCGCGCCGACAGCCGTGACGAAGCGGCTGTAGTGGCAGTGCTCGAAGTCGCCCTCGACGTCGTCCACCTGGTCCATCGGTCCCCGGTCCAGCTTGGGCACCGAGACCTCGAACTCCTCCGACGACAGCGCGGCGGCCTCGGCCAGTGAGGCGGAGACCTCGGCCATGACCTCGTCGATCGTCTCGTGACCCAGGGCGCTGTAGAACTCCGGCTCGAACCGCACATAGTGCGCGCCCGAGTCGGCCACCGCCCGGGCCGCCTGGACGATCTCCCGGTAGTTCTGTTGCGTGATCACGAAGTTGAACCCGATGCGGAACTCGGGATCGACCGCCTTTTCGCGCAGATGGCCCACGGCCGTCAGGAAAGTGCGGAACGTCCGCTCCTTGTCATGGGTGATCTCGTTGAAGGTCGCCTCGGTGCCGGCGTTGAGCCCCACCCGCACCCAGGTGTGGGTGTTGATCACACAGTCGGCGATCTCCCGCCGGTGCAGGCGGGATCCGTTGGTGATCAGCCCGATGCGCAGCCCTGCCTCGTGGCCCGCCGCGCAGATTTCCGGATAGCCGCGGTGAATAGTGCATTCACCGCTGCCGCAGAAGGTGACCGCCCGGCCACCGGACTCGGCGAATTCCCGCATGAGCTTGACGCTTTTGTCGGTGGGAATGGCGTCCTTGAAGGAGAACAGGTCGTAGAAGTTCTCCTCGTTCGGCGAATGGAAGTTGCAGAAATTGCAACGCATGTTGCAGGCGCCCATGATGCCGATGCGCATATGGATGGGCCGGAAAGTCTCGCCGTTGACGAATTTCCGCACCAGGTCCTCGTGGGCCAGCACCTTGTCGGGGGCATGCGCCTGGTCGAGCGAGACCTCCACCAGATCGTCGCGGTTGTGGGGGCGCGCGGATCGGTAACCTTCGTCGGACATCTCGTCTCCACCCTGGAACACGTGGCCTCGAACTTATGGTTCGGATGCGTGGCAGGATTCCGGTGCTGGCCGGTCTCCGCCTTACCGGGGGAGGTTTTCGCTCCCGTTCGTGAACGCCCTGTTGGGAGCGCTCCCAGGTGACGCTAAGGGAAACAGCAAATTCGGTCAAGACCTCTTGTGATGAAATTTTCACCGGGGTAGCGTGACGTCCGGCTCGTGTTATCGCAGGTGAGAGGAATCGGCAGTGGCAGAAACCCCGATGGCGTCAGCCGGAATGTCGGAAACGCAGGTCCGGTCCCTCGGTCGCAGACTGGCCGCCTATGTCTTTCTGGCCCATGACCCCTCGGTCCCCGCCGTGGCCGCCGACTGGTGGCAGATCAGCGGCCCGCACTACCGCGAGGTGGCCGACGCGGTGGCCGAGCTCGTGGCCGGCGACCCCGCGGCGGCCGACCTGGCCCGCTTCGCCGCCGAGCCCGGCGACCGCGCGCTGGAGTCGGCGCTGGCCGAGGCGCTCACCGCCCTGCTGCGCAGGTCTCCCGCCGACCGCCCCCGCCTGGAGAAGGCGATCGCCGCCGCCGACGAGCACGTGCTGGTGGACTACCACCACGGAGTCCGGGCCGACCGGTCCGCCGCCGGAGTGAGCCTGGACGAGGTCGCCGGCTGGGCCCGGCCCCGCGTCTCCCTCACGATCGTGATCCCCTTCCGCGACCGCGTCGGCGGCGCCCGCGCCCGCAACCTGCTCGCCTGCCTGGCCGCCCTGCGCGACCAGGACGAGCACGGCGCGCGGGTGCGCGTCACCGTCGTCGAGTCCGACTCCGAGCCCCGCTGGCGCGACACCGTCGAGCCGCTCGCCGACCACTACCTGTTCGCCCGGCACGACGGCCACTTCAACAAGTCGTGGGCGGTCAACGCCGGTGTGCGCAACACCCCCGGCGACCCCGAGCTGATCTGCGTGCTGGACACCGACATCCTGGCCGACCGCCGCTTCCTGGCGCGCAACGTCGACCGGATGACGGCGGAGCCCTCGCTGTCGGCCTTCCTGCCCTACCGCCGCATGTACTGCCTCGACCCCGAGTCCTCCTCCGACGCGATCCGCCGCCGGCTCGGACACGGCGACGCCGACGTGTCCCTCGACGCCGTCCGCTCGCTGGTGCTGCGCGAGCCGCCCGGCGCCTGCCTGTGGGTCAGGGCCCCGGTCTTCCACGCGATCGGCGGCTTCGACGAGCGCTACCAGGGCTGGGGCGGCGAGGACGACGACGTCGTGGCCAGGCTCGCCCGTGCCGGGCGGCTGACCAGGTTCGACGACCCGCTGCTCCACCTGGCCCACCCGCGCCCGGAGATGACGCTCGACGGCAAGCCGTTCAACGCCCACATCGAGCCGTTGAGCTGGACCGCCGGCGGCGGATACGGCGACCTGCGCGGCCCCAGGGGATGAGCGTGTACGCGACCGCCACCTCGGTGCCGCGAGGCGGGCGGCTCCGCTTCCGCCTGACCGGCGACGCGGCCCGCTGCACGATCCGCGACACGGTGACCGGCGAGACCAGGGCGCGGCTCGACTGCGCCGGGCCGTGGTGGACCCTGGACATCCCGCCCGGCTGGCCCAGCTCGCTCTACGCCGCGTCCTTCGGCTCCGCGGGCCCCGAGGACGACGTCTACTTCGTCGTACGGCCCGGCGGCGCGGCCCGCGACGCGATCCTGGTGTCCGTTCCCTTCCTCACCTGGCAGGCCTACAACCGGGCGGGTGTGCCGGGGGAGGGGCTCTACCCGACGGAGGGCGCGGACAGGGCGGGCCGGGTCACCTTCGACCGGCCCGGCGGCGGGCCGGCCGGCCACTGGGAGGATGGCTTCTACCGCTGGCTGAGCCGTACCGGCGTGCCCGTCGACTACTGTTCCAACCTCGACCTGCACCAGGACCCGGGCCCGCTGCTGCGCGGGCGCCGGCTGCTGGTGGTCGCGGGCCACGACGAGTACTGGACCAAGGAGATGCGCGACGCGGCCGAGTCGTTCGTGGCTGCCGGCGGCAACATCGCCTTCTTCGGCGGCAACACCTGCTGGTGGCAGGCCCGGCTGGAGGACGGCGGCCGGACCCTGGTCTGCCACCGGGACGCCCTGCTCGACCCGATGGCCGCCGAGGACCCCGGCCTGGTCACCGTCGAGTGGTCCAGCGCGCCGGTGTCCCGCCCGGAGAACACGCTGACCGGCGTGAGCTTCCGGCGCGGCGCCGGCTGCTGGGAGGACATGGGCGCGGTCGCGTCCGAGGCGTACACGGCGCGGTTCGCCGGCCACTGGGTGTTCGAGGGCACCGGGCTGCGCGACGGCGACGCCTTCGGCAAGGGCGCCCTCGGCTACGAGACCGACGCCGCCGAGTACACCGAGGTCGACGGGGTGCCGCTGGCGACCGGTGCCGACGGGACGCCCGCCGAGTTCACCATCCTGGCCACCGCCGACCTGCGCCACTGGCGGAGCGTCGGGCAGGGCGGCCACGCCACGATGGGCATCATGCGGCGCGGCGCCGGCACCGTGTTCAACGCGGCCACGGTCGGCTGGGGCGACGCCGTGGACGACCCGGTCGTCGACCGCGTCACCCGCAACGTGCTGCGTCGGCTCGGCGGTCCCCCCGGCTGGTGGGAGCCGATGGGCGGCGGTGCCGCCGTGACCGGGCTGGCCGCCTGCTCCGGCCTGCTCTTCGGCGTGCTGCCCGGCGGCGAGCTGGGCGTGCGGCGGTGGCGCACGCAGAACCTGCCGTGGCGGCGGATCGAGCCGGCGCCGGGGCTGGTGGCGCTGGCCGCGCCGCGCGAGGCCACGTCCGGCGCGCCCGCCGTCCTGTACGGCCTGGACTCCGGAGGCGGCGTGCTCGTCCGCGACCCGGTCCCCGAGGCGGCCCCGTGGACCGAGATCTACCCCGCGCCGCCGGGCGCGATCGGGATCGCGCCCGTCGACCGGACCATGTTCGCGCTCGGCCCCGGCGGCGAGCTGTGGCGCCGGCCGCTGGCCGCCGCGCTCCCCGGCCCGTGGACGCCGGTGACCGGCGGGTCCGGGCTCGTGGCGCTCGCCCACCTGGGCGGGCGGCTGATGGGTCTGGACTCCGGCGGCGGGCTGCACGGCAGACTGCCGGACGACGACGCGTGGACCCCGCTCGGCACGACCCCCGGCCTGACCACGCTGACCGGTGCGGCGGGCCGGCTCACCGGCGCCACCCCGTCGGGCGACCTCTACTGGAGCGACCCCCTACGCCTCCCTCCGCCCTCCGGCCTCTGACCATCCGTACTTCGACCCGCAAAGGAGGGGGCGTGCGCCGCATCTCGCTCGCCGGCCGCCGCAGCATCCGGCTCGACCACGACGCACCCGTGCCGGCCATCGGCCCGGACGACGTGCTGGTCCGGGTGGGCGCCTGCACGGTCTGCAACCGCAGTGACCTGGCGTACTACCACTACTACGGACTGCGCGACCACTGCGCGACCGGCTGCTTCGGCCACGAGATCGCCGGGACCGTCGAGGCCGTCGGCGAGCGCGTGACCAGCGTCGCCCCCGGGCGGCGGGTGTTCGTGCGCACCCCGCTCACCTCCGGGTTCGCCGAGTTCGCGGCGGCCAGGGAGATCAGCGTCGGCGCGCTCCCCGACGACGTGCCCTTCGAGCAGGGCTCGATCCTGCAGCTGCTGCCGCTGGCCGTGCACGCGACCCGGGGAGTGCGGCTGGGCGACAGGGTGGCGATCGTGGGCCAGGGCCCGGTCGGACTGATGGCGCTCCAGGTGGCGCGGCTGCGCGGAGCCGCCGAGATCGTCGTGACGGACCTCGATCCCTGGCGGCTGGAACGGTCGGCGCTCCTGGGCGCAGACCGGACGGTCCTGTCGGAGTCCCCGCACACCGTGCCCGGCGAGCTGGGCGCGGACTTCGACGTCGCCGTCGAGGCGGTCGGCACCCCGCACACCGCCCGCGCCTGCGTCGACCTGGTCCGCCAGAACGGCCTCGTCGTCCTCCTCGGCACCCACCACGTCGACACCCACGTCACCTTCGACCTGGTCCAGTGGGAGCGGAAGGGCCTGCGCGTGCACAGCTCCGCCGAGCCGACCGACACGGCCAGGGCCGAGGCCATGGCGGTCGCCGTGCGGCTGGCCGCCGCGTTCACCGCGCGGCTGCGCCTGGACGCGATCCTCACCGCGACGTACCCGCTGGAGAACCTCCAGGACGCCCTCGACCGCCTCTCCGAGAGTCCCACCCTGCATCCCGCCGGGCACGACACGCCCTACCGCACCCCACCGGCGAAGACACTCAAGATCGCGATATGCCCGGCTCAGGGCTGAAGTGGGGGATCGCGGGCTACGGCGACATCGTGCGTAAGCGGGCCCTGCCCGCCCTGCTCGCCCTCGGGGAGAAGGTCGTCTGCGTCTGGGGGCGGGACGCCGCCCGCGCCCGCGCGACCTGCGACGCGTTCGCGACCGGCTTCGGCACCGGCGACTACGGCGAACTGCTCGGCGCGGCCGACGTGGTCTACGTCGCCACGCCGGTGGCGACCCATCTGCCCCTCGCCGCGGCGGCGGTCCGCGCCGGCCTGCCGGTGCTCGTGGAGAAGCCGCTCGGCGGCCCGCCGCATCCCGCCGAGCTGGCCGGCGGGCACGTGGGGGTGGCCTACTACCGCAGGCTCGCGCCGGCGGTGCGCCGCGCGCACGAGCTGCTGGACGGGCGCGCGGTCCACCGGGCGGTCGTGGAGTACCGGGGCCGCTTCGACCCCGGCCCCGCCGACCCCAAGCGGTGGCGCACCGACCCGGCCCTGTCCGGCGGCGGGGTGCTCGCCGACGTGGGCAGCCACCGGCTCGACCTGCTCTGCCTGCTGCTGGGAGAGCCGGTCGTGACCGGAGCGGAGACCGGCCTGCCCTTCCCTCTCGGCGCCGAACGGGTCGCGCGGGCACGGCTGGCCTGGCCGTCGGGGGCCCGCGGCGAGGTGAGCGCGGCGTGGCGGCCGGGGCCGCCGCGCGACCAGTTGCTGATCGCCTTCGACGGCGGGACGCTGAAGCTCGACCCCCTCGACTCGGGGTACGTGCGCGGAACCGTCGGCGGCGTGACCGTCGAGGAACACCTGCCGCCACCGGCCAATCCGCACATCCCGCTCATGGCGGACTTCGCGCGCAGCGTCCGCGACGGGACCGAACCGGTCTGTCCCTTCCGCGACGCCCGCGCCGTCGACCGTCTCATCTCGGCCGTCTACGCGGTCGCGACCACTCTGGAGGAAGACATCTGATGGCTGCCGTATCCCTGCCCGCGTTCCCCGCGCCGCTGCGCTGGCTCAACGAGCCCGAAGGGTGGAGCGTCGAGGGCGACGACACACTCGTCATCACCGCCGCCGCGGGCACCGACCTGTTCTCCGACCCCGGCGAGCCGAACCGGTACGCCAACGCCCCGGCCCTCGTGGGCCGCCTGGACGGGGACTTCACGCTCAGCGCCCGGGTCAGGCTCGACCTGCGCTCCACCTTCGACGCGGGCGTTCTGCTGCTGCACGCCGACGCCGACCGATGGGCCAAGTTCTGTCTCGAACTGTCCCCGCAGGGCACGCCCACCGTCGTCTCGGTGGTGACCCGCGGCGTCTCCGACGACTGCAACTCGGTGCCGATGCGCGGCGACGACATCCGGCTCCGTGTCTCGCGCGTCGGCTCGGCCTTCGCCTTCCACGTGGCCGAAGGGGCGGGCGCGTGGAGCCTCATCCGGTACTTCGCTCTGGACGGGGACCCCGAGGTGGGCTTCCTCGCCCAGAGCCCGATGGGAGACGGCGCCACCGTCCGCTTCGAGGACGTCCAGTACACCCCCAAACGGCTGTCCGACCTGCGCAACGGCGAGTAGCGGGAAGGCGGCGGTCCGTACGACGTGGTCTCCGTCAGGACGAGGGCCGGATCGAGGCCAGGTACTCCTCGAAGGGGATCACCTCTTCGACGTCCGCTCCGGCGTCGCCGTCGACGGACGGCCCGCTGGACGGTCCGTCGGCGGCCGGCCCGTTGACGGACGGCCCGCCGGTCTCCACGGCCGCGGGCCGGGCGGCGGCCGGGCCCGTACGGCGCATGAGGTCCGCCAGCTCGGCCGCCGCGCGGTCGATCCGGTCCGCCAGCCCGTCGGCGTAGGCGTCCCCGCCGCCGCCCCAGTCCTCCGTGGCCGCGTACACGGCGGTCGGCGTCACCACGGCGCGCAGGTACGCGAAGAGCGGCCGCATCGCGTGCTCCAGCACCAGCGAGTGCCGTGGAGTCCCGCCGGTGGCGGCGATCAGCACCGGTTTGCCCGCCAGCGCCCGCGGGTCGAGCACGTCGAAGAACGACTTGAACAGCCCGCTGTAGGAGGCGGTGAACACGGGGGTGACCGCGATCAGCCCGTCCGCCCCGGTCACGGCGTCGATCGCGCCGCGCAGCCGGGTGTTCGGGAAGCCGGTGACGAAGGCGCCGGCGATGTCCACCGCCAGGTCGCGCAGTTCGACGACGACGGGCTCCGGCGCCCCGCCGAGCCGCTCGCCGGCGGCCCGCGCGAGGCGGTCGGCGAGCAGGCGGGTGGAGGACGGCTGGGTCAGCCCCGCCGTGACGACGACGAGCTTCATCGGTTGACCTCCTGTGAAGCTTCCAGGGCATCCTTCGCGCGTTCGGCGGCGAGGCGGGAGGCGTGCGTGGGCGCGTCGGGGACGCCGGCCGGGCGGCCGATCGCGAACTCCCTGCGCAGCACCGGCACGACCTCCTCGCCGAGGAGGTCGAGCTGCTCCAGCACCGTCTTCAGCGGCAGCCCGGCGTGGTCCATGAGGAACAGCTGGCGCTGGTAGTCGCCGAAGTACTCGCGGAACGCGAGCGTACGGTCGATGACCTGCTGCGGGCTGCCCACCGTCAGCGGCGTCTCGGCCATGAAGTCCTCCAGCGACGGCCCGTGGCCGTACACCGGGGCGTTGTCGAAGTACGGGCGGAACTCGCGGATCGCGTCCTGGGAGTTCCTGCGCATGAACACCTGGCCGCCGAGCCCGACGATCGCCTGCTCCGGCGTGCCGTGCCCGTAGTGGGCGTACCGCTGCCGGTAGAGGGTGATCAGCCGGATGTAGTGCTCCTTCGGCCAGAAGATGTTGTTGGCGAAGAACCCGTCGCCGTAGTAGGCGGCCTGCTCGGCGATCTCGGGGCTGCGGATGGAGCCGTGCCACACGAACGGCGGCACCCCGTCCAGCGGCCGCGGCGTGGAGGTGAAGCCCTGCAGCGGCGTGCGGAAACGGCCCTCCCAGTCGACCACGTCCTCGCGCCACAGCCTGTGCAGCAGCGCGTAGTTCTCCACGGCCAGCGGGATGCCCTGGCGGATGTCCTGGCCGAACCACGGGTAGACCGGGCCGGTGTTGCCGCGGCCCATCATCAGGTCCACCCGGCCATCGGCCAGGTGCTGCAGCATCGCGTAGTCTTCAGCGATCTTGACCGGGTCGTTCGTGGTGATCAGCGTGGTCGCGGTCGACAGGATCAGCCGTTCGGTCCTGGCGGCGACGTAGCCCAGCATGGTCGTCGGCGAGGACGGCACGAACGGCGGGTTGTGGTGCTCGCCGGTGGCGAACACGTCCAGCCCCACCTCTTCGGCCTTGAGCGCGATCCGCATGATCGCCTTGATGCGCTCGCCCTCGGTGGGCGTGCGCCCGGTGGTCGGGTCCATGGTCACGTCGCCGACACTGAAGATGCCGAACTGCATTTTAGTCACCCACTCGTACTGTTGAACTTTCAACAGCTAGGTCAGCGTCCGGGCCCGCCCGGTTATTCCCCTGGTCACAGCGCGTTGACGGCCGCCGCGTCCAGGACGCGGCCGGGCGCTCCCCGCTCGGCCACCGCGATCATAGCCCGCCCGATCTGCTCCGTCGTGGTCACCGCCGAGGGGAACAGCCGCCGCAGCACCGGATAGAACGGCGCCGCCACCACGTACGCCAGCCGGTAGAGCCTGGTCCTGGACGTGGCCCCGTACATCGGCTGGACGTAGCCGGGGCGGAACAGGTAGACCTCCAGCGGCAGCGCCAGCAGCGCGTTCTCCGTCTCGCCCTTCACCCTGGCCCACATCGTGCGGCTGCGGGCGTCGGTGCCGATCCCCGACACGTACACGAACGTCGAGCCGGGGCTCAGGCCGGCCAGCGTGCGCGCCACCGACAGCGTGAGATCGTAGGTGAGGCGCCGGTACTCGCGCTCGGCCATGCCCGCCGAGGACACGCCCACGCAGCAGAAGCAGGCGTCGTAACCGGCCAGTTCGCCCGCCACCGGCGTCAGGTCGAACAGGTCGGCGTGCCGGATCTCGCGCAGCTTGGGGTGCGCCCGGCCGGTCGGGGAGCGGCCGACGGCCAGCACCGCCGTCACCCGGTCGTCGGCCAGGCAGGCGCGCAGCACCCCCTGGCCGAGCATGCCGGTGGCGCCGAACAGGATGACCCTCATGACACCCTCCTACTGCAAGCCTAACCAGCCCGAAAGCCTCAACCGGCCGGCCGCGCCGGGCAGGAAGCAGGGTAGTCGCCGCCGGGCCGCCGGTGCGGGTGGCCCTCGTAGCACCAGGTGGCAGGACGTGGAGAGATCCAGCCCGCACCGGTGCAGGATCACCTTGACCGTCAGCGCAGGTCCGCCGTGACGCTCGGGAACGACGCGCGAGCGTCGACGGTCCCGCCGGCCGGGCTCGAACCGGCGTCCACCCGGTCTGAAGAGCCAGGCGCTCTACCTCTGAGCTACGGCGAGGCGGCCCCCAGTCTGGCGGACGCCGGGTGATCGCGCTAGCCGTTTTCCGCCCGCGGTTCCCGGGCCGGCAGCTCGCTGACCACCACGCCCGAGGCCAGCCCGTGGGCGGCGTCCGCCGCCAGTTCCGGTTTGACCGGCCGGCCGCTGAAGACCCCGGACCGGCGCAGCAGCGCCGCCCACACCGGGTCGGCCACGCTCACCCCGTGCACCAGCTCGGGCGTCGGCCGGAACACCGCCACCCCGCGGGCCGGAGCGGGCGCGGTCCAGCCGGACCCCGCCGCGTCAAGACCGGCCGCCACGCACGCGGCCTCCACGTCGGCGCGCGTGCACCGCGCCGTCCCGTCGAGCACCTCCCACGGCAGCGGCAGCGCCGCCCACACGGCCGTGTCGGGGTCGACGTCGCCGCCTTCGGAGCGGTGCCAGGCGGCCAGGTCGGCCGCCATCATCCGCATCACCTTGCCGGGGCAGGCCGCGTCCAGCAGGCCGAGCGCGTTCAACGACCGCAGGCAGGCGAGCCATCCGGCACGGGCGGCGTTGTAGGCGACGGCGAAGGCGTTCCAGGCGGTCGAGTCGTCACCACGGCGCACGATCATGTTCTTCCTGTCGGCGCCGTCCTTCCACCGCTCGCGCAGCAGCCCCGCACTGTGCCGCATGACGGCCGACCACTGGCCCAGCAGCCGCCCGCGCTCCTCCTCCGGCAGCCGCGCCAGTACCTCGGGCGTACTCCGCGCCTGCGCGATCATCCACCAGTCGGCGCCCTCGCCGCACCGGGCGAAGAGCACCTGGGCGATCTCGTCGAACGGGTTCTCCCGCCCCGACAGGCTGAACTCCCTGCGCCGCTTGCGGCGTGCGGTGTAGTACGCGACGAAGCAGGCCGCGTCCACGTCGCCGGCGAACCTCTCGTACGGGATCTCGGCCGCGAACCCGGCCAGCCCGACCTGCAGCAGCCGGCGCTTGTCCCGCTCGATCTCCAGCACGCCGGCCTTGGCCGCCACCCTGCGCAGCACCCGGAACCTGCGGTTGTACTGGCGCTTGGACAGATCCAGGCCCGCGGCTTCGCGCGCCTGCCGGTTGAGCCGGTGGCGCAGGAAGTCACCCCGCTCCGGTGCCCACCCGATCGGCTCCCCGGTCCGCGCGGCGAACTCCAGCAGCGCGGCCGGGTCGTCGCCGTCCACGTCGAGATCCTGGTCGAACAGCCGGTTGGCCGCCGCCACCTGGCGGGCGCCTCCGACCGGCGGCGCGAAGTCGGCCGGCATCGAGGAGAACCAGCCCTCGCGCCGCGTCGAATGCCGGGCGGCCCGCTCCAGCACCACCCGCTCCCGGCGGCCGAGCCGCCCGGCCAGCACCCGCAGCACCAGCTCGGCGACGTCCTCCGGCCGATCGCGCCGGCTCAGCGACGCGTGCAGGTCCCGAAACGCGGCGTCGTCACCGATCATGCTCATGCCGCCATCTTCCCGCCCGTCCGGCCGTCCTTCGACCGTATTTCCCGAAGGCGGCATTTCCCGAAGGCGGCATTTCCCGAAGGCTCGATCACTCCCGGGCGCCGGCCCCGGCCGTGAGCGAGGCGGTCACGGCGGCGGGCAGGTCGCGCAGCCGGTGGGCGGGCAGCTCCAGCACGGTGACGTCGTCGGCCCACGGCGCGACCCGGGCGACGATCTCGCGGGCCTGCCGCTTGGTCAGCCCGGCATCCGCCCTGATCAGGCCCTCGCGCCAGGTGTTGGCGAGCTTGCCGTGGGCGTGGTCGAGGATCGCGCGCAGCAGGCGCCCCGGCGCGTCCCGCGCGGGATCGGTGCGCACGGCGTCGAGGACCGGGCCTTCGGCGGTGATCCGGTAGACGGGGGACAGCAGCGCGGTCAGCCCGGCCAGGTCGTCCGGCGGCCCGGCGAGTGACACCCGCACGTGCCCGGCCCTGGTGGCCAGCAGCAGCCGGGGGAGCGCGGCCTCCATGCCCGCCGGCACCGCGACGGCCACCCGCTCGGGCGCGGCGGCGTACGGTTTGGCCAGCCAGGTGGACAGCCGGGCCCGGGGAACCCTGGGGGACAGGCCCTTCGGCCAGTCGCCGACCAGGACGCCCGGCTCGAAGCCCTCCGGCAGGGCCGGGCCGGCGGCCGGCGAACGGGACTCGACGGACTGAGGGCCCTTGGTGTAGATGGCGGTGCCGTAGCGGCCGGCCCTGGCGGCGACGGCGGGCCGGGTCTTGGTGGTCGGGCGCAGCACGTAGAGGTCGGCCGCCGAGCCGATGGCCTCCGCGCCGAAATAGCGGTTGAAGTCTGGATACATCGCCTCGTAGGCGAGGTTGAGCTCGTGCAGCGACTCCTGCACCTTCAGCGCCAGCATCGGCGTCCGCTCGCTCGCCCCGTACGCGAGCAGCACCCGCCCCCGGTCCGGGTCGCGCAGCCCCTCGACGGCCCTGGCGACGAACAGCCCCACCCCTTCGGGCGTGTACGGAGGATCGGTGACGGCCAGGTCGGCCCGTTCGCGGACGGACGGCGGCAGGCCGAGGCGCAGGTCGGCCCAGCGGGTGCGCACCGTGACGCCCAGCCGGTCGGCCTGCTCGTCGATGTAGGCGAGGATCCGCTCGTCCACGTCGACCACCGTCACGTCGGCCTCCGGATGGATCAACTTGATCGCCAGAGAGGTCAGATCGTGGTCGCCGACGCACAGCACCCCGGCGTCCCGCAGCCAGAACCGCGCCCCCAGCAGCAGCGCCCGCCGCACGACGGTCTCCGGCGTCGCCGCCACGTGATCGAGTACGTGGCGGCCACGCGGCGCCCCGGCGATCAGCCGCTCCAGGACCTCCACCACCCCGGCGTGCCGGGGCAGCAGGTGGGCGACGGGATCGGCGGGCGCGTGGCCGGGCCCGGCGTCCTCATCGAGCAGCTCGCGGCAGGCGGCGGCCTGCTCCGGCGTGAGGCGGAACCGGTCGCCGGAGCGCTCGGGCGACATCTCGCGCAGCAACGACTCGATGCCCCGCCTGGAGGTGGCGGTCTCCCGGACCAGGCCGGCCAGGGTCCACCAGTCGCCTTCGCACAGCAGCGCGAGCGCCGTGCGGAACCGCCGGGCGTCCACCCCCGAATCGGCCAGCACCTTCCGCACGCCCTCGCCATCCATGACCAGGACTCTATCGGCAGCGATCACCCCCACCGGCCGGACCTCGCACGGGCCGGAAACGCGAGAAGGCCAGGCCCGTGATCACGGGACCTGACCTCTTGGAGCGGATGGTGGACGATACTGGGATTGAACCAGTGACCTCTTCCGTGTCAGGGAAGCGCTCTCCCGCTGAGCTAATCGTCCGCGTACGAGACCCGAGCGGAAGACGGGATTCGAACCCGCGACCCTCACCTTGGCAAGGTGATGCTCTACCCCTGAGCCACTTCCGCGCCCGCCCGGCGCACGCCGGGTGACGAGAGAACTCTAGCGAATACTCGCCGACTCCCCAAACCGGATCGTCCCCGCCCAACCGGTCAGGCCGGGGACGGCGTGTGGCCGCCGTTGACGGTGAAGCGCTGCCCGGTCACGTACGCCGCCTCCTCGGAGGCCAGGAACGCCACGGCCGCCGCGACGTCCCTCGGCGTGCCGATCCGGCCCACCGGGACGTCCGCCACGTAGTCGTCGACCTCCAGGCCGGCGTGCCGCTCGACCGGGATCCAGCCGGGCGCGACCACGTTCACGGTGATCCCGTACGGGCCGAGCTCGCGCGCCCAGCACCGGGTCATCGCGTGCTGGGCCGCCTTGGCCGCGGTGTAGGCGGAGGTGCGCGGCAGGCAGCGGTCCACGACGTCGGAGCCGATCTGGATCACCCGGCCCCTGCCCCGCTCCCGCATGGCGGGCAGGCAGGCCTGGACCAGCAGGGTCGGGCTCTTGACGAAGAACGTGAGCTGGTCGAGCTGCGCCTGCCAGGTGAGCTCCTCGACGCCCAGCTCGGGCTGCGGCCCGGTGGCGTTGAGCACCAGCGCCTCGACCGGCCCGAGCGTCCGCGCGACCTCGGCCACCAGCCCGGCGGCGGTCTCGTCCGTCACGTCCGCGGGGAACGCCTCGGCGCGCCCGCCCGCCGCCCGGATCTCGCTCGCCACCTCGGCGGCGCCGGCGGCGTCGGACCGGTAGTTGACCGCCACCGTCCAGCCGTCCGCGCCCAGCCGGCGCGCGATCGCGGCGCCCAGACCTCTGGAGGCGCCGGTGACCAGCGCGACTCTTGCCTGTTCATGCACGCCCGTCACCCTATCGAGGAGCATGGGCGGCGAGCCCCCGGGTAGGCGGGTTGACGGTTCGACCGGAGCCGAAACGTGCCTGGGCTACCGTCGCCACATGGACCGTCACACCGATGCCGACATCGCGCCGGTCGCGGCGCTCATCGCCGACCCGGCCAGGGCGGCGATCCTGACGGCGCTGCTCGGCGGGCGCGCCCTGGCCGCCGGCGAACTGGCCCGGACGGCCGGGGTGAGCCCGGCCACCGCCAGCTCCCACCTGGCCCGGCTGCTCGACGGCGGGCTGGTCGAGGTGACCCGGCAGGGCCGCCACCGCTACTACCGGCTGGCCGGACACGAGATCGCGGAGGTGCTGGAAGTGCTCGCCAGGATCAGCGCGCGGCCGCCCGTGCGGTCACTGCGGCAGTCACGGCAGGCCCGGCTGCTGGAGGAGGCGCGCACCTGCTACGACCACCTCGCCGGGCGGGCCGGCGTGGCGCTGCTGGACGCGCTGCGCGGGCACGGCTGCCTGGACGGCGAGCGGGTCACCCCGCAGGGCGAGCGGCTGCTGGCCGGGCTGGGCGTGGACGTCGCGCGGGCACGCCGGGCCAGGCGCAGGTTCGCCCCGGAATGCCTGGACTGGACCGAGCGCCGGCCCCACCTCGGCGGCGCGCTCGGCGCCGCGGTCACCGCGGTGCTGCTGGAGCGCGGCTGGTACCGCAGGGGCAGCCTGCCGCGGGCGGTCGTGCTCACCGGAGAGGGACGGGAAGGGCTGGCCGCGCTGTTCACCGGTAAGGAGCTAACATCGCATTCGCCGGTTACCTGAACGGGAGAAGCACATCATGCGCGACAACGAGGTCGTGAACGTCGGTCCCGAACCCCTCACCTTCGACGACGTCATCAGGGTGGCCCGCCACGGCGCCCCCGTCCGGCTCACCGACGACGCGATGGCCGCGGTCTCGGCCGCCCGCCAGCGCGTGGACGACCTGGCCGAGGCCCCCGTCCCCGCGTACGGGATCTCGACCGGGTTCGGCGCGCTCGCCACCCGCCACATCGACCCGGCACTCCGCGCCCGGCTGCAGCGCTCGCTGGTGCGCTCGCACGCCGCGGGCAGCGGCCCCGAGGTGGAGACCGAGGTGGTGCGCGCGCTCATGCTGCTGCGCCTGCACACGCTCGCCACCGGCCACACCGGCATCCGCCCGACCACGGCCAAGACCCTCGCCGCGCTGCTCAGCGCGGGCATCACGCCGGTGGTGCACGAGTACGGCAGCCTCGGCTGCTCGGGCGACCTCGCGCCGCTCGCCCACGTCGCCCTCACGCTGATGGGCGAGGGAGTCGTACGCGACGGCTCAGGAAAGCCGATGCCGGCCGCCGAGGCGTTGAAGCAGGCCGCGATCGAACCGGTCGAACTGGCCGCCAAGGAGGGCCTGGCCCTCATCAACGGCACCGACGGCATGCTCGGCATGCTCGTCCTGGCCATCGCCGACCTGACCGGGCTCGCCAAGACGGCCGACGTCAGCGCCGCGATGAGCGTCGAGGCGCTGCTCGGCACCGACCGCGTGTTCGCCCCCGAGCTGCAGGCCCTGCGCCCGCACCCCGGCCAGGCCGCGGCCGCCGCCAACATGGTCAGGATCCTGGCCGGCTCCGGCATCATGGCCAGCCACCGCGACCCCGGGGCGTGCACCCGCGTCCAGGACGCCTACTCGCTGCGCTGCGCCCCGCAGGTCGCCGGGGCCGCCCGCGACACGATCGCGCACGCCGCTGCCGTCGCGGCGCGCGAACTGGCCGGCGCGGTCGACAACCCGGCCGTGCTCGACGACGGCCGGGTCGAGTCCAACGGCAACTTCCACGGCGCGCCGCTCGCGTACGTGCTGGACTTCCTCGCCATCGTGGCCGCGGACCTGGCCTCCATGTCCGAGCGGCGCACCGACCGCTTCCTGGACGTGGCGCGCAACCACGGCCTGCCCGCGTTCCTGGCCGACGACCCCGGCGTCGACTCCGGGCACATGATCGCCCAGTACACGCAGGCCGCGATCGTCTCGGAGCTGAAGCGGCTGGCCGTGCCCGCCAGCGTCGACTCCATCCCGAGCAGCGCCATGCAGGAGGACCACGTCTCCATGGGCTGGTCGGCGGCCCGCAAGCTGCGCCGCTCGGTCGACGGGCTCACCCGCGTCCTGGCCGTCGAGGTGCTCACCGCCGCCCGCGCCCTCGACCTGCGCCGCCCGCTCACGCCCGCCCCGGCGACCGCCGCCGTCGTCGGGGCGCTGCGCGAGAGCGTGCCGGGGCCGGGACCCGACCGGTTCCTCGCGCCGGAGATCGACGCGGCGGTGCGGCTCGTGGCCGAGGGCGGCGTGGTGGCGGCGGCCGAGTCCGTCACCGGCCCGCTCGCCTAGGAAGGCAGCGCGACGATCGCGTCCACCTCCAGCAGCAGCCCCGGCATGAACAGCTTCGAGACCTCCACGGTCGTGCTGGCCGGGGGCGTGCCGGTGATGTACTTCCTGCGCACCCGCCCGTACTCGGCGCGGTCGCCCATGTCGGTCAGGTACGTGCGCAGGAACGCGATGTCGCCGAACCCCGCGCCCTGGTCGGCGAGGATCGCGCCGAGACACCGGAAGACGTGCTCGGCCTGCTCGGCCATCGACCCCTCGCCGACCAGGCGGCCCTCCTCGTCGAAGGCCGCCTGGCCGGACACGTAGAGGGTGTCGCCGACGCGGACCGCGTGCGAGTACATCCCGTTCGTGGCCGGCACGGTGGCCGGGTTGAGCGGCACGGCCCTGCCCGCCCGCCGCCCCCCGGCGTCCCGTTCCGTGTCGTGCTCCACGTCGTCCTCCGCCACGTGCTCCGCGATGACGGTCAGGTCGCGCTCACCCAGGCCCGCCGTCTCCGCCGCGCGCAGCCGCCGGTGGGCGGCGGCGGCCAGCGTCGCCCCCGGCCACGCGGCCAGCCCCAGGTCCTTGGCCGCCAGCGCGAGCGCGTAACGGGTCTCCCGCGCGGGCTCGCGCAGCCGCTCCGCCACCCGGCCGAGCGGAGTGCCCGCCAGCACCTCCATCAGCGCCGCGCGTTCCACCCCGTGCGCGGCCCCGTACGCGAGCGTCTCGGCCACCAGCACCTGGGCGGGCACGAGCGCGCTCATGACGGCCAGCTTGAGCGCTGCGCCGGACCCGAGCGGGCCGCACTCGCGCACGGCGCCGAACACCTCCAGCACCGCCCGGCAGCCGGAGACGTCCCCGCCCGCCAGCACCGTCAGCGTGCCGTCGGCCGCCGGGCCGACGCTGCCCAGCACGGGCGCGTCCACCAGCCCCACCTCCGGCGGCAGCAGGTCGCGCAGCCCACGCACCTCCTCCGGGCCGATCGTGGACATCTCCACCACCGTCGCCCCCGGCCGCAGCCCCGGCCGCACCGCCGTCAGCACCTCGCGCACCGCGGCCGGGTCCCGCAGCATCGTGATGACGAGGTCCGCGCCCTCGACCGCCTCGGCGGCCGTCACCCCGGTCCCGCGCCGCCACGTGGTCACCTGATGCCCGGCCGCCGTGAGCCGCCGGGCCATGGGGACGCCCATGCGTCCCTGTCCGAGAAATGCAATCACGTCCCACAGTGAAACCGAGCGCACGGTATTCCACCACCGACTAGATTGCATGGCAGCCATGCTGGACACGAATGCCTTCGACACCGCGACCCTGCGCCTGTTCGACGAGGTCGCCAGGAGCGGGTCGTTCACCGCCGCCGCCGAACTGCTCGGCTACACCCAGTCCGCCGTCTCCCGCCGTGTCGCCGCGCTCGAACGCGCCGCCGGCGGGCCGCTGTTCGAACGCCTGCCCCGGGGCGTACGGCTCACCTCCGCCGGACACCTGCTGCACCGGCACGCCGCCGACGTCCTCGACCGGCTCGACCGGGCGGGGGAGGAGCTGACCGCGCTGCACCGCGGCAGCGGCGGCACCCTGCGCGTCGGCTCGTTCGCCACCGCGAACGCCGACCTGCTGCCCGCCACCCTGAGACGGTTCGCCGACCGCCGCCCCGGCGTCGACCTGCGAGTGATCGAAGGGCTCAGCCCGCACCTCGTCGAGCGCCTGCACGCCGGGGCGCTCGACCTGGCCGTGATCAGCGACTACCTGGTCACCCCGCCCGGCGACCTGCGCCTGGTCCCGCTGCTGCGGGACCGCCTCCTGGTCGCGCTGCCCCGCGACCACCGGCTGGCCGGCGAGGACGACGTCGACCTGCGCGAGCTGGCCGGCGAGCGGTGGATCGAAGCCGCCCCGCGCGGCCGGCCCACCCTGCTCCTGGCCGCGTGCGCCGCCGCCGGGTTCACCCCGCGCGGCGGGCTGCGGGTCGCCGAGTGGTCAGGCAAGTTCGGCTTCGTCGCCGCCGGGCTCGGCGTCACGCTCGTGCCCGAACTGGCCGCCCGCGCCGTGCCGTCCTCGCTCGTCCTGCGCCGCCTGCGCGGCCAGATGCCCACCCGCACCGTGTACGCGATCCTCCCGGAACCGGCGCTCCCGGCCGCGACGGAGCTCGCCGGAATGCTGGGAGAATGGCAGGCGTGTACGACGGTTACGCGCATGTAGGCGGCCGGCTCGCCACCGGGTTGCGCGACGTGACGACCGACCTCGCCGCGCTCGACGGCGAAGGCTGGTGGGCCGTCGTCGTCGGCTACGAGGGCAAGGTCACCTGCGCCCGCTTCGACCGGGTGCGCCGCGCCCCGCTGCCCGCGCCGCGCGGCCCCTGGCCCGGCCCGCGCCCCGAGGAGTGGCGCAGCTCGCTCGACCGGGCCGCCTACGAGCGCGGCGTGCGCGCCATCCGCGCCGCCATCGAGCGGGGCGAGGTCTACCAGGCCAACCTCTGCCGTGTCCTCACCGCGCCGCTGGCGGCCGGGGCCGACCCGCTGGCGCTCGCCGCCCGCCTGGCCGCCGGCAACCCCGCCCCGCACGCCGCCGTCGTCCACCTGCCCGGCCTCGACGTGATCTCCGCCTCGCCCGAGCTCTACCTGTCGCGCGACGGCGACGTGGTCGAGTCCCGGCCCATCAAGGGCACCGGCGCCACCGCCGCCGACCTGCTGGACAAGGACTACGCGGAGAACGTGATGATCGTCGACCTGGTCCGCAACGACCTGGGCCGGGTCGCCGCCACCGGCAGCGTCGAGGTGCCCGAGCTGTGCGCCGTCGAGGAGCACCCCGGCCTCGTCCACCTCGTCTCCACCGTCCGGGCCCGGCTGGAGCCCGGCGCGGGCTGGGCCGAGCTGTTCGCCGCCACGTTCCCGCCCGGCTCGGTCACCGGCGCGCCGAAATCGTCGGCCCTGCGCATCATCAATGAGCTCGAACCCGAGCCCCGCGGGCCCTACTGTGGGGCGGTGGGCTGGGTCGACGCCGACCGGCGCACGGCGGCGCTGGCCGTCGGCATCCGCACGTTCTGGATCGGCTCCGGCCAGATCCGCTTCGGCACCGGAGCGGGCATCACCTGGGGGAGCGACCCCGGGCGCGAATGGTCCGAGACCGAGCTCAAGGCGTCCCGGCTCATCACACTGGCATCCTCAGGAGGAAATCGATGAACGTCCCTGTCTGGGTCAACGGGGAGCTTCTCGACCCCGCGCAGGCCACCGTCTCGGTGTTCGACCACGGACTGATGGTCGGCGACGGCGTGTTCGAGACCATCAAGATCGTAAATGGCCGGTCCTTCGCGCTCACCCGCCACCTCGACCGGCTCAAGCTCTCGGCCCAGCGCATGGACCTGCCCGAGCCCGACCTGGAGGCCATCGCCGACGGCATCGCCCGGTGCCTGGCCGCCGCCCCCGCCTGGCCGCTCGGCCGCGTCCGCGTCACCTACACCAGCGGCCCCGGCCCGCTCGGCTCCGACCGCGGAAACCAGGGCGCCACCTCGGTCGTGATCGTCGACGAGCAGAAGCCGTTCCCCGCCGCCGCCGACGTCACCGTCGTGCCCTGGCCGCGCAACGAACGCGGCGCCCTGTCCGGCGTCAAGAGCACCTCCTACGGCGACAACGCCAAGGCGCTGGCCTACGCCAAGGCCCGCGGCGGCGGCGAGGCGATCTTCGGCAACCTGGCCGGCAACCTGTGCGAGGGCACCGGCTCCAACGTCTTCATCGTCCGCGACGGCCAGCTGCTCACCCCGACGCTCGACGCCGGCTGCCTGGCGGGCGTCACCCGGGCGCTGGTCATCGAGTGGTTCGGGGCCAAGGAGATGGACGTGCCGCTGTCGTCGCTCTACACGGCCGAGGAGGCGTTCCTCACGTCCACCACGCGCGACGTCCAGCCGATCGCCCGCGTCGACGACACCGCGCTGCCCGCCGCCCTCGGCCCCGTCACCGCCCAGGCCATGCGGGTGTTCGCCGAGCGGGCCGCCGCCGACCTCGACCCCTGATCCCGCGCGTGAGCGGCCCGGCCGGCGCCGAGCCGCTCACCGGCTCAGTAGCTCTTCTGGGTCTGGACGTTGAAGTCGTCCATCTTCACGTCCTTGGCCGGGTCCGTCAGCGGATCGTCGATCTTCAGCACGTCCAGGCCCATCTGGATGTCGGCCGAGTACACGTACCCGTTGTAGTAGTACGCCGACCAGGAGCCGGCGATCCCGTCCTCCGGGTACGGGCCGCGCTCGAAGAAGCCGATCTCCTTCGGGTTGGCGGAGTCGGTGAAGTCGAGGAACGAGACGCCGCCCTGATACCACGCCTGCACCATGATGTCCTTGCCCGGGATCGGCAGCAGCGAGCCGTTGTGGGCGACGCAGTTCTCGGTCTCCTGCTGCTCACGCGGGATCTTGAAGTAGCCGCGCTTCTCCAGCTTGCCGTCCACGATGTCGTACACGGCGTTCGCGCCCTTGGTGGCGGGGACCGCCGGGGTGCAGGTCGGGGCCGAGCCGCCGCCCAGCTCGTCGGTGAACAGCACCTTGGTGGCGTCGTTGTTGAACGTGGCCGAGTGCCAGATCTGGAAGTTCTCATCGTCGGTGACCTGCTGGATGAGCTTGGGGCTCACCGGGTCGGTGATGTCGAGCAGGAAGCCGTCGCCGAAGCAGGCGGCCGCGGCCAGGTTCTTCTCGGGGTAGGCGGTGATGTCGTGGCAGCCGGTGGCCTCACCCTGGCCCTCGATCGGGATCTCGGGGCTGGCCACCACCTTGGCCGACTTCGGGTCGTCCAGCGGCACCTCCACGATCTGCAGCAGCTGGTGCGGCGGCGGGCAGGTCTCGGACGAAGGCTCGGGGCCGGGGGAGGAGACGTACACGAACAGCTTGCCGTCCTTGGGCACCATCGTGTGGGTGTGCGAGCCGCACTCGGTGGCGACGGCTCCGACGTACTTCGGGCTCTTCTTGTCGCTGACGTCGAAGATCCGCAGGCCCTCCCACGAGGCCTGGCTCTCGGTGGAGTCGCAGTCCTCGCCGCTGCGCGGCGCGTCGATCGACAGGATCAGCAGGTTCTCGTACACCGACACGTCGTTCTGCTGGGCGGGGCAGGACACCTGGCTGACGATCTTCGGGGTGGTCGGCTCGCTGATGTCGAAGATCGAGAAACCGCCGAAGTTGCCCATGTAGAGGTAGTCGCCCTGGAAGGCCAGGTCGGTGTTCCAGTCCATCGGGCCGTTGAGGGGGGCGGTGCGCGGCACGTTCACCACGTGCGTGACGTTGTCGCTCGTCAGCACCTCGCCGGGCGCGGCCTGGCTCGCCGACGTCTGCGGTTGCCCGCTGGCCGGCGGCGACGCGTCCCCTTCCGGCTCGGGGCTCGCGGCACATGCGGTGACCAGCAGGAAGGCCGCCCCCAGCGCGGCCCGTCGAACCTTGGCGAAGATCACGCCTGCCCCCTCGTCTGATAGCTCAGTATGGAAGCTATGCCAGGGAGATCCGGAATGCGCGCGCTATGGGTCACAGTTCTGCTGACATCCGCCGCCCTGGCGGGCTGCGGTGACGAGCCCGAGCAGCCGTCGGCGATCGGCACCGAGGCCCCCGTGATCGTCCCAGAAGGCCCCGGCGCGACGGCCCGCACCGCGACCCCTGGCGAACGCCTCGGCCAGGTGCCTCCCACGCCCACGGCGGCCGACGTGCGCTTCGCCGAAGGCATGATCCCCCACCACCGCCAGGCACTGGAGATGGCCGGCCTGGCGGCCGGCCGCACCACCACGGCGTCCGTGCTCGGCTTCGCCCAGCAGATCGCCATCAGCCAGCAGCCCGAGATCACCATCATGTCGGAGTGGCTGACCGGCCTGGGCCGCCGCGTCCCGTCCGGTCACGACCACGGCGGCGGCATGGAAGGGTACGGGATGGCGACGGAGGACGAGCTGAAGGCCCTGCGCGCGGCCGAGGCCGGCGCCTTCGACCGCATGTTCCTGCAGCTCATGATCAGGCACCACGAGGGCGCGCTCAAGATGGCGGAGGAGGCGCTGGCCGGAGGCAAGGACCAGCGGATGCGGCTCCTGGCGCGAGACGTGTACGCGGGCCAGAGCATCGAGATCGCCAGGATGCGAAAGATCCTCGACCAACTCGGCTGACGGGGGGCGGTCGCGTGCTCAGCTCGGCCAGAGCATGTTGGACAGCTCGGCGTCCAGATCCATGTAGTCGGTCTCCCGCCCCGCCGGCACCTTCTCATACGTACGGTGCAGGAACTCCGTGAGCGGGGCCAGCGGCACCTCGAACAGCGCCTGCCCGAAGGGGGAGGTCAGACTGATGTGCAGGGTGCGTTCGCCGTCGGCGCGCGCGGGCCACACCTGCACGTCGCCGTCGCCGACCCGCCGCACGATGCCGACGGTCAGCAACTCACGGGCGAAGATCCACTCGACCGGTTCGTCGTTCCCTACGTGGAAGGCCATGCGGATGGCATACGGATCGTCGGCTGTGTAGCTCAGCCCGGCGAGCAGGGGGACGGTAGTACGGTCGGGGACCACAAGCCGAAGGCCAAGCTCGGCGGAGACGGTGGTGCTGTTCATCGTCAGCCAAACCTTTTTGTCGAAGGTCCCCTCTACGGGGCTATCACTGCTCGGGCGTACTTCGTCCGCGTCCGAGCTCTGACGGCGGAACGAAGGAACCTCTTGGAAAGATTCCGCTCCAAGGGCCTTCTGTAACGCAACTCACAGCTGGACATTTAGGCATCTACCAGGCTAAACGGGATCAGTCGGGTCGTATTTGCAAGGGTTTTGCGTCTTGTGGATCTCGCCCAGGAGGCCGCCGGTGATCGTTCCTGCTCCTGATCACCTCGGGCGTACAGCCGGGACACGACGATGGTATGCCAAGGGCCTGCCACAGCGGTGGGCAACCGCCGCGTTTCACCCCGAATCCTCACCCCGCCGCCTACCGTTTCGCCAGCGGGTGCGGGAGTGCGGTATGGTTTTCTCCGTCGGGCCCTACGGGGGCCGGGCAGGGCGGGCGATTAGCTCAGCGGGAGAGCGCTTCGTTCACACCGAAGAGGTCACTGGTTCGATCCCAGTATCGCCCACCACATAGCAGCAGGTCAGAAGCCGGACTCCCAGAGCGGGGTCCGGCTTTTTTGATCATCTGACCCTGATCTGACCCCCGGATGAGCCGTCACTGCCTTCCTTCCGCCGCCTCGCAACGGCCGGCAGCGGACTCGTTCGGTAACCCCGCGTGGTGGCTGATGTTCAACAGACGTGCCTTCACCCGAGCTCGTCTCAGGCAGTGCCTTGATGATGATCTACGGCGTAAAGGCAGAGGCTCCGCTCCGACTTTCTTGGAGACCTCCGAAGTCGGCATGCTGGCGGAAGAGAGATCACACGCGATGCCGGCCCTCAGGAAGTACCCGCAGGAAGTACGTGAGCGTACGGTGCGGATGGTCTTTAAGGTCCGCGAGCAGAGGGCTGACGCGCCGGGTGCCATCGCCCGGGTAGCCAGCAACTCGGCGTGCACCGCGAGGTGTCGCGCGGCCGGGTCCGTCAGGCCGAGGTCGGTGGAGGACGGCGTCCAGGCGCCTCGACAGCCGATGCGCAGCGGATCGCCGAGCTCGTGCGGGAGGTCCGTGAGCTGCGCCGGGCGGAGCCGCCTGAGCTGCCACGTTGAGCAGTTCTAGGGTGAGGCGTGACTTGCGGGTTTTGGCGTCACATCCGCTGGCTGTTGTAGTGCCGCATCGAGGATCGAGTCCAGGATCTCCTGCGAACTCTCAAGCTGATTGATCATTTTGGCGATATGAGCCCGTTCGCGTCGTAAGTCGTCGATGAAGGTCGGGCAGCCGGAAGGCACTACCAGTTCGTCAGCTCCGTGCACGCAGTGCAGAACCCGGGAGATGACGGCGGTGGAAAGCCCGGCGGCGAGCAGGGTGCGGATGTGGCGCACTTTCGCGATGTCCGGCTCGGTGTACTCGCGGTAGTTATTGTCCAGCCGGACCGGCCTGAGGAGGCCTTGCTCCTCGTAGTAGCGCAGCAGTCGCCTGTTCACCCCGGTCTTGTGGGCCAGGTCGCCGATCCGCATCCCGTTCCGTCCCCCTTGACCTTCACATGGATGTGATGCCTTACCGTCCCGAGTATCGCTGATCCACAGAGTAAGGAGTAGACAATGCCGGGTGCCGTGATCATTGGTGCAGGTCCGGGGATCGGGCAGGCGGTGGCTCGGAAATTCGCCAGGGAGCGGTTGCCGATAGCGCTGATCGCTCGGAGCGACCGGACGTTGCGTGCCGGGGCCAATGCGGTTGCTCGCAGTGGAGTCCCCGTTGTCACGTTGAAGGCCGATAGCACAGATCAGGCTGGGCTGAAGGCCGCGCTTGACGAGGTTGTCCGCGAGCACGGCGTGCCGGACGTCGTCGTGTACAACGCCGCGATCATCCAGGCGGACGCGCCGGGCGAGCTGTCAGTACGCGGCCATCTGGAGGCCTGGGCGGTGAACGTGGTTGGCGCGCTCAACGCTGCGGCTCACATCGCGCCCGCCATGGCGGCACGCGGGCATGGAACGATCCTCATCACGGGCGGTATGCCAGAGCCCAAGCCGCGGTACGTGAGCCTCTCTCTAGGCAAGGCAGGTGTCCGTACCCTGGTCACCCTGCTCGACCAGGAGTACGGCCCTGCCGGAGTGCACGTGGCGAGCGTCACCGTTGCGGGCCCGGTCGCCCCAGGTACCGACTTCGACCCTGACGACATCGCCGAGCACTACTGGCAGCTGCACACGCAGCCGCGACACGAGTGGACGCGGGAAGCCCTGCACGGAGGTTCCCCGCGATGACCGACACCAGGGCCACAGACGTCCTCACCAGGCTGCTCCACGACTGGCAGCAGGCCTTCAACGCACACCGCCCGGCCGGGATCGCTGCCCTGTTCAGCCAGGACGCGCTTTTCCAGGGCATCAGTCCGAAGCTGGGACACGGTCCACAGGAGATCTTCGACTATTACGCCAGGGTCCCCCGCGGCACGACGGCACAGGTCAAGGTGATATCCGGTGGCCAGCTGAGCCAGGAGACCGTGCACGGATTTGCGGAGGTGACCTTCACCGCAGCTACCGGTGACGTCCACCTGATATGCCTGTCGATCGTGGCCAAACGGGCGGGCGGCGTCTGGCTCATCCACCAATACCACGCTTCCACACATCACATGGGAGGAGGCTCGGCGGTCCGGCAAACGATCAACGCCGCGCCGGGAAGCGATCCTTTCAGTCCCTCTTGCGCCCAAGGCCGGAACTGTCCGTGAACACCCCGCAGAAGGCGAGCAGGTGCGGGTAGTCGTAGCGGTTGGGTTCAATCTCGTCCTGGGATTCGGCGACGAGCTAAGACGGGAGTGGAGCTTTACATAGACGCCGAGAACCTCTCGCGGGGCAGGCTGCCCGACTTCATGAAGAGTGGTCCGCCCTGCGACGTCCCCACGCAAGGAACTGTTGGCGCGATATATGTCGGCACCGCCAACGGCTGGGTCGTGGTCCTAGGCTGACGGCCCCACGTCCGATGTCCGGGATGTCGAGTCAGGATGCCTCGACATTGGAATTCCTGCAGATTATCAGTGCATCGAGACGTCCAGAGGACAGCCGTTGAGCTGGGGAAACTGCCGCAGGAAATGCTCACACCGATCGACGAAGTTCCCTCCGCCCCCTTTTAGTCCATACTCGGCAATGAATGACTCGAAATCATCGAGATCGGATGACATCACCTTAATCTCATCCTGGACCACTCTACCCGCGCTCGCGATCGCCACCCCTAGAGCCACAGAGAGGGATACCACGACTCCGACTACGGTCCTGGTAGGACTGACGATGGCTTCGACTACTGGCAGCGTTCCCTCGTCATCGAATTCCGGCAACCATGGGTTGTCGAATATATGCAATCACGCTCGATCCCGATGGCCGGCTATTTCCACTTCGAAGAATAGTGAGCCGCCGAGATCGTCCGTAGGCTCGGAGGGAATGCTTCCGCCGATCATCAGCGCGTGCAGCTCGTTATCATTCAGAGCTCTACCCATCGAGCGGGGAGTTCCCTCCTGATATTCCCGGCCCACTCCAATGGCCATGGTGGGCACAGCGCTCATCTCCAGGAGAGACTTCATGGTTCGAGTCGCGCTCTGCAGCATCGTGGCCAACGTTATTGGTCGGGGGAGCGACACAGTAAGATCCACTGACACGACTCCAACCTACGGTCCCCCGCGAACGAATGGCCACCCTCGGGGTGTCTACGACGCCGAACCGGCGTCCCGCCGGCCGCACGATGTGATCGCCGTCCCCGGCGGCCGGGCCGGGCAGTGTCTGCCGCGCGCCAGACCGGCCGCCGCCGAGGACTGGGTCGCAGGTCACGCTCTGGCCCCGCTGGCCGGACACACCAGCCACGTCATCACCGTGCTGACGGACCGCCGCCAGCACGGCCGCCGGGCGACCGTTTCACGAACACGGGCCGACCGGAGACAGTCGCTTGCGCTCGACCGGGGTAGCGCACGCGATGATGGTCGGTACGTTCGGCTTGCACGAGACGGGAGCGAGAGTGCGGATAGGTGTCGTCTTTCCCCAGACCGAGATCGGGGCGGACACGGGCGCCGTGCGCGCCTACGGGCAGGGAGTCGAGGCGCTCGGCTTCCGGCACGTGATGGCCTACGACCACGTCGTCGGGGCGGACCCCGAGGTTCACCGGGGCTGGCGTGGCCCCTACGACGTGCGCAGCACGTTCCACGAGCCGATGGTCCTGTTCGGCTACCTTGCCGCCCTGACCTCGCTCGAACTCGTCACCTCCGTCATCATCCTGCCCCAGCGCCAGACGGCCCTGGTGGCCAAGCAGGCGGCCGAGGTCGACCTGCTCAGCGCCGGCCGGTTGCGGCTGGGCGTGGGACTCGGGTGGAACCATGTCGAGTACGAAGCCCTCGGCCAGGACTTCACCACCCGGGGCAGGCGCATCGAGGAGCAGGTCGCGTTGATGCGCAGGCTCTGGACCGAGCCGTCGATCACCTTCGAGGGTGCCTTCGACAAGGTGACCGGAGCCGGACTGGCCCCGCTGCCGGTGCAGCGGCCGATCCCCGTCTGGTTCGGCGCCTACTCACCTCGGGCGTACCGCCGCGCCGGGAGGCTGGCCGACGGCTGGTTCCCGCAGATGTCCCCGGGCCCGGAGCTGGATGAGGCCAAGGCGATCGTCGACGATGCCGCCGCCGAGGCGGGCCGCGATCCCGCCTCGCTCGGCATGGAAGGGCGGGTCGACTGGACGGGCAGTGCGCAGGAACTGGCCGAGCTGGCGCGCCGGTGGCGGGAGGCCGGTGCCACCCACATCGCGGTCAACACCATGGGAGCCGGGCTCGGCTCGGTCGACGAGCACCTGGCCGCGCTGGAGACGGCTGCCGAGGCGCTCGGGCTGCGCCAGGATTGAGGCCGCGCTCGCGGGCCGGCGAACTGGACGAGGCCGCCGGCCCGTGGTCCGTCCACCTGCCGTGAGGCAGGGCAACGCCGCGGATGGCCAGGTCAGTCGAGCTTTACGGAGCCGCTCGTGGCCGGGGTGTTCACCTGCGTGCTCGTCCGGCCGGTGAGCTCCTCGAGCGAGACGCTGCGCCGCGACCCGTCCTGGAGGATGGTCGTGACGCCCGTGACGCCGCCCCGGCGTGAGGCGTTCTCGCGCTCCTCCGTCATCGGTGCGTCCGGCCACCAGGCCGCGAAGTAGCCGCCGGTGACGGTCGCGGTGACGCTGCCCTTCGCCTCTGTGGCGAGTTCCAGGCCCACCACGCCGGCACCGACCCTGCCGGTCACCGTACGCACGCTCTCCTCACTCGAGCTCGTGCCCGCGCCGAGGGACGCCCGCGCCGATCCCGCCGGAGCAGGCGGAAGCGGCTGCGCGCCGGGCCCCGGCGTGCTGCCATGCGAGCCGACGAGGTCGCCATCGCGGAGCAGGCAGGTGATCTCGGCCAGGTGGCTGCCACCGTCGTTGACGTAGACGAGCGTCCAAGGCCCCCGCCCCTCGGTCACCACGGGTCGGAAACCGAACTCGCGCCCAGTCGTGCGCCTGGCGTCGTCCCGGGCGTTATCGAGGCACTTCTCCTGGGCCTCGGCGGCCCGGTCACCGCTCACCGTGTGCGGTGTCGCGGTCCACGCTGCCATCGCCGTGCCGCCGCCGAACACGCCGGGCAGCAGCAACGCCGCCGCGATGCCGGCAGCCACACCTCCGCTCACCATGGCGAGCCGCCGGGCAGTGAGCACGCGACGGCTGCTGATCGTCGGTGCGGGCACGCCCATCGGGTCGGTGGCGACCACCCGGGCCAGCAGGGAACGAGCCTTGGGATCGGTGCTGGTGTCGAGGTCGGCAGGGGTTACAGCGGGGTCGAGGTCGCGCAGGGTACGGTCGAGGATGTCGTTCATCGCGTGCTCCGAGAGTCGGTGGCGGTCGTCAGGGGCTGGGTTTTCGCAGTGGGAGCCGCGTCGGTGTGGTGGCGCAGGGCACGCCGGGCCCGGGTGAGCCGAAGCCGGAACGCGACGGGGGAAATACCGAGTACCCGCGCGGCTTGCGGGGCTGTGAGGCCATCCCACACGGCCAAGGCGAGCGTCTCCCGGTGGATCGGACTGAGCCGCCGCCACGCCTGGACGAGGTCGAGCCGGCGTGCCACCAGTTCGGGGTCCAGCCCGGCCGGCGCGGCACCGGTCAGCCGGCCGTCGGCGATGCGGACGGTGAGCGCCTGCCGTCGCTGGTCAGCCCGCAACCCATTGCGGAGTGTGCGGTGCGCGACGCCGAACAGCCAAGCCCGCGCCTCATCCACCGCCGGCGGCACGTCGTCCAGGCGCCGCCAAGCGACGAGGAACACGTCGGCGACCACGTCCTCGGCGTGAGAAGGGTGGACGCGACGCTCGACGAACCGCAGCAACGGGGCATACGTCTGCTCGTAGAGGCGGCCGAAGCGCTGGGTGCGCTCCGGAGGCTCGGTGTCAGTGACATTCATGCCTAGGTCATGTCCGGCAGGTCCGCAGGTGTGTCGCGAACCGTCACGACGAGGCGTCGGTGGCTGCCGCCCTCGAGCCCGCGCCGGTGACGTCGCGCGGCTAGACCGTGTCCAGGTGGGTGGCCGGCGCGTCCAGCAGACGGCCGAGTTCGCGGGCCACAGGGGACTTGCCGGCCGAGCACAGGCCGAGCTCGGCCAGGCACGCGGTGATCACCTCGTCGCCGTCGTGGACGATCAGCTCGGCGGGGACGAACTGGTCGACGTGGGCGATGGTCGAGCGGGTTCAGGCTTTCTTCAGTCGTCGGCGGCCGACGCCTCGTCGGCGGTGAGCGTCCGCAATATGTCGACCAGTGTCGACAGTTGCTCGGGGGTGAGTGGCCCGAACAGCTCTTCCGCCGCCCGTTCATAGCCTGCCGTCCAGTCCTGAGCCAGTGCGGCCCCTTGCGCCGTCACTCGAAGAAGTACGGACCGGCGGTCGTCCGCGCTGGTCTGGCGTTCGAGCAGTCCGTCGCGGACGAGCGCGTCGACCAGGGTGGAGGCGGTCCCCTGCGCGATGCCGACCGCGAGAGCGAGTTCGGTGAGACGTACCGGCTGCGAACGCGCCACCTCCACCACCAGGCGGGATCTCGGTGTCGACACCCCGTGCTCGCCCAGACGCTCGTTGAAGTGACGTACGAGAACCTTCGCCGTACGGCTGAACTCGTCGGCGACCTGTGCTGCGGTCACGCCCTTGTTCGCGTGTGGCATCGCCCACCTCCCACTTGACGTCCCCATCGTAGGGGAGATTACATAGACATCGATGCATTGATATCGAACTATTTGATGTCTATGCATCCGAGTGGCCGAAGGTCGCATTCCGAGCAGCACCGGACTCAATCACCACGAGTGAACACATGAAGATCTTCGTCACCGGCGGCAGCGGTTTCGTCGGCGGCACTCTCGTGCGCCGCCTCGTGGCCGAGGGACATGACGTCACGGCGCTGGCCAGATCGGACGCCGGCAGCCAGCGCGTACGTGCGGCCGGCGCCGAACCCGTGTCCGGCGACCTCGCCGAGCTGGGCCGGACCGGCTCGCCGGCGCCGAACTGGCTCGCCAAGCTGCGGGAGGCCGACGCGGTCGTGCACGTCGCGGCTCACATGGAGTTCTGGGGGCCCGACTCGCTCTTCGACCAGGTCAATCATCTGCCGACGGCCGCCCTGCACGCCGCGAGCGTCGCGGCCGGGGTGCGACGCTTCGTGCTCATCAGCGCCGCGTCCGTCTCCACGGGCAGTCAACGCCGTCCCGTCGTCGACGAGTCGACGAGTCGACGCCGGAGGGCCGGCCGAACATCGCCTACAGCCGGGTCAAGCCGGCCACCGAGCGCGCGCTCCTGAAAGCCCGCAGCGGGAAGACCGAGCTGGTGGTGCTCCGCCCGCCGTTCATCTGGGGCCGTGGCATGACGACGATCAACGAGATGGTCGAGGTCGCCGAGGGCGGACGGTTCGCCTGGATCGACGACGGCAGGCACATCGTCGACTTCGTACACGTCGAGAACCTGGCCGGTGCCGCGATCCTCGCGCTCACGCGGGGCCGCCACCAGGGGATCTACTACGTGACGGACGGCACGCCGATGCCCATCCGAGACTTCCTGACTCCCTTGCTGGCGACCCGCGGCGTGGATCTGTCCAAGAGTCGCAGCGTCCCTCTGGCGATGGCGGCGCCCATGGCGGCGATGATGGACCGCACGGCCCGCCTGCTCCGCCGGAAGACGCCGCCGCCGCTGACGAACTGGCTGGTCGGCTTCGCCGGCCGTGACCGTTCCTACGACATCACCGCCGCCAGGAAGGAGCTGGGCTACTCGCCTGACGTGACGCTGGAGAAGGGCCTGTCGGAGATGAGCTTCTCGTGAGGTGACGACTTCGCGCGCCGCGGTCTCCGGAGAAGCGCTCGCGCGCTGAAAACCCCGGATGCGATCTCGCCGCCCGCAGACGCGGGCAGAAAGGAAGGTGGTGAGCGGGCGTGCCCCTGGCGGCCCGTCACGGGAGGGGACGGTCGCTGAGCCGGCAGCCGCGTGGGCGCTCGGGGCGTTCGCTGGTCCAGCCGGCCTCAGGTGCCCATGCCTGATAGTCCATGAACGTCCCCTTGGCGAGCCCCTCCGTGCTTTCGGCCGCGATCGCGACGTTCGCCGCCAAGACGGTGCCGGTGTGTGGGTCGAGGATGGTGGTGTACCGCTGAGCCACCTCGTCATCGGTACCGAACTGGGCGGTGAAGCCCTCGCTCTTGATGAAGGTGACCTCGATTCCCGGACGTCCCAGAGGATCGATGATCGAGCCGCGCACCTTGGTCGTCGGCAGTTCGGCGAGCAGACGCAGGGTGGCCGCCCTGACCGAGGGCTTGACCGGGAGCTCCAGCAGGGCGAAGGCCATGGGCAGGAAGTCTTTGAAGCTGTCCTCGGGCCGGCTGTTCTTGCGGGTCTTCCAGTAGGTTCGCAGTTTCTCTCGGAGCTGTTCGGCGTCGTCGGGCAGCGCCGAGAGGTCGGCCAGCGTGAGTTCACCCAGCCGTCTATCACTGAGCACGCCGCCCGGCTCGGCCGCGCGCGTGTAAACGCACTGAGAGGGCTTGGAGCTCAGCCGGATCTGCGCGCAGTCGCCGGCGCGGGTTCCCGGCGTGCACGCGCGCTGGACCGTGCCCGGAGAACCGGCCGCCTGCCATGCACGCTCGTCGGCCTTGGTGGCGGGACGGACGAACTGCTGCCACTGTTCCACATGAACGGGGTCGCCGGGGTCGCGCGGATGCCAGAGGTCGATTCGTGACGACTGCAGGACGTTGAACGTTTCGCCGCCCGCCCGGACCCTGATCAGCCCGTTGTTGAGCAGCGGCCTGCGCCAGTAGTCGTCGCGCTCGTCCGGCAGTTGCGCGATCTGGTCCGCCAGCCGGAGCAGGGCATCGTTGCCGCTCGCGGGCACGATCATCGGTGCGGGAACAGTGGTCATGTTCGACACCAGCGTGACGACGGCCATGACGACGGCGATCGTTGTCGCGGCCGCTCCCAGCGTCCATCCCCAGGCGGGGCCACGCCGATTCGCTCTACCTGGCCGTACCGGCTTGCGCTGGGTGGCGGCAAGCCTGAGGCGGGCCTTCTCGACGACCTCCGCCGAGGGTGGCGGAGCATCAGGCAGCGCTCTGGCCAGGAGGCTGAGCTCATCCATGGGTGTCCTCCAACGGGTTGACGTCGCCGAGTGCCTTGCGGAGCTGCTTACGGGCGCGGTTGAGCCGGGAGGCGACCGTCCCCGCTGGGATCTGCAGGGCGGCGGCGACCTCGGCGTGGCTGAGGTCGCCCAGCACGCTCAGCAGCACGACGTCGCGGTCCCCGCGACTGAGTCCGGCCAGCGCCCCCGCCAGCTTGCCGGTCAGCCGGCCCGCGGCCACGCGGGCCAGGGCTGCGTCCTCGGGACTGTGCTCATGACTGTGCTCGGCGCGCTCAGCTGTCCGGCTGAGCGCCTTCCATCTACGGATCTCGGTACGGCGGTGCCGTGCGATGAGGTGGGTGGCGATGCCGTACAGCCACGGACGCACCCCGCCGCGCGAGGCGTCATAGCCACCCCGATAGGCCGCCACGAACACCTCGGCGGCCAGGTCGTCAGCGACGTCGTCGGACAACCGCCTGACGATGTAGCGGTGGATCTCGGAGAAGTGCGCATTGAAGATCTGCTCGAAGTCCACCCGTAGATCGGGTGGGTCGGCCACTTCAGGTGGAACGGCCATGCAGGCGTCTCCGGTGGGTCAAGTGAACGATGGTCGCCCTTTCTTGCCCGAAGTGCCTTGCTGCTTTCACGGACCGTCGCTGAGTCTCTCGCCCATGTCCGCCTGCGGCTATTCAGATCCGCTCAGTCACCGCCTGATCACCCGCAATGCTCTTGTCGGCCAGCTGACCGGATCACCGCCGAGGTCATCGACGCCGCCCGCGACGCTCTGGTCATCGGTATCGGCTGACCGTGACGTACGCGGCCGAATAATGGTGCGGATTCCGGGCTGAGGTACCGCCGGTCACAGCCCGGAGCCCGGCGGGTCAGCGGCCGGCCAGGCGGTCCCAGAAGTCCAGTTTGTGGAGGGCGTCCTGATCGTAGACGCCGACGCCACCGGGGCCCGGAGCCAGGCGATGGACATGCCCGGTGCGCACAGGGCTCCAGCGCGGCAGGCCAGGAGCGTTGGGGTCGCCGGTCGCCGCGAAGCGGGACCAGTACTTGATCATCATATCGCCGAGCTTCCGCTGCTCGCGGGTGAGGGCGGCCCCGGGGAACAGGAACGGCAGTTCCGATCCGTGCGAGGCGAGCGGCTCCACACCGCCGGGAAGGGGGAAGATCGGCGGCGCGGTACGGTCGGCGAACGCGTAGGAGTAGACCGGGGTGTGCCGGCTGAGCATGTGGTCACTGGCTCGACCGGCCCAGGCCCAGTCGAGATCGCTCAGGATCGCCGCGGCGGCCTGCGCCGGCCGCCCACGGGACGGATACTCCGCCGCGATCGCCGCCGCCTTGTCACCGTAGAACTGACGCAGGCCATCCTGGTATCCCTGCTCGGTGAGACCGGCGAACATCAGCGAGGCGAACAGGGTCCCCTCGTCACGGGTGATGCCGGTGAGGATCGGCACCCGGTGGAAGCGGCCCTGTGTGAAGACGGTCTCGGGATCGGCGGGCAGCACGGTGTTGCCGTACCCCGGCAGGGCGAGCGGCTCCAGCGCGAGAAGCTCGGATACGGGCTTGCCGCGCAAGCAGGCGACGGCTGTGTCCGGGTCGGTGCAGCCGAGCGCGGTGGCGGTGGCGGCTCCCTGCGCCTCGTGGGCGGCCTTGGGAACCCACATCGGGATGTCCATGAGCGGCCTCAGGCCGCTGCGGGTGAAGGCGACCTGCGAACACGGCGTGCTCTGGAGGATCACCCGGCGAAACAGCCCCGCAGCGGTGGGCGACGCCAGGTGGGCGCACGCCGAATGCGCCCCGGCGGATTCCCCGAACAACGTGACGTTGCGGGGGTCGCCGCCGAAGGCCGCCACGTTGCGCTGGACCCAGCGCAGAGCGGCCTGCTGGTCCTCCAGCCCGTAGGCCCCGCTGTTCGCGAGCCCGGGATGCCCGAAAAAGCCGAACACACCCAGCCGATAGTTGACGGTGACCACCACGACGTCGCCGCGCGTGGCCAGGCGGCTCGCGTCGTAGTCGCTGCCGGCGCCCTTCGTCAGGCTGCCGCCGTGCAACCAGACCATCACGGGCCGGGGGCGGCGCGGAGTAGCCGAACGCGGGACGGTCACGTTGAGGTACAGGCAGTCCTCGCTGTCGCTGGCCGGCAACCCCCACAGATCCGCGGACTGGGCACACCTGTCACCTGGGCGGGTCGCATCGCGGACGCCCCGCCATGGAGTCACCGGCCGGGGCGACTGCCAGCGCAGGCTACCCACGGGAGCAGCGGCGTAGGGAATGCCGTTGAAGGCCCGGTGGTCCCGGGTGATCTCGCCGCGCACCCAACCCGCATCGGTCCGTACGGTATTCCTGGAGGCCGCGTCCGCCGGCGCGGCCCCTGCTACGACCATGACCAAGCTCACAACCGCTGAGCTGAGAGTACGCATGAATGTCATGCGGGCGAGCCTAGGAACGGCGCGGCGGGGAGAGAATGGCCCTGGATGCCGCCCTGGGTGCACCTAGGTAGACCCACGTCAGTTCGAGCTCGTTCTGGATACGGACGACCCCGCGTAAGGGCGCGCCGTCGGGCGGGGAGGACCGTCGATTCTCGCGAAGCGTTTTATTTGAAGCCGCATGGCGAGCAGATCTCGTATCGGACATCAGGGCAAACTTTGAATTCCGATATTCAACAACGGTATTGGTAAGTGTCGTTTCCGCCACCGTGACGGGCAGATCCGGTCCATTGCGATACTTCAGGAAAACGAGACGCCGTGGTCGTGACTCCGCCATAGCGCAATCCAGCCTGTCGCTCAACCCTTTATAAAACTACGATATGCCACGGAACGTCCACGAAACGTGACGCGAACTCCCCGCAACGGCATCAATCCACATCCGCATATTGCGCGAATCGTCAATGCTGGTGCATCTGACGCCGGGGCGGGCGGGAAAGAATGGTCATCGGGCCGGCGTGGTCGGCTCGCGAACCGGACAAATCGCCACGAATAGGGGAAATGCTGATGAATCGCCCGAATGGTAGGAAAGTGAAGGCTGGGCTCGCGGCCATGGGGATGGCCACCGCTATGGTCCTCGCGCCGGCGCCGGCATCCGCGGCATCCGGAAATGTCGGGATCATGGGATGCCAGTCAACCTACGCGGTTCTCACCTACACCAGCGGTGGGACCTGGAGCAGGAATTGCAGCGGCACCTACCAGGTCGGCAGGAGCGCCACCAAGTTCTCCGCCGGCGGCTGGTCCGGCTACGTCACCTACCCGGCATGGCCGGACGGCCATCGCGAGTTCTGTGATTTTCAGAGTTTCAACATAGGCTCGACGGTCACATCGGTCACCCTTTACGCCACCAAGGCTCCATGGTGTCCCTGACACGCTGACAGAGCGAGAGAGATCATCTCAATCGGCGGCCGGGCGGAATTCGCACACTGAATTCACTCGCCTGCCGAGTCCTGTCGCTCCGTATTCCTGAAGAAATCGTTGCACGAGTGGCCCCGGGATCGCATCATCGGACCTGGGGCTCACTCTTTCCTCGGCTGTCTTCGAGCCATACGACGACTGGCCGCACCACCCGCAGAGGCACGGGCTTCCTTTTGGTGGTCATGTCGGTTTGCGTTCGAGCGCGCTCGAAGGCGTAGCGTCCGCGCCATGACGACACAGACCTGGATCATCACGGGCGCGTCCCGCGGCTTCGGACGCGCACTGGCGGAGTCGGCGCTCGCGGCGGGCGACCACGTGGTGGCGGCGGTGCGCCGGCCCGAGGGCGCGGCCGATCTGGAGGCCGGGCACCCGGACACCTGCCTGATCGCGAAGTTCGACGCCCGGGACATCACCGCGGCCGCCGACCTCGTGCGCGACACCCTGGAGCGCTTCGGCCAGCTCGATGTGCTGGTCAACAACGCGGGCCGGGCCGTGGTCGGAGCGGTCGAGGAGGTCGGCGACGCGCAGTTGCGCGCGCTGATGGATCTGCACCTGTTCGGGCCCGCCGCCCTCGTCCGGGCGGCGCTGCCTGCGATGCGTGAGCGGGGCACCGGGACGATCGTGCAGATGAGCAGCCAGGGCGGGCGGACGTCGTTCCCCGGCGTGTCGGCGTACTCCGCCTCGAAGTTCGCCCTCGAAGGCTGGTCCGAGGCGCTGGCCGCGGAGGTCGCGCCGTTCGGGATCCGGGTGATGCTCGTCGAGCCCAGCCGGTTCAGGACCGGCTTCAACAGGGGTGACGTGATCGAGTTCGCCGAGCCGTCGGCGGCCTACCGTGACGTGCTCGCCGACGTCCGTGCGGACATGGCCGGGACCGACGGCCGCCAGGAAGGCGACCCGGCGCGGGCGGCCGAGATCATCGTTTCCCTCGCGCACGGTGAGAAGGTGCCGCTGCGGCTGCCGCTCGGCCGCGAGGCGGTCGAGCGCATCTCGCGTGCCTACCGGCGCGGCCTGGAGGAGGTCGAGCAGTGGGCCGAGACCGCCCGCAGCGCCGATTTCGCGGGTGTCCCCGCGTCGGTACGGCCCATCTAGGCTCGTGGTCGTGGCCACCGACGATCTGATGACCAGGGCGCTCGACGCGCTCGGGGACGACGGTCCGCTGTCGGCCGAGGCGATCCGCCACCTCACTGCCCTGGGCGACCTGGGCGACCTGCCCGAGACGATGACGATCGCCGAGGTCGCCGGCCTTCTCGACATCTCACCCCACACGCTGCGCTACTACGAGCGGGCCGGGCTGGTCGAGGTGGCCCGCGACGGCAACGGTCATCGCCTCTACGACGCAGAAGCGGTTCGGCGCCTGGTGTTCCTCACCAGGATGCGGCTGTCCGGTATGCCGATGCGTGACCTGCGGCATTACATCTCGCTCGTCGACGCCGGAGCGCACACGGTGCCGGAACGGCTCGAGGTGCTCGTCGAGCATCGCGACACCATCCGCCGCCGCATCCGTGAGCTGACCCTTTCCCTCACGGCGGTCGAATACAAGATCGCCACGTACGGGGGCTCGGCCGGGCCGGACGTGCAGACCCTAGGGGCGGCCCGGTGATGCCCCTGGGTAGCCGGCGGTGGCCGGACGGCCGAAGACCTCCTCCTGCTCGGCGGCGATGCGCTCGTCGTAGGCGGCGCGGGCCGCGGCGATGGCGTTCTGGTGCTCCTCCGTCCAGATGACCAGAGCGTGGATGGTGCTGTGGAGGGTCGCACCCATCGGGGTGAGCTCGTAGTCCACCCGCGGCGGCACGGTCGGATACACGATCCGCTTGACCAGGCCGTCCCGCTCCAGGTGCCGGAGCGTACGCGACAGCATGCGCTGGCTGATCCCGTCGATGGCGCGGCGCAACTCGGTGAAGCGCAGGCTCCGCTTGTCGAGCAGCGAGATCACCAGGAGAGACCACTTGTCGGCGATGCGGTCGAGGATCTGCCGCACCTCGCAGTCCGCGCGTTGGTCCCACTGGATGACGTCGTCGTCGACGCCGGTATTCGCGCAGTAACCGAGGGACTGGAAAGTGCCGTCTTCCATGCCTGTCGATGGTGCCTGATGATGCTGTCGGTTACAAGAGGGAACCGGGAGGCCGTCAGAGAACCGCTCTGAAGGCGGGTTCCCGCAGGCAAGGGAGTCACCTCAGATGTCCTCATTCCCCGACGAGCCCGCCGGCGGAGCAGCCGGCCGCCACGCGCGCATGACAGGACGCGCGTGGGGTGTGCTCCTCGTGTTGTGCGGCGCGATCTTCCTCGAAGGCATCGACGTGGCGATGCTCAACGTCGCGCTGCCGTCGATCCGCGCCGACCTGGGCCTGTCCACCGGCGTGCTCAGCGGCGTGGTCAGCGCCTACGTGCTCGGCTACGGCGGTTTCATGCTGCTGGGCGGACGCGCCGCCGACCTGCTCGGCCACCGGCGGATGTTCCTGCTGTGGCTGACGATCTTCCTGGTCTTCTCGGGGCTCGGCGGGTTCGCCACCGAAGGCTGGATGCTCCTGGTCGCGCGGTTCGTCACCGGAGTGGCGGCCGCCTTCATGGCGCCTGCCGGGCTGGCCCTGATCACGTCCAACTTCCCCGAAGGCCCCTCACGCACCAAGGCGCTCGGCGTGTACGCGGGAACCGCCGCGGGCGGCTTCTCGCTGGGGCTGGTCGCGGGCGGGGTGCTGGCCTCGTTCGGCTGGCGATGGGTGTTCTTCGCCCCCGTCATCCTGGCCGCTGTGATCCTCGTGGCGGCGATGCTCCTCGTCCGCGACACCGGGGGCGACCGCCCGCGTGGCGGCTTCGACCTGTCGGGGGCGTTCACCATCACCGGCGCCATGCTGCTGCTGGCGTACGGGGTGGTCCGGCTGGAGCGGCCCGGCGACGGGCCCGCCCTGACCGCCGGCGTCTTCGTCGCGGCGTTCCTGCTGCTGGGGGCGTTCGTCGCGATCGAGCGTCGCTCGTCGTCGCCGCTGGTGCGGCTGGGCATCCTGCGCTCGGCGCCGCTGGTGCGCGTCAACGCGGCGGCGCTGCTGTTCATGCTCGCGTTCGCCGGCTTCCAGTTCGTGGCGACGCTGTACTTCCAGGAGCTGCGCGGCTGGAGCACGCTGCAGACCGGGCTGGCCATGCTGGTGATCGGCATCGACACCGTCCTCGCCCCCACGCTCACACCCCGCCTGGTCAACCGCTTCGGCAACGCCAAGGTGCTGTTCGGCGGCATCGTGTGCGCCGCGGTCGGCTACCTGCTGCTGCTGCCCCTCAGCATGGACTGGACCTACGCCGCGATGCTGCCGGCGCTGTTCCTACTCGGCATGTCCTTCGCGCTGTCCTACGGCCCGCTGACGATGGCCGCCACCGAAGGGATCGCGGAGGACGAGCAGGGACTGGCGGGCGGCCTGCTCTACACGGCCATCCAGTTCGGCACGGCCCTGGGGCTGTCAGCCGTCACCGCGGTCAGCGCCGCCGCCGGCGGGGGTCTCGAAGGGCTGCGAGCGGCGCTGGTGGTCCCGCTGGCGGCAGCGGTGCTGGGCGCCCTCATCGTCGCCTCCGGCCTGCGCTCCTCCTCAGCCACGCCGGGGGAGCCGGTGCGGGACACCCCGGCCGAGCATCCCGCCACCACCGTCTGACCACTTCCAGGACACGGAGGAAAGCGCGATGACCGCGTACGTCACCTCGTTCGCCGACATCAAGCGGCAGTTCGACGCCTATGTCGGCGACATCGTCTACGCCACCATGACCACGGTCGACGCGAAGGGACGGCCCCGCGCCCGGGTGCTGATCCCGGTGTGGGAGACCCCCACCGACGGTCCGGTCGGCTGGCTGGCCACCTACCGGACACCGGTCAAGGCCGCCCACCTGGCGGGCAATCCGCACACGACGTTCAGCTACTGGACGCCTCAGCAGAACGCGGTGAGCGTCGACGCCGTCGCCACCTGGGTCGACGACCCGCGGGCCAAACGCCGCGTGTGGGAGCTGTACCGGCGCACCAGCCCTCCGGGAGCCGGCTACGACCTCGGCAACTTCTGGCACGGCGGGCCGGATGATCCCTCGCTGCATCTTCTGCGGCTGGAGCCTTGGCGCGTCCAGGTCATTCGCGGCGTCGACCTGCGCAGCACCATCTGGCGCGCCGGAGAGCGGTGACGGGGCGTTCCGGTGGCCGGTCGTTCCCCCGGCCGGCCGGGCTCACCTGGTCAGATCGCTTCTGATCCAGTCCAGCACGGAGGTGTGACGGGGCCGCCAGCCGAGCTGGGCGCGGGCGCGCGCTCGCCTCGGACCCGGCTGTTGGAGTCTACACACAGATCACTGATCACGGCCGTGACGTCGTCGCCGCGGCGCGCGCCACCTATGTCGGCGTCCTCCGGCGGGTTCTCGCCGGCATCACCGGCGATCGGGAACTGGTGGCCCTGGCCGAGCGGCTTCTCCTGGACGCGGGACCGGCGAGCCCGTGAGAGGCCAAAGGGAGGCGCCAAGGGCGCAGCAAAGCAGAACGGCGGCCATGATCACATCTGTGATCATGGCCGCCGTCGTCGTCCCCGCCGGTGGACGGAGCCGAGCATCAGATCCCGCTGACTAACGGTCCCGCCAGTCGAACCACCACGAGCCGTTGTACATGTAGCAGGAGCTGACCTGGTAGTAGCGGACGTAGGTGCGCTTCTCGGAGTCGCAGTGGGACCAGGTGCCGAAGGGGCCCTGAGACTGCCAGTAAGGGGCCTGGACGGTGACGGTGCCGGTGCCGGTGGGCTGGACGGCGTGAGCCGCGGTTCCCAGCATGGACAGAGCGGAGAAAGCGATGAAGCCGGCGGCGACGGCTCTCTTCGTGAAGTTCGTCATGACGTACCTGCTTGCTTGGGAGATGGTCAGGCGCTCATCATGTCGATCCGACCCGGCGACGAAGAAGATCCTTGCCTGCCAGTCGTCGGCAGAGTCCTGCCAAAGACAGGGCGAGCCCTGTCCGTCCGCCCCCCGTGCCGAGTGCGGCGATGATCTCGTGGGCGCGACGTACGTGGCCGTCAGGGAACGGAGCACTGATCAGCGCCTGGCGGGCGCCTTCGCTAGCTCATCCGCGATGATCGACTCCAGGTCCGCGACTGACAACGCACCGCTCATGACGGTTCGTCCGTTGAAGCGGAAGGCCGGGACGCCGCTGATCCCGGCTCGGCGCGCGTCGGCCTCGTCACGGCGAACGGCGGCGCCGAACTCGCCGCTTTCCAGCATCGCCCCGACCTCGGCCTCGTCCAGTCCGCCCTGGCTGCCGAGCACGCACAACGTGTCGCGGTCGGCGATGTCCATCGTGGTCGCCACGAATGCGTGCGACACCCGTTCCCGCACTTCCTCACCTCGCCCTTTGGAATCGGCGAAGTGCAGCAACCGGTGCGCGTCGAACGAGTTCGCGGCGCGCGATTCCATCATCCGGTAGTGCAGCCCGACCTCGGCGGCGGCATGGGTGATGAGCTTGAGCGTCTCCAGCACGCGGGGCATCGGCATGCCCAGCGCCTCCCGCATGTACTCGGGCACTGAATATCGGCCCTGTTCGGGGCCGTTCGGGTTGAGTTCGAAGCTCCGGTGCCACACGCTGATCTCGGCCACACCGTCGAATTTCCGAACAGCGGCTTCGAATGTCCGCTTGCCGATCCAGCACCACGGGCAAACGATGTCCGACCAGATCTCCACCTGCATCTTGACCATGTCAAGGCCACCCTTTCTGTTCCTGATGTGTCCGCGGAAACAGTCGTCCGACACGCTCACCGGAGGCCCGGACGACGTCACCGGGGCGCGGAGCCTCGACCGGCCATTATGTCGAGGCGGAGGTCGATGCGGGGGAACGGTTCCTGCCACTCTGCGGAGTGATCCTGCCGTTGCCCGTCACGCATGATCGTTCTGGGCGCCCGCCCTTCCTCCATGGGCCAGGCCGAGGTGGAGAAAGTTTTCATTGCTTCTCTGATCAATGATGCTAACTTCGAGTTGATCTGTGTAGTCATCTCCTTCCACCCCCCATCCATATGGAGGAGGAGCGCAGCACATGACATCGTCTGTCCGCCTGCTCTTATCCCGTCTCACAGCCACCCTCGCCGTCTGCGCCGTTGTCCTGATCCCGGGCGGCGCCGCCCGCGCGGATGAGCCCCCCACCACCCTCGCGACGCCGTCCTTCCAGATGCCCGTCCCCTGCGGCCAGCGTTGGACGACCTCCACCCACGGAGGCCACGCCAGTCGGTACATGGTCGACATGGTGTCCGCCAGCGGCGCCACGCACGGGACCCCCGCCCTCGCCTCCGCGGCCGGCACCGTCATCACCTCCACCTTCTACTCCGACGCCGGCAACACCGTCGTCATCGATCACGGAAGCGGCTGGGTGACCCGCTACCTGCATCTGGCCAGCCGCGCCGTCGGCGTCGGCGCGTCCGTCGGCCGGGGTCAGCAGATCGGCGCCGTCGGCAACACCGGCAGCGCCACCACCGGTGCTCACCTGCACTTCGAGCAGCGACTCAACGGAGCCGTCGTGCAAGCGGCCGTCGACGGCCACCTCATCCCCGTCACCTGGTCCTACAACCAGCACTACGAGACCAGCAACAACTGCGGGGGCGGTACGCCCGGCAGATACTGGGTCGACACCTTCGCCGACGCCCCCGGCTACGCCACCCCCGGCGGCACCCGCACCGGCACTCTCTATGGCGGCACGAACTACGTCTACTGCCGCGCCTGGGGACCCGTCGTGCAGGTCGGGAGCGCGTACAACCACTGGTGGCTGAAGACCGACCTGGACAGCGGAAGCCCGTGGCAGAACCAGTGGGTGTCGGCCTACTACCTGTCGCGCTGGGGCAACGACCAGGCGAAGGACAACAACGGCGCGGACATCGCCAACTGCTGACCCGAAGTGTGCGGCGCGTCCGGCGCCGCACACCCCGGAGAAGCCGTCCTGATCAGTCGTCTGCCATGAGCGACGTCCTGGCCCGTAGCCCGCGGGCGGATCGCAGGGCCGTGAGTGTCACACCCAGGTATATCGCGATGCTGAGGACGAGCAGTTGCCCCCACGGGATGCTGAGGGTGAAGCCTGACACGCTCGAGACCAGGACGAAGATCGGCACGATGGCGATGAAGGCGGCCGGCAGGGTGCTGAAGGCGAGGACGACGCCGTGTTCGTAGAGCAGTATCTGCCGGGCCCAGCCGGTGGACAGGCCCAAGCCGGTGAGTTGCCCCAGGTAGCCGCGCAAGGCTCTGGTCTGTCCGCTGGTGACGGCCAGTCCTCCCAGGAACAGCAGGGCGACGAGTCCGACGGCGGTGAGGACGAAAGCGGCCCGCGGGATGATCGGTGGTGGCGGAGTGTGGAGCTGCACGGACCTGCCATCCACGCCGGCGTCGAGGAAGTCCCGCTGCAAGGCCATGGCCTGCGCTTCCGACAGTCCTGAGTACAAGATCGCACCGCTGGTCACCGGCATCCCGAGCTGCCGCGCACGAGCGGTGAGCATGACCGCGTCGGTCCCGGTACGCCAGCCCGAGCGCGGCACGTCCACGACGGCGAGCGGTAGTGCGACCGTACGGCTGATCACTGTGCCGGCGCTCTTGACCACGAGCGGCGCCCGAGCCGCGGGGTCACGCGGACGTCGCTCGGCATCCGCCCAGATCAGCAGTCCGCCGTCGCGCAACACCGTTTGCTGCGCCGTACTCAGCGGCTGCGTGAGCAACTGCCGGACGTGGTCCACGGAGTCGAGCGCGAGAATGCTGGCCGCCGACCCCTCAAGGGTCGCGGAGCGCTCGGCCTCCCCGGTGCCGTCCAGCTCCAGTAGGTATCGCAGCTGCGCCCGTCCGGCGGCTGGCGGAACCGAGACGTCGGCGAGTTCGACGATCGGCCCGGGAGGGCGCAGCACCGTCGAGGAGGCATGCGTGACGAGCACCTGACCTGGCAGCACATCGGGGAAGGACTCTTGTGCCAGCGTCCGCACCAAGGTGTCGAACAGGGTGAGGTACCCGACGGACATGCTGAGCAGCACCGTCAGGACGGCGACAGAGGCGTTCAGGCGTACGGTGTCGGCGGCGAGCCGGCGACGCGCGAGCCGCCCGCGGGGCCCGCGCTCGGGCAGCACCCGGAGGAGCAGCCGGGTGAGCTCGGGTGTCAGCAGCAGGACGGCGGCGGTCAGCAGTCCGCTGAGCACCATCGCCTTCGCCGGCGAGTCCACCTGCCCCGCGAAGACGATCACCGCGCTCCATGCGACGGCCGCGAGCACATGCCGGAGGTCACGCCCGAGCTTCTGGAACCGGCCGGCGCGGACGGGTTCACCGCCGGGGCGTCCGTCTCCCGTCGGCCCGCTCCGCTGTGAGCGGGCGCTGCTTCCGCCGCGGGCGAGGGCCAGGCCCGCGCAGACCGTGCCCACCACTATCAGGCCCATCAGGCTCAGAACGGAAGGGACCAGGCCGGAAACCAGGCCGGAAACCGGGCCGGGAGGCCGGTCGCGGACCTCGGCCAGCACCATGCGGGCCACGGCCCCGACGGCGGCGCCCGTCGCCCCTCCTGTGGCGGCGGCGGCAAGGCACCAGGTCAGGGCGGCGAGGGAGAGGCTGACGACCCCGAGGGCGGGCCGTACGCCGACGGCCCTCAGAACGGCCAGGGAACGCCGGAATCGCCGATTGTTGAGCCCGAAGACGAGGATCACCGCACCCGGCGTCAGCAGAAGGAGAGGCACGGTGTAACCGGCGGGAGAGCGCTCGATCGAGCTCCGCTCGGGGCGCGAGGCGAGCTGCTGCCGGGTCATCAGCGTCGCCGCGACCGTTTCCCGCGCCCCATCGCCTTTCTGCCGCTGGGCGACCACGGCGGCGACGGCGTCGATCACCTGGCCGGCGGACCGGCCGGACCACAGCAGGAACGGCTGCGCCCGAAGCCGCGGAAATCCCTGGAGCAGCCGCGGATCCAGGGAGGCCCACGTCCGCGGAGCGGCGAGAACGGTGCTCGTCCGGGCGAACCGGTCATCGGCGGTTCCCACGACGCGCAGCCGCACTCTCCCTCCCATGGCGGCCAGCGTCGTGCCGGCGACGGCGCGCACGTCGCCGGGTTCGGTCACCACGACCTCCCCCGGGCTGGTCGGCCACCGTCCGGACAGCAGCGCGTAGCGGTCGGGGTAGGGCCGGTGAGCCCAGTGTCCCTCCAGCAGAGTGACCTCACGCGCGGGCGTGGTGGCCAGCTGGAATTCCGTCGCCGACAGCATCGCCATCGCACCGGACGCTTCGCCGCCGGGCAGGCGGCCCATGACGTCGGCGCCGAAGGAGCCGTCACCCGGTTCCAGAGCGATGCTGCCGTAGCCGACGGCCGCGCCGAAACGTCCGAGATCACGGTCTGCGACCTGCCGTCCGGACAGCGCGAGCGTGGCCAGCGTGACGTACATGGCCATCAGACACAGGGCGACCAGGAACACGACCGACGTGGAGAGGACCAGGGCGCGTGACCGCATGAACCGGCTGGTGAGGAGCGCGGTGTGCCGCGCGGTCTGGAGGTTCATGCGCGCCCGCTCCGGACAGAGCCGACCTGCTCCAGCCGCCCGTCGATCATCTCGTAACGGGCGTCGGCGAAGTCCTGGCACCGTGGGTCATGGGAGCAGATCACGGCGAGGGTGCCCGCGTCGCAGAGCGTGCGGACGAGCTGGAACAGCTCCAGGGTGGCCGCCGAGTCCAGCGAGCCGGACGGCTCGTCCCCGAGCAGTATCCGCCGGTTCCCCGCCAGGGCGCGGGCGACCCCGACCCGCTGCCGTTGCCCGCCCGACATGACGCGCGGCAGCCGATCCGCCAACCCGGCCAGTCCCACCCGGGAAAGCTGCCGGAGGGCCTCCTCGCGCGCCGGTCCGGCGCGCATGCCCAGCGCCTCGAGAGGCAGCGCGACGTTCTCGGCAGCCGTGAACTCCTCGATCAGCTGGTTGTCCTGGAACACCATCCCGACCGTGCGCAGTCGTAGCCGGGCGCGCTGCTTCTCGTCGGCCTGGGTGACGGAGACGCCCCCCACCTGGATCTCCCCGGAATCGGCGAGATCCAGGCCCGCCAGCAGGTTGAGCAAGGTCGACTTGCCGGAACCGCTGGCGCCGAAGACGCAGACGAACTGCCCCGGACGGGCGAGAAAATCGACATCACGGACGGCCCATACGGTCTCGGCCTCCGATCGGTACGCTTTTGTCGCGCCGTTGACCAGAATCAGCGGAGCGTCATCGGGGGAGGCGGACACCGTCAGCAGCTGCCGTTCGTCTTCCAGGAACTGACCTCGTCGCTGTTCCAGGAGGCGACGTTGTTGTCTCTGCTGACGCGGCCCATGGTCTGCTTGTCCCCGCCGCCGTTGGCGTTCGAGTACATGCAGCCGCTGTACGTCGACGAGGTGTTCGCCCAGGAGTCCATCTCGTCATTGACGCCGCTCGACAGGTTGGCGACGCCGCCGCCGCCACCCCTTTCGCCGATCAGCCAGTTGTAGTCGTTGTTTCCCCACATGCAGAGATTGCCGGAGTCGCATTCGCTCAATGACGCGGTCGCCATTCCCGGGCTCACCAGAGCGGCCGCGGCGATCATGCCGCCGAGGATGAACGTCTTGACTCGCATACCACTGTCCCTTCTCGTTCACATACAGTCGTCAGTCACTCGCTGAAGCCGTATTCGGCCTCCTTTCATGCGCATGCCAAGAGCAGCGAGCCCGGACAGGGATTGTCCGACCCGCAGACCTGGAGCACGCCTCGGGAGGAGATCCGGTTGATCGACGCCACCCGAACCCCGGAAACCGTCACGGGCGGCGCGATTTCCTTGACCGTGAACGGCTGGAGCCGGTTGTGGTCCGGATGCGCTGTGAATCCCGTGCGGCCGTAGGGGGCCTTCTTTTCACAGTCAGCATCAGCGAAAGCCGGTGGCTCGGTAAGAGTGTTTCGTTGAGGACCGAAAGACCCAGGACACCGCCTGTCCGGCGTCCGTTCCGCGGACGCTGCCGTCGACCGGCTCGGAAAGACCGCAGGCCCGGCCCGGCGGGCTACCGCGGGGAATGTTCGAGATCTCCCAGCCCTGGGGGCAGCGCTCCGGCGATGAGCCCGCTGCCGAGATCCGTCGTGTGGTGAAGGACCAGGTTGGCCTGCCGGACGCTGGCGATCAGTTTGGTCTGGCGCAGCACGTTGGCATGCTCACTCGCCGTGGACAGCGAGACTCCCGTGTAACGAGCCAGCTCGCTGGTGGTGCAGCCCGGTGACTGGCCGATGCAACTGAGGATCTCCGCTCGGGTCCGGCCGAGGAGCGCGACCAGCGCGTCGCCGCCACCGGCGTCCTGCGCGACCCTGCGAGGAACCGGGTAGGCCAGCACCGGAGGCAGGGCCGGGTCCATCAGCGAGACCGGGTTGGTCCGGCAGAAATAGGACGGGATGAGGGTCAGACCGCGTCCGCGAAGCTGAACTTCCCGGTCGGCGCCTGGCGGATAGTCGACCTCGAGGACCGGAGGCCGCCAGCGCATCGTCGGTGGCAGGTGGGCCAGCATCTGCTCAGGACCGCCGACGAGGAGATGACGGAGCAGGACGGCGCGCTCCGCGGCGAGAACGCGGTCGACCGTGGCCCAATGCGGGATGAGCACGGCCCGGCAGTAGGCGGCCGCAAGCTGCCCGAGACGCCGGACGGCCTGCGGGTTGCCGCGTGCGAGATCCTCCAAGGCGGCGGAGGGCAGGCCGACACTCCGGCGCAGCAACTCCACCTCGTCCCGGACACGCCTGCCGGGGGTCTCGGCGAGCACCTGGAGCGCCTGCTCGTCGCCCGCTTGGGCCTCGATCGGTGTGAGGAAATCGGGAAAGTACGGGCCTCGGGGGGCGAGGGGAAGCAGAAGGGTCTGTACGGGGGCGAGCAGGCCGCCCTCGGCCAGCCGGCTGTGGGCCGGCCGCAGCCAGGCGGACGTGACCTTGTCGCGGTCGCGGGACTGCAGGCGATGCAGGCTGCAGACCATCTCCCACAGGAGGTCGGCGCGGGTCGCCGGGCGGGTGAGCGCGAGGTCTTCTGAGGTGAAAACGATCCTCAGCGTGCCCTTGGAGCAAGGTCTCATGACCTTCCTTCCCTACGGATAGGCGGGTGCTCGTCGCTGATCTGAGCGCCGTGGCCATGGCGGTGACACACCACGGGTGACCAGGGCGAAGTTCGCCGGAGTGGAGGTGCCCGGGGCGCACGGCACAAGCACGTTCTCGGGTGGCGCGACGTCGGCCTCAGCCCCTGCTCACACTCGGCGTGTCACCCGGCCTGCGGGTCGTCACGCAAGGGCTGCGGCGGGGGCACAGCATGTCACAACGCCATCCTATTGATCCTTATTCACCCTTTGGTCGGACAAGACGATGACTATAAACCATGGATTCGTCCGATGCCACAGAATTGTGATGAGGCGGCGTTCGAGTCAGAGCCTCAGAATCTCCCTCGGTTTCGATCGAGGCTTGACAATATCCTTGACGACTAGTATGCGGGCTTTCTTGAAATGACGCGAAGATCGAATGTGCGGCATTTCATATAGTGAGACGGCGCATCTACGAGGCGCATAAGCCGGCTCACGGCGAAAGGTCCGGCTGAAGGAGGGGTTGCCCGGCGCGGGCGTACGGGCTCGTATGGGCGGGCGTCGGTGCCGCGCAAAGGGGAGCGGTTCGCAGACCAGGGCGACGATCTCGAGCCGACTTGCGTCCCCTCGTGAATCCCGGCTCAGAAGGCGGCGAGTTGTCGAGCCGCCACAGCCCCGTCGCGACGCTCCAGCGCGTCTTCGCACCCCGACGGCTGCACGGCACGCCCCGGCGACGCTCTCGCCGGGGAACACCCCCTGTCCCCGGCACTTCGCGGACCGGGCGCGTACGGTTTCTGGCACACCCGGAGCCGGCAACAGGCGAGGGCGGTCCTGTGCGGGCACGCTACGGTCTGCGCGCCCTGACCGGATCAGAACCGCCCTCGATGGCTTCAGGTGCTTCAGGTGCAGGTGATGGCGATCGGCGTGGTGGCGACTCGCTGGGAGAAGTCGGGCGCCCCGCCGTCCAGGTTGGCGAAGCCGTAACCCATGACGTGGTAATTCCCCGGCACGCAGGACACCATGTTGAGCTTATAAACGTAGGCGAGGTTGTACTGGTAAATCTCGGCGTAATTCAGGAAGGTGCCGTCCCGGTACAGGGAGAGGTAGCCGCCGATGAACGAGACTTTCTGGTTGCACGAGACCTCGACGTAGGCATAGACGGAGGTCGTATACAGCTGGGTCGGGTTGGTGATGGTGATGGCGCAGTTCAGGGCCGCGGCACTGGTCGTGCTCGCCGCCTGGGCGGGTGACACGCCGAGTGCCAGGGCCGCCGCGCCGACGAGTGTGAGAATGCGCATCGTACGGTGTCGTTTCAAGAAGTCACCTCTCCTTACTGCCCGGGGCGGGGTCCTTGGGGGAGAGTCACACGACGGCCGCAAGTCCGGATAGGCCCATTTTGCGCAGTGTTTGACACCTGAGTCCGACTGAGTTGATATATCACCGTTTCCGGGTGGCCCGTATCGGCCGGACGATCTGCCCGGCGGATCAACGGCCCGGTCGTGGGCCTCGTGACGGGGGGTGATGTGGTCGTCGCGGTGGTGTTCTCACGGCCGTCCGCGCGGTGGTGCCGGTGAAAGTTTCACCACCGGCTCCGGCTGCGGCATCCCGGTCGCGCTTGAGCCCCGGCTGATCAGGCCGGAGACGTCAGCTCAGCGCGGCCGCCTTGCGCAGGAGCACGGAGCGTTCCCGCTCGTTGGCGCACAGCCGGGCCGCCAGCTCCAGCTCGGCGCGCGCTTCCGCGCGCCGTCCGAGCCGGGCCAGGAGCTCACCGCGTACGGTCGGGAGCAGATGGGAGCCGGGGAGCCGGTCCGAGACGACCAACTCGTCCACGATGGCGAGGGCTCGCTCCGGTCCCGAGGCCATGGCGACGGCGACGGCCCGGTTGAGTTCGGCCACCGGCGAGGGCGCGACCCGGCCGAGCGCCTCGTAGAGCACCACGATCCGGTCCCAGTCGGTCGCCTCGACCGAGGGCGCCGACGCGTGGGCGGCGGCGATCGCGGCCTGCAGGCCGTACGGGCCGAGGCCGCGAGTCGATGCCCTGGCCAGCGCGGCCAGGCCACGGCGGATCGCCGAGAAGTCCCACCGCCGCCGGTCCTGCTCGTCGAGCAGGACCGGCGAACCGTCCGGGCCGGTCCTGGCCGGGAACCGCGCGGCCGTCAGCTCGCACAACGCCAGCAGGCCGTGCACCTCCGGCTCGTCCGGCTGCAGCGCGGCCAGGGTGCGGGCCAGCCGGATCGCCTCGTACGCGAGGTCGGGACGCAGCAGGTGGTCACCCGACGTGGCCGTCGACCCCTCGGTGAAGATCACGTAGATGACGCTGAGCACGTCGCCCAGCCGCTCCCGGCGTTCGGCGGCCGGTGGCGGCTCGAACGGCACCCCGGCCGCCGCGATCGTTCTCTTGCCCCGGGTGATGCGAGCCTGCACGGTCGGCACGGGTACGAGGAACGCGCGGGCGATCTCCTTGGTGGACAGGCCGCCGACCACGCGCAGGGTCAGCGCCACCCGGGCCTCGGGGGAGAGCACCGGGTGGCAGCTGATGAACATCAGGGCCAGCACGTCGTCATCGATCCTGTCGGGATCGAGTTCTTCGTCAAGCGCCGAGCCGACCGCCAGGCCGGTCGCCGGATCGGCGGCGAGCCGGGCGTATCGGTCCTGGAGGGCGGCCCGGCGGCGGATCGCGTCGATCGCCCGCCGCCGCGCCGTGGCCATCAGCCAGCCGACGGGATCCGCCGGAGGGGCGAGCGGCCACGACACCAGCGCCTCGGCCACCGCCTCCTGGGCGGCGTCCTCGGCCAGCCCGAAATCGCCGGTGAACCTGGTCAGCGTGGCGACGATCCTCGCCGACTCGATCCGCCAGACGGCCTCGACCTCGGCCGTGCCCATCAGATCCGGCCGTTGCTCTCGCGCCCGGCCCCGTCCTCGGTGATCACGCGCCGACCTGCGGGACCTCGTCGCTCCCGGGCACCCGCCGGACCTCGATCTTGGAACCGGGGGCCGCCGGCACCCGCTTGGCCCACTCGACCGCCTCCTGCTTGGAGGCGACGTCGAGCAGGAAGAAGCCCCCGAACAGCTCCTTGGTCTCGCCGTACGGTCCGTCCGTGACCACCGGGGCCTCGCCGCTGAAGTCGACCACGACGCCCTGGCGCGGATCGTCCAGCCCTTCCGCCGCGAGGAGGACGCCGGCTTTGACCGTCTCCTCGATGAACTGCCGGGTCGTGGCCATCATCTCGTCGATCTCGGCCATCATGGCCGCGTTCGATTCGTCGGTGCCCCGCATGATCAGCAGGTACTTCGGCATGGCGTTCTCCTCGTCCGGCGGGGTCGTCTCTCGTCCCTCGCACCCGCAGGTCGAACGGGCGGCCCGCGGATCGACACGGTCACGCTATCCACCGTTCGCGCGAACGGGTGACCGCGAGCGGGCCGCTCAGTCGTCGCCGGATCCCGGCTCGGCCATCCGCCGGTGCGCCTGGGCCTTGGCCTTCTCGGGCATCACCTTGGCGGCTCCCGCCATCGCCCTGTTCTTGACCGACCCGGCGACCACGTGGTCCTTCCCGTTCATGAGCGCCTCGTACGCCTGCTCGGCCACCCGCGCCGGGTCGTCCTTCTTCCCGCTGCCGACCCGGGTGTCCTCCATCCCCGCCCGTCCGAAGAAGCCGGTGTCGGTCGGCCCCGGCATCAGCGCGGTCACCGTCACACCGCTGTCCTTGAGCTCCTCGCGCAGCGCCTCGGAGAACGAGAGCAGGAACGCCTTCGACGCGGCGTACGTGGCCTCGAAGGGCCCCGGCTGCGTGGCGGCGATGGACGAGGTGAACAGCACCCGCCCGCGCCGGCGCGCCGCCATGTCGCGCACGCAGAGCTTGGCCAGGTGTACGGAGGAGCGCACGTTCAGATCCACGACCCGCAGGTCGCCCGCCAGGTCCGTCTCGGTGAAGGGGCCACCGGCGCCGACGCCCGCGTTGATCGCCACCGCCTCCAGGGGCCGGCCGTCGGCCGTGGCCCGAGCGTAGAGGAGCTCGACGCCGTCCTCGGCGGTGAGGTCGGCCCGCACGGCCTCGACCGACGCCCCGAGCTTGCGCAGCTCGCGCGCCGCGTCGTCGATGCCCGTGTCCTCGGCGTTGACGACCAGGTCGAAGCCGTGCCCGGCGAACTGCCTGGCCAGCTCGTACCCGATGCCGCTGGACGCCCCGGTCACCAGCGCGCGCGGCCGGCCCTCGTCGTGGCTCATGATGACGATTCCTCTCCTCGGTGCCGGACTGTCCGCTGCCCGTGACGCGCACGGTCAAGCGTCACGACGGCCGCGGGGGAGCAGGCGGTCCCCGGCATTCACCGCGACGCTGCGGCTGCCGCCTTGCAACCGGCTGGAGCAGCCCGTGCCTCGTGCCCCGGCCTGGCCGGCAGGGACACGAGGACGCGAGGCTCAGGCGTAGCGCCGGTAACCGGTGATGGAGCCCGGCGCCGTGATGTGGTTGTAGATGATCCCCAGCTGGGTGTTGCGAGCATTGATGATCTCGTCGTTGCCGACGTAGATGCCCACATGGCCAGGCTGGGCGCCGGAGTAGAACACCAGGTCTCCCGGCTGCAGGGCTGCTCTGGCGACGGCCTGGCCCTGCAGGTACTGGCTCTGGCTCGTACGGTGCAGGCTTACGCCGACGCTGGCGTAGGCGCTGGAGGTGAGACCGGAGCAGTCGTAGGCGCCAGGTCCGTTCCCGCCCCACACGTAGGGCTTGCCGACCTGCCGGCGGGCGAAGGCGACCGCGCCCGAGGCCGCCATCTTGCTGACTCCTCCGTTCGTGTAGGTACTCCAGAAGGGGCCCGCCGCTCCGTAGTTCACCACGTTCCCGTCGTTCTGCATGATCAGCGTCCCGCCGCCGGCGGCGTGGCTCCGGCTGGCCCAGACCACGCTGCGATCCGGCCGGTAGATCACGAGATTGCCGTCGCCCTGGTTGGCGAGGTAGGCGCCGCTGTTCCCGGGGGCGCTGGTGTAGGTCGCCCAGAGGGCGCCGGCCGGACCGTAGAGGACCAGGTTGCCGTCGCCCTGCATGACGAGCCGGTAGGCATGGCTGGGGGATTCGATCCAGTCGCCCGAGGCCAGGTCGGCCACTCCGATGCGGTCACCCCTTGGCTGGGCGTAGGCCGGTGCCGCGCCGAGCACCAGCGCGATCGCGATGAAGGCGGCGAGCAGCGCGGATACGCCGCGGAGCCGGGAGAAGGCGCCGTCCGGCGGCAGGCTTGCCCTGCTGTACGGATCGCGTGTCGGGATTGTCATGATCGCTCCTCTGCTCGGCTGGTCCTGGCACGTGGTCTCAGCGGCAGTGAAGGACGATCGCGGCGGGCTCGACAGTGCAGCCCCGCACCTTCGCGGCCCAGGGGCGACGATCATCTCCGGCGCATGCCGAATAGCCGTCTTGAAAGGCGTCCGACCGCGTGATAAGCGCAAGAACGTTTTCTCCCGGCCCCGCCTATATCGCCGAGACATTTCACCCGCCGCATCTTGTCGGCGCATACGAGGCCGCTATTATCGGCGGTGACGGAGAATCGACAATGAGCCATGTGCTCCGCGTACTCGCTGTAAGTCGGGGAATGGCCGAACCACCCCCGAAAGGCGGCCCTGCATCATGAACGACGCTCAGGCCGGTGGGTCACCGGCGCGCGACGAGGCGATATTCGTGGCGTTCGGCGGCGAACAGTGGCGTGTGGCGCGCGGGCAGTCGCTGACGCTGGGGCGAAGCCGCGCGTGCGAAGTGCGCCTGCCCGACGACGAACACCTGTCGCGGCGGGCGGGTTCGCTGATCGTCCTCAATGACTGCGTCCTGATACGCAATGACTCGGGTAGCAAACCGCTCGTCGTCCGGCCACCGGCCGGTGAGGACCGGGTCGTGGAGCCGGGTGCGGCGATCACCTCGCTCCCGTTCTCCGTCTTCAGCGTCGTCTTCGCGGGTCGCGTCGGTTCGACGGTGACCGTGCGCGTGGACGCACGGTCACTGACGCCAGGCCCGGGCCGGAGCGGGGGAGAGGCGGCGACCCGCACGCCCGCGACCGTCACGTCGCCGATGGAGCTGACCAGGAGACAGCGGCTCGTGCTCGCCGCACTGTGCGAGCCCTTGCTGGTCAGGGCAGGACCGCAGGCGGTTCCCGCGACTTACACGCAGATCGGACGGCGGCTTGGCCGGCAGCCGCAGTACGTCCGCAATGTCGTCAAGTCGCTGCGGGAGAGCCTGTCCGGCCACGGTATTCCGGGGCTCACCAGGGACGACGAGGCGTTCTCACACGACGACTTCCGATGGGCGCTGGCACGCTGGGCCGTACGCGCCGGTGTGGTCGGCGTCGAGGATCTCCACGAGCTGCCCGAGCCGGAGGACGGCGAGGACCATGGACACTGACGATCACGATGCCCGCGCGGACGACGAGCCGGTCACGCGTGGCGCGCCGGTTTCACCGCGGCCGGCATCCACATCCGGTGTCAGGGGTGGCGTGTCGGACGACGAGCCGAACGGGCTGTTCGTCGGCCCGCCGGAGGCGCCAGACCGCCACGAACTGCTGGGCGAGGGGATAGCCGGCGGGGAGGGCATCACCTGGAAGGCTCGTTATCAGGGCGAGCTCACCTCCCCGCTGCCTCTGGCGATCAAACTCCTCAGTCCGCCGCGCGACGCCGGGCCGGGATGGCCCTCGGCGCGTGAGCAGCAACGCTGGCGCGACCATGCCGTGCTCCTGCGGCACCTGAAACTGGACCATGTGGTTCGGCTTGACGAGGTGTTCCTCGGCGCGCCTCCGCACCCTCCGGGCAGCGTCCGAGAGGGTACCGGTGCCTCGCCGCAGACCATGGCGTACCTGGTCATGGAGTGGGTCGAAGGCCCGACGCTGCACGCGCTGCTGGCAGGCGACCCGGCGCGCGCGGACACGATCCGCCGACGGCTCGCATACGTGGCCCAGGCGGGCGAGGCGCTCGCCAGCCTGGCGTCCGTGACGCGATCCGGCGGCAACCCGAGCCTGCACCGGGATGTCAAGCCGACCAACTGCATCGTGCACCCGAAACGCGGTCTCGTGCTGATCGACGTGAGCACGATGCGTCTCATCGACGACGGGTACGACCTCGCCGGATGGCACACGCCCGCCTACACCTCGCCCGAGGTCCTGGCCGCGCCGCACCTGCCGCGCGCCGTGGCGGCGGACGTCTACGCGCTCGGGGCACTCGCGTACTTCTGCCTCACGGGACAGGACCCGCCCGCCCCGGACGCTCCCGGCGCCCCGGCCCACATCGAGGCCGAGGTCGCAGCCGTGGCCCGGGCGTGCGGGGTGGGCGACCCCGGCCGCCTCACGTCGCACATCCTGGCCGCCCTCGACGGCGATCCCTCCCGCCGCCCCACCGACCTGCGCAACTGGAGCCGCGGCCTGCTGGAAGCCGGCGGCGGGGAGCCGGCGACAGGCCACTCGCCTTCCTCGGCCCGGCCGCCCCGGCGACTCCTGTACGTGATCGTCGCGGCGAGCCTCGCCGTCGCCGGGGGCGGCGCGTTCGCGCCAGGGCTGCTGGAACGTGTGTCCGGCGGCGGTGACCAGAGCCGGACCGCTCTCCCCTCGGTCACCCGCAGCGCGGGAGTGACCTCGAAGGACCCTACGCCGAGCCACGCCACCGGCGATGCGGTCAAGCCCGTCGGGACCATCGACACGCCGGCCGACGGCGCCAAGGTCAAATATTGCTCCTACTTCTCCGGCACCGCTTCGCTTCCGCCCGGCGCCACATTGATGTTGGCAAAGCAGAACATGGTCAACGGCGACCCCCAAAAGTATGTCGAACTCGTCTTCAACTACGAGAAAGCCAGCACGCTCACAGCCTGGAGAGGCGCCCAGTATTTCGGCGGGGAGAACGAAGGGGGCGTCGGGCAGGTTTACCGCATAGAGCTGGTGGCGGTGAGCCTTGAACGCGCCAGACATTTCCACGACGTGGAAATGTCGATCGAGGAGATTCAGGACCTGGTGAGGTCCGGCACCTCGCTGGCCGACGTCCAGGTACGCCGGGTCGCCAGCGGGAAACCCAACGAATGCCCCGGCCCTCCGCCCGACTGAGAACCGTCCGGCTCGAGTCCGCCAGTGCGGGGGCGCACTACCGGGCCGGCGGGGTCTCGCTGTTCCCTACGGGGGAATCGCCCGGCGCACGGGCGCCCACAGGAGGACAGGAGACCCCATGACACAACGGAGAAGGACCGGTCGCCGCACCATCACGGCCACGTCCGCGATGGTGCTCGTGGCCGGCGCCACCGTCGGGATGTTCGCGGCGGCGGGCCCCGCGGGCGCCGCCCGTGCCACGGCGACCTGCACGAACAGCAATGGCGACGCCGCCCTCATCCAGTCGGTGATCAACGGTTCGGCCGACGGTGACGAGATCGTCATCGACGGCCCCTGCATGATCAACAGCACCATCACCTTGCGCGGCAACCGGTCATACCGCGGCGACAGCCCGTCCACCCTCCTCAAGCAGGGCAACGGTCGCAACCTCGATGCCGTGCTGGCCTCCGACTCGTGGGTCGACAACGACGCTTTCACCGGCGAGCCGATCGCCTTACGTGATCTCACGATCGACGCGAACGCGGCGAACAACCCCACGAGCGGGGACGCGGTCGTGATCCGTTCCTGGCGCACCACCGTCGAGGGTCTTGCCATCAGGAACGCCAGGGCTCACGGGCTGCGCATCACCAACGCCTCGCGTAACGGGACCACGCTGACGAACACGATGGTCAACGGCAACGTTCGCAACCTCTTCGTGGAGGACTCCGGACAGCATGGCATCTACGTCCAGGACAGCGGCAATGCGGTGACCGACTGGAACCTCACCGACAACTGGATCGCGTCCAGCGGGGGCGACGCGATCAAGCTGGAGAACTCCGCCGGCTGGACGGTCGAACGCAATCACGTCTACGGTGTCGGCGGTTCCGGCATCAACGCGAGCCGCCTCTTCGCGACCAGCATCAGCGACAACTACGTCGAGGACTTCGCCACCCACGGCATCGGCGTCACCGTCCAGGGCGACGCCGCGAGCACCATCGTCGGCAACCGCGTCTTCCAGTTCAGCGGGGCTGGAACCACCTACCTGGCTATCAAACAGGTCAACTACGGCACCGGCCACGTGGCCGTCACCGGCAACGCCGTCCGTGGCAACGGGTCCGGCATCGGTCTCTCCTACCAGCGCGGCGGCAACCAGCTGACTGTCACGTCCGCGGGAAATGCCGTCACCGGCGTGACCACCCAGCGGTCCGTTGGCGCCGGCGTCAATCTCTCTGCGGGGCTCTGAGTCCGTCGGGAGTGCCGTCAGGTCGAATCCGTACTCGACCGGCATGGGTCAGGCGTTCAGCGATCTTTGCACGGCGGCGTCCACGAGGTCGTGGATCTCCTGTTCGGTGAAGATGTCGGGCAGGGTCAGCCGCTCCACGATGAGCCAGTTCAGCGTGAGGTGGAGAAGGAGCACCGAGGTCGAGTCGCCGGGCAGGCCCGAGGCGGCGTGGAAGCCGATGTTGGCGTCGATGTCGAAGGCGGAGACCCGGGCCACGAGTTCGCGCATGAGCTCGGCGTAGCGGGTCTCGTCGTCGGTCCCCACCCACCTCCGCACGCTCATCGGCCTCGACGGCGTGCCCGACAAGGTCTTCGACACCCTGGTGATGGGCCGCGGCACGTACGAGCCGGCCCTGGACGTCCCCACCACCAGCCCGTACTCCCATCTGCGCCAACATGTCGTCTCCAGCACGCTGACCATCGACGACCATCCTCAAGACCTACCCCGTCGTGGCGGGCGCGGGCGTCTCCCTGTTCTCCGGGGGGTTCAGCCCCACCCTGTTCACCCCCACCCGGCGCGAGACCTTCGACAACGGCGGCCAGGTCACCTGGCTGACCAGGGCGTAGCCCGCGCCGGGTGCGTCACGGCTGCTCTCCTCCGGGGCCGGCGCGGGCCGGCCGGGGACGTCTCCTCACAGGCGGGACCACCGTTGGTTGGACGCGCCGGTGCAGGTCCAGATCTGGAGCCTGGTGCCGTTGGCCGTGGCGTTGCCGGCCACGTCCAGGCACTTGTTCGCGCCGACGGCGGTGATGCTTCCGTCGGCGTTGAAGCGCCACTTCTGGTTGTTCTGGCCGTTGCAGTCCCAGATGATGACGCCGGTGCCGTCGGCGGTGGCGGCGTTGTTGACGTCCAGGCACTTGCCGCCGTAGACGCGCAGCTCGCCGGCCGTGGTGGAGGTCCACTGCTGGTTGCTCTGCTGGTGGCAGTCCCAGATCACCACCTGGGTGCCGTTGGCCTGGGAGGCGCCGGTCACGTCGAGACACCGGCCGGAGCCGGCGCCCTGGATCCTGGTGGCCGGCGGCGCGGGGGTGCCGCCGCTGACCCGGAACACCACGGTGCCGTGGGACGGGACGCTCGCCGAGATGGTTCCCGTCGTCGTGGTGACGGCGTTGGTCCAGGCGTCGCGGAGGGTGAACGAGTTCCCGTTCAGGCCGACGGCGGAGGCGGTGGTGCTGATCGTGGTGGTGCCGCCGCCCTGGTTGAACAGCGCGACCGCGACGTCGCCGTTGCTCAGCCGCTTGGCCAGGACGCGGCGGGTCCCGTCGTTGCCGACCTGGACGGCCTGGAGGCCGAGCGGGTCCTGGTTGATGGCGATCAGGTTCTGGTTCTTCATGATCGTCGAGGTGGCGCTGTTCATGTTCCTGATGTCGTTCCCGGCGATCAGGGGGGCGGCCATGACGGCCCACAGGGCGAAGTGGCTGCGCATCTCGGTGTCGTTCATGCCGCCCCGGCCGACGACCATCATGTCGGGGTCGTTGAACTGCCCCGGCCTGGCGTACCCCGCGAGCGGCACGTTGACGTCGACGATGTTCTGGATGCCCATCGGGTAGCCGTTGGTCTGGCCGGTGTTCCAGGCGTTGGTGATGTCCTCGGTGGTGCGCCAGATGTTGGCGACGTCGCCCCAGTCGCGCCGCGGCCCGGTCTTCTCGTGGATGCTGTTGGGGTTGATGCTGTAGAGGATCGGCCGCCCGGTCGCCGCGAGCGCGTCCCGCATCTTGGCGAAGGTGCGCACCTGGTCGTCGATGGTGCCGGTGGGCGAGCACCAGTCGTACTTGAGGTAGTCGACGCCCCAGGCGGCGAACTGCCGGGCGTCCTGGACCTCGTGTCCCTGGCTGCCGGTCGCGCCCGGGTAGGCGCCGAAGTACTGGGCGCAGGTCCGGTCCAGCGGCGCCTGGTAGAGGCCGAACTTCAGGCCCCTGGCGTGCAGGTAGTCGCCGAGGGCCTTCATCCCGCCGGGGAACCGGGACGGGTTGGCCTGGATGTTCCCGGCCTGGTCGCGGTTGGGGTCGAACCAGCAGTCGTCGACCACGACGTACTGGTATCCCAGGTCGCGCATGCCGGAGCTGACCAGCGCGTCGGCCGTCTGCTTGATCAGCGTCTCGTCGATGTTGCAGCCGAAGGTGTTCCAGGTGTTCCAGCCCATCGGCGGGGTGCGGGCCACGCCGTTCTCCAGCGCCTGCGCCGGGAGGGCCGAGCCGGACGCCGCGGCGCCCGTCGCCAGGGTCAGCGCCACGGCGGCGGCGAAGGCGAGGGGGCCGCGGATTCGGTTTCTCATCGATGTCTCCTCACGGGTCGAGGTGGCGGCTTCTGCCGGGTTACTGGAAGGAGGCGTCGTCGACGTAGAGGCCGTCGGTGCCCGCGGCCGTCTCGACGTAGAACGAGGCGTTGGTCAGCGTGCCGGTCCAGGAGACGGACGCGGTGCCGGTGAGCTGGGTCCAGCCGTCCGGGCCGACCGTACGGACCGGGGTGAGCTGGTGGTAGCTCGTGGCGCCGTCCGCCGTGAGCGCCAGCGTCGCCTTCGCGCCGGGGGTGCCGCTCTGCGACCGGACCCAGACACTCGTGGTGTAGGTCCTGCCGTTGGCGAGCCGTGCGGTCACGTTCTGGTGGGGGCCGTTCCAGGAGGCGGTGCGTCCGGAGTTGAGCAGGGACCGGCTGCCCGCGTGGGCGACGTCGGTGACGGAGGACAGGGTGCCGCCGGAGGCGGTCCAGCCCGTCGTGCCGTTCTCCATGGCGCCGTTCGTCAGCAGCTCGGCGCCGCCGCCGCCGCTCCGGGTGAACTGCCACCAGTTCAGGTTGAACAGGTAGCCGCTGCCGCCGGCGAAGCGGAGGTAGAGGTCACGGGTGCCGGTCGCGCCGGACACCGGACAGGTGACCGAGGCCCAGGTCTGCCACCCGCCGGTGCCGTTGACGGCGCAGGTGCCCACGAGCGTGCCGGTGGGGCTGCCGAGCCGCAGCTCGATCCGGCCGCCGCTGGTGGCCGAGGCCACCCGGGCGGTGAAGGAGGAGGCGCCGTCGCCGAAGGCGACCCCCTTGACCTTGAGGTGGTCGCCGTTGTCGATGAAGCCCACGTTCATGCCGCCTTCGCCGGAGACCTCCGTCTCGACTCCGGACGCCCAGGCGACCGTCTCGGCCTCCTGGCGGGTGTACGGGTCGAGCGTGCCGATCTGGGGCGGCCCACCGGTGGTCATGTTGATCGTGGGGATGGTGCCGTCGGCGTTGTAGGTGAACTTCTCCACGGCCACCGACCTGGTGTAACCGCCCCCGCCGGGCAGGGCGCCGTTGTGGTAGAAGAAGTACGACCCGCCGTTGAAGTCGATGATCCCGGCGTGGTTGGTGAAGCTGCCGCCCTGCCTGGGCATGATCGTTCCCCGGTACGTCCACGGCCCGGTGGCGCTGGGGGCCGTCGAGTACGCGATGAACTCCGAGCAGCATTCGGCGGCGAAGACGTTGTAGTACAGGCCGTTGCGCTTGAAGACCCAGGGGGCTTCCTCGTACAGGGTGGGACGGGCGGCGTTGCCGGTGCGCGTGCCGTAGCCGGCCGTGGTGAGGGGGATCTGGGTCGGGCTGCCGGAGTAGGAGATCATGTCCGTGTTCAGCCGGACGTACCAGAGGCGAGGGTTGCCCCAGTACAGGTAGGCCTGGCCGTTGTCGTCGATGAAGACGTTGGGGTCGATCTCGCCGTTGTTGACCAGCGGGCGTCCGATGGCGTCCCGGAAGGGCCCGGTCGGGCTGTCGCCGACCGCGACGCCGATGGCCATCGAGCCGGTGGCGCGGTCGCGGATCGGCACGTACCAGTAGAACCGGCCGTTGCGCTGGATGACGTGGCCGGCCCAGGCGTTGGCGTCGGCCCAGGCGAAGGTGGCCAGGCTCATGGGCGAGCCGTGGTCGGTCCAGTTGGCCATGTCGGAGGAGGAGTAGACGCGCCAGTCCCGCATGGTGAAGTACGTGGAGCCGTCCTCGTCGTGGCCGGTGTAGACGTAGACGCGGCCGTTGTGGACCAGCGGCGCGGGGTCGGCCGTGTAGATGGTCTGCACGATCGGGTTATCGGCTCCGGCCGCCGACGGGAACAGCATGGCCGAGAGCAGCACGGCCACGGCGCACAGGACCGTGCGCAGGGCGGATCTCGCCGGGCCGTGGGCGTCGCGGCTCACAGGAACCTCCAGAGAGTGCTGTTGGAACCGTCGTCGTCGGCGAGCACCACCTGCGCGCCCTGGGCGGCGCCCGCGAGGCCGAGAACCCGGCCGCCGTTGCCGCACTGGATCCGGAAGGCGGCCGCCGACCGGTAGCGGAGCCGCCAGCGATGGTCGGCGGTGCCGTTGTCGGCCCACTGCACGGCACGCGACCCGGAGGCGGTGCCCATGTTCTCCACGCCCAGCACCTTCTGGCTGTGGGAGTTGCGCAGGCGCAGGTAGCCGCCGGTGTCGACGACCGCCGTCCACAGATGATCGGCGGTGCCGGTGTCACCCCATTGGATGACGAGCGCGCCGTCGGCCGTGGACATGGCGCTCACGCCGAGCACCATCCCGGTGCCCACGTTCTGGATCCGCCGCGCACCGTTCGGCACCAGCCGCCACTGGTTGTCCGCGCTGCCGTTGTCGGAGTCCTGGACCGCCTGCGCGCCGTTGGCGGTCGAACCGTTCCTGATGCCGAGCAGCTTGGAGCTGTGGACGTTGCGGATCTTGACCGAGCCGTCGCCCGCGTCCGTGACCGTCCAGCGGTGGTCGGCGGTGCCCGTGTCACCCCACTGCAGCACCCGGGCGTCGTCGGCGGTCGACATGTTCTCGACGCCGAGCACCTTGCCGCTGTGCGCGTTGCGCCAGCGCACGGCGTCGCCGTCGACGATCGGCACCCAGTCGTGGTCGGCGGTGCCGTTGTCGGTCCACTGCAGGGCCAGGCCGCCGTCGGCGGTGGACATGCCCTGGATGCCGAGGGCCAGCCCGCTGGCCGCGTTGAGCAGCCGGAAGGTGGCCTGGCCCGGACCGCCGGTGTTCCAGTAGACGACGTAGTTGTGGTGGTGGGCGTCGTAGAACGGCCTCAGCCGCACCTGCGCCCCGTCGGCGGTGGCGGTGAAGGCCAGGGACGAGGCGCCGGTCCTGGTGATCGACGAGGGGGTCAGAGCCGGGGCCGACGACAGGGCGGTGTCGCCGTACTCGCCCGACAGCACGACCGGGCCGTACGTGACGGCCTGGATGTTCGGGTTGTCCGGGGCGGGCCGCAGGACCACCCGCATGGGCAGCCGCACGGTCACGGTGTCGCCCGACGTCCACGAGCGGGTGAGGCCGGCGTAGGAGCCGGGCGTGACGGCGACGTCCTGCGGCACGCCGTTGACGCTGACGGTGGCGCCCTGCGTCCAGGCCGGGATGCGGACGCGCATCGTCCACGACCCGCCTGCCTCGCCGGTCACCCGCAGCGTCGTGGTGTCGCCCACCGGGTAGTCGGTGGTCTGCGTGACCGTGAGGCCCCGCTGGCTCCAGTCGAGCGTGGAGGGCACGAACAGGTTCACGAACAGGGTGGTGCCGTCGTGGAAGTAGATCGAGTCCATCAGCTTGGTGTTGGTCTCGATGCCGGTGCCCTGGCAGCACCAGAAGGAGCTGTAGTCGGTGCTCCAGGTGCCGCCGCCCCAGGCCGGGCCGACGCCGCGCCGCCCGCCCGGGTTGAGCGGGGTGAAGTAGGTGAGGCGCCCGTGCGCGTCGGCCGGGTCCTGCTGCCCGATCAGATGGTTGAGCAGGGCGTTCTCGTAGTAGTCGACGTAGTCGGCCCGGGCCGGGGACAGCAGCCACAGCTCCCGGGTCAGCTTGAGCATGTTGTAGGTGTTGCACGCCTCGCCGGTGTCACGGGTCAGGTGGGCGGCGATCGCGCCGGGCGCGCGGAAGTGCTCGGCCTGGCTGTTGGAGCCGTTCACGTACGTGTGCGCGCCGACGGTGATGGACCAGGCGTTGGCGGCGATGTCGCGGTACCTGCCGGTGCCCGTCGCCTTGTACTCGCGCGCCGCGCCGATCCACTTGGGCACCTGGGTGTTGGCGTGCAGACCGTTGAGCCGGTCCTGGCCGGAGGCCAGCGGGTCGAACACGGCGGCGTGGTCGAACCGCTGGGCCGTGGTCAGCCAGCGCGCGTCGCCGGTCATCTGGTACAGGTCCGTCAGCACGGCGTTCATGCCGCCGAACTCGGTGCCGAGCATGGCCTGCATTCGGCTCGGGCTGAGCCGCGACGTGCGGGCGTCCACCCATCCGGCCAGGGCCAGCAGCACGGTCCTGGCCTGGGTGTTGCCGATCAGCCGCCACACGTCCAGCAGCCCGGCGAGGGTCTTGTGGATGCAGTAGTACGGGACGTTGCCGTTGGTCAGGGTGCGGTTCTCCACGGCGGTGATGTCCGACTCGGGGAAGCCGGACAGGTAGCCGGCGCCGAATCCGGCCGCGCCGTTGTTGGCCTGGCACCGGGCCAGTTCGGCGACCATGTGGTTCGCCTTGTCCCGGCAGGTGGTGTCGCCGAGCGCGGCGTGGGCCTGCGCCCACGCGGTCAGGAAGTGGCCCTGCACGTGGGACCGGAACGGGAAGCCGGGCGCGTCCCAGCCGCCGTTGGCCGGCGCGCCGTTGGTGGACAGGCGGTGGTTGGCCCGGAAGACGTACAGCAGCCGGTCGACGTCGGCGAAGCGCAGATAGGCCAGCGTGCGGTTCTGGTTGTCCAGCCAGCGGCCGGAGGTGAGCCGAACCTGGCCGAGGTCGAACGCGTGGGCCGAGACGCCGAGGTCGGCTCTGGCCCAGGGGATCGCGGCCGCGGCCTGGGAGCCGCCGGCGGACCGGCCGGCGGCGGTGAGGGCGACGGCCGCGCCCTGGAGGAGCTGGCGGCGGCTCAGGGGCATGGGGACTCCTCAGCTTGTGTTAGCGATAACATTTTTGGCCCGGCGTCACCCCGGACGTCGCGCCGGCGAGAGCCGGTCGTGTCGGCGGTGGGCGGCGCGGTCGTGGCCGGACCGGACTGCCTGCGGATTGGGGACACGGGGTTCCTTTCCGGGACGCGTGAGTGTGGTGTTAGCGCTAACAATCGGTCTCGCGGGGGCCTGCTCCGACGAAGGTGTCGGTGCGGAGTACATCCGAGGTCCGGTCCGGCGTCAACGAGGGAGGCTCCGGCCGGTCCCGGGCGACGTCCCCGGAGCGCCGCGCCGCCTGGAGTTTCGTCTCCCTCGCGGGCCGCGCGGCGCCGTCCGTGCAGGTGAAAGTTTCACGCGCGTCACGGCGGACGGCCCGGGCGGGTCCGGAGGCGCCCGCCCCGGCCTGTGCTCACGGTGTTCCGTGCCCCGGGCGCCGGCGGGCCGCGACGCGGGCTGGGGCGGGGCCGGGAGGGGTGAGGCGCCGCGATTGACGGGCCGCGCCAGGGGCCTTTACCGTCCTCCCGACCAGTGTTAGCGCAAACACGGACTCCCGTTCCGGCTACGGAGAGCCGGGCCGGCCCATGCGTGTGGGAGCGCTCCCAAAGGGCGCTCACCACCCCGACACCCGCAGGAGGAGACATGACGCAGGGCCGGAACGAGCCCGTGAACAGGGAGCGAAGGTCGTTCAGCCGGAGAAGCGCGCTGGCCGCCATGGGCGCCCTGCCCGTCCTCACGGCCATGCCGTCGGCCGCCGTCGCCGCCGGCGCCGCCGCGACGGCGTTCATCAATCCGGCGGCCCGGCGGCAGACGATCCGCGGCTTCGGTGGCATGACCCATGCGGCCTGGATCGGCGACCTGACGGCGGCCCAGCGCGACACGGCGTTCGGCACGGGGGAGGGGCGGCTGGGGTTCTCCGTGCTGCGGATCCCCGTCCCCGAGAACCAGGCGGACTGGAGCCGCGACCTGGCGACGGCCAGGCGTGCGGCCGAGCTCGGGGCGGCCGTCATCGCCTCGCCCTGGAATCCCCCCGCGCACATGGTCGAGACGTTCGTCCGGGGCGGTCAGACCAACGCCCGGCGCCTCCGGTCCACCATGTACGGCGCCTACGCCCAGCATCTCAACGACTTCACCGCCCACATGCGGAACAACGGGGTGAACCTGTACGGCATATCCGTGCAGAACGAGCCCGACTACGCGCACGAGTGGACCTGGTGGACCGCCACCGAGATGGTGCGGTTCCTCCGGGAGAACGCCGGCTCCATCAGCACCAGGGTGATCGCGCCCGAGTCCTTCCAGTACCTCAAGAACCTGTCGGACCCGATACTCAACGACTCCGCGGCGCTGGCCAACGTGGACATCATCGGGGCTCACCTCTACGGCACCCCGTACGCCGACTTCGCCTACCCCCTCTTCAAGCAGAGGGGCGCGGGCAAGGAACTCTGGATGACGGAGGTCTACCACCCCAACAGCAGTGACTCTGCGGACCTCTGGCCCCAGGCGCTCGACGTGGGGGAGCACATCCACCGCGCCATGGTGGACGGGGAGTTCCAGGCGTACGTCTGGTGGTACATCCGGCGTGGTTACGGACCCATGCGGGAGGACGGCCAGATCAGCAAGCGCGGCGCCAACATGGCGCACTTCGCCAGGTTCGTCCGGCCCGGTTACGTGCGGATCGACGCGACGGCGAACCCGGCGTCGAACGTCTACGTCTCGGCCTACCTGGGCGGCGACTCCACGGTTGTCGTGGTCGCCGTCAACAAGGGGGCCTCCGCGGTGAGCCAGCAGTTCACCCTGACCGGCGGCACCGCGGACAGCGTCTCGTCCTGGCTGACGGACGCGAGCAGGAACGTCGCGCCCCAGGGCAGCGCCGCCGTGTCGAACGGCTCCTTCACCGTCACACTCCCCGCCCGGAGCGTGACGACCTTCGTGACCGGGGTGACTGCCACGCCCGGAGGGGTCGACACCAGCGCGTGGTACGTCCTGGTCAACCGCAACAGCGGCAAGGCGCTGGACGTCTACAACCTGTCCACCGCCGACGGCGGCCGGATCACCCAGTGGTCGCGCAACGACGGCGCCCAGCAGCAGTGGCAGTTCGCCGACTCCGGCGGCGGTCACTACCGGCTCAGGTCCCGTCACTCCGGCAAGGTGCTCGACGTGCACAACTGGTCGACCGCCAACGGCGCCGCGATCGTCCAGTGGACCGACCACAACGGCGCCAACCAGCAGTGGCGTGTCGTCGACGGCGGCGGCCACGTCCGCCTCATCAGCCGGCACAGCGGCAAGGCCCTGGAGGTCCAGGGCGCCTCCACCGCCGACGGCGCCGGCATCGTCCAGTACGACGACTGGAACGGCGCCAACCAGCAGTGGCAGCTCGTCCGCGTCGGCTGACCGCTACGGCGCGGACGGCGCCGCGCCGCTCACCGGTCCGCCGAGCTGGGTGGCGAGGAGCCGGGTGTAGGGGCCGGACCGGGCGAGGAGCTCGGCGTGGGCGCCGCTCTCGGCGACGCGGCCGTCCTCCAGCACGACGACGCGGTCGGCGGTGCGGATGGTGGACAGGCGGTGGGCGATGACCAGGGTCGTGCGGTCGTGACGGGCGGCGGCCATGGCGGCGGCGACCTCCTGCTCGCTCTCGGCGTCGAGGTTCGAGACGGCCTCGTCCATGACCAGGATGGGGGCGTCCTTGAGCAGGGCGCGGGCGATGGCGATGCGCTGGCGCTGGCCGCCGGACAGGCGGGCGCCGAGCTCGCCGGGCAGGGTGTCGTAGCCGTCGGGCAGGGCGGTGATGAAGTCGTGCGCGTGGGCCGCGCGGGCGGCGGCCTCGACGTCGTCGTGCGTAGCCTCGGGGCGGCCGAGCCGGATGTTGTCGCGCAGGGAGACGTCGAACAGGTGGACGTCCTGGGGGACCAGGGTGATCAGGCGGCGCAGGTCCTCCTGCGGGAAGGCGCGCACGTCGTGCCCGCCGACGGTGACGGCGCCGGCGGTGACGTCCCACATGCGCATGAGGAGGCTCGCGCAGGTGGACTTGCCCGCTCCTGAACGGCCGACGAGGGCGACGGTCTCGCCGGGGGCGAGCTCGAAGGTGACGCCCGCGAGCGCCTCGGGCAGGCCGGGGGCGTAGCGGAAGCGGACCTCGTCGAAGCGGACCCGAGCCTCGACGGGGCCGGGCGGCGGCGCGGTGACCTGGTCGGTGACCGGGGCCGGGGTGTTCAGGATGGTCATGATGCGGTCGCCGGCCGCGGTGACGAGGTTGATGTCCCGCGCCACGTCGGTGACGGCGACGACCGGGGCGAAGGTGGCGGCGGCCAGCACCACGGCGACGGGGAAGAACGCCGGCTCCAGGCTGCCCGCCGCCACGAGCAGGGCGGCGGTGACCAGGACGGCGAGCAGGCCGAGGGTGGTGGCGGCGTTGGTGACGGCGTGTTCGAGGCCGGAGCGGCGCCCGTGCGCGAGCCTGGCCCGCAGCAGCCGGTCGTCCCGCTCACGCAGCCGGTCGAGCTGGCGCGGCCCGGCGCCTGAGGTGAGAAGCTCGCGCAGTCCCTGCAGGGTGTCCACGGCTTCGGCGTTGAGCTCACCGAGCTCGGTGCGCAGCCGCGCGCCCTGGGCGGCTGCGCGCCGGCGGAGCCGGGCGGGCAGGAGGGCGAGCAGGATCAGCGCGGGCGCCAGCGCCGCGGCCAGGGCGGGGTGGAAGACGCCCAGGGCCGTCAGCGCCGCGACGGGCACGGTGACGGCGCTGATCAGCGGGCTGAGGGTGTGGGCGAACCACAGCTCCAGCTGCTCGACGTCGGAGATGGCGGTGCTGCCGAGGTCGCCGGAGCGGCGCTGGAGCAGATAGCCGGGGGCGAGCCGTTCGAAGGCGGCGTAGACGCGGCCGCGCACGTCGGCCAGCACGCGGAAGGCGGCCATGTGGGCCAGATACGACTCCAGCCACGGCGTGAGGGCGAGCAGCGGCAGGAGGAGGCCCAGGAGGACCAGGCCGGGCCGCAGGTCGTCGGCGGTGGCCCCGGTGATGGCGCTGCTGACCACCCAGGCGCCGGCCCCGGCGGAGGCGAGGACGACCAGGTGGTGGGCGATGCCGCTGGCGGTCGCGATCAGCAGCAGCGGCCGGTGCGGGCCGAGCAGGGCCAGCAGCGGGCCGAACCGGGACCCGCGGGGACGGGCCGCCGGGGCGATGGTCGTGGCGGTCATCGGGCGGCTCCGTTCTGGGCGGCGACCAGCCGGGCGTAGGCACCCTGGCCGGCCAGGAGCTCGGCGGGCGGCCCGGCTTCGGCGATGCGGCCGTCGGCCATGACGATGACCCGGTCGGCGGCCCGGACGGTGGACAGCCGGTGGGCGATCATCAGCGTGGTACGGCCGCCGGACAGGGTGTCCAGGGCGTGCTGGATGGCGGATTCGTTGGCGGCGTCGACGCTGGAGGTGGCCTCGTCCAGGACGAGGATCGGGGCGTCCTTGAGCAGGGCGCGGGCGATGGCGATGCGCTGGCGTTCGCCGCCGGAGAGTTTCAGGCCGCGTTCGCCGACGACGGTGTCGTAACCGTCGGGCAGCGCCGCGATGAAGTCGTGCGCCTGGGCGGCGCGGGCGGCGGCTTCGAGCTGGTCGCCGGTGGCGTCGGGGCGGGCGAGCGCCAGGTTGCGGCGGACGGTGCCGTGGAAGAGGTAGGTGTCCTGGGAGACGATGGCGACGAGGGCGCGCAGCCGGTCGAGAGGCAGGTCGCGGACGTCGACGCCGTTGACGGTGACCCGGCCGGCGTCGGGGTCGAAGAAGCGCAGCAGCAGCGAGGCGACCGTGGTCTTGCCCGCGCCGGAACGGCCGACGAGGGCGACGCGCTCGCCCGGCGCGAGGTCGAGGGAGAAGCGGTCGAGGGCGGGCCGGTCGCGCTCGCGGTAGGTGAACGTCACCTCCTCGAAAGCCACCGACGGCGGGCCGTCCAGGTCGATCCGGGCCTCGCCCTGCGACGGTCCGGGGGCGTCGAGGACCTCGAAGACGGCCTTGAGTGACGGCACGGCGCTGTGACTGGAGTGGTAGGCGGACTCCAGCTCCTTCAGCGGGCGGAAGCACTCGGCCGTGAGCAGCAGGATGATCAGCAGCTCGGTGACGGTCAGCTCGCCGGCCGCCAGCCGGAGCGCGCCGGCGCCGAGGGCGACGGCGGTGCCCAGGCCGACGACGAACGCGACGCCGCCGACGTAGCCGACGACGACGGCCATCAGCCTGATGGAGTCGCGGCAGAACCGCTCGGCCAGGCGGGCCAGCTCGGCGCCGCGCCGCCCGCTGGCGTTGAACGCCTTGAGCGTGGCCATGCCCTGCAACGCGTCGAGGTTCTCGGCGTACAGGCCCTTGTAACCGCGCAGCCAGGCGGCGTTGCGGTCCCGCAGGACGCGGTCCGAGATCAGCGGCACGACGGGCAGCAGCAGCGCGCAGGCCAGGACGACGCCGCCGACCAGCGGGTCCAGGGTGAACAGGTACGCGGTCACGGCGACGGCGGCGATCACGGAGGCGGCCACCTGGGGCAGGAACCTGCCGATGTAGGCGTCGGCGGTCTCGATGCCGTCCACGAGCGTGGTCTGCGACGCCCCGGTGCGCGCCCGCTGGGCGTGGGCGGGGCCGAGCAGCAGCAGCTTGCTGGTCAGGCGCCGGCGCAGCTCCGCCTTGACGGCGGCCGAGGCGCGCAGGGCGACGGGCTCGCGGACCGCCAGCGCGGCGCTGCGCACGAGTTGCAGCGCGACGACCGCCGCGACGGGCCGGACGAGCGAGTCCGCGCCCTGACCGGCGAAGACGCCGGCCAGGGCCTGGGCGATGAGCACGCCCTGCCCGACGTAGGAAGCCGTGATGGACAGCGACAACAGCACGAGCCCCGCCAGGCGCCACCGGATGGACGGTGACAGGGCCAGCAGTCGGCGGATCACTGCTCCTCCTTGAGCCGCTCGAAGACGAGCTGGGTGCGGTGGACGGCGCGCACGCCGTACACCTGGGAGATCAGGTCGGGGGTGAGGACCTGTCCGGGCGGTCCGCCGGCGACGATGCGGCCGGCGCTCATCACGTACAGGCGGTCGCTGAAGGCGGTGGCCTGGTTGAGGTCGTGCAGCACGGCCAGGGTGGCGATGCCGAGCTCGCGCACCAGGTGCAGGATCTCCAGCTGGTGGCGGATGTCGAGGTGGGAGGTGGGCTCGTCCAGCAGGAGCAGGCGCGTCTGCTGGGCCAGGGCGCGGGCGAGCAGGACGCGCTGCTTCTCGCCGCCGGACAGGGTGGCGAAGATCCGGCCTGCGGCGCCGGCCAGGCCGACGCGGTCCAGCGCCCGCGCGCACAGCTCCTCGTCGGCGCGGGCGTCGGGCCGGTACGGGGTACGGCCCATACGGACGATCTCGGCCACCGTGAAGTCCAGGTCGGCGGGGGTTTCCTGGGCGACGACCGCGGTCCGCTGGGCGGCCTGGCGGGCGGGCAGCCGGTGCACGTCGTCGCCGTCCACGGTGATGAGTCCCGCGGTGGGGCGCAGCGCCCGGTAGATCGCGCGCAGCAGGGTGGACTTGCCGCAGCCGTTCGGCCCCACCAGGGTCACGAACTCGCCGTCGGCCACCAGCAGGTCGGCTTCGTGCACGATCGGCGTGCCGTCGGCCGCGACGGACACGCCGCGCAGGTCGAGCTTCACGAGACGTTCACCGCCCGGTCCGCGGAGCGGCGGCGCAGCAGCCAGAGGAAGAACGGCACGCCGAACAGCGCGGTGACGATGCTGAGCGCCAGCTCCTGCGGCGCGTTGACGGTGCGCGCGGCGATGTCCACGAGCTGGAGGAACACGGCCCCGAGCAGGGCGGTGACGGGCAGCACCCGGCGGTGGTCGGCGCCGACGAGCAGCCGGGCGGCGTGCGGCACGATCAGCCCGACGAACGCGATCGCGCCGCTGGTGGCCACCATCACGCCCACCAGCAGCGAGGTCAGCACGAACAGGCTGAGGCGGAAGCGGTTGACGTTCACCCCCAGGGAGATCGCGGTCTCCTCCCCGGCGGCCAGCGCGTTCAGCGGCCGGTACTGCAGCAGCAGGTACGCCACCCCGGCGGCCAGCACGACGGCCGGCAGTGGCAGCACGTCCCAGCGGGCGCCGCCGAGACTGCCCATCAGCCAGAACAGCACCTGCTGGGCCGCCCGCCCGCTCTGCGCCAGTTGCAGCACGAAGCTGTAGGCGGCCTGGAACAGGTACGCCAGCGCCACCCCGGCCAGCACCAGCCGCGACGGCGTGATCCGGCCCGAGCGCTGCGCCAGCACGTACACCAGCACGAGTGCGAGCAGGGAGCCGGCGAAGGCGGCGGCCGACAGCGACAGCCCGCCGAGCGCGGAGGCGCCCAGGATGAGCACGAGCACCGCCCCGAACGAGGCCCCGGAGGAGACCCCGAGCAGGAACGGGTCCGCCAGCGGGTTGCGCACCAGGGCCTGCAGCACCGCTCCGACCACCGCCAGCCCGGCGCCGACGAGGAGCGCCAGCAGCGCGCGCGGCAGCCGGAACTCCCACACGATCTGCTCCTGCACCGGCGTCCACGTGTGCGGCACCGCGCCGGGGACGACACGGTCGGCGACGATGCCCCACGCCTGGGACAGCGCGACGGGCACCGCGCCGATGCTCACCGCCAGCCAGGTCGAGGCGACGACGGCCACGGACAGCGCGACGACGAGCCCCGCGAACCGGCCGCCGCGCCGGAGGGGCGGCCGGGCGCCCGCGAGCGCGGCGGGGGCCGGCTGCCGCCGGGTTTCGCTGGTCACTGGGCGAAGGCGTCCGGGTGCAGGAACCGGGCGAGGTCCGTGACGGCGAGGATGTTGCGGTATCCCGGGTGCTGGGCGGCCACGGGAACCGCGAGGTAGCGCTGCTCCTTGGCGGCCGGGCTGTTCCTGGCGATGGCGAAGGCCTCGGCGGCCTTGGCCGGCGAGGCCGGCATGTCCTCGCCGCGCAGCGTGGCGTAGTCGCTGACGAGGAGGGCCTCGGGCTGCGAGGCGCTGATCCTCTCGGCGCTGACCTCGGTGTAGTCGCCCTTGACGTCGGCCAGCACGTTGACGCCGCCGGCCAGGGTGATCATCTGATGGGTGATCCCGGAGCCGCCGTAGGCGTTGACCGGCCCCTTGCCGCCGTCGGTGGCCAGCACCTTGACCGGGGTACGGCCCTCGACGCGCTTCTCCACGTCGGCCAGCCGGCCCCGCAGCTCGCCGGCCAGGGCCTCGGCCCGGTCGGAGACGCCGAAGATCTTGCCGAGGTTGAGCAGGTCGTCGAAGGTGTCGTCGATGGTGAACTCGAGCACCTCCTCGGGGCTGCACCAGCCGCCCAGGATGTACACGGGGGTGCCGGCCGCGTTCAGCTCCTCCACGGTCGCGTAACCGCCGGCGGCGTCGAAACCGGCCATCGCGTTGTCGAGGACGAAGTCCGCGCCCTGGGAGAGCATGATCTCCTTCTGCGGCAGCATGATCGTGTCGGAGATCTCCGGGATCCGGTCGTACTGCTCCTTCTGTCCGGGCAGGAAGGCGCTCTCGGAGAAGTTCGTCCGCCCGGCGATCCGGTCACCCAGGCCGAGGGCGAGGAGGGTCTCCAGGGAGGGGTGGTAGCCGGTCACCACCTTGGCCGGCGGCCGGTCGAAGGTGAGCTGACGCCCGCAGTTCTCGATCGTGACGGGGAAGCCTGCCTGGGGCGCCGCGGCCGGGGCGGTCTCCTCGGGGGCGGGAGCCTGTCCGCAGGCGGTCAGGGTCAGAGCCGCGGCGAGGGCGGCCAGCTTCGCCTGGATCCGGTGACGACCTCCGGCGCGCAGGTGGGGGAGAGCTGGAGCGTTACGGGGCGGGCGCCTCATGCGGTGGTCTCCGGTGGTGCTAGAACAATACGTAGTGCAAAGCACCTCATTCTGCACACTTGTTGCAACTAACAGCAAGTTGCAAGGAGTCGCACGGGCGATCCGGACCCGAGCCGGTCAGCCGAGGGCCTGGTCGAGGTTGAAGGCGGCGCTGATGAGCGCGAGATGGGTGATCGCCTGAGGGAAGTTGCCGAGCTGCTCGCCGGTGCGGCCGATCTCCTCGGCGTACAGGCCCAGGTGGTTGGCGTACGTCAGCATCTTCTCGAACGCCAGGCGCGCCTCGTCGACGCGGCCGGCCCGGGCCAGGGCCTCGACGTACCAGAAGGAGCAGATGGAGAACGTGCCCTCCGAACCCCGCAACCCGTCCGGGCTGGCCCCCGGGTCGTAGCGGTAGACCAGCGAGTCGGAGACCAGGCCGTCGCCGAGCGCGTCGAGCGTGGACAGCCACCTGGGGTCGGTCGGGGAGACGAACTTGGCCAGCGGCATCATCAGCAGGGAGGCGTCCAGCACCTCCTCGTCGAAATGCTGGACGAACGCCCGCAGCTTCGCCGACCAGCCGTGCCGCATGATCTCCCGGTAGATCGCGTCGCGGGTCTCGCGCCAGCGCGGGATGTCGGCGGGCAGCCCGCGCTGGATCGCCACCCGCATGGCGCGTTCGATGGCCACCCAGCACATCAGCCGCGAGTAGACGAAGTTCTTACGGCCGCCACGGGTCTCCCAGATGCCCTCGTCGGGCTGGTCCCAGTGCAGGCACACCCAGTCGACCAGGGTGCAGAGCTCGTCCCAGCGGTCGCTGGCGATCGGGTCGCCCCACTTGTTGTAGAGGTAGATGGAGTCGATGAGCGCCCCGTAGATGTCGAGCTGGAGCTGATCGGCGGCGGCGTTGCCGATCCGCACGGGGGCGGAGCCCCGGTAGCCCTCCAGATGGCCGAGCTCCTGCTCGGGCAGGTCCCTGCGGCCGTCGATCCCGTACATGATCTGCAGCGGGCCGGCGCCGCCGTCGTCGCCGAGCGGCACGTGCGTGGACAGGAAGCCGATGAATGCCTCAGCCTCGTCGGTGAAACCCAGCCTGAGCAGCGCGTAGACGCAGAACGCGGCGTCGCGGATCCACACGTAGCGGTAATCCCAGTTGCGCTCGCCGCCGAGCTGCTCGGGCAGGCTGGTCGTCGGGGCGGCGACGATCCCGCCGGTCGGGGCGTAGGTGAGCAGCTTCAGCGTGAGCGCCGAGCGGTGCACCACCTCGCGCCACCGGCCGCGGTAGCGCGAGGCCGACAGCCAGCGCCGCCAGTAGCGGACCGTGGCGGTGAACTCGTCCTCGGCCTCCGCGATCGGGCAGCCGCGCGCCACGAGGCCGGAGCCGACCCGGTCGAGCGCGAACACCGCCTGCTCGCCCTCGGCGAGCTCGAACTTGGCCCACGCGTCCTGCCCGTCGGTCTGCATCGGCACGCTGGCGGTCAGGTACAGCGACAGCGACGCCGACTCGAACAGCACGCCGTCCGCCTCCGGCCGCACGAGGTGCGGCTGCCTGGCGTAGTCGAAGCGGGGCGCCACCCGGGCGCGGAACGGGAGCGAGCCGCGGACGCAGGACACCCGGCGGATCATCCGGTGCCGGTCGGCCTCGCGCGAGTCGTCCGCGATGGGCATGAAGTCCTGGATCTCGCCCACCCCGTCGTCGGCGAAGAAGCGGGTGATGAGGACGTTGGTGTCCGGGAAGTAGAACTGCTTGGTCCTGGCCGGGGTGTCGGCGGCCAGGTCGAACGAGCCGCCCCGGTCGGCGTCGAGGATCGAGGCGAACACGCTGGGCGCGTCGAAGCGCGGGCAGCAGTACCAGTCGACGGTGCCGTTGGTGCCCACGAGCGCGACCGTGCGCAGGTCGCCGATGAGACCGTGGTCTCCGATCGGCAGGTAACGGGAGTCGCCTGAGCGACCGGGTTCTCCAGCAGTCATGAGCGCCCTTCCTCCCTGTCCGTCCCGGTCTGTCCCAACGTAGAAAGGCCCGGCCCGCGCCGGCCTCTGCCGTTCGCCAAGGGCCGGCAGATCTTCTCGCCGGGGCCGCTGAAGTGATCCGGGCGCGTCACGTCGTGCCGGTACACCTCCTGCGGGAGATCGCCTGTACGGTCGTGCTGTCCGATGTGTTCACCCAGAGCGAGGACCCGCATGCGAGCCGTCACCGTTCGAGACCGGGCCGCCGGCCCGGCCGGGCTTGCCCTGACGGAGGAGCCGTACCCGCACGCCGCCGAGAACGACGTCGTCGTCCGGGTGCACGCCGCGGGGTTCACCCGGGGAGAGCTCGACTGGCCGGCGACCTGGACGGATAGCGCGGCCCGCGACCGGACGCCCAGTGTGCCCGGGCACGAGGTGTCGGGGCCGTGCGCACGCTCGCCGAGGCGCCCTCCGCCTTCGCCCCCGCCCACCGCACCCCCGGCAAGACGATCATCCAGGTCGTGGAGGACGACTGATCGGCCCCGGCCGCACCCGAACAGAGGAGAACGCCATGGTCCGCGTACGGCTCGGCGGCCTTCTGGCCGCGTCCGTCGCGTGCGCGCCCGCGCGGCGCCGCATCGGCACGGCGACGCCTTCGTCTACGCCTACGTCCTCGAAGGCACGGTGCGCAGCCGGCTCGGCGGCGAGCCGGCGCGGACGTACCGTCAGGGTGAGAACTGGGTGGAGCAGCCGGGCGCCCACCACGTGCTCACGGAGAACACCAGCCCGACGCGACCGGCGAAGCTGCTGGTCGTCTTCATCTCCGACACGGGGGACAGGCTCAAGGTCGACGACCCGACGGGCGCGCCGCCGCCGCGCCGGTCATGAAGCTCAGCGCCACTCCCGCGCGTCGGGTCGCCTGAGGGCGAAGTAGACGAGCGACGCGCACGTCGCGAGAATGAACCCCGCGGCCCACAGCGGGGCCGGCGGCCCGAACAGCCGCCGCAGCAGGGCCGCGATCAGCACCCCGCACAGCAGCGAGCCGATCATGAGCACCCGCCGTCTCTGCGTGTCGTACGGGGAGGGCTGGCCGAACAACCTGGTGATCGTGGTCGTGACGACCGTCGTGGTCAGATCGGGCACCTTCAGCCGCAGGACGAGGGAGTACTGCCACCCCATGGAGAGGGCGAGCAACACCAGCACCACGTTCCGCACCAGGGCCTCTTCCATGCCATAACAGGTGACGAGCAGCGCCGCGATCATCACCACGACCGCATGCGCGGTCGTGCCCAGCAACAGCAGGAGGCCGCGGTCCGTGACCTTGAGGAAGGCGAGTCGTCCACCGCAGATCGCCCCCACCGCGTAGCTTGACAACGACAGCGCGGCGGGTGAGAACGCGCCCAGTCCGATCATGCCGATTCCCAGGAAGACCAGGTTCCCGGTCATGGCCGCGACGAAGACGTTGCCGAGGTCGAAGAAGCTGACGGTGTCGAGCATGCCGCTGCTGACAGTGATCAGCAGGAGCAGCTTCGGCAGCGGTCCCTCTGATCGGCTCCGGTCGGAGGCTTCGGTCCGGTTCAATCAATGCGCAGTTCCGTGTCGAGGCCCGCGATCTCCCCTTCGGAAGTGGGCCGCAGTGCGAAGAGTCTGTCGACGACCTTGCCGAGGATGAACGTGACCACGAAGCAGTAGAAGGTGACCGCGATGATCGCGACGATCTGCTTGCCGAGCAGCGCGACGGAGCCGCCGTAGAACAGTCCCGCTGTCGGGCTGCCGAACCGGCCGGTGGCGAGGAATCCCAGAGCCGCGATTCCCACCATGCCGCCCACGGCGTGGATGCCGACCACGTCCAGGGTGTCGTCGTAGCCGAGCACCGTCTTGACCTCCACCGCGTAGGTGCAGACGATCGCCACGATGACACCGATGATGAGCGCACCGAAGAGATTGACGAAGGCGCACGATGGCGTGATGGCGACCAGGCCGGCCACCGCGCCCGTGGCGCCGCCCAATCGGGAGAAGTGGCCGGAGCGCAACCGCTCCATGAGCATCCATGTGATCATGGCCGCGGAGCCGCACATCATGGTGTTGGCCACGGCGTTCGCCGCGAGCGGACCGTCTGTCAGCGCCGATCCGCCGTTGAACCCGAACCACCCGAACCACAGCAGGCCGAGTCCGAGCAGGACGAACGGCACGTTCTTCGGCCGCGGGGGTTCCTCCTTACGGAAGCTGATGCTGGGACCGAGCGCGATCGCGAGTGCCAGGCCCGCGATCCCACTGTTGATCTCGACGACCAGGCCTCCGGCGAAGTCGAGGACTCCCCACTTCTTGAGCCAGCCGCCGTCGGAGAAGACCCAATGCGCGACCGGCAGGTACACCAGGGTCACCCATGCCACGCCGAAGATCATCCAAGGTCCGATCCTGACGCGGTTGGCGACGGCTCCGCTGATCAGCGCCACGGTGATGATCGCGAAAGTGAGCTGGAAGAGCGAAAAGACGAAGAGGGGGATCTCCCCACGGAGAAGCCTGGTGATGGCCCCGAAGAGTTGCCAGTCGCCCCAGCCCAGCAGGCCGACCCCGCCGACATCCGGGCCGAACGCCACCCCGTACCCATAGACGAACCAGACCACGCTCACCACAGGAATGGAGACGAAGCTCATATACAGAACGCTGATCAGGTTCTTGGCGCGGGCCATGCCGCCGTAGAAGAACGCGAGCCCGGGCGTCATGAGCAATACCATGGCAAAACTGACGAGCATCCAAGCGGAATCGCCGGTATTCAGGCCGTGAGGCATTTCCGCACCTCCATATCGTGTGGTCGCATCCTGGAGATGCGCCTTCGGAGTGTCTGCGAAACCTGTCCCGGCGCCGTGCCAGGCAAAGACAACTCGTGGAGCCGGCAACGGCTGTCCGATGGTTGCCGACAGAGGTGTTCATTCTCACGGTGGGAAATTCCCTCGTCGCTCCACGACTTGTGGGGTCCGTGCCATGTTTCCGAAAAGAAGAGAGATCAGGTAAAGATCAACGCACTCCCGGATCGGCCCCTCGCCCGGTGAGCGGGTGACCCGTCTCCCGCAACCGCCACTTCCCGCCGTTCCACGACAGCCACGTCTGTGACAGCGGTGGGACGTCGAGGTTCCAGAACGCTGTCGCCGGCGCGCCGAGGGTGTGCAGCACCACCGCTCTGATCACCGCAGGATGAGTGATCGCGGCGACCCTGCCGGGTTCGTGCGGCAGCGCGTCCCTCCACGCGGAGACCCGCTCCAGCAGTTCGTCGATCGTCTCGCCCCCGTGCGGGGCCGCTCCGGGATCGGTCAGCCAGGCGACCAGCCCCCCGGGATCCTCGGCCTGGACCTCTTCCAGGCTCCGGCCCCGCCAGCTCCCGCAATCCAGGTCACGTAGCCGCAGATCCAACTGGGCCGTCAACCCCAGCGCGGTGCTCGTCTGCTCGCAACGGGCCTCCGGACCTCGCGATGCCTGACGGATCCGGCGTAAGGCGCCCAGGGCGGCCTTCGCGGAGGACCGTCCCGCATGCGACAGCGACTCATCGGCGGCGAAAGCCGCCCTGCGGGTCGCGGACGTGGAGGCGTGGGCGATCAGGACAAGTCTCATGGTCACCGGCCTCTTCTTCGATGGTCTTCAGGCGCGACGCTCGGCCGCCGGGTGCGGACGCCGCGGCGGTTGGATCTCATGCAGAGCGAGAAGGTCCGGTGGCGGCACCGTTCCCGGTCCTCCTTGAGACGCCCAGGCGCCGATGGCGTCGACGGCCGTGTCGTCCAGGACGAATCCCAGCCAGGTGGGTCTGGCGCCTCTGCGCCGAGCCGCGGGACAGGGCCGGACGACGACCACATTGGAATACGAGCACACGCCCAGACAGTCGTCACTGGTGCGCACCGTGATTTCTTTGATGAGCCGCAGGCGTGCCATCTGATCTTTCTGGGAGACGTCAGGGTGTTTTCGCGCGTTGCCGCAACAGCATCCTTTGCAGAGAATCACGGTGCATCGTTCGTCGGCGCGTGCTGCTGCTATTTGACCGGATGCCTGCTTGTCGATCACCAGGGCTTAATGCCCGGAGTGACGCTTTACAATACGTCAAGATCTTGTTACCATCGCCATGTCGAATCATCGAAAAGAAGGATGGACGACATGTGCCACACGCCTGACTGCAACCACGCAGCAGCCCCTGCGGCGACGTCCGAGTCCGACCTCGTCGCCGTCATCGAGGAGCCGGTCGAGCTCGAGGAACCGGTTTCGCGGCCCAGCTGAATTTTGCGTGAAAATGGAGGGCAGGCTTTCCCGGCCTGCCCTCCATTTTTCTGCTCAGACGTCCGAGGGCTGGGCCCGCGCAGTGCGCTCCCGCCGCGTCCCGGTGGCGGCCCGTTCGGTGAGCGCCCCGAACCCGAGCCCCAAGGCGGCCCACATGACGGCCTGGGTGGCGAGCGAGGCGATCCGGAAGTCCCAGAGAACATCGGGCGGGAAGCCGGGTGCCGTGACGGTTCCTCCGGGGAGAACGACGTAGGCGATGGCCACCAGGGCGACGAACACCCCGCCTCCGAGCAGAGAGGCGTTCCATCCGCCCTGTCTCGGAGCCAGGCGCCGACTGGTCTGAACTGCGGTGATCGTGGCGAATATGCCGATGACGATCGTCAAGAAATACAACATGCTTCGCTGTTGGATCGTCTCGGGATCGCCCACGGCAGGCGGATTAGGCGGATATTTCAGGAAAGGAACCAGGGTGATGACCACGAAGCCGGCGGCGGCCACCACCACCGAGGTCGCCCGGGCGGTCAGTCGTCCGATCCTGTGGTGAGCGAGGGCGAACGCGATGGCGAACAGCCCGCCGACCGCGACGCCGACGGCGGCGAGGGCGATCGCGAGTCCGGCGGTCTGCTGAGTCAGTCTTGATACGACCTCTACTCCGTGCTCGTGGACTCCCTCAGCGGCTTGGGACCCCTGTTCCTCGAAGGCGATCGCGGCCCCCAGCGGTCCCTCACCGAGAAACCAGGCGCATATGTACGCGGGTACGGCGGAGGCCAGCCCGAGGAGCATGCCCCGGATCAGTAAATGGCGCATCAGCTGCGGCGTCTTTTCGTCAATGACACGGGAATCCGAGCAGGTGACGGCCGTCGTGGGTGAACTCGTGGATGATATTGCCCCCGAAGAGGGAGGTCGCCCCCTGCTCGGCGCCGACGAAATAGATCAAGAGCATGCCGATGACGAGTGCGAACACCGCCCACGGCAGGATGTCCCGCAGCGGTATTTGTGCCGGAAGCGAAGCGGATCGAACGGGCGGAGCCTGTGCCATGACTTACCTCCTTCATCATTCCGTACGTTACTGACAGAAAGTAAATGAGGTTTTCCGGCACTGTCAATGGCACGGGAGGTTACAGAGGGCTCACGCAGGTCACTCGTCGGCGCCCCCGCCGGCGCCAGGCTCGACCGGCACCGGACGGAGCCGGGGCACAAAAACGGAAACAGCCGGGTCAGTGGAAACCGACCCGGCCTTCTCCTGGAAAGTCGATCAGATCATTCCTCTTCGAGGCGCGCCCGCACACTTCTCATCTTGTCGCGCAACGCCTGCTCGGTGAACAGGCCGCGCTCCAACAACGTGTGAGCGACGGTCAGCACCGATCTCGTCTGCACCGGAAAGCGCACATAGATGGACTCTCCCAGCCGATCCTCGGCGTGGCGCCGTTCCAGGTTGTCGAGAACACCGGCCTTCGACAGACACTCGCAGGTAGTCTGCATCCGGGATTCCCAGACCTCCGGCTCGTGGTCGATGCAGCGCAGCGTGGTGTCGGTCCGCTCACCGATGTCGTCCAGCGCTTCCATGAGGACCGGGTACGGCCGGGCCTGCTCGCTCATCCGCCGGTCACCTCACCTGTTCCGCGAGCGAACCCGCGTCCGAGGTGCGGTCGGCCCTGGGCAGGGCGACCCCGATCATGGTGTCCCGGGTGACGATCCGGGCGAGCTGTTCCTCACTCCACCCCTCGGTGCCTTCGGGACGCATCGGCATGATCATGAACCGGGACTTCTGGTTCGAGTCGTGCACCCGCACCTCGACGTCGTCCGGGAGGTGCAGCCCGAACTCGGCGAGTACCTCGCGCGGGCGGCGCACCATGCGGCGCCGGTAGCTCGGCGTCCGGTACCAGTCAGGCGACATGCCCAGGACGGGACGCGGGTAGCAGGAGCACAGCGTGCAAACGATCACGTTGTGCACCTGCGGGGTGTTCTCAAGGACGTAGAAGAAGGTGTAGTCGCTCGGCGTGCCCACCCCTGTGGGCTGCAACCAGTCGATCCCCACCTCCTTGCACGCCTCGGTCCCGTTCTCCAGCAGGCGTTGCTTGAAGGCCGGGTCCGACCACGCCTTGGCGACGAGCTTCGAGCCGCCGTGCGGGCCCACGGCCTCGGCCCACTCGGCGAACCTGCGATGGTCCTCGGCCGAGAAGAGGCCCTTCTCGATGGCCAGTTCGCGGACCGCGAGCTCGAGGATCTCGAACTCGCTCACCTTCGACGAGACCTCGAAGGCGTTGCGGCCATCGTGATGATGGTCACCATGCTGCTGAGCCATGTACCCCCCTTAACCCTTCACCAATTCGAGCCAGCTCTCGGAGGCCTCCGACTCCAAGGTGTCCTGTGCGAGGCCCGTGTAGTCCGGCCAGAGGTCGGTCTGCTTGAACCGGATGACGTAGAACGGCTCCTTCCGGCCGGTCTCCATCCGGTCCCACGCCTCGTCTTCCGGGATCACCCACTCCGGGCGGTGCTCCACGATGGTCCCGACGCGCTTGCGGATGTACTTCTGGGTGCGCGTGTGGAAGAGCGTCGTACGATCCTTGATTCTGACTTTGTCGCCGACCTGGAACTTTGGTGTGGCCATTACTTCTTCTCCAGCCGGGCTCTGATTTCGTCGATCTTGTCGCCGAGTTCGTCGGTCGTGATCAGCCCTTTGTGGACGAGCACCCGGGCCGCCCCCGTGATCCAGCGACCGTAGTACGGAAAGCCGTAGTACTGGGTCTTGCCGAGGTCGTTCTCGGAGCGACGCCGCATCTCGGAGTTCCACGCCCCTCGCCAGCCGAGGCACTCGCAGGTGATGTAGGTGTTCATTTCCCACTCCTCCTCGCCTTTCCCGTAGAGAGGCTGAGGGAAGTCGGGTTCGCCGCCGATATCGTGAAGAATAGTGGTGAGAGCCGCATAGCGATCGTTGGGGATCGTGTACGGAGAATCGAATTCCTCGTGTTCTACGGGAACCAGATTACGGTCGGCTGTCAGCACCGACTCGTAGAGGATCTTCGACATCGGTAGCTCCCCTCTCGGACTAGGTCCTTGCTTCCATCCGACTATCGGTCTACCCGGGCCGCCGAGCCGAAAGACCAAGTAGTGGGCAAGGATGAGACAAGAGCGCCTTTGTGTGAGATAGGTGTTGACTGGCCTTTATGAGGGGTATGTGCCCGCCGGGAAGTCGAGTCCGGGGGTGAATGGCAATGGCATTCGAAAAGCGATTGGCCTGTGTCGTCGACGCCGAGGGATCGGTCGTCCGCGGATATCTGGTGGACGGTTGTGAATTCGACGGCACGAACACGTACATCGTCAGATGGAAGGTGCCGCTGCAGGGCGAGGCCAAGACCAACTTCGCGGCCACGGTCGGCAGCGCCATGCAGGAGCCTGTGGAGCCCGGGCTGGTCACGGTCGGGCTGAACTCCGACCCGAACAAGATGGAGGTGCGCACCTTCGCCCCGGACGGAACCCCGTCCGCGCGCTCCTTCCACCTCGTCTGCTTCCGTGATCAGTGACCACGAGGGCCGCTGATCCGGTGACGGCGCCGGCCTGAAGACGGCGGCCGGCCGCCAGGGGGTCACACGGGCCGCCGAGGAGATCTTCGAGGACGAAGAGTTAGAGTAGGCCGACCGCCGTGACGGTCCGCCGGCGCGCGTCCGGCGGACCGTCCGGTTCAGAGCCGGGCACCGGTCGATGCGGCGCGTCCGGCGGACCGTCCGGTTCAGGGCCGGGTGCCGGCCGGCGCGGTGCGGCGCGTCCGGCCGCGGGACCGCCGGCCGTGCGCGCCCGGACCCCGGTCCAGCCTCACGACGGCCAGCGTGCTCACCGCCCCCGTGAGGGCGAGCCCGGTCCAGGCCCAGACCGGCCCCAGGTCGAGCAGCCGGCCCACCGCCAGGTTCCCCGCCGCGATGCCGATGCCGGCGACCGTGTTGTAGAAGCCGTAGTGCGTGGCCACCCGGTGCCCGCCCGACAGGGCGACGACGGTGTCCATCTCGAACGGGTAGGTCAGCACCGTGCCCAGTGAGAGCAGCACCGCGCAGACCAGCACCACCGCCGTGGGCACCTTCACGCCCGCGACCGCGTACGGGATCAGCGGCACGAACGCCAGGGCCATCAGCGCGAGGCCGCGGGCGACGGCCTGCGCGGACGTCCAGCGGCGGCGCGCCCAGTCGGTCACCCGCATCTGGCCGAGCAGGGCCACCAGCGCGGACAGCACGAACAGCATGCTGACGGCCCGGCTGTCGGCCAGGTGCAGCGGCAGCGCCAGATAGATCTGGAAGGACAGGACGTACGAGCCGATCATCGCCAGCGAGAAGGCGGTGAACCGCCGGTTCGCCGCGATGCCCCGCCAGTCCGCCAGCACGCCCTCCCGCCGCCGCGTCTCGTCGCGGCACGGCGGCAGCGCGGCCGCCTGGAGCAGGGTGAGGGCCGCGAAGACGCCCGCGGCCACCACGCAGACGAGCCGGAAGTCGGCCGCGAGCAGGGCCATGCCGATCACCGGCCCGAGCAGGATCCCGGCCTGGTAGAAGACGTTGAACAGGGCGAACGCCTCGACCCTGCGCTCCTGGGCGCCGTGCGCGACGTACGCGCGGACCGCCGGGTTGAACAGCGCCCCGGCGAAGCCGGTCATGGCGGAGGCGGCCAGCAGGGCGGGCAGCGTGTCCACGAACCCCAGCAGGCCGAACCCCGCGGTGCGGAGCAGGCAGCCCGCGATGATGACGGGCCGGTAGCCGAGCCGGTCGGCGAGCGTGCCGCCCACCAGGAACATCCCCTGCTGGCTGAGGTTGCGCATGCCGAGCACCAGCCCCACCGCCCAGGCGGCGAGGTGCAGCCCGCCGGACAGGTGCCCGGCGAGATAGGGCATCAGCATGTAGAAGCCGAGGTTGATGGCGAACTGGTTGACCATGAGCAGCCGCACGCCGCGGTCGAACGACACGAAGCGCCGCCACATCAGCGCATCACCATCCGCGTCCATCGGGTGACCTCGGCCTCGCCCGGATCCTTGATCTCGTCGGGTTCGTCGTTCGGCGGCCGGTCGAGCAGGCGGTGCTCGGCGCAGTAGGCGTCGTCGAACACGGTCGTGTAGTAGCGGGCGGGGCCGTCCGGGAAGATCGCGACGACGCGGGTGCCGGGCGGGGTGGTCCTGGCGCACCAGGCCGCGACGACGCTGACCGCGCCGACGCTCCATCCACCGGTCGCGTAGTGCGTCTGCGCCAGGATCCGGCTGGCCCACACCGCCTCGTGCGGCGCCACCCAGTGCACCTCGTCGAAGGCGTCGTGGTCGACGTTGCGCGGGTGGATGCTGCTGCCCAGCCCGCGCATCAGCCGGGACCGGGCCGGCTGGCCGAAGATGGCCGAACCGACCGCGTCCACGCCGACCAGGCGCAGCGCCGGGTTGCGCCGCCGCAGCCGCCGGGAGACCCCGGCCGAATGGCCGCCGGTGCCGACGCTGCACACCAGCACGTCGACGCGGCCGAGATGCCGGTGCAGCTCGTCGGCCAGGCCCGAGTAGGCCTCGACGTTGTCGGGGTTGTCGTACTGGCCGGGGCAGTACGAGCCGGGCTCGGCGGCCAGGAGCTGCGCCACCCGGTCCAGGCGCGCCTGCTGCCAGCCGCCGCTCGGGTGGGCCCGGGTGACCATCTCGACCCGTACGCCGTACGAGCCGAGCAGGGTCTGGATGATCGCTTCCATGCCGGGGTCGGTGACCACGGTGACCGGGTGGCCGTAGGTGATCCCGGCCAGGGCCAGGCCCAGCCCGAAGGTGCCGGAGGTGGACTCGACGATCGTCGCGCCGGGGAGCAGGTCGCCGCGCGCGCGGGCCCGTTCCACGATGTGCAGGGCCGCCCGGTCCTTGAGCCCGCCGGGGTTGGCGCCTTCGAGCTTGGCCCAGAAGCCCCGGCCCGACGGCGCGAAGGGCGCCCCTATCCGGCACAGAGGGGTCTGACCCACCGAGGGGGTCATGGTGTTGATGGACGAAGACATGCTGATCACTCATTTCGGCGCACGCGGCGCCAGGTCGCTGACGGTGGATGACGTGGGGACACGTCCTCCTCAGCAGCGGCACACTTCGAGTGTCTGGGTGAGCGCGGCGCGCCCGCGATAGTCGTCCGGGGGCGCGCGTCCGCGCGGAGCCTGGACGCGGCCGTGCGCGGAGCCGGCGGGCGGGACGACGGCCGCGGGCCACTCGGCCGGGTCGTCGGCGACGGTGGTCACGGAGGCGGTCACGAAGAGGTGCGAGTGGGCCTGCCCGCCGTGGTCCCCCTCGTGCTCGTGATGTCCGCCGTCGGCGACCGCCTCCACGATCGCGTGCGGATCACCGGGCGGGTACACGGAGTGGGACCACAGGTGTGCGATCGTGAGGAAGCCGAGCAGCACGACGAACCACGCGTGCGCGCGTGGCCATCTCGACGTTCGTGACACTGAGTACATGATTCATCACTCAATGTAGCAAAGCGTGTCGACGGCACGTGAAGGGGACCCCCGTCTCCCGTTGGACGGGCTGCGGGGTCAGCCGTCCGGCTCGGACGGGTACAGGCCGGCCAGCCGGTGGACGGCGGTGAGGCAGCGCAGCATCCCCGGCGGCGTCCGGCGGGTCCGGCTGCAGGGCCCGGCACGTCACCGCCCCCGCCATCATGTCGATCGGCACGTCCAGGTCGGCGTCGGCGGCCACGGCGCCGTCCCGCTGGGCGCGCCGGAGCATCGCTGCCGCCAGTTCACGCCGGGGCAGGATGTAGTGCTTCCAGTGGACGGCCATCAGCTGCGGATGGCTCACGGCCGGCCCCATGACGCGGGCGACCAGCGCGCGGTACTCCTGCTCATCGGGGACGTGCTGTCCAGGTCGAGGTGATCACTTATGGCCGACTTATCAGTAGACTTCCTACATGTAGGTGATCTACACGTAAGGAGTGCATGTGAAGCCGTGGTCGCGTCACCTTCTCGTGTGGATGCATGTGGTGACCTCCGTGTCCTGGATGAGCCAGGCGCTGGCCCTGTTCGCCCTGGGCGCCTACAGCGCCGTCACCGGGGACGGCGCCGGCTATCGCATGGCGCACCTGCTCGACAACCAGGTGCTGCTGCACTTCGCCAACGCCTCGGCCTTCACCGGGCTCATGCTGTCCGCGATGACCAAGTGGGGCTACTTCCGCTACTGGTGGGTGCTGATCAAGCTGGTCGTCACGCTGGCCCAGCTGTACGCGGGGATCTTCCTGCTCGGCCCCAGGCTGTCGGCGCTGGCCGACGGCACCCGCCACGCCGACCCGGTCCTGCTCGGCGCCACGCTGCTGATGGCCTCGGCCGTCGCCTTCCAGGCGTGGCTGTCGGTGGCCAAACCCTGGAAACGCACGCCCTGGGCGGAGGCGCGGCCCCGGACGGTCGCGCCTCCCGGCTGGCTGCCCGTCTTCGTGCTGCTGGTGCCCGTGGCCGACGTCCTGCTCGCCGTGCTCGTGTTCGGCCACCCGGCGCCGCTGTTCTTCGTGGTGACGGCGATCGCGTACCCGATCTGGCGGGCGCGGGCCCGGCGGCGCGTCCCGGCCGTCGTCTAGCGGGTCCCGGTCCGCCGGCTCGCCGGTGACCTGGGCGGCGAGAACCGATCGATGTAGATATCTTTCATTGACAGCTACTTGTTGGTTGAATACCTTCACTCGTCATTCCCTCAACCCCCCAAGGGAACAGCCGTGAAGATCATCAACCGTTGGTTATCCGCCGTCGTGGCGGCCTCCCTGGTCCTGACCGGGCCCGCGCAGCCCGCCGCGGCCGCGACCACCACCGTCGACAACGCGACCGCCGGCCGCTTCACCGCCAGCGCCGACTGGGGCACGTCGGCCTGGTCCACGCAGCGGCACGGCGCGGACTACCGGTTCGCCACCCCGAACACCAGCGTGAGCGACGCCGCCTGGTTCAAGGCGTCCATCGCCGAGGCCGGTGCCCACCTGGTCGAGGTCTGGTACCCGGCCGACGCCGGCTACAACAGCGCCACCCCGTTCATGGTGGCGACCACGGAAGGCGTCCGCGGCGTGGCCGTCGACCAGCGCGCCAACGGGGGCCGCTGGGTCGGCATCGGCACCTTCACCCTGGCCGCCGGCGACTACAACGTGGTCGGCGTCAGCCGCTGGACCAGCCGGCCGGGCTACGTCGTCGCCGACGCGGTCCGGATCACCTCCTCGACCGGGGCGGTCTCGTACGCGCTGCCCCTGCCGCGGACCGCGCTGCCGCGCAGCGAGTACGACGACCCGCACCACGACTATCCCGCGATCGACCTGCCGGTCGGCACCGGCACCCCGGCGTACGCGGTGCGCGCAGGCACGGTGACGGTCATCGACGACAGCTCGTGCGGGCGCGGCATCAACCTGACGGGGACCGACGGGGCCGTCTACACGTACTGCCACTTCTCGTCGTGGTCGGTCGGCAACGGCGCGGCGGTCGGCGCCGGGCAGCTGATCGGGATGACCGGCAACACCGGCAACTCGACCGGCCCGCACCTGCACTTCGGCATCCGCACCGGCAGCACCCGCAGGTGCCCGCAGAACTTCCTGCTGGCCCTCTATGACGGCGTGACGCCGCCGGCGGCGACCAGCCTGCCCACCACGGGCTGCTTCTACGCCACCCTCACCTCGGAGGAGGTCGTCCCGCTCGGCTGACGGCCCCGGCCGTGACCCGCCGGCATCCGGCCCGCGGGTCACGGCGTCGCAGGAACCCCCCGGATGACCTTGATGTGGGCCCTTCCGTTCTTTAACGTCGCGTTTGTCCGCAGGTAGATCATCACCAGCGAAAAAGGACGAACGATGGCGCAACCCCCCGCTTCCGTCGGCTTACCTGATGACACCGGACTCGCTCGCGACGACTACGCGCTCGAACGCGTCCCGACCTCCGCCCGCTACGGCTGGACCACCATCGCCGTCCAGCGGTTCGGCCTGCTGTCGGCGCTGTCGCAGTTCCTGCTCGGCGCCACCCTCGGCATGGGCATGACCTTCTGGCAGGCAGTCCTCGCCGTCACCCTGGGCGCCGCCATCCTCGAGGTCGTCGCCATCGCGCTGGGCATCGCCGGCATGCGCGAGGGCCTGTCCACCAGCCTGCTGGCCCGCTGGGCCGGGTTCGGGCGGTACGGCTCCGGCCTGGTCGGCCTGGTGATCGCGATCTGCCTGCTGGGCTGGTTCGGCGTGCAGACCGCCGTGCTCGCCCAGGGCGTCTCCTCCCTGCTCGGCGGCTCGCCGGCGTGGATCTGGGCCATCGCCGGCGGCCTGGCGATCACCGCGATCGTCGTGCACGGCTTCGCCGGCATGGCCTGGACCGCCTGGATCACCGTCCCGGCCTTCCTGGCGCTGGCGGGCTGGGCCATCGGCGTGGAGCTGGCGCAGCGGCCGCTCGGCGAGCTGATCGCCTCCCAGCCGGCGGGTCCGGCGATGAGCCTGGCCCAGGGCGCCACCCTGGTCGCCGGCGGGTTCATCGTCGGCGCCGTGATCTCGCCCGACATGTGCCGGTTCAACCGCAACGCCGCCGACGTGGTCAAGCAGACCGTCCTCGGCATCTCCCTCGGCGAGTACGTCCTGGCCCTGGTCGGCGTCCTGCTCGCGCACGCCCTGCGCACCGGCGACGTCGTCACCATCGTCACCACCACCTCCGGCACCCTCGGCGTGCTCGTCCTGATCACCGCCACCGCGAAGGTCAACGACTGGAACCTCTACGCCGCCAGCCTGGGCGTCACCAACACCCTGCACACCGCCTTCGGCCTGCGGGCCGGCCGCGCCGCCGTGACCGTGGTCCTCGGCGTCGTCGGCACCGCGCTGGCCGCCCTCGGCATGGCCGACCACCTGGTGGACTTCCTGGTCCTGCTCGGGGTGGCCATCCCGCCCATCGCGGGCATCATGGTCGCCGAGTACTACGTCGTGCGCACCTGGCGCGCCGACCTCGACGCCTCCCGCGAACGCGGCGAACTGCCCGCCCACGCGCCCGCGTGGATCCCGGCCGCGCTGGTCGTCTGGGTCGCCGCCGCCCTCATCGGCCACTTCGTCACCTGGGGCATCCCGGCGCTCAACGCCCTGATGGCGGCCTTCGTCCTGTACGCGGTCGCCGGCAGGCTCGGCCTGACCGGTACGGCCCGGCCCTCGACGCCATGACCCGTACCCCCGGACAGGAGCACCAGACCGTGCGCATCGGGATCGACGTGGGCGGCACCCACACCGACGCCGTCCTCCTCGACCAGGGCATGAACGTGGTGGCCGAGATCAAGACGGCGACGACGGCCGACGTCACCGGCGGCATCGTGACCGCGCTGTCGACGCTGCTGGAGCGCAGCCGCCTCGACCGCGGCCGGGTGTCGGCCGTCATGATCGGCACCACCCACTTCACCAACGCCCTCGTCACCCGCAGCCGCCTGGCCCGCACCGGGGTCGTGCGGCTCGCCCTGCCCGCCGCCGCCGCGCTGCCGCCCACCACCGCCTGGCCCGCCGAGCTGGTCGACGCCGTCCGCCCGCTGGTGCGGATGTGCCACGGCGGCCACGAGTTCGACGGCCGGCCCATCTCCCCGCTCGACCCCGGCGAGCTCAGACGGGTCGCCGCCGACCTGGCCGCCCACGACATCACCACCGTGGCGATCAGCTCCGTCTTCTCCCCGGTCACCGCCGAGGCCGAGCTGGCCGCCGCCGACATCCTGCGCGCCGAACTGCCCCACCTGCGCGTCAGCCTCTCCCACCAGATCGGCCGCATCCGCATGCTGGAACGGGAGAACGCCACCATCGTCAACGCCTGCCTGCTGGACCTGGCAGACGAGATCGTCGACGCCTTCGCCGCCGCGCTGCGCACCGTCGGGGTCCGCGCCCCGCTGTTCCTGTCGCAGAACGACGGCACCCTCATGGACGCCGAGTACACCCGCAGGTACCCCGTCAGGACGTTCGCCAGCGGCCCCACCAACAGCATGCGCGGGGCGGCGTTCCTGGCGGGGCTGGCCGACGCCGCGGTGGTCGACATCGGCGGCACCACCACCGACGTCGGCGTGCTGACCGGCGGCTACCCTCGCCAGGCCGGCACCGACGTGGACCTCGCGGGCGTGCGCACCAACTTCCGCATGCCGGACGTGATCTCCATCGGCCTGGGCGGCGGCAGCCGCGTCACCCCGGGGCCGGACGTGCGGGTCGGCCCGTCCTCGGTCGGCTACCGGCTGACCGAGGAGGCACTGGTCTTCGGCGGCCGGACCCTGACCGCCACCGACCTGGCCGTCGCCGCCGGGCTGGCCGACCTCGGCGACCGCTCGCTGGTCCGCCATCTCGACCGCGACCTCGTCAGGAGGGGCACGGAGTGGATGGCCGAGCGGGTGGCCGGCCTGGTCGACCAGATGCGGCTGACCGCCGACCCGCTGCCCGTCGTCATCGTCGGCGGCGGCGGCATCCTCATGCCCGCCGAGCTGCCCGGCGTGCCCGAGGTCCGCATCCCCGGCCACCACGGCGTCGCCAACGCCATCGGCGCCGCCATCGGGCAGATCGGCGGCGAGGTGGACCGGTTGTTCCTCATCGGCTCCCAGCAGAGCCGCGACGACGTCCTGGACCAGGCCCGCGCCGAGGCGACCGACCTGGCCGTCTCGGCGGGGGCGGTGCCGTCCAGCGTCGAGATCGTCCACGTCGACGAGATCCACGTCAACTACCTGCCGGGCAACGCCGTCCGCGTCATCGTGCGCGCCGTCGGCGACCTGGACCTCGGCCGCGCCCGCACCCCGGAGGAGGCTCCGCAATGGGCTACGACCTGACCCTGCGCGACCTGCACGACCTGGCCGAGGGCGCCGCGGTGCTGGGCACCGGCGGCGGCGGCGACCCGTACATCGGCCGGCTCCTGGTCGAACGGGAGCTGGCCGCCGGCCGCCGCGTGCACATCATCGGCGCGAGCGAGCTGCCCGGCGGCGCGCTCGTGCTGCCCTCCTCGATGATGGGGGCCCCGACGGTGTTCGTGGAGAAGCTGCCCTCAGGCGGCGGCAACGTGGCCGCCTTCCGCGCCCTGGAGGAGCACCTGGGCCGCCGGGCGCACGCCGTCATGCCGACCGAGTGCGGCGGGCTCAACAGCATGATCCCGCTGATGCTCGGCGCCCAGCTCGGCCTGCCCGTCGTCGACGCCGACGGCATGGGCCGCGCCTTCCCCGAACTGCAGATGCAGACCTTCGGCGTGCTCGGCGTGTCCGGCTCGCCCATGGCCATCGCCTCCGACCACGGCGACGTCTGCGTCATCACCGCCGGCGACAACAAACGCATGGAACAGCTCGCCCGCGCGCTGACCATCCAGATGGGCGGCGCCTCCTACATCAGCGACTACCCGATGGACACCGCCGAGGTCCGGCGCACCTCCGTGCACGGCACGCTGTCGCTCTGCCGCGACATCGGCCGCACCCTGCGCGAGGCCCGCGCCGCCCACGCCGACCCCTTCGACGCGCTCACCGCCATGCTCGCCGGCACCCCCTACAGCCTGGGCGTGGTGCTGTTCCGCGGCAAGGTCGCCGACGTCGAGCGCCGCACCGTCGACGGCTTCGCCCGGGGCAGGGCCCTGCTGCGGGCGATCGACTCCGACGACGTCCTGGAGCTCACCTTCCAGAACGAGCACCTCGTCGCCCGCCGCGACAGCCGGGTGGTCGCCATCGTCCCCGACCTCATCTGCACCCTCGCCACCGATACGGGCGCGCCCGTTCCCACCGAGTCGCTCGCCTACGGCCAGCGCCTGACCGTGTACGCCATCTCCACCCCGCCGATCATGCGCACCCCGGACGCGCTGGCCTGCTTCGGCCCCGCCGGCTTCGGCCTGACCGACCCCTACGTCCCGCTGGAGGAGCTGCTGCCCGCCGCCCGTACCTGAGCGTCCGCCGGTCCCCGGACGCCGCGCCGGCGTCCGGGGACCGGCCGGCCTGATCACAGGAGGGCGCGGCGCAGGAAGTCCAGTTCGAGCAGGAGCAGGTTCTCGGCGTCCTCCTCCCGCGAGGTCATGTGCGTGACGCCGGACAGGGGCAGCACGGTGTGGGCACGGCCCGCGGCCAGCAGTGCCGCGGACAGCCTCAGCGTGTGGGCGGCGAAGACGTTGTCGTCCGCCAGGCCGTGCACGAGCATGAGCGGCCGGCGCAGGTTCGGGGCGTCGGCCACGATGGAGCTGCGGTCGTAGGCCTCGGGGTGCTCGCCGGGGTGGCCGAGGTACCTTTCCTGCCAGTGGGTGTCGTACAGGCGGGCGTCGGTGACCGGCGCGCCCGCGACGGCGGCGTGGAAGACCTCGGGGTGGCGCAGGACGGCCGCGGCCGCCAGATAGCCGCCGTACGACCAGCCGCGGATCGCCACCCGGTCCAGGTCCAGGTCGGGGAAGCGGCCGGCGGCGGCGCGCAGCGCGTCGGCCTGGTCCCGCAGCGCCGCGCTCAGCTTGTCGAGGTGGATGGCGCGTTCCCAGGCCGGTCCGCGGCCCGGGGTGCCGCGCCCGTCGACGACCAGCACGGCGAAGCCCTGGTCGGCGAACCACTGGTGCACCGCGTAGTCGTCGAGCCCGCGCAGCACCAGCGCGCCGCCCGGCCCGGCGTACGGGCTGAGCAGGACCGGCAGCCGCCGCGAGCCCGGCACATGCCCGGAGGGGAACATGATCGCGCCGCGCAGCTCCCGTTCGCCCAGCGACATCAGCTCCACCCGGGGGCGCACCACCGGGGTCGCGCCGTTGGAGGCGATCGGGACGGCGGCCCGCCCGTCGCCGGCCGTGACGCGGACCCCGTGCTCGTCCAGCGTGCGGGTGACGACCACGGTCACGCCGCCGCCCCGCGTCCCGGTGTGCACCCCCGGCTCGGAGGTGACCTCGACCAGCCCTTCGGCCCTGGAGTAGCTGAACAGGTGGCGTTCGGTGGGCTCGGCGCAGCACTGGGCGAGCACGGTGTCGCCGTCCACCGCCAGGATCCGCAGCACCTGCAGCCCCGGCGGCGTGACCAGGTCGTCGCCGACCATCAGCCGGCGGGTGTCGTCGCGGTCCACCGTCCAGACCAGCTCGCCGCCCGCCGTGCGGGCGGGGACGCCCGGCACCAGCTCCAGCCAGGCGTCGTCAGTGTCCTCGCGCAGCGGCGTGGTCGCGCCCGTGCCGGGGTCGGCCTCCAGGACGCGGGTGGTGCGCTGGTCGCGGCTCTGCACCAGGATCAGCGGCCGGGGCCCGGTCCACGACACCGCCGCGACGTACTCGAACGCCGCCCGGTCCCAGATCACCTCGGTACGCTCGCCCGCGGGGGTGACGAGCCAGAGCGTCACGTCGGCGTTGTCGGTGCCGGCCGCCGGATAGGCCATGGTCGCGGGCGGCCTCCCCGGGTCGGCGGGATCGGCCAGGTGCCAGGTGCTCACCCGCGAGTCGTCCACCCGCGCCACCAGCAGGCGGGTCCCGTCGGGCGCCCACCAGTAGCCCCGGTGCCGGCCCATCGACTCGGCCGCCACGTGTTCGGGCAGCCCCCACGTCACGCCGGGGCCGTCGGGCGTCAGCAACGGCTCGCCGTCGAGGTGCAGGGCGCCGCCGGACAGGTGGGCGACGTGCTCCCCGGCCGGGTCGAGCCGAGGGTCCGAGCCGGTCGTGCCGAGCGGGGTGACCTCGCCGGTCAGCAGGTCGACGGTGTGGATCGCGCCGTCGAGCGCGTAGACGGCCCTGGTGACGGCGGCGTCTGTGGCGTAGGCGACGATGCCGCCCGCCCGTTCGCGGGTGCGCTCCCTGCGCGCCCGCTCCGCCTGCGGCAGCGTCCCGCCCGACGGGGCGCCGGGGTCCACGAGCAGCCGCTCGCGGCCGGTGTCCACGCACAGCGTCCACAGCCGGTTGACCGGGTCGTCGCCGGCCGGGGACCGCAGGAACACCACCCGGGCGCCGTCCGGGGAGACCGTGAAGTCCCTGGGGACGCCGAGCTTGAACCGGGCCGTACGGGCATGCTGGCGGGGGAGTGAGAGGGGAGGCATGGGTGATCATAGGCACGCCCGGCGAGCCGCCCGCAAGGCGGGCCCGCCCGCATCTCGCCGGCCACCTGTGTGACCTGCGCGGATGCCGGGGTACGGGAAGCGGGTACCCGTCCGGAGGAGGGACCACCCATGTCGATCGAGAACGTATGGGAGTACCGCGAAGAGGCCGGAGTGAGCGAGTCGATCGAACTCGTCGGCTACAAGGTGGAGGCGACCGACGGCCATGTCGGCTCGGTGAGCGCGGAGAACAACGACGTCGGCAACAACTACCTCGTCGTCGACACCGGACCGTGGATCTTCGGCAAGGAGGTCCTGCTGCCCGCCGGCACGGTCTCCCGCATCGACTCCGACCAGCACAAGATCTTCATCAACCGTACCAAGCAGGAGATCAAGGACGCGCCGAGGTTCCACCCGTCCGGTCCCCTGGACGAGGAGCGCCGCGACGAGGTGGGCGGCTACTACGCCCACTTCCCCGGCACCATGTGAGCCGGGGGCGCTCAGGCGTGGAGACGGTCCGCGAGCCAGCCCGCCACCCTGGTGACGAAGGTGATCCTGTTGGCGACCTGCCGGAACTCGTGACCCTCGTCCTCGAAGAGCAGGTGGTCACAGGGCAGGCCGCGGGCCGTGGCCGCGCTGATCAGCTGCTCGGCCTCGTACAGCGGCACGTTGGTGTCCCGCGCACCGTGCACCACCAGCAGGGGAGCGGCCAGCCGGTCCAGGGCGCGCAGCGGTGACAGGGCGCGGAGCAGCTGACGGTCGCTCTCGGGGTGGCCGTACTCGCTGACCGCCGCCGCCGCGATCCAGGGCTCGGTGCGCTCGTAGAAGGTCTCGAAGTCGGCGATGCCGCTCACGACCACGCCGGCGCGGAAGAGAAGCGGGTAGGTGACGAGCGCGGCCAGGGTGAGGTAGCCGCCGTACGACCAGCCCATGCAGGCCAGCCTGGACGGGTGCGCGGCGCCCAGGCGCACCAGCTCGGCCGCGCAGTCGGCCACGTCGTCCACCGCCAGGAAGCGGTTCTCGCGGTCGTCGGCCTGGCGGAAGGCGCGTCCGTACCCGCCGGAGCCGCGCACGTTCGGGGCCAGCACGCCGATCCCGGCCGCGAGCAGGTTCTGGTAGAGCGGGTTGAAGGCGGGCCGCTCCTGGTCCTCAGGGCCGCCGTGCAGGAACAGCGCGTACGGCGCGGGGCCCTGCGCGTGCGGCGGCCGGTAGAGCCAGGCCGCCAGCTCCAGGCCGTCGCGGGCGGGAAAGCGCACCAGTTCGGCCCCGGCCGCGGTGGGCAGCCGGCCCGCGCCCGCGGCCCGCCGGTAGCCGCCCTGGTCCAGCTCGCACAGCAGCACGTGCGAGGGCTCCTGCGGGCTCTCCGCGGCGAGCGCGGCCAGGGTGCCGTCCCAGCTGATCCGGGCCGAGGTGACCACGTCGGCGGGCGGCGGCGGCAGCGGGCGGAGCTCCCCGTTCCGCGTCTCCAGGAGGTCCAGCTCGGAGCGGCCGTGCGCGTTCCACACCAGCAGCGCGCGGCGTCCGTCCGCGCTCAGCGCGAACCGGTCCAGCTCGGCGTCCGGCCGCTCGGCCAGGACGACGGCCTCGGCGCCGCCCCGTACGGCCAGCAGCGCGGCCCGGTTACGGCCAGCGTCCGACACCAGGTACGCGGTGGAGCCGTCGGGGGACAGGGCCCCGTCCTCGGTGGATCCGGGCAGTCCGGGCAGGAGCGGCCGTTCGCCGCTGGGCTCGTGCGCGCCGAGCGCCTCGGAGACCAGGTCGACCGCGTACATGCGGCGCCGGCCCCGCGGTCCCCGCCGCAGCAGCATCCGCGCGTGGTCGCGGCTGATGGCCACCGGCCGCAGCAGCGGGCCGGCTGCGATGACCTGCCGAGCGCCGGTGGCCTCGTCGATGAGCACGGCCCTGGCCATGCCGTCGGACGACGTCTCGGTGACCAGGAGCGTCTCACCCCGGCCCGTCCAGCGGACCAGTGACGCCGAGCCGCTGGCGGGCGCGGCGAGCAGGCGCAGGTCGCCGCCGTGCGGCTGGACGGTCCACACCTGGGTGTGCTCGCCGCCGCCCGGCGCCACGAGCACGGCCAGGTGCGTCCCGGTCGGCGCCCAGCTGACGTCCACGACCGGCTGCGGCCCGGTGTCGACGGCCCACGCCTCGCCGCCGCCCCGCAGCGGCTGGATCCACACCCGGGGCGAGCCGTCCTGGTCGCTGACGAAGGCCACCGCGCTGTCGTCGGGCGCCAGGGCGGGGGACCGGCACGTCCAGGCGGTCAGGCTCGCCGTCGCCGGCAGGTGCGACGGACCGCCCAGCAGGCGTCCGGCCACGGGCGGGCCCGGCGGGTCGGCGGCGATCGGCGGCATCACAGGTGATGAGTCTGCAGCCACAGCTCCAGCAGCCCGAGCTGCCACAGGGTGTTCACCCCGGTCGTCGCCCGGTCGCGCTCGGGGTCGGCGAGCAGCCGGTCCACGTAGTCCTGCCGGAACAGGGCGCGCTCACGGGCCGCCCGGCTGGTCAGCGCGTCGCGTACGAGGTCCAGCAGGGCCCCGTCGACGTGGCGGATGGCCGGCACGGGGAAGTAGCCCTTGGGCCGGTCGATGACGTCGGCCGGCAGCAGCCGCCGGGCGGCGTCCTTGAGCACGCCCTTGCCGCCGTGGGCCAGCTTGAGCTCGGCGGGGCAGGCCGCGGCCAGCTCGACCAGTTCGTGGTCCAGGAACGGGGTGCGCGCCTCCAGTCCGTGAGCCATCGTCATGTTGTCCACCCGCTTGACCGGATCGTCCACCAGCATGGCGGTCGTCTCCAGGCGCAGCACGGCGTCCAGCGCCGTGTCGGCGCCGGGCCTGGCCAGGTGGTCGCGCACGAACGCGCCGCTGACGTCGTGCTCCGGCACGCGGCCGGGCGGCAGGATCGCGGCCAGCTCCTCGTGCGGCCGGTCGAAGAACTCGCGGGCGTAGACGTCGGCGGCCCGCTCCCGCGCCACCCCGGCCAGCGGCGGGAACCAGCCATAGCCGGCGAACACCTCGTCGGCCCCCTGACCCGACTGCACGACCTTGACGTGCCGGGCGACCTCCTGCGAGAGCAGGTAGAAGGCGACGCAGTCGTGGCTGACCATCGGCTCGCTCATGGCCCGCACCGCGTCCTCCAGCCCGTCCAGCAGCCGCGCGTCCGGGATGCGGATGCGGTGGTGGTCGGTGCCGAACCGCTGGGCGATCCGGTCGGAGTAGACGAACTCGTCGCCCTTCTCGCCGCCGGCCGGCTCGAAGCCGATGCTGAACGTGGCCAGCCCGTCCTGCCCCTGCTCGGCCAGCAGCGCCACGATGAGGCTGGAGTCCAGGCCGCCGGACAGCAGCACGCCCACCGGCACGTCGGCCACCATCCTCCTGCGCACCGCCGCGCGCAGCCCGTCCAGGACGGCCTCGCGCCACTCCCCGGCGCTCAGGCCGGCGTGCTCGGGCAGCGCGCCGCGGGTGTACGGCGGATCCCAGTAGCGGTGCCCGGTGCTCGTGCCGTCCGGTTCGATCACCCGTACCGTGGCGGCGGGAAGCTTGCGCACGCCCGCCAGGATCGTGCGCTCACCGGGGACCAGCGAGTGGAAGGTCATGTAGTGGTGCAGCGCCACCGGGTCGATGCCGGTGTCGACCTCGCCCGCGGCCAGCAGGGCCGGGAGCGTGGAGGCGAACCGCAGCCGCCGGCCGTCCTCGGCCACGTACAGCGGCTTGATGCCGAGCCGGTCGCGTCCCAGGACGAGCCGGCCCGTGTCGTGTTCGCACACGGCGAAGGCGAACATGCCCTTGAACCGGGTGACGCACTCGGGACCCCACCGGTGGAAGGCCTTCACCAGGACCTCGGTGTCAGAGGTGGAGGTGAAGCGGTAGCCCGCGGCGCGCAGTTCCTCCCGCAGCTCGCCGTAGTTGTACAGGCAGCCGTTGAACACCACCGTCAGGCCCAGCTCGTCGTCCACCATCGGCTGGGCGGCCTTCTCCGACAGGTCGATGATCTTCAGACGGCGATGGCCCAGCGCGACCGGCCCCGATGACCACAGCCCCGACCCGTCAGGGCCGCGTTCGTGCATCGTGTCGGTCATCCGGCCGACGGCTCCCAGGTCCGCCTCGGCCCCGTCGAAGCGCATCTCTCCGCTCAGTCCACACATCACGGTCTCCTCAGGAAACGGGCCGGGCCGGCGGGAGGCCGGGTGGCGGGCGCCGCGGCTCCGGCACGCCGCCACCGGGTCGCATCCCCGTCCCCTTCCACGGCCATCACCTCCGGCTCATCAGAATCACGCAGGCTGGTCTACTCCCCACAGAGCGGCGTTATGCACCTAAATATCCCCAAACCGGACGTGTTAGGTCCGGGCCTCGACTCCTGAACGGACCAAAGTCCCGGCAGCGCGAGGAGAACGCCCCTGAACGGCCTCGGCCCGCCGGGAGAACGTGAAAGGAGATCGGGAACCGGAGGCGATGATGAACGAGGACGAGCTCGGCGTGGTGGTCGGTTACGACGGTTCGCCGTCGGCGCGGGAGGCCCTGCGCTGGGCCGCCGACGAGGCGGAGAGCAGAGGGCTGCCGCTGACCGTGTGCCATGCGTGGGAGTGGCCGCACCAGGAGTGGCCCGGCGAGCCGGTGCCGCTCGGCCTCGTCCAACGTCCCGCCCAGCGGCTGGTCAAGGCCGCGGCCGCCTGGGTCGCACGCCGCCATCCCCATCTGCCCGTGAACTCGCTGACCGACCGCGGCTCTGCGTCCGATCTCCTGGTCGAGCTGTCCGGGACCGCGGCGTCGATCGTGGTGGGCGCCAGGGGGTACGGCACGCTGCGCGGCATGGCGGCCGGCTCGGTGAGCGGCCAGGTCGCCGCCCACGCCCGCTGCCCGGTGATCGTGATGCGCGGAGACGCCGAGGAACGCGGCGCCCGCGAGGCCCGCCTGCTGGTGGTCCGGGGCGCGCGGGCTGGGCGAGGTCCGCGGCCTGCTTCTCGGCTCCGTCGGCCAGGCCATGGCGCACCGCGCGCCCTGCCCCGTCGCCGTGGTCCACGGGGACCAAGGTCCCGCTGCCGGAGGCCGTACGGCACTGCCGCCAGAACCGCCGACACGATGTGCTTGAGGCGACACAGAGAAGGCGAATCCTTCTGAAAGGGGGCCGACATGGCCGCCACCACCAGCCAGGCCGTCACGGGGACCGCTGCCGCGCACCCGCGCCGCCCCGTCGACTACGTGTGGGCGATCGCCCGCATCTCGCTCGGGTGGATCTTCCTCTGGGCGTTCCTGGACAAGACCTTCGGCTTGGGGTTCGCCACTCCGGCCGAGCGGGCCTGGGTGGCGGGCGGCAGCCCGACGACCGGGTTCCTCAAGGGTACGGGCGAGAACGCGCTGGGTGGCTTCTTCGCGGCCCTGGCCGGTCAGGCGTGGGTGGACTGGTTGTTCATGGCCGGTCTGCTGGGTGTGGGCGCCGCGCTGATCTTGGGGGTGGGCCTGCGGATCGCCGCCGCGGCGGGCACCGTGATGCTGGTGCTGATGTGGGCGGCCGCGCTGCCCCTGACCACCAACCCGTTCATGGACGACCACCTGATCTACTCGATCGTCCTGATCGGCCTCGCCCTGGCGGGCGCCGGCACCACCCTCGGATTGGGCAACCTGCCCATCGTCCAGCGCAACGGCTGGCTCAAGTAGGACGAAGGAACAGCGCCCATCCCGCCAGCGGGGATGGGCGCAGGCCCGTGCGGGCCGGGAGCGGGGAAAGGGGCCGGCACATGCGCTGGAACGAGATGACGAGCAGGCAGCAGGGCATGGTGATGGCGCTGGCGTCGGTGGAGCTCGCGCTGACCGCGACCGCCGCGGTGGACCTCTACCACCGGCCGGAGCGGGAGGTTCGCGGGCGCAAGGGGCTGTGGTGGCTGGGCATCCTGGTCCAGCCTGTCGGCCCCGTCGCCTACCTGCTGTGGGGCCGGCGGGGCGGGAACCGCTAGCCGTCCCCGCCGTGCCGCGACGACGGGCCCGAGGCCGCCTCGGGCGGCCCGTCGTCTTTTTCGCCATGTCCTTCTCCCGCATCCGGGTCAGGCGGCACCGACGGAAGTCCTCAGGGGGACGGCTGGAGAACCCGCAGTTCACGGCCGTTCGGCTCCCGGCGGCCGGGACTTCCGGCCCTGCACATGTCCCCGCGCCTCCGGTGTGATGGAAGGGAACGAAGGAGGACGCCATGATCGTTGTGGGGGTCGACGGTTCCCTGCCGGCGCGTGCCGCCGTGGCCTGGGCCGCAAATGACGCTTTTCGTACGCACCAGCCCATGACGCTGGTCTACGCGGTGGACCGGCAGCCGTACCAGATCGCGAGATTCCCCGACCCGGATCGGCCGGACCAGCTCCGGCGGGCCGGGCAGAAGGCTCTTGACGAGGCGGTGGCCCTGGTCCACGAACGGCAGCCCGAGGTCGAGGTGAAGGCCAGGCTGGCGGAGGGGACGCCCGCGGTGGTCCTTCGCGAGCAGGCCAGGACGGCCGCGGAGGTGGTGGTGGGCAGCCGTGGTCTGGGCAGCGTCGGCGGCGCCCTCCTCGGCTCGGTCAGCGACCAGGTCGCCGGTCACGCCGAGGCCCCGGTCGTGGTGGTGCAGGAAACCCGGCGGCCCACGTACGGGCAGGTCGTGGTCGGCGTGGACGACTCGGCAGAGTGCCGGCCCGCGCTGGCCTACGCCTTCGAGCAGGCGGCCCTGCGCGGCGGCACGCTGCGGGTGGTGCACGCCTGCCGGCCGCCCGTCCAGGCGCTGGGGGCGGGGTTCCCGCTGGACCTGGAGGAGGACCGGGCCGCCCGGGAGGAGATGGTGCAGGCGCTGCTGAAGCCCTTCGTCCAGAAGCATCCGGACGTGACCGTGATCCGGGACTTCCCGCGCAAGGAAGCGGTCGAGGCGCTCGTCGCGGTGTCGGAGGAGACCGACCTGCTGGTGGTGGGCTCCCACGGGCGCGGCGCGATGAGCTCGGCGCTGCTGGGCTCGGTCAGCAGGGGCGTGCTGCACCGCGCGCGCTGCACGGTCGCCGTCGTCCGCGCGGGGTGACCTCCCCCCGCTCCCGGCCGGCGTGCGCTTCAGCCGGTCAGCACCGAGCGCACTGACCTGGTCACCACGTCCGCGGCCTCGTGCGGGGCCAGGCGTCCGGCCCGTAGCTCGGCCGCCGCGCCGTGCAGGATGTACTGGACCACGCTGACCAGCCACCCGGTGGGCAGGTCGGCGCGGAAGACGCCCTGGTCCTGACCGCGCCGGACGAGTTCGGTCATGCGCCGCACCGGCTTGTCGTGCAGGTCCCGGATCCGGCCGGGCGGGAGCACTTCCTCGGCCGCGGCGAGCAGGGCCGCGGACTCGGCCACGATCTGCCAGCTCGACGCCAGCAGGCGCGTCATCGCCTCGTCCGCGTCCCCGGCCAGGTCGATGGCCGCCAGGGTCTCGTCACCGGCTCTCAGCGCGTCGACGAGCGCCGCGTCGACGAGCTCGGCCCGGGTGCCGAAGTGCCCGTACAGCGTCATCCGTCCCACGCCGGCGGCCTTGGCGATGTCGTCCGTCTTGGCGTGCGGATCGGAGCTCAGCAGGGTGCGGGCGGCGGACACGATGCGGGCGATGCTGCGCTCGGCATCGGCCCGGCGCCTGGGGCGCGGCTCAACCATGCCGGAAACTCTAACGCGTACGCCTGTATACGAGTTATAGTCAGGGCAAAGCTCGTATATAGACGTACGAGTTACCGGCATGGAGACCTCATGAACCCACCACCCGCCCACCCCGCGCGCTGGCGCGTCCTCGGCCTCCTCGGGGTGGCGCAGCTCATGCTGATCCTCGACGTCACCGTCGTCGCCATCGCCCTGCCCCACATCGAGACGGACCTCGGGCTCAGCCGCGAAGCGCTGACCTGGACCGTCAGCGCCTACACGCTCACCTTCGGCGGGCTCATGCTGCTCGGCGGGCGGATCGCCGACCTGGCGGGCGCCAAGCCCGTCATGCTCACCGGACTCCTCGTCTTCACCGGGGCGTCCCTGGCCGCCGGGCTGGCGGAGACCGCGGCCATGCTCGTGGGCGCCCGCATCGCGCAGGGTGTCGGCGCCGCCCTGCTGTCACCGTCGGCGCTCTCGCTGGTGGTGGCCCTGTTCGACGGCGAGGAACGGAACAAGGCCCTGGGCGTCTGGTCCGCTCTCGGCGGCGGCGGAGCCGCTCTCGGCGTGCTGCTCGGCGGCCTGCTGACCGCGGGACCCGGATGGTCGTGGGTCTTCTACGTCAACGTGCCCATCGGGGTGGCGATCGCCGCGGTGCTCGCCGTGATCGTGCCGAAGCCGCTGCCCTGGGCGGCCGGACGGCCGCGGGTCGACCTCCTCGGCGCGTTCCTGGTGACGGCCTCCACCGCGTCGTTGATCTACGCCCTGATCGCCGCCGGAGAGGGAGGCTGGCTCACCTCACGCACCGGCTGGCTCGTCCTGGCCGCCGTGGTGGGTTACGTCCTGTTCGTGGGGTGGCAGCGGCGGGCGCGGTCTCCTCTGATGGACGTCCGGCTGCTCGTGCGGCGGCCCGTGGCGACGGGCGCGTTCCTGATCCTGATGGCGACGGCTCTGATGATCGCGGTGTTCTTCCTCGGCACCTTCTACTTCCAGCAGGCCCAGGGATACGGCGCGTTGCACACCGGCCTGCTGTTCCTCCCCGTGGCGGTGGCAACGATGCTCGGGGCCAACCTGACCGGCCGCGTCATCGGCCGCTGGGGCGGCCGGGCTCCGGCCGTCGCCGGCCTGGCGGTGGCGGCGCTCGGCCTGGCCGTGCCCGCCGTGTCGATGCGTCCCGCCGTCGTCGTGGTCGGCGTGTCCATCGCGGCGGCGGGCACCGGTGCGCTGTTCGTCGTCGCCTCGGCGACCGCGCTGGGCCAGGTGGCGCCGCAGGAGGCCGGCATCGCCTCCGGGATCGTGAGCACCTTCCACGAGTTCGGCGCCTCCCTGGGCGCCGCGGTCGTCTCCAGCGTCGCCGCCGCGAGCCTGACCGGGAACACGCTGAGCGGGTTCGCCGGCGGGTTCACCGTGGCCGCCGCGGCGGCGGCGGCCGGCGTCGCCGTCGCAGCCCTGGTGACGCCCGGCCGGTCGAGGCAGGAGGATCCGGTGCCCTCCTGACCGGCGCTTAGGTGACAGTCCTCTCAGCGGTGTCCACGACGGCGCCGCTGAGAAGACGCGCCGCCGCCCACCGGCGGTCTCATCCGCCGGCCGGTTCCGTCCGGGGGTGCTCATAGACGTCCGGCACGCCGTCCCGGTCGAGGTCGGCGGTCTCCAGCTCGTGGATGCGCCGGTAGGCGCGGTTGCGCAGGCGCAGGATCACCGCCGCCAGGAGCGCCGCGGTCACCGAGCCCGTGAGCACCGCCACCTTGACGTGGTCGTCGGCGCCCGGGAAGGCCAGCTCGCCGATCAGCAGCGAGACGGTGAACCCGATCCCGGCCAGCATCGACAGTCCCAGCATGTCCACCCAGGCCAGGTCCTCGTCCAGGTCGGCGTGGGTGAAACGGGCCATGAGCCAGGTCGCCGCCATGATCCCGAGCGGCTTGCCCACCACCAGGCCCGCCACGACGCCCAGCACGATCGGATCACGCAGGGCGCTCGTCAGGCCGTCCAGCCCGCCGAGGGCCACTCCCGCCGAGAAGAACGCGAACACCGGCACCGCCACTCCGGCCGAGATGGGACGGAAACGGTGCTCGAAGTGCTCGGCCAGGCCGGGCCCGGTGTCCGGGCCGTCGTTCCGCTCGTTCCGCAGGACGGGCACGGCGAAGGCCAGCAGCACGCCGGCGACGGTGGCGTGCACCCCGGAGGCATGCACCAGCGTCCACGTGGCGGCGGCCAGCGGGAGCAGCAGCCACCATGAGCGCACCCGGCGCTGCACCAGCACGGTGAAGATCGCCAGCGGCACCAGAGCCGCCAGCAGCGGGAGCGGCGACAGGTCCGCGGTGTAGAACAGCGCGATGATGACGATGGCCACCAGGTCGTCGACCACGGCGAGCGTGAGCAGGAAGGTGCGCAGCGCCGTGGGCAGGAAACGGCCGATGACCGCCAGCACCGCCAGGGCGAAGGCGATGTCGGTGGCGGTGGGGATCGCCCACCCGCGGGCCGCGCCCTCCACGCCCCGGGAGAGCAGCAGGTACAGCAGCGCCGGGACGATCACCCCGCCCAGCGCGGCCGCGATCGGCACCGCGGCCCGCCGGACGGTGCGCAGGTCACCTGCGACGAACTCGCGCTTGAGCTCCAGCCCGGCGACGAAGAAGAAGATCGCCAGCAGGCCGTCAGCGGCCCAGCTCGCCAGGCTCAGGTTCAGATGGAGAGCCTCGGGCCCGAACCGGATGTCGCGCAGCGTCTCGTAGAAGCCGGCCCAGGGGGAGTTGGCCCAGATCAGCGCCACTACCGCTCCGACCAGCAGCAACGCTCCGCCGACGGTTTCCTTGCGGAGGATGGCGCCGATCCTGAGCGTCTCGCTCCAGGAACCGCGGCCGAGCAGGGCAGGACGACGGGACGGCGCGGGGCTGGTCATGACGGCGCTCCAGGCTTTCGGGTACGAGACCGGACATTGCCGACCAGACTTCCCGGCGCACCACCCGCCACCTTACCCACTGCCAGGCGGCTTCCCCTCACCGGGGCCGTCAGCGGCGGCTCAACCCGACGACGAGGTCCTCCTCCGCGGCCAGGACCTCGCCGGTGAAGGCCGACCGGGCGGCCGCCACCGCCGCCGGCCGGTCGCCGCCGGGCCAGAAGTGCGTCAGCATGAGCCTGCGCGCGCCGGCCCTCCGGGCCCAGAGCCCGGCCTCGGCGGAGGTCATCAGGTTGCGCGCGGGGCGTTCCGCCTCCCCGGCCCTGTCGGTGGCCTCGACGATGAACAGGTCCGCGTCGCGGCCCAGTTCCGCCAGGAGCGGGGTCGGGCCGGTGTCCCCGGTGTAGGCCAGGACGGCGTCCGCGGCCGTGAGCCGGACCCCGGCGTTCGGGACGTGGTGCGGCAGCAGCGTCCCGGTCAGCTCGAACGGCCCCACCCGGTAAGCGCCGGGCAGCGGGTGCGGGTCGAAGACGGCCCGCAGGTCCACGTCGGGTTCCAGCCCGCCGAGGCGGTCCAGGACGCCGGGCGGGCAGTACAGCGGCAGCCGCGCTCCGCCGGACCCGCCGTAGAGCCGCATGCGGAACAGGGCGTGCAGGTCGACGCAGTGGTCCGGATGCTCGTGGGTGATGACGACCGCGTCCACGTCCGCGTCCGGCCGGCGGGCGAGCAGGCGGGGGAACGTGGCGTAGCCGAGGTCGAGGACGAGCCGGAAGCCGTCCTGCTCCACCAGGAAGCCGCTGGACGCCCGGCCGGGCTCGGGGAACGCGCCGCAGCTCCCCAGCACGACGACCTGCCCGCTCACCGGCCGACGCCGTCGTCCGCGGGCCCGGGCAGGGCGCTGACGTGATGGGCCACGTGCCACCACCTGCCGTCGCGGTGGACCAGCACGTCCGTGGCCAGGCCCCGCATCGCGAACGGCACGCCGAGATGGCTGCCGCTCTCGCTCCAGCGGTAGGAGCAGACGGCGGTGGAGCCGTACGGGCGCACCACGAGGTCGTCCACCGACCACGTGTCGATCCTGGCCTCGGCGAAGAACGCGGCCGCCTCGGCGAGCAGCCCGGCGAGCCCGACGGTGCGGCCGGAGGGGCCGCCGGAAGACAGCAGGTCCGGCACCGCGAGCCCGGCGAGAGCCTCCGGGTCCCGGTCCCGCATCGCCAGCCACCACGCGGCGACGGCGTCCTGCGGCGTGCCCGTCATCGAGCCTCCTCCGCGCCCCGGAGCCGCGTGGGCGGGTGCGGCCGGTCCGCGAGGCGGGCCCGCTCCCACTCCATCGGGCACGTGGGCGCCACGTCCTCGACGCCCAGCTCGGACAGCACCCCGGCGAGCACCTGCCGCCGGTGGGCGGCGAACGTGAGCACGTGCGCGATCACGCCGCCCAGGGTGAAGCTCTGCGGTGGATGACACAGCGCGTCGACGAAGACGTCGTCCCAGGCGTCCCGCCTGCGGATGTCGTACGCGAGCGCGCGGAACTCCGCGCCCGACCGCTCCCAGCGCGTGCGCAGCCCGTCGAGCGAGCGCTCGCCCTCGGCGGGCATGTCACGGCCCGCGATCGCCGCACTCCAGACCTCCTTGGTCCAGATCAGCCGGTCGAGCATGTGGCGGGCGGTCGGCTCGGAGCCGTCGAAGGCGAGCACGACGTGGCCCGGCCGCACCTCCCGGTCGAGCTGCCCGTCGGTGAGGCGCCCGGCGTCGTCGAGCAGCCGCCCGGTCAGCCAGTGGTCGTGGTCTATCAGCCGGTCGGTCAGGTCCATAGGGGTCTCCGATGCTTCTCCGGTGACGAGCAGTCCCGCGGGCGGGTGGAAGTGGACGCCGTTCGGCGCGGGCAGCCGGAAGTCCCCGGCCGAGGCGGCGAACCCGCTCGGGGCGGTGCCGTAGGCGCGGCGGAAGGCGCGCGAGAACGCCTCGGTCGAGTCGTACGCGGCCTCGAACCCCGCCTCCGTGACGGACGTCCCCCGCGACAGCCGCCACGCGGCCCGCTCCAGCAGCAGCCGGCGGCGGAAGGCTGCCGGCGCCTCACCGAGCCCCGCCGACAGCAGCCGATCGAAGTGGAACCGGCTGAGATGGGCCCGGCCGGCGAGCTGCCAGCCGTCGAGACGCTCGTCGAGCGCGTCCAGCACCGGGTCGAGCAGGGCCCGCAGGCGATCGGGCCGAACGTTGTCCATGACCGGAATTCTCCGGCCCCGCACCCCTTTGTGGCCTGACCGCCTTTGCTCTCTTACGGAGAGCGGAGCGGGGCTCCGGGGATGGTATTCCTGTCGATCTGACAAAAAGCTAGAGTGTGGTCATGGCCGACGACCTCTGGCAGCCGCCGCGCATCCTGCTCGCGGTCGATCTGGTGATCCTGACCCTGCGCGACACGCGCCTGCACGTCCTGCTCGTCGAGCGCGGCGTCGACCCGTTCCGCGGAGCCCTCGCCCTGCCGGGCGGCTTCCTGCACGACGAGCGGGAGGACATCGAGGCGGCGGCGCGCCGGGAGTTGACGGAGGAGGCCGGCCTGTCGGAGGTGCACCTGGAACCCCTGGCCGTGTACGGGGAGCCGGGCCGCGACCCACGCGGGCGCGTCGTGTCCGTCGCCTACCTGGCCGTCGCCCCGCGCCTGCCGGAGCCCGTCGCGGGCACCGACGCAGCCAACGCCTCCTGGACGCCGGTGGACGACGCGCTGGCCCCGGGCGCGAGGCTGGCGTTCGACCATCACCGCATCCTCGCCGAGGGGGTCGAGCGCGCGCGTGCCAAGCTGGAACACACCGCTCTGGCCACCGCGTTCTGCGCCGAGACCTTCACCATCTCGGAACTCCAGCAGGTGTACGAGGCTGTCTGGGGCGTGCGCCTCGACCCCCGCAACTTCTACCGCAAAGTCCAGGGCGCCAAGGGCTTCATCGTCGCCGACGGCCCGATGCGCAAAGCCCAGAACGGGCGACCGGCGCGGCTCTTCAAGGCCGGTCCGGTCCACGTCCTCAACCCCCCGATGACTCGGCCTTAGGAGGTCGATGGTCATGATCGTGATCCTCACCGCGCTCGATCTGGAGTACCAGGCCGTCCGCGGACACCTGACCGACCCGCGCGTGCACCGCCACGCCGCCGGCACCCTCTTCGAACTCGGCCGCCTCGCAGGCGACGGGCACCGGGTGGCGCTAGGCCTGGTCGGCAAGGGCAACCACCCAGCGGCAGTGATCACCGAACGGGCGATCGCGGAGTTCTCGCCGACGGCACTGCTGTTCGTGGGGGTCGCCGGAGCCCTGTGGCCTGGCATCGGCCTCGGTGACGTGGTGGTGGCCACGCATGTGTACGCCTACCACGGCGGCACCAGCCAGGACGACGGGCTCAAGGCCCGTCCGCGGGTCTGGGAGGTCACCCATGAGACCGACCAGCTCGCTCGCCACCTGTGCCGCACCCAGTCCTGGACCCGTCACCTGCCCGTGGACGCGGCCGTGCCCGTGGTGCGCTTCGGCCCGATCGCGGCCGGAGAGGTCGTGCAGGACTCCGCGATCTCGGCGCACGCGCAGTGGGTGCGCCGGACCTACAACGACGCGCTCGCGATCGAGATGGAATCGGCCGGCGTCGCACAAGCCGCCCACCACAACAGGTCGCTGCCCATGGCCGTGGTGCGCGGCATCAGCGACCGCGCCGACGGCACCAAGACCGTGACCGACGGCCTGAACTGGCAGCCGAAGGCGGCGGCCAGCGCCGCCGCCTTCGCCGCGGCCCTGGCTCAAGAACTGGCCGTGGAGCACGAGCACCATCCGGGGAGAGAGGCGAGAGACATGAGCCAGAGCGTGCGGAACGTCGCCCGTGACAACGCCCGGGTAGGCGTGCAGGCCGGGCACATCCAGGGCGACGTCGTCATCGGACACCCGCCCCTGGGCCGGACGGCCGATCCGGCCGCCCAACTCGCCGAGCTGCGCGACCGGCTCGTCAGGGCGCGCCAGGCTCAGGAGGTGGACGAGGACACCTTCACCGCGGCGGAGGAGGAGATCGCCGTCGCCGCCGAGTCGCTGGCCGAGAGCACCCAGAGGGGCAGGAGCAAGGCGATGATCGCGCTCAGGAAACTCCGCGGGCTCCTGGCGGAGGTGGCGGAGCTGGCGGCGCACGTGTCGGCCGTCATCGCAGCCGTCCGGGGCGTCCTGTGAACGGGTCTCCGTACAGTGCGGTCAACCTCGCCGCGGACTCGGCGAACGTCGCCGTCCAGGCGGAGGCCATTCACGGACCTGTGAGCGTCTACCAAGTCGAGGCCGCCCCCTCGCCGCAGGAACTCTTCAAGGTGGGGCTCAACTTCCTGCGCGGCGGGATGGCTCCCAAGGCGCGCGAGTACATCCGCGACGCCGTGGTGCTGGGCGACTACGTCAACGGCCGCTCGTGCTTCTACCTGCTGCTGGCCCTGTTCAGCGGACGCACTCTGCAGCAGGTGCCGCCGGCGGAGATCGCCTTGCTGCGCTGCGTGCGCGGCGCCGTCAAGGACGACGACGCGTGGGCCGACGCGATCAGACTGGTCGACCACCTCCTGACGCCCCGTCCTGCTGAGAACGGTGCCGCCGACCTGGCGGAGGAGCTCAGGAAGCTGACCGACGAGCAGCGCAACGACCTCCTCCAGCACATGGAGATGTTCCTGGACAGCTCCGCGGAGGACGCCCTCTGGGCGCGCGCCTTCGACGCGGCCAGGAGCGACCGTCACGCCAACGACCGGCTGAAGCGGGCCTGGAAGTTCTTTCAGCCGGAGCCTGCCGGCGCGCGAGTGCGGCCGGCTGATCCCGTTCTGGTCGGGTTCGGCTCCTGGGCCGGAGCCACGGCGGCCACCGTGCTGGCCCTGGTCACTGTCGGCTTCATCGGCACCGTGGCATGGCAGCACACCGGCACGGGGACGGCGGCCGCCCTGCTGGCTCTAGCGGTCGGCTGCTACACCGGCGTGCGCAGCGGCGCGGAGTGGCGGTGCAGGAAGGAGCGCCGCCAGGCCAAGGACCGCGAGTATCTGCGCGGGCAGGCGGCCACCGCACGCGGCGACGGCTTCGCGAGGAAGATCGACCGGCAGTTCGACCACTATTCCGCGCGCTATACCCCGCGGGGCGCTGACCGGGCCCGCTGGCTGTCGGAGACGGCGGGCGTCCGCCGGGCCTTACGTGATGAGGTCGTCACCATCTACCGGGAAGGCACCGTCAACGACAAACGAGTCGCCTGGCTCACCAGATACCTGGTCGCCGAGGTCGCCCGGCGCTGGCGCGCGGGCACGCTGTGGGATTACCGCAAGGAACTGCGCGTTCCCCTAGCCGTGAAGGCGATGTGCGTGCTCGGTGCGGTGGTGGCGGCCACGGCGGGTGCCTTCCTGACCTGGAGCGGCGCGAACGTCAGCCTCCTCTTCGTGACGCCGGCCGCGCTCGTCGCCGTGATCTCGGTCTGGGGCGCGGCCCGTTTCTGGCTGGGCATCGACGCGGAATACAGGCGGCACTCCGCCGACGAGGCGGAGAGGGAGAGCCTGCTGGCCGGCCGCCGGGAGGCCCTGGAGCGGTGGAAGCGCAAACTCGCCGACCGGCCGGGCGATCTCGAGATCGCCCGCTGGCTGGAGTGCGACCGTAAGGCGCTGATGGAGGAGGCGATGGGCCTCTACCGCTTGAAGCGGCAGGACGTGCTGGCCCACGCCTTCATCGAGGCGCCCGCCACGCCCTCCTACGACAGGGCGCGCGTCGAAAAGGGGCCATGGCGCTATTCGAAGTACAAGATCTTGCTCTTTCTCCTCACCAAGGACGGCGTACGGCAACTGACCGTTCACCTCGACTTCAAGAAGGCCACCACCAGCAGACGGGCCCGCACCAACTACCGCTACGACGCCTTCACCTCGGTCCAGGTCGCCGAGACCGACACCGGAGAGAACGTCTTCGAGCTGACGCTGACCAACGGCGATCCGATCAAGGTCAAGGTGACCGACCCTCCCACCGAGGTCACCGAAGTCGAGGATGAGGATCCGCGAAGCGCGTCACTCGTGACTCTCGGCACGGCCGGCCTCGGCAACGCCCTGCACGTGCTGGAGGGCGTCGCAGCGGAGGGCAAGGAGTGGATCGCCTTCGAACGCCAACGCGAGAAGCTGCCCCTGGCAGAGGTGAGCGAGGCGGTGAACGCGATCTTCGCCTGACGCGCCCCGAGGGCGGGCCCGTACGTGGACACACAGCCATCGGCGGCACCGCGAACCGGTGATGCGCGGGGCCGGGTGGCGGGGGCGCCGTCAGGTTCCGGTGCGGGACAGCACCACCTTCAGGGCTCCGGTCTCCGCCGCGTCGGAGAACGTCCGGTAGGCGGCCTCCATGTCCATCAGGCCGTAACGGTGGGTGATGAACGTCGTGGGATCGAGCCGGCCCGCCGCCACCATGTCCAGCAGGGCCGGGGTCGAGTAGGTGTCGACCAGGCCGGTGGTGATGGTCAGGTTGCGGATCCACAGGTCTTCGAGGTGCAGCGTGGCCGGGGCGCCGTGGACGCCCACGTTGGCCAGGTGACCGCCGGGGCGGACCAGCCGGGTGCAGAGCTCGAAGGTCTCCGGGATGCCGACCGCTTCGATCGTCACGTCGGCGCCGAGGCCGCCGGTCAGTTCGGCGACCGCGGCGGCGGGGTCGTCGCCGGCGCCGACGAGGACGTCCGCGCCGAGTCTCTTGGCGGCCTCGAGCCGGGTCGCGGCCGGGTCGACGGCGACGATGTGGCTGGGCGTGAACAGCCGCGCGGTCGTGATGGCGGCCAGGCCGATCGGTCCCGCGCCGACCACGACGACGGTGTCGCCGGGCTGGACCCGGCCGTTGAGCACGCCGACCTCGTAGGAGGTGGGCAGGATGTCGGCGAGCATGAGCGCCGCCTCGTCGCTCACCGCCTCGGGCAGCTGATGGGTGGAGGTGTCGGCGAACGGCACGCGGACGTACTCGGCCTGGGTGCCGTCGATGCGGTGGCCGAGGATCCAGCCGCCGCCGCCCAGGCACTGCCCGTACGCGCTGGTGCGGCAGTAACGGCACCGGCCGCACGCGGTGATGCAGGAGACCAGGACGCGGTCGCCCTCCTTGACGGTGGTGACGGCGTCGCCGGTCGCCATGACGGTGCCGACGGCTTCGTGGCCGAGGATTCTGCCGGGTTCCACGGCGGGCACGTCTCCCTTGAGGATGTGCAGGTCGGTGCCGCAGATCGTGACGGCGTCCACGCGCACGACCGCGTCCGCCGGGGCGGTGAGCCGCGGGTCCGGGACCTCTTCCCAGACGCGCTTGCCGGGTCCGTTGTAGACCATCGCTTTCATGGCGACCTCCTAGTGCCTTTCTATCCACGTTCCCGCTGGTGGGCGGGGGTATGTAGGGGCGAACGTCCCGCTCTTCGGCTCCGGTCCGGCCGGCGGGTCATCGTGCGGGCGCGGTGGGCGCGGGAGCCGGGGCCGGGGCGGCCGCCAGGCGGACGCCGAACAGGATGAGAGCGCCGCCGCCGAGCAGCAGAACCGCCGTGGCCACGAGGAGCCCGGTGGTCGCCCGTTCCAGCCAGGGGAGCGTGGCGGCCGGCTGGAGGTCGGCCGTCACCCCCGGCGTGCCGTTCGCGTTCATGACGACGACGGCCCAGTCGCCGGGCCGGACGTCCCAGGTCAGGCTCCGGCTGCCGGTGGCCGCCCAGAAGGTCTGGGTGGCGGGCGGTGAGGCGGGGGCCGCGCCCGGATACCGGGTGTAGCCGGCGTCGGCGGACGCGGGCGGGAAGACGAGGTGGGCGGCCCGCTCGCGGGCGACGCCCCTCAGGTAGGCGGCCACGTCGTCCTGGCGGGCGATGCCGAGGAAGAGCGGGGTGTGGCTGCCGGACGCCTGGACGCGGACGCGGCCCACGCTCTCGCGCAGGTACGCCACACCCTGCCCGGCGATGGAGATCTCCTCGCTGGTGAGCGCGTAGGTGGAGGTGGTCAGCTGCCGCGCGCCGGCGCCGACGAACCCGCCGTCGTCGCGCGCCTGGCCGAGCAGGGCCGTGCCGGTGCCGGTGACCGCGGCGGCGATCCCGCCGAAGACCAGCAGGGAGCCCGCGGCCAGGGCCACGGCGGAGCCGGGGCGGTGCCGTACCGGGGTGCGGGCCGAGTCGGGCGGGGCTTCCAGCCGCGGCACCTCGTGACCGCCCTGCTCCAGACGGAACGGCGGGTAGGCGTCGGTCATGAGGGTGGCGTACGCGGCCAGCCGCAACGCCCAGCGGTTCATGCCGACGACCAGGTCGTGCACGCCGTACGGGTAGCGGCCGGTGAACAGCAGGCTGACCGCGGCGACGAGGACCAGGAGGCCGATGAGGCCGCCCCGGTCCAGCGTGTAGAGGACGCCGCCGCCGCCGTCGGGCAGCCCGTCGCTCCAGGCGAGGAGGCTGCCGCTGGTGAACAGGCCCACGACGAGATAGTGCGGAAGGGCCAGCAGCCACCATTTGACCAGCACCAGGCCGCGCGAGAGCCGTTCGGGGTAGTCGATCTCCAGCGTGGCCGGGTAGCCGGGGGCGGGCCCGAGGGTGAACGGCGGATAGCGGTCGGTGCCGAGCCCGCCGTAGGTGTAGTAGGCCACCCGCCAGGTCCAGCGCAGCACGCCCAGGTTGAAGGCGAAGATCGTGCGCGGGTAGCGGCCGGTGAACAGGATGGCGAAGAACGCGATGACGGTGAGGACGCCGAAGGCGATCCACAGGAAGCCGAGCGCGAGGTAGTGGGGGATCGCCAGGAACCACTTGACGAGCCACAGGCCCCGGTTCAGCGGCTCCTCGAGCCGGGCCTCCACCCGTACGGGATATGCACTCATGGGTCCAGCGCACCACCGCCTCACGCTTGCCGCCTGCGGGCGAAGGTCCTGCTTGAGCGGCCGATGGGCCCCGATAGCGCCGCCGGATTCCGGGCAGGGGCCAAGGCGTGGGGGACGGCAGGGAGAGGGGCCCGGCGAACGCCGATGGTCCCTGCCGTTGGGGGACCTCCTGCTCTGTCCGCGTCCCGGCGCGGGGCGTGTGCTGGAGGTGTGCGATCCCGACCCATGGCCCGGCTCGTGGGAGGAGGCCGTCATGAACCTGCCTGAGCGGAGGGAGAGCAAGCTCCCCTTCCCGTTCGCCTGCGGGTGGCTGTCCAGAACCGTGACACTGCCCGCGACGGCGCGGACCGACGACGTCAAGGCCGTCCACAAGGACGGTGTGAGCGTGGGCCTGGCCGAAGAGAAGGAAGAGGGCCGGCGGATCACCGTCGAGCGCTGACGTCCGGCCCGGCGTGGGGCGGAGGCATCCCCGCTCCGCGCCTGGCGGAGTGGAGGGGACGATGAACAGGCACATCGTGGTGGGCGTGGACGGATCCGCACCCGCGGCGGCGGCGGTGGAGTGGGCCGCGGCCGACGCCCGGCGCAGAGGGCTGGGCCTTCGGCTCGTGCACGTGTGCGAGCACGCGCCCCACGGCATCGACGTGCGCAAGTACTGCGAGGGGACGCTCGCCGCCGCCGCCGACCGGGCGCGGGAGCTGGCCCCGGGCGTCGGGGCGAGCACGCTGCTGCGGGCCGGGAAAGTGGCCGAGACCTTCATCGAGGAGTCGGCGGACGCCGACAGCGTGGTGCTCGGCAGCCGAGGCCGCGGCGGGTTCGCCGGGATGCTCCTCGGCTCCGTCGGGCTGGGCGTGGCCGGACACGCCGCCGGGCCGGTGGTGATCGTCCGCGGGCCCTCGGTGGCCGGTCCCGGTGAGGTGGTCGCCGGGTACGACGGTTCGGCGCACTCCGAGGCCGCGCTGCGCTACGCCATCGAGCAGGCCCGCGCCCGGGGAGGCACGCTGCGCGTCGTCTACGCCTGGCAGACGCCGGCCGTCTCCCCGTACGCCGCCGCCTACGGCGGTCTGGCGGAGGACGTCCACGAGCAGGAGATGCGGGCGGCGGCCGAGCGGGTGGCGCCCTGGCGGGAGAAGAACCCCGACGTGCGGATCGTCGACGAGCAGGAGATCGGCCACCCCGCGAGCGTCCTGATCCAGGCGGGCACGACGGCCGACCTGCTGGTCGTGGGCTCGCGCGGCCGGGGCGGCCTCGCCTCCGCCCTGCTCGGCTCGGTCAGCCACGCGGTGCTGCATCACGTGACCTGCCCGATCGCGGTGGTCCGCCCCCGCGACGAGCGGGCCTGAGCTTTCAGGGTCTTTCGCGGTGCCGTAAGCCTCTGTTCCCGCGCGGCGGGCGGGGGCGAGCGTGAAGTGGTCGGTGGAAGGAGCCGGTCATGTCAGCGGTGAACGTACGAGGACTGCGCAAGACCTACGGGACGGTGAAGGCCGTCGACGACGTGAGCTTCACCGTCGAGCGCGGCGAGGTGTTCGCCCTGCTCGGCCCGAACGGCGCGGGCAAGACCACGACGGTGGAGATCCTGGAGGGCCATCGGGACCGGGACGGCGGCGAGGTGTCGGTGCTCGGCTTCGACCCGGCCACCGGCGGCCGCCGCTACCGCGAGCGCATCGGGATCGTGCTGCAGGAGGCCGGGTTCGAGGAGGAGTTCTCCGTCTCCGAACTGGTCCGGCTGTACGCCGGCTTCTACCCGGAGTCCCGCGACCCGGACGAGGTGGTCGAGCAGGTCGGGCTCAAGGACAAGCGCGACGCCCGCGTCCGGACGTTGTCCGGCGGGCAGCGGCGCCGCCTGGACCTGGCCCTCGGGCTGGTCGGCGGGCCGGAGCTGCTGTTCCTGGACGAGCCGACCACCGGGTTCGACCCGTCGGCCCGGCACCACGCCTGGGACCTGATAGACGGCCTGCGCTCATCGGGCACGACGATCCTGCTCACCACCCACTACATGGACGAGGCCCAGCAGTTGGCCGACCGGGTGGCGGTGCTGCGCGAGGGCCGCCTGGTGGCCATCGGCGCCCCTGATGCCCTCATCGGCGCCGAGCGTACGAGCGTGCTGTCCTTCCGCTTGCCCGAGGGGACGCTCCCGGCCGACCTGCCGGCCCTCACCGGCCGCCCGGAGTCGCACGGGTCCGCCGTGTCGCTGGAGACCGCCGAGCCCGCTCGCGACCTGCACACGCTGACCGGCTGGGCGCTGGACCGCGGCACCGAGCTGACCTCGCTGACCCTGGCCAGACCGTCGCTGGAGGACGTCTATCTCGATCTGGTGAACGAGGTGTCGTCATGATCATCCGGCTGGTCCGGCACGAGACCGTCTCCTTCTTCCGCACCCCGATGGCGGCCGTCCTCACCCTGGCGATACCGCTGCTGATGATGGTGATCGTCGGCGCGGCGGTGGGCAACGCGGTCGTCGTGCCCGGCTCCGGCGTACGGGTGATGCAGTTCGTGGCGCCGGCCATGGCCGTGTTCGGCGTCGCCCAGGGCTGTTTCGGCGTGCTCGCCATGCGGCTGGCCGACCTGCGCGATCGCGGCTGGCTCAAGCGGCTGCGCGGCGCCCCGGTGCCCGCTCCGGCGGTCCTGGCCGGGCTGGCCGGCGCGTCGCTGGTGATCGCCGCGGTGACGGTCACGCTGCTGCTCACGGCCGGGGTGGTCTTCTACGACGTGCGGATCGTCTGGCGGACCCTGCCCGCGCTGCTGGTCACCCTGCTGGCGGGGACGGTCTGCTTCACCGCGCTCGGCTTCGCCGTGGTCGCGCTGGTGCGCGGCGCGGCGGCGGTGCAACTGGCCGGCACCGGGCTGGTGCTGGCGCTGGCGTTCATCTCCGACGTCATCCTCGTCGGCGCCCGGCTGCCCGCCTGGCTGGACGCGCTGGGCTGGGTCTTCCCGCTGCGGCACCTGGCCAACGCCGTCAGGGACGCCATGAACCCGTTCCTGACCGGCTCCGGCTTCGCCGCCGGCCATCTCGCGGTGGTGGCGGCCTGGGGGATCGGCGGGGCGGCGGTGGCCGTCCGGCGCTTCCGCTGGGAACCGGCCCAGGCCGGGGCCGGTGCCGTGACGCGCCGGCGGGCGGCGCGGCGGCCGGGCCTCCCCACCCCGTGGCGGCTGATCACCGCGCAGGCGGCGCACGCGGCGACCCGGTTACGCCGTGACCTGTCCACGGCGTTCTTCACCGTGGTCCTGCCGGTGCTGCTCCTCGCGCTGGTCTCGCTGATCTTCGGCGAGGCGCGGGCCTCGGGCGTGCGGCTGCCGGTGTTCATGCTCGCCGCGATGATCACGTACACGGTGGGCGTGGCCTCGTACGTCAACCTCGCCGAGACGATCAGCGGCGACCGCGAGCGCGGCGTGCTCAAGCGGCTGGCCGGCACCCCGCTGCCCCGCTGGGCCTATCACGCCGGCAACCTGACCACGGCGCTGCTGGTCATCGTGGCGACCACCGGCGTGCTGGCGGCGGTGGCCGCGCTCGGGTACGGGGTCGGGATCGAACCGGCCATGGTCCCCGGGCTGCTCGCGGCGATCGTCGTCGGCAGCGCGTGCTTCACGCTCCTCGGCGCCCTCGTGGTGGCGTTCGCGAGCAGGCAGCAGACGGTGAACGCGATCACCCTCGGGACGTTCCTGCCGCTCGCGTTCGTCTCCGACGTCTTCGTCATCGGCGGCGAGCTCCCCGGCGTGCTGCGCGCGGTCGGCGACGCGTTCCCGCTGAAGCACCTGGCCCACGCGTTCCTCGCCGTGCTGGGACCGGCGGGCGGGAGGTGGCCCTGGGCGGACCTCGCCGTGGTGGCCGGCTGGACGCTCGCCGTCGCGGCGGTCCTGGCCGTCAGGGAACGCGGGCCGGCTCTGTGGGGCGGGCCGCGCCGGTAGGGCCGGAAGTCCTTCCGGTCACCGTCGCGCGTACGGCATAAGGTCCGATGATCAGGGGACGTACGGCTCTGCATACATCCGATGAGATCGGATGTCATGAAGTCAGCTAAGAATTTGTCAGATCCCCTGGAGGGACATCATGATCACCACACACCCGACCGCCCAGGACACCGCGACCCGCCCCCGTCGTCCTGTGGACTACGTGTGGGCGATCGCCCGGATCTCGCTCGGGTGGATCTTCCTCTGGGCGTTCCTGGACAAGACCTTCGGCTTGGGGTTCGCCACTCCGGCCGAGCGGGCCTGGGTGGCGGGCGGCAGCCCGACGACCGGGTTCCTCAAGGGCACGGGCGAGAACGCGCTGGGCGGCTTCTTCGCGGCCCTGGCCGGTCAGGCGTGGGTGGACTGGTTGTTCATGGCCGGTCTGCTGGGTGTGGGCGCCGCGCTGATCTTGGGGGTGGGCCTGCGGATCGCCGCCGCGGCGGGCACCGTGATGCTGGTGCTGATGTGGGCGGCCGCGCTGCCCCTGACCACCAACCCGTTCATGGACGACCACCTGATCTACTCGATCGTCCTGATCGGCCTCGCCCTGGCGGGCGCCGGCACCACCCTCGGACTGGGCAACCTGCCCATCGTCCGGCGCACCCCCTGGCTCCAGTAGCCGGCCCCGACGCGGCCCACCCCCACCACGGGGGTGGGCCGCACCGCGTCCGGGGACTGCCGGAGGTCAGATCCGCGCCACCGCGGTACGCGTCCGGCCACGGCTGCCGCCCAGATCCACCTCGACCGCCCGCTTGGCCCTGCGCACGCCGCGGTCACCCTTCTCGATCGACCTCACCGCCCACGGCAGCGTTAGCCGCACCTCGCCGGAGGTCCTGGACGGGTCCGAGACCGCGACCCGTACCCGCTCGCCGTCGCGGCGCAGCAGCAGCGCGCACGGGCCGGAGGCGGCGAGCCGGCCGTGTGCGGTCTCGACGCTCCCCGCCCGCCAGAACACGGCGGCGAGCAGGTCGTCGCGGGCGATGGCCTGCACCGCCGCGGAGTTGGCCAGGATCTCGATCCGCTCGCCGTAGGCCGCCGTCCGCGCGGGGGAGACGCCGGGCAGCACGGCGTAGGCGTAACGCGCCCTGCGCGGATCGACCCCGTGGTCGACGACGATCGTCGTGTAGTGCCGGGTGACCGGGGTCCCGTCGCCGCCCGTGGTCGCGCCCTTGTCGATGTCGCGCCAGCGGCCGGTGCGCCTCTCGCGGATCACCTTCGCCTCGGCCCCGTCGAGCAGCGCGTAGCCGGCCACCCCGGCCAGGTGGATCCAGCCGTCGCCCCGGGACAGCGGCGGATGCTCGTCGTGGGTGTTGCGGTTCTCCACGACGGTCTCGACGCGGCGGCCGTCGGAGGCGGTGATGCCGGCACCCAGCGCGACCACCGCGTCGTCGAGCAGGAACCACACCTTCTTGGCCCGCAGCGAGGAGCCGCCGGCGACCAGCCTCATCGCCGCCGCCCCGTACTCGCCGTCGAGCGTCACGCCGCCCGCCCACGGGGTGGGGGGCAGGCGCGGCTCGCCGTGCCGGAGGTCGGCGCGCCTGCGGGTGTCCACCGTCGTGCCCGGCAGCCGGTACGGGTCGATCGTGGGCCACAGGTCGTCGTTCCAGTGGGAGAGGTCGCCGGTGTAGAGGTAGGTCATGCCGTCGCCGGTGTACCAGCCGTGCAGGTTCTCGCGGTTCATGGCCTCGGCCGCGCCGATCCGCTCCGAGCTCATCGCGATCGCGAAGGCCCAGGTGGGGCGGCGGTGGACGACCCGGTCCATGTCGGCGAAGACGTACGTGCCGGTCGTGCGCGGCCCCACCGGCACCGACGGGTCCTCCAGCAGGGCCCTGGCCCGCGCGATGGTCGCCAGCGGCGCGAGCGTGTCGTACGGGATGGACTGGTTGCGGGTGAGCCAGCCCTTCACCAGGGGCCGCCAGCGCCGGGCGTGGCGCTCCGGCGCCGCCTCCAGCAGGGTGAGGACGGCCTCGACCGTCTTCTGCCCGGCGTGGAGGTCGCGGTGGCCCTGACGGGAGATGGCCCGGCCGCGCACGCAGTCCATCATCAGCCCGTCGTAGACGAAGGGCACGAAGGAGCGGTCCACGATGTCGTAGACCTTCCCGCTGTCGCGGATCTCCCAGGGCGAGTCCGACAGCATGGCGATCAGCTTCGCCACGTTCTCCAGGTAGTCGACGCCGTAGCTGCCGGTGTAGGGGTACACGTCGTGCTGGATGAACGACCCGTCGCGGTAGAAGCCGTCACCCGGGCCCTTGGTGGTCCGCAGCAGGTCGGAGATCGCGTCCTTGGCCCGTTCGACGAGCCGGGCGTCGTGGGTGAGCAGCCCGCGCATCGCCACCGCCGTGGCCTTGCCCGCCCGGTTGGCGCCGGTCTCGACGACGCCGGGGTGACTGACGCGGCGCTCCGGGTCGGGGCACCACCGGCGTAACGGGCGAAGCCAGCGCCTGAGCCGGTCCTGGGGCAGGCCGTCGTACAGCAGCGCGCAGGTGTCGGTCAGCGCGCGGGGGACGCTGATCTCCCACCAGAACCAGTTGCTGCCCCGCGGGTCCAGGTCCTCGTGGTAGGCGTGCTCGTACAGGAAGTCCAGCGCCCTGGCCGCGGTCTCGGCCACCTGCTCGTCGCGGTGCATCGCGGTGCCGGGCGTGGCCCAGCCCAGCGCCAGGGTGCGCATGCGGTTGTAGGAGCGGTTGAAGTTGCCCGTCCGGGGGTCGTCCAGCGGCAGGTCGGGCCACAGGCCGGGGCGGTCGGGGGCGGGCCGCAGCTTGCGCAGCACCGCGTGGGCCGAGCCCTCGACCGCCTGCGTCTTGGCGGTGTGGACGACGGTGGACGACCCACCGGACAACAGGCTCACCCACCGCTCGCGCGCGGCGTCGAACGCGGCGCGGCCGGCCGCCTCCGCCGGCCCGTCCCAGAGGGCGAGGCCGGCCACGGCTCCGGCGCCCAGCAGGGCGGATCGCCGGCTGAGGGGGTGAGTCATGGCCGCCTTCCGAAATTCTGGCAAACAATCGGTCAAACGATCCTATGTCGGTGAACAGACCGGGCCTCCGCGCCGGCTCCGCGGAGGCGTGCACACCTGGCCGGTCCGCGCCTCTCGCCGACGGGCGTCAGGCGGTCGGCTCAGCCGCCTCGGCGACCGGGGCGGGGCTCAGGCGGACCCGCGTGATGGCGTGGCCGTCGACGTCCTGCACGCGCAGCCGCCAGCCGCCGGTGGCGACGGTGCCGCCGGGGGCGGTGGGCACGTGGCCGAGCAGGGCCAGGACGAGCCCGGCCACGGTGGTGTAGTCGCCGTCGGGGCGGTCCTCCAGGTGGACGCCGAGATCGGGCAGGTCGTGGACAGGGAAGGTGCCGGGCACCAGCATGCTGCCGTCGGCCTCGCGGCGGATCTCGATCACGTCGCGGTCGGTCTCGTCGTAGATCTCGCCGACGACCTCCTCCAGGAGGTCCTCCAGGGTGACGATGCCGTCGACGGAGCCGCGCTCGTCGATGACGAGGGCGAACTGCTGGCGTTCGGCCTTGAAGCGGCGCAGGGCGTCGGAGACGGCCAGGCTGTCGGGCAGCAGCAGCGGGGGACGGGCCACGTCGGCGGCGGTGACGGCGCTCTCGTCGGTCAGCAGGTCGCGCAGGTTGGCGATGCCGACGGTGTCGTCCAGGCCCCGGTTGCGGACCACGGGAGCGCGCGAGTGGCCGGAGGCGGCCAGCAGGCCGCGTGCCTCGGCGACGGCGGTGTCGGCGTACAGGGTGAAGACCTCGCGGCGGGAGACGAGGACCTCGCGCAGGACGCGCTCGCTGATCTCGACGGCGCCGGAGATGATCAGGCGCTGCTCGGGGGTGAAGCCGCGGTGGGTGGCGACGAGGTCGCGGATCTCCTCCGGGCTGATCTCCTCGCGGTGCATGCGGGGGTCGCCGCCCATGACGCGGACCGCCATGTCGGTGGACTTGGCCAGCGCCCACACGATGGGGCGGGACAGCGCGGCGATGAAGCTCAGCGGCCGGGCGACGAGCATGGCCCAGGTCTCGGCGCGCTGCATGGCGACCCGCTTGGGCGCGAGCTCGCCGAAGACCAGGGTGAGGAACGTCAGGACGATCGTCACCAGCACGATCGCCACCGGGCCGGCCGCGCCGCCGAGGAAGCCGAGCAGCGGCACCAGGGGTTCGGACAGCGTCACGGCGGCGGTGGCCGAGGCCAGGAAGCCCGCCAGGGTGATGACCAGCTGGATGGTGGCCAGGAACTGGTTGGGGTCGCGAGCCAGGCGGACCAGGGCCCGCCCGCCGGAGCCACGCTGCTCCAGCCGTCGCAGCTGGCCCTCACGCAGCGAGATCAGCGCGAGCTCGCTGCCCGCGAAGATCGCGTTGATGACGATCAGGACCACGACGAGGGCGAGCTGAAACCAATAGCCGTCCACGGCAGAAGAACTCCTTGACGAGATCCGGCACGGCGGCCGGTGAGGGGATGTGCGTCAGCCGGCCGCGCGCGGGCCGGGGCTGACGAGGCAGCCTCCGCCCGCCACGGGGCGACCTGCGCGAGCGCGCCGGCGGCTTGCGGAGCTGCCGGTCAAGGTAGTGCGCCGGGCCGGGACCCGGCTCGGTACTGCACTCCTCCACAGCTCTCCGCTCTTCGCCTGACAGCGGTCGTTACGGCGAATAACGGACGAAATATCGCCATAGTTCCGGACTGGCGGGACCGCTTGCCCCGGTCAGGCCCGCACCAGCAAGGTGGTGAGCAGGTCGTCGAGGCTGACGATGCCCGCCGCGCCGCCGTCGCCGCCGTCGTCGTCGCGGACCAGCGCGAGCTGGCTGTGGCCGGCCCGGAGCGTCGCCACCGCCTCCGCCACCGACGAGCCGGCCGGCAGGGCCGGGACGCGGTAGGCGAGCTGCTCCGCCGTGACCTCGCGGCCGCTGCGGCGGGCCAGGTAGGCGTCGCGGAGGTGGACCACGCCCAGCGGCGCCGAGGCGGGGCCGACGAGCAGGCGCGAGCGCCGGGCGGCCAGGCAGGCGTCGATCACCTCCTGGGCCGAGGCGGCGGCGGGCACGCCGACCACCCGGTCCATCGGGGTGATCAGCTCGGCGATGCCCGCGTTCGGGGCGTGCAGGGCCTGGCTGAGCACCGCGTGGTCCTCGGCCTCGATGAGGCCGAGCCTGCGCGACTCCTCCACCAGGTGCCTGAGCTGCTCGGGGGTGCGCGGGTTGGCGTCCCCCTCCCGCGGCCGCACCTTGAACAGCCGCAGCAGGCCGTCGCTGATCGTGTTCAGCACGCTGATCAGAGGGCGAACCACCAGCGTGAAGGCGCGGAACGGCAGCGCCAGGGCGGTGGCCGAGCGCTCGGGATGGGCGATCGCCCAGGACTTGGGCGCCATCTCGCCGAGCACCATGTGCAGGAAGGTCACGATGGCCAGCGCGATGACGAAGGCGACCGCGTGCGCGGCGGCCTCCGGCAGCCCCATGGCGTGGAACAGCGGGGTGAGCGTGCCGGCGATGAGCGGCTCGGAGACCACGCCGAGGCCGAGCGAGCACAGCGTGATGCCGAGCTGCGCGCCGGCGAGCATGAGCGAGAGCTCCTTGATCCCGGCCACGGCGGCCGCGGCGGCCCGGCTGCCCTGCGCGGCCGCCTTCTCCAGACGGTGGCGCTTGGCGGCGACCAGGGCGAACTCGGCGGCGACGAAGAAGCCGTTGCCGACCAGCAGGAACAGGGTGAGGGCCAGGCCCAGGGTCAGGTTCACTGCTGCTGCTCGCCTTCGTGCCGGTACGGGGTCATGCGGACGCGTCCGGGGACGTGCCGGTGGAGGGTCAGCACCTCGACGCGGACGTGTGTGGGCGCGTCCTGGTCGAGGGTGGCCGGCAGGTCGGCGGTGATGACGTCGCCGGGGACGGCGAAACGGCCCAGCCGGTGCAGGATCAGCCCGGCCAGGGTGTCGTAGTCGTCCTTGTCCGGCAGGTTCAGATCCGTGGCCAGGGCGATCTCGTCGATGCGCAGGCCCGCGTCCAGCTCCCAGCCGTCGCCGCGCCGCACCGCGGACGGCGCCGCGGCGTCGTTCTCGTCGGCGATCTCACCGACCAGCTCCTCGGCTACGTCCTCCCAGGTCACCAGCCCGGCCAGGCCGCCGTGCTCGTCCACCACGCAGGCCACCTCCTCGCCCCGCGCGTGCAGTGCGGCGGCGAGGTCGGGCAGCGGCTGCGAGAACGGCACGACCAGCACGTCCCGGGCCAGCTCGCCCACCCGGGTGGTGGCCGAGGCGCCGACCGGCACCGCGGCGACGTCACGCAGGCTGACCAGCCCCACCACGTCGTCCATCGTGGCGGTGAGCACCGGGTAGTGCGTGTGGCCGTTGGCGGCGATGAGCTCGTCCAGCTCCGCGACGGTCGCCGACACGGGCACGGCCACCACGTCGGCCCGCGGGATCATGACCTCTCCGGCCGTGTGGTCGGAGAACGCCAGCGCCCGCTCCAGCACGTCGGCGTGGCTCCCGGGCAGATGGCCGTGCGCCTCGGACTCGCCGATGATGTGGCCCAGCTCCTCCAGGGTGGCGCCGTGGTGCAGCTCCTCGACCGGCTCGATCCCCACCGCGCGCAGCAGCCGGTTGGCGGCCGAGTCGAACAGCCTGATGATCGGCCCGGCCACGGCCAGGTAGACCAGCGTGGACGTGGCCAGCGCGCGGGCCAGCGGCTCCGGCCTGGCCAGCGCCAGGTTCTTCGGGGCGAGCTCGCCGAGGATCATCTGGATGATCGTCGCCAGCGCGAACCCGATCGCCAGCGCCACCGCCCCCACAGCGGCGGGGGGCATGCCGAGCCCGGTCAGCGCGGGCGCGATCAGCTCGGCGAGTGCCGGGCGGGCGATGAAGCCGACCACGAGCGCGGTGACGGTGATGCCGAGCTGCGCGCCCGACAGCATGAACGACAGCCGCTCCATCACCTTGACGGCCTTGGCCGCCTTCTTGTCGCCCGCCGCCGCCTGCTGCGTGAGCGCGAGCCGGTCGGCGCTGACGTAGGCGAACTCCTGGGCGACGAAGTAACCGGTGGCGAGGGTGAGCACGAAGATGGCCACCAGGCCCAGCGCCACGCTCATCGCGCGACCCCCGGGCCCGGGAACGCACCTCGGCGCGCTCGCCTGTCCAGGTCCGCCGGCACCGGCACCACCATCTTTTCCCTTCCTTCCAGGCTCACCCGACATGCCGCCGGTGGAACGGCGTATGCGAGCAGGCCCCGCCCGCATACGCCGCCAGAACGCTAGCCGATCGCCCGGCATCAACCGTCAAAGGGAGGCACTTTCCCAGGCAATAAGCAGGAAAAAGGACATATGACGGTTGTAGTCGGTATCTCACCTCAACCCTGACGAAGGCCGTACGACCCGTCCCTGAGCGGGCGGCCCGAGGGCCCTTCCGGCGCTCAGTCTTCGGGGGCGGTGACGACCAGCCCCGCCCCGGCGGCGTCGTCGAAGGCGTCGTCGACGTGCACCGCCTGCCGCCCGGCGCGGGCCAGCAGGGCGGCCGCCACCGCGGCCCGGTAGCCCGTGCCGCAGTGCACCCACACCGTCCCCTCCGGCACCTCGGCCAGCCGTTCGGGCAGTTCGGGCAGCGGGAGGTGGACGGCGCCCTCGACGTGACCGGCACGCCACTCCCCGCCCAGCCGCACATCGAGCACCAGGTCGGGGGCGGGCAGGCCGGGCGGGACCCGTCCGGCGCGGGCCGCGGCCAGGTCGGCGAACGTGGCGACCGGCAGCCCGGCCAGCCGGGTCTCGTCGCCGCCCGCCCACCCCTCCGGGGCGCCGGCGGCGGCGGCGGCCGGGCGGTCGACGCCGATGCGGGCCAGCTCGCGCTGGGCGGCGGCGACCTGATCGGCGCTCTCGCCCAGCAGGGTGATGGGCGCACCCCACGGGACCAGCCAGCCCAGCCAGGTCGCCATCGGGCCGTCCAGGCCGAAGCTCAGGGTGCCGGCCAGGTGCCGGGTGGCGAAGGCCTTGCGGGAGCGCAGGTCCACCACCCACTCGCCGGCCTCGATCCGCTCGCGCAGCCGTCCGGGGTCGGCCGTCTCGACCGGGGTCAGGTCGATCGGCTCCGGGCCCGCGCTGTTGCGCGCGCCCAGATGGGCGTAGTAGGCCGGGAAGGCGTCCAGGCCCGCCAAGGTACGGGCGACGAAGTCGTCGGCCTCCAGCCGCAGCGCCGCGTTCACCCGCCGCTCGCGGCCGATGGTGGAGGACGCGGCGTCGGACTGCGTCGCGGCGCAGAAGCTGCCGAAGCCGTGGGTGGGCCAGACCTGCGCGCCGTCGGGCAGCAGGTCGGCCAGGCGGCGCACCGAGGCGTGCTGGCGGTGGGCCAGCGCGCGGGCGTGCCGCTCGCCCAGCAGGTCGGTGCGGCCGGTGGTGCCGAACAGCAGCGACCCGCCGGTGAAGACGCTCTCCGCGCCCCGGGAGCCGTACAGGACGTACGACAGGTGGTGGAAGGTGTGGCCAGGGGTGGCCACCACCGCGACGCGCATGGCGTCGGAGACGGCTATCTCGTCGCCGTCGGCGACCGGCAGCCGCTCGAAGGCGACGGTGTCGGCGCCCGCCACCAGATAGGCCGCGCCGGTCAGCCGGGCCAGCGCCAGCCCGCCGGAGACGTAGTCGTTGTGCAGGTGCGTCTCGGCCACGTGGGTGACGCGCACGCCGAGCCGGCCGGCCAGAGCCAGGACGCGGTCGACGTCGCGCTGCGGGTCGACCACCAGCGCCACCCGGCCGTCATGGGCAAGGTAGCTGCGGTCGCCCAGGGAGGAGGTCTCCACCACCTCGACGTGGATCGTGGTCATCGTGCTGCCGCCTTCGCGTGGTCGTGTCCGGTTGTCGTGCGGGCCGTCGTCGTACGGTCCCCGGCGACTGCCCGGAAAGACCGGCGACGCACCCGGACCGGCCGGGCGGGTCAGGCGCCCGGCGCCTGCTCCCGGCCCACGCCGGCGAGGACGGCCAGCAGGGCCGTCACGGACGGCAGGCGGAAGGGCGGCGCCATCGACGCCGCGTACAGCCGCCGGGCGGGCAGCGCGGGGACGGTCGGGCGCAGGGCCACGTCGGGGCGCACGGCCCGCCGCGCGAGCGTCGGCACCAGCATGATGGCGGAGCCGCCCGCGACCAGGGCCTGCTTGCCGTTCCAGTCCTCGCAGAAGAACGCCGTCCTGGGGGCCGCGCCCAGGGCCTTGGCCAGCTGGGGGATCGGGCCGAGACAGTCGGGATGGCCGCCTTCGACCCATCGCTCGCCGTGCAGGTCGGACAGCCGCACCCGGCGGTGCCGGGCCAGCGGATGGTCCGCAGGCAGGGCGACCTCGAACTCCTCGTCCAGCAGCGGCACCAGGTCGAGCGCGGTGAGGGCCTCCGGGCCGAGCGATTTGGCCGCCGGATCGTTCTTGGCCTCGGCCGGGTCGGCGTACAGGCTCCAGGCGGTGATCAGCGCGAGGTCGACCTTCCCTTCCTTGAGCGCGGTCAGCGGCCCGGCGGGATCGTCGCGCATGAGGCTGAGGGTGATCCCGGGATGGGCCAGGTCGAAACGCCGGATGACCTCGGGCGTGAAAAAGGTGTTGGCGCTGGAGAACGCCGACATCCGCAGGTCCCCGGTCTCCATGTCGGTGAAGGCCCCGAGCCGCAGTTCCAGGTCGCGCAGCCGGGCCAGGATGTCCTTCGCCTGCCGCACGACGATCTCGCCGGCGGCGGTCGGTCTGACGCCCCGGGACGTACGCCGGAACAGGCTCACGCGGAGCCGGCGCTCCAGGCCGCTGACCTGCCGGGACACGGCGGGCTGGGTCATGGACAGCGCCTCGGCCGCGGCTGAGAACGACCCGCGCTCCGCCACTTCGGCCGTGACCTGTAAGGTCCACGGATCTATCACGCCTCCATCATAGGAATATCCCTCAGATATGCGTCATGGTCATATAGCCGCTTTGACGAGAAAATGCGCATTTATCCGTCAAAGAGACGATCAGCCCGCGACGCTATGCGCCCAATGCATGGCTGCCATGAAATATCCATATTTGTGCACATAACAACTTCGGCCTGAGACTGCTGACGACGGCACTTCTCTCAGCGGAACCCCGGAGGCGGACCATGCACAGGAGCGACGGCGCGCACGGCACCGGCACGTCCATCGTCGTCATCGGCGGCTACGGCGCCGTCGGCGGTCCGACCGCCACCGCGCTCGGGACGTGGTTCCCCGGCCGCGTCGTGGCCGCGGGACGTGACCCGGCGAAGGCGGCGGACCTGACCGCGTCCACCGGGGGCGCGGTCCGGGCGGCCCGGGTCGACGTCCGCGATCCGGTGGAGGTGGACCGGCTGCTCGACGACGCGGCGGTCGTGGTGATGTGCGTGGAGCGCGCCAACGCGGCGGTGGCCCGGGCATGTCTCAGCCGCGGGGTGCACTACGTCGACATCACCGCGTCCGCCCGGCTGATCCGGGCGATCACCGCGCTGGACCCGCTCGCGCTGCGCACGGGCGCTACAGCCGTGCTCAGCGTCGGCGTGGCTCCGGGACTCACCAACCTGCTGGCCCGTCACTGCGCCGAACGCCTGCCCTCGGCCGAGGCGGTGGACATCAGCCTGCTGCTCGGGATGGGCGGCGACCACGGACCGGATTCGGTGCGCTGGATCGTCGAGCAGCTCACGGCCCCGGACCGGCCGCGCGGTCCCGCCGGGCGGCGCGCGCGGGTGCGGCTGGGGGAGCGCGAGCTCCGCACCGTCCACCCGTTCCCCTTCTCCGACCAGTACGTGATCAGCGAGACGTTGCGGGTGCCGGCCACGACGCGGATCTGTTTCGACTCGGCCTTCGTCACCTCGGCGCTCTTCGGCCTGCGGGCGGCCCGGTTCTTCGACCTGGCGCACCGGCTGCGTGCCGAACCGCTGCTCGTCTCCGCTCTCACCCGCGTCCACCTCGGCTCCGACCGGTTCGTCGTGCACGTGGCCGCGTCCGGCGCCGTGGGAGAAACGGTGTCGAGCACCGTCACGGGCCGCGACACCTGCCAGGCCACCGCTGTCGTGACGGCGGAGGTGGCCCGCCTCCTGTTCACCGAGCCGGCTCCGCCCGGGGTGGTGCACCTCGACCGGCTCCTGCCCGCCGGACCGTTCCTCGACGAACTGGCACGGCACCGGATGACCGTCGCGCACCACGACCACCACGCGGTCCGCTGACCCCGCCGGGACGGCGGCCGGCGTCAGGGGGTGTAGCGGTAGCCCATGCCGGGTTCGGTGATCAGGTGCCGGGGGTGGGCGGGGTCGCGTTCGAGCTTCTTGCGCAGCTGGGCCATGTACTGGCGCAGGTAGTGGGTCTCCTTGACGTACTGGCTGCCCCACACTTCCGTCAGCAGGTGGCGCTGGGGGACGAGCTTGCCCGGGTTGCGCAGCAGGATCTCCAGGATGTGCCATTCGGTGGGGGTGAGCCGGGGCCCGCCGGAGACGGTCTTGCGGGTCAGGTCGATGGTGTGCCCGCCGATCTCGATGCTCGCGAGTTCGGTCTCGGGGGTGGTGGCGCGGCGGGCGACGGCGCGGACCCGGGCCAGGAACTCGTCGATGGCGAACGGTTTCGTCACGTAGTCGTCGGCGCCGGCGTCCAGGGCTTCGATCTTGTCGTGGCTGTCGGCGCGGCCGGACAGCACGACGATGGGGGTGCGGGTCCAGCCGCGCAGGCCGTGGATGACGTCCACGCCGTCGAGGTCGGGCAGGCCGAGGTCGAGCACGATCAGGTCGGGGTGCCATTCGGCGGCCTGGCGCAGGGCGGAGGCGCCGTCGGCGGCGAGGGCGACGTCGTAGTGGCGGGCGGTCAGGTTGATGCGCAGGGCGCGCAGGATCTGCGGTTCGTCGTCGACGATGAGGATCTTGGTCATGGCGTCGTGGCGGCGGTGTGGACGGACATGCTGACGATCATGGTGAGGCCGCCTCCCGGGGTCTCCTCGAGCGCCGCCCATGGCCTCGGTCAGGGCGACGGCGACGCGTTCGCGGCGCGGCGGCCTTCGCTGAGCATGGCGTAGGTCTTGCCGACGTACCACGTCATCAACGTACCGGTTGCGATGACCGGAGCCTCCCCGCCGGGTTCGCCGTGTCCAGCGGGATCGGCGTGAACATGGGCGGCTCCTCCTCCGGCGTCAGCGCCGTGGGGCCGTAGATCCAGTCGGTGAACGAGTAGTCGTAGGGGTCGCGGGCCCGCAGCAGCGCGTTGCGCTGGAGGCGGGGCAGGCCGTCCAGGTGCCACAGCTCGCCCCAGGCTCGGGCCGTGGTCAGCACGCGCCGGCAGTGCTCGGGGCGGACGGCCTCGTAGGCCGCGAGCGCGCCCTGCCAGTCGATCGCGCCGTCCTCGGCGCGGCGGGCGGCGACGTGCCTGGCGAGCACCCAGCCGTCCTCGATGGCCATGATCGCGCCCTGCGCCATGTACTGCAGCGGCGGATGCGCGGCGTCGCCGAGCAGCGCGACGTTGCCGTGGACCCAGGTCATGAGGGGATCGCGGTCGTACATCCGCCACCAGCGGTCGCGCCACATCAGCGGGATGCCGGCCCGCACGTCCGGGCAGGTCGCGGCGAAGGCGCTGTCGAGCTCGTCGGGGGTGCCCCAGTCCTCCTCGCCGGCGACGGCCTTGGGCGACTGGAAGACCGCGACCTGGTTGAGCATCTCGCCGCCGCGCAGCCCGTACCGCACGAAGTGGCAGCGCGGTCCGACGTGGACCGAGACCTCGCTGAGGTCGACGTCGCGCCCGGCCTGCCCGATGGGCAGGGCGGCGCGGTAGGCGACGTAGGAGGAGCTGACCGGCTCGTCGTCGGTCAGGAGCCGGCGGGCGACGGAGTGCAGGCCGTCGGCGGCGATGACGATCCGCCCCTCGTCGGCGCGGCCGTCCGCCAGCAGCACCCGGGCCCCGGACGGGGTGTTCTCGTAGCCGGTGACGCGGGCGTCGGTGACCAGGTCCACTCCCTCGCGACGGCAGGCGCGCAGGAAGACGCCGTGCAGGTCGCTGCGGTGGATGACCAGGTACGGGAAGCCGTACACGCGTTCCAGGTCGGTCAGGTCCAGGCGGGTCAGCTCGCCGCCGTCCACGGCGTCGCGCATCACCATGCTCCTCGGCAGCACGCCGAGGCTCTTGGCCTCGTCGAGCAGGCCGTAGTCGTGCAGGATCCGGGTGCAGTTGGGCGCGATCTGGAGGCCGGCGCCGACCTCGCCGAACGCGCCGGCCCGCTCCAGCACGCGCACCCGCAGGCCCTCGCGGGCCAGGGCGTAGGCGGCGCTCAGGCCGCCGATGCCGCCTCCGACGATCAGGACGTCGGCGGGGTTCGCGGGCGGGGGTGTCATCTCATGCTCTCCTCGGTGCCGGGAACGCTCACAGCCACGCCGGCAGGGTCGGAGCGGGGGAGCCGTCGGTCGCGGTCAGGTGATGCGGGCGGCCCGCGAGGTACGCCACGACCTCGGCGAGCGGGCCGGAGACCGCGGCGGGGGCGCCGTCGCCGGGCAGTTCCCAGTGGTCGCCGGTGTCGGTGGCGGTGAGGACGACCGCGGGCCCGGGCGCGTTGCCCCGTTTGCCGGCGACGTCGTCGGCCAGCGCGGTCAGGAACCCGGTGGGCAGGTCGGCGAAGGCGACGCCGGCGGCCAGGTCGACGGCGTGCACGTAGACCTCGCGCGCGCGCATCCACGGGATCTCGGTCGCCGGGACCGTGCGGCCCTGCGCGGTGACCACGCCGGCGTTCCACTGTTCGGCGCTCAGGGCTGCGGCGCCGGCGGCGAGCCGGGCCGCGGACTCCCGCAGCCAGGCCGACAGCTCACCGGCCGGCCTGGCGGAGCCGGCCTCGATGTCGGCGTCGCGCCGCTCCTTGGAGGAGTACATCGGGGTCCTCTCGCCGGTGGCGGCCCAGCGCACCAGGTTGCCCAGCGCGTCGGCGTTCGCCGCCACGTGCGCCACCAGGTGCTTGCGGGTCCAGCCGGGAAGAGCGCAGGGGGCGAGGTACTGCTCCTCGTCCCAGCCGGCGACGGCGCCGAGGAACAGCTCGGTGCCGGCCGCGCTCCAGCTCCGGGCGTCCTCGAAGGTGCGGCGCATCAGGACGCCTCCTCCTCGGCCACGGTGTTCTCCAGCCGGCCGATGCCCTGGATCTCGGTGACGACGCGCTCGCCGCCGGTCAGGTAGCGCTTGGGGTCGCGGGCGTGGCCGACCCCGCCGGGGGTGCCGGTGGCGATGAGGTCGCCGGGGTTGAGACGCACCACCGTCGAGACGTACTCCACCAGGGCGACCGGGTCGAAGAGCAGGTCGGCGGTGTTGTCGTGCTGCATGACCTCGCCGTCGACGGTGAGCTTCACCTCCACCCGGGGGCGGACGCCGCCGGGCAGCTCGTCAGGAGTGACCACGTACGGGCCGACCGGGGTGGAGGAGTCCCACGTCTTGCCCTGCAGCCACTCGCGGGTGCGGAACTGCCAGTCACGGCAGGTGATGTCGTTGAGCACGGTGAACCCGGCGATCGCGGCCTCGGCCGCGGCGCCCCTGGCGCGGCGGACCGGCGCGCCGATCACCACGGCGAGCTCGACCTCCCAGTCGAACTCGGCGGTCTCCGGCGGCAGCACGATGTCGTCGGCGGCGCCGATGAGGCTGTCGGCGAACTTCGCGAACAGCGTGGGGTGCCGCGGCAGGTCGCGCCCCATCTCCTGGATGTGGGTGCGGTAGTTGAGCCCCACGCAGACGACCTTCGAGGGGCGCGGCACGACCGGCGCGAAGTCCGCGCCCAGCGCGGGGTACGTCGTCGCGGCGTCCGCGTCGACGGCCGCGGCCGCGGCGGCCCAGTCGTCCCGGGCGAGGAACGCGCCGAGGTCGGCGGCGCCCAGGTCGACCAGCCGGTCGCCGTCGGCCCGCACGGCGCGGGTCGAGCCGTCGACGCGGAGGGTGGCGAGCTTCATCGGGTGGTCCCTTCGGTACGGGTGCCGCGCTGGGCGCGGTCGAGCCGGAGCGCCTCGAAGATCGGAGAGTCGCTGAACCGGAACAGGTCGAGCGCGCCCGAGTCGGAGTCGGTGGAGCCGGCCTCGGACCGGGCGGAGAAGGGCTCCCAGGACGGCACGACGAACAGGTCGCCGCGGGTCACCGACCAGGTCCGGTCGCCGACGGTGACGCTGCCGGAGCCGTCGAACACCTGGTAGACCGACGACCCGGTCTCGCGGACCGGGGCGGTCTCCGCGCCGCGGACGACGCGGTGCATCTCGACCCGGATGGTGGGCAGGACGTCGGCGCCGGAGGCCGGGTTCGTGTAGCGGACGGCGGCGTGGCCGGGCTCGACCGTGCCGCCGGAGCCCTCGGACTCCAGCGCGAGCTGGTCGGTCAGGGCCCGGTCGGTGAACTCCCACTTGTAGGACAGCAGCGGGCTGCCCGGGGCGAGCTGACCGGCGGACAGCGGGCGCAGCCCTGGGTGGGCCCACAGCCGCTCGGACCGGGAGCGCTCCGGCGTGATCCGCTCGGCCTCGCCGATCTCGTCGCGGCCGAACTCGAAGAACTGGGCGTCGGAGGCGTACTGGAACGGGATGTCGAGGCCGTCGATCCAGGCCATCGGCTCGCTGGTCGCGTTGTGGTGGGCGTGCCAGTTCCAGCCGGCCTGCGGCAGGAAGTCGCCGCGGCGCATCGGGACGGCGTCGCCGTTCACGACCGTCCACACGCCCTCGCCCTCGACGACGAAGCGGAAGGCGTGCTGGGTGTGGCGGTGCTCGGGGGCGTCCTCGCCGGGCATCAGGTACTGGATCGCGGCCCACAGCGTGGGGGTGGCGAAGGGGCGGCCGCCCAGGCCCGGATTGGCCAGCGCGATCGCCCGCCGTTCCCCGCCGCGGCCGACCGGGACGAGGGTTCCGGCCTGCTCGGCGAGCTTGCGCAGGTTCTCCCAGTGCCACAGGTGCGGCACCGCGCGCGAGCGGGGATGGGCCGGCATCAGGTCGCCGATCTCCGTCCACAGCGGCACCAGCAGCTCCTGCTCGAAGCCGCGGTAGAGGTCCTCCAGCGCGGGAGTGACGTCGGGCTGGCCCGGCGCGTCGCTCGCGCGGAGCCGGACCGGGGACTTTCGCGTGGTCACAGGGCTGCTCATACAGCTATTCTTGCTGCTGCCGCACTCTTCAGAAACGCAAATTCTGCCCTGCGGAATCGTGAGGTCCATGGACAAGCCGCTCAAGAATCCTCCGACCTACATGATCAACAGTGTCGACCACGCGTTGCGGATCGCCACGATGCTGCAACTGGAGGGCGAGCTGTCCGTCTCGGAGGTCGCCGAGCGGCTGGGCGTGGCCCGCTCCACCGCCCACCGGCTGCTCGCGATGCTGGTCTACCGCGACTTCGCCGTCCAGGACGACCGGCGCCTCTACCGGGCCGGCCCGGTCCTGGAGCTCGCCGCCCACTCGCCCTCGCTCGCCTCCCGGCTGCGCGCGGCGACCCTGCCGCACCTGCACCGGCTCGTCGACGTGCTCGGCGAGTCCGTCAACCTGGCGGTGCGCACCGGGGACACGGTCCGGTTCATCGCCAGCGTCGAGTGCTCCCAGAGCCTGCGGGTGAGCTCCCGTGAGGGCATGGTCTTCCCGGCCCACCGGACCACGGCAGGGCTGCTCCTGCTGGCCCGGCTCACCGACGAGGAGCTGGAGGCGGTCTATCCGGCCGACCGGTACGCCGACCGCCCCGCCGACCGGCCCGACCTGGACCGGCTGCGGGCCGAGCTGGCCCGGGTGCGGCACAACGGTTTCGTGCTGAACCAGGGCCGCTCGGAGCGCGGCGTGGTGGCGCTCGGCGTGCCGCTCCGCGCCCCGGACGGGGCCGCCCTGGCCGGCCTGTCGGTGTCGATGCCGAGCGCGAGATACCGCCGGCACCGGCTGCCGTCGCTGGTCGAGACCCTTTCCCGCGCGGCGGGCGCCATCGAGGCCGACCTCGCCCGCGCGAACCCGCCGACCGTCCGGTGAATGCCCAGCTCAACCCGGCTGCCCTTGTATCTTGGGCGCGTCCCCTCAGCCTGCCGAGACGTTCCTGGGAGGGGCATGCAGCGCCCGGAGGAGCCGCCCGCGGTGCGGGTGCTGCTCGCGCCCGCGAACATCTGGCGTGCCGGGCTCGTCGTGGCGGCCGTCGTGGCCCTGGTGCTCTTCGTACGCTTCGTCCTCATCGACGCGGGGTCGCTGATCACCATGCTCGTCGCGGCGTGGTTCCTCTCCCTGGCCATGGAGCCCGCCGTGCGCCGCCTGTCGCGGCGGACGCGCCGCGGCAGGGCGGCGCTGCTGGTGATGACGGTGTCCATCGTGGCCGTGGTGATCTTCCTCGCCCTGTTCGGCGGGCTGTTCCTGCAGCAGGTCGCGCTGCTGCTCAGGGCGTTGCCGGACGTCATCACCGGCGCCGTCGACCGGGTCAACGCCCTGCTCGGCACCCGGTACGAGATCGCCGACATCCTCGCCTCGATCAACCTGACCCCGCAGCAGGCGGCCGAGTACGCGCAAGGGGCGCTCAGCGGCGTGCTGGGCCTGCTGGGGACGGTGACGGGGGTGGTGTTCAACCTGTTCACCCTGCTGCTGCTGACGTTCTACCTCTCGGCCGACGGGCCGAGGCTGCGCAGGTGGGTCGCCCAGTTGCTGCCCGACCGGTCCCGCGAGGTGTTCATCAGCATCTGGGACGTGTCGACGGTCAAGACCGGCGGGTACGTGTCCTCCCGGCTCGTCCTGGCCGCGATCAACGGCACCGCCTCGGCCCTGGTGTTCCTGGCCATCGGCATGCCGTCCTGGCTCGCGCTCGGGGCCTGGACGGGGCTGGTCGCCCAGCTCGTGCCGACCATCGGCACCTACATCTCCATCGCGCTGCCGGTGGTGGTGGGGCTGGTCTCGGCCCGGCCCTGGATCGGCCTGGTGGCGCTGGCCTGGGGGGTGCTCTACCAGCAGGTGGAGAACCTCACCCTGGAGCCGAGGATCAGCGCGCGGGCCGTGGACATCCATCCCGGGGTCTCCTTCGCGGCCGTGATCCTCGGGGCGTCGCTGTTCGGCGCGATGGGCGCGTTCCTGGCCGTGCCCATGGTCGCCATGCTGCTCTCGCTGGTGGACACGTTCCTCACCCGGCGGGAGCCGGCGGCGGCCACGGCCGCCGCGCCGCCCCCGCCCGAGGACGGGAAGAGACCGGCGCCGTAGCGCCGGTCTCCCCGAGCGGCCGCGCGCGGCCCTCAGGCTCGTTCTGAGCCTGTCCGGCGCCTACATGGCCCCGCTCCTGTCGAACGTTTTCATCTCCCTGCCGTGGACGGCCAGGGCGTAGATGATGAGGACGTCGATCGCGATGACGATCGTCGACCAGAACGGATAGGCGGGCAGCCACGCGAAGTTGACGAGCGCCTGGATGGAGGCGAGGACGATGCCGACCACCCGTCCCCAGGTCTTGCCCGACATGATGGCGGCCCCGGCGAGCAGGACGATCACACCCATGATCAGGTGGAACCATCCCCAGATCGTGTAGTTGACGGGAACCGCCAGGCCGGAGGCGGTGACGACGTAGAAGTCGGTGTTGAAGATCCCCACCAGGCCCATGAACGCCTGGAAGCAGCCGACGATGATCATCCCGACGCCGGCGAGCATCACCCATCCGACCCAGCCGGTCGGCTCGGCTCGCTCGGCCACCGGCCGGGGTTGCGACGATGGCGATTCCGTTCGGGCTTGAGGAGGAATCTGGTCTCGCGACGCCTCCTGCGGTCGTGCGGAACGTGGCTGATTCATGGCCGTCTCCCTCCGCGTGGCGGTTGTCTCGCGGCATGAGCCCGCGGTGGTCCGCGGTCGCCTTTCCGCCTGTGCGCTGAGTTCGTGTGCTGTCTTCCGGGAAACCAGCGGTCGGGCCGATTCGGATGCATCTAGCTAGCCACTCTATTCCTCCCGCCCGGCGAGCGCCCCGACAGTCTCCTCATATTTGTCTAAAAGTGGTCAAAGTGGACATTGCGGTGAAGTGGCGCCGTGAGGCCGCGATGCAGGGATTTCCGCTGGTATGGTGCCGGAGCCCGACGGGCTTGAAACGCGGGCCCCTCCGCCTATGAGGCTTTTGCCTTACGGTGAATGTCCAGCGGCCGAGAAAGGGAAATGCCGGGATCAGCTCACGAGCGGCAGATCCGTACGGGCGCGCTCCAGGTCTGTGGCCCAGATCCAGAGCCGATGGGCGGGCGGCACCCGGTGATAACCGAACAGGCCCACCTCGGTGAGCGTGCGCAGGTCGACGCAGACCCGCTGGTACGCGCCCGCGATCGCGGCGGCCGGGTCCTCCAGGTCGGCGACGCCGAGTTTGACGCAGGCCCGGTACTCGTACCCCAGCAGCAGGTCCGCGCCGAACTCGGCCCAGGCCCCGCGCCGCTCGCGCCAGGCGTCGTCGGCCTCCGACAGCAGCAGGTTCAGGTCGGAGGGCCGTGGGATGGACGGGTAGATGACGAAGGTGGCGGCCCAGCCGAGGGCCACCAGGTCGAGGTTGAAGGTGCGCCGGTCGGGGTGGTCGCGCGGCGGCAGCGGGTCGGAGGCCGTGCCCGCGAACCAGGGAGCGGTGTAGGCCAGCAGCCGGCCGTTCTGCTCGACGAGCTCGCCGGTGGCGATGACGGCCAGCTTGCGCTGCGAGCCGTCCGGCCGCCTCAGCCGGGTGTTCACCATGCTCCGGTGCGCTTCCGCGGCCAGCTTGCCGGCGCTCAGGTGCCGCCGCGCGGCGTCCGGGGTGAGGCGCGCGACGAGGTGCTCGCGCAGTTCGGCAGGGAGCGCGTCGTAGGTCCCGTCGCGCAGCCGCTCCCTGGTCCGGTCCAGCGTGGCCTGGGCGGTGACCGGGCCGCCGCCGAACTCGCTCTCCGGGGTGTCGATCGACACCATCCGGATCGACATCTCGATCTTCGGGGTGTCGCCGTCGATCACCTCGAAGAAGCGGTAGTCATTGGCCGGGCGGCTGGGGCCGACGAAACCGAGATCCACCATCGCTGCGCTCCCGCACGTCGAAAGGGTGAGAACCTGACAGCTCGACATCGCCGTGGATCAACGTTTCGTTGCTCCACGGCCGGGCGAGGCGCGGCCGGCGACGTCATCGCAGGAAGACGTCATCCCGGAAACAGGTGGCGCGTCCCGGGTGGTGGGACTGCGCGGGGCGGTGGTGGAATGGGGACCATGCGTCCGGTCATCCCCGACACCCGCCTCGACCTCGACCGGATCCGCGCCGCTCGCGCCGTGATCGATCGGCGGTTCCTGGACACGCCTCAGTACGAGTGCGACGCGCTGGGACGTCGGCTGGGCTGCCCGGTCACCGTCAAGCTGGAGACGGCGAACCCGGTCCGCAGCTTCAAGGGCAGGGGGACCGAGCTCGTCACGAGCCTGCTGGCCGGCGAGGGCCGGGCGGAGGTGGTGTGCGCCAGCGCCGGCAACCTCGGCCAGGCGCTCGCCTGGTCGGGCCGCCGCCGAGGCCTCGACGTGACGGTGGTGGCCCCGCGCCGGGCGCCCGCCGCCAAGCTGGAGCGGATCCGCGCGCTGGGCGCCGAGCTGGAGCTGGTGGAGGGCGACTTCGAGACGGCCAGGGAGCGGGCGGTGAGCCTCGCGCGCCGGCGCGACGTCCGGCTGGTCGAGGACAGCCTGGACATCGAGACCTGCGAGGGCGCGGCGACCATCGGCCTGGAGCTGGCGAGCGGGTCGCCCGCGTTCGACGCCGTCCTGATCGCCCTGGGCGGCGGCGCGATGGCCACCGGCGTCGGCTATGTCGTGAAGAGCCTGCTGCCCGAGGCCGAGGTGATCTGCGTGCAGCCCCTCGGCGCGCCCGCGATGACCCGCTCCTGGCACGAGCGCCGGGTCGTCACCACCGAGACCGCCGACACCATCGCCGACGGCGTGGCCGGCCGGTATCCCATCGCCGCGGTCCTGGACGACCTCCTGCAGGTCGCCGACGACGCCGTCCTGGTCCGGGAGGAGTCGATCGTCGCGGGCATGCGGCTGCTCCTGGAGCACGCGGGGCTCGTCGCGGAGCCCTCGGCCGCCCTCGGCGTCGCCGCCGTCCTGGAGGACCGCGACCGGTTCGCCGGACGCCACGTGGCCACCGTCATCTGCGGCGGCAACGTCGACATGGACGCCTACCGCCGCTGGGCCGGCGCGTGAGACCCGCCTTCGCCGGGCGCCGCGCCGTACGGCCTCGTACGGGGAGTGAGCCGACCTGAGCGATCACTCATGCCGTACGCGGGATCCGGCATGGCGCCCCTGCCCGGACCGCCGCATAGTGAGGCCCCATGGAACGATCTCTGCGCGTCGCGGTCATCGGCGACCGCGACCCGGCATTCCCCCCGCACCCGGCCACCGACGACGCCCTGCGGCACGCCGCGGCCCACCTCGGCGTCGAGGTCGTCGTGCGCTGGCTGGCCACCGAACCGCTCGAATCCGACCTGACCGAGGTCAGGGCCGCCGACGTGCTGTGGTGCGCGCCCGGCAGCCCGTACCGCAGCCTGCGCGGCGCCCTCGCGGCGCTCCGGCACGGCCGTGAGCGGCACGTGCCCACCCTCGGCACGTGCGGCGGCTGCCAGCACATGGTCATCGAGTACGCCCGGCACGTCCTCGGCTATGAGGACGCCCAGCACGCCGAGTACGACCCGTACGCCTCCACGCTGTTCGTGTCGGAGCTGACCTGCTCCCTGGCGGGCAGGACGATGCCCGTCACCCTCACCGGCGGTTCCCGGGTGGCGGCCTGGTACGGGCGGACCGAGGTGGAGGAGGAGTACTACTGCAACTTCGGCATCGACCCCGGCCGGCAGGCGACCCTGCACGAAGGCGGCTTCGCGGTCACCGGCGTGGACGGCGACGGCGAGGCCCGGGTGCTGGAGATCCCCGGGCATCCGTACTATGTGGCGACGCTGTTCGTGCCGCAGGCCCGCTCGCGTCCCGAGGCGCCGCACCCGCTGGTCGTCGGCCTGTTGCGGGCGGCGCTGTGACCCTGACCCAGCTGAGGATCCTGCGGGCGGTCGCGCGGGCCGGCACCATGACCCGGGCCGCCGAGGACCTGGGCACCACGCAGTCCGCCGTGAGCCACGCGCTGCGCGCCCTGGAACGCGAACTCGGCGTCGCGCTGCTGATCCGGGGCAACCACGGGGTCAGCCTGACGGCGGCGGGGCGTGCCGTCTCCCGCCGCGCCGCGCTCGTCCTCGCCCAGGTGGAGGCGCTGGAGCGGGAGGCGGCCGCGGCCCGTGAGCACGAGCGCGGCAGCCTGCGCGTCGGCGTCATCCCCAGCGCCAACGCCAGGCTGCTCCCGCCGATCCTGCGGCGGTTCGCGGACGCCCATCCGAAGGTGCGGCTCACGGTGATGGAGGGCTCGGACGACGAGGTGCTGGAGTGGCTCGAAACGGGCGCGGCCGACCTCGTGACCGTGTCGGCCCCGGCATCCCCGGCCGTGCCTGGGGGCACGCCCGCGGTCGCGGGGCTGCCCGCGGGGTCGGTGGTCAGGACGCTGGCCGTCGACCGCATGCTGGCCGTCCTGCCCGGCGGGCACGAGCTGGGCCTGCGCCTCTCGGCGCCGGTGACCGAGCTGGCCAAGCAGCCGTTCATCATGTCCACCGGCGGCTGCGAGCCGCTGATCACCGCGCTCGCGCAGGCGGCCGGAGCGAGCCTGCGATGCCACTACCGGGTACGCGACGTCAACAGCATCCTCGCCATGGTCGCCGAAGGGCTGGGCGTGAGCGTCGTCCCCGAGCTGTCCCTGCCCGTCCACCGGGAGGGCGTGCACGTGGTCCCGCTGGACCCGGCCGCCGAGCGCGCCGTCCTCCTGGCCCTGCCCGCGGACCCCCGCCCTTCGGCCGCCGCCTTCGCCGACCTCGCCGTCGCACTCACACCGCCGCCGGTTCCGCACGACGCCTGGCGCGCCGGCACGACGGACTCGCGCCGCCCACGTTGACGCCTGTGGCACGCCCGACTCGGCGGCGGCACGCCTCACCTGTTCGAGCGGGACGTGGAACCGGTGGAATGTCGCTATGCATCCTGAAGATCCCCTCATCCCGGCGGACCCCGGCACCGATCCCGCCCGCCTGCTGGCCCGGCTGATCGCCATCGACTCCGTCAACCCCGACCTCGTGGCAGGCGGCGCCGGAGAGACCGCCATCGCCCGGTTCTGCACCGGATGGCTGGCCGGTCGCGGTTTCGAGGTCCACGTGCTGGACCGGCGCGGCGGCCGGCCCTCGGTCGTCGCGGTCGCCCGCGGCTCCGGCGGCGGCCGGTCGCTGATGCTCAACGGCCACCTCGACACCGTGGGCCTGGCCGGGTACGACGGGGACCCGCTGGAGCCGCGTGTCCACGAGGGCAGGATGTACGGGCGCGGAGCCTTCGACATGAAGGGCGGTCTCGCGGCCATGATGGTCGCCGCCGTCCGCGCCACCGCCGCCGGGCCGCCGCGCGGCGACGTCATCCTGGCCCTGGTCGCCGACGAGGAGCACGGCAGCTCCGGCACCGAGGAGGTGCTGGAGTCCTTCACCGCCGACGCGGCGATCGTCACCGAGCCGTCCCACCTCGACGTCACCCTCGCCCACAAGGGCTTCGCCTGGTTCGACGTGGAGGTCGAGGGCCGGGCGGCGCACGGCTCGCGCCCCGAGCTGGGCGTCGACGCCATCGCCAAGGCCGGCCACTTCCTGGTAGCGCTGGAGGAGCTGGGCGCCCGCCTCGCGCGGGGCCAGGCCCATCCGCTGCTCGGCGCCGGGTCCGTGCACGCCTCCGTCATCCGGGGCGGTCAGGAGGCCTCCACCTACCCGGCGCGCTGCCACGTCACCCTCGAGCGCCGCACCGTCCCGGGAGAGGACGCCGTCACGGTCGAGGAGGAGCTGACCGCCGTGCTGGACCGCCTGGCCGGCGCCGTTCCCGATTTCCGCTACCGCCTGACGCCGGGCCTGCACCGCGATCCGTTCCAGGCCGACCCGGAGGCGGAGATCGTCCGTACGGTGATCCGGCACGCGGAGGCGGCACTCGGGCGTCCGCCGGTGGTGCGCGGCGAGCCCTTCTGGACGGACGCCGCGCTCCTGGACCGTGCGGGCATCCCCTGCCTGCTGTTCGGCGCCGGCGGTGAGGGCGCGCACGCCGCCTCCGAGTACGCCGACCTGGACTCGCTGGACCGCCTCACCGCCGTGCTCACCGCTGCCATCGCGGAGTTCTGCTCCTGAGCCCCGGCCGGCGGGCGTGGCCGCCGGGACCGGCGTCCGCGGGCCGCAGCGCCGCCGCGTGCTCGTGCACCAGGTCGTGCATCCGGTACCGGCAGGGGGCCGTCTCCTGCAGGAGATGGGCGTCCAGCAGCTGGTCCAGCAGCCGTCCCGCCAGCGGCGTGCTCGTGTCCAGCAGGGCGGCCGCGGCGCCGGGACCGAAGTCCGCGTGGCAGCCCGTGCCCAGCAGCCGGTACGCCCGCCGCTGGTCGGCGGGCAGCCGCTCGTACGAGCGGTCCAGGGCGGCGGCGACGCTGTGCTGCCCGTCGGCCAGTTCGGTCAGCCGGTCCCAGGCCAGCCGGTCGAGCAGGTGCCGCACATCCCACGCGGGCCTGGCCAGGAGCCGGGCGGCGGCGATCCGGATGGCGAGGGGGAGCAGCCCGCAACGCCGTACGACCTCCGCCAGGTCGCCCTCCGGAGCGCCGGCGTCCAGCTGGGCCAGCCGGGAGAACAGGGCGACCGCGTCGGGGACCGGCAGGACGTCCAGCGGCACGCCGCGGGCGTCGCCGTCCCAGGTCAGGCGGCGACGGCTGGTGACGATCACGTGGCATCCGGGGCCGGCGGGCAGCAGAGGATGGAGGCGGCGTTCGTCGGCGGCGTCGTCGAGGACGATCAGGACCCGGCGTCCGGCCAGCACGCTGCGGTAGAGCGCGGCGCGGTCGTCGGGATGCCACGGGATGCGCTCGCCGGGGACGCCCAGCGCGCGCAACATGCGGGCGAGGGCCGTGCCCGGCTCGACCGGCGCCGTCGCCCGCGCGTGGCCGTGCAGGTCCACGAAGAGCTGGCCGTCGGGGAACAGCGGCGCCAGCCGGTGGGCGGCGTGCACGGCCAGCGCCGTCTTGCCGACCCCGGCCATGCCGCTGACGCAGGCGACCGGCGCGGAGGGCGACGCTGGCCGGTCCGCCAGGATCCCCAGCTCGCGATCCCGGCCCACCAGCGCGGCGACGTCGGCGGGCAGTTGCCGGGGCACGGTCACCGCCTCCAGGCCGCCGGCCCCGGCGGGCGGCCGGCGGGGCACGTCGCCCGCCGCCGGGTCGCCGGCCCCGGCGGGCGCGGGCAGGCCGCGGGCGGCGGAGCTCAGCCTCGCCCGCTCCGCGTCGCTCAGCTCCAGCGCCTCCGCCAGAAGCACGACGGACGCGGCCCGCGGCCGCGAGAGCGCGTCGCCCTCCATCCGGCGCACGGTTCTGACGTTGAGCCCGGACCGTTCGGCGAGCTGCTCCTGGGTCAGCAGCGCACGCGTGCGCCATCCCCTCAGCAACGCCCCCAAGGAAGGCCCGGCACAGGGATCCCCCACGATCCCGACACCCCCGTTCGATCTCGTCCTCCTGGTCGGTCCGGACGGACAGGACCATCGAAACCGCGTCCACACTGTCCAAGCCACCGGTGGGACGACATCGGACGGAATCGGACGCGCCGGCCCCCACCGCTTTATGCGATTGAAGTGCTCGCTGACGGGTGGCCAGAATGAGCGCCATGGGCGAGCGGGAGGACGGCGTGGTCCACGGGGCGTGCCCCTATCAAGGGCTCGCGCCCTTCGAGAGCGGGAGGGCCGAGCTGTTCTTCGGGCGTTCCCGGGCGACCCGCGACCTCCTGGAGCGGCTGTCACGGCGGCTGACCGGTCACGGCACCATCCTGCTGGTCACGGGCGCCTCCGGCGTGGGCAAGTCGTCGCTGCTGAGGGCGGGGCTGCTGCCGGCGCTCGCCGACGGGACGCCGCCGCTCCCCGGATCGCGGGACTGGCCGCGCCTGCTCGTCACCCCGACGGCGGAGCCGTTCCGCGCGCTCGCCGACGCCTGGGCGCGGGTCTTCGGCGGGGACGCCCGGAAGTTCGAGGAACGGTTACGCGACGCCTCCGGGGCGATCACCCCGCCGGCCGGCCGGCTGGTCCTGGTGGTCGACCAGTTCGAGGAGCTGTTCACGCTGGTGGCCGACGAACGGGAGCGCCAGGCGTTCGTCGAGACCCTGCACGGCCTGGCGGCCGGCCCCCGGGGCGCCGTCGTGGTCATCGGGGTGCGCGCCGACCACTGGGACCGCTGCGCCGCCTACCCGCGCTTCGCCGAGGCCATCCAGGACGGCCAGGTCATCGTCGAGCCGATGACGGAGCCGGACCTCCGGCTGGCCATCACCGGCCCCGCCGCCGCGGCGGGCCTGACGCTCGAACCCGGCCTGGTGGAGATCATCCTGGCCGAGCTGCGCGCCGGCCGGGCCGCCGCCGACCGCTACGGGGCCGCGGCCCTGCCCCTGCTCTCCCAGGCGCTGCGCAACACCTGGGAGAGGCGCGAGGGCGGCACTCTCACCGTCCGGGGCTACGAGGAGTCCGGCCGGGTCCGCGACTCCGTACGGCGCACGGCCGACGAGGCGCTGGCGGAGCTGCCCGCGCAGGACCGCAAGGCCGCGCTCAGGATCTTCCGCCGGATGACGGTGATCACGCAGGGAGGCGCACTGGCGCGGCGCGGGGCGACGCTGGCCGAACTGCACGCGGCGGCGTCCGCGCACGAGAGGGAGGGCAGGGAGCGGACCGAGGCGCTGCTGTCCGCGTTCGCCGGCCGCCGCCTGCTCACCCTGCACGAGGACACCGTCGAGATCGCCCACGACGCGCTCCTGACGGCCTGGCCCACCCTGCGGCAGTGGTTCGAACCCGACCTCGCCGCCCAGGCGGTGTACGACCGGCTCCTGGACGCCGCCGAGCAGTGGGCCGGCAACCACCGCGACCCCGCCTTCCTCTACCGTGGCGCCAGGCTCCTGGCCGTCCAGGACAGCCGGCCCCGCTGGGAACGCGACCCCGGCAGCTTCCCCCCGCCCGGCCCCACCGCGCGGAGCTTCGTCGCCGCCTCCGAACGGGAGGCCCGGCGCGTGCTCCGCCGCCGCCGTCTCGTGCGTGGAGGGCTGTCGGCGCTGACGGTGCTCGCCCTCTGCGCGGCCGGCGCCGCCGTCGCCGCGGCCGACGAGGCCGTACGGCAGCGCGCCCTGGCCGTCTCGCGCGAACTCGCCGTGCGGAGCGAGGTCACCGGAGACTCCGCGCTGTCCTCGATGCTGGCCGTGGCCGCGTGGAACATCGCCGAGACCGCCGAGGCCCGCAACCGGGTCCTGCACGCGGCGACCCGCACCGGCAGGGGCACGCTCACCGGGCACACGCGCGGCGTCATGGCGCTCGCGTTCAGCCCCGACGGCTCGACGATCGTGACGGGCAGCGACGACGGCACGGCGCGGCTGTGGGACACGGCGTCGCGACGGCAACTCGGCGCGCCGATCAGCCGTCGCGCGTACGACTGCCCGGACGTCCGGCCGGCCTTCAGCCCGGACGGCCGGACGCTGGCCACGGCGTGCGCCGGCGTCGTCCGCTTCTACGACGTGCGGACCCGCCGCGAGCTCGGCCCCGCGCTGGAGCACGAGGCGGTCGTGTCGGCGCTCGCGTACCGCCCCGACGGGCGCACGCTCGTCACCGGTGACTTCAGAGGGGTCGTGCGGCAGTGGGACGCGGTCACCCACCGGCCGCGCGGTCCCGCCATGGGCCGCCCCGACCACGGGCGCGAACGGGCGAGCATCGTCCACCGGGTGACGTTCAACCGGGACGGCACGGCCATGGCGGTCGCCCGGGGCGGGACCGTACGGCTGTGGGACCCCGCCACCGCCCGGCCGCGCGGCGCGCCCGTCACCCGGCAGGCCGGACCCGTCCTCGACGTCGCGTTCAGCCCGGACGGCGGCACCGTGGCGACCGTCGGCCACGGCAGGACGGCCCTGCTGTGGGACGTGGCCACCGGCGAGCGGAAGGGCGCGCTGAGCGACCGCGGCGCCGGGTTCACCGCCATCGCCTTCAGCCCTGACGGCACCCGGCTCGCCACGGCGGGAGCCGGCGGCCGTACCGTCCTGTGGGACGCCGCCGGCCGCCGTCGGCTCCTCGCGTTGTCGGACGGCGTCGGTATGGTCGAGTGCGTGGCGTTCAGCCCGGACGGCAAGCTGCTCGCCGCGGCCGGCTACGACGGAGTGGTGCGCTTGGCAGACACCCAGGTCCGACTGCAGATCGGCACCCACATGCCCGCGCGCTCGGCCGTCGCGCTCGGCCCCGGCGGGCGGACGCTGGTCACCGGCGCGGCCGGCGAGCGGGAGCCGGGGGTCCAGCTGTGGGACCCGGCCACCCAGCGGCCCGCCGGGCCGCCGCTGAGACCCCGGGGAGCCCGCGGCCCCGTGGCCACGGCCGAGCTCACCCCGGACGGGCGGACGATCCTGACGAGCGGGCCGGACGGGCTGCGGCTCTGGGACGTCGCGGGCCGCCGCGAGCTCGCCCACGAGCCCGGCCTCGACGGCGTGGCCAGGCTCAGCCCCGGCGGCGGGTTCGCCGCCGTCCAGGTGGACACGGCCATCGCGTTCTGGGACGTCGCGCGGCGCGCGGAGACCGGGCCGCGGCTGCGCGTCCCCGGCCACACCGACGTCGTCACCGCGATCGCGATCAGCGCCGACGGCACGACGCTGGCCCTCGCGGGCTTCGACAACCGGGTGCGGCTCTTCGACGTCGCCACCCGCCGCGAGATCCCCGGCTCGCCGCCCGCGTCCTCAGGCGGGCTCGTCAACGACCTGGCGTTCAGCCCGGACGGCGCGACGCTCGCCCACACGGCCGCCGACGACGCCGTCCGGCTGTGGGACGTACGCCGCCGCCGCCCGGCGGGCGTCGCCTTGATCAGCGAGGAGGGGGCGCCCGGCGCGCTCACGTTCAGCCCGGACGGCCAGGTCCTCGCCATCGGCTACTCGGGCGGCGCCGTACAGCTGTGGGACCTGCGCGTCCACCGAGGGCTCGGAGGTCCGATGACCGGCCACACCGGCGGCGTCACCGACGTCGCCTTCAGCCCCGACGGGAAGTCCGTCGCCACGGTGGGCGCCGACGGGACCGCCCGGCTCTGGGACGTCCGCACCCCCGCCGACCTGGTCGCCGCGGCGTGCGCCAACGCGGGCCGCGGCCTGACCCGCGACGAATGGGAGATCCACGTGCAGGAGGAAGAATACCGCCGGACGTGCCCATGACCCCGGGCACGCGGTCGTCCCTCAAGAGCGGGAGAGCGCGCATGTTCCTGCGAGGTCTGCGCCGCAGGACGGGGGAGCCCGTCCCCGACCTGGTCGCGCTTTTCCGGTCGATCATCGACGGCGGGCGCGACGTCCACCCGATCGCGTCCGACTTCCTGGAGCACTTCATGGACGGCGCGGGCGCCTCCAGGAAGATGTCCCTGCGCTGGCTGCGCTCGTTCAAGGTGATCGAGAAAGCCGAGCGCAGGAACCAGCGCCGGTTCGAACGCCGGCTTATCCGGGAGGCGAAGGACCTGCGCGACGGCGGGTCGAGCTGGCTGCGCGACCACTGGGACGCGCGCATCAACGCGTTCGTCGGCACGGAGCTGTTCTACGTCAGCAGGATGAGCCTGCTGCGCTCACACGGGTCGTTCGTCCTGACCAGGGACGGAGCGAGCGTGCGGATGTCCGGCACCGTACGGCACCGCTGGTTCGACCCCTACGACTGGGACCGCGGCCGTTGGGTCTACATCCCGCGGCACGGGTTCGTGCCCATCGCGGTCGGCCGCGACCTCGTCGAGGCCGACGAGGCGCGCAACTTCCTGATGGAGTCGCGCCACGTCCAGACCTTGGAGGGCCGCCACGTGGACCGCCGGTGGCCCCGGCGTGGCGACGCGCGCTTCACCTGGTCGACGGTGGGGCCCGGATGACCGGTGACCGTCCCCGTCCGCCCGACCCCGCCGAAGCCGCGGACGCGGCGGACTTCGTGCGCGCGCTCGTCCGGCTCCGGCAGTGGGCGGGCGAGCCGTCGCTGAGCAGGCTGCGCGCCCTCGGCGGCCAGACGGCGACCCCGGACGGGGCCAAGGTCGACGCGCTGCCCCGAAGCACCACCTCGCACGTGCTGCGCCAGGCCGACAGGCTGCCCCGGTGGGATTTCGTCCGGGCCTTCGTCACCGCGTGCTTCCACTACTGCGACCATCCGCCCGAGTTGGTCGCGGGCGAGCTCGAACGCTGGCGGGCCGCCCGAGCCGCCCTGGCCGAGCGCACCGCCCCCGAGCCACCGGCGCCCCCCGGGGGTCAGGCCACCGGGAGTCAGACCACCGGGAGTCAGACCACCGGGAGTCAGACCACCGGGAGTCAGACCACCGGGAGTCAGACCACCGGAGGTCAGGCCGCCCAGGGTCAGATCGCCGGGGAGCAGGCCTTAGGGGAGCAGACTCCCGGGGATCAGCGCTTCGGGGAGCGGGCCTCGGGGGAGGCGTCGGCCGGCGCTCCGCCGCCCGATCCGGCCGCCGCGCTGCTCGCCCGCCGTGTGCTCCGGGAGGAGGACAGGTCGCGCAAGGGGCTGCTCGGCGGCTACACCCTCGCGCCCGTGAGTTTCGGCCCGTACGGTGCCGGCCGGGCCGAGCACGACCTGCACGAGATCGGCAGGTTCTTCGGCGGCCTGCGCCCGCGCCGCCTGCTGGTCGTGGGGGAGTCGGGGGCGGGCAAGACCGTGCTCGCGATCGAGCTGGTGCTGCAACTGCTGGAGCCGGTCCTGGCCGCCGGTGGAGCGTCCGGCCGTGACCAGCCGGTGCCGGTACGCCTCAACGCGGCCCGATGGACCCTCGGCAGGCCGTTCGAACCCTGGCTGGCCGAGCAGCTCACCCGGGAGTTCGGGCTCACGGCCGGGGACGCGCAGCGGCTGGTGCGCGACCGCCGGGTGCTGCCGGTGGTGGACGGGCTGGACGAGCTGGACCCCGAGCCGTCGACGGGCCCGCCGCGCCGGGCGATCGGACTGCTGACCGAGCTCAACCGTTACAGCGACCACACCGGGCGGCGGCCCGGGGCGGTCGTCGTGACCTGCCGCGCCGACCGCCACGCCGAGCTGCGCGAGGCCGCCGCGGGGCTGGACGAAGCCGCCCTCATCCGGCTGCACAACCTGGACGCCCAGCAGATCGCCGCCTACCTGCGCGCCCGCTGGCCGGACGGCCATCCCCGCGCCGCGTGCCGCGACGCCGTCCACGCGGCGCTGTCCGGCCCGTCAGGCAGGGCCGTGCACGCCGCGCTCGGCACACCGTGGCGGCTGCTGCTGCTGGTGACCGCGGTGGAGTCCGGCGGCGACCCGGCCGAACTGCTCCACGTGGATCGACCCGGCGGCGACCCGGCCGCGTCGCACGGTGAGGACCGGTCCGGGGGTGGTTCGGCCGGGGCGTTCGGCGGGGGGCGGTCCGGGGGTGGTTCGGCCGGGGCGTCCGGGGTGGAGGCGGAGGACGGTGCCGGTGCGGGGGCGGCGCTGATCGCGGGGAGGTTGCTGGAGGCGTACGTGCCGGCGGCGACGGACCTCGCCCCCCGGTCCAGCGCCGACCGCTCCCACGGCACGCCGTACGAACCGGCTCAGGTGCGGGCGTGGCTCGTGTGCCTGGCGGCCTACCTGCGGGAGCAGACCGGCGGCGGGACGGACCGGCCGCCCGGCCTGACGGCGATCGACCTCGTCCCCCACCTGCTGTGGCCGATCGGCGGCCGGCGCCGGGTCCGGGCCCTGCACGGCCTCGGCGGTGTGCTCTTCGCGGTCGTCGCGATGCTGGCCTTCCGTACGGGGTCGGCGACCGGCGGCCCGGAAGAACCGCTCGCCCTGGTGCTCGTGGCGGGCTGGGTGGCCCTGGCCACCACGTTGTCGCTGGCGCGCTGGCCGGCCGCCGCCGGTGGGCGGACCCGGGTGCCTCGCCGGCGGCGGGTCGCCGGAGGCCTGCTGGGCGCGCTGGCGGGGGCGCCCGTCGGCGTGCTGGGCGGCCTGGCAGGGCTGGCGCTGACCGGGGGGCGGGTCTTCGGCCCCGGCTTCGCGGTCGCCGCCGGGGGCACCGGCGGGCTGGTGCTGGGCGCGGTCATCGGGCTGACGGCGGCCGGCCGGTACGGCGCCGAGCGGATGACCGTGGCCGAGGCGATCCGCACCGAACCGCTCTCCCTGCTGGGCTTCGGCCTGTGCGGCGCGCTCACCGGGCTGCCGCCGCTGCGGCTGGCCGGCGCCGGGCCGCTGCCGCTGGCCGTGGGGTTCGCCGGGGCGTTCGCCCTCGCCTTCGCGCTGGGGGTGGCCTTCACGATCGCCACCGGGGGCTGGAGCAAGGACGCGGAGCTGGCCCACCCGCGGGAGGCCCTGCACCGCAACGCCGTGATCGGGCTGGCCTTCGGCCTCATCGGCGCGGTCGCCGCCTTCCTGGTGTTCGTCCTGCACCACGGCGTCGTCAGGTCGCTGCTGTGCGCGCTGGTCGGCGGGGTGACCTTCGGCCTGGCCTTCGGCGCGACCGCCTGGGCCCGTACCATGATCGGCCTGGGCGTCGCGGCGGCGCGCGGGCTGCTGCCGCTGCGGTTGTGGGCCTTCCTCGACTGGGCCTGCGAGGCGCGGCTGCTGCGCGTCAGCGGCGCCACGTACCAGTTCCGGCACCGGGAGCTGCAGGACCACCTGGCTCCGCCGGACGGCTCCGGCGGCAGGTGAGCCCCGAAGGCCCGCTGTGCGCGGTCACGCGCCGCCCCAGATGGGCACGTCGGCGATGTCGTCGCGCTTCCATTCGAGCTCGTCGTGCACGGCGACGACGCCGTCGAGGTTCTCGGCCAGGCGGACGGCGATGATGGCCTGGCTGTGCTCGGGCACGGTGCCGGTCAGGGTGACCACGCCGTCGGCGACGGCGACGTCCACGCCGCGGGCCTCGGCCCGGATGGTCTCGCGTACGTGCTGCTCGATGTCCTGGTCCGCGCGCAGGAACACCTTGATCAGGTCGCGGCGGCTGACGATGCCCACCAGGCGTCCGGCGGAGTCGGTCACCGGCAGGCGCTTGACGCCGTGACGGTCCATCAGGCGTGCGGCGGACACCACCGGCGTCTCCGGGGTGGTGACGTGGGCGGGGCCAGTCATCAGGTCCCCGGCGGTCTCGCCGAGTGACTTGCGGTAGCCGCTGCCCTCGCTGCCGGCGCTGTGCCGGATGCGGGCGCGCAGCGGCGGCCGGTAGGCGTCGCCGTAGTAGCGCTGCTTGAACTCCTCCTTGGCCAGCAGGTCGGCCTCGGAGACGACGCCCAGCACATGGTCGTCGTCGTCCACGACCGGCACGCCGCTGACGCCCCTGCTGATGAGCAGCTCGGCCACCGTGTGGAAGGAGGCCTTCTGGTTGACGGCGGCCACGTCGGTGGTCATGACGTTCTCGACGAGGATGGTCATGGCGCTCTCCTGGTGTGCTTGACCCGGACGACGCCGGGCACGGTACGGGCGAGCAGGCCGGCGATGTGGTCGGCGTGCTCCTGGGGCGGCCCGCTGAGCTCGGCCACGCCGTCGTGGACGGCGACGTCCCAGCTCGGGCCGGAGGGATACTGCTCGCGCAGGGCGTCCAGCACCGCCGCGCGCAGTTCGTCGTCGGGACGGGCGAGCATGGCCATGAGGTCGCGGCGGCTCACCATGCCGACGATCTCGGCGCCGCGCAGCACGGGCAGGCTCTTGACCCGCTTGCCGACCATGAGGTCGATGGCGGTGGTGACGTCGGTGGTCTCGGTGACGGTGACGACGTCACCGCTCATGACCTCCATCACCCGGTGCGGCGGCGGCCCGCCCGGTTCCGGGACGGGGGTCACGGTGGCGCGGGGGTCCGGCCCGAACTCCCCGCGCAGCAGGTCGAGTTCGCTGACGACGCCGACGAGGCGGCCCGCCTCGTCGACGACGGGGGCGGCGGTGATGTCGTGGCCGTGCAGGATCCGGACGGCCCGCCGCACCGGATCGGTGCGGCGGACGGTGACCGCCGGACTGCTCATGACCTCGCGCACGAGCATGGCTAGGCGCCTTCCCAGGTCGAGTCGTCGGTCTTCCAGGTGAGCTTGTCGACCACGTCGACCACGCCGTTGACCCGGCGCGTCATGCGGACGGCGATGGCGGCCTCGGAGCGGCGCTCCATCCAGCCGGACAGGGTCACGACGCCCTGGTCGACCTCCACCCGCACGCCGGAGGTCTCCACCCACAGCGCGCGGTCGAGGATGTCGTCGCGGACCTCGGCGGTGATCTCCGCGTCGCCGCGCAGGAACAGCTTGACCAGGTCGCGGCGGCTGACGATGCCCACCAGCCGGCCTTCGGGGTCGACGACGGCCAGCCGCTTGACGTCGTGGGCGTCCATCAGTCGGGCGGCCTCGACCGCCGACGCCTGGGGGGACACGACGACGGCGGGGCTGGTCATGAGCTCGGCGGCGGTGTCGCCCTCGGCCTTCTGCCTGCTCTTGGGGTGCCGCAACCGGGCGCGCAGCGGCGGGCGGTAGCCCTCGCGGTAGAACTGCTCACGGAACTCCTCCTTGCGGAGGAGATCGGCCTCGGACACCATGCCGATCACGCGCCTGTCGTCGTCCACGACGGGGACGGCGCTGATGCCGCCGGTGATGAGCGCCTCGGCGATGTCCTTGAACGGGGTAGGTGCGGTGACGGAGACGACCTCGGTCGTCATCACGTCCGCGACGGTCATACGCATCAGCGGTTCTCCTTATCGGTTACCTTCATCGGACCTCGTGGAGAAGGCGCGCCATAGGGCCGGAAGTCCCTGAGCCGCACCGCCGTTGGTCCGCGCGGCGGGCGGGGGCGTAGAGCCGCGTATTCCGGGCAGTACCTCTTATCCCCAGCCGGTTGATCCTCAGCCGGTCGGTCCCTGGAAGGTTCGCGTTGGACGGCTGATCCAGCCGGTGGCGGAAGGCAGTGAAGCTCATGTTTCCCGGGTTCCGGTCGCAGTGGCCGATCACCACAGATCTCGCCGTGCTGCGGGCGCGGGTCCACGCCTTCGGCGCCGGAGCCGGCCTGCGCGGGCAGAGGCTCCAGGACCTGGCGATCGCCGCCCATGAGGCGGCCACCAACGTGCTGCGTCACGGCGGCGGCCGGGGCACCCTGATCGCCTCACGCGACGCCTCCGGGGTGAGCCTGGAGGTCGTCGACGCGGCCGGGGCCCTGACCGAGGCGCACCTGGCCACCGTGCCGGACCTCGAGCACGGGGGCGGCGCCGGGTTGCTCCTGGTCCGCACCCTGTGTGACGAGGTCAGCGTGGAACGGGTCCGCGGCGCCGCCCGGCTGCGCCTGCGCATGCGCACCGCCGGTCCCCGCCCGGTGGCGAGCATGGCCCGGGAGGCGGCGTGAACCCGTGAGCCGGACCGGTGGCTATCCCCGGGCGGGCGTGGGCGCGTCTGTCACTTCCAGCCCGCGGAGAAGTTCAAGACGCGTCACGCGACCCTCGGGTTCAGCGACCGGGCGAACCTGGACGAGGGGGCGAGGTGGCCGGCCGCGTTCGCCCTGACCGAGGTGACGCCCGAGGTGGAGGCCAGGATCGGGGCGCTGGTGAAGCAGGCGGTGAGCTGACGGACGCGCCACCTGCTGACCCGACCCGATCCCCGGCCGTGCCCTGATCGTGATCACGATGCTGCAGGCTCGCGGTCCATGAGGAAAGTCATGATCACGGCGCTGGTGGCCTGCGGTTGCCTGCTGGCGGGAGCCGTGCCCGCCCAGGCCGCGCTCAAGGACCCCGTACGAGCGCTCAAGAGCAAGCTCACCCCCGGCCACGGCGTGCGGTTCACCGAGACGACCACGCTGGTGGGCGACGGGAAGACGAAGATCCAGAGCCGCAAGGGCACGTTCCAGTTCAACGCCAAGGGTGTGGCGGCCTCCGACATCACCGCAACGGCCAGGCACCGCCCCTCCGAGCGCACGATCAGCATCGGCAAGGTCGGCTACACCTCGGGCGGCATGTTGGCGGAACGCCTGCCGGCGGGCAAGTCCTGGCTCAAGAGCAGGGGCCTGTTCGGCGGCGGCGGCTTCTACGGCCAGGTCATCAACCCGGTCGAGCCGAAAACCCTGGCGGCGCTGGTGAAGAAGGGCAAGCTACGGAGCGGCAAGCTCACCGGGAAGATCACCTTCAAGGAGCTGGAGAAGGTGTCACCCTGGTTCGACGCCTCGATCCCGCTGCGCATGCACGACGACACGAAGGTCTCCTACACGCTCACCCTGAACTCCGCCGGGCTGGTGAGCAGGGTGACGTCGTCGTACGCGGCCACGGGCGTGTTCGACACCAACCAGCACGAAGGCAAGACCATCACGATCGACAGCCGCTTCACCGGGTGGGGCGCCAAGGTGTCCATCAAGGCGCCGCCCGCCGACAAGGTGACCACTTCGGCCGAGGACTGACCGCGGCCCGGCCGGGCCGCATCAGGTGGCGGGCCGAGTGCTCGCCGAGACGTGGGGGTTACCGACATGGACAGCAGGGAACTCGCCGAAGCGCGAAGGACCACCCGTGAGCTCGTCGGCGCGTGGGCGCGGGAGGGCAGGTTCTCGCCCTCCTGTGACGCCTGGCTGCGCGGCTACGACCTGGACTTCACCCGGGCCATGGCCGCGCGCGGCCTGATCGGGATCTCCTGGCCGGCCGAGTACGGCGGTGGCGGCGGCTCGGCGCTGACCCGGCTCGTCGTGACGGAGGAACTGCTGCGGGCGGGCGCGCCCGTCGCCGCCCACTGGATCGCGGACCGCCAGATCGGGCCGTCCATCGTGCGGCACGGCAGCGCCGCCGCCAAGGCGAGGTTCCTGCCCGCCATCGCGTCCGGCGAGGTCACCTTCTGCCTCGGCATGAGCGAACCGGACTCGGGCTCCGACCTGGCCTCGGTCCGCACCGCGGCGACCCGGGCCGAGGGCGGCTGGCTCGTCACCGGCAGGAAGATCTGGACCAGCCACGCGCACCGGTCGACGCACGCCTACGTGCTCGCCCGCACCGGCAGGGGGGACAGGAAGCACGAAGGGCTCACCGAGTTCATCGTCGACATGGCCGCCCCCGGCGTCGACGTGCGGCCGATCCACGACCTGGCCGGTGAGCACCACTTCAACGAGGTCACCTTCGACGCCGTCTTCGTCCCCGACGAGCACGTGCTCGGAGCCGTCGGCGACGGGTGGAAGCAGGTCACCGAGCAGCTCGCGCTGGAGCGCGGCGGCATCGAGCGGGTGCTGAGCACCTACCCGCTGCTCACCGCCACGATCGAGGCGGTGGCGGCGGGCGGCGGGGCCGACGACGGGGCGGCTGAACGGACCGGCGAGGTGCTGGCCAGGCTGGCGACGCTGCGCGCGATGGCGTTCGACGTGGCCGGCGCGATGGACGCGGGCCGGGCACCGGTCCACGAGGCGGCCATGCTGAAGGACCTCGGCACCACGCTCGAACGCGACGTCAACGAGCTGGCCAGGACCCTGCTCGACACCGAGGTCGACCCCGGCGCGGCGGGCGCCGAAGGACTCCTGGCCGAGGGCATCCTGGCCGCGCCCGGGTTCACCGTCCGCGGCGGCACCACCGAGGTGCTGCGCACCGTCATCTCGCGCGGCGCCGTCGCCGGGGGCGGACGGCAGGACGAGTCCGACCTGGGCGCGGTGGTCGACCAGGTCCTCGCCGGCCACGGCGGCGAGCCGGGCGACGACCTGCCCGGGATCTGGGACACCGTGCGGGAGCTCGGCTGGACGGCCGTCGGCGTCGACGAGGCGCACGGCGGCGAGGGCGGCGACCTGCGCGACGTGGTGACGATCGTCGCAGGGCTCGGCCGGCATCACGTGTCCGTCCCGGTCGCCGAGACCGTCCTGGCCCGGCGCGCCATGGCCGCGGCCGGACACGACACCGGACACGACACCGGACACGACACCGGACACGACACCGGACACGACGCGGGGAGCGGGGTCGTCACCGTGGCTCTGCCCCGGCGCGGCGAGAGCGTCCGTCTCTCAGCCGACGGCCGGCTGTACGGGACCGTCACGAAGGTGCCCTGGGGCAGGCACGCCGGGCGGGTGGTGGTGCCGGCCATCCTGGACTCGGGCGTTCAGGAGCTCGCCGAGGTCCGCGCCGGCGCGGCGGGGCTGAGCTGGGACGGGGGAACGAACCTGGCGGGCGAGCCGCGTGACACCCTGCGCCTGGACGGGACCCCCGCCACCCCGCTCGGCGGGCCGGGCGACCTGCTCGCCGAGGCCGCGCTGCTGCGGGCCGCCGCCGTGACCGGCGCCCTGCTCACCGCCCTCGACCGGACCGTCGCGCACGTGACGGTGCGCGAGCAGTTCGGCAGGCCGCTGATCGCGTTCCAGGCCGTGGCGAGCCTGGTGGCGGCCCTGGCCTCCGAGGCGGAGTCCGCCCGCGTCGCCGTGCGGCGCGCCACCGGGGCGCTGGCCGCAGGGCACGCCGACGCCTGGGCCAGGGTCGCCGCGGCGCGCGTCGTCACCGGCCGGGCCGCCACCGAGGGCGCGCGCGTGGCCCACCAGGCGCACGCGGCGATGGGGATCACCCGCGAGCACCCCCTGCACCTGGCCACCCGGCGGCTGTGGGCGTGGCGCGACGAGTTCGGCACCGCCCGCTGGTGGGCCGGGCGGCTGGGCCGCGCCTTCATCGAGCGCGGACCCGACGAGCTGTGGCGATGGATCACCGAGGACGCGTCGTGATCACCGAGGCGGTCACCGCCCGCGCGGGGGAGCGGTGGAGTCGCGGATGACGAGCTGGGCGCCCACCCGGTAGGCCCGGCCGTTGCGCGTCTCTTGCGCGCCGTCCTGGGACCCGCCGGCGTGCTTCATCTGCTGCAGCAGGAGGTTCATGGCCAGCTCGCCCAGCTCTCTGGCGCCGTTGTCGACCACCGTGATCGCGGGGGACCAGTGGCGCAGCCACGAGATGTCCTCGTGGCACACCAGCGACAGGTCGCCGGGGACGGAGACCCCCGTGCTCGCCAGCGTGGGCAGGATGCCGAACACGGCCTCGTGGTTGGCGGCGAACAGCGCCGTCATGCGCGGCTCGCGCCGCAGCAGCCGGGCGATGGCCTCGGTGCCGAAGTCGGGGGCGAAGGGGCCGCGCTCGATCAGCGACTCGTCCGCCTCCAGGCCGCGCTCGCGCAGCGCCTGCTCGTACCCGGCGAAGCGTTCGCGGCCCGAGTCGGCCGTCAGCTCGCCGCCGATGAAGCCGATGCGCTGGTGGCCGAGGTCGAGCAGGTGGGCGGTGGCGGCGTGGGCGCCCTCCCGGTCGGCGGCGAGCACGGAGGGGGCGGCGCTGTCGGCCGGCCGTCGTATCACGTTGACCACGCCCGTGCCTTCGGCGAGCAGGGCGTTGGTGGTCGCGCCGTTCTTGCCGGTGCCGATCACGATGAGGCCGTCCACGCCGTGCTCGGCCAGGGTGCGCAGGAACGTCTTCTCCCGCGCCGGATCTGCGCCGGTGATGCCCAGCAGCACCTGGTAGCCCTCGTCGGCGGCGCGGCGCTGGACCACCTCGGCGATGGTGTGGAAGGACGCGTTGATGAGGTTGTTGAGCACCAGGCCCACCAGGTGGGAGTGCCGCGAGCGCAGCGCGCCGGCCAGCCGGTTGGGCTGGTAGTTGAGCCGGGCCGCCGCCTGCTCGACGGCCGCTCGGGTCTCGGCGGAGATCAGCGGGGAGCCGCTGAGGGCGCGTGAGGCGGTGCTGCGGGACACTCCGGCCTCCGCGGCGACCTCCTTCAGTCCGATCCGCATCGTCCTCCCTGCCTGACATGGATCTATGGGATCGATCCCATTATGCACTGGGATCATCTCAGATGATCGCCGATCAGTCGATGTAACAGGGAGATTAAATGGGTAAAAACCCGATTTTTCCCTTGACCGGAATCGTGGGAATGCTACAACCTTGTGCAATCGATCCCAATCCAACCCACTAGAGGTCGAGAACCGCATGGACCGCGACGACGTCACCTGGCACGGCTACTGGCCGGCCGCCCCCACTCCGTTCACCGCAGACGGGCTCCTCGACGAGGAGGCCTGGCGCGCGCTCTTGCGCCTCTACGCCGAGCAGGGGGTGCACGGGGTCCTGGTCAACGGGAGCACCGGCGAGTGGTTCAGCCAGACCCCGGACGAGCGCCGCCGGGTCGTCGAGATCGCGGTGGACGAGGTGGCCGGGCGCTACCCCGTGATCGCCGGCATCACCGCCTACACCCCCGGCGAGGCGATCGGCCTGGCCCGCCACGCCGCCGCGGCCGGCGCCGACGGAGTGCTCGCCACGCCCCCGCCGTACGTGCACCCGGGACCGGACGAGATCGTCGACTACTACGACCGCATCAGCTCCGCCACCCCGCTGCCCTTCATGGTCTACAACTGGCCGCGCGGGGTCGCCGTGGACATCTCCGTCCACCAGGGCCTTGCCGAACGGCTGGCGGCGCTGGACAACGTCGTCGCCATCAAGGACAGCACCGGCGACTGGCTGCGCATGCTCGGCACCGTCGAGGCCGTCTGCGACCGGGTGCGGGTCTTCGGCAGCTTCCTGCACCGGCGCGGCCTGGCCGTGCTCATGGAGATCGGCGGCGACGGCAACATCGACGGCGGCGGCATGGGCGCCCCGTTCGCCGTCCCCTACTACGAGGCGGTCGCCAGGCGCGACAGCGACACCGCCCGCGCGTGGGCCGACCGCTACACCGCGCTGTCCTCCCGGCTGATCAACCCCGACTACAGCGGCGTGTTCGGCACCCCCATCGCCCAGCTCAAGGCCGCCATGCGCCTGCTCGGCCAGCCAGGCGGGCACGTGCGGCCGCCGCTCCTGCCGATCGAGGACGAGGCGACGCTGCGGGCGATCGACGCCGTCCTGACGGAGTCCGGCCTCAAGGCGGCTCTCGAGGCGGCTCTCGAGGCGGCTCCCGAGGCAGCTCCCGAGGCAGCTCCCGAGGCAGAGGGAGCCCGGGGATGAGCGCCCCGGTCACCGCGGCGAGCCGGCCGCGCACGGTCACGATCGAGGTGAACGGCCGGCAGGTGAGCGTCGTCGAGGGCGTCAGCCTGGCGGCCGCGCTCGTCGGCGACCGTACCTGGACCTTCCGCCGCAACCCGGTCAGCGAAGAGCCGCGCGGCCCGTTCTGCGGCATGGGGGTCTGCCTCGAATGCGAGGTCACGGTCGACGGACGCCCCGGCGTGCGGGCCTGCCTGACCCCCGTCCGTCCCGGCATGCGCGTCCGCACGGCCGGCGCGGGGGAGGGGCCATGAGCCTTCCGGAGGAGCGGGACGTCGTGATCGTCGGCGGCGGCCCCGCCGGCCTCGCCGCCGCGCGCCGGCTGGCGACGGCCGGACTGAGCGTCACCGTCGTCGACGAGCAGCCGGAGCTGGGCGGCCAGTACTTCCGGCGCCCGGCCCCCGAGGTCGCCCGCGTCTGGGGCGACCACCGCCCGGAGGGCCGGCGCCTGATCGACGCCGTGCGGGCGGCGGGCGTCGAGTGCCGGACCGGCCACCTGGTCTGGGGCGTCGACGACGACGGGCGCACGCTGCTCGTCTCCGACCCCGCCGAGCGCCCCGTGCGCCTGCGCGGCCGCTATCTGATCGTCGCCACCGGCGCGTACGAGCGGCCCTTCCCCTTCCCCGGCTGGCAGCTGCCCGGCGTGACCACCCCCGGCTTCGCCCAGCACCTGGCCGCCGCCGACCACACGCCGGTCGGCGAGCGCGTCGTGCTGGCCGGCTCTGGACCGTTCCTGCTGCCGGTCGCCTGCTCGCTGCTGGCCCTCGGTGTCACGGTCGCCGGGATCGCCGAGGCCGGTCGGCCGTACCGGCCCAGCCTGCGCGCGCTCGGCGCCGTACGGCATCCCGCCCGGCTGCGTGAGCTGGCCGGGTACGCCGCGCGCCTGGCGCGGGCACGGGTGCCGATCTGGCAGGACACGGTGGTCGTGCGCGCCGACGGGCGGGACCGTGTCACCTCCGTGACGCTGGCCGCCGCCACCGCCCCGACGCGCCCGGTGCGCACGGTCGCCGTGGACGCGCTCTGCGTCGGGTACGGCTTCCGCCCCCAGGCCGACCTGGCCAGGATGCTCGGCTGCGCGGTGCGCACCGACCCCGCGACCGGGGACGCGACACCGGTGCTCACCGCCTCCGGCCGTTCCTCGCGCGCCGACGTGTACGTCATCGGCGAGGCGGCGGGCATCGGCGGCGCGCCCACCGCGGCGGTCAGGGGCCTGTCCGCCGCGCTCGACATCCTCGGCCGCGAGGGACACCGCCCGCGCCCCGGCGAGCTGCGCGGGCTGGCGGCCGAGGGCCGGCGTCTGGAACGGTTCAAGAGCCTGACCGACGCGCTCTACCCGACCCCGGCCGACCTGGCCGGGCTGCTGCGCCCCGCGCTGCCGGACGCCGCCACGCTCTGCCGCTGCGAGGCGATCACCGCGGGAGAGGTCCGCCGGACCGCCGGGACCGCCGCCGGCGACGTCAACGCCACCAAGGCGTGGACCCGCGCGGGCATGGGACCGTGCCAGGGCCGCGAGTGCGGCTTCGCCGTCTCCGCGGTGGCCCGTACCTCCGCCGACGTCTTCCCTTCCCGCCTCCCGGTCCGGCCCGTGGCGGTGGCCACGCTGCTGGAGATGGCCGGCGAAGGGGGGCCGGCATGACGACCGCGGACGTGGTGATCATCGGCGCCGGGGTGCTCGGCGCGTCGGCGGCCAGCCGGCTCGCCCGCGACGGCCACCGGGTCGTGGTGCTGGAACGCGGCGCGCCCGGCCGGGAGGGCTCGGGCACCACCGCGGGCAACCTGCACGTGCAGGCGGTTCACACCCGCCGGCCCGGCCAGGCCGTCCCCCTGGACAGCGCGCGCTTCGCGCCGCTGCAGCGCGCCGCGAGCGACCTGTGGGAGGACGTCGAGGACGACCTCGACGCCTCGGTCGAGCTGCGCCGCAGCGGCGGCTTCACCGTCGCCGAGACCCCCGAGCAGGTACGGGAGCTGCACGAGAAGCAGGTCTGGGAGAACGCGGTGGGGATCACGACCGAGGTCCTCGACGGCGACGCGGCCCGCGAGGCGCTGCCTCAGCTCGGGCCGACCGTCGCCGCCGCCACCTGGTGCCGCCACGACGGCTACGCCAACCCGCTGAAGGTCACCCCGGCCTACCTGGCCGACGCGGTGCGGCACGGCGCCGAACTGGTGCCGTTCGCGCCGGTGACACAAATCACTCGCGACGGCGGAGCCTGGCGGGTGACGGCCAGGACGCGAGAGGTCCGGGCGCCGGTGGTGATCGACGTGGCCGGGCCGTGGCTGCACCGGATCGCCGCCCTGGCCGGGGTCAGGCTCGACATGTCCCCGGTGGCGATCCAGATGCACGCCACCGTGCGCTGCTCCGACGGGCTGCCGCACCTGGTCCAGCACATCGGCGAGGGCCTGTCTGTCAAGCAGGTCAGCGCGGGTAACCTGCTGGTGGGCGGCGGCTGGCCGGCCCGGCGGCTGGACCTCGACGGCCGCAGCGACGCGGGCGTCGACAGCATGGTGGGCAACATGGCGCTCGCCGTGCGGATCCTGCCGTTCGTCCGCCGGCTGAGACTGCTGCGGGCCTGGGCGGGACCGCTCGCGGCCACCCCCGACGAGATGCCGGTGATCGGCGAGGTGCCGGGCAGCCCCGGGTTCTTCGTCGCGGGCGGCACCTACGCGTTCACCTTCGCCCCCCTGTGGGCCGAGACCCTGCGCTGCCTCGTGGCCGGCGCGAAGCCCCCCGTGGACATCTCCGACCTGGGTCCGGAGCGGCTCATGCAAGACCTCCCCGAGAAGAAGAGATGAGGAGAGAAGCGGTGACAGCGATAGACGGGCGACCGCCCGCGGCCGAACCGGTGTGGCTGGCCGGCGGCCACGTCGTGGACGTGCGGTCCGGGTCGATCCGGCGTGACACGAACGTGGTCGTGCGCGACGGGCGGATCGAACGGATCACCGCCGACGCGCCGCCCCCCGGGGCGCGCACGGTGCGGCTCGGTGGCCGCTACCTGCTGCCGGGACTGATCTCGGTGCACTCCCACCTGTCGATCGTCTATCCGTTCTCGGACATCGACGAGGCGGAGGACTCCGGCCTCACGGCGCTGCGCGCCCTGTCCCGGGCACGCGACGCGCTGTACGCGGGCGTCACCACCATCCGGTCGGTGCACGAGCAGAACCGCGCCGACCTCCTCATCCGCACGGCCGCCGGCCAGGGCTGGGTGGAGGCGCCGCGGATCGTGGGCGCCGGCCGGGCGATCTCCACGACGGGCGGGCACGGGCAGGGCAGCGGCTGCGCCTACGCCGACGGCTACGACGCCTTCCTGCGGGCCGCCCGCACGGAGCTGGCCGCGGGCGCCGACCTGATCAAGATCTTCATCACCGGCGGCATCGCCCACCAGGGCGAGTCGTTCACCGGCGCGCAGATGACCATCGACGAGATGCGCGCCGTGGTCCGCGCCGCCGAGGAGCACAACACGTACGTGACGGCGCACGCCGGCGCGGGCTCGGCCATCCGCGAGGCGCTCGCCGCCGGGGTGCGCGGCTACGAGCACGCCTACGACCTCGACGAGGCCACCGCCAGGCAGATGGCCGACCAGCGGGTCTACCTGACGCCGACGCTGTGCGTGACCCGCTGCCCCGAGTGGATGGCCGAGCACTCCTTCACCCCCTGGCAGATCGAGCGGGCGCTGGAGGTCGGCCCCGGCCACCTCGCCAGCATCCGCACCGCCATCGCGGCCGGCGTCGCCGACCCGGACGACCCGGAGAAGCCCGGGATCACGTTCCTGGCCGGCACCGACTACCCGCCGGGCGAGCCGATCGAGGACACGGTGGTCGCCGTACGGGAGATGGAGTTCCTGGCCGAGGCCGGGCTCAGCACCGAGCAGGCGCTGCGCTCGGGCACCCTCGACGCGGCCCGCCTGACCGGCCTGGAAGGACAGGCCGGCGAGGTCGAGGAGGGCTACCTCGCCGACCTGATCGTCACCGAGCGCGACCCGCTGAGCGACCTGTCGTCGCTGCGCCGGATCGCCTTCGTCATGCAGGCCGGGCGGATCGTCCGCGACGACCTGCCCGCCGTACCCGAGACCCCCGCCGTACCCGAGACCCACGCCACGGAGGGCGCACAGTGAGCCAGGACTCCGGCCGCACCCGCTTCGCCGTCGACATCGGAGGCACGTTCGTCGACGCCATCTCCTACAACGACACCACCGGCGAACTGCGGCTGCACAAGGCCTCCACCACCCCGGGCGCCCCGGCGCGCGGCGTGCTGGACGCGGTCGGCGGGCTCGCCGACCGGCTGGACGACGTGGAGGCGTTCGTCCACGGCACCACGCTGGGCCTGAACGCGATCCTGCAGCGGCGCGGCGCCGATGTCGGGATCATCACCAACGAGGGCTTCCGCGACCTGCTGGAGATCGCCCGCGCCAACGTTCCCGGCCAGCACATGTACGACTTCTCCTACGCCCCGCCGCCGCCCCTCGTCCCCCGCCGGCACCGCACCGGCGTGCCCGGCCGCATCGACGCCCAGGGCACGGTGATCGAGCCGCTGGACGAGGACGCGGTGCGCGAGGCCGGACGGCTGCTGGTGGAGGAGCACGGCCTGCGCTCGCTGGCCATCTGCTTCCTGCACTCCTACGCCAACCCCGAGCACGAGCGGCTGGCGGCGCGCATCCTGCGCGAGGCGTACCCGGACGTGTCGATCTCGACCTCCACCGACATCACCCGGGAGTACCGCGAGTACGAGCGGACCAGCACGGTCACCCTCGACGCCTACATCCGGCCGGTGCTGAACGACTACATCGCCACGCTGGAGTCGCGGCTCAACGACGCCGGGCTGACCCACCCGCTGCACATCATGCGCTCCGGCGGCGGCGCGATGACCTCCGAGCTGGCCAGGCAGGCGCCGCTGATGACGGTGCTGTCCGGACCGGCGGGCGGCGTCGTCGGCGCCTCGTTCCTGGCCCGCGAGCAGAACCTGGCCAAGGTGATCACGTTCGACGTGGGCGGCACCAGCCTGGACTGCTGCGTGATCGAGGACGGCGAGCCGGGCGAGGTGCACGAGGCCGGCATCGACGGATTCCCGCTGCTCATCCCCATCTTCGACATCCGCACCGTGGGCGCGGGCGGCGGCTCGATCGCCTGGATCGACGAGGGCCTGCTGAAGGTCGGCCCGCACAGCGCGGGCGCGGTGCCCGGCCCGGTGGCCTACCGCGCGGGCGGCACCGAGCCGACCGTGACCGACGTAGCGCTCGTCCTGGGCTACCTGGACCCGTCGGGGTTCCTGGACGGCGACATGACGATCGACGCGGACGCCGCCCGCGACGCCGTGGCGGCCAAGCTGGCCGAGCCCCTCGGCGTCGACGTGACCCGGGCCGCGGCGAGCGTCTTCCAGGTCCTGCTGGCCCGCACGGTGGGCGCGCTGCGCGAGATCACCGTGGAGCGGGCGCTGGACCCGCGGGAGTTCGCGCTGCTCGCCTTCGGCGGGGCGGGGCCGCTGCTGGCGCCCATGCTGGCCCGCGAGATGGGCATCGCCACCACGATCGTGCCGCAGGTCCCGGCGGCGTTCTCCGCCTTCGGCATGCTGATGTCGGACCTGGAGTACGAGTTCGCCACCACGGTCCTGCGCCCGCTCAGCGACGAGACGCTGGCCGGTCTGGAGGGCGCGTTCGCCGAGCTGGAGGCGCAGGGCGAGGAGGTGCTGTCCGCCCAGGGCGTCAAGCCCGAGGACCGCACCCTGGTCCGCCGCCTGGACGTGCGCTACCACGGCCAGGAGCACAGCCTGGGCATCGACCTGGTGCCCGGCGACACCGCCGCCACCGTGCTGGCCCGCTTCAGCGAGCAGCACGAGGCCCGCTACGGCCACGCGATGCCGGAGCCGGGCCAGATCCTCACGCTACGGGTGCGCGCGGTCGGCCGGCTGGCCAAGCCGGGACTGCGCGAGCTGCCGCCGGCGGACACCGCCGCCCCTGAGCCGATCGGCGAGCGCCCCGCGTTCGACGTCGCCACGGGCGAGACGGTCGCCTTCCCGGTGTACGCGCGAGGCAGCCTGGGCGCCGGCCACGAGGTGAGCGGGCCGGCCATCGTGGAGGAAGGCACCTCCACCACGGTCATCTTCGGAGACCAGCAGCTCACCGTCGACCGATACGGGCAACTGGTGATCACGGGAGGCCAGGCATGAGCACGGGCGAGCGGCTGGACGGCGCCACCGTCGAGGTGATCAGGAACTACCTGGTCTCGGTGGGCGAGCAGATGCGCCGCACCCTGGTCAGGGCGGCGTTCAACCCGGTCATCTACGAGGTGCTGGACTTCGGCATCTCCATCTACAACGCCGACCTCGACCTGACCGCCGAGGCGGCCGGCATCACCTCGTTCCTGGGCGCCAACGACTACGCCATCGTCAAGGGCGTGGAGTACGTCGGCCGCGAGAACCTCGCGCCGGGTGACGTCTACCTGCTGAACTATCCGTACTGGAGCGGCGCGCACTCCTACGACGCGATGCTGTTCGCGCCGGTGTTCCGGGACGGGCACGACGGCCCCGCGGCCTACCTGGCGGTCCGCGCCCACTGGATGGACCTGGGCGCCAAGGCCCCCGGCTACGTCCTGGACTCGACCGACATGCACCAGGAAGGCCTGATCTTCCCCGGTACGAAGATCGTCAGCCGGGGCGAGCCGGTGCGGGACATCATCGAGCTGATCCGGTTCAACTCCCGGCTGCCCGACCTGACCATCGGCGACTTCCACGCCCAGCTCGCGGCCCTGCGCACCGGCGAGAACCGGCTGGCCCAGGTGTGGGAGAAGTTCGGCGGCGAGACCGTGGACCAGGCCATCCGGCAGCTCATCGAGCACGGCGAGCGGGTCGCCCGCAAGGCCGTCGCCGCGCTGCCCGACGGCTCGTGGACCGCGGTGGACTACTGCGACGACGACGGCATCACCGACGACCTGATCCGGATGGAAGTCAAGGTCACCATCGAGGGCGACCACATGGAGGTCGACTTCAACGGCTCCGACGGCGCCGTGCTGGGCCCGGTCAACCTGCCCATCGGCGCCACCGAGAGCCTGGCCAAGGCCACGTTCAAGGAGCTGACCAGCGCGAACGAGCCGTCCAACGCCGGCCACTACCGGGCGCTGTCCGTCAAGGCCGACCCGGGCAACTTCTTCAACGCCCAGTACCCGGTGGCGACGTTCACCCAGTGGAGCGCCATCGTCGCCTTCGAGCTGATGCACAAGGCGCTGGCGCAGGTGCTCGACACCATCCCGGCCTCCTCCGGCGGCGACGAGCCGGGGTTCATGGCGCTCGGCCACGACCCGCGCACCGGCACCGACTTCGTCATCAGCAACAACGAGGGCATCGGCTGGGGCGCGCGCAAGGACCGCGACGGCGCCAACGCCCAGCAGCACCCCTCGCAGAGCGTGGTCCGCAACACCCCGATCGAGGTGCTGGAGCACAAGTCGACCGTGTTCCACGAGCGGCTGGAGCTGATCCCCGACTCCTGCGGGGCGGGCCGCTTCCGCGGCGGCGTCGGCGTGCTGCGGCAGGTCCGCTACCTCGCCGACGGCGAGGTGCTGTCGATGAAGAAGAAGAGCAAGACCCGCCCCTGGGCGCTGGACGGCGGCCACGAGCCCGAGCCCAGCGAGATGGTGCTCTGGCCGGGCACCGACCGCGAGAAGCGGGTCGGCATGTACCGGGCGGCGATGCGGGCGGGGGACCGCTTCGTCAACCGCACGGCGGGCGGCGGCGGCTACGGCGACCCGCTCGACCGCGACCCGGCCGCCGTGGTCGCCGACGTGCTCGACGGCTACGTCAGCGCGGAGGCGGCGGAGCGGGTCTACGGCGTCGTCGTCGAGGACTCCGGGGAGTGGCGGCCCACGCCCGCCCGGCAGTCGCGATCGGCCGCCTCCGGTTCCTGAACACGCCGGGGACACGGCACCTGGGCCGTGACCGGGAGCAGGCGTGCGCCGCAACGGCGCACTCACGAAGGGTAGAAGATCCATGCACCACCCCATCCCCCCGTCCGCGGGGCGACCCCGCCGGGTCCGTCCCCTGCGCCTGGCCGCGGCCGCCCTGGCCGCCTCCCTCGCCCTCGCGGCGTGCGGGGGCGGCGGCTCCGCCGGAGCCGGCGGCTCCACCGGCTCCGACGCGCGCAAGCAGACGCTGATCATCGCCGAGAACGAGCCGCCGGCGACCTTCGACCCCGTCCAGGCGGACAACTCCACCGTGGACGAGGTGGTCATCCCCGCCTACGACACGCTGCTGCGGTACGAGGGCAGCGAGCTGAAGCCGTCCGTCGCCACCGAGTGGACGTTCAGCGAGGACGGCAAGTCGCTCGACGTCACGCTGCGCGACGACGTCACCTTCCACGACGGCACCAAGCTCACGGCCGCCGACGTGAAGTACACCCTGGACCGCGTCGCCCGGCTCGGCATCGGCGTCGCGTCCCTGGTGAGCGCCTACGACTCCACCGAGGTCGTGGACGACACCCACGCGACCATCAGGCTGAAGCGGCCCTACGCCCCGTTCGCCTCCGCGCTCACCCGCGTCTACCTGCTCAACTCCAAGCTCGTGACGGCCAACGCCGGCGACGACGACGGGCAGAAGTGGCTGGCCTCCAACGACGCCGGGTCCGGCCCGTACAAGCTGACCGGCTACACCTCCAACCAGGAGGCGCGCTTCACCCGCCACGACGGCTACTGGGGCGGGTTCACCAACCAGGCCAAGGACGTGGTGTTCCGCTACCTCCCGCAGGCCGCCACCCAGAAGACGGCGCTGACCTCGGGCGACGTCGACATCGCGATGGACATCGCGCCCACCGACTGGGCCTCGATGGAGAGCTCCGGCTACACGGTCGACAAGGCCGACACCAACGTGCAGCTGTACGTCTTCGCCAAGATGAAGGACTCCCCGCTGTCGAACCCGAAGCTGCGTGAGGCCATCTCCTACGCCTACGACTACGACCAGCACATCAGCGCCATCCTCAAGGGCGCGGGCAAGAAGGCGGTCGGGCCGCTGCCCGGCGGCATGAGCTGCTTCGACGAGACGACCCCGCAGCCCGGCAGGGACGTGGCCAAGGCCAAGCAGCTCCTCGCCGAGGCCGGGCTGAGCAACGTCACGCTCACCATGTCGTACCTCAAGGCCACCGCCGAGATGGAGCAGGCCGCCACGCTGCTGCAGTCGAACCTGTCCGAGATCGGCGTCAAGCTGAACCTCGAGGCCATCACCTACCCGCAGTACGTGGACCGGCTGAAGACCAACGAGACCACGCCCGACCTCGGCATGATCTACGGCTTCCCGGCCTACCCGGACCCAGACGCGGTGCTGTACGTGCAGTTCCACTCCTCGTTCATCAACAACGGCCAGAACAGCGGCGGCTACGACAACCCCGAGGTGGACAAGCTCGTCGAGCAGGGCCAGCAGGCGACCGACGAGGCCGAGCGGTGCGCCGCGTACGCCAAGGCCCAGCACCTCATCGCCGGTGACCACTACGCGCTCAACCTGGCCAACTCGCAGTACGTGACGGTGCTGCGCCAGGGCCTGACCGGCTACACCTACCAGCCGGCCCACCACCAGACCGTGGACGTCTACAAGGTCCAGGTCGGCTGAGCCGACGCACGAGGAGGGACCCCCGCATGGCCCGTCTGCTGCTCCGGCGGCTCACCACGAGCGTCGTCGTGCTGCTCGGCCTTGCCGTCGTCACGTTCCTGATGACCCAGGTGCTGCCCGGCGACCCCGCCCGGGCGGCGGCGGGGCGCAACGCGACGGCGGAGCAGGTGGCCGTCGTCGCCGCCCGGCTGGGCCTGGACCAGCCGCTGTGGGACCAGTTCCTGGCCTACATGGGGCGGCTGTTCCAGGGAGATCTCGGGACGTCGGTGTTCACCCAGCGCCCGGTGCTGGAGGATGTCGCGGCCATGCTGCCCTCCTCGGTGGAGCTGGTCCTCGCCGCCATGGTGATCAACGTCATGGTGGCGGTCCCCCTGGGCACCTACGCCGCCTGGCGGAACGGCCGGGCGGCGGACGCCGCCGCCCGGCTGATCACCCTGCTGGGCGCGGCCATGCCGGTGTTCTGGCTCGGCCTGATGCTCCAGCTGCTGTTCGCCGCCGAACTCAGGGTGCTGCCCCTCACGGGGCAGCTCTCCTTCGGCCGGCAGGTCCCGTCCATCACCGGGATGACCTCGGTGGACGCGCTGCTCAGCGGCGACCTGGCGGCCTTCGGCGACGCCGTCTCGCACCTGGTGCTGCCGGCGATCACGCTCGCCGCGTCGTTCGTCGCGGTGGTGGCCAGGACCGTGCGCTCCTCGATGCTCACCGCGCTGAGCTCCGACTACATCGCGCTGGCCCGGGCCACCGGCGCGTCGGAGTTCCGCGTGGTGGTGCGGCACGGGCTGCGCAACGCGCTGGTGCCCGCCAGCACCATCCTCGGCATGCAGCTCGGCTGGATGCTCGGCTCCACCGTCCTGGTCGAGTCCGTCTTCGGCAGGACCGGCATCGGCGCCTACGCGGTGACCGCGGTCCTGCAGAACGACCTGTACGCCGTGATCGGCACGGTTCTCGTGATCGGAGTGGTCTTCGTGCTGGCGAACATCGCCGTCGACCTCGTCCAGCTCTGGCTCAACCCGCGGCTGCGCCACACCGGCGGCCGGGGACGGCGGACGACCGCCCCCGGCGACACCGCCGACGCCGCCGCGACGGGGGTGCCGGCATGAGCGCGCGGGCCGCCGCCGGGACCCGGGCGGCGACCCGGATCCGGCAGCGCGTGCCCTTCGTGGAGGGGGTCGCCCTGGTCGTGGTGGTCGTGGTGGTCGCGATGGCGGCCGTCGGGCCGCTGGTCGCGCCGTACGACCCGTACGCGGTGGACCTCACCCGGTCGCTGCTGCCGCCCTCGGCCGAGCACTGGTTCGGCACCGACGCGAACGGCCGCGACGTGCTGAGCCGCGTCCTGCACGGCGCGCGCGTCACCCTGCCCGCGACCCTCGTCGTCATCGCCGCCTCCACGGTGATCGGCGTGCTGATCGGCACGGTCGCGGCGCTCGGCGGGAAGGTCGTCGACGAGATCCTCATGCGGATCACCGACATCGGCCTGTCGCTGCCGGCGATCATCCTGGCCCTCGGCCTGTCCGCCGCGCTCGGGCCCGGCCTGTCGTCCGCCGTCATCGCGCTGTCGATCACCTGGTGGCCCGGCTACGCGCGGCTGGCGCGCACGCTGGTCCGCGAGGTCAAGGACGCCGAGTACGTCGACGCGGCCCGCGTGCTGGGCGTGCCCCAGCCGCGGCTGATCTTCCGGCACATCCTGCCCAACGCGCTCAACACCCTCTACGTGCAGACCACCGTGGACGTCGGAGCGGTGATGCTGGTGATCTCCGGCCTGTCCTTCATCGGCGTGGGCGCCCAGGTGCCGTCGGCCGAGTGGGGCGCGATGATCGCCGGCGAGGCCAACAACCTCACCAACGCCTGGTGGGCCGTGGCCTTCCCGGGCCTGGCCCTGCTGCTGACCGCCCTGGCCTTCAACCTGGTGGGCGACTGGCTGCGGGTGCGCAACGACCCGACGATCCGCCGGGAGGCACGATGAGCCCCGATCCGCTGCTCCGCATCCGCGACCTGCGGGTGTCGTACCCGGCGCCCGGAGGGATGGCGCAGGTCGTCCACGGCGTGGACCTCGACCTCGCGCCCGGCGAGCGGGTCGCCCTGGTCGGCGAGTCGGGCTCCGGCAAGTCGGTCACGGCGCGGGCCGTGCTCCGGCTGGACCCGGACGCGCGGCTCTCCGGCCGGATCGAGCTGGAGGGCGTCGACCTGCTGGGGCTGCCGCAGCGCAGGATGCGCGCGATCCGCGGCGCCCGCGCCGGCCTGGTCTTCCAGGACCCGCTGGCCTCGCTCAACCCGGTGATGACCATCGGCCGCCAGGTCATGCAGCCGCTGATCATCCGTGGCGTGCCCAGGAAGGTGGCCCGCCGCCGCGCGGTCGAGCTGCTGGAACGGCTCGGCGTGCGGGACGCCGAGCACCGCGCCGACGACTACCCGCACCAGTTCTCCGGCGGCATGCGGCAGCGCGTGGTGATCGCCATCGCGGTCATCGCCGAGCCCGCGCTGCTCATCGCCGACGAGCCCACGACCGCGCTCGACGTGCGGGTGCAGGCCAAGGTGCTGGAACTGCTGCACGAGCTGGCCGACGAGCGCGGCATGTCGATCCTGCTGATCACCCACGACCTGGGCATCGTCGCCGGGTTCGCCGAGCGGGCGGTGGTCATGCGGCACGGGCGCGCGGTCGAGACCGGCACCGTCGACCAGATCTACAACGCGCCCGCGAACCCGTACACCAGGGCGCTGCTGGCCGCCGTCCCGCGCATCGGCGGCGACGTCACCAAGCCGCTCGCGGTCATCGCCGCCGGCGGGGGCGCGCAGGAGGAGGAGACACCGTGAGTGAGCCGCTGCTCCAGGTCAGGAACCTGGTCAAGACCTTCGGCGGGCGGCGCGTGCTGGGCGGCGTCTCCTTCGACGTGGCGCCGGGCGAGGTGCTCGGCCTGGTGGGGGAGTCCGGGTCGGGCAAGTCCACCACCGCGCGCTGCGTCACCCGGCTCACCCGCCCGGACAGCGGGCAGGTCCTCCTCGGCGGCCGTGACGTGCTGGCCGCCGGCCGGCGCGAGCTGCGGGCGCTGCGGGCGGACATGCAGATGGTCTTCCAGGACCCGTACTCGTCGCTGAACCCGCGCATGACCGTGGCGGAGCTCATCGGCGAGCCCCTGCTCGTGCACGGGCTGGAGCCGGACCGCCGGCGCCGCCGCGACCGGGCGGCGGAGCTGCTGGAGACGGTCGGCATGGCGGCCGAGCACCTGGACCGCCATCCCCGCTCCTTCTCCGGCGGGCAGCGCCAGCGCATCTCCATCGCCCGCGCCCTCGCGGTGAGCCCGCGGCTGCTCATCTGCGACGAGCCGGTCTCGTCGCTGGACGTCTCGGTCCAGGCCCAGGTGCTGAACCTGCTGCGTGACCTGCGCGAGCGGCTGGGCCTGTCGATCCTGTTCATCGCGCACGACCTGGCGGTCGTCTACTACCTGTGCGACCGGGTGGCCGTCATGCTCAACGGCGAGCTGGCCGAGATCGGCACCCGGGAGCAGATCTACGACGCGCCCTCCCACCCCTACACCCGTTCGCTGCTGGACGCCGTCCCCGTCCCGGACCCGGCCGTCGCCAGGCAGCGCCACACCACCGCATGAAGGAGCCCCACGTGGAGAATCTGCGCATGTTCGTCAACGGCCAGGCGATGTCGGGCGGCAGCCTGAACGCCGCGCTGGCCGGCGCGCGGTTCCTGGGACCGGCGACCACCGCGCCCCGCTACCGGTTCTACTCGGTACGCGACGAGTTCCCCGGCCTCCACCCGGTCGGCGAGGACGGCCACGCGGTGCCCGGCGAGCTGTACGAGGTGACCTACGAGATCCTGCGCGACCACCTGCTGCCGGGCGAGCCGCCCGAGCTGGAGCTCGGCGTGATCGAGCTGGCCGACGGCAGCGGCTCGCTGTCGATGCGGATGCGCGCCGAGGCGCTGGAGGCGCCGGGCGTCACCGACATCAGCGAGGCCGGCGGCTGGCGGGCCCACCTGGCCGGAGGCGGCAGTTGAGCGGCCCTGTCGTGATCCGCGGCGGCACGGTCGCGGAGGCGGGCTGGAGCGCGCCGGCGGACGTGTTCCTCGCCGGCGGCAAGGTGACCGCGCTCGCCGAGCCCGGCGCGCCCGCGCCGCGCGGCGCCACCGAGATCGACGCCCGCGGCATGCTGGTGCTGCCCGGCGGCGTCGACCCGCACTGCCACGTCGGCTTCACCTCCGGCGACTTCACCTCGCTGGACGACTACGCGCAGTGCACCACGGCGGCGGTGTTCGGCGGCACCACCACCATCGTGGACTTCGCCATCCCGCGCCCCGGCCAGTCTCCCGCCGACGCCGCCCACGCCCAGCGCGCCAGGGCGGCGGGCGGGCTCTGCGACAGCGCGCTGCACGCCTGCGTCGTGGAGTGGGACGAAACGGTGCCCGAGCAGCTCCGCTCGCTGGTCGCCGACGGCATGCCGACGGTGAAGATGTTCACCACCTACCGCGGCGAGACGATGGCCGACGAGGACACCATCCTGCGCACCATGGCCACGCTGCGCGACCTCGGCGGCATGGTGGTGATCCACTGCGAGGCCAACCACATCATCGAGGACACCCAGACGCGCTGCTCGCACGACGGCCGGATCGGCGCCGAGCACATGGCGGCGACCCGGCCCGAGCTGGCCGAGACCGCCTCGGTCGCCGAGGTCCTGGCCATCGCCGAGTCGCTCCGGGCGCCGGTCTACTTCGTCCACCAGTCCACGCCCGAGGCCGTCGAACTGGTCGCCGCGGCCCGGTGGCGCGGCGTGGCCGCCTACTCCGAGTCCGTCGCCCACCACCTGGTGCTGGACGACTCGCTCTACGCCGGGGCCACCCCCGAGCGGTTCGTGTGCTGCCCGCCGCTGCGCCCCCGCCCGGTGGTGGACGGGCTCGCCCGCCACCTGGCCACCGGCGAGATCACCACGATCGGCAGCGACCACTGCTGCTACGACCTGGCGCAGAAGGAGTCACGCCGGTCCGACGTGCGCGTCATGCCGAACGGCCTGCCGGGCGTGGAGACCAGGCTGCCGGTGGTCTTCTCGGAGTTCGTGGCGGGCGGCGGCCTGCCGGTCACCCGCTTCGTCGAGCTGACCGCCGCCAACCCGGCGCGGGCCAACGGCCTGTATCCGCGCAAGGGCACCCTCATGCCGGGCGCCGACGCCGACGTCGCGATCTGGGACCCGTCGGCCCGGTGGACGATCACCTCCGACGCGCTCCACATGGCGACCGACTACACCCCGTACGAGGGCATGGCGGTCACGGGCCGCCCGCGGACCGTGCTGGTCGGCGGCCGGGTGGTCGTCCACGACGGCGTGCTCGCCGACCCCGAGCCGCGCGGCCGTCACCTGGCCGCCGGCCCGGTCACGTCACCGGGCGGCCGCACCCGCCCGGCCCGCGCCTCCAGGTAGCGCCGCTCGGCGATGCTGGCGGTGGCCTTCGCGGCGCGGCGGTAGTGCTCGTGGGCCCCCGCCGCGTCGCCGGTCTTCTCCAGCAGGTGCGCCCGCACCGACAGCAGCCGATGGTGCCCGCGCATCCGCTCGTCGCCGTCCAGGGCGGCGAGCAGGTCCAGCCCGGCCCGCGGGCCCCGGATCTCGGCGAGCGCGATCGCCCGGTTGAGCGTGACCATCGGGTTGGGCGCGATCCGCTCCAGGATCAGGTAGAGCGCGTGCACCTGCGCCCAGTCGGTATCCCCGGCGGTGGCCGCGTCGGCGTGCGTGGCGGCGATGGCGGCCTGCAACTGGTAGGGCCCCAGCGCCGGGCCGGCCAGCGCCGCCTTGACCAGCTCGGTGCCCTCGGCGATCAGGTCACGGTCCCACGCCGTCCGGTCCTGCTCGTCCAGCGGGACCAGGTCGCCCGCCGCCGTCGTCCGCGCCTCGCGGCGGGCGTCCGTCAGCAGCATCAGCGCGAGCAGGCCGGTCACCTCGTCGTCGCCGGGCAGCTGGGCGCGGACCATCCGCGTCAGCCTGATCGCCTCGCGCGCGAGGTCGGGCCGGTGCAGCTCGCTGCCGGAGGAGGCGGTGTAGCCCTCGTTGAAGATCAGGTAGAGCACGTGCAGGACGACCCGGAGCCGCTCCTCGCGCTCCGCGCCGGCCGGCGGGAGGCTGAAGGTGCTGCCGGCGGCCCTGACGCGCTGCTTGGCCCGGCTGATCCTGGCCGCCATGGTGGCCTCCGGCACGAGGAACGCGCGGGCGATCTCGGCGGTGGTCAGGCCGCCGACCGCGCGCAGCGTCAGCGCCGTCTGGGAGGCCGCGGTCAGCGCCGGATGGCAGCACAGGAACAGCAGGACGAGCGTGTCGTCGGCGTCCGGCGCCTGCTCGGGCGTCGCCTCCGCGGCCGTCGCCGACTCCCGCTCGCGCCGGGCGTGGTCGCTGCGGATCTGGTCGATGAGCCGCCGGGACGCGACCGTCGTGAGCCAGCCGCGCGGGCTGGACGGCACGCCTTCGGCCGGCCACTGCACGGCGGCGGCGAGCACCGCCTCCTGCACCGCGTCCTCGCAGTTCTCGAACTGGCCGTACCGGCGTACGAGAGTGCCGAGGACCTGCGGCGCGAGCCCGCGCAGCAGGTCCTCGACGGGCAGGTCCGTCACGCCTCCAGCTGCCCGTCGGCGAACATCACCTGGCGCACCTCGATCCCCAGCCCCTCGATCGCGGCGTCCGGGATCCGCGCCGCCAGCTCGATCGCCCGTTCCTTGCTCTCGCAGTCGACCAGGTAGAAGCCGCCGAGGTACTCCTTGGCCTCCAGGAACGGGCCGTCGGTCACCACCGGCCGGCCGTCGCGCACCGACACCACGGCGGCCTGCGACGGGTCGGCCAGCGCCTGGGTGAAGATCAGCTCGCCGGACTCCTTCAGCTCCCGCATGAACCTGCCGTGGCCGTCACCGATCGCGGCCCTCTCCTCGTCGGTCAGCGCGTCCAGCACGGCCGGGTTGATGTGCATGCTGATCTGGAACTTCATCGCTACTCCTCGTGCTCGGCGGGCCCAGGGACGGGCCTCTTCCAGGCATGGGTCGGAACCGGCGGCGCAGTCTTGACCTACCTTCCTCCGGAGGCAAGTCTTTCGCTCGCTCCTGGCGAAGAAAACGGTGACACGGTCTAGTAATCTCCAATGGGTTTTGCACGAGTGGTGAGGTCTCCGCCCGAATCGTAGGTGCGCGGTGTGCAGGTTCGCGCGTGCGAGAAGCAAGGCGTGATACGAGCAACACGGGACAAGAGCGACGAGGATGACATGACTGACATGAGGTCTCGCGGCTCAGGCGGCCCGGTCCACGGCAGCGAGGTCAGCGAGCCGGAGCTGCGGCAGCTGCTCGACGGGCTCACGGCCGTGCGCGACGGCGACTTCCGCACCCGCCTCCCCGAGGACGACGACGGGCTCCTCGGCGAGATCGCCTCGGTGTTCAACGGCATGGTGGACCAGCTGTCGCAGTTCACCTCCGAGGTGACCCGGGTGGCCCGCGAGGTCGGCACCGAGGGCCGGCTCGGCGGCCAGGCCGAGGTGCCGTCGGTGTCGGGGACCTGGAAGGACCTCACCGACTCGGTCAACGCCATGGCGGGCAACCTCACCGACCAGGTGCGCAGCATCGCCCAGGTCACCACCGCCGTCGCCAGGGGAGACCTGTCGCAGAAGATCACGGTGGACGCCCGGGGCGAGATCCTGGAGCTGAAGAACACCGTCAACACCATGGTCGACCAGCTGTCGTCGTTCGCCGACGAGGTGACCCGGGTGGCCCGCGAGGTCGGCACCGAGGGGCAGCTCGGCGGCCAGGCGGACGTCAAGGGCGTGGCGGGCACCTGGCGCGACCTCACCGACTCGGTCAACTTCATGGCCGGCAACCTCACCGACCAGGTGCGCAACATCTCGCAGGTGGCGACCGCGGTGGCGCGCGGCGACCTGTCGCAGAAGATCACGGTGTCGGCACGGGGCGAGATCCTGGAGCTGAAGAACACCCTCAACACGATGGTCGACCAGCTCAGCGCGTTCGCCGCGGAGGTCACCAGAGTGGCCCGCGAGGTGGGCACCGACGGGCGGCTGGGCGGGCAGGCCGACGTCAAGGGCGTCTCCGGCACCTGGAAGGACCTGACGGAGTCGGTCAACGTCATGGCCGACAACCTCACCGCCCAGGTGCGCAGCATCGCCCAGGTCACCACCGCCGTCGCCAGGGGCGACCTGACGCAGAAGATCCGGGTGGACGCCCGCGGCGAGATCCTGGAGCTGAAGGAGACCATCAACACGATGGTCGACCAGCTCTCCGCCTTCGCCGACGAGGTGACCCGGGTGGCCCGCGAGGTCGGCACCGAGGGCAACCTGGGCGGCCAGGCCACGGTGCGGGGCGTCTCGGGCACCTGGAAGGACCTCACCGACAACGTCAACGTCATGGCCTCCAACCTGACCAGCCAGGTGCGCAGCATCGCCCAGGTGGCGACCGCGGTGGCCAAGGGCGACCTGTCACAGAAGATCACCGTCGAGGCGAAGGGCGAGGTCGCCGCGCTGGCGCAGACCATCAACACCATGGTCGACACGCTGTCCGCGTTCGCCGACGAGGTGACCAGGGTGGCCCGCGAGGTCGGCACCGAGGGCCAGCTCGGCGGCCAGGCGCGCGTCCCCAACGTGGCCGGCACCTGGAAGAACCTCACCGACAACGTCAACTCGATGGCCGACAACCTGACCAACCAGGTGCGCAGCATCGCCCAGGTCACCACCGCCGTCGCCAGGGGCGACCTGACCCGCAAGATCGACGTCGACGCCCGCGGCGAGATCCTGGAGCTGAAGACCACCATCAACACGATGGTCGACCAGCTCAGCGCGTTCGCCGCGGAGGTCACCCGGGTCGCCCGCGAGGTGGGCAGCGAAGGCCGGCTCGGCGGGCAGGCCGAGGTCGCGGGCGTCTCCGGCACCTGGAAGCGGCTGACGGAGAACGTCAACGAGCTGGCCGGCAACCTCACCCGCCAGGTGCGCGCCATCGCCGAGGTGACCAGCGCCGTGACCTCGGGCGACCTGACCCGGTCGATCACCGTGGACGCCGAGGGCGAGCTGGCCGACCTCAAGGACAACATCAACTCGATGGTCAAGTCGCTGCGCGAGACCACCCGGGCCAACCAGGAGCAGGACTGGCTGAAGTCCAACCTGGCCCGCATGTCCAGCCTCATCCAGGGCCACCGCGACCTGTCCACGGTGGCCGAGCTGGTGCTGAACGAGCTGGCACCGCTGGTGTCGGCCCAGTACGGCGCGTTCTTCCTGGCCGGCGACGACGAGCTGCGGCTGATCAGCGCCTACGGCTACCAGGCGGACCGGCCGACCAGCTTCCGCATGGGCGAGGCGCTGATCGGCCAGGCGGCCAGGACCCGGCGCACCATCGCCATGACCGACATCCCGGCCGGCTACCTCACGGTCGCCTCCGGGCTCGGGCGGACCGGCCCGGTCTCGGTGATCGTGCTGCCCATCGTGGTCGAGGAGCAGGTGCTCGGCGTCATCGAGCTGGCCTCGGTGTACGCGTTCACCTCGGTCCACCGGGCGCTGCTGGACCAGCTCATGGAGAGCATCGGCGTCAACCTCAACACCATCGTCGCCAACGCCCGCACCGACGAGCTGCTGGTGGAGTCCCAGCGGCTGACCGCCGAGCTGCAGGCCCGTTCCGAGGAACTGCAGAACCAGCAGGAGGAGCTCCAGCGCTCCAACGCCGAGCTGGAGGAGAAGGCCCGCCTGCTGGCCAGCCAGAACCAGGACATCGAGACCAAGAACCTGGAGATCGAGCAGGCCCGCCAGGAGCTGGAGGACCGGGCCCAGCAACTCGCCCTGGCCTCCAAGTACAAGAGCGAGTTCCTCGCCAACATGAGCCACGAGCTGCGCACCCCGCTCAACTCGCTGCTCATCCTGGCCCAGCTGCTGGCCCAGAACCACAGCCGCAACCTGACGGCCAAGCAGGTCGAGTACGCCGGCATCATCCACTCGGCCGGATCGGACCTGCTCCAGCTCATCAACGACATCCTCGACCTGTCGAAGGTCGAGGCGGGCAAGATGGACGTCAACCCCGAACGCGTCCCGCTGCGCCGCCTCCTCGACGACATCGAGGCCACGTTCCGCCCGATGACCACGCAGAAGGGTCTCGACTTCCGGATCGTGACCGCTCCCGGCATCCCGCTGGAGGTCCTGACCGACGACTCGCGGCTCCGCCAGGTGCTGCGCAACCTGCTGTCCAACGCGGTGAAGTTCACCGAGACGGGCGGCGTCGAGCTGCGGATCGAGACGGCGGCGCCGTCGGAGCTGCCCGCCTCGGTGCGGGCCCACGGCGCGGCCGTCGCGCTGCGGGTGATCGACACCGGCATCGGCATCCCGGAGCAGCAGCTCGAAGTGATCTTCGGGGCGTTCCAGCAGGCCGACGGCACCACCAGCCGCAAGTACGGCGGCACCGGGCTCGGCCTGTCGATCAGCCGCGAGATCGCCTACCTGCTGGGCGGGGCGATCACGGCGAGCAGCACGCCGGGGCAGGGCAGCACGTTCACGCTCTACCTGCCGATCGCCCGGCCCGACTTCGACGTGACCGAGCCGGCCGCCCCCGCGAGGGCGACGGCGCCCGAGGAGTCCGCTCCGCAGCGGCAGCCCGTCCAGCGCAACCGCCGGCTCCTGGTCATCGAGGAACGGCCGCGCGGCCTGCTGTCGCTGGTGGCCGAGAGCGTGCTGACGGAGCTCACCCCCACCGGGCACGACGTGGAGGTCGTCTCGGTCGTCGGCGCCCAGGAGGCGGCGACCACGCTCGCGGCCGAGCCCTGCCACCTGATCGTGATCGACCTCGACATGCCGGACCAGGCCGCCTACCAGCTCCTGGAGGCCATGGACGGCGACCCGGCCCTGCGGGCCGTGCCCGTGCTGGCCTACAACAACTGGCGGGCCAACCCGCAGCGGGAGGCGCAGTTGCTGGCGCGCGACGACGGCCAGCCGCTGGAGCTGTTGTCCAGCCTGGACGAGCTGCGCGAGCGGATCGCGCTCCACCTGACCGCCGAGCAGCCGGGCGACGTGCTGCCGCTCACCAGGCCGCAGCAGGTCGGGCCGGCCGCCGCGCGGGCCGCCGACGACGCGCTGACCGGCCTCACGGTGCTGGTCGTGGACGACGACACGCGCAACCTGTACGCGCTCACCAGCATGCTGGAGATCCACGGCATGCGCGTGCTGCACGCGGAGAACGGCCGCGAGGGCATCGACACGCTGATCGCGCACCCCGAGATCGACGTGGTGCTGATGGACGTGATGATGCCCGAGATGGACGGCTACGCGGCGACCGCCCGCATCCGGACCATGCCGCAGTACGCCACCCTGCCCATCATCGCCGTGACGGCCAAGGCGATGCCGGGCGACCAGGACAAGAGCCTGGCGGCCGGGGCCAGCGACTACGTGACCAAACCGGTCGACGCCGACCATCTCATCGAGCGCATCCGCCACTGGATCACCGCGTAGAACGGCTCGTCCCCCGAGGTAGCGCCATTGGCAAGGAGCAGCGAAGTGCAGAGCCCACGGCCGGACGACGGCCGGCCGCCGTCCGTTCCGGAGACGAACGTCGGCCGGCTGGCGGCCACCATCGAGCGCCTGCGCGCGGAGGTCCGGGAGGCCCAGCTGGCCGCCGAAGGGCGGGCCCTGATCGAGGTGGCCAAGGGCATCTTGATCGAGCGGCTGCGCTGCAGCGTGGCCGACGCCGCCCAGCAGCTCGCCCAGCTGGCCGACCAGGCCGGCGTGACGCAGCTGGAGCTGGCCGCCGACATCATCAACCAGGCGGCGCAGGACCGGATCAGCGAGACCGCCCGCGCCTTCCTCGCCGCCACGCAGGCGGAGGAGCCGTCCCGCGAGGCGGCCGACCTGTCCGTACGGCTGCGCAGCGCCGAGAGCGGCGTGCTGCGGGCCGGCGACTCGCAGGCGGTGGCCGAGTCGCTCCTGGAGCACGCGCTGACCCCGCTCGGCGCGAGCGCGGTCGCCATCTGGGAGGCCAACCCCGACGCCTCGCTCACCCTCGCCGGGTACGCCGGCCTCTCCGACGAGGAGGCCCGGCGCTGGCGGTACGTGCCGCCGGGGGTCGAGACGCCGGCCCGGCGCGCCCTGGTCAACCGGCAGAGCGTCTGGCTGAGGAGCCTGTCCGCCGCCGGGCTGCCCTCCATCGGGCAGCGGGAGGCCTCCGGCGGCCGGGTCACCGTGCCGGCCGGCACCGGCGGGCAGATCTTCGCCGTGCTGGAGGTCGCCTGGCCGGAGCCCCTGCCGCCGCAGCCGCCGCAGATCCGCAAGCAGATCGAGGCGCTCGCCGAGCTGAGCGCCTACACCTTCGACGCGCCGACCCGGTCGGGGGAGCCCCACCACCCGCAAGCCGTGTCCGAGCTCGTCGCCCTGATCGACACCCTGCCCGACACCGCGCTCATGCTGCGCCCGCACCTCGACGACGAGGGCCGGCTCCGCGACTTCCGCGTCCAGCACGCCAACGCCCGCTTCGCCGATCCGGCCGGCCGGCCGCGGCACATGGTCGTCGGCTCGCTGCTGCTGGAGGCGTACCCGCTGGCGGCCGGCGACGGCGGGCTGTGGGACAAGATCGAACGCGTCCACGCCACCGGCGAGCCGTTCCACGCCGACAAGCTGGCCATGACCGCGCTGGTCGACCAGGTGCCGCTGACGAGCATCGCCTCGGTGAGCATCACCCGCCACCGCGACAGCGTGCTGCTCGTCTGGCGGCTGCACGACGAGGCCACCCAGCTGGCCAGCCTGCTCCAGCACGCGCAGCGGCTCGGCCGCATCGGCGGGTTCGAGGAGAACATCGTCACCGGGCGGATCATCTGGAACAGCCAGCTGTACGCCCTGTACGGGCTGGAGGAGGGCGACCCGCCCATCCCGCTCGAACGGCTCGCCGACCACGCCCACCCGGACGACGCCGTGGCCATCGGCCGGTTCCTGCGTACGGTGCTGCACCAGCGCCGGCCCGGCTCGACGGCCTTCAGGCTGCGACGTTCCGACGGGATCGCCCGCCACATCCGGGTCGTGGCCGAGCCGGAGTTCGACGCCGACGGCCGCCCGTTCACCATCCGGGGCGCGTACCAGGACATCTCCTCCCAGCATTGGACGGAGGTGGCGCTGGCCGCCACCCGCGACCAGCTCGCCCACACCGAGCAGCAGGCGGCGGAGCGCAACCGGCTGACCCTCCAGCTCCAGCAGGCGATCATGCCGCCCAGCCAGGAGCCGATGGAGGCCTTCGACCTGAACATCGCCGTCCGCTACCGGCCCGCGGAGAAGGAGCACCTGGTCGGCGGCGACTGGTACGACGCCGTGGTGCTGCCGACCAAGCAGATCCTGCTGTCGGTGGGCGACGTGGCCGGTCACGGGATCGAGGCCGCCACCGGCATGGTCGTGCTGCGCAACGCGCTGCGCGGGCTGGCCGCCACCGGGGCCGGGCCGGGGCAGCTGCTGTCGTGGCTCAACCTGGTCGCCCACTACCTGACCGACCAGGTGACGGCCACCGCGATCCTGGGCCTGTACGACCCGGACACCCGGGTGCTGCGCTGGGCCAGGGCCGGGCACCTGCCGCCGATCCTGATCAGGGAGGGCCGGGTCGAGGAGCTGGACCTGATCGGGGGAGTGCTGCTGGGCGCGCTCTCGGACGCCACCTACGACGAGGGGCGCATCGAGCTGGCCTCGGACGACATCCTCCTGATGTACACCGACGGCCTGATCGAGCGCCGCGACCGCACCCTGGACCACTCCCAGGGGCAGCTGCTGCGCATGGCCGGCCACCCGATCGCCAACCTGGAACACCGCCTGGACCACCTGCTCACCCACAGCAGCTCCGACACCGACGACGACACCTGCATCGTCGGCATCCAGCTGCGCTGACCGGCGGTCAGGCCGGGGGCAGGAGCGGCCGCGGCGGCAGCGGGGAGGAGTAGACCACGCTGGTGGTGACGCTGCCGAGCGCGCCGACCCGGCCGCTCACCCGCTCCAGGTGTCTCATGTCGGTGGCGACGACCTTCATGACGAAGCAGTCGTCGCCCGTGACGTGGTGGGCCTCGACCACCTCGGGGAGGTCGGCGAGCAGCTTGTGCAGCGGCTCGTAGACGCTGCTGGGGTAGCGCAGCCGCAGGTAGGCCAGGATCGTGAAGCCGAGCCGCTCGGGGTCGACGTGGGCGTGGTAGCCGGTGATCACGCCGGCCTGTTCGAGCCGGCGGATGCGCTCGGCCGTGGCGCTGTGGCTCATGGTGATGCCGCGCGCCACCTCCGCCACGCTCTGCCTGCCGTTGGCCTGAAGGGCGTCGAGGATGGCCGCGTCGACCTTGTCGATCTCGACAGGGATAGTGAAGGTCATCTCCGAGATATTGCCAAAGTTTCCCGGCGGAAGCGGACCAATGCCGTTGATCATCCCTTCAATCAAGGTATTCGCCGTCAGTATCGTGTCCCGCATGTCGCTGTCATCGCCGTCCTCGCCCGCCTCCCACGCGCTCGTGGCCCACTTCACCGGCAAGCTCCAGTACGAGACCGACGCCTCCGACGTGCACGCCGACCAGGAGCGGGGCGTCCGGTTCGCGCTCGTCGACTCCCGGGGCGACGCCGCCTGGGCCCAGGGCCGGATCACAGGCGCCCTGCACCTGCCCACCGCGGAGATCGCCCGGCGCGCGCCCCTGGAGATCCCCGCCGGCCTTCCGGTCGTCACCTACTGCTGGGGGCCGGGCTGCAACGGCGCCACCCGGGCCGCGCTGGAGTTCGCCAAGCTCGGCTACCAGGTGAAGGAGATGATCGGCGGCTTCGAGTACTGGGCCCGCGAAGGTTACCCGGTCGAGAACGACCACGGCCGCCTCACTCGCGAGCCGGACCCGCTGACCGCTCCCGTCGACGCCATCGGCTGCGCCTGCTGACGGCGCTGTTGCGGTTCCGTGATGATGCCGTGATCATTGGCGCATGAAGCAGACGGACGCCGAGAACTCCCGAGAGTTGCTGAACGAGCAGGTCGTCTACTACAGGACGATCGCCGAGGAGTACGAAAGCCTCGCCCTGCCCTTCCCCGGCGACGCCGAGCTGACCGCGGCGCTCGACGCGTTCCGGCCGACCGGCAGCGTGCTCGAACTCGCCTGCGGACCCGGCCGGTGGACCGCCCAGCTCCTCCGCCACTCCGAGGACGTCACGGCCGTGGACGCCTCCCCGGAGATGATCGCCCTCGCCTCGGCCCGCGTGGGCCCGGGGCGGGTGCGGTTCGTGTCCGCCGATCTGTTCTCCTGGCGGCCCGACCGCCGTTACGACGTCGTCGTCTTCGGATTCTGGCTGTCGCACGTCCCGCCCGGACGCTTCGCGTCCTTCTGGGAACTCGTGGCCGACTGCCTCGAACCGGGTGGGCGCGTGTTCTTCGCCGACGACGCGTACCGCACCGCCGACGAGCTCATCGAGGGCGCGCGGTCCACGACCATCCGCCGCCGGTCCTCGGACGGGGCCGACCACCGGATCGTCAAGGTCCCGTACGAGCCCGCGGACCTCGAACGGCGGCTGGCGGGGCTCGGCTGGCGCATCAGCGTCCACCCGACCTCCGGGCCGTTCTTCTGGGGATCGGGGAGCCGGGCGGCCGGCTGATCAACGCCTTCGACCCCGTCGGGAACCGACGGGGTCGAAGGCGTCTCTCGGCATGGCTCTCGGAGGGTACGTCACGCCTGGGGGACGCGGACCCGCTTCGCGTGCTCCAGGGCGATCGCCGCGAGCCACAGCCAGGCGAGGATCGCCGCCGCGTAGAACGCGACCCCCGTCGGGATCAGCACGGCCATGCCGGAGACGATGAGCACGGGCAGGGCCACGCCGGTCGCGATCGAGGCGGCCTGCCAGAGGCGGCTGTGCTCGCGGCCGTACGCCCGCCCGAAGACGAACGTCGCGGCGATCAGCGAGCCGAACGCCAGGTTGAAGGCCACGGCGTGCATGATCGCCGTGGTGGTCATCACCGGCTGCAGGTCCAGAGGGGTGCCCTCGGGGAATCCGAGGCCGGCGGGCGCGGGGAAGATCCCGGCCAGGACCAGGCCGGCGCCGAAGACCCCGATGAGGATGGGGCCGGCGACGGTGACCGCCCGGCCGGCCCGCGCCCCGCGCAGTCCGATCGCCAGCGCGATGACCGCGATCCCGCTGATGACGAAGGTGGCCGCCATCAGCCAGCCCCGGTCGCCGAGGCTGAGCATGCTGATCGCGTGTCTGGTCAGGTCGAAGGCCGGCCGGGAGACCGCTTCGACCGTCGCGACGGCGATGAACAGGGCGGCCGCGAACGGCCCGAAGGCGAGGGGGAGGCGGGCGCTGGTCATTGAACGGTCCCTTCGGAGCGGGGGGTGATGGCTCCATGGAACTACCGACACTTTAATTTGTCAAGGACATGATCGTTGTCTGGACAAAATCAGTGAGTCGGTGCAGACTGGCCGCCATGAGATCGGAGCACGCCCATGAGTAGGGACTTTCGGATCGAGCGGGAGAGCGAACTGCCCGCCGAGCCCGAGGACGTCTGGCAGGCGGTGACGCGCGACTCCGCCGCCTGGTCCATTCCGCTGGACCTGGCCAGGAGCACCGTCCTGGTATGGGAGCCACCCCACCGGGGCGTGCTGCGCACGGAGATCGGCGACTGGTTCAACCAGATCGCGTTCGACATCGCCCCGTCGCCGGGCGGCTCGTACCTCCGGTACGTGCACAGCGGCGTCTTCGTCGACGACTGGGAGAACGAGTACGAGGGCGCGCGCCGCCACACGGACGTGTACCTGCACACCCTCGGCCAGTACCTCAGGTACTTCCGCGGCCGGAGCTTCCGCCGGCTCGAGGCGCTCGCGCCGAAGTCGTCGATCACCCCCGACGCCCTCGGCGTCATCCGCGCCGCCTGGGGCATCGCGGAGGACACGCCCGCCGGCTCCGAGCTCACCCTGCCCGTGCCCGGCGCCCCCGCCAAGGCCGCGGTGCTCGACTTCCACGACGACGCCTTCATCGGCGTCCGCGCCGAGGACGCCCTCTACCGCGTCTTCGGCCGCAACCGCTTCGGCTCCCCGGTCGCCGTCGGCGTCTACGAGTACGGCGTCCAGGCCCGCCCCGAGCGGGACGCGGCGAACGCCTGGGCCGGTTGGCTGCGGGAGCTCTACGGGACGGCGGCCGCGCGGCCGATCCCCTGACGCGGACCCCGCCGTCGTGTTCCCCGGGCCGTCCTGGCGCACCTCACCCATGCGGGAGCGCCGGACAGGGCCCGTGACCGGCCGGGACCCGGCGCGGCCGATCGATCAAGTCGCCCGGGACGGGCGGTCAGGGGGACCGCCGTCCCGGACGATGCGAAGCAATCCTGGGCAACGGCTGCCTAGTGGGCGGCCTCGTACTTCTCCACCACCGAGGAGGCGATCCTGCCCCGCTCGCTGACGGGCAGCCCCTGGCTCCTGGCCCACTGCCGGATCTCGGCGGACTTCTCCCGGCTCAGGGCGCGGGCGGAGCCGCCGCCGGAGCCGCGCCGGCCCCGGACGGGCCGCTCGCCCTTGACCGGGCGGGCCTTGGTGATGAAGGGAGACAGCGCCTTGCGCAAGGCCTCTTCGTTCTTCTCTCCCAGATCGATCTCATAGGCCACGCCGTCGAGGCCGAACTTGACGATGTTCTCGGAGTCCATCGGGCTTCCGTCGAGGTCGTCAATGAAAATCTCACGAATCTGCTTAGCCATGGTGCAGCTCCATACTCATAGGCCTGTCTCTACTGTAGCGGTCTTCAGTAGAGGGGATGTCCTCCGCGAGTATGATGCCTGCGAAACGCGGCAGGCGAACTCGTGGCGAACGCGAACTCGTCCACCCGCGTATTGAACCACGCACGACCGGACGCGCGCACCCGCGGCAGAACCGGGCTGAAGCTTGACCGGCCGGGCGCTCTCCAGCCGCCGCTCGCCGGGCCGGCCCGTTTCCACGGCGTGGCGGGCGCACCCATCTCACCTGGTGATATCCCGGTATCGACGGCGTGCACCCGCGGAAGCCCGCAGCCGCCCAGGCGTGCCAATTACCGGCCGTAATGCGAAAAGAGCCGACCGCCGCCGGCGATGGTTTCGGGCGGTTCTCGACGCTCCCTTGGGCATAGGGCCGGGCAGCGGTTTTCGCGGAGGCGACCAGTCGGCGGTTCGGTGCGACACGGGTTGCCGCTATCGAAGTCGAATTCAGACAGTATTCCAGCACCGCGGCCGGACTTACGACGGGCCCGCTTCGGTAAGGGCGAAGGCCGCGCTCTTGCCGGCGCCGTTCCCGCGACCGCGCGCCGACCTGCCCACGGACGCCGGATGGCGGGCGCCGGGGAGGGGAACCCGGCTTTCGCGCCGAGTATCGTCCGTTCCGGACCCGCTTCATCGCATAAGGTCTCCGCGACGCCCGAAGATCCACACGATTCCGGAGGTCAGGTTGGGCCAGGAGGAGATCCGCAGGCGCAACGTGGGCACCCTGCTCCGCCACGTCCATCTGGGCGGCTCGGTCTCCCGGACGGCGCTGAGCGAGCGGATGAGCCTGAACCGCAGCACGATCATGGCGCTGATCGCCGAGCTCACCGCCGCGGGCCTGGTCCGCGAGGAGCTTCCGCCGGGGACCGGCCGGGCGGGACGGCCGTCGCTCGTGGTCCGCCCCGAGGCGAGCCGGGTGTACGTGCTGGCCTTCGACGTCGCCGTGGACCGGCTCGTCGCCGCCCGGGTCGCACTCGGCGGCGGCATCGTGGACCGCAGGGAAGCGGTCCGCCCGCGCGCCGGAGCCGACCTCGACCGCGTGGTCGAGGTGCTCGCCCGGCTCGGCCGCGGGCTGCACCGGGCGGCGCCCCGGGACTCGGTCTGCGTCGGCGTGGGCGCGTCGTACTGCGGCATGATCCGGCCCGGCGACGGGATGGTCCGGTTCGGGCCCGACATGGGCTGGGTGGACCAGGCGTTCGGCGCCGAGCTGGGCCGCCGGCTGGAGATCGGCCTGCCGGTGACGGTGGGCAACGAGGCGCACCTGGGCGCCCTCGCCGAGCAGCAGCGCGGAGCCGGCGTCGGCTTACGGAACCTGATCTACCTGCACGGCGACGTCGGGGTGGGCGGCGGCATCATCGTCGGCGGCAAGCTGCTGGACGGCGAGAGCGGCTACGGCTGCGAGCTGGGCCACATGGTGGTGAATCCGTACGACGGGCGTCCCTGCGGGTGCGGCTCGCACGGCTGCCTGGAGGCGGAGGTCGGCGAGCGGGCGCTGCTCGACGCCGCCGGCCGGCCGGCCGAGCTGTTCGGCCGCGACGCCGTGCGGGCCGTGGTGGACGACGCCGACCGCGGCGACCTCGCGGCCCAGGCGGCGCTGGAGCACGTCGGCGACTGGCTCGGCATCGGCGTCGCGAACCTGTGCAACCTCTTCAACCCCGGCATGGTGATCTTCGGCGGCACGCTGCGCGAGATGTACCCCGGCGCGGCGGCCCAGGTGCGCGCCCGCATCGCCGCCAACGTCCTGCCCGTCGCCCGGGAACGGGTGCGGCTGCGCATCTCCGCCCTCGGCGACGACGCGACCCTGGTCGGCGCGGCCGAACTGGGCTTCTCCGACCTGCTGGCCGACCCCTTGGGGGTGCTCGCCCGTACCGCGTCCTAGTGCGGCGCGATGGGGAGGTCACCCAATCCGGTGACAGTCGTTGGCGGAAGGCGTTACGTACAGGCGTACACATCGCTTGTACGCTGGTCCTCATGACGCCTGAACATGACGGCCGCCCGATGCGTGAGCGGATGCTCGCCGGTGACCTGTACATCGCCGACGACCCCGAGCTGGCCGAGCAGAGCCTGCGGGCCATGGACCTGACGGAGGCGTTCAACGCCACCCCGGCCCGTGACCCGCTGGCGCGGCGCCACCTGCTGACCGAGCTGCTCGGCGCCGTCGGCGAGGGCACCGAGATCCGGCCGCCGCTGCGGGTCGACTACGGCGGCCACATCCGCGTCGGCGCCCGGTCGTTCGCCAACTTCGGCCTCGTCGCCCTCGACTGCGCGCCGATCACCATCGGCGACGACGTGCAGATCGGCACGAACGTGCAACTGCTCACCCCGACCCACCCGGTGGACCCCGAGCTTCGCCGGGCCAAGTGGGAGGCAGCGGAACCCATCACCATCGGCGACAACGTCTGGCTCGGCAGCGGCGTGATCGTCCTGGCCGGGGTCACCATCGGGGAGAACACGGTCGTCGGCGCCGGCGCGGTGGTCACCCGCGACCTCCCGGCGAACGCGGTCGCGGTCGGAAACCCCGCCCGCGTCATCCGCACGATCGAACCGTCCACCCCGTGAACGGCACCGCGCCGGCCAGGACCGCTTCGCCATGAACGGCGCGAGGGCGGGATCGTCCGCCCTGAGGAGGGTCGTCGCGGTGGCCGGGCAGGGGCCGCCATGAGGGACGCCACCGGCGCGCCGGCGCGGTCCGCCTCCCGGCGGGCGCGCCGCCATGATCCCGGGCGGCGCGATCGGCTGATCGACGCGGCGCTCGACGTCATCGCCGAGCGCGGGTTGGCCGGGACGACCCACCGGGAGATCGCCCGCGCCGCCGACGTGCCGCTGGGCTCGACGACCTACCACTTCGCGTCCCTGGAGGAGGTGCTCGCCGAGGCGTTCACCCGGCACGCCGACGCGGTGGCCCGCGTCTTCGACGAGCGCATGGCGGCCGCCCGTGACCGGGACGCGGCGGTCGAGGCCGTCATCGCGCTGGTGTCGGACGACCTGCTCGGCTCCCGGCGCGACCTCGTCCTGACGGTGGAGCTGTACGTGGCCGCGGCGCGCCACCCGGCCCTGCGCGCCGTCACCCAGGCGTGGACGGCCCGCAGCAGGCAGGCGCTGGAACGCCACTTCGACGCCGCCACCGCCCGGGGGCTGGACGCGCTCATCGAGGGCCTCACCCTGCACAACGCGCTGGCGACCGACCCGATGACCGCCGCGCAGCTCCGCCACGCCATCCACCGGTTCCTGCGCTGAACCCGGGAACGCCGCCGGGGACGGGCGATCCCCCGATCAGAGCGGGGGCGGCAGGTCCTTGACGAAGAGGATCCCGTCGCTGTCCGTCAGGTGGGCCGGGTCCAGCGGGGCGTACCCGAACCAGGGCGACACGCGAGGGGCGGGCTTCCCGAGGGCGGCGGCCAGCCGGCGGGGATCGACGAGGCCGTGGTCGTCCGGCAGCGCGTACAGGGCCCCTTCGAGGGTGCCGGCGGGCGGGGCGTCCACCCCCTGGTGCCGGATCGTGCCGACGGCCGTGGCCACGAAGGCGTAGCCGTCGCCCAGCCGGGCGCCCGCCAGCGCGCCGGCGCTCCACCACTCCGGCCGCAGGTCGCCCATCCGCATCGAGCTCTTGCTCCGCTGCAGATGGGCGTTGTGGGCGTGGACCAGCGCCGGGCCCCGCTCGGCGACGGCGAGCAGGTTGGCGGCCATCATCGCGTCCCGCAGCGCGCACAGCCGCGTCACCCGCTCCGGCGACGGGTCGGCCATCCAGAAGTGGTAGCGCAGCAGCCCGGTGGCGGTGCGACCGTACAGGCACGCCCGGTCCCAGCTCTCCCGCGAGGACGCCGTGACGAGGTGCGGGGTCTGCGCGTCGAGCAGCGCCACCAGGTCGTCGGCGAGCAGCCGCAGCTCCCTGGCCTCCGCCGACCGCCCCGCGGACCGGGACGGGTCCATCATCGCGGCCGGCTCGGTCCAGCGGTCGTCGGGGCCGAGCAGGCGCTCGATCGTGTCCTCGGTGCAGGGGAGCAGACCGGCGTCCACGTGGGCGGCGAGGTAGCGGTGGAGCGCGAGGAGGACCCGCCGGGGGCTCGCGGCGCCGCTGATCTCCAGCGGGCCGTCGAAACCGGCGAAGCGCACCTGCTCGGACGCGGGCCTGCCGTCGTTGTACGCGCGCATCCAGCGCACGAGCTCACGGTTGGCGGCGGACGCGCCGAACCCGTGGCTGAAGCCTCGCTCCATCACCTCGTCCAGGGTGCCCGCGCCCGAGGTGACGTGGTCGTCCACGACCAGGCCCATCAGGCAGTCGCTCTCGATCGCGATCGACCGGTAGCCCTCCCGCTCGACGAGCTGCCGGAAGAGCTCGTTCCGCAGGTCCAGCAGCAGGTCCTCGCCGTGCGTGGGCTCGCCCAGCGCGAGCAGCCGCGGCCGGGCGGGCAGCAGCCGCAGGACGGCGGACGCCTCGAAGGTCTGGACGGCGTCTTCGATGCCAGCAGTCATGCCTTTGACCGTATCGTTGGACGATCTATTGACACCTGGGCCGGATAGCAGCAGGAAAGCACGGCGAAACCTTTAAACCGGCGGCCAACCTCCCGGCGCGGTGCGGCCCTCGGCCGCCGCCGAACGCCGACTGCGCGGGCCCGGTCGCCATCGGCCGGCGGTGAAAGTTGCAGCGCGGGTGAGGGCTCGCCGGACCGCGACGGCGGCGGTCACGTGGGAACTCCGGCAGGCGGGTGCGCGCCGCGGCCCCGGCTCGCTTGACCGTAGCCGGGGCCGCGCCGACACTGAGGCGCGCGGCCCTTCCGCGGTCCACCGTCCTGCCACCTGTCAGCGCAACCAGTGAGAGGCGCGCGATGAACAGAGCCAGGAGCTTCCGCCGTACCGTCACGGCGGCCGTCGTGGCGCTGCTCGCGCTCTGCCAGGCGCTCGTGGCCGCCGGTCCCGCGGCCGCCGTGACGATCGACACCAGCGCCTCCTACGTGCTGGTCAACCGGCACAGCGGCAAGGTCATGGACGTCTACGACCGCGCCACCGCCGACGGCGCGCCCGTCGTCCAGTGGGCCCGCAACGACGGCGCCTGGCAGCAGTGGCAGTTCGTGGACTCGGGCGGCGGGCACTACCGGCTGCGCTCCCGCCACAGCGGCAAGGTCCTCGACGTCCACGACCACTCGACCGCGGACGGCGCGACCATCGTCCAGTGGGGCGACCACAACGGCGCAAACCAGCAGTTCCGCGTCGTCGACGCCGGCAACGGCACGGTCCGGCTGATCAACCGCAACAGCGGCAAGGCCCTGGAGGTCTGGGAGTGGTCCACCGCCGACGGCGGGCGGCTGTCGCAGTACACCGACCTGAACGGCGCCAACCAGCAGTGGCAGCTCGTCAGGCTCGGCGGCTCGCCCGCCTATCCGAACCCCGGCCCGGTCACCGGTGACGTCGGCGTGCACGACCCCGAGGTGGCCAAGACCCCCGGCGGCGGCTACCTGCTGGCCCACACCGGCGACGGCATCCCGCTGAAGACCTCGGCCGACAGGACGGCCTGGCGCGCCGCCGGGTCGGTCTTCCCCGGGGGCGCGCCGTGGGCGCATCCGTACACGAACGGAACCGACACGCTCTGGGCGCCCGACGTCACCTATGCCGGCGGCCGCTACCACCTGTACTACTCGGCCTCCACCTTCGGCTCCAACCGCTCGGCGATCTTCCTGGCCACGAGCCCGACCGGGGCCTCGGGGTCGTGGACCCACCAGGGCCTCGTCATCGAGTCGCGGACCTCGGACGACTACAACGCGATCGACCCGAACCTCGTCGTCGACGACCAGGGCCGCTGGTGGCTGAGCTTCGGCTCGTTCTGGTCCGGCATCAAGATGGTCCGGCTCGACCCGGCGACGGGCAAACGGCTCGACTCCACCGTCCGCGCCATCGCCGGTCGCGGCGGCGGCGCCATCGAGGCGCCGACCGTGTACCGGCACGGCGGGTACTACTACCTGCTGGTCTCCTTCGACGCCTGCTGCCGGGGCGCCGCCAGCACCTACCGCGTCATGGCCGGCCGCTCCACCTCGGTCACCGGCCCGTACGTGGACCGCGACGGCGTGGCCATGACGGCCGGGGGCGGCACGCAGATCCTGGCCGGCCACGGCGACGTCCACGGCCCTGGTCACCAGGCGGTCCTCGCCGACACCGACGGCGACGTCCTCTTCTACCACTGGTACGCCGGCGACGGCTCGTCCCGGCTGGGCGTCAACCGGATCGGCTACGACGCGGCCGGCTGGCCCTACGTCCACTGAGCGGCCGGCAGGCAAAAGAAACCCGTTACCGTTGCCCCGGAGTGACCGGAGCTCGCCCGGCATATCAGCATCTCTCCTGCCTCTCCGGCGCTCTTGACAGATGCGGCCGAACGAGTGAGCCTTCGCTAAACAGAACGTGTTACTGAACGGTCGCGCCGCGCCCGGCGATCCCGGCCGTCCCCACCTCCGAGAGGAACGCGGATGACGTCGATCGATGAGTTCCGTGCCAGGGCGCGGGCCTGGCTGGAGCAGCACGCCAAACCCTTCGACGAGGCGGCCGGCTTCGACCTGGAGGGCGGCTCCGTACCGCTGGAGGAGTCGAAGCGGTTCCAGAAGGCGCTGTGGGAGGCGGGGTTCGCCGGCATCACCTGGCCGAAGGAGTACGGCGGGCAGGGCCTCGGCGCCGCGGAGCTGATCGCCTTCAACGAGGAGGCGGCCGACTTCGAGCTGCCCACCGGCCCGTTCACCATCGGCCTCGGCATGCCCGGCCCGACGATCCTCGAACTCGGCACCGAGGAGCAGAAGCGGCGCTACCTGCCCCCGCTGCTGCGCGGCGACGAGATCTGGTGCCAGCTCTTCTCCGAGCCCGGCGCCGGCTCCGACGTCGCAAGCCTGCAGACCACCGCCACGCGGACGGAGACCGGCTGGCTCATCAACGGCCAGAAGGTGTGGACCTCGGGCGCCCAGTTCAGCGACTTCGGGGCCATCATCGCCCGCACCGACCCCACGGTGGCCAAGCACCGGGGCATCACGATGTTCATCGTCGACATGCGCCACCCGGGCGTCACCGTCCGGCCCCTGGTCGTGGCCACCGGGCACGCGCCGTTCAACGAGGTGTTCTTCGACGACGTCGAGGTGCCCGAGGACGCGGTCATCGGCGAGGTCGGCGAGGGCTGGGGCGCGGCGGTGGTGATGCTCCGCAACGAGCGGGTGACCATCGGCGCGGGAGGCCGCGCCCGCTCCAACCCGCTCGGCTTCGACTCACTCGCCGAGCTGGCCCGCGGCCGCGGTCTGGACACCGACCCCGCCGTCCGCCGCCGCCTCGCGGTCCTGTACGCCCGCGAGTCCGCGCTCGGCGCGTACGGGCGGGTGCTGCACGAGGAGACCACCGCCGGCCTCCAGATCGGCGCCCGCGGCTCCGCGGCCAAGCTCGCCGGCGCGGAACTCGCCCTCTGGGCGGCCGACCTGGCCCAGGACATCATCGGAGCCGACCTCGCCCTCGGCGGCGCCGACCTGGAACGGGTCGTCACGGCGATCGTGGCCGCCCCCGGCGGAGCGGTCGCCGGCGGCACCAACGAGATCCAGCGCAACATCGTCGGCGAGCGCGTGCTCGGGCTGGCCAAGGACCCGGGCGTCGACCGGAACACCCCCTTCGACCAGCTCAAACTCTCGCGCTGATCATCTCAGGAGCTCACGTGTCACTCATCTTCACCGACGATCAGAAAAGCCTCGCCGAGACGGTCAGGCGCTTCGTCGCGCAGCGTACGCCCCTGCCGAAGGTTCGCGAGGTCGTCGGCGGCGACCTCGCCTACGACCCGGACGTCTGGTCGCGGCTGGCCGGGGACCTCGGCCTCGCCGGCCTGACCATCCCCGAGGAGTACGGCGGCGCGGGCGCCACCCAGGCCGACCTGTCGGCGGCGCTGCGCGAGCTGGGCGCGGGCCTGGTGCCCTCGCCGCTGGTGGCCTGCGTGCTGACGGCCGGCGCCCTGCTCGCCCTGGACGACGAGGAGGCCAGGCGCGACCTGCTGCCGCGCATCGCCGAGGGCGGCCTGGTCGCCGCACTGGCCGTCAGCGAGCCGGGCGACCGCCGATGGATCCCGGCGGAGCCGGTCACCACGGCCACCGGCTCCGGCGACGAGGTCACCCTGTCCGGCACGAAGGTCGCGGTGCTGAACGGCGCCGAGGCCGGCGTCCTGCTCGTGCAGGCCCGCGGCCCGCACGGCACCGGGCTCTACCTCGTACGGAACCCGGCCGACGGCCTCACCGTGAGCAGGGACCAAGGGGTGGACCCGACCCGCGGCTCGGCGACCGTGACGTTCGACGGCGCCCCGGCCCGGCCCGTCGCCGGGGACGCGGTCGCCGCCCTCGACCGCGTGGCCGACCTGGCGAACCTCGCCCTCGCCTCCGAGCAGTGCGGGGCCATGCTCGCCTGCCTCACCATGACCACCGAGTACGCCAAGGTCCGCTACGCCTTCGGCCAGCCCATCGGCGCCTACCAGGGCGTCAAGCACAGGCTGGCCGACATGTACGTCCGATGGGCGCTGTCCGACGCGGCGCTGCGGGAGGCGACGCGGGCGGCCGACGAGGAGCCGGAGAAGCTCGGCGCGGCCGCCGCCGCGGCCCGCACGCTCACCTCGCCAGGCTACCTCACCGCGGCCAAGGACACCATGCTGCTGCACGGCGGCATCGGCTTCACCTGGGAACACGACGCGCACTTCTACTACAAGAACGCGATCGCCGGGAACGTGCTCGCCGGTGACGCCGACTACCAGCAGGACCGGCTCGCCGACAAGCTCGGCGTCTGACCGGAGGCCCGGCGGCTCGCCCCCGCCGGGCACTCTGGAACGGATCCTGGAACGAAGCACCGACCGGAAGGCGCCGCCATGCCCCAGAACGCCATGCCCCAGAACGCCATGCCCCGGAACATCGACCTCACCGGCCAGACCGCCGTCGTGACCGGCTGCTCCTCCGGCCTGGGGCGGCGCTTCGCCGTCACGCTGGCCGAGCACGGGGCGAAGGTGGTGGCCGTGGCGCGGCGGGCGGAGCGGCTGGAGGAGCTCGCCGGCCAGATCGAGGCGGACGGAGGCTCCTGCCTGCCGCTCGGCGCCGACCTCACCGACGACGCCCGGCTCGAAGGGCTGCTCGACGCGGCCGAGGAGCGGTTCGGCACCGCCACGATCCTGGTCAACAACGCCGGCGTCCCGGACGCCCAGTACGCGACGAAGATGCCCATCGAGCTGGTCGACCGGGTGCTGGGGACGAACCTGCGCGCGCCCTGGCTGCTCTCCTGCGACTTCGCCCGCCGCCTGATCAAGGCCGGGACCGGCGGCCGGGTGGTGAACATCTCGTCCATGGGCGCCTTCGAGTACCGAGGCGGCGGCGCCGCGCTGTACTCGGTGACGAAGGCCGCCGTGGTCAGGATGACCGAGGTGCTCGCCGTCGAGTGGGCCAAGTTCCACATCAACGTCAACGCCATCGCGCCGGGCGCGTTCGCCTCGGAGATGATGGACGGCATGGTGCGGCGGACCGGCGACCCGACCGGCTACTTCCCGCGCGCCCGCATGGGCGACCCCCGGCAGCTCGACAGCACGCTGCTGTACCTCGTCTCGCCGCACTCCGAGTTCGTCACGGGTACGGTGATCAAGGTCGACGACGGCCAGGGCGGGCGCTGAGCGCCTACTTGCCGGCCTCCGGCTCCGGCATCAGCAGGCGCTTGGCGGCGAACCGCAGCCGCTCCTCGACGTACTCGGGCGTCATCTGGTCGTTGAGCCAGCTGATGACGCTGCTGCTCCACAGCGACTCCAGCATGTGCAGCGCGCGGTACTCGGCCGGGGTGGTGCGGTGGGACGGGCCCCAGGCGGCGAGCGCGATCAGGTCGGCGAGGGTCGTGGGCAGGGACGTCTCCACCAGCGGCGCCGCGTCGTCGGGCCGCCGGTCGAGCGGCTTGGGGATGTGGAAGGCGCTGAGCGCGGCGTGGGCCCAGCCGCGGTTGTACTGCATCGCCCGGAAGGCGCGGTGCAGCACCTCGGCGGCCCGCCCCTCGGGGGTGCGCTGCCGTGGCGGGCGTCGCAGGAGGTCCTGGCGGAGCTGGTCGAGCTGCATGATGATGGCGGCGTTGAGCAGGGCGTCCTTCGACGGGTAGTAGCGGTAGAGGGTCGACAGGGCGACGTCCGCTATGCGGGCGACCTCGCGCATCTGGACCGCTTCGTAGCCGCCTCTGGTGGCCAGGGCCATCCCGGCGTCCAGAACGCGTTCCGCCCGGAAGGCCCGGGCCTCGGGTGTCCGGCCCTTCCTGCTGACACGGCCCACGTGGGACTCCCTTCCCGGCCGGTGGCGGACGCGACCGCAACCCCGTGCGGCGGGCGGTCAACGGGGAAAGCTGGAAGCAAAGAGTACACGTCATCGAGGCCGGACCGGCTCCCGCCGGCCACCCGAGAAGCCTCGTCCAAACAACGACAACATGTTCTCCTTATCGGCAGGGTCGAGGGCGGAGCGGCGCTTGTCAAGGGGGAACTGCTCTTGTCGGAGTAGCCGTAACGTGTTCTACTTGGCGTCAGTTGGGGCCGGGGTGGATCCTTCGGTCGGCCGACCGGCGCGGTGCCGCCGCGCCCCACTCCTCCCATTCCTCCAGATCGGGAAGGGCATCCATGGGTTCTCTCGACGGCAGAGTCGCCATCATCACCGGTGCGGGGCGCGGCATCGGCGCCTCCATCAGCCGCGCGTTCGCCCAGCAGGGCGCGCGGCTCGTGCTCAACGACCTCGGCGCCGGCCCGGACGGCACCGGCGGCGACGCCGGCCCCGCCCAGGACATCGCCAGGGAGGTCAACGACCTCGGCGGCGAGGCGGTCGCCGACGGCGGCGACATCGCCGACACCGCGACCGGCCGGCGCCTCGTCGAGCTGGCCCTGGAGGCCTACGGCCGGCTCGACGTCGTCGTCAACGTCGCCGGCATCCTCCGCGACAAGATGATCTTCAATCTGCCGGAGGAGGACTGGGACGCGGTCATCCGGGTCCACCTGCGCGGCCACTTCAGCACCATCAAGCCCGCCGCCGCCCACTGGCGTGAGCAGCGCAACCCCGACGGCCACTACCGCATCATCAACTTCACCTCCGACTCCGCCCTCCAGGGCTCGCCGGGCCAGCCCAACTACGCGGCCGCGAAGATGGGCATCATCGGCCTGACCGCGTCCCTCGCCAACGGCCTGGCCCGGTACGGCGTGACGGCGAACGCGATCGCCCCCGGCGCCGCCACCCGGCTCACCGCCACCGTCCCCGACGACAAGAAGCTCGGCGCGGACCCCGGCCGGGCCGACGTCATGTCGCCCGACAACATCGCGCCGATCGTCACCTACCTCGCAGGCACCGAGTCCGGCTGGCTGTCCGGCCGCACCATCGGCGCCGCCGGTTACGAGGTCCGGCTGTGGAACTCGCCCGAGGTCATCGAGGCCATCAGCTCCGAAGGGCCGTGGGACCCGCAGGACCTCGCGGCCAAGCTGACCACGTCGTTCCGGCCCAAGGCGGACGGCCTGCACCCGTCGATCTTCATGGCACAGCTTCCCCCCACGTGAGCCGCGCCGTCACGGCAGGCCCGCCCTGCCGCACCCGGGGGCGAAACGGCTGACGGGGGCCCGACGGATCTTCCTGCTCCATCCACGCCGACAGGAGAGACACGCCATGTCCCCTGCCATGTCCCCTGCCATGTCCCCTGCCACCGACCCGACGCCCCCGGTCCCCGGCCGCACGCCCTCGGCCACCGATGCCGTCGCCGCGCAGCCGGCCTCCTTCAGGACCCCGGGACGGCTCGCGTTCCGGACCGGCTTCCCCCGCACGCGGACGGGCAGGCTCCGCCACCTCCGCGCGACGGCGCACGAAGGAGGCAGGCCGTGAGAGTCGGCGTGCACGCCGCTCCCGGCGACGTGGCCGCTTTCGCCGCGTGGGCGGAGGAGGCCGGGTTCGACGCCGTCGCCAGCGCCGAGGTCGACCACGATCCGTTCCTGCCGCTGGCGCTGGCCGCCGGGGTTACCCGCCGGGTGCGGCTGGCGACCGGCATCGCGGTGGCCTTCGCCCGCACCCCGATGACGATGGCGTACGTCGCCCACGACCTGCAGGCGCTGTCGGGCGGCAGGTTCGTCCTCGGGCTGGGCACCCAGACCAAGCCGCACATCACCCGCAGGTTCGGCATGCCGTGGGGCAGGCCGGTGGCGCGGATGCGCGAGTACATCACCGCCCTGCGCGCCATCTGGGACGACTGGAACACCGGCCGCCCGCTGCGCCACGAGGGGGAGCACTACCGGCACACGCTCATGACGGCCACCTTCCGCCCCGCGCCGCACGGCCACGGTGCTCCGCCGATCCACCTGGCCGCGGTCGGCCCGCTGATGACCCGGCTGGCCGGCGAGGTGGCGGACGGGCTCATCCCGCACGGCTTCAGCACCGAGCGCTACTTCCGCGAGGTGACCGTCCCGGCCCTGGAGGAGGGCCTGGCCCGCGCCGGCCGGGACCGCTCAGAGGTGACCGTGCACTGCCCCGGGTTCGTCCACGTCCACGGCCCCGGGGACGACGTCGAGGCGCAGCGGCGGATGCTGCGCGGCCGCGTCGCCTTCTACGGCTCCACGCCGGCCTACCGGGGCGTGCTGGCCCTGCACGGCTGGCAGGACCTGCACGAGCGGCTGCACGCCCTGTCGGTCGGGCCCGGCGAGGACCGGTGGGACCGGATGGCCGACCTCGTCGACGACGAGGTGCTCGACACGTTCTGCGTGAGCGGCTCGCTCGCGCAGGTGACGGCGGAGGTGTCCCGCCGGTTCGGCGGCCTGGCCGACCAGGTGACCCTGCAGCCGCCCGACGGCGTGCCGGTGGTGGAGCTCCGCGCCGCGCTGGCCTCACTGCGCGGCGCCGACGCCGGCCACGGCGACCGATGACAGCAGAAGAGAGGAGCGGCGTCCGTGTCCGACGACCCTGTCGTCCTGGCCGACCGTGACGGGAGCGGCATCGTCACCGTCACGCTCAACCGGCCCGAGACCAAGAACAGCGTGCCGCCCGAGGGCTGGACCGAACTCGCCGGCGTGCTCGGCGACATCGCCGGCCGCGCGGACGACCGCGTGGTGGTGCTCACCGGCGCCGGCGGCGACTTCTGCGCCGGCTCGGACCTGCGCGGCGGCGGATCACCGGCGCCGCGCCGCGCCATGCAGGTCGTCAACGCGGCGCTGTTCGCCCTGCGCGACCTGCCCCAGCCCACGATCGCCGCCGTGCGCGGGGTCGCGGTGGGCGGCGGGTTCAACCTGGCGCTCGCCTGCGACCTGGCGATCGCCGAGGAGAACGCCAGGTTCTCCCAGATCTTCTCCAGGCGCGGGCTCTCCGTCGACTTCGGCGGGACCTGGTTCCTGACGCACATGATCGGCCTGCACCGGGCCAAGGAACTCGCCTTCTTCGGCCGGGTGCTCACCGCGCCCGACGTCCACGCACTCGGACTGCTCAACAAGGTCGTGCCCGAGGGACGGGCCCTGGCGGAGGCGTACGCGTGGGCCCGCGACCTGCTGGCCCTCGCCCCCCTCGCCCTGGCCCAGACCAAGGAGATGCTCAACCTCGCCGCCGCCGGGAGCTTCCACGACAGCGTCCTGCGCGAGGCGGCCGCGCAGAACCTCAACGGGACGACCGAGGACACCCGCGAGGCGATCCAGGCCTTCCTGGAGAAACGGGAGCCCGTGTTCCGGAACCGGTAGCTACGCGAGCCCGCCGCGGAACGAGTCCCGGACGGCCACACCGGCGACGACGAGCGCGGCCAGGACGGCGAGGGCGAGCGGCGGGACCTGCGCGGGCACCAGCAGCGCGGCCAGCCCGGCCGCCGCGAGCAGGCCGATGGCGGCGAGCCTGCCCGCCGGCAGGGCGCCGAACACCACCCAGCATCAGCCCGGCCGGCGTCAGCCGCATCGCCGGATGGTCGGGGTCGCAGTAGTTGGTCGCCCAGGTGGTGGCAACACGTACACGAGGTCGAAGAAGAGCTCGATGGGGGTGACCTGGGCGGTCCGGTCACGTGGTCCGAGCATCCCTGTCATGGCCGCACTCCTTTGATCGGCCGGGGAACTTACCACGGCGGACGCCTCCTGGGGTGTTGGTTACCTCCGGACGTCGGGGGTAGGCGGGCAGGAACCGGCGTCACCTTCGGGGGAGGGTTCATGACAACGGGTGAGTTCTGGAACTACGGCTTCGGCCCCATGGACGATCTGCTCGCCAGGTTCTTCGGGTACGGCCAGCCTGCCTACTCCCGGCGGGTGGACATCGGCCGGCTGCTCAGCGAGGACGCGATCGAGCTCCTGCGCACGGCGACGGAGCAGGCGGCCGCGTGGGGCGCCGACTACGTCGACACCGAGCACCTGTTGTGGGCGGCCACCCAGGTCGGCACCGCGCGGCGGGTGCTGGAGCAGGCCGGGGCCGACCCGGACGCGCTGGCCAGGGAGGTCGAGGAGAGCGTCGAGGAGCGCGAGCCGAAACAGGGCCCGATGTCGCTCGCCCCGGCGGCCAAGCGCGCCCTGCTGGACGCCCGGCAGGTGGCGCACGCCACCGGCGCGTCCTACATCGACGCCCAGCACCTGGTGCTCGCCCTGACGGCGAACCCGCGCTCGACGGCCGGCCGGATGCTTCGGGAGGCGCACGTCACCCCGCAGTCGTTCGTACCGGAGGGAGCCGGCGAGGGGGAGACGCTGAGCGGGCCGCAGCAGCCTCCGAGCAGCACCCCGACCCTGGACCAGTACGGGCGGGACCTCACCGGCGCGGCCCGCGAGGGCGGCATCGACCCGGTGGTGGGCCGCGACGAGGAGATCCTGCGGGCGGTGGAGGTGCTGTCGCGGCGCACCAAGAACAACCCCGCGCTGATCGGCGAACCGGGCGTCGGCAAGACGGCGATCGTGGAAGGACTCGCGCAGCGCATCGTGGACGGCGAGGTGCCCGAGGCGCTCAAGCGCAAGCGCGTGATCCAGCTGGACCTGCCCGGCCTGGTCGCGGGGACCAAGTTCCGCGGCGAGTTCGAGGAACGCCTGACCAAGGTCATGGAGGAGATCCGCGCGCACAGCGAGGAGCTCATCGTCTTCATCGACGAGCTGCACACGGTCGTCGGCGCGGGCGGCGCCGAGGGCGCCATCGACGCCTCGAACATGCTCAAACCCGCCCTGGCCCGAGGCGAGCTGCACGTGATCGGCGCCACCACGCTGGACGAGTACCGCAGGCACGTCGAGAAGGACGCGGCGCTCGAACGGCGCTTCCAGCCCATCCTGGTCCCGGAGCCGAGCGTCGCGGACACCATCGAGATCCTGCGCGGCCTGCGTGACCGGTACGAGGCGCACCACCAGGTCAAGTTCTCCGACGAGGCGCTGGTCGCGGCGGCCGACCTGTCCGACCGGTACGTCTCCAGCAGGTTCCTGCCTGACAAGGCGATCGACCTGGTGGACGAGGCCGGCGCCCGGGTGGCGCTGCGGAGCGGCACCGCCCCCACCGGCACCCGCGAGCTGGAGGAGGAGCTCGACCACCGCCAGCGGGAGAAGGAGCAGGCGGTGACGCGCGAGGACTACGAACGCGCCCGCGAGCTCCGCGACGAGATCGCCGAGCTGCAGTCCCGGATCGAGCAGGCCCGCGGCGGCCCCACGGGGGTCGCCGAGGTGACCGTGGACGACATCGCCGAGGTCGTCTCCCGCGCCACCGGCATCCCGGTCGCCCAGCTCACCCAGGAGGAGCGGGACCGGCTGCTGGGCCTGGAGGAACACCTGCACCAGCGCGTCATCGGCCAGGATGAGGCGGTGGGGGCCGTGGCCGAGGCCGTGCGCCGCTCCCGGGCCGGCCTGAGCGACCCGAACCGGCCGATCGGCTCCTTCCTGTTCCTCGGCCCCACCGGCGTGGGCAAGACCGAGCTGGCCAGGGCCCTGGCCGAGGCGCTCTTCGGCGAGCAGGAGCGGATGATCCGGCTGGACATGAGCGAGTTCCAGGAGCGGCACACCGTCTCGCGGCTCGTCGGCGCGCCGCCCGGTTACGTGGGCTACGAGGAGGCCGGCCAGCTCACCGAGCAGGTGCGGCGCAAGCCGTACGCGGTGATCCTGCTCGACGAGATCGAGAAGGGCCACCAGGACGTGTTCAACCTGCTGCTGCAGGTGCTGGAGGACGGCCGGCTGACCGACGGCCAGGGCCGGACCGTGGACTTCAGGAACACCGTACTGATCATGACGTCGAACCTCGGCGCCGACGTGATCATGGCGCACTCCGGTGAGGATCCGCAGGCGCTGCGCGGCCGGCTTTCGCGGCTGTTGCAGATGCGCTTCCGTCCGGAGTTCCTCAACCGGGTCGACGAGATCATCGTCTTCCGCGGCCTCGACACCGAGCAGCTGCGCCAGATCACCGGCCTGCTGCTGGAGGACACCCGGCGGCGGCTGCACGCCCAGGGGGTGACCCTGGAGATCGACGAGGCGGCCGTCGACTGGCTCGCCAAGGAGGGCTACCAGCCGCACTTCGGCGCCCGGCCGCTGCGCCGCACCATCCAGCGCAAGCTCGACAACACCCTGTCGCGCCTGCTGCTGGACGGGACGCTCAAGCAGGGCCAGCGCGCGCACATCGGCGTCAGGGACGGCGACCTGGCCATCACGGTGCTCGACCCGGGCGCCGAGCCGGGCCCCGACACCGAACCACAGGTCCTGACCAGCCCCGAGCCCCGCCGGCCGGACCAGAAACGCGAGGACGACACCGGCCTCTACCTCTGACAGGCGGTGGATCCCGGTGATCAGAAGCCGGACACGCGCGGGCTCCGGCTGTGGCCTCCGGGGTTCAGCCGATGCGCCAGGTGTCGCCGCCTGTCAGCAGCCCGGCCAGATCGCCCGGCCCCTTCTGCGCCACGGCCTCTTCCAGCTGGGCGGCCATCAGCGTGTCGTAGGACGGCCGGTCGACCTGACGGAAGATCCCGATCGGGACGTGCTCGAACGCCGGCTCGTCCAGCCGTGACAGCGCGAACGCCACCGACGGGTCCGGGCGGTGCGCGTCGTGCACCAGGATCCGGTCCTCCGCCACGCCGTCGCGGGCCACGACGTCCAGGCCGCCGTCGGCGGCCCGGACGACGGCCTTGGACGCCGAGACGATCGGCCGGCCGTGTTCCAGCCGCAGCGTGATGTCGTCGCGGACCTCGGGGTCCTTGAGCGGCTCGAAGGCGTTGTCGTTGAAGATGTTGCAGTTCTGGTAGATCTCCACCAGCGACGCGCCGCGGTGCGCGGTCGCCTCCCGCAACACCGACTGCAGGTGCTTGCGGTCGCTGTCCAGGGTGCGGGCCACGAACGACGCCTCCGCCCCCAGTGCCAGGGAGATCGGGTTGAACGGCTTGTCCAGCGACCCCATCGGCGTCGACTTGGTGATCTTCCCGACCTCGCTGGTGGGCGAGTACTGGCCCTTGGTCAGCCCGTAGATCCGGTTGTTGAACAGCAGGATGTTGAGGTTGACGTTACGGCGCAGCGCGTGGATCAGATGGTTGCCGCCGATCGACAACGCGTCACCGTCACCGGTGATCACCCACACGCTCAGATCCGGCCGGGAGGCGGCCAGCCCGGTCGCGATCGCCGGAGCCCGGCCGTGGATGGAGTGCACCCCGTAGGTGTTGAGGTAGTACGGGAACCGGGAGGAGCAGCCGATCCCGGAGACGAACACGATGTTCTCGCGCTTGAGCCCGAGTTCGGGCAGGAAGCTCTGCACGGCGGCCAGGATGGCGTAGTCGCCGCAGCCGGGGCACCAGCGCACCTCCTGGTCGGACTTGAAGTCCTTCAGGCTCTGCCTGGCCTCGGCCCTGGGCACCAGCGACAGTCCCTGACCCTTGCCAGAGCCGGTGCTGGTGCCGTTGATGAGTTCAGTCACTGTCGATCACCACTGTCGTCACTGTCGCTGCTGTCGCCACTGTCGATCACGTCCTGGATCACTCCGGCCAGTTCCTCGGCCTTGAACGGGAGCCCGCGCACCCGGTTGTAGCTGATCACGTCGACCAGGAACCGGGCCCGCAGCAGCAACGCCAGCTGACCCAGGTTGATCTCCGGCAGCAGCACCTTGTCGTAGCGCCTGAGCACCTCACCGGTGTTGGCCGGCAACGGGTTCAGATGCCGCAGATGCGCCTGGGCGACCTTGCCGCCCGCCGCGCGCACCCGCCGCACCCCGGCCGCGATCGCGCCGTAGGTCGACCCCCACCCCAGCACCAGCACCCGGGCGTCCCCGCCGGGATCGTCCACGGCCAGATCGGGCACATCCACACCGTCGATCTTGGCCTGCCGCAGCCGCACCATCCGGTCGTGGTTGTCCGGGTCGTAGGAGATGTTGCCGCTGCCCTCGGCCTTCTCGATGCCGCCGATCCGGTGCTCCAGCCCCGGCGTGCCCGGCACCGCCCACGGCCGCGCCAGCGTGTCCGGATCGCGCAGGAACGGCAGGAAGGAGCCGTCCGGGCCGTTGGGGGTGGTGGTGAACGGCGCGGAGATGTCGGGCAGGGCGTCGATGCCGGGCAGCCGCCACGGCTCGGAGCCGTTGGCCAGATACCCGTCCGACAGCAGCATCACCGGCGTGCGGTAGGCCACCGCGATCCGGGCCGCCTCCAGAGCCGCGTCGAAACAATCGCTGGGTGACATGGGGGCGATGACCGGCAGCGGGGATTCGCCGTTACGGCCGAACAAGGCCATCAGCAGGTCGGTCTGCTCGGTCTTGGTCGGCATCCCGGTCGAGGGGCCGGCCCGCTGCACGTCGACCACGATCAGCGGCAGTTCGGTGGTGACGGCCAGGCCGACGGTCTCGGCCTTCAACGCCACGCCGGGCCCGGAGGTGGTGGTCACCCCGAGCGCGCCGCCGAACGCCGCGCCCAGGGCGGCGCCGACTCCGGCGATCTCGTCCTCGGCCTGGAAGGTGCGGATGCCGAACTGCTTGTGCTTGGACAGCTCGTGCAGGATGTCGGAGGCCGGGGTGATCGGATACGAGCCCAGGAACAGCGGCAGCCGGGCCTGGACGGCGGCGGCGATCAGGCCGTAGGCCAGCGCCTGGTTGCCGGAGATGTTGCGGTAGAGGCCCGGCGCCAGCCGGGCCGGTTTCACCTCATAAGACACCGAGAACGACTCGGTGGTCTCGCCGTAGTTCCAGCCGGCCTGGAAGGCGGCGATGTTGGCCTTGGCGATCTCCGGCTTACGCGCGAACTTGGTCTGCAGGAAGCTGACGGTGTGCTCGGTGGGCCGGTGGTAGAGCCATGACAGCAGCCCGAGCGCGAACATGTTCTTGGCGCGTTCGGCGTCTTTCTTGGAGATGTCGAAGTTCTCCAGGGCTTTGACGGTCAGGGAGGTGAGGGGGACGGCGTGCAGCCGCCATTCGGCCAGCGACCCGTCCTCCAGGGGGTTGGCGGGGTAGCCGACCTTGGCCAGGTTGCGTTTGGTGAACTCGTCGGTGTTGGCGATGATGTCGGCGCCGCGGGGCAGGTCGGCCAGGTTGGCCTTGAGCGCGGCGGGGTTCATCGCGACGAGCACGTTGGGGGCGTCGCCGGGGGTGAGGATGTCGTGGTCGGCGAAGTGCAGCTGGAAGCTGGACACGCCGGGCAGGGTGCCGGCGGGGGCGCGGATCTCGGCGGGGAAGTTGGGCAGCGTGGACAGGTCGTTGCCGAACTCGGCGGTGCCGGCGGTGAACCGGTCGCCGGTGAGTTGCATGCCGTCGCCGGAGTCTCCGGCGAACCGGATGATCACCCGGTCGAGTTGCTGAACCTGCTTGGTCACAGCTCTTGAGCTCCATTCACTGGGCGTCGAAGCGGGCGCGCAGCGCCGACAGCTCCGCGTGGTATTTCTCGATGGTGCGCAGCTTCACGTCCTCGTACCCGCGCACCAGGTCCGGCAGGTCCGCCAGCTGGACGGCGAGGTCGACGTTGGCCGCGGTGAGGCGGCCGGCGAGGTGCTCCACCAGGTCGGTGTACTCCCGCACCAGCGCGCGCTCGACCCGGCGCACCTTCATATGGCCGAACGGGTCGAACGCGGTCCCGCGCAGCCGGCGCGACGCGCGCAGGGCCACCAGCGCCGGCCGGAACCACGGGCCGAGCGTGAGCTTCCTCCGCAGGCCCACCGCCCGCAGCAGCGGGGGATGGAGCTTCCACGACGCCCTGGCGCCGGGCCCGAACTGTTCCGTCAGAGCCGAGCGGACGTCGTCGCCGAGGCTGAGGCGGGCGACCTCGTACTCGTCCTTGTAGGCCATCAGCTTGAACAGGTGGCGGGCCACGGACTCCGCGAAGGCGGTCGAGCCGGGTACCCGCGACTCCTCCAGGGCGCGCACCCGCTCCACGACGCCGGTGTAGCGGCGGGCGTAGCCGAGGTCCTGGTAGGCCACCAGCTCGTGGGAGCGCAGCGCCACCAGCCGCGCCAGCTCCGATCCCGGGGCGGCCCGCACGGTCCCGGTCACGTCCTCCCGAGGAGGCGGCGCGGCCTGCGCTCGCGGGGCGGCGGGGTCGCGGGCGAACCGGCGGCCGTGCCGGAACGCCTGCAGGTTGACCTCGACGGCGACGCCGTTGAGCCGGATCGCCTCCTCGATCGCCTCGGCGGGCAGCGGGATCGCCCCCAGCTGGAAGGCGACGCCGACCAGCAGCATGTTGGCCGTCTGGTCGTCGCCGAACAGCTCGGAGGCCAGCGCGCGGGCGTCGAGCAGGCGAACGGGGCCTGGGCGGACCCGGTCGAGTATCGGCGCGGTGACCTCGTCCAGGGCGGGGAAGGCGACGGCCGGGTCGGCGACCATCCGGCCGGTGGGCACCTCGGAGGTGGACAGCACCGCGACGGTCCGCTCGGGGGAGGCCACCGTCAGGTTCCCCGCGTCGGCGGCGACCAGGATGTCGCAGCCGAGATACAGGTCGCATTCGCCTTCGGCGAGCCGGTTGGACGTCAGCCGGCGGTCGCGGGAGAACTTCACGTCCGACACCACCGCCCCGCCCTTCTGCGCCAGGCCCGTCTGGTCGAGCGACCGGGCGTTCCAGCCGGCGACGAGCCCGGCGGTGGCGAGCACCTGGGAGACCGTGACGACGCCGGTCCCGCCGATGCCGAGCACCCGGACGCCGAAGGCGTCGGCGCCGGTCACGGCCTCCGGCTCCGGCAGGTCCGCCGCGTCGACCGGGTCCGTCCTGCGGGTGACGGGGGCGGCGGAGACCGTCATGAAGGCGGGGCAGTCGCCGTCCAGGCAGCTGGTGTCGAGGTTGCACGACGCCTGGTGGATGCGGGTCTTGCGGCCGTACCCGGTGGCCACCGGCTGCACCGACAGGCAGTTGGACTTGCGGCCGCAGTCGCCGCAGCCCTCGCAGACGCGCTCGTTGATGAAGACCCGCGTGGCGGGCCGGGGGGCCAGCCCTCGCTTGCGTTTACGCCGGGTCTCGGTCGCGCACTCCTGGTCGTGCAGGAGCACGGTGACGCCGGGGGTGCCGGCGAGGATCCGCTGCGCCTCCTCGATCCGGGACCGGCCCCAGACCTTGACGCCGCGCGGCAGCCGGGTCCGGCGGTACCTGCGCAGGTCCTCCGTAGTGATGATGATCTTCGAGACGCCCTCGGCCAGCAGCACGTCCACAATTCGCGTGACGCCCATCCCGCCGACCGTGGCCTGCCCGCCGGTCATGGCCACGGCGGAGTTGTAGAGCAGCTTGTACGTGATGTCGACACCCGCCGCGACCGCCGCCCGGATCGCCAGGGAGCCGGAGTGGTCGAAGGTGCCGTCGCCGAGGTTCTGCACGTAGTGCTCACGCTCGACGAAAGGCGCCATGCCCACCCACTGCAGGCCCTCCCCTCCCATCTGGGACAGCCCGGTGACGGAGCCGACCTGGGCCTCGTCCATGAGCACCACCATCGCGTGGCAGCCGATGCCGCCGCCGACCAGGCTGCCGTCCAGCGTCTTGGTGGAGGTGTTGTGCGGGCAGCCCGAGCAGAAGTACGGCGCGCGCCGCAGGAGCGGCAGCCGGCGGCCCGCCTCCGGGCCGGCCTGGCGCGGCTCTGGCGTCACCGGGATGCCGTTGGTGAGCAGCCTGCGGCGCAGCCGGGGGACGATCGCGTCCACGTCCAGCTCCCCGTAGGCCGGGAACAGCTCGTCGCCGCGCGCGTCGCGCTTGCCCGTGACCAGCGGGGTGGCGGGGCCGCCGTAGAGGATGTCGCGGACGGCCGTCTCCAGGAAGGAGCGCTTCTCCTCGACGACGACGATCTCGGTCAGCCCGTCGGCGAACTCCCGGACGGTCTCGGCCTCCAGTGGGAACGGCATGGCGACCCGGAGCAGCCGGAGCCCGCTCGCCTCCAGGTCCGGCTCGTCGACGCCCAGCCGCCGCAGCGACTCGACCACGTCCAGGTAGGTGCGGCCGGCCGCGATCACGCCGAGCCGGTCGCCGGGGGCGGCTCCCACGACGCGGTTCAGGCGGTTGAGCCGGGCGTAGTCGACGGCCAGCCGCAGCCGGTTGGTCACCAGGTCGCGTTCGAGCGGCCCCAGCGTGGGCTGCAGCAGCCGTGCGGTGGGCCGGTGCCGTCCGGCGCCCGGCGGGAGCAGCGGCTCGGGCCGCTCGTCGTCGAGGAACACCGTCGAGGAGCCGTCGGCCACCGCTGTGACGATCTTCAGGCCTGCCCACAGCCCGGTCGCCCGGGACAGTTCGACGGCGTGCAGCCCCAGCTCCAGCACGTCCTGGGAGTCGGCCGGATACAGGAAGGGCATCGCCAGGTCGGCCAGCGCCGACTCCGACGCGCAGGGCACGCTGGAGGACTTGGCCGCCGGGTCGTCGCCCACCAGCACGATCGCGCCGCCGCCGGGGTGCGCGCCCATCAGGTTGCCGTGCCGCAGCGCGTCCGTGGCCCGGTCCAGCCCGGGAGCCTTGCCGTACCAGATGCCGAGCACACCGTCGTACCGGGCGCCGTCGAGCGTGTTGGCCAGTTGGCTGCCCTGCACGGCGGTGGCAGCGCTCTCCTCGTTCAGCCCCGGCCGGAAGACGACGTCGTTGGCTTCCAGGAGTCGGCGCTGCCGGTGCAGCTCCAGGTCGTACCCGCCGAGCGGCGAGCCCTCGTAGCCGGAGACGAAGGTCGCGACCCGCCGGCCGCGCGCGAGGTCGCGGCGGTGCTGGTCGATCGGCAGCCGGGCCAGGGCCTGCACGCCGGTCAGCTGGACCCGCCCGGCGGTCGCCTCGTAGCGGTCCTCCAGTCTCACCCGCTCCGTCATGATGCCGTCCCTTCCGTGGCTCTGGGCGAGATTCAGCCAGGCGGAGGGTCCGGGGCTCAAGGGGGTCTGGGCCAGTGGCACAGAAAGGCGCGGGCGGCCGGCTGGTTCACTGGACCACCGGCTAGTCGCTAGGCTTATAACGTCTAGAAGGAGGCGGCGACGGCTTCCTGTGACGCTCTAGTCGTCGTTAGCATCCCGTCTAAAGGAATCAGGTCAGGAGGCTTCCGTGGGGCGTTCGCTCGAAGGGATGCCGGTGCTCGTCACCGGGGGCGGTTCCGGCATCGGCGAGGCGGTGGTGCACCGGCTGGTCAAGGCCGGCGCGAAGGTGACCCTCGCCGGCCGGCGAGCGGAGAAGGTCGAGGCGGTCGCCCGGCGGGCGGGCTCCGGCGCGTGCGGCGTCGTCGCCGACGTGACCGTCGCCGCGGACCGCGAGCGGATGGTCGCCCGGGCGGTGGAGCACGGCGGCGGGCTGGAGGCCGTGGTGCACGCCGCGGGCAACATGTACCGCGGCCCGCTGGAGGAGCTGGAGGAGCGGGCGCTGCACGACGTGTTCGCCTCCAACACGATCGGCCCGATGATGCTGACCGCGCTCGCCCTGCCGCACCTGAGGGAGCGCTCGGGCGCGGTGGTCTTCTTCGGTTCCGTGCACACCCAGCGCGCCTTCCCCGGCGTGTCGCCGTACGCCGCCACCAAGGGCGCGCTGGAGACCCTCACCGGGGTCCTGGCCGCGGAGCTCGGGCCGCAGGGCGTGCGGGTCGGCTGTGTGCGGCCGGGCGGCGTGCTCACCGAGATCAACCAGCGGGCCGGGCTCATGGACGACGCCACCGCCGCCGAGCGGATGCGCTCGCTCGGCCCGGCCCACGCGCTGGGCCGCGCCGGCACTCCTGACGAGGTCGCCGAGGCGGTCGAGTACCTGATCACCGCCGAGTGGGCGACCGGAGCCGTGCTCACCATCGACGGCGGGCTCGGCCTCGGCGTCACCCACGCCTGACGGGTCCGCCGGCTGTCCCGGAGGGGGACAGCCGGCGACCTGGTTCAGGACACGATCTTGCCGGGCTCCAGCCAGTCCTCGCTGACGAGCTTCCACTCGGAACCGTCCCACTCCGCCACCTTCGCGCCGGTCGTCCCGACGTGACCGCCGTCGGCGGCCGGGCCGAAGGTGATCGGCGGGTAGATGCCGGACTCGTGACCCTTGAGGGACTCGGCGGTCTTCTGGAAGTTCGCCCAGGTCAGGTCGTCGCCCATGCGCGTCACGATCTCGAAGAAGATCTTCGTGCTCGCGTACGCCTGCAACGCGTAGGCGCTGCCCACCTGGTCGGGGGCGACGGCCTGCTGCACGGTGCGCCACGCTTCCGCCTCGGGCGACTCCGAGGTGGGCAGTTCGGAGATGAACGTGCCGTAGATGCCCTTCGCGGAGGCCCCCGCCGGGCCCACCGTGCCCGCGCTGCCCGTGGTCACGGTCGAGGACGTGCCCATGATGGTGGGCTCCCAGCCCAGCTCGTCGACCGCCTTCATGATCAGGGCCGACTGCGTGTTGTCCGTGCCGAGCACGATGGCGTCCGGCTTCGCCTCGCGGATCTTGAGCACCGCCGAGCTCACCTCGGTCGAGTTCGGCTCGGTCGTCTCGTTCGCGACGACCTCGACCCCGACGGTCGCGGACTCCTCCTTGACCCCGTCCCTGATCGCGTGGCCGAGCTCGTTGTCCTGCCCGATGACGGCGACCTTCTTGACGCCCTTGCCGGCCAGGAAGTCCACGATCACCCTGGCCTGGTCACGCTGGCTGGTGCCGAGCAGGAACACCGAGTCCTGCTTCGGGTCGGGCGGCAGCACCGGCGCGAACAGCGGCATCCCCTTCTGCGCCAGGTACGGGTAGCTGCCCGGGATGTTGGCCGACCCGGCGGGGGAGACCACCGCGAACACCTTCTCCTGGTCACCCAGGCGGCGGATGTTGGCGACGCTGCGCGCCGCCTCGAACCCGTCGTCGAGCACGACCAGGTTCACCTGGCGGCCCCGCAGCCCGCCCTTGTCGTTGATCTCCTTGACCGCCGCCTTCAGCCCGGCCTCGAAGCCCTTGCCCGAGGTGGCCGCGCCGCCGGACAGCGGCAGGGTCGTGCCGATGGTGAACGTGTCGTCCGTGACGCCCTGGACCGCCGCCGCCGCGTCGCCACCGGCCGGAGCGGCGGCCTGGGACGAACAGCCCACGACGGTGAGCGCGGTCAGCAGGGCGGGCAGGGCGGTGAGCGTGAACCGTCGTGGCCTCATGGGACCCTCCAGTGAGATGGTGCGAGTGTTCAGCCGAGATAGGCGTTCAGCCGAGATAAGCGTTCAGCCCAGATAAGCGCGGACGAGGTTCTCCGAGTCCGCGAGCTCTTGGGCGGGGCCCGAGGTGTGGACGGCTCCGCCGGAGAGCACGTACGCGCGGTCGGCGATGTCGAGCACGGCCGAGTTCTGCTCGACGAGCAGGAACGCGGTGCCCGACTCCGCGCGCAACCGCGCGACCAGCGCGAGCAGCTGGGTGACCAGGATCGGCGCGAGACCGAACGACATCTCGTCGACCATCACCAGGCGCGGCCGGCCGATGAGCGCCCTGGCGACGGCCAGCATCTGCTGCTGCCCGCCCGACAGCGAGCCGGCCGGCGCGCCCAGTTTGTCGCGCAGCGCGTCGAACACCTCCAGCAGCCGCTCCTCGTCCTGGGCGACGTCCCGCGCGCCGCGCCCGCGGGCGGTCGCGCCCAGGCGCAGGTTCTGCCGGACGGTGAGCGAGGAGAGGATGCCGCGGCCCTCGGGGACATGGCCGAGGCCGAGCCTGGCCCTGGCCTCGGGGGTGCGCCTGCCGAGGGTCGTGCCGTCGAAGCTGACGGTGCCCGACCAGGTGGGCAGCACGCCGGAGACGGCCCGCAGCGTCGTGGACTTGCCCGCGCCGTTGACCCCGAGCAGCGCGACGATCTCGCCCTCGGCCACGTCGAGGTCGACCCCGCGCAGCACCGGGATCCGGCCGTAGCCGGAGGTCAGCTCACGTATCGACAGTAGCAACGCCGGCTCCCAGGTAGGCCTTGACGACATCGGGGTGGGCGACGACCTCGGCCGGGGTGCCGTCCGCGAGGATGCGCCCGAAGTGCAACGCCGCGACCCGCGGGCACAGCCGCGAGACCAGCTCCAGGTCGTGCTCGATGATCAGGATGGACAGTTCGTCGCGGGCGCCGATCTCGGCCAGCGGCGCGACCATCCGGTCCACGTCGGCGGCCGACAGGCCCGCGGCGGGCTCGTCCAGCAGGACGATGCGCGGCCGGGGCGCGAGCGCGCGGGCCACCTCCACGATCTTCTGGCTGCCCAGCGGCAGGTTCCCGACCGGTTCGGCGGCGCGGTCGGCGAGCCCGAAGGCGTCGAGCAGTTCGCGCACCCGCTCCCGGGCGGCGCGGGCCGTCCGCGAGATGCCGAGGAAGTCGGCAAGCCCGCCGCCGCGGGCCAGCTCGGCGTCCAGCCCCGCGAGCACGTTCGCCTCGACCGTCAGCTCCGCCACCAGCCGGGGCGTCTGGAACGTGCGGCGCACGCCCCTGCGGGCCACGACCGCCGGGCGGCCGGACGGGACCGGCTCGCCCGCGATCCGCACCGTCCCCTCGACCGGCCGGACGTAGCCGGTGACCACGTTGAACACCGTCGTCTTGCCGGCGCCGTTCGGGCCGATCAGCCCGGTGAACCCCGGGCCGATGGCGAGGTCGACGCCCTTCAGCACCTCGTTGCCGCCGAACCGCACGGCGATCCCCGACAGTTCGAGCGTGTTCATCGGGCGGCTCCCGTCAGGTCGGCCTGCCCGGACACGGGCGGCGGTTCGGACGCGGGCGGGGCCGGGCGCCTGGCCCGCAGCCGGGCGGGCAGCGAGGCCAGCCCGCGCGGCAGGAACGCGATCGCCAGCGCGAGGATCAGCCCGTACACGAGCCGCTGCCAGCTCCCGAGGTCCTGCAGCAGATCGCGCAGCACCACCACCACGACGGCGCCGAGGAACGGCCCGGCGACGTAGCCCACGCCGCCGAGGAACGCGACGACCAGGAACTCGATGAGCAGCCCCATGTCGAAGATCTCCGGCGTCAGGTACGACAGGCACTGCGCGTACAGCGCCCCGGCGATCCCGCCGATGAACGCCGACAGCGCGAAGGCCAGCAGCTTCGTGCGCATCGGGCTCACGCCCAGCGACGGGGCGGCGATCTCCGCGTCGCGCACGACCCGCAGCCGCCTGCCGAGCCCGACGCGCCCGATGCGCATGACGACGGCCGTGGTGACGGCGGCCACGCCCAGGCACAGGTACCAGCGGCTGCCGTCCACGTCGATGCCGGGCAGGACCACCGGCTGCACGGCGGTGCCGGCGATGCCGCCGGTGATCGGCGTGGCCTCCACGAACACGCGGATCATCAGCTCGGCGAACGCGAGCGTGGCGATCGCGAGGTAGAAGCCACGCAGCCGGGTGGCCGGCAGTCCGATCAGCACGCCGAACAGCGCGGCGACCAGACCGGCGGTGAGCGTCGCCACCGGCCAGGCCCAGCCCTGACTGACCAGGAAGGTGGTCGCGTACGCGCCCACGCCGAGGAAACCGGCCTGGGACAGGGCGATCTGCCCCGACCACCCCATGATCAGGACGAGCCCGAGCCCCGCCGTCGCCGTCACCATGATCAGGCACGCCTGGAAGAGCAGGTACGGGTTGACCAGGCCGGGCAGGGCCAGCAGGACGAGCGCGGCGGCCAGGGCGCCGGCCGCGCAGGCGATCCGCCACGGCGAGCCGGCCAGCAGGGCGAGCTGCCTCATCAGACCTCCCTGACCTGGTGGCGGCCGAACAGCCCCTGCGGCTTGATCGAGAGCACCACGACGATGGCCAGCAGCGCGATCGCCGTCTTGCTCGACGTCGAGATGTACGCGCCCGCGAGGTTCTCCGCGACGCCGAGCGCGAGCCCGCCGACGAAGGCCCCGGTGATGCTGGAGAACCCGCCCAGCGTCGCCGCCACGAAGCCCTTGATGAGCAGCCCGGACCCGTTCTGGTCCGTGAGCAGCGAGGCCTGCCCCTGCAGCAGCAGCGCGATCGTGGCGATCGCCCCGGCCAGGGCCCACGAGGTGCGGAACACCGTCGTGACCGAGACGCCGAGCAGCCGCGGCGTCACGCGGTCCTCCGCGATGGCCTGCATCTGCACGCCGAGCGGCGTACGGAAGAACAGGATGAGCCCGGCCATCACCGCGAGCCCCGCCGCGATGCTGACCAGCTGCTCGTAGGCGACGATCTGCCCCGCCACGGTGAACGAGCCCGCGAACGGGGAGTCGATCTTGCGCGGCTCGGAACCCCAGACGAGTTGGACCACCGCGTTGATCACGACGAAGACCGCGATCGTCATCAACACGGTGGCGAAATGGTTCTCCGCCAGGATCGGCCGGATAGCCGTGCGTTCCACCACTACGGAAAGGGCGATGCCGATGAGCAACCCGATCGGCACCGCGACCCACCACGACAACTGGGCTCCGTCGATGAGCGCCCAGGTGCAGAAGGCCGGGAACAACCCCAGCTCAGCCATGGCGAAATTGGGTACATCGGTCGCTTTGAGTACCAGGACGATGGCGAGTGCCATGAGCGAGTACCAGCTTCCCGCCTGCAACCCGCTGATGATCTGTTGCCACACGGTGATGCCTCCTGCCGCTAGTCGTCAGGATGCTAACGTCCAAAACAGGAACGCGACAGTCCCGATTTGGCAACGACGCGGAGCGGCGCGGTCGGCGGAGAGTGACCGGGCGCGCCCGGCCGACGGGCACGCGGGAACGGCGTCCGCCGCATCGGTGGACGCCGTGACAGGGCGGGCAGGCCGGCCCCGTGATCAGCTCAGGGCCGCCCCATGATCCGGCCAGGGCCGGCCCGTGATCAGCGCGAGGTGGCGCGCGACCGGCCCGGGGTCAGCGCGGGATGTCGGTGCCGCGACGCCGCCCCGACCCGCCCGGGGTCTCGCGGGCGCCCCTCTTGAGCAGCGTGGCGGGCGCGCCGTGGTCGGCGCGCAGCCGCAGCAGCGCCGGATCGGACTTCCAGAACGTCTCGAAGTCCTCGGCGGCGAACTTCTCCACGATCAGGTGCATGGCGATGTCGTGCCGCACGTACTCGACCGCGACCAGGACCACCGCCGGGTCGTCGGTGTAGACGCCCCAGGCCTCCTCGTTGACCACGCCGCCGATGACGGCCTGCTCGCGGTCGGCCACCACCACCAGCAGCCGGCAGCCCAGGTTCTCCAGCGCGACCTTGGGGCTGGAGAAGCGGTGCTGGGTGGTGTGGCCCACCGGGTCGGGGTCGTCGCCGAAGACGACCGCGGAGACGTCGACGCCGTCGGCCTCGGCCCGGCGGGCCAGGGCCTTGAGCGGCTCGATCTCGGCCGGCCAGCCGGACAGGAACAGGTCCCTGCGCGCCGCGGCGACCACGTCCTCGGCCCGGGTGAGCAGCGACGACCGGTCGGTGAGGTTGTGGATCAGCCGCACCTGGGTGGGCGAGGCCACCTCGGGCAGCGCCTCGCGCAGACTGTCGATCGACTGGTCGAACTCGCGCCGCATCCGGTCCAGCAGCGACGCCGGGGGCAGCGAGATGTAGCCCACGCCCGCGTCGCCGAGCCGCACCTCGTAGGCCGCCCCCCGGCCCACGAGCTTGCCCAGCGTCTCGTAGACCGTGCTGCGCGGCACCCCCGAGCGCTTGGCCACCTCGTAGCCGTTGAGCGGGGCGCCGGCGGCCACCAGCGCGACGTAGGCCTTGGCCTCGTAGCCCGACATGCCGAGGCGCTGAAGCTCTTCGATCACTCTCTGCTGAGACACGTTGCCATCGTCGCATCACCTCGGGGTCCGGGACGAATTCCGATCAACACCGGGCAGTCTAGCCAGGACCCCGAATAGTCGTTAACCTTCACACGCATACCGATGTTCGAGGAGAGCCGATGGCTGACAGCATCTTGATCACCGGAGGCGCCGTCATCGACGGGACCGGCGCCGCGCCGCGAGCGGGCGAGGCGGTGCTGATCCGGGGCGACCGGATCGCCGCCCTGGGCGCCGAGGCGGTGGCCGAGGCCGAGTCGGGCGGCGTGGACGAACGGATCGACGCGACCGGCCGCACGGTCATGCCCGGGTTGATCGACGCCCACACCCACCTCAGCTTCGGCGAGCCGACCGGCAACGACGAGCTCTTCCACCACAGGACGCAGGGCTACAGCTCGATGCTGTCGGCCTACCACGCGCGCAAGGTGCTGCGCGCCGGGGTCACCGGCGTGCTCGACGCCGACTGCCTGTGGTCCATCGGGGTCGAGCTGCGCGACGCCATCGACACGGGCATCGTCGAGGGCCCCCGCATGCGCGCCGGAGGCCAGGCCCTGATGACCATGCTCGGCGGCACCGCGGGCCGGATGATCGCCGACGAGGGCACCACCGGCTACGCGACCGTCGTGCACAACCGCGACATGATGGTCAAGGAGGTGCGCCGCCAGATCAAGTACGGGGTCGACTGGATCAAGATCATGGTCACCGGCCTGATCCCCTCCATGAAGGGCCCCGAGGTCCAGGTCTGGAACCTCGACGAGCTGCGCACCGTCTGCGACGCCGCCCACGAGCTCAACACCAAGGTCGTCGCCCACTGCCGCAACTCCGCGAGCACCCGCGACGCCGCCAGGGCCGGCGTCGACCTGATCTACCACGCCTCCTACATGGACGACGAGGCCCTCGAAGCAGTGATCGAGTCCGGCAGCGCGCTGTGCCCGACCTTCACGCTCCTCGGCAACCTCGCCGACTACGGCCAGAAGATCGGCAGCGCGCCCGAGCTGCTCGACGTGTTCCGCGCCGAGATCGAGATCACCGCCGCGCAGATGGCCAAGGCGCACGCCGCCGGCGTGCCGTTCCTCACCGGCTCGGAGACCGGCTTCGCCGTCACCCCGGTCGGCGAGTGGCACGCCCGCGAACTGGAGATGTTCGTCCAATACATGGGCATGACGCCGATGGAGGCGATCGTCGCCGCCACCCGCAACGGCGCCTTCGCGCTGCGGATGGAGGGCGAGGTCGGCACGCTGGAGCCCGGCCGGCTAGCCGACGTCCTCGTCATCGACGGCGACCCGCTGCGGGACATCACGATCCTCCAGGACCGCGCCCGGATCGCCGAGGTCATCAAGGGCGGCCGCCGGATCGACATCACCACCCCGATCCCCGAGCGGCGGATGCGCTCCACCGACCAGGTCCGGTTCCTCGCCTCCTGCCCGCTCACCCGCGGCCTGGCCCTGACGGAGGAGCAACTGGAGAAGCTGGCCCGTGTCTGACCCGCGCCACGGCCCCCCGTCCACCGGGCCGTCCACCGGGCCGTCCGACCGTCCCTCCGACCGTCCCTCCGACCGTCCCTCCGACCGTCCCTCCGGCCGTCCCTCCGGCCGCTCCTCCGATGGCTCGTACGAGCGCTTCCCCGGGCGGTCCGAGGGCGGGCGGCGCACGCCGGTGATCGACGTGCACGCGCACGCCGTGCTGGAGGTCAGCCTGGGCGCGGCCGGCGCCGCCGGTCCCGAGCTGGGCGTCGCGGACGACGGCACCCCCTTCTACCGCGTCGGCGGGTACGTGCTGCGCGGCGTGCGCTACGCGGGAAGCCCGTTCATGGACGTGGACGCCCGCGTCGCGGCCATGGACGAGGCGGGCATCGACGTCCAGCTGCTGTCGCCCAACCCGCTCACCTACTTCGACCGGCTGGACGCCGGCCCGGCGGTGGCGTACGCGCGGACCCACAACGACGCGCTGGCCGCGACGGTGGCCGCGTACCCGGGGCGGCTGCTCGGCGCGGCCCAGCTGCCGGTGCAGGACGTCGCCGCGTCGATCGCCGAGGCCCGGCGCGCGGTGCGCGAGCTGGGGCTGGCGGCCGTGTACGTGGACACCGACCCCGCCGGGCGGACCCTGGACGACCCGGAGCTCGACCCGCTCTACGAGGCGCTCGTGGACCTGGACGTGCCGCTGTTCGTGCACCCGTCGCCGCTCGGCCCCGACGGGCCGCCGGCCGACCCCCGGCTCCGGCGCTTCGACCTCGACCTGCTCTTCGGGTTCGCCCGCGACGAGACGCTGGCCGTGGCCGCGCTGGTCTTCGGCGGCGTGCTGGAGCGGCATCCCGGCCTGGACGTGTGCGTCTCGCACGGCGGCGGCGCGGCCGCGTTCGTCGCCGGGCGGTTCGCCCGCGCCGTCGTCGAACGCCCGTGGGCCGGGGCGAAGCTGCGGGAGAACGGCTTCGAGCACTACTACCGCCGCCTGTGGTTCGACACGCACGTGCACGACGAGCAGGCGCTGAACCTGCTGGCCGAGCACGCGGGCACCGAGCGGCTGGTGTTCGGCACGAACTTCGCCGGCTGGGACTCCGGCGCCCACGAGGGGCCGGGCCTGGACCCCGCCGCCCTCTCGTCCAACGCCGCCAGGCTCCTGCGCCTGAACGGCCCGTCCGCCTGAACGGCCCGTCCGCCCTGACTCCCCGGAGGTTCCCTGATGACCGCACCCGGCCGCGTCCTCGTCACCGGCGGCGCCTCCGGCATCGGCGCCGCCTGCGCGGAGCTGCTCGCCGCGCAGGGCTGGCAGGCCGAGGTCGCCGACCTGCGCCCCGGCCCCGGCGGGCACGAGCTCGACGTCGCCGACCGGGACTCCTGGGAGCGGGTGCTGGACGCGGTCTGGCCGCTCGACGCCCTGGTCAACTGCGCCGGTCACCGCAGCCGGGGCGCGATCACCGAGCTCGACGTCGCCGAGTTCGAGCGCATGCTCTCCGTGCACGTCACCGGGACGTTCCTCGGCATCCAGGGCTGCGCCCGGCGCTGGCTGGCCGCCGGCGTCCGCGGCGCTGTCGTCACCATCAGCTCGGTGACCGGCACCCACGCCGTCACCGGGCAACCGCACTACGTGGCCGCGAAGGCAGGTGTCGCCGGGCTGGTCCGGGCGGCGGCGGCCGAGCTGGCTCCCGCCGGGATCCGGGTCAACGCCCTCGCGCCCGGCGTCATCCGTACGCCGATGACGGCGGACCGGCTCGGCTCTCCCGAGCAGACGGCGTGGCTGATGAACCGCATCCCGATGGCGCGCACGGGCGAGCCTGAGGAGATCGCGGCGGCCGTGGCGTTCCTGCTCTCGGAGGGCGCGTCCTACCTCACGGGCGCGGTGATCCCCGTGGACGGCGCCTGGACGGCCACCTGAGAGCCCAGGCCGTCCCCGCTGGGCGTCTCATCCGCTGATGAGCGGGGCGAAGGACGGCAGGTCGGCCTCGTACAGGGTCACGTAGCCGAAGCCCCAGCGCTCCTCCAGCTCCGCGAGGCGCTCGGCGAGGGCGGAGCGCGGGCCGATGAGGCAGTGCGGGGACGCCGGCATGTCCTCTCGGAGTTCACGCCGACGACGTCCGCGTACCGCCCGGCGACGGCCTCCTGTGTCCTGAATGTCTGACCTGATAGGAGTATAGTTACTAACGACTATAGAAGGCGAGGCAGGATGACCGACGTGCCGCCGGGGCGGCGCCGCAGCTTCGGCGTGGGCCTCTACACGGGGCAGCGGGACGCGGGCGCGCACTACCGCGACGCGGTCCCGCTCGCCGTCGCCGCGGAGGAGGCCGGGTTCGACGCGTTCTGGGTCTCCGAACACCACGGGCTGCCCGACGGCTACCTGCCCTCCCCGCTGACCCTGCTCGCCGCCCTGGCCCCCGCGACCTCCCGGCTCACGCTCGGCACCGGGGTGCTCCTGGCCCCGCTGCACCATCCGCTCCGGATCGCCGAGGACGCCGCCGTGGTCGACCAGCTGTCCGGCGGGCGGCTGGTCCTCGGCCTCGGGATCGGGTACGCGGCCCACGAGTACGCGGCGTTCGGCGTCGACCCCGCCACCAGGGGCTCCCGCCTGGAGGCACTCGTCACGGCGCTGCGCAGCGCCTGGGCGGGGGAGCCGGTGCACAGCCCCGAGCTGGGACTGCACGGCGCGCGCGTGACGCCGCCTCCCGCCCGGCCGGTCCCGATCTGGCTCGGCGGCTACGCGCCGCGCGCGGTGCGCCGCGCGGGACTGCTCGCCGACGGCCACCTGACCGGCAGAGGAGAGCCGCACATCGTCGGCGACGCCTCCGGGCACCTGGCCGCCGTGCGCGATCCGGCGGACCCGTCGTTCACCCGCGCCGTCAACGTGACGTGCGTGCTGGACGAGCCCGGCGCGGGGACCTCGTCCGCCCTGCGCGCCTTCGCCGCGCAGCAGCGCACGTACGAGAGCATCCAGGCCGGACGCGACGTCTACGCCGGCCTCGTCGACGGCCCCGTCACCGGCCTCGTCACCGGCCTCGTCACCGGCTCTCTCAACGGCCCGGCCGCCCCGGCGGGAGCCGGTGTGCAGGCGTACGGGGACGCCGACGCCGTCGTGCGGACGCTGACCGGCGTGCTCGACTCGCTCCGCGCCTGGGCGAACGTCCAGCTGGTGATCCGCCTGCTGTTCCCCGAGCCCGATCCGGACGTCCAGCGGTGCAGGCTGCGGCTGTTCGGCGAGGAGATCCTGCCGCGACTGCGCGCCCACGGGGAGGACGCCGGATGAGCGAGCTCGACGACCGGCCGGCGATCGCCGGCCTTCTGGCGCTGTACTGCGAGCGGCTCGACGAGTACGACATCGACGCCGTCGCCGCCCTGTTCACCGAGGACTGCGTGACCGACTACGGGCCGGGGCGGGGCGGGCCGGTGACCGGACGCGCCGCGGTGCGCGACCGGATCGCGGCCGGGCAGGCGCAGTTCCGCCGCACCCATCACCAGCTCGGGCAGAGCCGCGTCATCCACCACGCCGCCGACCCGGACCGGGCCACCGCCATCACCTACGTCACGGCGGCCCACGAGGAGTGGGACGGCTCACGGTGGCGCGCGCACCTGCGGTACGTCGACGAGCTGAGACGCGAAGGCGGCTCCTGGCTGATCGCCCGTCGCCGCGTCCTGGCCGCGCTCGTGGACGGCCGGCCGGAGATCGTCTGGAACTGGGTGCCCCGGCGGCCGCAGGAGCCCCAGGATGACCGACCACCTACCTGAGAAGGACGTGCCATGCGTGCCGTTGTGCTGTCCGGCGGGCTCACCCACGACTTCCCCGCCACCACCGCCTGCCTGACCGAGCTGCTCGCCGGCCAGGGCCTGGAGGCCGAGGTGCACACCGGGGCCGACGCGGCCCTGCACGCCCTGCCGGGCGCGGCGCTGCTGGTGGTGAACGCGCTGCGGTGGACGATGACGGGGCCAGGAACCCCCGCCCGCTACCGGGAGCTCGCCGGCGCGGAGGGCGCAAGCCCGTCCGCGAGCGCCAGGGCCGCGCTGGCGGCCCACCTGGAGGCGGGCGGCGGCGTGCTCGGTCTGCACACGGCGAGCATCTGCTTCGACGACTGGCCGGAGTGGGGGCGGACGCTCGGCGGCGCCTGGGTGTGGGGACGCTCCCACCACCCGCCCGTCGGCCCGGCCGTCGAGGTGCGGCCGGAGGCCGGGCACGAGTTGGTCGACGGCCTCGATCCGTTCACGGTCGTCGACGAGGTGTACGGGGACCTGGACCTGGCGCCGGGGATCGTCCCGCTGCTCACCGCCTGTCAGCCCTCCGGGCCCCGCGCCGAGGCCCGGCATCCCCTGCTGTGGGCCCGCGAGCACGGCGGCGGCCGCGTGGTCTACGACGCGCTGGGCCACCACCCGCCGTCGTACGAGGTGCCCGAGCACCGCGAGATCCTCCGTCGCGCCATCCGATGGACCACCCGAGGCTGATCCGTACGCGCGAAAAACGGGGGGTGCGTCACGTCGCCGTGACGCACCCCCCGGCGGTCGTCAGGCCTCGGCGAAGCCGACGGAGTCCACCGACGCCGGCCGCGGCAGCGAGGCCAGCGTGCTCTTGATCAGGCCGCCGTCGACGGCGAGGGTCTGGCCGCTGACGTAGGCCGACTTCTCCGAGCCGAGGAAGAGCACCGCGGCGGCGATGTCCTCGGCCGAGCCCAGCCGTCCCAGCGGCACCGCGCCCTCGCGCACCCGCCGCACCTCGGGGTCGGCGTAGATGGCGTCCGACATGCCCGCGTGGATCAGCCCGGGAGCCACGCAGTTGACCCGGATGCCGTGCCTGGCCCACTCCATCGCCATGTGCTCGGTCAGCCGGACCACCCCGGCCTTGCTGGCCGAGTAGGCGCCGGCGTGCGGGGCGGCGGCGATGCCGTTGATCGAGGCGAGGTTGACGATCGCGCCCCCGCCCGCCTCCGCCATCACCTTGGCCAGGGTCCTGGCCACGAGGAAGGTCCCGGTCAGGTTGACCCGCAGCGCGGCCTCCCACTCCGTCACCGGGAGGTCGAGCAGCGGCCCGAACCGGACGATGCCGGCGTTGTTCACCACCAGGTGCGGCGCTTGGGGCAGCCTGGCCGTGGCCCGCCGCACCGACTCCTCGTCGGAGACGTCGACGGCCGAGCCCACGCACGCCTCCCCGATGTCGCGGGCCGTCTGCTCGACGGCGGGGCCGTCGACGTCCCATGCGGCGACCCGGTAGCCCTCCTTCACCGCGTGCTCGGCGATGACGGCTCCGATGCCGTGCGCCGCCCCGGTGACCACGGCCCATTTCGTCATTGCGTCCTCCCCTTGTCAGCCTGGCTTGCCGTAGTGCTCCAAGCGTCGTCATAACTATAACGACGCTACGAGCCACGGCTTCCGGCGGCATGCTTTTTCACCCGATGTTCACCACGGTTAACCGGCGGGACACACGCTCACAGCAGCGCCTGGTAGGCCCCGCCGTCGACCGGCACCGCCGCGCCGGTGAGGTACCCGGCCTGCGCCGAGCACAGGAAGGCGACGACCGCGCCGAAGTCGGCGGGCTCGCCGAGCCGTCCCGCGGGGACGTCGCCGACCGGCGGGCTGCCGCCGTACACCTGCGTGACGCGCTCGGTACGGTGCAGCCCCGGCTGCACGGAGTTCACCGTGATCCCGTCCGCGGCCACCTCGCGGGCCAGCGTGCGCAGAAAACCCGTGGCGCCCGCGCGGGCGGTGTTGGACAGCGCGAGGTTCGGGTACGGCTGGCGCACCCCGAGCGAGGTGATCGCGACGATCCTGCCCCAGCCGCGCTCCCGCATGTGGGGCAGCGCGGCCAGGGACATCCGCACGACGGTGAGCAGGCTGCGTTCGAGCGCCGGCTGGTACGCCTCCGGCGGGGTCTGCGCGATCGTGCCGGGCGGCGGGCCCGGCCCGTTGACCACCAGGATGTCGAGGCCGCCCATCAGCGCGGCGGCCTCCTCGACGAACGCCGCGGCGCCGTCAGGCCCGGAGACGTCGGCGCGCAGCCACCGCACGCCGGCGCCCAGCCGTTCCGCCGCGGCGCGCGCCCGCCCCTCGTCGGAGCCGCAGATCGTGACCTGCGCCCCCTCGGCCGCCAGCGCGGCCGCGCTCGCGTGACCGAGCCCCGCGCTCGCCGCGGCCACGGCGGCCCGCCGGCCCCGGATCCCCAGGTCCACGGCTACGGCCCCGGCCGGCGAGCGGTGCGGGAGCGGTGCCCGGCGGCGGGCGGGCCCGGGGGAGTCCCCCGGCCGGGCGCCGCGGCCGGGTCCCACTCAGTAGACATCGATCTCCTCGTCCCCGTCGAAGACGCGGATGGCGCCGGAAGGGCAGTCGCGGGCGATGTCGAAGATCTGCTCGTCGGACGGTCGCGGCCCGCCCGGCACCAGCGCCACGACCTCGTCGTCGTCGAACCGGAACACCTCCGGCGACTCGGCGACGCACTTGCCGGAGCTGATGCACACATCCCGGTCGAGCTCGATCCGATACGTCACTCGTCCCCTCCGAACAGCACAGGGTAGGAGCCCCAGTAGGGCCGCTGGGTATTGGCGTCCCGCTGCGGCGGGTTGTCCGGGTCGCGCCGCACCCGCGCCGCGAACATCCGCTGCACCACGCCGGTGACCAGGCCGAACAGGTGGTCGTCCGGGTCGGCGCCGGCGCGCTGCACGACTCCGGCGGCCAGGTCCTGGCCGATGCACACGTGCATCCCGGCGGCGAAGCTCAGCCCGAACGGGGCCACGTTCGCGGGGAGCTCGCGGTGCGGGTCGAACGCGCCGGCGTTCGCGCCGAAGACCTCCGGGTCGCGGTTGACCGACTGCAGGTCGATCACCACGGTCGCGCCCTCGGGGATCTCGATGCCGGAGCGCAGCGTGATCGGCGCCAGCGCGCGCCGCCTGCCGACCGGGCTCGACGGGTTGAGCCGTACGGTCTCGTGCACGCAGCGCTGGACGAACAGCGGGTCGGTGGCGGCCAGGCCGGCGTCCTCGGGGTGCTCCTCGACCCAGCCCAGGATGTGGTCGACCGAGCGGACGAACGCGGTGGCGCTGGTGTGGGCGCCGGCCAGCAGGAAGAACGCGACCTCCCTGCGGATCACCTCGGGCGGCAGCCGCAGCTCGCCCGTGTGGCGCAGCAGCGTGGTCAGCACGTCGCTGGGCACGTCGGCGTCCTCGCCCGCCGCCTCCCGCTCCAGCAGCTCGCGGCGGCGGGCGATGGACGGGGCCAGGAACTCCGCGTCCCAGTCCTCCAGCGCCTGCGCGATCACGCGCCGCTGCTCGTCCTTGTCCTTGGTGGAGTGCGCGAGCGTGGCGCCCTCGATGAACTTCATCATGTAGTCGTAGAGCCGCCGGGTCTCCTCGGCGGTGCCCGCCGGACGGTCGACGCCCGCGGTCAGGGCGGCGAGGTTGAGCATCAGCTCGTGCCCCAGATGCACCAGGTCGACCCGGCCCTCGCTCCGGTGGGGGGCCAGGGTCTGCTCGATCACCTGCGGGAACAGCTCGCGTTCGTAGCGCTCGAACACCTCGCGCCGGAACATCCGGTTCTCCACGCGACGCCGGGACCGGTGCTCGTCGCCGTGCAGGTTCACCAGCACGTCCGCCATGACGACCTCGCCCTCGTCGTAGAGGGACTGACGCAGATCCTTGCTGCGATAGGCGTCCTTGGCGTCCGCGAACGTCGTGAGGACAATGGTTGTCTCTTCGGCGACGGCTGTCATCTGGACTTGCTCCTCCGTTGGCGCACGACCGGATCGGGGGGTTGCCGGTCCCTGCTGAGGGTCTCGTGACGTACCGAGCGGCGTCAAGACCCTAACGACCAACCTCCGGGCCGCCTCGGAGGTCAGATCTTCCCCAGGAAGACGGTCACTGGTAGCGTCGTTAGTGTTCTAACCCCGTGTGGAGCAGAGAGCGCGAGGCGATGACGACGATCACCCTGGACGGTTACGCCGACGTACGCGAGGCATTCCGGCTGCGCGACCTCAAACAGGCGCTCTATGACGAGGGCGGGGTCGTCATGGCCGACTGCCTGCTGGTGTTGCACGGGGACGACCACCGGGTGCGGCGCCGGGTGGAGAACCGGTTGTTCCGCCGGGGCACCTTCCGCCACTGGGAGCGCGCGTTCCTGCACGACGTCGTCCGGGACACGCTGGCGCCGTTCGCCGCCGAGGGCCACGCCGACCTGGTCGAGCTCGGCTACCGCACGATCATGAGCCTGACCGCCCTGGTCGCCGGCATCGACCGGCCCACCGGCAGCGCGGCCGAGGCGGACGCGCTCTACCGCTACGCCAAGGTCTTCTCCGAGGGCGCCACCCTCGTGCACACCACCCGGGACCGGGACGCGGTCAGGGCCGAGGTACGGGCGGCGCTGGAGGAGTTCGACGCCGCGTTCCTGCGGCCGTCGCTGGCCCGCCGCCGCGACCTCCTGGCCAAGCACGCCGCCGGCGAGCTGGACGAGCAGGACCTGCCCCGCGACGTGCTCACCGGCCTGCTGCGGCACTGGGACGAGCTGGACATCGACGAGGAGATCCTGCTCCGCGAATGCGCCTTCTACCTGCAGGCGGGCTCGCACAGCACGGCCGACGCCTTCACCCACTCGGCCGACGAGTTCTTCGCCTGGGTCCGCCGCGACCCGGCCGCCGCCGAGAAGGCGCTCGACGACCCGGCCCTGCTGCAGCGCTGCGTGCACGAGACCCTGCGCCTGCACCCGGCCAGCCCCGTCGCGCACCGCCGGGCGCTCGCCCCGGCCGTGCTGCGCGGCGGCGCCGAGATCCCCGAGGGGGCGCTGGTCGTGCTCGACCTCGCGGCGGCCAACCGCGACCCGCGGGTGTTCGAGCGGCCGGACGTCTTCGACCCGCTGCGCGAGGTCCCGGACGGGGTCCCCCGGTGGGGCCACGCCTTCGGCGGCGGCATGCACGCGTGCATCGGCACCGAGCTCGCCGGCGGCGTACCCGAGAGCGACGGCGCCGAGCAGGCGCACGAGCAGGTCCTCGGCACCGTCACGCTCATGCTGTCGGCGCTGCTCGCCGCCGGCGCCAGGCCCGACCCCCAGAGGCCGCCGCAGCGCGACCCGCACTCCTCCCGCGACCACTTCGCCTCCTACCCCGTGGTCTTCGGATGACGGCCGCCCGCCGGGTGACCGAACGCTTCCTCGCCGCGGTGCACGCCAGGGACGCGGCGGCGGCGGCGGCCTGCTTCGCCGCGGACGCCACGTACGCGAACGTCCCGCATCCGCCCGCGGTCGGCCGCGAGGCTGTCGCGGCGCTGCTCGGGCCGATCCTGCGCCGCTCCGAGCGGGTGCGCTGGGACCTGGTGAGCGCGAGCTACGCCGAGGACCGCGCGTGGCTCGAACGCGTCGACCGGTTCTGGATCGACGGCCGTGAGTACCGCGTCGCCTGCAACGGCGTCGCCGAGGTGGACCCGGACCGTGAGCTGATCACGGCCTTCCGCGACTACGCCGATCTCGCCCCCTGGCGGGCGGAGATCGGCCCCGTGCTGACGGGCTGACCGGCCGGTGGACCTCGACGAGCTGGACCTCGCCCTGCTGCGCCTGCTCCTGGAGGAGCCGCGCGCGGGCTACCGCGAGTACGCGCGGGTGCTCGGGGTGGCCAGGGGCACGGTGCAGGCCCGCATCGCCCGGCTGGAGCGGCGCGGGGCGATCACCGGCTACGCCGCGCACGTCTCGCCGGCCGCCCTGGGCTACACGGTCCAGGCGTTCGTCCACCTGCACCTCGCGCAGGGCATGCTCGACGACGTGACGGACCGGCTCGGCCGTCTCCCCGAGGTGCTGGAGGCGTACTCCACCACCGGCGAGGGCGACCTGCTGTGCCGGATCGCCGCCGTCGACAACGGCCACCTGGAGCAGATCGTGCAGGCCCTGCTGGCGCTGCCCGGGGTGGTCCGCACCCGCACCGAGGTCGCGCTGCGCAGCCGCGTCCCGTACCGCGTGCTGCCGCTGCTCCAGCAGGTCAGACCGGGCTCCTGAGCCCTCGGACGGACGCCGGCCCAGGGCTCCCCGCGTCGCTGCCGGACGTGACGGTGCCGGACGTGACGGTGCCGGACGTGACGGTGCCGGACGTGACGGTGCCGGACGTGACGGGGGTCCGGCCGCGGCGGTCGCGGCCGGACCCCGGCGTTCTCTTCCAGCGGCCGCCTACAACGCGGCCAGGGCGCGCGTCACCAGCACCTCGGCGAGGTGGGCGCGGTAGGACGCGCTCGCCACCGCGTTGTCCGGCGGCTCGCAGCCGCGCGCGGCGAGCCGGGCGGCCTCGGCGGCCGGCGTGCCCGCCGCCAGCGCCTCCTCCACCGCCGTCGCCCGCACCGGCGTCGGCCCCATGCCGATCAGCGCGATCGCCACGCCGCCGCCGGGCCGCGCCTGAGCGGCGACCCCGACCACGGCCCAGTCCAGGGCGCGGCGGCTGAACTTCTCGAACGCGTACGCCCGGCCAGGCGCGGCCGGCAGCCGGATCTCGGTGAGCAGTTCGCCCGGCGCCAGCGCGTTGCTGTACCGCCCGGTGAAGAACTCCCGCGCCGGGATCTCCCGCGTGCCCGACGGGCCGCGGGCCACCAGCACACCGTCCAGCGCGAGCACCGCGGCGGCCAGGTCCGCCGCCGGGTCGGCGTGCGCCAGAGAGCCGCCGATCGTGCCCCGGTTGCGCACCTGCGGGTCGCCGATCCGGCGGGCGGCGGCGGCCAGCAGCGGCGCCTGCGCGGCCACCACCGGGTCGCGCTCCAGCGTCCGGTGGCTGGTGAGCGCGCCGACGGCGACCCGGTCGCCGTCCGCCCTGACGTACGACAGCTCGCGGAGCCTGCCGATGTCGATCAGGACGCCGGGCTCGGTCCGCCGCAGTTTCATCGCGGGCAGCAGCGAGTGGCCGCCCGCCAGCACCCTGGCGGCGCCGCCGTGCCGGGAGAGCTCGCCGAGCGCCTCCTCGACGGAGCCCGCGCGCACGTAGGAGAAGCCGGCCGGGATCACTTCGCGCCTCCGTTCGCGGCCGCCCACTGGACCGACTCGACGATCATCTGGTAGCCGGTGCACCGGCACATGTTGCCCTTGAGGCCGGCGCGGATCTCCTGCTCCGTCGGGTCCGGCTTCTCGGCCAGCAGCGCGGTGGCCGCCATCACCATGCCCGGCGTGCAGAACCCGCACTGCAGGCCGTGGCACTGACGGAAGCCCTGCTGCACCGGCGACAGCCCGCCCTCACCGGCCAGCCCCTCGACCGTGGTGACCGCGCAGCCGTCCGCCTGCGCCGCCAGGACGGTGCAGGACTTCACCGCCTCGCCGTCGAGCAGGACCGTGCACGCGCCGCAGCTGGAGGTGTCGCAGCCGACGTGGGTGCCGGTCAGGGACAGCGTGTCGCGCAGGAAGTGGACGAGCAGCAGCCGGGGCTCGATCTCCCTGCTGTGCGGCTGCCCGTTGACGGTGATCTCAACTCGCATCGTGCATGACCTTCCAGACTCGTTCCGGCGTGCAGGGCATCTCCACGTCGCGCACGCCGAGGTGCGCCAGCGCGTCCACCACGGCGTTGACCACGGCCTGCGGCGCGGCCGTCGCCCCCGCCTCGCCGAGCCCCTTGGCGCCGAGCGGGTTGAAGCTGGACTTCGTCTCGATGTGGTGCGTCTCGTACCGGGGCAGGTCGAGCGGGCCGGGCACCATGTAGTCCTCCAGGGAGGCGGTGAGCGGCCGGCCGGTGGCGTCGTAGGCGACCTTCTCCATGAGCGCCTGCGCGATGCCCTGGGCGACGCCGCCGTGGATCTGCCCGCGTGCCGTCAGCGGGTTGATGACCGTGCCGCAGTCGTCCACGCAGACGTAGCGCAGGACGGACACCCGGCCGGTGTCCCGGTCGATCTCCACCACGCAGCCGTGCGCGCCGCTCGGGTAGCTGAGGTTCTTCGGCTCGAAGTACGTGGTGTTCTCCAGGCCGAGCGCGGTGCCCTCGGGCAGCAGGTGCGGCTTGAACGACCGCTCGGCGACCTCGGCCAGCGTCACCGTCACCTCGGGCACGCCCTTGACCTGGAACCCGTCGCCGATCGGCACCACGTCGTCGGCGTCGGCCTCCAGCATGTGCGCGGCGATGGCCCTGGCCTTGGCGGCCACCTCCGCCGCGGCCTGCAGGACGGCGTTGCCCGCGACCGGCATGCCCCGGCTGCCCATGGTGCCGGTGCCCTCCTGCACCACCGCCGTGTCGCCGTACAGCACGCTGATGTCGTCGAAGGGCACGTTCAGCTGGTCGGCGACGATCTGGGCCAGGGCGGTCTGGTGGCCCTGCCCGTGCGGGGCGGTGCCGACCAGGACGATCACCGAGCCGTCCGGCTGCAGCCGGACGTTCGCCGACTCCCAGCCGCCGAGGTAGCCGAACTGCTCGAACAGCGGCGTCGGGCCGAATCCGCCCATCTCCACGAAGGTGGACAGTCCGACGCCGAGCAGCGGCGCGGCCGGGTCCGCCAGCCGCCGGGCCTGCTCCTCGCGCAGCCCTTCGTAGTCCAGTTCGCTCAGCAGCAGGTCCAGCGCCGCCGGATAGTCCGCCTCGTCGTACACGATCCCCTCGAACGGGGTCTGGTACGGCATCTCCTGCGGCTGGATCAGGTTGACCTTCCGCACGTCGGCGGGGTCCTTGCCCAGCTCACGGGCGACGAGGTCGACCACCCGCTCGATGAGGTAGCTCGCCTCGGGCCGCCCCGCGCCCCGGTAGGACGCTGTAGGCGTGGTGTTCGTAACGACGCTGCGGTAGCGTGCGGCGATCTTCGGGATCTTGTAGCAGCCGCCCAGCATGTACGAGGTGAGCGTGGCGAGTCCGATGCCCACAGGGTCGGGCACGCCGCCGATGTTGACGGTGATCGTGACGTCCAGGGCGAGCAGGCGGCCCTCCGCGTCGAACCCGACCTCGATGTCCTGCACCTGGTCGCGCCCGTGGTAGGTGTGCACCATGTGCTCGCCGCGGGTCTCGACGTACTTGACCGGGCGGCCGAGCCGGCGCGACAGCTCGGGCGCGAGGAACAGCTCGGGCATGAACGACGACTTCACCCCGAAGGCGCCGCCCACGTCGGGCGCGATCACCCGGACCAGGTGCCTGGCCAGGCCGAACCGCTCGGCGATCTCCGCGCGGACCCGGTGCGGCGCCTGCACCGTGGCCCACACGGTCGGGCCGGGACCGGTCCAGTCCGCGAGCACGCCGAAAGGCTCGAGCGGCGCGCCGGCGCAGCGCTGGTTGACCAGCCGGGCGCGCAGGCGGCGCGGGGCGGCCGCCAGGTCGTCGGCGATGTCCGGCGTCACCGGCTGTTCCAGCGCCAGGTTGCCGGGCAGGGGCGCGAAGATGGGCACGGCGTCCGGTGCGAGGGCGGCCTCCACCGTGGCCATCACCGGCAGCGGCTCGTACGACACCCGCACGGCGCGCGCCGCGTCCGCGGCGGTGTACCGGTCGGCGGCGACGACCACGGCCACCGGCTCGCCCACGTAGTGGACCTTGTCGCCGGCGAGATAGCCGCGTTCCAGGCCGGGCACGGACGGGCGCGGCGGGAGCCCGGCGAAGTCCCGCGCGGTCCACACGCCGAGCACGCCCGGCAGCGACCGGGCCTCCTCGGCGTCGATGCCGGTAATGAGCGCGTGGGCCTGCGTGCTGTGCACGTAGACCATGTGGAGCAGCCCGGGACGATGGATGTCGTCCACGAACGTGCCGCGCCCGGTCAGCAGCGCGGCGTCCTCCTTGCGTGGTACTGCCGAGCCGATCATCGTCACAGGCCACCTCCGTTGGTGCCAGGGGCGCGTCGTTAGACGTATAGCGACTTATATTGTCGCCTGCGTCACTTCCCCGGCAAGACCTGTGTGCGGCCGATCATGACACGGGGTACACGAGGTGGTCGCCGAAGGTCGCCCGCACGACGTCGGCGCGCCGCGCGTCGAGGAGCTCCAGGCACCAGGAAGCCTGGCCGCCGCGCGGTTCCGCGTACAGCCAGAAACCCGGATCAGGGGCCTGCGTCCCGAGGGGGAGAGGTCCCCGGCCGCGGGCCACGGCCGAGACCGGAGCCGGCTGCGTGCGGGCGGCGGGGGAGTAGGTGATGTCGGCGTGATCGGCGAGAGCGGCCACGGCGCGGTCCAGGTCGGCCACCCAGAAGGCCAGGTGGTGGATGCCGGGGCCGCGCGTCTCCAGCCAGGCCGAGGTGCGGGTGCGGCCGTCCAGCGGCTCGACCAGCTCGATCGCCGTGCCGGCCAGGCGGCCCATGGCGATCCTGGAACGGGACGGGCCCTGCCGCTCGCCGTGCAGCTGCAGCAGGCCGGCGGGGTGCTCGATCTCCTGGACGAGCCAGCCGGAGACGCCCAGCAGCGCGCCCCAGGAGCGGGTGAACTCCTCGACGCTGGGCACCGCGATGCCCACGTGACAGAGGTTCAGCAGGCCGAGATCGGTCATCGGGTCCTCCCGTGGGTGCTGCGTACAATCTGCGGATGCGAGTCGAATCCGGGGAGCGCCGCCCCAAGCTGTCCCTGGAGGTGGCCCGGCAGATCGTGGAGACGATGCGGGCCGGCGGCATGGGTCCCGGCGACCGCTACCTGCCGGAGGCCGAGGCGATGCGGCGGCACGGGGTGGGGCGGGGCACCTACCGGGAGGCGCTCCGGTTCCTGGAGCACCAGGGGCTGATCGTGATGCGGCCGGGGCCGAACGGGGGGCCGGAGATCGCCCAGCCCGGCTGGTCCAACCTCGCCTCCACCATCGCCCTGCTGCTGCAGTTCGCCGGGGCGCCGCTGCGGGCGGTGCTGGACGCCCGGGTGATGATCGAGCCGGGGATGGCGGAGCTGGCCGCGCTGAACGCCACCGAGGAGGAGGTGGCCGCGATGGCCGGCGACCTCGACGCGATCGAGCGGGGGCTCGGCTCCTACCGGGCCTTCTCCGCGGCGTACGAGACCTACTGGCGGCATCTGGCCGAGAGCAGCCACAACGAGCTGTTCGCCTTCCTCAGCCCGGCCCTGCGGGCCATCGTCAACAGCGCCGGGTTCGCGCCCGACGAGCCGTACCGCGCCGAGGTGCTGGGCCGGCTGCGCGCCGTGCACGCGGCGGTGGCGGCGCGCGAGGCGGGCCGCGCCCGCGAGGCCATGCGGGAGCTGGAGGAGGAGTTCGGACGGCGGCTGCGCGAGGGGTATCCCCGCCAGCTCACCCAGGTGATCGACTGGGCGGACGTGCGCGAGCCGTCCTGACCTTCCCGCGGACACCCGCTTGAGCCCTGCCACTGTCTCAGCTTATCTTAGTAATGATAGAAAGCATAGCTGAGAAAAACTAGGTACCTTAATTAGGCTCGGACCCCTTGTTACCGGCTGGTCCGGCTGTAAAACTAGGTACCTGATTATGGAAACAAGGGTGGTGATGGCGGTGGAGTCGACAGGAACGAAGCTGGTGGCGGAGTTCGAGCGGATGGTCCGCCGGGACGGCGGCGAGCTCGTGCTGCTGGCGGAGGACGCCGGCACGATCCGGGTCGGATACCGGCCCGGCGACGCGGGCCCCGACTGCAAGGACGACGTCTGCATCCTGCCGCAGCACGAGCTGCGCCAGCTCATGGCGGAGACGCTGCGCCGCCGCAGCCCAGGAACGGAGATCGTGGTGGAGGTCCTGTCATGAGTGCCCAGCTGAGCATCGTCAACCCGGTGGCCACGCCCCGATCCCACGCCGACGGCGACCGGTTCCCGCCCGCGCCCCGGCCCGGGACGCTCGACGGCGCCACGGTGGCGCTCTACTGGAACGGCAAGCAGAACGGCCTCGACGCGCTGGCCAAGGCGCGCGAACTGATCGAGGACGCGTACGAGGGCGTGACGTTCGTCGACATGACCGGCGCGCTCGGCGGCACCACCCGCTACCTGTCGGAGGAGCAGCTCCGCTTCATCGAGGAGAAGGTCGACGCCCTGGTCGGCACCTCCGCCGACTGCGGCAGCTGCACCTCGTGGCTCATCCGCGACCTGTGCGAGGTGGAGCGGCGCGGCGTGCCCGCGATCGGCTACACCGCCGAGGTCTTCGACGAGGACGCCCGGTTCAGCGCCAAGACCTTCGGGGTGCCCGAGGCCTGCCCGGTCATCGTGCCCGAGTGCTTCTCCAACAAGGACACCGCCGAGATCCACCGCATGGTCGAGGAGTCGTTCGCCGAGGTGGTGGAGTGCCTGACCAAGCCGCGGGCGGTGTTCGACGAACTGCCGGAGTTCGCCTCGATGGTCCTGGAGAGCGCCCCCGAGCTGCGCTTCGAGGGCGGCGACCTGCTGGAGGCGTTCGACGAGATGCAGCGCCGCTTCATCGCCAACGGCTGGAGCGACGGCATGCCGCTGGTGCCGCCCACCCGGGCCAAGGTCGAGGCCATGGTCACGGCGTCCGGGCTGGCCGGCGACCACGTGGTGGGCGACTTCGCCCCCGGCTTCGGCATCGGCACGGTCGAGAAGATCGCGGCCAACGCCGTCATGGCCGGCTGCAGGCCCGAGACCATGCCGGTCATCATGGCCATGATGGAGTGCGTGCTCGACCCGTCCATCGGGCTGCGCACCTGGGCCATGTCCACCGGCCCGCAGGCGCCCGTGGTGCTGGTGTCCGGCCCGATCGCCGACGAGATCGGCATGAACCGCGGCATGTGCGCGCTCGGCCCCGGCTCCATCTCCGAGGTCAACGTGGCCATCGGCCGCGCCCTGCGGCTGATCATGATGAACGTCGGCCTGTCCTACCCCGGCATCACCGACCTGGACACCATCGGCACGCCGATGAAGTTCTCCGCGTGCGTCGCCGAGAACGAGGAGCGCACGCCGTGGGAGCCGTGGCGTGTCCAGCAGGGCTACGCGCTGGAGGACTCCACGGTCACGGTCAACGTGCCGTACGGGATGACCGAGTTCTTCGACTTCCAGAACAGCGACCCGGAGAAGCTGATCGAGAGCTGGTCCACGCTCACCTCCCAGGCCGTCGGCACCCCGTCCGCCGGCGCGTGGCTGATCAAGAAGGACGCGCCGCTGGAGGCCGGCTACCCGTTCCACGGCACGTTCGCCAACATGCTGCTGATGGCGCCCGACCACGCCGCCGTGTTCGCCGCCGCCGGATGGACCCCCGCCGACATCCGCGAGGCCATCCACCGGCGCACCAAGCTGCCGTTCCGCCAGCTCATGCTCAACCAGTCGATGCCCGCGTTCGAGACCTCACACCCCGAGCTGCGCTGGCTGCTCGACGCGCCGGAGACCCCGGTCACCGTCAACCCGTCCGCCGACTGCTTCGAGCTGTTCGTGGTCGGCGCCAAGGCCGGACGCAGCCAGTTCTGCTTCGGCGGCACCAACTCGGTGACCAAGCCCGTGATCAGGCGATGACCTGGCCGCTCGACGGCCGGCCCTTCGACGTGCCCGTGTCCCGCGAGCTGTGCTCCGGGACCGGCGCGCTCTTCGGCGGCTGGGGTCTCGGCCTGCTCGCCGACGCCGCCCAGCACACCACCGGGCGGCGGCTGCGCGACCTGTCGGCGGCCTTCGTGCGGCCCGTCACGCTCGGCTCCCGGCTCTCGGTACGGTGCGACGTGCTCGCCGAGGGCCGGGCGCTGGCCCACTGCCGGCTCGACGCCGAAGAAAGCGGCCGCACCGCGCTCACCGCCACCGCCGTCGTCGAGACCCCGGCCACCTCCAGGGAGGCGGCTCCAGGGGAGCCCGGCGCGCTCGCGCCCCGGGTGCCCGGGCCGCTGGAGTGCCCGGAGCGTTCGTACGAGTCGGGGCCGGGCGCCGCGATGATGCTCGACGTCCGCGTCGCGGGCCGGTCGCCGGGCTCGGCCCTGCTGTGGGCGCGGGTGCTCTGCGACGTGCCGGACGAGGTACGGCTCGCCGTGGTCAGCGACCACGTCCCCTACCTGCTGCGCCGGATCCTGCCGGGGCGGCCCCGGGTGACGACCGTCAGCGCGTCGCTGCGGCTGTTCGGCGGGCCGGTCGCCGAGTGGGTCCTGCTCGACGTGAGCCTGGTGGCCCGCGCCGGCCGCATCGCCGCCGGCCGGGTCAGCCTCTGGCAGGACGGCGACACCCTGGCCGGAGTCGCCGAGCAGACCATGAGGCTCAGCGCCTGAACCCCTGGAGGCCGCCGTCGACGTCCCCGGACGGCTTCCCAGCGGGGACGTCGCCTTGTTAGTGTCCACACAAGAATTCATTTCAGGTTTGGCAGGTGCGATGACCTCTCTCAGCACCGACCCCGGGCCGCCGCCGTCCATGGTGGAGCGGATGACGCTCATCCTCGACGCGTTCGCCTGCCGGTCCACCCGCCTCACCCTGGAGGACGTGGCCCGCCGCACGCGGCTGCCGCGCTCGACCGCGCACCGCATCCTCGACCAGCTCGTCCGGCTCGACTGGCTGGACCACACCTCCTCGGGCTACGGGCTCGGCCGGCGCGCGCTCGGCCTCGGCGGCGGGGGCGGCGGTCACGGCGAGATCCGCGAGGCCGCCGCGCCGCTGCTGCACGAGCTCCAGCTGAACACCGGCCTGGTCGCCCACCTCGCCGTCCTCGACGGCGCGGACGTCCACTACCTGGACAAGGCCGGCGGCCGGTCCGCGCGGTCGGTGCCGACGCGGGTCGGCGGGCGGTCTCCCGCCCACGCCACCGCGCTCGGCAGGGCGATCCTCGCCTGGCTGGCGCCGGAGCGGGTGCACGCGCTCGTCGGCCACCGGGGCTCCCTGCACCAGGAGCTGCACCGGATCCGGCAGCGCCGCGGGCTGGCCTTCGAACGCGGCGACTGCTTCCCCGGCGTGACCTCGGTCGCGGCGGCGATCCGCGGCCCGCGGGGGCCGCTGGCGGCCATCTCGCTGGCAGGCGACTCCCGCGCGCCGCTGGAGCGGGTGGCGCCGCTGGTCGGGGACGCCGCGCGGCAGGCCGCTCGGGCGCTGGCCCCCGCACCCGAGGTGCCGCACCAGGGACGGGCGCCCGAGCTGCGGCTGCTCACCTCCGGCCGGGCCCGGGCTCAGTAGTCGCCGGCTCCGCAGGCGGGCGCCCGGCTCAGTAGTCGCCGGCTCCGCAGGCGGGCGCCCGGCTCAGTAGTCGCCCCAGCTCCACAGGTGGGCGCCCGGCTCGCCGGGCGGCCGCTCGCCGACACCGAACCGGCCGCGGTAGAACAGCATCGGCCGCTGCTCCGTGACCGGTTCGAGCTCCCGTACGAGCCCGATGACCACGTCGTGGTCGCCCGCCACGTGCACGTCGCGCACCTCGCCGTGCACCCGCAGCAGGACGTCGCGCAGCGCCGGGACGCCCCAGCGGGACAGGTCCCAGCCGAGGCCGTCGAACTTCCTGCCCGTGCTGGACCCGAACCGCCGGCACAGCTCGGTCTGGCTCTCGCCGAGGACGTTCACGCAGAACCGGCCGCTCTTCCTGATGCGCGGCCAGGCCCGCCCGCGATGATCGGCGCAGAAGAGGACCAGCGGCGGCTCCAGCGACACCGAGGCGAACGACTGGCACGCGAAGCCGACGGGCCCGCCCTCGTCGAGCCCGGTGATGACGGTCACTCCGCTGGCGAACATCCCCATCGCCCTGCGGAACTCCGCCTGCGCGGGCGGGTCCGCCGTGGGTTCGTCGTCGGCGAACTCGGCTGTCATGGCTTCCCCTTACGCGCGCTTGACCCATCGAACCTACAAACCCCGGCCCGGCATTCCGCGACCGGGATCCCGTTGAGCGGAAGGCCCGGGGCCGGGGCGGGCCGACGGCGGGTATCGTCGTCCCATCCCACGGACCGGGCGGAGGGAGCGGGTGCCGCGGATCGCCGAGGTCAGGACACCGGCCGAGCCCAGCTCGCCGGAGCAGCGGGCGCGCCACCTGCGCATCCTCGGGGCGGCGGCGCGGATCGGGTCCGGCAGGGACCTCGAGCGCGTGCAGATGCACGAGGTGGCCAGGGAGGCGGGGGTGGCCATCGCCACCCTCTACCGCTACTTCCCTTCCAAGATCCACCTGTTCACGGCGGTGCTCGCCGAGCAGATCGACGGCTTCGGCCGGGCAGTGGCGGCCCCGGCGCCCGGCACGCCGCCCGAGGACGCGGTCGCCGACGTGCTCGTCCAGGCCAGCCGCAAGCTGCTGCGCCGGCCCGTGCTCGCCGCCGCGATGCTCCAGGCCGCCGCCACCGCCAACCCGTCCGTGGTCGCCGACGCCGCGCGGATCGAGGACATCTCCCGCGACCTCATCCTGCGCACGCTCGCCCTGTCCGAGCCCGCCCCGGCGGACGTCACGCTGGTGCGGCTGCTCGTGCAGTGCTGGTACGGGGTGCTGCAGTCGGCGCTCAACGGGCGGCTGCCGATCCACCAGATGGAGGACGACCTGCGCATCGCCTGCCGCCTCCTGCTCGCCGGGCGGTCGAACGCCTGACCCCGCTGATCGCTCCCGGTCAGCGGGATCGGCACTGCTGCCGGGAGCGCCGCGTGGCTAACGTCTGAGGCCGGCAGGCATGCCCAGGGAGGACCCCGTTGGCCCCGACAGAGCAGGACGGCTACGACGAGCGGCTGCAGGAGTTCACCGGACGGGAGGTGCTCCCGCCGCGCCCCGGCCCCGACCCGGTCAACGTGCCGATGATCCGTCACTGGGTGGAGGCGATGGGGGACCGCAACCCGATCTACCTCGACGAGGTGGCCGCTCGTGAGACCGGTCGCGCCGGGATCGTCGCCCCCGCCTCGATGACCCAGGCGTGGACCATGCCGGGGTACGCCGCCACCGCGGCCCGGCAGGACGACGGGTCGGGGCTGGGCGGGCTGATCGCGCTGCTGGCCGAGGGCGGTTACACCTCGGTCGTGGCGACGGACTCGGAGTTCGAGTTCCACCGCGAGCTGACCGTCGGCGACCACGTCGGGGTGCGGGAGACGATCGAGTCGATCTCGCCGGAGAAGCGGACCGCGCTGGGCGCCGGGCGCTTCGTGACCACCCGGCGCACGTACCTGGACCAGAACGGCGAGGTCGTGGCGGGTCAGCGCTGGCGCATGCTGTGGTTCCGCCCCGCCCAGGCGCCGGAACCGGCCGGCCCCGCCGCGGCTTCGCGGTCGGGGGAGGCCGCCTCCGCCGCGGCGTCGCGGCCGCGGCCGGCCGTCAACCGGGACAACGCGTTCTGGTTCGAGGCCGCGCGGGAGCACCGCCTCGTCATCCAGCGCTGCTCCGGCTGCGCCGCCCTGCGCCACCCGCCCGGCCCGTGCTGCCCGCGGTGCGGCTCGTACGACTGGGACACCGCCGAGGCGTCCGGCCGGGGCCGCGTCCACAGCTTCGTGGTCAGCCACCACCCCCGCCACCCGGCCTTCGAGTCCCCCTACCTGGTGGCGCTCGTCGAGCTGGAGGAAGGCACCCGGCTCGTCGCCAACCTGGTCGGCGTCACCCCCGAGGAGGTCGTGATCGACATGCCGGTCGCCCTGGAATGGCTCGACGCGGACCCGGGTCTGTCGCTGCCGGCGTTCCGGCCGGTGACGGCATGAGGAGCCGTACGTACGAGGAGGTGACGGTCGGTGAGACGCTGCCCGGCCTGCCCATCCCGCTCACCCGCACGCTCATCGTGGCGACGGCGATCGCCAGCCGCGACTACCAGGACGTGCACCATGATCCCGGCCTGGCCGTCGAGCGGGGCTCCAGGGACGTGTTCATGAACATCCTGACCACCAACGGCCTCATCGACCGGTACGTCACCGAGTGGGCGGGACCGGCGGCCGAGGTCAAGGCCATCAAGATCAGGCTCGGCGCGCCGAACTACCCCGGCGACACGATGGTGCTGACCGGCACCGTCACCGCCAAGCACGACGAGGACCGCCGGGTCGAGATCGCGGTGCGCGGCGACAACGGTCTCGGCGCGCACGTCACCGGCGTCGTCGCGGTGCGGCTGCCCCGCCGGGAGGAGCCGTGAGCGGGCTGTCGGGGCGGGCGGCGATCGCCGGGATCGGCGCCACCGAGTTCTCCAAGGACTCCGGCCGCAGCGAGCTCCGGCTGGCCTGCGAGGCCGTGCTCGCCGCCGTCGCCGACGCCGGGCTGCGACCGTCCGACGTGGACGGGATGGTGACGTTCACCGCCGACTCCAGCTCCGAGATCCACATCGCCCGCAGCACCGGCATCGGCGAGCTGCGCTTCTTCTCCCGCGTCCCGCACGGCGGCGGCGCGGCGTGCGGCACCGTCCAGCAGGCCGCGATGGCGGTGGCGACCGGAGTGGCCGAGGTGGTCGTCTGCTACCGGGCCTTCAACGAGCGGTCCGGGCACCGGTTCGGCCTCGGCCGGGCGGACGCGCCCTCCGGCGCCGGGGCCGACGACGCCGCGTTCGCCTGGGTCAGCCCGTTCGGGCTGTTCACCCCGGCGCAGTGGGTGGCCATGTTCGCCCGCCGCTACATGCACGAGTACAAGGCGACCACCGAGGACTTCGGCCGGGTGGCGGTGGTCGACCGCAAGCACGCCGCCGTCAACCCGGCGGCCTGGTTCCACGGGCGGCCGATCACCCTGGCCGACCACCAGGCCTCACGCTGGATCGCCGAGCCGCTGCGGCTGCTCGACTGCTGCCAGGAGAGCGACGGCGGGCAGGCGCTCGTCGTGGTCTCCGCCGAACGCGCGCGCGACCTGCCGCACCCGCCCGCGCTGATCCTCGCGGCCGGTCAGGGCTCCGGCGCCGACCAGCACATGATGACCAGCTACTACCGGCAGGACATCACCGGCATCCCGGAGATGGGCCTGGTCGGGAGGCAGCTCTACGGGCAGAGCGGGCTGGGCCCCGCCGACGTCGACGCGGCCGTCCTGTACGACCACTTCACGCCGCTGGTGCTGCCGCAGCTGGAGGAGCTCGGGTTCTGCGGCAGGGGAGAGGCCAGGGACTTCATCGCCGACGGCCATCTGGAGGTCGGCGGGCGGCTGCCGGTCAACACCCACGGCGGCCAGCTCGGCGAGGCGTACATCCACGGCATGAACGGCATCGCCGAGGCGGTGCGCCTGGTCCGGGGCACCTCCTGGAACCAGCCTCCTTCCGTACGGCACGTCCTCGTCACGGCGGGCACCGGCGTGCCGACCAGCGGCCTGATCCTGGGAGCCGGCCGATGAGCGCGCAGCCGCTGACGATCCCCGCACTCCTGGACCACGCGGCGGCCGCGTACCCGGACGTGGAGGCGCTGGTCGACGGCCCGGTCCGGCTGACCTACGCGCGGCTGCGGGCCCGGGTGCGCGAGGCGGCCAAGGGCTTCGCCGCCGCCGGGGTCCGGCACGGCGACCGGATCGGCGTCTGGGCGCCCAACAGCCACCGCTGGGTGGTGACCGCGCTCGGCGCGCTGGCCGCCGGCGCCGTCGTCGTCCCGGTCAACACCCGTTACAAGGGCGAGGAGGCCCGCTGGATGCTGGGCCGCGCCGGCGTGCGGCTGGTCTTCACCGAGGACGGTTTCCTCGGCAACGGCTATCTCGCCATGCTCGGCCTCGGTCCCGGCGCGAGCGCGCCGGCCCTGCCCGGCCTGACCGCCGTCACCTTCGACGACGGACCCCGCCCCGGCGCCACCGCCTGGGAGGACTTCCTGGCGGCCGGCGCGTCCGTCACCGACGAGGAGGCGGACGCCCGCGCCGCCGCCGTCCGGCCCGACGACGTGGCCGACATCCTGTTCACCTCCGGCACCACCGGCCGGTCCAAGGGCGCCATGTGCACCCACCGCCAGGACGTCCGCACCAACCGCGCCTGGGCCGACAGGACCGGGCTGCGCCACGGCGACCGCTACCTGATCGTCAACCCGCTCTTCCACTCCTTCGGCTACAAGGCCGGGGTCTTCTCCTGCCTGATCAGGGCGGCCACCATGGTGCTGCAGCCGGTGTTCGAGGCGGGCGAGACGATGCGGCTGATCGAGGCCGAGCGGATCACGGTCCTGCCCGGCGCGCCGACCATCTACATCACGCTGCTGGACGCCCCCGAGAGGGCCCGCCACGACCTGTCGTCGCTGCGGCTCGCGGTCACCGGCGCCTCGGTGGTGCCGGTGGCGCTGGTGCGGCGGATGCGGGCCGAGCTGTTCCCCGAGGTCGTCACCGCGTACGGGCTCACCGAGTCGTGCGGCACGGTCACCGCCTGCTCCGTGGACGACGACGACCGGACCGTGGCCACCACCTCGGGCCGGCCCATCGAGGGCGTTGAGGTGCGCGTCGCCGGCCCCGGCGGCGAGTCCCTCCCGGCCGGGGAGGACGGCGAGATCCTGGTACGGGGCCACAACGTGATGCTCGGCTACCTCGGCGACGAGGCCGCCACGGCCGCCGCCGTCAGGGACGGCTGGCTGATCACCGGCGACCGGGGCCGGCTGGACGAGCGCGGCTACCTCACCATCACCGGCCGCTCGAAGGACATGTACGTGACCGGCGGCTTCAACGTCTACCCGGCCGAGATCGAGCAGGTGCTGGCCGCGCACGGCACGGTCGCCGAGGCCGTGGTGACCGGCGTGCCGGACGCCCGGCTCGGCGAGGTGGGCCGGGCGTACGTGGTGCCCCGCCCCGGCGCGGAGGTCACGCCGGAGGAGCTGATCGGTCACTGCCGGGAGCGGCTGGCCAACTTCAAGGTGCCCCGCGAGGTCGTCCTGCTCGCCGGTCTGCCCCGCAACGCCACCGGCAAGATCGACAAGGCGGCCCTGGTGAAGTCCTGACCGCCTCGGACGAAACCCGTATCGACGAGGCGCGCACCCCGCTCGTCGATCACGTGCCGCCGGCCCGACCCGCCCACCACGCGGCACCAGCTCTCCACCACCAGGCCCGCATCCTCCAGCCGGTAACCGAACCCGCCGTACATGCCCGGCACGCGGATGCGCGCACGCGGGTTGGCCGAGTAGGCTACGTGTTGTTCGCATAAGGAACCTTTGTTCGCATAGCGAACAGAAGGGGAGGACGTGATGGGTCCGGCCTTCGTCTACGCCGCCACCCGGACGCCGTTCGGCAGGTTCAACGGCGCGCTCGCCGGTGTCCGGCCGGACGATCTCGCCGCCGCCGCGCTGCGCGGCGTGCTGGCCAAGGTGCCCGGCCTGGATCCGGCGGACATCGGGGACGTGGTGTGGGGCAACGCCAACGGCGCCGGCGAGGACAACCGCAACGTGGGCCGGATGGCCGTGCTGCTCGCGGGCCTGCCGGTGACGATCCCCGCCGCCACCGTCAACCGGCTGTGCGGGTCGAGCCTCGACGCCGCCATGGCGGCCTCGCGCACGGTCGAGAGCGGCGACGCCGACGTCGTGGTGGCCGGCGGGGTGGAGTCGATGACGCGGGCGCCGTGGGTGCTGCCCAAGCCGTCGCGGGCCTTCCCCGCGGGCGACGTCACCGCCGTGTCCACCACGCTCGGCTGGCGGCTGGTCAACCCGCGCATGCCGAAGGAGTGGACGGTCTCCCTCGGCGAGGCCAACGAGCAGCTCCAGGAGAAGTTCTCCATCTCCAGGGAGCGCCAGGACGCCTTCGCCGCCCGCTCGCACGCGCTGGCCGACGCCGCCTGGGCCGCCGGGTTCTACGACGACCTGGTGACGCCGGTCGAGGGCGCCGGCCTGGCCCGCGACGAGGGCATCAGGCCCGGGTCCACGCCCGAGGTGCTGGCCGGGCTCAAGCCCGCGTTCCGGCCCGACGGCACGATCACCGCCGGCAACGCCTCGCCGCTCAGCGACGGCGCGTCCGCGCTCGTGCTCGGCTCCGAGCGGGCCGCCGACCGGCTGGGCGCGCCGCTCGCGCGCGTCGCCGGACGCGGCGCCGCCGCGCTCGAACCCCAGGCGTTCGGGTACGCACCGGTCGAGGCCGCCAACCAGGCACTGAGACGGGCCGGCATCGGCTGGGACGACGTCGGCGCGGTCGAGCTGAACGAGGCCTTCGCCGTGCAGTCGCTGGCCTGCGTGGACGCCTGGGGGATCGACCCGGAGATCGTCAACGTCAAGGGCGGCGCCATCGCCCTCGGCCACCCGCTGGGCGCCTCCGGCGGGCGCGTCCTCGGCACGCTGGCCCACGTCCTGCGCGAGCGGGGCGAGCGGTGGGGCGTCGCCGCCATCTGCATCGGCGTCGGCCAGGGCCTGGCCGTCGTCCTGGAGAACGTGAGCGCCGCATGACCGCGATCTTCACCGACCCGGACGAGGCGCTCGCCGGGATCCAGGACGGCTCGACCGTCCTGATCGGCGGCTTCGGCATGGCCGGCATGCCCGTCACGCTCATCGACGCGCTGATCCGGCAGGGCGCCAGGGACCTGACCGTGGTCAGCAACAACGCCGGCAACGGCGACACCGGCCTGGCGGCGCTGCTCGCCGCCGGCCAGGTGCGCAAGATGATCTGCTCGTTCCCGAGGCAGAGCGACTCATGGGTGTTCGACGGCCTCTACCGCGCGGGCCGGATCGAGCTGGAGCTGGTGCCGCAGGGCACGCTCGCCGAACGGCTGCGCGCCGCCGGGGCCGGCATCGGCGCGTTCTACTGCCCGACCGGCGCCGGCACGCCGCTCGCCGAGGGCAAGGAGACGCGCACCATCGACGGCCGCGAGCACGTGCTGGAGTACCCGCTCAAGGGCGACGTGGCGCTCATCGCCGCGCACGTCGGTGACCGGCTCGGCAACCTCGTCTACCGCAAGACCGCGCGCAACTTCGGCCCGGTCATGGCGACCGCGGCCGCCCTGACGATCGCGCAGGTGCGCCGCGTGGCCGAGATCGGCGACCTGGACCCGGAGGCGGTCGTCACCCCGTGCGTCTACGTCGACCGGATCCTGGACACGAAGGCCGAGGAGGTCGCGTGAGCACCGTCGAGCACCTGGACCGCGGGCCGCTCGGCCGCGACGAGCTGGCGGCCGTGGTCGCCCGCGACATCCCGCGCGGCGCGTTCGTCAACCTCGGCATCGGCCGGCCCACCACGGTCGCCGAGCACCTGCCCGCCGACTCGGGCGTCATCCTGCACACCGAGAACGGCATGCTCGGCATGGGCCCCGCCGCCACGGGCGACGACGTCGACCCGGACCTCACCAACGCCGGCAAGATGCCCGTCACCGAGCTGCCCGGAGCGTCCTACTTCCACCACGCGGACTCCTTCGCCATGATGCGCGGCGGCCACCTCGACGTGTGCGTGCTCGGCGCGTACCAGGTGTCACAGCACGGCGACCTGGCCAACTGGCACACCGGCGCCCCCGACGCCATCCCCGCCGTCGGCGGGGCCATGGACCTGGCCATCGGCGCCAAGAACGTGTTCGTCATGATGACGCTGTTCGGCAAGGACGGCACGCCCAAGCTCGTCCCCGAATGCACCTATCCGCTCACCGGGCAGGCGTGCGTGAGCCGCCTCTACACCGACCGGGCGATCTTCCATCTCGGCCCCGGCGGCGTCACGGTGGCGGAGACGTACGGCATCGGCTTCGACGAGCTGGCCGCGCGGCTGGAGATCCCCGTCCGCCGGAGCTGACCGCGGGAGGCCTGGACCGGCGGCGCGCTCAGCGCAGCCGCACCGCGTCCCGGTCCAGCCGCTCCACCCCGCTGACGCCCAGCAGCTGGAGCGTGCGGACCAGCTCGGCGCGGAACATCGCGAGCACCCGGTCCACGCCCGCCTCGCCCCCGGCCATGAGGCCGTACAGGTAGGCGCGGCCGACGAGGCAGGCCCGCGCGCCCAGCGCCACCGCCGCGGCGACGTCCGCGCCGCCGCGGACGCCGCCGTCGAGGAAGACCTCGGTCCTGTCGCCCACCGCCGCAGCCACCTCCGGCAGCAGCTCCAGCGGCGTGGGCGCGCGGTCGAGCTGGCGGCCGCCGTGGTTGGACACCACCAGGCCGTCCACCCCCGCCGCCACCAGCTCCTTGGCGTCGTCGACCCGCTGCACCCCCTTCACCAGCAGCCGCCCGCCCCACTCCGCGCGGATCCACTCCAGGTCGCGGACCGTCACCGCCGGGTCGAACATCAGGTTCGTGATCCCCGCCAGGTCGTCCGGCGCCCCCTCCACCGTCGCGAACCGCAACGGCTCGCTCGTCAGGAAGTCGAACCACCAGGCCGGCCGGGTCAGCGCCTGCGCCAGCCCGCTCCAGCGCAGCGACGGCGGCATGGTCATGCCGTTGCGCACGTCACGCAGCCGCCCGCCGGCCACCGGCACGTCCACGGTGACCACCAGCACGTCCATGCCCGCCGCGCGGGCCCGCGCCAGCCACTCCCTGACCCGGCCCCGGTCACGCACCACGTACAGCTGGAACCAGTTCCACCCGCCGGGCGCCGCCGCGGCCACGTCCGCCGCGCTCGTGGTGCCCATAGTGGACAGCGTGTACGGGACTCCCGCGCGGGCGGCGGCCCTGGCCACGGCCGGCTCACCGTCCCGGTGCATCATCCGGGTGAACCCCGTCGGCCCCAGCACCACCGGCATCGCCACCCGCCGCCCCAGGACGAGGGTCCCGGTGTCGGCCCGCGCCACGTCCCGCAGCACGTGCGGCCGGAACTCCACCCGCGCGAACGCCTCCGCCGCCCGCGCCGCCGACAGCTCGCCCTCGGCGGCGCCGTCGACGTAGTCGAACACCACCCTCGGCGCCCGCCGCCGCGCCAGCCGCCGGACGTCCGCCAGGTCGGCGGCCCCGGCCAGCCCCGCCTGACCCGTCCGCGACCGGCCCCTGGGCACGAAGGCCCGCAGCTCCCGCCACCGCGGCAGCCGCCGACGCGCACCCGGCCCTGGCTCGATGCCGCCACGCTAACAAGCCCGCGGCCACAGGTGAACCGATCGGCACGGTTAGAGTGGGCCGCGTGCTGGACGGATGGCGGGAGCTGGCCGGCGCCTCCCGGGCCGGCGACGCGGTCGGGGCGGAGCTGGTGGCCCGATGGTCGCAGCCGCACCGGCGCTACCACGACCTCGACCACCTCAGGGCCGTGCTGCGGGCCGTCGACCTCATCGAGGACTGGGCCCGCGACCCCGTGGCGGTGCGGCTGGCCGCCTGGTTCCACGACGCCGTCTACGACGGCAGGCCCGGATGGGACGAGGAGCGCAGCGCCCAGCTCGCCCAGGACCGCCTGCCCCGCTGCGGCGTGCCCGCCGGCCGGGTGGCGGAGGTGGCCAGGCTGGTACGGCTGACCGCGGCGCACGACACCCTGGCCGAAGGAGACCGTGACGGGGCCGTGCTCTGCGACGCCGACCTGGCGGTGCTGGGCGCGGACGGCTACGCCGGCTACGCGGCCAAGATCCGGCAGGAGTACGCGCACGTACCCGACGAGCTGTTCAGGCGAGGCCGTGCCGAGGTGCTGCGCCGCCTGCTCGCCGCCCCCCGCCTCTACCGGACGCCGCCGGCGCGGGAGCTGTGGGAGGCGCGCGCCCGGCAGGCCATGAGCGCGGAGCTGGCCGCGCTGGAGCGCTGAGGGGAGCCTGCCGCCAACCAGGGGCACGCGGCCCCGCCGTCTGCCAGGGTGGGGGGATGGACACCGCCGACGCCCGGTCGCTCGCCCGGGCGCTTCAAGAGCTGATCCGCGACGCCCACCGCGCCCTCGCCGGCGACGAACAGCCCGAGCTGGTGACCCGCGTGACCGCCCACCTGGGCTGCGAGCTGAAGCACGTGGTCAACGTGGTGGCGGGCTTCCCTGGCTGGGAGCACGTCAACCTGCAGCGCGGCGTCGACGCCTATCTCGCCGCGCGCACCCCCGGCGCCGAGTGGTTCGGCATCGCCGGTCGGGGGCGCGAGCACGACGACATCGTCAACATGCTGGCCCGCGCCGCCCGCGGCTGGGAGCAGTACGAACCGGGCGCGGTCGACTACGAGACCGCCGCGATCGGCCCCGACGAGACCACGGAGGTGATCTCGCTGGGGCTGGTGCTCACCCGGGCCCCCGGCGGCACGCCGGTGGTGCTGGGGCTGCGCGGCCCGCAGGAGCACCTGTCGTCCGCCTGCCAGGTGGTCGTGCTGGCGCCCGGCAGGCAGGCGGCCAAGGACACCCGCGACGAGATCGAGCGCCTGATGCGCGAGCACGACGTCTACCGCGGGCAGGTCCTGTCGTTCGCGTGGAGCGAGCACCGCGGCAACGACCTGGTGACCTTCCTGCCCCGCCCGCGGCTGGGGTCCGACCAGGTGGTGCTGCCCGACGGCGTGCTGGGGACCATCGAGCGCCACATCGTCGGCATCGCCGAGCAGGCCGCGCGGCTGCGCGCGCACGGCCAGCACCTCAAGCGCGGCCTGCTGCTGCACGGCCCGCCCGGCACCGGCAAGACCCACACCGTCCGCTACCTGATGGCCAGGATGACCGGCTGCACGGTGATCGTGATGACCGGGACGGCGATCCAGTACGTGTCGCAGGCGGCCGGGCTGGCCAGGAGGCTCCAGCCGGCCATCGTGGTGCTGGAGGACGTCGACCTGGTGGCGCGCGACCGGACGTTCACCAACGACGGCAATCCGGTGCTGTTCGCGCTGCTCGACGCCATGGACGGGGTGGGCGCCGACGCCGACGTGACGTTCGTGCTCACCACCAACCGGGCCGATGTGCTCGAACGCGCGCTGGCCGACCGTCCCGGCCGGGTCGACCTGGCCGTGGAGATCCCCAGGCCCGACGCCGCGGGGCGGGCGGCGCTGCTCCGGCTCTACGCCAGGGACCTGCCGCTGCGGGCCGACCTCGACCCGGTGGTGGCGCGTACGGAAGGCGCGACCGCCTCGTTCTTCAAGGAGCTGCTGCGCCGGGCGGCGCTCGAGGCGCTCGCGCACGACGCCGGCCTGCCCGCGATCACCGACGACCACCTGAACCGGGCGCTGGACGGGATGCTGCACGAGCGCGCGGCGCTGACCCGCAGCCTGCTCGGCTCAGGGGCGCCGGGCGAGGAGGACGAGCCGGCGCCCGAAGACTCCTACGCCCTGCCGCGCCTCGGGATGTCAGTCCCCAGCCGGGTGGACGTGTAGCTTACGGCACCGCAGCCCGGCGGCGATCAGCCGCTGGAGCAGCTCGCGGGAGCTGACCGCCTGCGCCCCCAGCGACACGGCGAAGGCGTGCACGGTCTCGGGCACGTCGTAGTGGTCGCGGTCGAACGCCCGGCCGGGCACGCCCAGCCGGCCGGCGAAGGCGTGGAGCTCGTCCAGGGACGCGTCGCTGACCAGGTGCGACCACATCAGGCCGCGCGGTCCCGGCCACTGCGGGGGATCGATGAGCACCGTCACGTCGTCCAGGGTAGGACCCGCCCGCGCACCACCGGCTCACCGAGGTCGCGCACCACGAGCCCGGCGCCCTCCCCAGCCGGCGCCACGGCGATCACCAGGGCGAAGCCGCCCCTCCTGCCCGCCTCGACGCCCGCCGGCGCGGACTCGACCACGGCGGTCCGGCCGGCCGGCACGCCCAGGCGGCGGGCCGCCTCCAGCGGCAGCGCCGGGTCCGGCTTGCCCGGCAGGTTCATCAGCGCCGCGTCGCCGCCGTCGACGAGCGTGTCGAACAGGTGCAGCACACCCGCCGCCGCCACCAGCTCACGCCCGTGCAGGCTCGCCGAGACCCCGCCCGTGCGGGCGCCGCGGTTGCGCAGCTCGTGCAGCAGCGCCACCGCCGCCGGGAACGCGGCCACGCCGTGCTGCTTGACCTGCGCCATGAACAGCCGCTCCTTGGCCCGGCCGAGCCCGTGCACGGTGGGCGCGCCGGGCTCGTCGTCCGGCGCGCCCTCAGGCGCCGTGATGCCCCGTGAGTCCAGGAAGGCGCGGACGCCGTCGAGGCGCGGCCGGCCGTCGACGTATCGGAGGTAGTCCTCCCGCACGTCGAACGGCGCCGAGCGGCCGCGCAGGAACCCGTCGAACACGTGCTTCCAGGCAGCCGCGTGCCCGCGGGCGGTGTCGGTGACCGTGCCGTCGGTGTCGAACACGACGGCCCCGATCACGCTCAGGTCGATGACAGGCCGGCTCACTCTGCGAACGTAACCGCTTCACCACGCCACGGGTAGCTTGTCCACGCCGTAGATGATGGCCAGCTTGCGCCAGGACGGCTCGCCGTCCAGTCGCAGCGTCGGGAAGCGGCGCAGCAGCATCGGGTACGCGATGCGCAGCTCCATCTGCGCCAGCGGCGCGCCGATGCAGCGGTGGATGCCGTGCCCGAACGCCAGATGGGAGCCGCCCGTCTGGCGGCCCGGCTTGATCTGGTCCATGTCCTCGCCCAGGTTCGGGTCGCGGTTGGCCGCGGCGAGCGAGCACAGCACCAGCTCGCCCTTCTTGATCTGCTGACCGTGCAGCTCCAGGTCGTGGCGGGCGAAGCGCGGGAAGGCCACCTGCACCACGGTCATGTAGCGCAGCAGCTCATCGATCACCCCGTCGACGTAGCCGTCGACCTCGCGCACCTTGGCGGCGTGCTCGGGGTTCTGCAGCAGCCACAGGCTGCCGAGCGCGAGCATGCTCGTGCTGGTGTCGTGCCCGCCGGTCAGCATGCCGTCGGCCATGCTGGCCAGCGTGCGGTCGTCCAGCTCGTCGCCGTGGTCGCGCAGCAGCTGGCCGAGCAGCCCGTCGCCGGGGGCGCGCCGCTCGCGGGCGACCAGGTCGGTCAGGTACGCCATCGCCTCGTTGACCGCCTGCAGCGCCGCCTCGGGGCCGGCGGTGAAGTCGAACCGGTCCGTGCTCACCTTGACGAAGTCCGCCTGCTCCTCGTACGGGACACCGAGCAGTTCGGAGATCACCAGCGAGGGGATGGGGAGCGCGAAGTCCTCCATGAGGTCCGCGGGTGAGCCCTTGGCCTCGATCCGGTCCAGGCACTCGGCGACCAGCGCCTCGATGCGCGGCTCCAGCCGGCGCAGCCGGCGCATGGTGAACTCGGGCGTCAGGAACCGGCGCAGCCGGGTGTGCTCGGGGGGGTCGCGGAAGCCGAGGCCGCCGGGGTCCTCCTGGTTGGAACCGAGGCCGATGACGCCGGCGAAGTCGTTGCTGAACCGCTCGTGGTCGCCCAGCACGCCGCGGACGTCGTCCCAGCGGGTGATGAGGTAGACGGTCTGGTCGCCGGGGATCTTCATCGGGTAGACGGGATGCTCGGCCTGGATGCGGAGCAGCTCCTCCGCGGGGTCGAACTTCTCGCGCATGAACTGAACGAGGGGGAACTCATCTGAGATTGACATCTAATTCCGTCCTGCTGGGAGGCATCACACCACGTTGGGATAATCCACCGGCTAGATGGTCCCACCCCGGCAGCCGTGGGGGTGACCTCCTGAAGGACGAGATGGAATCTCGGTCTCAGGTACGCGGTCTCCCGTAAGCGCGCTGGTCACCCACCCTGCGGGCGGAACCGTCCGGTGATGAGGGTAGACGTGCGGGTTCGAGGCCGTCGCCCCGACCGCCGGGTTGGGGGCCGGGGTGCGGCCGGGGCCTGTGAGGAACCAGGGACGAACGGTGCGGCAGCGGGAGTTCGGCGTACAAGCCCGCTACCGTCTGCAATGATCTCGTCATCGTTCGCCCAAGACTGAGCCTCCACGGATAGCGACTGATGCCTACATTTGAGGAAATCACTACCTTCATCACCGATAAGCCCCTCGCCACCGCGGTGATCGCGCTGGCGAGCCTGACCGCGCTGGCCCTGGCCTTCCTGGTGCTCCGCGTCCTCTGGCGGGCCACCGCCTGGCTGTTCTCCCGCTACGTCGCGCCCCGCCCCATCGAGGACGTGCTGACCATCGTGGCCGCCTCCATCGCGACCGGCGTGTCCGCGCAGGGCATGTGGCGCTTCTCCGGTGACGTGCTGGGCCTGGACGGCCCGCTGAGGCTGCTGCTGTTCGCCTTCATCGAAGTGGCCATCATCACCTCCGCCGTGCGCGCCCGCCGCAACATGCGGGAGAACTTCTCGGCCGGCATCGACGGCATCGCCGTGTGGGCGCTGACCTGCCTGACGGCGGTGCTGTCCAGCATGGACGCCAGCAGCTTCCCCGAGGCGGTGTTCCGGCTCGCCGCGCCGCTGGTGGCCGCCTGGCTGTGGGAGCGCGGCATGGCCATCGAGCGCCACCGCATCCGCGGCACCGGCCGCATCAACTGGCGGCTCACCCCCGAGCGGCTGCTGGTCCGGCTCGGCCTGGCCGAGGTCAGCGACCGCACCGCCAGCGAGGTCGACGCGCACCGCAGGCTCACCCGCGTCGCGCTGGCGGCCAAGCGCGCCAAGGCGCTGCGCGAGGCAGGCGCCCCCGACCGCAAGATGCGCGCCGCGCTGGCCAAGCTCGACAAGGCCATGGACCAGGCCGTCGAGCACACCGGCCTGGCCGTCGACGCAGGCCGCCAGGAGGCGCTGCTGGCCCAGATCGCCGCCCTCTACAACACCACCGCGCTCATCGACGCCGACCCGCGGGTGCCGTGGGAGCCCGAGCGCGACCACCGGCCGGTGCCCGCCCGGCCCGAGCTGCCGCCCGCGCTCGCCGAGCTGGTGCGGGAGGAGGACGACGAGGAGATCCCGGTCATCGACCCCACCCCGCAGATCGTCGACACCGCCCAGCGGGCCGCGCTCATGCGGCAGGCCCGCGCCTACTGGGACCGGCGGATCGCCAAGGGGATGGTGCCGCGCACCGTGGACATCGCCCAGGAGATCGGCATCCCGCTGCCCCTCGCCCGGGAGTGGCGGGCGCTGTGGAAGCTGGAGCCCGCGGCCCACGCCCTCATCGAACAGCTCTATCAGCAGCACGGCATCGTCGACACCGGTGCGTTCCCGGCCATCGCCGACGACGGCCGGGTGCTCGCGAAGTCCTGATCCAGTGATCAGCCAAGCGCCGCAGAGACCAGCGACCGGGCCTCCTCCTGCACCTTGGCGAGGTGGTCCGGGCCGCGGAACGACTCGGCGTAGATCTTGTAGACGTCCTCGGTGCCCGACGGGCGGGCGGCGAACCAGGCGCTCTCGGTGGAGACCTTGACGCCGCCCAGCGACGCCCCGTTGCCCGGCGCGGCCGTCTGGACCGCGGTGATCGGCTCGCCGGCCAGGCTCGATGCCGTCACCTGCGCGGCCGACAGCTTGCCCAGCACCGCCTTCTCCTCGCGGGTGGCCGGCGCGTCCACCCGCGCGTAGGCGGGCTCGCCGAACCTCTCCGTCAGGTCGCGGTAGTGGTCGCTCGGCGACCGCCCCGTGACCGCCTGGATCTCGGCCGCCAGCAGGGCCATGATGATCCCGTCCTTGTCGGTGGTCCACACCGAGCCGTCGCGGCGCAGGAACGACGCGCCCGCGCTCTCCTCGCCGCCGAACCCGAGCGAGCCGTCGAGCAGTCCCGGCACGAACCACTTGAAGCCCACCGGCACCTCGTACAGCCGCCGCCCCAGTGACGCGGCCACCCGGTCGATGATGCCGCTGCTGACCATGGTCTTGCCCACGCCGGCGTCGCGCTGCCAGCCGTCGCGGTGCCCGTACAGGTAGGAGATCGCGACCGCCAGGTAGTGGTTGGGGTTCATCAGCCCGCCGGGGGTGACGATCCCGTGGCGGTCGGCGTCGGCGTCGTTGCCGGTGGCGATCTGGAAGCGGTCGCGGCCGCCGATCAGGGACGCCATCGCGTACGGGGACGAGCAGTCCATCCGGATCTTGCCGTCCCAGTCGAGCGTCATGAACCGCCACGCCGGGTCGACCAGCGGGTTGACCACGGTCAGGTCGATGCGGTGCCGCTCGGCGATCTCGCCCCAGTAGGCCACGCTCGCGCCGCCCAGCGGGTCGGCGCCGATCCGCACGCCGGCCGACCTGATGGCGTCGAGGTCCACGACGGAGGGCAGGTCGTCCACGTACGCGCCCAGGAAGTCGTAGCGTCCGGCCGCCCGCAGCGCCTCGGCGTAGGGCACCCGCCGCACCCCGTCGAGGTCCTGGGCCAGCAGCCGGTTGGCGCGGTCCTGGATCCAGGAGGTGGCCTCGGTGTCGGCGGGGCCACCGTGCGGCGGGTTGTACTTGAAGCCGCCGTCGGACGGCGGGTTGTGCGACGGGGTGATCACCACGCCGTCGGCCAGCCCGGACTTCCTGCCGCGGTTGTGGGTCAGGATGGCGTGGGAGACGGCCGGCGTCGGCGTGTAGCCGTCGCGGGAGTCGATCAGCACCTCCACGCCGCCGGCCGCGAGCACCTCCAGCGCCGACACCCGGGCGGGCTCCGACAGCGCGTGCGTGTCGATGCCCAGGAAGAGCGGCCCGTCGGTGCCCTGCATCCGGCGGTACTCGCAGATGGCCTGGCTCGTGGCCAGGATGTGGTGCTCGTTGAAGGCCGAGGCCGACGACGACCCGCGATGGCCCGAGGTGCCGAAGGCCACCCGCTGAGCGGGGTCTCCCGGGTCGGGGCGCAACGCGTAGTAGGCGGTCACCAGCCGGGCCACGTCCACCAGGTCCTCGGGCTGAGCGGGCTGCCCCGCGCGTTCGTGGGTCATGGGGCCACTTTACAAACGGGGTCCGGCCCGGCTCCGGCGCCACCCGGGGCCGCCGGGGTTACACTCGCCCCAGCCGACCAGAATGGAGTTCTGTAAGCATGCGATTCGGACTCTTGCTCAACGAGCCCTCCGGCCAGGACCCGTTCCCCGCGCTGCGCGACAGGATCGCCCGCGCCGCCGACGACGGCTTCGACTCGGTCTGGATGTCCCAGATCTTCGGACTGGACGCGCTCACCGCGCTCGCCGTGGCCGGCAGCGCCGCCCTGGCAGGCGGCCGGGACATCGAGTTCGGCACCGGCGTCGTGCCGACCTACCCCCGCCACCCCGCCGTGCTCGCCCAGCAGGCCATGACCGTCCACGCCGCGCTCGGCGGGCGGCTGGCCCTCGGCATCGGACTGTCCCACCAGATCGTCATCGAGGGCATGTACGGCTACAGCTTCGACCGCCCCGCCCGGCACATGAAGGAGTACCTGGAGATCCTGCTGCCCCTCACCCGCGGCGAGCAGGTCGATCACACCGGCGAGACGCTCCGGGCCAACCTCGGGCTCGGCACGCCGGGGGCGGGCCTGCCGGTGCTGGTCGCCGCGCTCGGCCCGCGCATGCTCAAGCTGGCCGGCACCCTCGCCGACGGCACCGTGCTCTGGATGACCGGACGCAGGACCGTCGCCGAGCACATCGCGCCCACCATCAACGCCGCCGCCGAGGCGGCGGGCCGGCCCGCCCCGCGCGTCGTGTGCACCCTCCCCGTGTGCGTCACCGACGAACCGCAGGCCGCCAGGGCCAGGGCCGACGAGCTCTTCGTCATGTACGGCCAGCTCCCGTCCTACCGCGCCATGCTCGACCGCGAAGGCGTCGAGAGCCCCGGCGGCGTCGCCGTGGTCGGCGACGAGGACGCGGTGCGCGAACAGCTCGACGCGCTGGCCCGGGCGGGCGTCACCGACTTCGTGGCCGCGGTGTACGGAGACCGCGAGCGCGCTCACAAGCTGCTCATCGGCGCGTCGAAGGGGTGATCCGGAGAGGTCCCCATAAACTCCGGCAGGGTGTACTCCGACAGGGACAACGGCCTGCTCCACGGCATCGACGTGTCCAACTGGCAGAAATCCGTCGACTGGGCCGAGCACGCCCGCAGCGGCGTGGCGTTCGCCTTCGTCAAGGCCACCGAGGGCGGCGACTGGACCGATCACTGGTTCGCCCGCAACTGGGACCGCATGCGGGCGAACTGGATCGTCTGCGGCGCGTACCACTTCGCGCGCCCCAAGGGTGACCCCGAGGAGCAGGCGCGCCACTTCCTGGGCACGATCAGAGCGGCGGGCGGGCTGCGCCGGGGCGACCTGCTCGCGCTCGACCTCGAGAACGACGACGGGCTGCGACCCGACCGGGTCGCCCGCTTCGCCCGCTACTGGTGCGGCATCGTGGAGCGGCGCACCGGGGTGCGGCCGTTCGTCTACACCTTCCAGAACTTCGCCGAGGAGGGCAACTGCGCGGGCCTGAGCGACTATCCGCTGTGGATCGCCAGCCCGCACCGGCCCCGCGGCCGGCCGGTCGTGCCCCGGCCGTGGCATGACTGGACGATCCACCAGCACGCCAACAGTCCCATCGACCGGAACGTGTTCAGGGGCGGGCGCAAAAGACTGACCAGGATGGGGTTCGACCCGCGATAGCATCGATTTTCGTACCCTCCGACGTCACCCAAGGGAGCCATCGTGTCAGCCGAGCTACGCATCACCCTCGCCGGAGCCGAGCGTGTGGTCGCGGCCGGCACGACGGCCGGCCAGGCGCTCGACGCCGACGGCCGCACCGTGATCGCCGCCCGGGTCAACGGCGAGGCGCGCGACCTGGCCTGCCCGCTGGCCGACGGCGACGCGGTCGAGCCGATCGAGGTCTCCAGCGAGGAGGGCCGGGCGATCGTCCGCCACTCCACCGCGCACGTCATGGCCCAGGCCGTGCAGGAGCTGTTCCCCGAGGCCAGGCTCGGCATCGGCCCGCCGGTCGACAACGGCTTCTACTACGACTTCGACGTGGCCGAGGCCTTCCAGCCCGACGACCTCAAGCGCATCGAGAAGCGGATGCGCGAGATCGTCAAGGAGGGCCAGCTGTTCTCCCGCCGTCCCGTCGGCGACGAGGAGGCCCGCGAGGAGCTGGCCGGCGAGCCCTACAAGCTGGAGCTGATCGGCCTCAAGGGCGGCGCGGCCGACGAGGAGGCCGTCGAGGTCGGCGCGGGCCAGCTCACGATCTACGACAACCTCGACGCCAAGACCGGCGCGCTGCGCTGGAAGGACCTGTGCCGCGGCCCGCACGTGCCGTCCACCCGGTCCATCCCCGCGTTCAAGCTCATGCGCTCGGGCGGCGCCTACTGGCGCGGCAGCGAGAAGAACCCGCAGCTCCAGCGCATCTACGGCACCGCCTGGGAGTCCCGCGACAAGCAGGACGAGTACCTCAAGCTGCTGGAGGAGGCCGAGAAGCGCGACCACCGCAGGCTCGGCGCCGAGCTCGACCTGTTCAGCTTCCCGCCGGAGCTGGGCAGCGGCCTTCCCGTCTTCCACCCCAAGGGCGGCATCATCCGCAAGGAGATGGAAGACTACATGCGCCGCCGCCAGGCCGAGGCGGGCTACGAGTTCGTCAACACGCCCCACATCACCAAGTCGACGCTGTTCGAGACCTCCGGCCACCTGCCGTGGTACGCCGACGACATGTTCCCGCCCTTCGAGCTGGAGGGCGTCGACTACCGCGTCAAGCCGATGAACTGCCCGATGCACAACCTGATCTTCCGGGCGCGCGGGCGCTCCTACCGCGAGCTGCCGCTGCGGCTGTGCGAGTTCGGCAGCGTCTACCGCTACGAGAAGTCGGGCGTGGTCCACGGCCTGACCCGGGTGCGCGGCATGACGCAGGACGACTCCCACATCTACTGCACCCGCGAGCAGATGGCCGGCGAGATCAAGAGCCTGCTCGGCTTCGTGCTCAGCGTGCTGCGTGACTTCGGCCTGTCGGAGTTCTACCTGGAGCTGTCCACCCGCGACGACTCCGAGAAGTTCATCGGCGACCCCGCCGCCTGGGACGAGGCCACCCAGGCGCTGCGCGAGACGGCCGAGGAGTCGGGCCTGGAGCTGGTCGACGACCCGGGCGGCGCGGCCTTCTACGGCCCCAAGATCTCCGTCCAGGCCAAGGACGCGATCGGCCGCACCTGGCAGCTGTCCACGATCCAGCTCGACCTCAACCAGCCGCAGCGGTTCGGGCTCGAATACCAGGCCGCCGACGGCAGCCGCCAGACCCCGGTGATGATCCACCGGGCGCTGTTCGGCTCGGTCGAGCGCTTCCTGGGCGTGCTGACCGAGCACTACGCCGGCGCCTTCCCGCCCTGGCTCGCGCCCGTCCAGGTGGTCGGCATCCCGATCGCCGACGCCCACGTGCCCTACCTGCAGGACGTCGCCAAGAAGCTGCGCGAGCGCGGCATCCGGGTCGAGGTCGACGCCTCCGACGACCGCATGCAGAAGAAGATCCGCAACGCGCAGAAGGCCAAGGTGCCCTTCATGCTGCTGGCAGGCGACGACGACATCGCCAACGGCGCGGTGTCCTTCCGCTACCGCGACGGCGAGCAGAAGAACGGCGTCGCGGTCGACCGGGCGGTCGCCGAGATCGTCGACGCCGTCGAGCGCCGCGTCCAGGTCTGACCCGCCCGCACGGCCCGCCGCCGGTTCCCGGCGGCGGGCGGGTGGTCAGCCCTGGCCGAAGAGCCTGAACGTGATCGCCGGGCGGCCGCCGAACCTGGCGGACGACTCGCGGGCGAACCCCTCGATGAGCCCGCGCGCGTACGTCTCCGGGTCGTCGCCGGTGAGCGCCTCGATGTAGGCGCGGTGCTCCATCAGCGAGCGCACCCCCCGCTCCAGCCCGTCGGTCACGTCGACGGCGTGCGTGGGGGTCTCGCTGCCGGCCACCGCCACCCAGCGCACGCCCTGCCACGGCTCGCCCGCGTCAGGGAAGATCCACCGGTTGCCGGCGTCGGCGGCGGCGTCCATGACGGCCCGGCCCACCGCCTTGTGGTCCGGGGTGTTCCAGAAGGTGCCGCCCCACGTGTCGTCGAAGTTGAGCGTGATCAGCAGCTCGGGACGGTGCCGGCGGATCGCGGCCGCGATGTCGCGGCGCAGCGCCGTCCCGTACTCGATCACCCCGTCGGCGTGGTCGAGGAACTCCACCGCGCTCACGCCCACGACGGCGGCGCTGGCCCGCTCCTCCCGCTCGCGCACCGGCCCCGCCTCGGCGGGGGAGAGCGTGTCGATGCCCGCCTCGCCGCGGGTGGCCATGAGGTAGACGACCTCGCGGCCCGCCGCGGTCCAGGTCGCCACGGCGGCCGCGCAGCCGTACTCCAGGTCGTCGGGGTGGGCCACGACGGCGAGCGCTCGCTGCCAGTCGGTGGGCATGGGTTCGAGTTGATCGGCCATGCGCCCACCCTAGACGCCGGGCCCGTACGACGGCCCACGCGAAGCGAGCCGGGGGAGGGCGAGGGCGGGCGAGCGGTCACCCGGCCGGGCGTCACCGCCAAGAGCTGACCTGTGGTGGACTGGCCCGGTGAACCTGCCCGGTGTGCGCCCCGCCCTCGTGGTCCTCGCGGTGGTGGTGGTCCTGCTCGGCCTGCTCTGGGCGTTCCAGCGGCGGCTGATCTACCTGCCCGACACCGCTCCGGTGCCGCCGGCCGCCCAGGTGGTGCCCGGCGCGCGCGAGGTGACGCTGACCACCGCCGACGGGCTGCGGCTCGGCGCCTGGTACGTGCCCGGCGACCATCCCGTGAGCGTGCTGGTGGCCGGGGGCAACGCCGGTAACCGGCTCCACCGGGCGCCGCTGGCCCGCGCGCTCGCCGCCCGCGGGCTGCCGGTGCTGCTCATGGACTACCGGGGCTACGGCGGCAACCCCGGCAGCCCCACCGAGGAAGGGCTGCGGCTGGACGTGCGGGCGGCCCGCGACTTCCTCGGCGACGTGCCGGTGATCTACTTCGGGGAGAGCCTCGGCGCGGCCGTGGTGACCGGGCTCGCCGCGGAGCGCCCGCCGGGCGGGCTGGTGCTCCGCTCGCCGTTCACCGACCTGGCCGCCGCGGGTCAGGCCAACTACCCCTTCCTCCCCGTGCGGGCCCTGCTCCGCGACCGTTTCCCGGTCGCGGAGCGGGTGGCGGCCGTCCGGGTTCCTGTCGTGGTGGTGTACGGGACCGCCGACACGATCGTGCCGCCCGGCCAGAGCCGCGCGGTCGCCGAAGCCGCCGCCGGTCCCGCGACCGTGGTCGAGATCCCCGGGGCGGGCCACAACGACCCGGTGTTCCTGTCCGGACCCCAGGTGATCGGCGCCGTCACCGCTCTCGCGGACCGGCTCCGGTAGACCGGCCGGTGCAGGACGACGGCGGGGACGGGGGCCCTATGCTGCTACGTATGCACGATCAGGGAGGGGCGGGGGAGCCCGACAACTTCGAGCGGCTGTGGACCCCGCACCGCATGGCCTACATCAAGGGCGAGAACAAACCGGTCGGCACCGACCCGGAGGGGTGCCCGTTCGACGCCATCCCCGCGATGAGCGACGAGGACGGACTGATCGTCGCCAGGGGCGAGGTCGTGTACGCGGTGCTGAACCTCTACCCCTACAACTCCGGCCACCTGATGGTCGTGCCCTACCGCCACGTCTCCGGCTACGACGAGCTGACCGCCGCCGAGGTGGCCGAGCTGGGCGCGTTCACCCAGCGGGCGGTGCGGGCGCTGCGCGAGGCGAGCGGCGCCCAGGGCTTCAACGTCGGCATGAACCTCGGCCAGGTCGCGGGCGCGGGCATCGCCGCCCACCTCCACCAGCACGTGGTGCCCCGGTGGGGCGGCGACACCAACTTCATGCCGGTGGTGGCGCGCACGAAGGTCCTCCCGCAGCTGCTCCGCGACACCCGCCGGCTGCTGGCCGACGCCTGGCGCGGCTGAGCGGCGTCAGGCGGCTTCGACCTTCACCCGGGCCGCGCTGCTCTCGTTGTGGAGGCGGTCCAGCGCGGTCACCAGGTAGGTGCCGGCCGACTTCGCGGTGAACGCCGGGCCGGAGACCACGGCCACGAGGTTGCGGGCGTCGCTCGTGTGGCAGTCGCCGCCCGCCTTCGGCACCCGGTAGACGGCGTACGCGCGCGCGTCCCGTACCGGCGTCCACGACACCGCGGTGCCGGCCGCCTTGACGCCCGACGGCTTCGCCGGGGCGCTGCCGCCCCGCTCCTTCATCAGCGGCAGCAGCGCCGGCCGGGCGTAGTGGGCCTTGGCCACCCGGTCGATCGCGCCCAGCGGGTTGGTCAGCAGCTGCTTGGCGCTGAAGTACACGTCGCCGCGGATCGCCTCGTGCTTGCGGTTGAGCGTGAGGTGGGCCGGCAGCTCGCCCGGCTTCGTCCAGGCGGCCTCGTCCTTGGCGCCGACCCGGTAGAGAGCCTGGCCGATGTAGAGGTGGACGTCGCTGCCCTCGACCGCGTCGGCCCACCACGGCGCCAGCTTGCCGTAGGCGGCCAGCTTGTGCGAGCGCGACCAGTAGAGCTGGGGCATCACGTAGTCGACGGTGCCCTGCTCGATCCACGCCCTGGCGTCGGCGAAGATCGAGTCGTAGGCGGACATGCCGGAGGTCTCCGAGCCGGACGGGTCCTGCGCCTTGTTGCGCCAGATGCCGAACGGGCTGATGCCGAACTTGACGTGCCGCTTGGCGGCGTGGACGGCCTCGTCGACCTCGGCCACCAGCTTGTCGACGTTCTGCCGCCGCCAGTCGGCGAGGCTCTTGCCCTTGCCGTACTTCCGGAAGGCGGCGCGGTCGTCGAAGGCGCCGCCCGGCCCGGGATAGGGGTAGAAGTAGTCGTCGAAGTGGACGCCGTCGACGTCGTAGCGCTGGACCACGTCGGTGACGACCTCGACGACGTGCCGACGCACCTGCGGCAGGCCCGGGTTGTAGTAGAGGCGGTCGCCGTACTTGACGGTCCAGCCGGGGTTGCGGCGGGCGGGGTGGGTGGCCGGCAGCTTGGCGACGTTGGCGTCGTAGGAGGCGCGGTACGGGTTGAACCAGGCGTGGAACTCCAGGCCGCGCTTGTGCGCCTCCTCGATGAGGAACGGCAGCGGGTCCCAGCCCGGGTCCTTGCCCGGGGTGCCGGTGAGGAACTGCGACCACGGCTCGATCGACGACTTGTAGAGGGCGTCGGACGCCGGCCTGACCTGGACGAAGACCGCGTTGAAGTTGCGCTGGGCGGCGGCGTCGAGCAGCCTGGCGTACTCGGCGCGCTGCCGGTCGGGCGTCAGCCCCTTGCGCGAGGGCCAGTCGATGTTGTTGACCGTGGCGATCCACACCCCGCGCAGCTGGCGCTTGGGGTGACGCGGGTCGGGGGCGCACCGCGCGGTCACCGCCGCGCTCTCGGTCGTCGTCTTCTTGGCCGCGTCCGACTTGCGCTGCCCGGCCTCGGCGCCCGGCCCGAAGGTGTAGGCGGCGGCGACGGCGACGGCGGCGAGAGCGGTCGTGGCGAGGAGTGGGCGTCCGGTTCGCATAGTGCCAACAGTGTCGCATCGGCTCCGGTGTGCTTCGTACGGAAAAAAGAAATCGACTCGTGACACCGTTGTGACCCGAGAGCCGGGAGGGAATGACCTCCCGGCTCTCCGGACCTCAGCCGGACTCGGCGGCGACCTTGTCGGCCAGGTGCGTCGGCAGCGGCTCGTAGCGCAGGAAGGAGCGCTGGAAGGAGCCGGTGCCGTGGGACATGGACCGCAGGTCGATGGCGTACCGGGTGACCTCCAGCTGCGGCACCTCCGCCTTGACCAGGGTGCGGCCCCGGCCCACCGGCTCGGTGCCGAGCACCCGCCCGCGCCGCGACGACAGGTCGGACATCACCGCGCCGACGTGGTCGTCGGCGACCAGCACCGACAGCTCGTCCACCGGCTCCAGCAGCAGCGTCGGCACCTTCGAGGCGGCCTCCTTCAGCGCCAGCTGGCCGGCGATCTGGAACGCCATGTCGGAGGAGTCGACCGAGTGGGCCTTGCCGTCGTACAGCGTGACCTTGACGTCCACCACCGGGTAGCCGGCGCGCACGCCGCGTTCCATCTGCGCCCGCACGCCCTTCTCCACCGACGGGATGAACTGGCGCGGCACCACCCCGCCGACGATCTTGTCGACGAACTCGAACCCGCCGCCCGACGGCAGCGGCTCCACCTCCAGGTGGCAGATGGCGTACTGGCCGTGGCCGCCGGTCTGCTTGACGTTGCGGCCCATCGCCTGCGTCCGGCCGCCGAACGTCTCACGCAGCGGCACCCGCAGCTCGACCCGCTCCACCTCGACGCCGTGCCGCTTGGCCAGCCGGTCCAGCAGCACGTCGGTGTGCGCCTCGCCCATGCACCACAGCACGAGCTGGCGGGTCTCGGCGTTGTTCTCCAGGCGCAGCGTCGGGTCCTCGGCCACCAGGCGGCCCAGGGCCTGCCCCAGCTTGTCCTCGTCGGCCTTGGACTTGGCGCGGATCGCCACCGGCAGCAGCGGCTCCGGCATGGTCCAGGACGTCATCAGCAGCGGCCGGTCCACCTCTGAAAGGGTGTCGCCGGTCTCGGCCCGCGACAGCTTGGCCACCGCCACGATGTCGCCCGCCACGCCCTTGCCGATCTGACGCTGCTGCTTGCCGAGCGGGCAGCTCAGGGCGCCGATGCGCTCGTCGACGTCGTGGTCCTCGTGGCCGCGCTCGGCCAGGCCGTGACCGGAGACGTGCACGGTCATGTCGGGCCGCAGGGTGCCGGAGAAGACGCGGACCAGGCTGATGCGGCCCACGTACGGGTCGCTGGTGGTCTTGACGACCTCCGCCACCAGAGGGCCGTCAGGGTCGCAGGTGATGCCGGTCACCGGCTTGCCGTCGAGCGTGGTGATCTCCGGCATCGGGTGCTCGTGAGGCGCGGGGAAGCCCTGGGTGACGAGCTCAAGCAGCTCGGCCGCGCCCACGCCGAGCCCGGTGCAGAGCACCGGGTGGAAGTCGCCCTCGCAGACCGCCTTCTCCAGGTCCTGGATGAGGATCTTGATGTCGATGGGATCGCCCTCGAGGTAGCGCTCCATGAGCGACTCGTCCTCGCTCTCCTGGATGATGCCCTCGATCAGGACGCCGCGATACTCCTCGATGCGCGACTCGTACTCGGCGCCGGGCTCCTTCTCGGTACGGGTGCCGCCGGCGTAGTTGTAGAACTTCTGCGTCAGCAGCCCGATCAGGCCGTTCACGTTCCCGTTCGTGATCACCGGCAGGTAGAGGGGGGCGACGCCGTCGCCGAAGACGTTCTGGCAGGCGGCGAGGACCTCGTCGAAGTTCGCCCGCTGGTGGTCGAGCTTGGTGATGACCACGGCCCTGGGCATGCGGACCTGGGCGCACTCCTCCCACAGCATCTGGGTGAGCCCGTCGATCCCGTCGGTGGCCGACACCACGAACAGCGCCGCGTCGGCGGCGCGCAGCCCGGCGCGCAGGTCGCCGACGAAGTCGGCGTAGCCGGGGGTGTCCAGAAGGTTGATTTTGATGCCGTTGAAGGTCAGCGGCGCCGGGGTCAGGTTGACCGACCGCTGCTGGCGTACCTCCACCTCGTCGAAGTCGCTGACCGTGTTGCCGTCCTCGACCCGGCCGGCCCGCTGGATCGTGCCGGTGGCCGCCAGCAACTGCTCGACCAGGGTCGTCTTGCCCGCTCCCGAATGGCCGACCAGGACGACATTGCGAATCGCGTCGGCCTTGTCGGCCGCTGGTGCCCTGCCCGCGGCTCCCATGGCCCCGCTCGCGTGCTTGTCCGCCACTTCGCCTCCCGCGTCGTCGGTGTGCGTGCCAACGCCGCGCCCGCGCGAGGGTGAAAACCGCATGGACGCGGTGTGTTCACCAAATACCCATGTGGCGGATATCACAAGGGGGCCGCGGCAAAGAAAGTCACTGGTGCCGTCATGGCCTACGATCGACAGCGCGATGCTGAAACTCCTGCGCCCGGCCATGACCCGGCTCCTCACCCCGCTGGGCAGTGCCCTGGTCCGCCGCGGGATCGGCCCCGACGCCGTCACGGCGATCGGCACTCTCGGCACGGTGGCCGCCGCCCTGTTCTTCTTCCCGAGGGGCCTGCTCACCGCCGGCGCCCTGGTGATCACCGTTTTCGTGCTGTTCGACCTGCTCGACGGCGTGGTGGCGCGACTCGGCGGGGGAGGGGGCAGCACGTGGGGGGCGTTCCTCGACTCCACACTCGACCGGGTCGCCGACGCGGCGATCTTCTCGGGCCTGATCCTCTACTTCATTTCGCGCGGTGACGGCCTGCTGGCGGGGGTGACGCTGTTCGCCCTGGTGGCCGGGATGCTCGTGTCGTACGCCAAGGCGCGGGCCGAAGGGCTCGGGCTCACCTGCGACGTGGGGCTGGCCGAGCGGCCGGAACGGCTCGTGGTCGTGCTGGTCTCCGCCTGCTTCTCCGGCCTCGGGGTGCCCTACCTCCTGGCGGTCGGCATGTGGTTGCTCGCGGCGGCCGGAGCCGTCACCGTGGTTCAGCGCGTGGTCCATGTCTACCGGCAGACGAGGGAGCGATGAGCGGCAAGCCGTCATTCACCGATCGTGTGGTCGCCGCGGGGTTCGCGGCGGGCTGGACGCTGGTGCCCTACCTTCCCGAACGGCCGACGGCGGCGGCGTTCGGTTTCCTGGCCGACCGGGTGTGGCGCCGGGGCGGCCCCGCCGTGCGCCGCCTGGAGTCCAACCTGGCCAGGGTGACCGGCCTGCCCCCGGGCAGCCCGCAGCTGGGCGAGCTCACCAGGGCCGGCATGCGCTCCTACTTCCGCTACTTCCACGAGATCTTCCGCCTGCCGTCCATCGACCGCGCCGAGATCGTCCGGCGCACCCGCGTGACCGGCGCCGAGCACATCCACGGCAACGTCGCCGCGGGCCGCGGCGTGGTCCTGGCGCTGCCCCACATGGGCAACTGGGACGCCGCGGGGGCCTGGCTGGTCGGCGTCGGCCACCCGTTCACCACCGTGGCCGAGCGGCTGCGGCCCGAGTCGCTCTACCGCCGCTACGTGCGGTTCCGCGAGGGACTCGGCATGGAGGTGCTGCCGCTGACCGGCGGCGACGGCCACAACTTCGGCACCCTCGCCACGCGTGTGCGCAAGGGCGGCGTGGTGTGCCTGCCCGCCGAGCGCGACCTCACCAAGAGCGGCGTCGAGGTGCGGTTCTTCGGCGCGGCCACCAAGGTCCCCGCCGGCCCGCCGCTGCTGGCCGTGCAGACCGGCGCGGCGCTGCTGCCCGCCGTCGTCTACTTCGACGGCGCCGACTGGGGCATCCACATCCACGAGGAGATCCCGGTGCCCGGGGAGGGCTCCCGGCAGGAGAAGGTCGCGATCGTGGCGCAGCGCATGGCCGACGTGTTCGAGAAGGGCATCGCCGAGCACCCCGAGGACTGGCACATGCTGCAGCGCCTGTGGCTGGAAGATCCGAAGCGATGAGGGTCGGCATCGTCTGCCCCTACTCGTGGGACGTGCCCGGGGGCGTCAAGCAGCATGTCGACGACCTGGCCCAGGCGCTCATGACGCAGGGCCACGAGGTCTCCGTCATCGCTCCGGCCAGCGACGACGACGAGCTTCCCGCGTACGTGACGGGCGCCGGCCGGGCGGTGCCGGTGCCCTACAACGGGTCGGTGGCCCGGATGTCGTTCGGCTTCCTGTCGGCCGCCCGGGTGCGCCGCTGGGTGCGCAACGGCCACTTCGACGTGCTCCACATCCATGAGCCGCTGATCCCCAGCCTCGGCGTGCTGGCGTGCTGGGCGGCCAGGGGCCCGATCGTGGCCACGTTCCACGCCTCCTTCACCCGCTCGCGCGCGATCGCGATGGCCGAGCCGCTGCTGCAGAGCGCGCTGGAGAAGCTCAGCGGCCGCATCGCGGTCTCCGACGCGGCCCGCAAGAGCCTGGTCGAGCAGTTCGGCGGCGACACCGTGCTCATCCCCAACGGGGTGACCGTCAGCCGCTACACCCACGCCGAGCCGCTCGACGGCCGGGGTCCCGACGGCGCCACGATCGGCTTCCTGGGCCGCATGGACGAGGAGCGCAAGGGCCTGCCCATCCTGCTCGACGCCTTCAACCTGCTGGCGGCCGAGCGGCCGGAGGTCAAGCTGCTGATCGCCGGTCCCGGCGACGCCGGCGACGTCTACGACCGGGTGGGCAGGGAGTTCCGCGACCGGGTGACCGTGCTCGGCATGGTGAGCGAGGCCGACAAGATCCGCGCCTACCACTCGGTCGACGTCTTCTGCGCGCCCAACACCCGCGGCGAGAGCTTCGGCATCGTCCTGGCCGAGGCCATGGCCTCCGGCGCGACCGTGCTGGCCAGCGACATCCCGGCCTTCCGCAAGGTGCTCGGCGAGGGGCAGGCGGGCGCGCTGTTCGCCAACGGCGACCCCGCCTCGCTGGCGCGCGAGGCTGGCGCGCTGCTCGACGCGCCGGAGCGGCGGACGAAGCTCGCCGAGGAGGCCCGGGTGGCGGTCATGAAGTACGACTGGTCGACGGTGGCGCGGGACGTGGTGCGCGTCTACGAGACGGTGACCGTCGCCGGCGCGGGCGTGGAGGAAGACCTGTGACATCCACCATGATCGTGCTGATCGTGGCCATCGTCGTGGTGCTCGCGGCCGTCTACATCTCCTGGCGGGCGGGCCGCCTGGACCGGCTGCACATCCGGCTGGAGCTGGCCCGCGAGGCGCTGGAGGCGGCGCTGGTGCGCCGGCGCGCGGTGGTGCTGGAGCTGGCCGGCTCACGGCTGCTCGACCCGGCCACCTCGCTGGTGCTGGCCGCGGCCGCCCACGAGGCCCGGATGGCCGGTCCCGAGGAGCGCGAGCACGCCGAGAGCGACCTGTCGGGGGCGCTGCGCGCCGTGGTGGACCAGGAGCGGTTCAGGGAGAAGCTGGCCGAGTCGCCCGGCGGCCAGGATCTGCTGGAGGAGCTCGACGCCGCGGTGGCCAAGGTGGTCTACTCGCGCCGCTTCTACAACAACGCGGTCGCGGTCACGCGGACGGCGCAGCGGCGGTGGCTGGCGCGCACGCTGCGCCTGGCGGGTCACACGGAGTATCCGCGATTCTTCGAGATCGATGACAATCCGCCCGCGGCCATGGCAACTGAATGACCCCTTTTGTGGGAGACCGGTAAGCTTCCATCCGTTTCTGGGCCGAAGCGGAGGAGTATGCAGGTGCGGCTAACCCGGATGATCACCGTCTCGCTGGCGGGGATGGCTGTTCTGCTGCCTGTCACGGCCTGCTCGTCCGACGAGCCCGCGGCGGGGGGAGCCCCGCAGCCCACCGAGTCGGCGGCGCCGGCCGAGGAGCCGACGCCGGAGAACCTGCACCCCTTCACCGGCCGCCCCGCCGAGCGGCTCAGGCCGGTGCTCGCCGTCAAGATCGAGAACACCGCGGCGGGCAAGCCGCAGATGGGTCTCAAGAGCGCCGACATCGTGTACGTGACGCAGGTCGAGGCCGGCCTGACCCGGCTGATCGCGGTCTTCTCCTCGAAGATCCCGGCCAAGGTCGGTCCGGTCCGCAGCGCCCGCATCAGCGACCTGCACCTGGCCCCCATGTTCGGCAAGCCCGCGTTCGCCTACTCCGGCGCGCAGACCAAGATGCTGCCGTTCATCGCCGAGGCGTCGCTGTTCGACGTCTCCGACAGCCGGGTGCCCGGCGCCTACTACCGCGAGCCCGGCCGCTACGCCCCCTACAACCTGTTCGCCCACACCAGGAAGCTGCTGGCCGGCGCGCCCAAGGCGAGCAAGGCCGCCGACATCGGCTTCACCTTCGGCGACCCGCCGGCCGAGGGCGGCGTCGACCGCGCCTCCTACAGCGTCAGGTGGCCCGCCGCCCGCTTCACCTTCCGCTGGTCGGAGGCGAAGAAGCAGTGGCTGATCTGGCAGGACGGCAAGAAGGACATGGCCGCGGAGGGCGGCCAGCTCGGCGCCTCCACGGTCGTCATCCAGTACACCAAGACCGAGCGCTCCCAGTTCCACGACAAGAACCAGAGCTACACCCCGCTGGTCAACACCGTCGGCAAGGGCTCGGCGATCGTGCTGCGCGACGGCAAGGCGTACAGGGCGAGGTGGGAGCGGGAATCGGAAAAGGGTGGCACGACGTTCACCACACAGAGCGGCGAGCCGATGAACTTCGCGCCCGGTCAGGTGTGGGTGGCGCTCGCCAGCCGCAAGCCCGTGACGCCGTGACGTACAAAACTCCCCGCCATTCCTGACATGGTGGCATGCGGGGGGTTGTGCCTCAGGACCTACGATGGGTTTGAAAACTTACCGTTCCCCCCTAGCTCGTGAGGAAGACCGTTGTCCACCAGCACGCCCGAAACCCCGTCGACCACCGGCACCGTCACCGGCACCGCCCGCGTCAAGCGCGGCATGGCGGAGATGCTCAAGGGTGGCGTCATCATGGACGTCGTCACCCCCGAGCAGGCGAAGATAGCCGAGGACGCCGGCGCGGTCGCCGTCATGGCCCTGGAGCGCGTGCCCGCCGACATCCGCGCGCAGGGCGGCGTCTCCAGGATGAGCGACCCCGACATGATCGACGGCATCGTCAGCGCCGTCTCGATCCCGGTGATGGCCAAGGCCCGCATCGGCCACTTCGTCGAGGCCCAGGTGCTGCAGTCGCTCGGCGTCGACTACATCGACGAGTCCGAGGTGCTCACCCCGGCCGACTACGCCAACCACATCGACAAGTGGCGGTTCACGGTGCCGTTCGTGTGCGGCGCCACCAACCTCGGCGAGGCGCTGCGCCGCATCACCGAGGGCGCGGCGATGATCCGCTCCAAGGGCGAAGCGGGCACCGGCGACGTCTCCAACGCCGTCACCCACATGCGCACCATCCGCGCCGAGCTCAAGCGCCTGTCCTCGCTGCCCGAGGACGAGCTGTACGTGGCCGCCAAGGAGCTGCAGGCCCCGTACGAGCTGGTCGCCGAGGTGGCGCGGGCCGGCAAGCTGCCGGTCGTGCTGTTCACCGCCGGCGGCATCGCCACCCCGGCCGACGCCGCGATGATGATGCAGCTCGGCGCCGAGGGCGTGTTCGTCGGCTCCGGCATCTTCAAGTCGGGCGACCCGGCCAAGCGCGCCGCCGCCATCGTCAAGGCCACCACCTTCCACGACGACCCCGACGTCATCGCCAAGGTCTCGCGCGGCCTGGGCGAGGCCATGGTCGGCATCAACGTCGACGAGATCCCGCAGCCGCACCGCCTGGCCGAACGCGGCTGGTGACCGGCGCGTCGCGCCGCGCTTCCCGGCCCGCCGGATGAGACGATCTCGTCCGGCGGGGGCCCGGGGGTGAGGTGCGCTTTACTCCAGTGATGGCGGCATCCGTGAAGGATGTCGCCATTTTGGTGTTTACTGGCATTCACTTCCGAGTCACGATCGCGAGTCAGGATACGTGCGTCCCCGGCCATGATCGTCCTCAGGAGCGTCCCATGCCCGAGCTCAACCGCCGGCACTTCCTCGTCACCGGCCTGGCGGCCGCCGTCACCGTCGCCCAGCCCTTCGCTCTGCCCGCCGCCCGCGCCGACCCTGGACCCGCGCCCGGCCCCGCCTCCCGCGGGCCGCGCACCGACCCCTTCACCCTCGGCGTCGCCTGCGGCGACCCCGACGCCGACGGCTTCGTGCTGTGGACCAGGCTCGCCCCGATCCCGCTGGCCGAGGACGGCTTCGGCGGCATGCCGCCACGCCCGTTCGACGTCCGCTGGCAGGTGTACGCCGACGAGCGCTGCCGCCGCCTGGTCCGCACGGGCGTCGCCGTCGCCGCCCCCGAGTGGGGCCACAGCGTGCACGTCGAGCTGACCGGCCTGGACGCCGGGCGCGACTACTGGTACCGCTTCCGCCTCGGCCCGTACGTCTCGCCGGTCGGGCGCGCCCGCACCGCCCCCCGCCGCGACTCCTTCGGCGGCCCGCTGGCCATGGCCTTCGTCTCCTGCAGCCAGTACGAGCACGGCTACTTCTCCGCCTACCGCGGGGTCGCCGACGAGCACCCCGACCTGGTCCTGCACCTGGGCGACTACCAGTACGAGTACGCCGGGAGCACCTACACGGCCCCCGGCGGCAACGTCCGCGACCACGAGGGCCCGGAGACCGTGACCCTGGCCGGCTACCGGCAGCGGCACGCCCAGTACAAGACCGACCCAGACCTGCGGGCCGCGCACGAGGCGGCGCCCTGGCTGGTCGTCTGGGACGACCACGAGGTGGACAACAACTGGGCCGGCCTGGTCCCCGAACGCCCCGACCGGCCGCAACCCGACTTCCCGGCCCGGCGCGAGGCCGCCTTCCGCGCCTACTACGAGAACATGCCGCTGCGCCGCGCCGCCATCCCGCGCGGCGTCGACATGCAGCTCTACCGGCGGGTGCGCTGGGGCGAAATGGCCACCTTCCACATGCTCGACACCCGCCAGTACCGCGACGACCAGGGCTGCGGCGACGGCTACCGCGACTGCCCCGAGTCCGCCGACCCGGCCCGGTCCATCACCGGGGCCCCGCAGGAGGCGTGGCTGCTCGACGGCTTCCGCCGCTCGCGCGCCCGGTGGGACATCCTCGGCCAGCAGGTCTTCTTCGCCCAGCGCGACAACGACGAGGGCCCGGCCAAGGTCACCAGCCAGGACGCCTGGGACGGCTACGTCGCCTCCCGGCGGCGCATCACCCAGGGCTGGATCGACGCCGGGGTGCGCAACCCGGTCGTGCTCACCGGCGACGTGCACGCCCACTGGGCCGCCGACCTCAAGCTCGACTACGACGACCCGACCGGGCCCACGGTCGGCTCCGAGCTGGTGACGACCTCCATCACCAGCGGCGGTGACGGGGCCGACTCCGAGCCGGCCGCGCACCCGTTCCTGCGGATCAACCCGCACCTGCGGTTCTACAACAACCAGCGCGGCTACGTGATCACCCGCGTCGACCGCGAGCGGCTCACCGCCGACTTCAAGGTGGTCCCGACCGTGCGCGAGCCCGGCGTGGCGGCGTACACCAGGGCCACCTTCGTGGTCGAGGACCGGGTGCCCGGCGTCCAGCAGGCCTACCTGCGGCCGCTCGACCCGACGGCCCGCGCCGGCGGCCGGACGACGGTCGAGGACACCGTCCGCTGGGAGACCGAGCGCCCGTAGCGCCGGCCGGAGACCGCCGGGAGCGGGGCGGGGGTTCCGCTTCCGGCGGCCCGGGAAGTCGAGAAGATCCTCCGGGAACGCGCCCTTTCTGATTGGATGCGTCCGTGACCGTACGGGCGATCCTCGTCGTGCCGCCGGCCGCCGCGGCCATCACCCTTGCGCTCACCCCGGCGGTCGTTCCCCCGGCCGTTCGGGCCGTCCCCCCGGCGGGTGCCCCGGTTGCCGTCCCGGACGGAGCCGGGCCCGCGCGTGCCCGGCTGGCGGTGCTCACCTGGAACGTCTGCGCGGGCACCAACCCCCGGTGCGCCCTCTACCGGGCCGGAGCGCTCGAACTGGCCTGGAACATCTCCGGCCACGCGATCGGCGGCCCCGTCACGTCTGACGTGCTCTTCCTCCAGGAGTTCTGCTCCGGCGCCACCGCCACCCTCGAACGCACCCTGGAGCTGCGCACCGGCCGGCCCTGGACCGTCGGCTCCTGGAGCCTCCAGGACTCCGGCGGCGCACCGTACCCGTGTCACCCCGACCGCCTCGGCCGCCCGCGCGGCACGCAGAGCATCGCCGTCGCCGTCGCCCGCCACGACGCGGACTTCAGCGTCCACCCGTTGCCCGCCCCGCCCTGGTACGTCCGCCGCGCCGTCCTGTGCGCCACCATCGGCGCGATCCGTGTACGCGCCTGCAACACCCACCTGTCGTCCGGCGCCCGCTACGACGACCGGCAGCCGGGCGCCCTCTACCGCACCAGGCAGATGAGGCGGCTGCTCGACATCGCGGCCGAAGACGGGCACCGGGCCGTCTTCGGCGGCGACCTGAACGCCGCGCCGCCCGACAGCCGCACCGGCAGCGCCGCGGGCCGTCGGGCGATCGCCCCCGCCTATCGCCACCACCGTGAATGCGACCAGCGGGGCGAGGCCAGGACCGGGCGGTGGACGCACGACGGCGCAGCCGGGCGCAAGAAACTCGACTACGTGTTCGCGCCGCCAGGCAGCGTCCGGCGCTGCCACGTCGACCAGGCCGTCACGCTCTCCGACCACCGGCCGCTGCACGCCGAGCTGGCCCTGTAGGAAGATGTCAGGCACGCGCGGTGTTCCACCCGAAGACACCCGACATCTGATGGAAGGAGGACCGTGCCCGACATCGGGGTACTCGCTCTGCAAGGCGACGTGCGCGAGCATGTGCGCATGCTCCAGGAGGCGGGCGCCGCATCCCGCCCCGTACGCCGGCCGGCCGAGCTCGACACCGTCGACGCGCTGGTCGTCCCCGGCGGCGAGTCGACCACCATGTGGAAGCTCGCCGACACCTTCGAACTGCTCGAACCGCTGCGGATGCGGATCAAGGAAGGCATGCCCGCCTACGGCTCCTGCGCCGGCATGATCATGCTCGCCGACCGCATCGAGGACGGCGTCGCCGGCCAGCAGACGTTCGGCGGCATCGACATGGTGGTCAGGCGCAACGCCTTCGGCCGCCAGGTGGACTCCTTCGAGGCCGACCTCGACTTCGCCGGCGCCCCCGTGCACGCCGTCTTCATCCGCGCGCCCTGGGTCGAGTCGATCGGGCCGGGAGTCGACGTGCTGGGGAGGGCCGAGCCGGGAGATAGGATCGTCGCGGTCCGACAGGGGCCGCTGCTCGCGACGTCCTTCCACCCCGAGCTGACGGGAGACACGCGCGTGCACCGATACTTCGTAGACATGGTGAGGGAGCTCTAGGCGATGTCCGGCCACTCCAAATGGGCGACGACGAAGCACAAGAAGGCCGCACTCGACGCCAAGCGCGGCAAGCTGTTCGCGAAGCTCATCAAGAACATCGAGGTGGCGGCCAGGACGGGCGGGCCTGACCCGGATGCCAACCCCACACTCTTCGACGCGATCTTCAAGGCGAAGAAGAACTCGGTCCCCAACGACAACATCGAGCGGGCCCGCAAGCGCGGCGGCGGCCTGGAGGCCGGTGGCGCCGACTACCAGACCATCATGTACGAGGGCTACGCCCCCGGCGGCGTCGCCGTGCTCATCGAATGCCTCACCGACAACCGCAACCGCGCCGCCTCCGAGGTCCGGGTCGCGCTGACCCGCAACGGCGGCTCGCTGGCCGACCCCGGCTCGGTGTCCTACATGTTCAACCGCAAGGGCGTCGTGATCGTGCCGAAGAACGGGCTCGACGAGGACACCGTGCTCATGGCCGTCCTGGAGGCGGGCGCCGAGGAGGTCAACGACCTGGGCGAGTCCTTCGAGGTGGTGTGCGAGGCGGGCGACCTGGTGCCGGTGCGCAAGGCCCTGCAGGACGCCGGCATCGACTACGACTCGGCCGAGTCCAGCTTCCTGCCGACGATGAGCGTGCCTCTCGACGAGGAGGCCGCCAAGAAGGTGTTCCGGCTCGTCGACGCCCTCGAGGACAGCGACGACGTGCAGAACGTCTACGCCAACTTCGACGTCTCCGACGAGGTCATGGAGAAGCTCGACGCCTGACCGGGGAGCGTCCGGTCTCCTCTGTCCGGCGCTCAGCGCGCCGCTGTGAGGAGCACGCCCCCTGGGCCTGCTCCGACGACCACGGCGGCCCGGCACGCCGTCAGCGGCATCCTGGGAGCCGTGCGGCGGGCCGCGGGTGCCCTCCGCAGGGTTCCCTCCGCCGGTCGCGGGCGCCGGGCCGCACGCGTGGCAGGGCGGTCGGAGTCGGCGTAGGGTCGAACGTCGTGACCTCCCGCACCTCTGACTCCCCGGCCCCGGCACTGGGCTGGCTGCTGCTCATGCCGGCCGTGCTGGGCATGCTGATCACGCTGGTCCTGCCCACCGTCCTGACGATCGGCTTCAGCCTGCGATCAGGCGGGCTCGAGGGGCCGAGCCGGTTCGCGGGGGCGGACAACTACCTCCGCCTGTTCGCCGACGACACCTTCTGGCCCGCGCTCGGCTTCACCCTGTCGGTGACGGTCATGCCGCTGCTCGTCGCGCTCGTCGTCGCGCCGCCGCTGGCGCTCGCCCTCGACCGGGGCGGCACGTGGGTCAGGCGGGCCGGGCGGATCCTGCTCTCGCTGTTCCCCGTGGCCTTCTCGCCGGCCGCCGTGGCCGTCTCCTGGCTGCGCGGGCTGCGGGCGGACGCCGACGGCCCGGCGGCCTGGGCCGGCTCGCTGGCCGACCCGGCGACCGCCCCTGGAACGCTCCGGCTCATCGTGGCCGCCGCCACCTTCGGCGTGGTGTGCGCGCTGGCGGTCATGGCGTTCCTGCCGGCGCTGCGCGGTGACGCCGGTGTCACCCCGGCCATGCTGGCGGTCGGCGGGATCGTCGCGCTCGCCGCCGTGGCGGCGGGGCTGCAGCTGTTCACGCTGGCCCAGGTGCTGACCGGGGGCGGGCCGATGGACTCCACCCAGACGCTCGCCCTCCTGCAGTACACGTTCACCTGGCGGGCGGGCCACCTCGGCCTGGGCGCCACGCTGGCCACCGTGACCGGCGTGATCGTCTGGGTGCTCGGGATCGCCGCCACGATCCTGGCCGTCGCCTCCCGCATGCGCCTCACCCTGACCCCCGCACCCGGCCGCGAAGCCCACTCCGACGCCGACCCCGCCCTCTCGCCCGTCCCCGGCGTCCCGCACACGCCCGCCGGGCCACCCGTGCCGGACGTCCCGTACGAGCCCGCCGGCTCGCGACCGGCGGACTTCCCGTACCCGTCCGCCGGCTCGCGACCGGCGGACGCCCCGTACGCGTCGCACCTGTCCGGCTCGTACGCTTCCGCCGAATCACCCGTCCCGGGCGCCCCCTACGCGCCCGGGAAGGCGCCCGCGCCCGCCGGACCGTACGCGCCCCAAGGCGTGGACGGAGCCGGGACGTCCGGGCGGCGGGCCTCCGCGGGCGGCGTGGCCGCCGGGCTGGTCGCGCTGGCCGTCGTCACCGTCGCCGCCGTCGCGGGAAGCCTGCCGTGGCTGTCGGGCCTGTTCGAGCCGGGAGAGACCGTCGCCGGCCCGAACGTGCACCTGAACACCTGGCTCCCCGCCTTCGCCGGCGCCCTCGTCTCCGTCGGCGTCGCGTACCTCGGGGCGCTGGGCATCGGCGGCCTGCGCCCGCTCGGGCGGCGCAGCGAGTGGCTGCTGCTGCCGTTCGCGCCCTGGTTGTTCGTCGGCCCCGGCCCGCTCGGCATCGCCAACTGGAACACCGTGCGAGGCCTCGGCCTCGTCGACACCTTCGCCGCCCTCGTGCCGCCGCTTCTCGTGAGCGTGCCCGCGCTGCTCGTCCTCACCCTGCTGTGCAAGGGCCTGGCCGAGCGGAACACCGCGGACCTGCTGTCCGGCGTGGTGAAGCCGTCGCTGCCGATGGCCGGCATCCTCGTGGTCGCCGTCACGCTGGTGAACGCCCAGGACCTGCTCTGGCCCCTCCTGGTCACCCAGCAGCCCGACCTGGCCACCGCGCCGCTCGCCCAGGCCATGGCCGCCGGCCGGTTCCCCGGCGGCGCCGCCGACGTGGGTCTCGCCACTCCGCTGATCCCCATGGCGCTCGCGCTGGCCGCCGTGGTGGCGGCCCAGCTGCTGTACCTGGATCGGCTCGCCCTCTCCGTCGGACGCGATACCGGGTCGCGGTCCTCCGTCCAGGATGCGTAGGTTTGTCGGCTGTGGACATTCGTGATGTGACGGCGGACGACCTCGACGCCGTGCTCGACCTACGCAAGCGCTCCTTCGGCCCCCTGTCGGCCGGGGACGTGGCGACCTTCCGCAAGATGGTGCATCCCACTCTCGCGGCGGGCCGCTACCTCGGCGCCTTCGAGGGCGGCCGGCTCGCGGCCGCGGCCCGCCTGCGGCCGTTCACCCAGTGGTGGCACGGCAGGCCGCAGCCCATGTCCGGCGTCGCCGGGGTCACCGTCAGCCCGGAGGACCGGGGGCGCGGCGTCGGCAGCCTCATCATGCGCGCCGCGATCGAGCGGGCCGCCGTCCTCGGCGACGCCGTGTCCGCGCTCTATCCTGCCACGACCCCCATCTACCGGTCGCTCGGCTACGAGCACGCCGGCGCCCAGCACCGGGTGACCCTGCCCGCCGAGTCGCTGCGCACGGTCCGCCCGGCCGGGAACGTCCCGCTGCGCCGGATGGGGCCCGGCGACGCCGCCGAGGTCATCGCCCTGCTGCACCGGCTGCACGCCGGCTCCCGCGCCAGCGGCCCGATCTCGTGGGGAGAGGACATCTGGCGGCTCTGGCTCGCCGAGGAGGACGACTTCCTCTACCTGGCCGACGACGGGTTCGCCGTCTACCGGTGGGATGGCCAGGACATCGAGGTGGACAACGTCGTCGCCGGCTCGGCCGAGACCGCCAGGGCGCTGTGGTCCTTGGTCGGCACGTCCTCGTCGGTCGCCAAGCAGGTCAAGGCCGTGGTCGCGCCCGACGACCCGGTGCTGTGGCTGCTGCGCGAGCGGTCGAAGGAGACGGCCGAGCAGGTGCGATGGATGTTCCGGGTGATCGACCTGGCGGAGGCGGTGGCGCGCAGGGGCTGTCCGGCGGCGGTGAACGCCGCGGCCGTCGTGCGGGTGGAGGATCCGCTGCGGGCCGGCAACGCGGGCCTGTGGCGCCTGGAGTTCGCCGGCGGTTCCGGCGCGGCCACCCGCGAGACCGGAGAGGCGGACGCGCCGGTGCTGAGCGTGAACGGGTTCTCGGCCCTGTACGCGGGCGTCCCCGTCGCCACGCTGCGGCGCGCCGGCCTCATGACCGGCGACGAGCGTCACGACGAGGTGCTCGACGCCGCTTTCGCGGCCCGCCCGTACATGCTCGACTACTTCTGACAGGCGTTTCCCGGTGCGCGAGCGGGCCGGGAAACGGTAGAGTCTCGTGCCGAACTGGTGTTCGGCGGGCGCGGGGAGGCATGCCGGTGCGGGTGATGGGCGTCGATCCGGGGCTGACCCGGTGCGGCCTGGGGGCCGTCGAGGGGCGCCCGGGCGCGCCGCTCAGCCTGGTGGCCGTCGGGGTGGTGCGCACCGCCGCCGACGACGAGCTGGGAGTCCGGCTCGTCGGCATCGAGGCCGGCATCGAGCGGTGGCTCGACGACGTCCGTCCCGACGCCGTCGCCGTCGAGCGGGTCTTCAGCCAGCACAACGTCCGCACCGTCATGGGCACCGCCCAGGCCGCCGGCATCGCCGTGCTGTGCGCGGCCCGCCGCGGCCTGCCGGTCGCCCTCCACACGCCGTCCGAGGTCAAGGCCGCCATCACCGGCAGCGGCACCGCCGACAAGAAGCAGATCGGCGCCATGGTCACCCGGCTGCTGCGGCTGAGCGAGATGCCCAGACCGGCCGACGCCGCCGACGCGCTCGCGCTGGCCATCTGCCACGTGTGGCGCGGCGGCGCCCAGCACCGCCTGGCCGCCGCCGTCGCCCGGGCCGGACGGAAGGACCCCCGGCTGTGATCGCCTCCGTGACCGGCCGGGTGACCGCCATCGCCCCCGACGCGGCCGTCGTCGAGGTCGGCGGCGTCGGCGTCCTCGTCCACTGCGCCCCCGGCACCCTCGCCACCCTCAGGACGGGGCAGGAGGCGCGCCTGTCCACCTCGCTCGTGGTGCGAGAGGAGTCGCTCACGCTGTACGGGTTCGCGACCGACGACGAGCGGACCGTCTTCGAGATGCTCCAGACCGCCAGCGGCGTCGGTCCCAAGCTCGCCCTGTCCATGCTCGCCGTCCACTCCCCGCAGGCCCTGCGCGTGGCCGTGGCCTCCGCCGACCTCAAGGCCCTGACCCAGGTGCCGGGCATCGGCCAGAAGGGCGCCCAGCGGATCGTCCTGGAGCTGAAGGACCGCCTCGGCGCCTCGCCCGAGGCGGTCGACGCCGCGCTCAACGGCCCGCGCGGGGACACCGTGTGGCGGGAGCAGGTCCACTCCGGGCTCGTCGGGCTGGGTTACTCCGGCAGGGACGCCGACGAGGCCGTCGCCGCCGTCGAGCCCCAGGCCGAGGCCGACCTGGCCGCCGGCCGCCCTCCGCAGGTCGCCGCCCTCCTGAAGGCCGCGCTCCGGGCGCTGAGCGTCCGGTGACCCGCCCCGCCGGCGGGCCCGCCCGCCTTCACCTGGGAACGCGTCCCGTACAGGCGCCCGCCGAGCGCCCCGGGCGGCGACCTGGCCGCGGTGACGGCGGCGGGGTGTGGGAGGCTCGCGGGCGGAGGTGGCGGCGTGAGCTTTGAGCGTGAGCTCGTCTCGCCCGACGCCGACGGCGAGGAGCGGCAGATCGAGGCGGCGCTGCGGCCCAAGCGGCTGGCGGAGTTCATCGGCCAGGCGAGGGTGCGCGAGCAGCTGTCGCTGGTGCTGGAGAGCGCGCTGCGGCGGCAGCGGCCGCCCGACCACGTGCTGATGAGCGGCTCACCGGGGCTCGGCAAGACGACGCTCGCCATGATCGTCGCGGCGGAGCTGGGCGCGCCGCTGCGCATCACCTCGGGCCCCGCGCTGGAGCGGGCCGGCGACCTGGCGGCCATCCTGTCGACGCTGGCCGACGGCGAGGTGCTGTTCATCGACGAGATCCACCGGATGGCCCGCCCCGCCGAGGAGATGCTCTACATGGCGATGGAGGACTTCCGGGTCGACATCGTCGTCGGCAAGGGCCCCGGCGCCACCGCCATCCCGCTCGACATCGCCCCGTTCACGCTCGTCGGCGCCACCACCCGGGCGGGCCTGCTGCCGGCGCCGCTGCGCGACCGGTTCGGGTTCACCGCCCACATGGACTTCTACGAGACCGGCGAGCTGGAGCGGGTGCTGCGCCGTTCGGCGGCGCTGCTCGCGGTCGAGCTGCCCGACGACGCCGCCAACGAGATCGCCAGGCGCTCGCGCGGCACCCCCCGCATCGCCAACCGGCTGCTGCGCCGCGTGCGCGACTACGCCGACGTGCGCGCGGGCGGCGTCGTCGACCGCGAGGTGGCTGCCAGCGCGCTCGACCTGTACGAGGTCGACGGCGAAGGGCTCGACCGGCTCGACCGGGCGGTGCTCGGGGCGCTGCTGCGCAAGTTCGGCGGCGGACCCGTGGGCCTGTCGACCCTGGCCGTGTCGGTGGGGGAGGAGCCGGAGACCGTCGAGGTCGTGGCCGAGCCGTTCCTCGTGCGTCAGGGCCTGATCGCCCGCACTCCGCGCGGACGCGTCGCCACCGCCGCGGCCTGGACGCATCTGGGCATGACACCGCCGCCCGACGCGTTCGGCGCGGGTCACTCCACCTGATCACAGATCGGTTGCAACCATTGCAAATCGGGAACTTCCCCGCGCGCCGAAACGCTGCTTCGTTGCCGCGTTTCGCAACAAGCGCCTACACTCCGTGGCTTGGCTGGCTGTGTAGGCTGATGCGCTGAGCGGCGCGGCCCGCAACCGCGGAATTTCCGGCTGAACGCCGGTGTCAACTCTCTGTACGAAGATGGAAGGTCGCCCTCTGATGGACCAACTCATGAGCATCGCGCCGCTGATCCTTCTGGTGGTGGTGTTCTACTTCCTGCTGATCCGCCCGCAGCGCAAGCGCCAGCAGGAGGCGCTTCAGATGCAGAACTCGTTGACGCCCGGCACCCGAGTCATGACGACGACGGGTCTTTTCGGCACCGTGGTCGCCGTCGACAATGAGGACGTTATCCTCGAGATCGCGCCCAACATCCAGACGCGCTGGGTGAAGGCCGCCATCGGCCGTGTGGTGACGCCCGGCGACCCCGTCGCCGACGAGTCTGTCGTCGACGAGCCTGTCGTCGACGAGCCTGTCGTCGACGAGACGGCCGACACCGACACGACCGCGGATCGCAACGGCGGCCAGGACTCCAGCAAGAAGTCCTGACCTCAAACCCCCAATCCGAAAGAACTGACGACCAGTGGCCCGACCGACCAGCAGCCACAGCAAGCCGGGGCGGACGCTCCTGCTGCTCCTGGCGCTCATCCTCGCCCTGGGCGGGACGATGTTCTTGCAGAAGGCGTACACGCCGAAGCTCGGACTCGACCTCGCCGGCGGTACGACGGTGACCTTGTCACCGGTCACCCAGGACGGTGCCCCTCCGCCTGAGGAGATCCTCGACCGCGCGGTCAACATCATCCGCGATCGGGTCAACGGCACCGGCATCTCCGACGCCGAAGTCGCCAAGTCCGGCGACAACATCATCATCTCCATCCCCGGCGTCGGGCAGAGCGAGGCCATCGAGCTGGTCGCGACCACTGCCGAACTCCGCTTCCGGCAGGTCCTCGCGATGGAGATGACTCCCATCGCGCAGGAGCAGCTGGCCACCCAGGCACCCAGCCCTGACGTCTCCCCGACGGCGTCGACGACCCCGTCGACGCCGTCGGTCGCGCCGAGCCAGTCGGCCAGGCCGCAGTCGTCGGTGTCGCCGTCGGTCTCGCCCACCGGCAAGGGGCTGTCGTCGGCGCTGACCGACCCGCAGCCGTCACCCTCGCAGACGCCCAGGCAAGGTGACCGGGGGACGCAGGACAAGAAGGCGACACCGTCGCCGTCCGCGACCGGCGAGCCCTCACCAGGCCCCGACGCCCAGAACCCCAACGCGCAGATCGACACCGAGGGCATCGACCCGGCGGTGCTCAAGCAGTACACCGCGCTCGACTGCACCGATCCGAAGAACCGCGGCCAGGGCGTGCAGGACGACCCGGGCAAGCAGTACGCCGCGTGTGAGTCCGACGGCACCTTCAAGTACATCCTCGACGTCGCCAAGGTCGTCGGCACCGACATCGACACCGCCACCGCGGGCGTCCAGCAGGGCAGCGTCGAATGGGTGGTCCAGCTCGACTTCAAGAGCGCCGGCGCCCAGGAGTGGAGCAAGCTCACCTCCACCGCCTACAACTCGCAGGATCCGCGCAACAAGGTCGCGGTGGTCCTCGACGGCGTGGTCATCACCGCCCCCAACATCATCAGCCCGATCCCCGGCGGCCGCGCCGAGATCACCGGCGGCTTCGACCAGCAGAGCGCCACCGAACTCGCCGAGCAGCTCAAGTACGGCGCGCTGCCGCTGAAGTTCGAGCGCAGCTCCATCGACACGGTCTCCTCGACGCTCGGCCAGGACCAGCTCGAGGGCGGTCTCATCTCCGGCCTCATCGGCCTGATCCTCGTGGTCGTCTACTGCCTGCTCTACTACCGCGGCCTGGGCATCGTGGCCGTGCTGAGCCTCGTGGTCGCCTCGATCCTCACCTACACCGCCGTCGTCGTGCTGGGCCACAACGCCGGCTTCCGGCTGTCCCTGCCGCACATCATCGGCCTGGTGGTCTCCATCGGCATCACCGCCGACTCCTTCATCGTGTACTTCGAACGCATCCGCGACGAGATGAAGGAGGGCAGGCGAACGCTCCGCGCCGCCGTCGAGGTGGCCTGGGTACGCGCCCGGCGCACGATCCTGATCGCCGACGCCGTCATGTTCATCGCCGCGATCGTGCTCTACCTGCTGTCCGTGGGCGGCGTCGCGGGCTTCGCCTTCGCGATGGGCCTCACCACGCTGATCGACATCGTGGTGGTGTTCATGTTCACCAAGCCCCTCATCGCGCTGCTGGCGAGGCTGAAGTTCTTCGCCAAGGGTCATCCGCTGTCCGGCCTGGACGCCGAGCGCATGAGCGCCGTCGACACCAGCGCCACCCGCCACAAGACCACCCCGCAGGAGGCCTGAGATGGGACTGGGGCGTCGCCTCTACCGGGGCGAGATCGACGTCGACTTCGTCGGCAAGTGGCGGCTGTGGTACAGCCTTTCCGCCGTGCTGCTGGTGATCTCCTTCGCTGGCCTGCTCATCAACGGGCTCAACCTGGGCGTCGAGTTCAAGGGCGGCTCGGTCTTCTCCTTCAAGCCGCAGACGACGGTCAGCGTGCAGGAAGTGCGGGAGACGTTCCTGGAGCAGGGCATCCACCAGCCGATCGTGCAGACGGCCGGCGACCGCTACCGCGTGACCACCGAGACGCTCGCCGAGCGCCAGAGCCTGCAGATGCAGGAGTCGATCTCCAAGGAGTTCGGCACTCCGGTCGACCAGGTCAACGTGCAGTCGATCGGCGCGTCATGGGGCGGTGAGGTGTCCACCAAGGCCCTGTGGGGCCTGGTCGCCTTCATGGTGGCGATCATCTTGTACCTGTCGATGGCGTTCGAGCCGAAGATGGCGCTCGCCGCGATCGTCGCCCTCTTGCACGACCTGGTCATCACGGCCGGCGTCTACGCCTGGTCCGGGTTCGAGGTCACTCCGGCGACGCTGCTGGGCTTCCTGACCATCCTCGGTTACTCGCTCTACGACGCGGTCGTGGTGTTCGACATGATCAAGGAAGTCACGGCCAAGCTCGGCGCCACGTCGAAGCAGACCTACTCGATGGCCGCCAACGACGCGCTCAACCACACGCTGATCCGCTCGCTGAACACGTCGCTGGTCGCGATCCTGCCGGTGGCGGCGATCCTGTTCATCGGCACCACCGTGCTCGGCGCGGGCACGCTGAAGGACCTCGCGCTGGCCCTGTTCGTCGGCATGATCGTCGGCACCTACTCCTCGATCTGCGTGGCCACCCCGATGCTGGTGACCCTGAAGGAGCGGGAGCCGAAGTACCAGGCCATCGCCAGGAGGCTCGCCTCCACCGGCGGCGGCAAGGGCGGCGCCAAGCGCGCGGCCGCGGCCAAGGGCTGAGTCCGCCTCCGCGCCCCCGTCCCGTCCGGACGGGGGCGCAGTCGTGGGCGCGGGCTGAGGCCCCGCAGGGCGGGGGTGTGGGGCCGTACGAGATGCGCCATCATGGAGCCCGGCGGAAGCGGACCGATAGTCCGCCCCGGCGCCGGCCTTCGCCCGTCGCATCTCCGTCATCGACCCCCAGCCTCGTCGAACATCTCCCGAGGAGTACGGCATGAGCCACCTTGAGACCACGATCCTGGAGCGCATCCGGGACGTGCCCGACTACCCCAAGCCCGGCGTGGTGTTCAAGGACATCACCCCGCTGCTCGCCGACCACGCCGCCTTCCGCGCCGTGGTGGACGGACTGGCCGCCGGGTTCGAGGCCGACAAGGTCGTGGGCATCGAGGCGCGCGGCTTCATCGTGGCCGCCCCGGTGGCCTACCGGGAGGGTGCGGGCTTCGTACCTGTCCGAAAGAAGGGCAAACTGCCTGCCGCGGTGCTCGAAGAGTCCTACGATCTGGAGTACGGTTCGGCGACCATCGAGGTGCACGACGACGCGTTCTCTCCTGGTGACCGGGTGCTCATCGTCGACGACGTGCTGGCCACGGGCGGCACGGCGGCGGCGACGGTGGAGCTGGTACGCAGGGCGGGGGCCGAGGTGGCCGGCGTCGCCGTGCTCATGGAGCTCGCCTTCCTGAAGGGGCGCGAGCGCCTGCCGGGAGTGGAGATCCGCTCCCTCGTGATCGTCTGAGGAGGACCCGAGGCGGTCCAGGTGCGTCGCCTGGATACACTGGGGATCTGGACTCGAACGTGAGGAGTCTGAGTGCCCCGTGATGTGGTCGTGCCCGACGTAACGGACGCGGGTGGCGCCGCCGCCCAAGGCGAGGCTGCCCCGGCCGCGCCAGCGGCGCGCCGGCGGCGGTTTGGGGGTGGGGCCATGAATCCGGTTCTGGAGCCGCTCTTCCGCACCGTACGCGCCACCCACCCCAAGGCTGACCTGCGCCTGATCGAGCGCGCCTACGACATGGCGGCTCACCATCACCGCGACCAGAAGCGCAAGAGCGGTGATCCCTACATCACCCACCCGCTGGCCGTGGCGACGATCCTGGCCGAGCTCGGCACCGACGACGAGACCCTCTGCGCCGCCCTGCTGCACGACACGGTCGAGGACACCGCCTACGGCCTCGACGAGTTGCGCGCCGACTTCGGCGACACGATCGCCTCGCTGGTCGACGGCGTCACCAAGCTCGACAAGGTGAAGTTCGGCGACGCGGCGCAGGCCGAGACCGTGCGCAAGATGGTCGTGGCCATGTCCCGCGACATCCGCGTGCTGATCATCAAGCTGGCCGACCGGCTCCACAACATGCGCACCATGCGCTACCTGCCCGAGCACAAACGCCACCAGAAGTCGCGCGAGACGCTGGAGATCTTCGCCCCGCTGGCCCACCGCCTGGGCATGAACACGATCAAGTGGGAGCTGGAGGACCTCGCCTTCGCCATGCTCTACCCCAAGCGCTACGACGAGATCGCGCGCATGGTGTCGGAGCGGGCGCCGCGCCGCGACCTGTTCCTGCAGGAGGTCATCGAGAAGGTCTCCGGCGACCTGCGGGAGGCCCGCATCAGGGCCGTGGTCAAGGGCCGGCCGAAGCACTACTACTCGGTCTACCAGAAGATGATCGCCCGCGACGTGGCCTTCGACGACATCTACGACCTGGTGGGCATCCGGGTCCTCGTCGACACCGTACGCGACTGCTACGCGGCGCTCGGAACGATCCACGCGCGCTGGAACCCGGTGCCCGGCCGGTTCAAGGACTACATCGCGATGCCCAAGTTCAACATGTACCAGTCGCTGCACACCACGGTGATCGGTCCCGAGGGCAAGCCGGTGGAGCTGCAGATCCGCACCCACGCCATGCACCACAGGGCCGAGTACGGCGTGGCCGCGCACTGGAAGTACAAGGAGGAGGTCGGCGGCCCCGGCCCGGTCGGCAAGGTCAAGCCCGGCAGCGACATGGCGTGGCTGCGCCAGCTCCTCGACTGGCAGAAGGAGACCTCCGACCCGGGCGAGTTCCTGGAGTCGCTCCGGTTCGACCTGTCGGTGTCCGAGGTCTACGTGTTCACCCCGAAGGGCCAGGTCATCGCCCTGCCCGAGGGCGGCACCCCCGTCGACTTCGCCTACGCGGTCCACACCGAGGTGGGTCACCGCTGCATCGGCGCGCGGGTCAACGGCCGGCTCGTGCCGCTGGAGTCGCGGCTGGGCAACGGCGACACGGTCGAGATCTTCACCTCCAAGTCGCCCGACGCCGGCCCGTCGCGCGACTGGCTGAAGTTCGTCAAGTCGGGCCGTGCCCGCAACAAGATCCGGCAGTGGTTCTCCAAGGAGCGCCGCGAGACCGCGATCGAGGCGGGCAAGGAGGCCATCGGCCGGGCGATGCGCAAGCAGGGCCTGCCGCTGCAGCGGCTGATGTCCGGAGAGGCGCTGCTGGCGCTGGCCCGCGACCTGCGCTACCCCGACGTGTCGGCGCTCTACGCGGCCGTCGGAGAGGGCCACGTCGCCGCGCAGACGGTCGTGCAGAAGCTCGTGGCGTCCATCGGCGGCGTGGAGAGCGCCGAGGAGGACATCGCCGAGACGTCGCTGCCGACCCGGCTGCGCGGCCGTCCCAGGGGCGGCGGGGGCGCCGGCGTGGTGGTGGCGGGCGACGCCGACGTGTGGGTGCGCCTGTCGAAGTGCTGCACCCCCGTGCCCGGCGACGAGATCGTCGGCTTCGTCACCCGGGGCCACGGCGTGTCGGTCCACCGGGCCGACTGCACCAACATCCAGCAGCTCAGGGCGCAGCCCGACCGGCTGGTGGAGGTCAGCTGGTCGCCGAGCGACGACAGCGTGTTCCTGGTGGCCATCCAGGTGGAGGCGCTCGACCGGCCCAGGCTGCTGTCCGACGTCACCCGCACCCTGTCCGACCAGCACGTCAACATCCTCAGCGCCTCGGTGACGACCTCCAGGGACCGGGTGGCCGTCAGCAAGTTCACCTTCGAGATGGGCGACCCCAAGCATCTGGGCCACGTCCTGAAGGCGGTGCGGGGCATCCAGGGCGTCTACGACGTCTACCGGGTCAGCGGCTGAGTCGCGTCACCGCATGCGCAGGTCCGGCTGGTCGACCACGATCGCCTCCTGCGTGCTGCGGGCGATGACCACGACCGCCTCGGTGTCCGGGTCGGGGTTCTCCTCGCGGTGCGGGACGAACGGCGGCACGAACACGTAGTCGCCGGGCCCGGTCTCGATCCGCCGCTCCTGCCCGCCGTCCAGGAACACGAACACCGGATTCCCGCTCACCACGTAGATCGCGGTCTCGGAGTCGCCGTGATGGTGGTCGGCCGAGCGGGTCGCGGGCGGCACGTGCGTCTGTCCCATCCACAGCCGGCGCGAGCCGGTGGCGGCGTCGCTGATCGCCGCCAGGCGCCGCATCCCCGTGCTCTGCGCCGTCGCCTCCGACAGCGCGGCGGGGGTGACGTGCCACAGCGGGCGGTGGAAGACGTCGCCGGCCACCCGGTATCCCTCCCACAGGCGTCCCCCGGCCCGTTCCAGCACCCGCCCGGCGACCGCGGCCAGCTCGTCGGGGGCCTGCCTCGCCCGCAGCAGCGCCTCGGCCAGCCCGGGGTCGTGCGCGCGCAGCTCGCGCAGCAGCCACTTGCCGTCGCCCTGCCACCGCCCGCCCAGCGACAGCGCCAGCCGGGCGGCCGCCTCGACCACGTTCCACTCGATGAACGCCAGCTCACCCGGGTCCGTAGCGCCCTCCAGGTCGTCCAGCAGATCGGAGAGCACGTACCGCGCCCTGTCGAGCGCGGCCTGAGAGGGCGCGCCGGGGCCGCTCTCCAGGCGGGCCCCCAGCTCCTCGCGGAGCCGCTCCAGCCGCCCCGCGCTCCGGTCGGCCAGCACGATCCCCTCGGCGCAGAACCGGGCCAGCACCGGCTGTCTCCTGGCGAAGTCCCGCTCTATCCAGACGCCGAGGCTGGTCCGGCTGTGTGCCAGCAGGTCGACCGGCCAGTCGTGCCGCCGCAGGGACTCCCGGTACGGCTCCGTGAGCCCTTCCACGACGACCAGGATGTCGAGGTCGGAGGTGGGCGTCCGGCGGCCGGTGACGACACTGCCGCCGAGCAGGGCGGCCCACGCCTCCGGGAACAGCTCGCCGACGAGGGTACGGGCCTCGTTCACGGGATCCATGGCCGCCACGATAGCCAACCACGCCCGCCATGATCGAGAAGCGGGCGATAGAGCGTCAGCCGACCACGCCCGACATGATCGACAGAGGTCGGCCGTCAACGGGAAACGGGCGCCAGCGGGACCGCGCCCGCCGTCAGCGGGGGACGGGCGCGGGGGCGGCCCGCCTGACCGGCGGGCCGGGTGGTCAGCTGAACTCGGCGAGCGTGCGCTCGGCCTCCTCCAGCCAGGCCCGGCGGGCGGCGATCGCCTCCTCGGCCTCCTTGACGTCCTTGGCGCGGCCGGCCGTCTGCGCCTTCGCCAGGCGCTTCTCCAACTGCTCGATGGAGGTGCGCAGCTGGTCGACGGTGCTCTGGGCGCGGGCGCGGGCCTCAGGGTTGGAGCGCTTCCACTCGGCGTCCTCCGCCTTGCGGATGGCCTCGTCCACCTTGCGCAGCCCGCCTTCGAGACGGTCACGGTGCTCACGGGGCACCGGGCCCGCGGCCTCCCAGCGCTCCAGCAGGTGGCGCAGCTGGCCCCGCGCGGCGCGCACGTCGGTGACCGGGAGCAGCTTCTCGGCCTCGATCAGCAGCTCCTCCTTCACCTGCGCGTTGGCGGCCAGCGAGGCGTCCCGCTCGGCGAACACCGCGGAGCGGGCCTGGAAGAACTGGTCCTGGGCGGCCTTGAAGCGCCCCCACAGCTCGTCCTCGACCTCCCGCGAGGCCCGGCCCGCGCTCTTCCAGCGCTGCATCAGGTCCCGGTAGACGGCCGCGGTCGGCCCCCAGTCGGTCGAGTCCGCGATGGACTCGGCCTCGGCGACGATGGCCTCCTTGGCGGAGCGCACGCCCTCGCGCTGCTCGTCGAGCGTGGCGAAGTAGGCCTTGCGGCGCTTGGCGAAGGCCGTGCGTGCGGTCGACAGCCGCTTCCACAGCTGCGCCTCCGTCACCCTGTCGATCCGGTCGGCGGCCTTCCACTCCTCGACGAGCTGGCGCAGCCGCTCGCCGCCGGACTTCCAGTGGGTGGTCTCCTCGGCGATGCGCTCAGCCTCGGCGACGATCCGCTCCTTGACGGCCTTGGCCTCGGCGCGGGCGACCTCGCGGGCCGCCTTCAGCTCCTCGCGGCGCTGCCCGACGAGCTCGGTCAGCCCGTCGAGGCGGGCCGTGAGCGCGCCGAGGTCGCCGATGGCGTGCGCGTCGGCCACGGCCTCGCGCAGCTTGGCGATGCTGGCCTCGGCCTGCGCCGGGGCCAGGTCGGTGCCGCGTACGCGCTGCTCCAGCAGCTGGACCTGGCCCGCCAGTTCGTCGTACTTGCGATGGAAGTAGGCCAGCGCCTCTTCGGGCTCACCGGCCTGCCAGGACCCGACGGCCCGCTCTCCCTCAGCCGTTCGCACGTAGACGGTGCCGTCGTCGTCTACCCGGCCCCACGGGTCGGTGCTCACCGTGTCCTCCCGCACTTTCCATCAGACCCTTCGGGACTGTTCGTCCCTAGCTTGTATTACGTCAGCTCTTGCCATCGATTGTCACGTCTTTGATTTCGACGGTTTCCTTCGGCGCTCCGGTGCCGTCGGCCGAGCCGGCAATGACACCCGCCTTGTTCACCTTGTCCAGGATGTCGAGCCCCTTCGTGATCGTACCCACCGGCGTGTAAAGCGGGTCGAGCTGGATATCGCCGTACACCAGGAAGAACTGGCTGCCCGTGCTGCCCGGCGCCTGCGTCTTGGCCATCGCCATCACGCCCCGCTTGTACGTGGCGCCTTCGAGGTTCTCCTCCACCAGCACGTAGCCGGGGCCGCCCGAGCCGTCGGTCTGGCTCTTGCCGTCGGCCTTGGCGGTCGGGTCGCCGCACTGCAGCATCGGGAACTTGTCGTTGCCGAGCCGGTGGCACTTGCTGCCGTCGTAGTAGCCCTTCTCCGCCAGGAACTGCAGCGAGTTGACGGTGCAGGGCGCCTTGGCGTTGTCGAGCTCGACGACGATGTCACCGAGTCCGGTCTTCATCGTCATGGTCTTCTTGGCCGGCGTCGGCTTCACCTCCGCCGGGGGCATGCCGACGTCCTTGACCTGGCCGCCGCCGGTGTCGGGCACGTAACCGCAGGTGCCGCTCTTCTCGTCGTACGGCTTGGCCTGCGGGGCCGCCGCGGTGGAGGTGCTCGCCTGCGGCGACGGCGAGGCCGCCGCCTCTGTGGGCTCGTCGCCGCCGCCCAGCACGGCGATCCCGGCCACGATGCCGCCGACCACGACGACGACGCCCACGGTGGATCCGATGATCGCCATGCGCTTGTTGCGCTGCTCGCGCTCGAGCCGGCGCTGCTGTTGGCGCTCGTAGTGCTCGCGTGCAAGCTGCTTCTGCCGGTCCTTGCCCGTGGACACCGCTTTGCCTCCCGTAGTCAATCAACTGAGGTGGGCGAATCGTATCGGCCAACGACCGATGATTCGCAGCCCGGCGACCCGCACCGGTACCCTTCGGTTACATTCCCATTGGCTTTTTTGACGAGATCAGCTGAGGCAGATGCTCATCGCCGGCTTCCCCGCAGGGGCCTTCCAGACCAATTGTTACGTCATCGCGCCCGCCGAAGGCGAGGAGTGCGTGATCATAGACCCTGGTCAGGACGCTGTCGAGGGGGTCGACGAGCTGCTGCGCGAACACCGCCTCAAGCCCGTCGCGGTCCTGCTCACCCACGGCCACCTCGACCACGTCTGGTCGGTCGCCCCCGTGTGCGGCGCGCGCGACGTCCCGGCCTGGATCCACCCCGACGACCGCCACCTGCTGAGCGACCCGGGCGCGGGCTTCTCCGCCACGAGCGCCTCCCTCTTCGGCGGCCTCACCCTCAGCGAGCCCGACGACGTGCGCGAGCTGTCCGACGGCGCCACGCTCCAGCTCGCGGGCCTGGAGCTGGTCGTCGACCACACCCCCGGCCATACCAGGGGGTCGGTGACCTTCCGCGGGCCCGCGGGCGGCGACGCCCCGCGCGACGTCCTGTTCGCGGGTGACCTGCTGTTCGCCGGCTCCATCGGCCGCACCGACCTGCCGGGCGGCGACTATCCGACGATCCTGCGCAGCCTGGCTACCAAGTGTCTGCCGCTGCCTGACGATACGGTCGTCCTGCCGGGCCACGGACCACAGACCACGATCGGCCACGAGCGCGCCACCAATCCTTATCTCAAGGAGGCCGCGCCGCACGCCGGTCCCACACGAGGAATCTGATGACCTTCCAAGCACCCAAAGGCACCTTCGACTGGCTGCCGCCCCGCTCCGAGCAGGTTCTCGCCGTCCGGGAGGCGCTCGTCGCCCCGGTGCGGCGCGCGGGCTACGGCTACGTCGAGACGCCGGTCTTCGAAGACACCCAGTTGTTCGCCAGGGGCGTGGGCGAGTCGACCGACATCGTCACCAAGGAGATGTACACCTTCCCCGACAAGGCGGGCCGCTCGCTGACGCTGCGCCCCGAGGGCACGGCGTCCGTGGTGCGCGCCGTGCTCCAGCACGGCCTGCACACCGGCCAGCTGCCGGTGAAGCTGTGGTACTCGGGCAGCCAGTTCCGCTACGAGCGCGCCCAGCGGGGCCGCTACCGCCACTTCTGGCAGGTGGGGGCGGAGGCGCTGGGCGCCGAGGACCCGGCGCTCGACGCCGAGCTGATCGTCCTGGCCGCCCGCGGCTTCGCCTCGCTCGGGCTGCGGAACGTGACGCTCCTGCTCAACTCCCTCGGCGACGGCAACTGCCGCCCCGCCTACCGGGCGGCGCTGCAGGAGTTCCTGCGCGGGCTCGACCTCGACGACGAGACGCGGGCCCGGGTCGAGATCAACCCGCTGCGGGTGCTCGACGACAAACGGCCCGAGGTGCAGGCCAGGCTCGGCGGCGCGCCGCTGGTGGCCGACCATCTGTGCGCCGCCTGCAAGGCCTACCACGAGGAGGTCCGCGCCCTGCTCACGGCCGCCGGCGTCCCGTTCGAGGACGACCCCAGGCTGGTGCGCGGGCTGGACTACTACACCCGCACCACGTTCGAGTTCACCCACGGCGGGCTCGGCTCGCAGTCGGCGATCGGCGGCGGCGGCCGCTACGACGGGCTCAGCGAGATGCTCGGCGGCCCGCCGCTGCCCAGCGTCGGCTGGGCCCTCGGCGTCGACCGCACCTTCCTGGCCATGGAGTCCGAAGGGCTGCTCGGCGATGCCGCGCCCGGCCGCGTCCAGGTGTACGGTGTCGCGCTGGGCGACGACGCCCGCCGCCGGATGTTCCTGCTCGTGGCCCAGCTGCGCGAGGCCGGCGTCAGCGCCGACATGGCCTTCGGCGGCAAGGGGCTCAAGGGGGCGATGAAGGGCGCCGGCCGCTCCGGAGCCCGCTACGCGCTGATCCTGGGCGAGCGTGACCTGGCGGCGCAAGCCGCGCAAGTGAAAGACCTGACCACCGCTGAGCAGACCGAGGTGCCGCTGGCCCGGGTCGTGGAAGTCTTGAAGGGGAAAGTGCAGTGATCCGCACGCATACCGCCGGGTCGCTCCGCAAGGAGCACGCCGGGCAGCAGGTGACGCTCGCAGGATGGGTGGCCCGCCGCCGTGACCACGGCGGGGTCGTCTTCATCGACCTGCGCGACGCCTCCGGCTCGGCGCAGGTGGTGTTCCGCGAGGAGGACCACGCCCACGACCTGCGCGCCGAATACTGCGTGAAGGTGGTCGGGCAGGTCCGCGTGCGCCCCGAGGGCAACGAGAACCCCGACCTGCCCACCGGGGAGATCGAGGTGGTCGCCGACGCCGTCGAGGTGCTCAGCGAGTCGGCGCCGCTGCCGTTCCCCATCGAGGGCGGCGTGGGCGTCTCGGAGGAGGCCCGGCTGAAGTACCGCTACCTCGACATCCGCCGCCAGCAGGTGGCCGAGGCGATGCGGGTGCGCTCCAAGGCGACCTACCTCGCCAACGAGGTGATGAACGAGCTCGGCTTCGTCTACGTCGAGACGCCGACGCTGACGCGCTCCACGCCCGAGGGCGCCCGCGACTTCCTGGTGCCGGTCCGCCTCCAGCCGGGCAGCTGGTACGCCCTGCCCCAGTCGCCGCAGCTGTTCAAGCAGCTGCTCCAGGTGGCCGGCCTGGAGCGCTACTACCAGCTGGCCAAGTGCTACCGCGACGAGGACCTGCGGGCCGACCGGCAGCCGGAGTTCACCCAGATCGACATCGAGATGTCCTTCGTCGACCAGGAGGACGTCATCGCCGTCGGCGAGAAGCTCGTCGGCCGGCTGTGGCGGGAGATCCTGGGCTACGAGATCCCCATGCCGCTGCCCCGCATGACCTACGCCGACGCGATGGCCCGCTTCGGCTCCGACAAGCCCGACCTGCGCTTCGGCCAGGAGCTCGTCGACATGACCGACTACTTCTCCGGCACCTCCTTCCGCGTCTTCCAGGCCGAGTACGTCGGCGCGGTCGTCATGCCGGGCGGCGGCTCCCAGACGCGCAAGGAGCTCGACGGCTGGCAGGAGTGGGCGCGCAGCCGAGGCGCCAAGGGCCTGGCCTACGTCCTGGTCCAGGAGGACGGCACGCTCGGCGGCCCGGTCGCCAAGAACCTGTCCGAGCAGGAGCTGTCCGGCCTGGCCGGCGAGGTCGGCGCGGCCCCCGGCGACGCGGTCTTCTTCGCCGCGGGCGCCCGCGACGCCGCCCGTGACCTGCTGGGCGCCGCCCGCCTGGAGATCGGCCGCCGCTGCGGGCTCATCGACGAGTCGCAGTGGTCGTTCCTGTGGGTCGTGGACGCGCCCATGTTCGAGCGGGACGGCGAGGGCGGCTGGACCGCGGTCCATCACCCGTTCACCGGCCCCAAGCCGGAGTGGGCCGACAGCTTCCAGGACCATCCGGGCGAGGCGCTCGCCTACGCCTACGACATGGTCTGCAACGGCATGGAGATCGGCGGCGGCTCGATCCGCATCCACCGCGCCGAGATGCAGCAGCGCGTCTTCGACGTGCTCGGCATCTCCAAGGAGGAGGCCGAGAGCAAGTTCGGCTTCCTGCTGGAGGCGTTCAAGTACGGCCCGCCGCCGCACGGAGGCATCGCCTACGGCTGGGACCGCATCTGCATGCTGCTGTCCTCCGGTGACTCGATTCGCGACGTGATCGCGTTCCCGAAGACGGCCTCCGGCTTCGACCCGCTCACCGGGGCGCCCACGCCCATCACTGCCGCTCAGCGCAAGGAGGCGGGCGTCGACGCCCGGCCCAGGACCGAGGCCTGAGACGCCGAACGGCAGGCGCCCACCGGCGCCTGCCGTTCGCCCGGCCGTCTCGCTAGGAGAGCTTGACCTTCTCGATGATGATCGGCGTCTTGGGCGCCGTGGAGCCGCCGTCGCCGGTGATGTCCTCCTCGTGCACGAGCACGCCGTCCTCGGCCACCTTCTCGATGATCTCCAGACCGGAGGTCACCATGCCGAGCACCGAGTACTGCGGGTCAATCTGGGCGTTCTCGTCCGACAGCGAGATGGCGAACTGGCTGCTGTTCTGACCCGCCGCGTCCAGCGGCTGCGTCAGGAACACCACGCCCCTGCCGTACGGGACCACGCCCACGGCCTCGTCGCGGAACACGTATCCGGCCGTGCCGAGGCCGTCGGTCGGGTTCTTGCCGTCGGCCTTGGCCTTCGGGTCGCCGCACTGCAGCAGGAAGAGCCCCGACACCTCGGGCGTCACCAGCCGGTGACACTTGGTGTCCTCGTAGAAGCCCTTCTTGGCCAGGAACGCCATCGAGTTCACCGAGCAGGGCGTCAGCTTGGGGTCGACCTCGATGACGATGTTCCCGTGGTTGGTCGTGACCGTCATCTTCGACAGCTTCATGTTGGGCTTCTTCGGCGGCAGGCCCACGAACTTCATCGGCACGTCCGCCGTCTCGCGCTTGTACTCGCAGGTCACCGGGCCCGTCTGGGTGGGCGTCGGCAGCGCCGTGACCGGCTCCTCCGTCGGGGTGGCGGAGGCGGAAGCCTCCGCGGCCGCCGGTGTGCTGGACGGGTTGTCGTCGACCAGCGTCGTCACGGCGAAGATGCCACCGGCCACCACAGCGACGGCCACGCCCGCGCCGATGAAGGTGTTGCGCCTCGCCTTGGACGACTGCTCGGCGGCGCGCTGCCGCTGCCGCTCCTTGTGCTGACGCGCCAATTCACTCTGGCGGTCGTCGTCGTCGCCGCTCACCGGTATGTCCTCCATCTTTGCCTACACATGACCAAACAACTCCGCGAATGCTACCGGCCCTGGAATGTGCTGTACGTAAGTGGCGAGATCCCACTCCTGGGGCTGAATGGGCTGGAACCACACCGTCACGGGACACGCGGTCGCATAGGGACTCGGAGCCCTGTGGCGCGTCTCGCGGTCGTGCTGACGCCCTCGCCGTGACGGTCGCCGTAGCTTACGCCCTCGCGCCCCGCGGCGGGCGTAAGGCGGGCGGCGGCGGGACCCGGACGCGGGAGCGGCGGGGGAGCGGTAATCTCGCGGATGTGGAGAGCCTGTTCGATTCTGCGGCCGAGGAGGCGACGCCGCAGCCCCTGGCCGTGCGCATGCGCCCTCGCACGCTCGACGAGGTGATCGGCCAGCGCCACCTGCTCGGCCCCGGCACGCCCCTGCGGCGGCTGGTCGAGAGCGAGGCGCCGATGTCGCTGTTCCTGTGGGGGCCGCCGGGCACCGGCAAGACCACGCTGGCCTACGTCGTGTCCAATGTCACCGAGCGCCGCTTCGTGGAGGTCTCCGCCGTCTCGGCCGGCGTCAAGGACGTCCGCGCCGCCATCGACGCCGCCCGCCGTGAGCTGGGCATGTCCGGCCGCCAGACCGTCCTGTTCGTCGACGAGGTGCACCGCTTCAACAAGGCCCAGCAGGACGCGCTGCTGCCCGCCGTCGAGAACCGCTGGGTCACCTTCATCGGCGCCACCACCGAGAACCCGTTCTTCTCCGTCATCTCGCCGCTGCTGTCCCGCTCCCTGCTGCTCACGCTGGAGTCCCTCGGCGACGACGACATCCGCGCGGTGCTGGAGCGGGCGGTGACCGACGAGCGCGGGCTCGGCGGGCGCGCCAGGCTCGCCCCCGAGGCGCTCGACCAGCTCGTCCGGCTCGCCGGCGGCGACGCCCGCAGGTCGCTGACCTACCTCGAGGCGGCCGCCCTGCTGTCCGACGACATCACGATCGAGGTGGTGGAGAAGGCCGTCGACAAGGCCGCCGTACGCTACGACCGGCAGGGCGATCAGCACTACGACGTGATCAGCGCGTTCATCAAGTCGATGCGCGGCTCCGACGCCGACGCCGCCCTCCACTACCTGGCCCGCATGATCGAGGCGGGCGAGGACCCGCGCTTCATCGCCCGCCGCATCGTCATCTTCGCCTCCGAGGACGTCGGCATGGCCGACCCCACCTGCCTGCAGACCGCGGTCGCCGCGGCCCAGGCGGTGCAGCTCATCGGCCTGCCCGAAGGACAGATCAACCTCGCGCACGCCGTCATCCACTGCGCGCTGGCGCCCAAGTCCAACGCCGTGGTCAAGGCCATCGGGGCGGCCGTCGGCGACGTCCGGCGCGGCCTCATCGGCCAGGTTCCCGGCCACCTGCGCGACGCCCACTACCCCGGCGCCGCCAAGCTCGCCCACGGCGAGAACTACAAGTACCCGCACGACTTCGACCACGGCCTCGTCCGCCAGGACTACGCGCCCGAGCAGATCCGCGACCGGCGCTACTACGAGCCGACCCGCCACGGCGCCGAGGCGCCCGTCGCCGACCGCTGGACCCGCATCCGCGACTTCCTGCGCGGCTCCCCGTCATGACCGATCACCGCGCCGCGTTCGACGCCTCCGTCACCTTCGGCAACGGCGGTGATCTGACCGTCCACGACTTCCGCGTGGACGTGCCCTCGCCGGACGTCACCGAGGACGAGATCGCCGCGCTCTTCGTGGCCTCGCTCGGGCTGCTGATGACCGGCGCGGTCCGGCTGTCCGGCGTGCGCGTCTTCCCCGAGCCGCACAAGGGCACTCGGGGCGGCCCCTCCGACCGCGCCGCCGAAGGTCCCTTCCTGGGCCGCGTCGTCCCGCTGGACGTGCCCGGCACCCGCCTGGAGCTCCCCGCCGCAGCCACACTCCGGGCCGGCGCCACCGGACCGGCCCCCGGGGCCGTCGTGACGCCCGGGGGGAGCTCCTACGAGCTTCCCCGTACGATCGAGCTGCCCGCCGTCGTGGTGAGGGTCTCGGGGGCGGGATGGACGGCGATCGACGTCGGCGCCCTGGCTCCCTTCACCGTTCGCGGTCACGCCGTCCTGCTCCAGACGCAGGCCGCCGAGGGCCTGACCGGGGCCGCCGCCCGCCGGCTGGCGTCGCAGGCCGCGGCCCTGGTCGCCACCGACGCCCCCACGCTCGGGGAGGCGAGGGAGATCCTCCTGGAGGCGGGCATCCCCGTGGTCGAGTCCCTCACCGGCCTCGACGCCCTCCCGCCCACGGGCGCCTTCTTCTCGGCCGTCCCGCCCCACGCCGCCCCGGGCGCCGCCCCGGCACGCGCCTACGCCCGCGTCCCGTAGCCGGTCCATCGCCGTCCCCACGCCGGGCGCTCCGCCTGACCGCCGCCGAACGCTCTGCCGGGTCCACGCCCGGGCGCGCCGCGGCGGGCTCCGCGGTCTGCTGTTCCGTTCGCGGCGGACATTCCGGGGGAGGGGTCGCGTCCGAGGTCGGGGCCGGGTCCGGGGCGGGCCGCCGGGCGGTCACGGTCGCCGCGCTCACTGACCTGGTCCGCCGGACGCGATAGGGTCTTGGCGTTCCGGCCCAGCGTACGAGGGAGATGCGCGGATGCTTACCGCTGGAGAGGTCGCCGGGTTGATCGCGGCCACGGGCTGGGTGGTCCTGGTCAGCGTTCTCGTCATGGTGCTCGTCAAGCTCGCCAGACTGCTCACCGAGACGACGAAGGCGGTCTCCGAGCTGAACGCCCGCCTGACGCCGCTGCTCGACGACATGAGCCTCACCGTCAACGAGACCAACCGGCAGCTCATCGCCGTCGAGTCCATCGCCAGGGACGTCAAGCAGGTGAGCGGTCACGCCGCCAAGCTCAGCGCCGTGACCCAGACCGTCTTCACCGGCCCGCTGATCAAGGTCTCGTCGCTCGGCTACGGCGTGCGCCGGGCCATCGAGGCCCGCAGGCCGCGCAGGACGGGGCGGCGGCGATGATCAGACGGCTGTTCTACCTGTCGCTCGGCGCGTTCCTGTCGATGTGGGTGATGCGCAAGCTGCAGGCGCTCCACCCCAACCACGTGGCCCGCAAGACCGTGCACAACGCGGCGGGCATGCTCGAACAGGTGAGAGACTTTACGTCAGACGCGCTCGGCGAGGCCGCCGGCCGCGAAATCGAGTTGCGGGCCCGTTTCGGTCTCGACAAACCTGATCACAACGACTAACGCAAAGGATGGCCACCATGGAGTCGGCAGAGATCGCGCGCCGCTTCCTGCGCTTCTTCGAGGAGCGTGGGCACAAAGTAGTGCCCTCGGCCAGCCTGATCGCTGAGGACCCGACGCTTCTCCTGGTCAACGCGGGTATGGTGCCGTTCAAGCCGTACTTCCTGGGGCAGCGCAAGCCTCCGGCGTCACGGCTGGCCACCGCCCAGAAGTGCGTGCGGACCCCCGACATCGACGAGGTCGGCAAGACGACCCGTCACGCGACGTTCTTCCAGATGCTGGGCAACTTCTCCATCGGCGACTACTTCAAGGCCGAGGTGATCCCGTACGCCTGGGAGCTGCTCACCAAGCCCGAGTCCGAGGGCGGCTTCGGCTTCCCCGAGGACCGGCTGTGGGCGACGGTCTACGAGGACGACGACGAGGCGTTCGCCATCTGGCACGACAAGGTCGGCCTGCCCGCCGACCGCATCCAGCGCCGCGGCCTGGAGGACAACTACTGGCACATGGGCGTGCCCGGCCCCGGCGGCCCGTGCTCGGAGATCTACTACGACCGCGGCCCCGAGTACGGCCGCGAGGGCGGCCCGGTCGCCGACGAGGACCGCTATCTCGAGGTGTGGAACCTCGTGTTCATGCAGTACCAGCTCGGCGAGGTCCGCTCCAAGGTCGACTTCGACATCGTCGGCGAGCTGCCCAGCAAGAACATCGACACCGGCATGGGCCTGGAGCGCATGGCGGCGATCCTGCAGGGCGTCGACAACATCTACGAGATCGACACCACCTACAAGATCCTCGACAAGGCCGCCGAGCTCACCGGCACCGGCTACGGCCGCGACGCGCGCACCGACGTGAGCCTGCGCGTCATCGCCGACCACGTGCGGGCCGGCACCATGCTCGTGGCCGACGGCGTCATGCCGGGCAACGAGGGCCGCGGCTACGTCCTGCGCCGCCTGATCCGCCGCACGGTCCGCAACCTCCGGCTGCTCGGCTCCGGCGACCAGCGGCTCATGCACACCCTCACCGACGTGGCGATCAACGTCATGGGGGAGCAGTACGACCAGCTCAAGGCCGACGCGCCGCAGATCCACGCGGTGATCGACGCCGAGGAGGCGTCGTTCCTGGGCACGCTCCGCACCGGCACCGCGATCTTCGACGTGGCCGTCGAGGAGACCAAGCGCAAGAAGGGCTCCGCGCTCTCCGGCGAGCAGGCCTTCCAGCTTCACGACACCTACGGCTTCCCGATCGACCTCACCCTGGAGATGGCGTCCGAGCAGGGCCTCAAGGTCGACGAGGATGGCTTCCGCCGCCTCATGAAGGAGCAGCGCGAGCGGGCCAAGGCCGACGCGGCGGCGAAGAAGACCGGCAACGCCGACATCTCCGTCTTCGGCCGGCTCCTGGAGCAGGCGGGCAAGGTCGAGTTCCTCGGCTACGACGAGACCGTGACCGACACCACCGTCGTCGGCATCCTCGTGGACGGCACCCCGGTCCCCGCGGCGGGCGCCGGCGCCACCGTGGAGGTCGTGCTCGGCCGCACCCCCTTCTACGCCGAGGGCGGCGGCCAGCTCGCCGACCAGGGTGTCATCCGCACCGGCGGCGCCGAGGTCGAGATCCTCGACGTGCAGACGCCGATCGCGGGTCTCGTCGTGCACCGCGGCAAGATCCGCAGCGGCGAGCTCAGGACCGGCGACGAGGCGCACGCCGAGATCGACCTGGAGCGGCGGCGCGCGATCTCGCGCAGCCACAGCGCCACCCACATGGTCCACCGCGGTTTCAAGAACGCGCTCGGCGAGACCGCGGCCCAGGCGGGTTCTGAGAACTCGCCCGGCCGCTTCCGCTTCGACTTCACCTCCACAGGCGCGGTCCCGGCGAGCGTGCTGCGCGACGTCGAGGACGAGGTCAACGCGGTCCTCGTCAACGATCTCAAGGTCAACGCCTTCTACACCTCGCAGGCCGAGGCCAGGGCGATGGGCGCGCTGGCGATGTTCGGCGAGAAGTACGGCGACGAGGTCCGGGTGGTCGAGATCGGCGACTACTCCCGCGAGCTGTGCGGCGGCACCCACGTCCACAGCTCCGGCCAGCTCGGCCTGGTCAAGGTGCTGGCCGAGCAGTCGGTGGGCGCGGGCGTGCGCCGCGTCGAGGCCCTGGTCGGCATCGACGCGTTCCGCTACCTGGCGCGTGAGAGCGTGCTGGTCTCCCAGCTCACCGAGCAGCTCAAGGCGCGCCGCGAGGAGCTGCCCGAGCGCGTCGAGGGCATCGTCACCCGGCTGCGCACGGCGGAGAAGGAGCTGGAGAAGCTCCGTTCGGCGCAGGTGCTGCAGGTGGCGGCCGAGCTCGCCGCCAAGGCGGCTGACCTGCGTGGAGTATCCGTCGTGACACACCGCGCGCCTGATGGCACGATCGCGGACGATCTGCGTAAGCTCGCGCTGGATGTACGCGGCAGGTTCCCATCCGACCGGCCGGCGGTGATCGTGGTCGCCGGCGTCCCCTCCGACCGGCCCGTGGTGGTCGCCGCGGTCAACGAGGCGGGACGCGAGCGCGGGCTCAAGGCCGGAAGGCTGGTCGGCGTCGCCGCCAAGGCGCTTGGAGGTGGCGGTGGCGGCAAGGACGACGTCGCGCAGGGCGGTGGCAGCCGCCCCGAGGCGATCGGCGACGCGCTTCGGCTCGTCGAACAGACCATCACGGAGCAACTCGGCTGACATGAGGTTCGGCACACGGCTCGGCGTCGACGTCGGGTCCGTACGCATCGGCGTGGCGCGCAGCGACCCTTCGGGGATGCTCGCCACGCCGGTGGAGACCGTCAGACGCGGCAAGGGCGACCTCGACCGCATCGCCGCCCTGGCCGCCGAGTACGAGGCGATCGAGGTGGTGGTCGGGCTGCCCACGTCGCTGTCCGGGCGCCAGGGACCCGCGGCGGCCCTCGCCCGTGAGTTCGCCGGCCTGCTCGCGGGCCGGCTGGCCCCGACGCCGGTCCGGCTCTTCGACGAGCGGCTGACCACGGTCGCGGCCCAGCACGGGCTGCGCGCCAGCGGCGTGCGGGCCAAGAAGCAGCGCGGGGTCATCGACCAGGCGGCGGCGGTGGTGCTGCTGCAGGACGCCCTCGACTCCGAGCGGGCCACGGAGAGGCCGCCGGGTCACCCCGTCACCCCGCCCGGCGACCCCGCCTCATGACGGGCCGTCGGCCACCCCCACTCACCACCCTCACCCACCCGCCGCTCGGCGCGCCCACCGGCCCTCGCGGCGCCGCGTCCCGGCCTGCCCGCAGGCCGCCGTCACAGCTGACCCCCTCACGGCTGACCCCGTCGCGAGAGCTGTCGCGGGAGGTTCACCGGCAGAGGCAGGCGCCGGTCATGTCCGGTTCGCACCGGGCCCGGGACGGCCTCAGGACGAGTCCCGCCGGGGACTCGGTCGTATCGCCCGTGAAGATACCTTCGCCGTCGAAGATCGCTAAAGTGGTCGGGCACGTTCACACCGGGACGGAGGCCCCGTACCGTCGTGTGCCCGTGACGTTCCGTGACCTGTGTGCTCGCCCGCCGGGCGGCGGACGGACGGCGCGACGAGGGGGAGGCAGGTTTGGTGGCCCGCCTCAGGTGCATAGAATCACCAAATTCACCGACAAAGAGAGCGAATTCGTGAGATACCGGAAAGAGCTGAACGAGAAACTCGGGACGAACTGATGCTCACCGGGCCGCTCACCCCAGCTCAGGAGAACGCCGGACTTCTCAGGCGACGCTACCGAGCCGGGACACACACGCTCTTTCCATCCTCTAGCATGGCTACCCACAGTGACCTTGGCCGGTCGTCACGGTGTGACCGGCGCGTCCCCCTCATCCGCTCGGTGACCCCCCACCGCCAGGCGCTCCCCCTCGGCGCACGGCTTGCAGTACCGGGAGATTGGCCAGCTCACGCATGAACGATGTCGACGACATGGACTTCCTCCTCGGCTCCGACGACGACGACGGCGGTGGCCGGCGGCGCGGCCGGGCAGGCAACGGCCGGCGGGGCCGCAGGCGGCGCCGCCGCCGCAGCCGGGGCCGTTTCCTCGCCCCGCTGCTGGCGTTCATCATCCTGGCGGGCATCATCGGCGGCGGCGGCTACTACGGCTACCGATGGTTCAGCGACGCGCTGGTGCCCGACGACTACACCGGCCAGGGCACGGGCGAGGTCGTGATCCAGATCAAGGACGGCCAGAGCGCCTCGGAGGTGGCCGCGGAGCTGCAGCGGCAGGGGGTCGTCGCCAGCGCCAAGGCCTTCATCAACGCGATCGACAACGCGAAGAAGAGCTCCTCGCTCCAGCCCGGCACGTACAAGCTGCGCAAGCAGATGGCCGCCGCCGAGGCGGTCAAACTGCTCGATCCGGACAACCTGATCGTGGCCAAGGCGACGATCAAGGAAGGGCTGCGGCTCTCCGACATGTTCAAGCAGCTCGCGGAGAAGACCGGCAAGGCGCCGAAGGAGTTCGAGAACGCGGCCAAGAGCGCCGAGGACCTCGGCCTGCCCCGCTACGCCAAGGGCAACCTGGAGGGCTACGCCTTCCCGGCCACCTACGACTTCCAGCCGGACGCCACCCCGGCCGAGATGCTGGCGCAGATGGTGGAGCGCTTCAACCAGGCCGCCGAGCAGGTGGACCTGGAGAGCAGCGCCAAGAAGATGGGCTACACCCCGCACGAGATCGTCACCATCGCCAGCATCATCCAGGCGGAGGCCGGCCGTCACGAGGACATGCCGAAGATCGCGCGGGTGATCTACAACCGGCTCAACCACGAGCCCGAGATGAAGCTGGCGATGGACAGCACGGTCATGTACGCCTGGCGCCGCTACCGTACCCAGGCGACCCACGCCGAGCTGGAGATCAAGTCTCCGTACAACACCTACAAGTACCTCGGCCTGCCGCCCGGCCCGATCGCCAATCCCGGCGACCACGCCATCGAGGCGGCGCTCAACCCGGCCAAGGGGCCGTGGCTGTTCTTCGTCGCCACCGACCCGAAGAGCAACGTCACCAAGTTCGCCACCACCGAGGCGGAGCGGCAGGCGCTCCTCGCCGAGCTGCGGCGCAACTCGGCGGGCGGCTGACCCGTATGATGGCGGGCCGAAAGGGGGGTGCATGCGAGCTGCCGTGATGGGCTCGCCGATCGCCCACTCGCTCTCGCCGCACCTGCACCGGGCCGCCTACCGCGAGATGGGGCTGTCCGGCTGGAGCTACGACGCGTTCGAGTGTGACGAGGCGGCGCTGCCCGCCCTGCTGCGCGAGCTGCGCCCGATCCGGGGCGAAGGGCGCGAAGAGCCGGGCACGTGGGCCGGGCTGTCGCTGACCATGCCGCTCAAGCGGGCCGTGCTGCCGCTGCTCGACACCGTGTCCGACCTGGCGGTCGAGGTCGGCGGGGCGAACACGGTGGTGTTCGCCGGGGGCGCCGCCCACGGCGACAACACCGACGTCCACGGCATCGAGCGGGCCCTGGCCGAGGCCGGCGTCCCGGCGCCGCGCTCGGCGACCGTGCTGGGCGGCGGCGCCACCGCCTGTTCCGCGCTGGCCGCGCTGCGCGGCCTGGGCCTGTACGAGGCCACGCTGGTGGTCCGCGACCCGGCGCGGGCGGGCGAGACGATGGGGGCGGCCGAGCGGCTCGGGGTGGCGCTGGCGGTGCAGACGTTCGACAAGCTGGCCGCGGCCACCCAGGTGGACCTGGTGGTCTCCACCCTGCCCGGCGGGGCCGCCGACGTGTTCGCCGACCGGCTGGCCGGGGCGCCGGCGCTGTTCGACGTGGTCTACTCGCCCTGGCCGACCCGGGCGGCGGCGGCCGTCGCGTCCGCGGGCGGCATCGTGGTCGGCGGTTTTCCGATGCTGCTCCACCAGGCGGCGCGCCAGGTGGAGCTGATGACGGGCCGGGCCGACGTCCCGGTGGCGGCGATGCGCGCGGCCGGCGAGGCCGAGATCCTCAGACGGGCCACTCGAACGGGTTGACGGTCGTCACGTCCAGGCCGTCGAAGTCCTTTGCGCTTTCTCACCTCGGAGACGACGCCGGTGTCGAGGAGCCAGGGCGTACCCCGTACGCAGGGAAGATTCGAGGACGCTCCGTGGTTGTGGTAATGTAGCTCTCTGATCGGTCCGGCATGACAGTGCTGGACGCGCAAGCGGAGGTCTCCCTCCCACCCGAGCGGCCGTAAGGCGGCCGGGTCAAGGATCACGCCGGACTACTCCGGGGAGCTTGAAGGCCACGACGCCGAAGAGCTCAGTGGCCCCGCATGCGCGACGTGCGGGGCTTTTCGCGTTTTCCGCGGGAGTTCCCGGCACGACGAGCACGTAGGGATCGCAAACCTAGGAGGCCCCATCAGCACTGAGCCCCGCATCAACGAGCGTATCCGAGTTCCCGAGGTACGCCTCGTGGGCCCGAACGGCGAGCAGGTGGGCATCGTGTCCATCCACGACGCACTCAAGCTCGCCCAGGAAGCCGACCTCGACCTCGTCGAGGTCGCGGCGACGGCTCGACCGCCCGTGTGCAAGCTCATGGACTACGGCAAGTTCAAGTACGAGTCCGCGATGAAGGCGCGCGAGGCGCGCAAGAATCAGGCGCACACGATCATCAAGGAGATCAAGCTCCGGCCGAAGATCGACCCGCACGACTACGAGACCAAGAAGGGTCACGTGGTCCGGTTCCTCAAGGCCGGGGACAAGGTCAAGGTCACGATCATGTTCAGGGGCCGCGAGCAGTCCCGGCCCGAGCTGGGGTTCAGGCTCCTGCAGCGGCTCGCGGAGGACGTCCAGGAGCTCGGCTTCGTGGAGTCCCAGCCCAAGCAGGACGGCCGTAACATGATCATGGTGATCGGTCCGCACAAGAAGAAGGCCGAGGCCAAGGCCGAGAAGGCCGCCGCCAAGGCGCAGCGTGGCAGCGAGGAGCCCTCCGCACAGGAGGTGTGACCCGCGGCTCGCGCCGGCCTCGCCGGCGCGTTCCCGAGCGGCCAGCGCAAGACGAAGACGCCGAGACCGGGTCGGCCCGCCACCGGCCCGGCCACCGGCACGACCGAATGAGGAGAGACGGCGAGATGCCGAAGATGAAGACGCACAGCGGTGCGAAAAAGCGGTTCCGGCTCACCGGCACCGGCAAGGTGAAGCGCCGCCGCGCCAACCGCGCTCACTACAACGAGTGGAAGTCGTCTAAGCTGACGCGCCGTCTCAAGAACGAGGTCGTCCTTTCCGACGCCGACTCCAAGAAGATCAAGAAACTGCTCGCCAAGTAGCGCGAACCCCCGGGGAGAAGAATCATGGCACGCGTGAAGCGGGCGCTCAACGCCAAGAAGAAGCGCAAGGTCGTTCTCGAGCGGGCAACCGGTTACCGTGGCCAGCGGTCGCGGCTCTACCGCAAGGCCAAGGAGCAGATGCTCCACTCGATGACGTACGCCTACCGGGACCGCAAGGACCGCAAGGGCGCCTTCCGCCGGCTGTGGATCCAGCGGATCAACGCCGCGGCTCGGCAGAACGGCATCACCTACAACCGCCTCATCCAGGGCCTGCGCCTGGCCAACATCGAGGTGGACCGCAAGATCCTGGCCGATCTCGCGGTGAACGACAGTCAGACCTTCGCCACGCTCGTGGAGGCCGCCAAGAAGGCGCTGCCCGCGAACGTGAACGCGCCGGCCGCGGGCTGACCTGAATTTCGCGGGAAGGGCTCACCCCGGTGGTGGGCCCTTTTCCATGCACACCCACAGGTTCCACGCACACCCAGGAGTGAGATGGCCGGAGCCGAGCTGACCAACGTCCGGTCGCCGCGGGTCAAGGCGGCTCGCAGGCTCACCAAGCGCGCCTTCCGCGACCAGGACCGCAAGTTCCTGGCCGAGGGCCCGCAGGCGGTGCGCGAGGCGCTCAAGCTGGACGGGATCACGCTGGAGCTGTTCACCACGGCCGAGGCCGAGGCCCGACACCCCGAGCTGATCGCCGCCGCCGCCGCCCAGGACGTCCACGTCCACCGGGCCAGCGGCGAGGTCATGGCCGAGCTGTCGCAGACCGTCACCCCGCAGGGCCTGGTGGCCGTCTGCCGTCCGGTGCACGTGCCGCTCGCCGAGGCCCTTCCGGGGCCGGCGCGACTGGTGGCCGTCCTCGCGCACGTGCGCGACCCGGGCAACGCCGGGACGGTCATGCGCGCCGCCGACGCCGCGGGCGCCGACGCGGTGGTCTTCACCGATGCGAGCGTGGATCCGTACAACGGCAAGTGCGTGCGCGCCAGCGCGGGTAGCCTGTTCCACGTACCCGTGGCCATCGGCGCACCGGTCGCCGAGACCGTGCGCCGGCTGAAGGAACACGGCCTGCGCGTGCTCGCGGCCGACGGCGCGGGCCGTCACACGCTCGACGACGTCGACCTGTCGGGTCCCACCGCGTGGATCTTCGGCAACGAGGCGTGGGGCCTTCCCGAAGAGGTGCTCGGGCTGGCCGACGATGTGGTGCGCGTACCCATCTACGGACAGGCCGAAAGCCTCAATCTGGCCACCGCCGCGGCGGTGTGCCTGTACTCCTCCGCCAGGGCTCAGCGAGTGCCCTAGGCGGTGGGAAACCCGCTATTGTCGGCCTTGAAGGCGGAGGAGGCGAGCTCGTGCACGGCGCAGACACCGACGGGCGGCTGGTTGCCGCCGCGTGCACGATAGCGATCGACGACCTTCCCGACGGCCTGATCGTCGCCGACCGGTTCGGCCGCGTGCTCGCGGTCAACCGCGCCGCCGCCCGGCTCACCGGCGTCACGCCGGAGCGCGCCGTCGGCCGCGACATGGCCGAGATGTTCCCGTTCCGCGACAACGACGGGCGCGACTGGTGGAAGGCGCTCGACCCCGAGCGCGGCCCCCGCACCCGCAGCCGCGTGCCGGAGCGTCCGCTCCACCTGCCCGGCCGCCAGGAGGTGTACGTGGCCGCGCGGTTCGTGCGCGAGCCCGAGCGGTGCGGCGACGTCGAGCGGGTGGCGATCACGCTGCGTGACGGCGGGGCGCGCGCCCGGCTGGAGCGCAGCCGCGCCGACCTGGTCTCCACGGTCGCCCACGAGCTGCGCTCGCCGCTGACCAGCGTCAAGGGGTTCACCGCGACGCTGCTGGCCAAGTGGAGCCGCTTCACCGAAGAGCAGAAGCTCGTCATGCTGGAGACCGTCAACAACGACGCCGACCGCGTCACCCGGCTCATCACCGAGCTGCTCGACGTCTCCCGCATCGAGTCCGGCCGGCTGGAGCTGCGCCGCCAGGTCGTCGACCTGCCCGCCAGGGCCCGCAGGGTCGTCGCCGGGCGGGTCGCCTCGGGGGAGCAGGAGGACCGCTTCCGCCTCATCGCGGGTGACGATCTTCCCGAGATGTGGCTTGACCAGGACAAGGTTGACCAGATCCTGGCTAACCTGGTGGAGAACGCGCTGCGTCACGGTCGCGGCACCGTGACGATCGAGATCGAGTCCGTGGGATGGGGAGTCGCCGTGTCGGTGCGCGACCAGGGCGAGGGCGTCAGGCCCGAGGTGGCCCAGCGCGTCTTCAGGCAGTTCTGGCGCGGCAACAGCCGCAAGCGCGGCGGCACCGGTCTCGGCCTGTTCATCGTCAAGGGGCTGGTGGAGGCCCATGGCGGCACCATCACCGTGCAGCAGGCGCCCGAGGGCGGGGCGGAGTTCCGATTTACCGTGCCCACCGGCACGCCCGACTTCGCGTGACGCCGGGACCGGTGGGCCACCACTAGACTTTTCCCGCTCAAGCCCTGGATACGGAGCTCACTCTTGTCTGACTACGACCCGGTCGAGGTCACCCCGCTGCACGCCGACGAGGTGTCCCGCATGGAGGCCGACGCCATCGCGGCGATCAAGGCGGCCGGCAGCCTCGACGCACTCAAGCAGGCCAGGCTCGCACATTCCGGCGACCGCTCGCCCCTGGCCCTGGCCAACCGCGAGATCGGCGCCCTGCCGCCGGCCGCCCGCGCCGAGGCGGGCAAGCGGGTCGGCGCCGCCCGCAGAGCCGTCAACGAAGCGCTCACCGCCCGGCAGGCCGAGCTGGAGGCCGAGCGCGACGCGCGGGTGCTCGTCGAGGAGACCGTCGACGTCACCCTGCCGTGGGACCGCCGGCCGCGCGGCGCCCGCCACCCGCTGACCACGCTGCAGGAGCGCATCGCCGACACGTTCGTCGCGATGGGCTACGAGGTGGCCGAGGGCCCCGAGCTCGAAGGCGAGTGGTTCAACTTCGAGGCGCTCAACATCGCCAAGGACCACCCCGCCCGGTCCGAGCACGACACGTTCTTCGTCGGCTCCACCGACTCGGGCATGGTGCTGCGCACGCAGACCTCGCCGCTGCAGATCCGCGCCCTGCTGGAGCGCGGCGTGCCGTGCTACGCGATCGCGCCCGGCAAGACCTTCCGCACCGACGAGCTCGACGCCACCCACACCCCCGTCTTCCACCAGACCGAGGGCCTGGCCGTCGACAAGGGCCTGACCATGGCCCACCTCAAGGGCACGCTCGACCGGTTCGCCGAGGTCATGTTCGGCGAGGGCATCACCACCAGGTTCCGGCCCAACTACTTCCCGTTCACCGAGCCGTCCGCCGAGATGGACCTCAAGTGCTTCGTCTGCCGCGGCGCCTCCGCGGTGCCCGGCAACCCGCCCTGCCGCACCTGCAAGAACGAGGGCTGGATCGAGTGGGGCGGCTGCGGCATGGTCAATCCGCGGGTGCTCGTCGCCTGCGGCATCGACCCGTCGGTCTACTCCGGGTTCGCCTTCGGGATGGGCATCGAGCGGACGCTGATGTTCCGCCACAACGCCGAGGACATGCGCGACATGATCGAGGGAGACGTGCGCTTCACGCTCCCGTTCGGAATGGAGATCTGATGAAGGTCCCGCTTTCCTGGCTGCGGGAGTATGTCGATCTCCCGGCGGTCACCGCCCAAGAAGTGGCCGACAAGCTCACCGCCGCCGGGCTCAAGCTGGAGTCCATCGCCTCCCACGGCCACGACGTCAAGAACGTCGTGGTCGGCGAGGTGCTGGAGATCGAGGAGCTGACCGGCTTCAAGAAGCCGATCCGCCACTGCAGGGTCGAGGTCGGCGAGGCGACGCCGCGGGAGATCGTCTGCGGCGCCACCAACTTCGCGGCCGGCGACCGCGTGCCCGTGGTGCTGCCCGGCGGCGTGCTGCCCGGCGGGTTCGAGGTCGGCGCCCGCAAGACCTACGGCCGCATGTCCGAAGGCATGATCTGCTCCGAGCGCGAGCTCGGGCTGGGCGACGACCACGCCGGCATCATGGTGCTGCCCGCCGGCACGCCCATCGGCGCCGACGTGGTCGAGCTGCTCGGCCTGCGCGACGACGTGATCGAGCTGGAGATCACCCCCGACATCGGCTACGCGCTGTCGATCCGGGGCGTGGCCCGCGAGGTCGCGATCGCGTTCGGGGTGGAGTTCCGCGACCCGGCCCACGTCGAGCTGCCCGAGGAGACCACCCGGGCCTGGCCTGCCTACATCGAGGACCCGACCGCGTGCGACCGGTTCGTGCTGCGCCAGGTCACCGGCTTCGACCCGGAGGCCAAGAGCCCGCTGTGGATGCGGACCCGGCTCAGCCGGGCCGGCATGCGGCCGGTGTCCCTGGCCGTCGACATCACCAACTACCTCATGCTGGAGCTCGGCCAGCCGCTGCACGCCTTCGACACCGCCAAGCTCACCGGCGAGATCGTGGTGCGGCGGGCGTTCCCGGGCGAGCGGCTGGAGACGCTCGACCACGTCGTGCGCGATCTCGACCCCGACGACATCCTCATCACCGACCAGTCGGGGCCGATCTCCATGGCCGGCACCATGGGCGGCCTGGAGACCGAGATCTCCGACGGCTCCACCGAGATCGTCATCGAGGCCGCCCACTTCTCGGCCACCGGCATCTCCCGCGAGTCCCGCCGCCACAACCTCGTCTCCGAGGCGTCCAAGCGGTTCGAGCGCGGCGTCGACCGTGAGCTGCCGCTCGTCGCCTCCTGGCGGGCCGTGCACATGCTGGCCGAGCTCGGCGGCGCCACCATCCTGCCCGGGGTCACCCACGCCGAGGTCGACGTCCGGCCCGGCCGCGTGTCGATCCCCGCGAGCCACCCCGGCGACATCGCCGGCATGCCGTACGCTCGAGAGACCGTCGTACGCAGGCTGGAGCAGATCGGCTGCGTCGTCGTCGACGGCGACGACCCCGCCGTGCGCGAGGGCGGCGTCGACCCGACCGGCGTGGTCACCGGCGGCGAGCTGGCGGCCAAGCTGGCCGTCAAGGGCGACGACATGATCACGGTGACCCCGCCGTCGTGGCGGCCCGACCTCACCGACCCCAACGACCTCGCCGAAGAGGTCATCAGGTTGGAGGGCTACGAGCGGCTGCCGTCCGTGCTGCCCAGCGCCCCCGCCGGGGCCGGGCTCACCGAGGGCCAGCGGCTGCGCAGGCGGGTCGGCCGGGCGCTGGCCGAGGCCGGTTACGCCGAGGTGCTCGCCTACCCGTTCATCAGCGCCGACGACTTCGACAGGCTGCAGCTGCCCGCCGACGACGCCCGCCGCCGCGCGTCGCGGCTGGCCAACCCGCTGGGCGAGGACGAGCCGCTGATGCGCACCACGCTGCTGCCGGGGCTGCTCAAGACCCTGGTGCGCAACGCCGGGCGCGGTTTCGCCGACGTGGCCCTGTTCGAGACCGGCTCCGTCTACCGGCCGCGCGAGGGCGCCCCCGAGACGGCCCCGGTGCTCGGGGTCGAGCGGCGGCCCACCGCGGAGGAGCTGGCCTCGATCGAGGCGGCGCTGCCCGACCAGCCGTGGCGGGTCGCGGTGGTGCTCGCCGGCGAGTTCGAACGCTCCGGCTGGTGGGGCCGGGGCCGCGAGGCATCCTGGGCCGACGCGGTGCAGGCCGGGCGGATCGTCGCCGCCGAGGCCGGGCTGGAGCTGTCGGTCGTGGCCGACCAGCACGAACCGTGGCACCCCGGCCGGTGCGCCGCCCTCTACCTCGGCGACCTGCTCGTCGGCCACGCGGGCGAGCTGCACCCGCGGGTCATCGAGGCCTACGGGCTGCCGCCGCGCACCGCCGCGATGGAGCTGGAGCTGACCCGGCTGGAGACGGCCCTGCCCGGCCCGGTCCAGGCGCCGGCCATCTCCGCCTACCCGGTCGCCACCCAGGACGTCGCGCTGATCGTGCCCGACTTCACCCCGGTGGCGGACGTCGAGGCGGCGCTCCGCGACGGGGCGGGCGAGCTGCTGGAGTCGGTCCGGCTGTTCGACGTCTACACCGGAGCCCAGGTGGGCGAGGGCAACAAGTCGCTCGCGTACGCGATGCGGTTCCGCGCCCCTGACCGCACGCTGACGGCCGAGGAGATCTCCGCCGCCCGCGACGCGGCGGTGGCGCTCGCCGCCGACCGCGTCGGCGCCCAGCTGCGCTCCGCCTGACGAACGAGGGCCGGTACGGGTTCGTACCGGCCCTTTTCCGTCAGATCGTGTCGATCTCGGCGAGGTCGATGTCCATGTCGAACGGGACGGTGACCTTGACCCGGTCGCGGTGGATGCCGGTGGGGACGTAGGCGCAGGTGGCGGGGTCGAGCTCGTAGACGTAGACGACCGGCCTGCCGGAGTCGTTCTCGACCCGCCAGAAGTGCGGGATGCCCGCCTCGGCGTAGAGAAGCGGCTTGCGCCTGCGGTCGCGCGAGCGGGACTCCGGCGAGACGACCTCGATCGTCAGCAGGACATCCCGGGCGCGATAGTACGTCTGCTCAGGGCTCTCGTCCGCCTCTGCGCGGATCACGCTGATGTCCGGCTCCGGCCGCTGGTCCTTGGCGAGAATGATGCTCATCTCGCGCCGTATGCGCAGCTCGGAGGGGACCGTACGCCGGAGTGAGGCGACGAGAAGGTCGACTGTGCGCGTATGGAAGGACGCCTGCGGGCTCACGAGCACCAAGCTTCCATCAATCAACTCGGTGTGCGCAGGCAGTTGCGGTATGTGATCGAGGTCTTCGGCTGTGAAACCCTCCGGAGGCGGGAAGATCCAGTCGGGCAGCGAGGACTCTGGCGCCATGGCAATGCTCACCGCTTCGGCCGTCATGGTCTTACGGTAGCAACGTACCCCGCTCACCGTCCGTGAACGCGGGGCTCTGGCTTGCTGCCAGAATGCCGTTCATGAGGCAGCTACTCGTCTTCCATGAGCGTGAGGACGCCGAGAAGGTCGCCGAGACCCTCGGCGAGTGGTTTCCGGAGCGGGGTGTGCCCCGGGTGGTGCGGGAGACGCTGGCAGGGGAGGACGACGCCGAGGACGCGCAGTGGCTCGTCGTCGTGGCGGGGCTCGACGAGGCGAGTCTGGCCCGGGTAGACGAGCTGGTCGAGCGCCATGAGGGATGGCGTGAGGAGGGGTGAGCGGCGCCGACCCCCGCCGCTGCGGTGACGGGGGCCGCGCCGAGGGCTACCGGCTCGGCCGGCGCCCTCACCGAAGGCGCTCGAAACGCGGTGGTCAGGCGGGTGCCTGCTCGGCTCGGCGCTCCCGCTCGGCCAGGGCGTGCTCGTCGGTACGGGAGTCGTAGCGGCGGAACGACGGCAGGGCGGCGGCGAGGGCGGCCACCGCGGCCACGCAGAGCACGCCGCCCGCGCCCAGCGAGAACCTCGTCCCGCCGAGCTGGCTCATGAGTGAAGCTCGGGTGTTGCCCAGCATCGGGCCGGTCGAGAGCGAGCCGACCGCCCCCGCCGAGTACAGCAGCCCGGTCGCCGACTCGGCTCCGTACTGCTCGGCGGAAGAGCGCGGTGGACATGGCGAACACCATCGCGACGATGTCCACGAGGTAGGCGCCCATGAGATCCCTGCGCCGGACGGCGTAGCGGACGCCCTCGACCAGGGAGCGGAGCGAGGCCGGCGCCGCGTCCGCGGCCGGCGGGCGCGAGCCGATCCGCCACAGCAGCGCCATCGAGAGCAGGAAGCTGGCGGCGTCCGGCCCGTACGCGGCCGCCGGCCCCAGCTCGGCCACCATCCAGCCGCCCAGCGCGGGCGCGACGATGGAGCTGGAGCTGACCCGGCTGGAGACGGCCCTGCCCGGCCCGGTCCAGGCGCCGGCCATCTCCGCCTACCCGGTCGCCGCCCAGGACGTCGCGCTGATCGTGCCCGACTTCACCCCGGTGGCGGACGTCGAGGTGGCGCTCCGCGACGGCGCGGGCGAGCTGCTGGAGTCGGTCCGGCTGTTCGACGTCTACACCGGAGCCCAGGTGGGCGAGGGCAACAAGTCGCTCGCGTACGCGATGCGGTTCCGCGTCGGCGCCCAGCTGCGCTCCGCCTGACGAGTCAAGGGCCGGTACGGGTTAGTACCGGCCCTTTTCCGTCAGATCGTGTCGATCTCGGCGAGGTCGATGTCCATGTCGAACGGGACGGTCATCTTGGCGCGGTCGTGATGGATGCCCGTGGGCACGTAGGCGCGGGTGGCGGGGTCGAGCTCGTAGACGTAGACGACAGGCCTGCCGGAGTCGTTCTCGACCCGCCAGAAGTGCGGGATGCCCGCCTCCGCGTAGAGCAGGGGCTTGCGCTTGCGGTCGCGCTCCTCGGATTCGGGGGACACCACTTCGACGGCGAGGGCGACGTCGCCGGCCGAGTAGTAGGTGGCTGAGGAGCGGACGTCGGCGCCGGGCTTGAGAACGATCAGATCCGGCTCCGGGCGCTGTCTGGGACCGAGTTTGACGCTCATCTCGCGGCGCACGCGGTAGCCCTTCGGAGCAGCACGGCGCAGACCGGCTTCCAACAGGTAGATCGTCGAGGTGTGGAAGTCCAGCTGCGGGCTCACGAAGACCAAGCTTCCGTCAATCAACTCCGTGTGCGCAGGCAAATGCGGAAGGTGATCGAGGTCTTCTGCCGTGAAGCCCTCGGGGGGAGGGAAGATCCAGTCGGGCAGCGAGGACTCTGGCGCCATGGCAATGCTCACCGCTTCGGCCGTCATGGTCTTACGGTAGCAACGTACCCCGCTCACCGTCCGTGAACGCGGGGCTCTGGCTTGCTGCCAGAATGCCGTTCATGAGGCAGCTACTCGTCTTCCATGAGCGTGAGGACGCCGAGGAGGTCGCGGCGACGCTCGGCGAGTGGTTCCCTGGCCTGGGCGTGCCGCGGGTGGTGCGCGAGACGCTGGCAGGGGAGGACGACGCCGAGGACGCGCAGTGGCTCGTCGTCGTGGAAGGGCTCGCCGGGGAGAGCCTGGCCAAGGTGGACGAGCTGACCGAGTGGTTCGAGGGGTGGCGCGAGGAGGGCTGATGTGGCGCGGGCTCCCGCCGCTGCGGTGGCGGGGCCCGCGCCGGGGGCTCCCCGGCTTCGCCGGTACGGAGCCCTGTGCCGGATGGCTAGGGGAGCCGCTCGAACGGGGTCGGAGTGCTGCCGGTCCAGCGGTGGAGGCGGGAGTGGGCCGTCTGCTTGGTGACGCCGTCCTCGGTCACGGTGCCGGCGTCCACCAGGTAGAAGCGGCCGTCGTCCAGCGAGGCCAGCCCGTACTCACCGGAGGACTCCCAGCCGCGGACGCCCGACGCCTCGTGGTGCAGGCCCTCGGGCGCGAGCGTGAGCAGGTCGCCCTGCTCCGGCTGCGGCTGTCCCTCGATCGGTCCGCGCACCGGGCGGGTGGCGGCGTCGACGGTGAACATCGAGTAGTTGGGGAACTGCGGCTTGGCGCCCTTGTAGACGGCCATCAGCCACTTGCCGGTGTGGCCGTCGTACTCCAAATTCTGGACTCCGTACCGGGTGTTGCCGGTGCGGACGAAGTACTTCCCGTCGACCTTGGCCGGGCCGGAGGTGTGCGGGGCGCTCTGGGTGAGCGGGCGCTCGTACTTGCGCCACTTGGTGATGTCGTACTGGAGCAGCACCTGGTGGTCGTTGTCCTGGCGCGCGGTGTTGGAGTAGACGCCGTAGGCCACGGTCAGCTTCTGCTTGCCGTGCCGCTTGCCGAACTCGGGGCCGAACGCGACGCCGTCGATGCCGCTGCAGCCGTAGCGGTGGTCGGGGGTGTCGGCCACGTTGCCGTCGAAGACGCCGTCGCCGTTCATGTCGGCGCTGTAGTCGTCGACCACCTCCTTGAGGTGGACGGCGGTCACGACGTCGGAGGTCTCGGCGTCCATGCCGAGGCTGGTGATGCGGTCGACGTCGAAGATGGCGATGTAGAACGCCTGCGCGTCCTTGTATTCCAGCGACCCGTACACCCGGCGGTCCTGACGGTTGAAGTCGAGGTCGCCGAGGTGGCCGGTGAAGCCGGTGACGGAGCCGACGGGCTTGCCGGACAGGTCGGTCTTGACGAGCAGGTTGGTGAAGGAGAAGTACATGAAGCCCTTCTTCTCGTCCACCGCGATCCCCTGCACGTGTCCCGCCTGCCAGGCGCCGCCGTACACCTCCGCGGGGAACTCGGGGCGCGGCGCCGCGTGGGCGGCGGAGGCGCTGCTGACGAGGGCCGAAGCCAGGACTGCCGTGAGTAGTGCGTATGCCACCCGCATGTGTACGTTACGTACCCTTCTTTGATCTTTCTTGAGCGCAAATGACGCTAAAGCTGCAAGTTAGATCTTTACTGACTTCCACATGACAAGTCCATGACCGTCCGTGGAAACATCGGAGTGGCAAGCGGAAGCCCCCGCCGGGGCGAGGGCCATGAGGGAGAAGGGTCAGACGCTCGGCACCTTGTCCAGGAAGCCGAGCACCTTGCTGATGCGCCCGTCCTCGGCCAGCTCCACCACGTCGAAGCCGGTCGCCACCGGCTCCCCGCCTTCCGGGCCGAGGTGCCAGGTGAAGCGGGCGATCCCGTGGTGGGCGTCGTACAGCTCGCCGGGGGTGAAGACCAGGCCGGGGAACATCCCCTGGGCGCCCTCGATGACGGCGGCGATGCCGGCGTGCCCGGCGACGTCCGCCAGCGGGTCGGTGTACGTCGCGTCCTCGGTCCAGACGCCGGCCACGGCCTCGGCGCGGGCGGCGGGGTCGGTCTCGTTCCAGGCGGCCATGTAACGCTCGACGAGGTTCGTCATGATTTATCAGCCTTTCAGGTGATTAGCGAAGCTTGCGGAGACCGGCGATCTGCAGCACGGCGAACCCGGCGACCACGAGGGCCTGGAGGATCGCCCACACCGCGCCGATCGTGGTGAACGCGAGGAGACCGGTGACGACCGCGACGATGCTTGCCAGTGCCCAGACGACGTTCAGACCGACCACGACCCGGGTGCCCGCCTCGCTGACCTGGCGGCGGCCCGCGAGGAGACCGACGGCGATCCCGTACGCGAGCAGGAAGATCCCGATCCCACGCAGCAGGCCCGCGTCCGGCCCGAGCAGGTCGCTCAGAAGGCCGGCGGCGGCGAGGTAGGCCAGGCCGTTGACTCCTGTGACGACGGCGTCCACGGCGAGCACGAGCCGCAGGAAGCCGGCGCGGCCGGTGGTGGTGCCCGTGAGGTCACTGGTGGGGGTGCTCATTCTCGCGTCTCCTTAGGTGTTCGCTCCGACACCCGCAACGGTGCCAGCGAGCACATAGGCCACGCGATTACGTGGAAGGTAATGCGATCTGGTGCAGACATGCTGACCTGGCGATATGTCATGAAAAAGCGGCCCACCGGTCGAGGGCGGGCCGCTTCGCGCGTCGTCAGGCGCCGAGGACCTCCCTGCGCAGACGGGTCTTGAGGATCTTGCCGCCGGGGTTGCGCGGCAGCTCGTCCTCGCGGAACCAGAACCGCACCGGCACCTTGAACGCGGCGATCCGCCCGCCGAGGAACGCCCGCAGCTCCTCGCCGGTGGCCGAGGCGCCCGGCGTTAACCGGACCACCGCGCCCACCTCCTCGCCCAGCTCGTCGTGCGGGACGCCGATCACCGCCACGTCGTCCACCGCCGGGTGCTCGAAGAGCGCGGCCTCCACCTCGGCGCAGTAGACGTTCTCGCCGCCCCTGATCAGCATGTCCTTGGCCCGGTCGACGATGTAGACGAACCCGTCCTCGTCGATCCTGGCCAGGTCGCCGGTGTGCAGCCAGCCGTCGACGAACGTCTCGGCGGTGGCCTCCGGCTTGTTCCAGTAGCCGAGGATGACGTTGGGGCCGCGTACGCAGAGCTCCCCGACCTCGCCGGGCGGCAGCTCGGCGTTCGCCGGGTCGACCACGCGCACGTCGACCACGGGGGAGGGCCTGCCGATGCTGTCGGGGTGGGTCTGGTAGTCGGCGCCGCCGTTGCCGATGGCCAGCGCGGTGGTCTCGGTCATGCCGTAGCCGTTGGACGCGGCGCGGGCGGGCAGGTTCTCGGTGATGCGCTCCAGCAGCTTGGGCGGGGCGGGCGCGCCGCCGTAGCCGAGGGTGTTGAGCGACGACAGGTCGTGCTTGGCGAAGTCGGGATGGGACATCAGCTGCCAGGCGTTGGTCGGCACGCCGATCATGGCGCTGACCTTCTCCCGCTCGATCAGCTTCAGCGCCTGGCCCGGGTCCCACTTGTACATGAGCACCAGGCCGCCGCCGCTGAACAGGGTCGTGGTCAGCGCCGAGAAGCAGCCGGTGACGTGGAACAGCGGCACGGTCAGCAGCGTCACCCGGCGTACGGCCGTGGCCTCGCCGGGGTCCTTGCCGGTCATCGCGGCAGCGCGGTAGAGCCCGTAGGCGACGGTCATCGGCGACTGGCCCAGGTTGCGGTGGCTGCCGAGCGCGCCCTTGGGCCGCCCTGTGGTGCCGGAGGTGTAGAAGATGGTGGCGGGGTCGTCGGGGGACAGCTCCACCTCGGGCAGCGTGACGTCGGCCCTGACCTCCCCGAGCACTTCCGCGAACGTCCGGGCGCCGGGAGGCGCCTCGCCCCTGGCGACGATCATCGGCACGCCCGTGCCGGCCAGCCTGAGGGCCCGCTCGTCGTCGGCGATGATCACCTTCGCGCCGGAGTCGAGGACGCCGTAGGCCAGCTCCGGCTCGGTCCACCAGGCGTTCAGCGGCACCGCGACGGCGCCGGCCGCGAGCACGGCCGAGAAGGCGATCGACCATTCGGGGTAGTTGCGCATGGCGACGGCCACCCGGTCGCCCTTGCGCACGCCGTAGTCGGCGATCAGCCGGTTGGCGAGGCTCGCGGCGCGCCGGTAGTGCTCCTCGAAGGTGACGTGCTCGTCCTCGTAGACGAGGAAGACCTTCTCGCCGTGCCATCGGCTGTTCTCCAGTAGCTGGCGGAAGTGGGTGGGCGCGTGCTTCCAGGTCCGGATGCCGGTATCGCCGATCTCCTCCATCTCGAAGAGCTGACCTGGTCCGGTGAGCTGGGCTTCGACCTGGGCATGCGAAAGGCTCATGGCGCAGAACTCCCACGGGACGGCTGTCGGGTACATCACAGTACCGACCGGTAGGTACGTTGCGCTAGACAGCGGTTCACCGGGGCGGCCCACCACGGTGAGGGTTCCGTCATGGTCTCGATATACGGTGAGCGGGTTGCATATCCATCCTCTGCAGTGCATCATTCTATCAGTAAGACCATGAGGTAGGATGCATGACTATGCAGGAGGTCGGCATGAGAGCAGCGGTCGCCGGAGCCAGCGGCTACGCGGGCGGCGAGTTGCTCCGCCTGCTGCTCGGCCATCCCGAGCTGGAGATCGGCGCGCTCACCGCGGCCTCCAGCGCCGGCAGCCGGCTCGGGGCGCACCAGCCGCAGCTGCCGCGGCTGGCCGATCGCGTCATCGAGGACACCACGCCGGAGACGCTCGCCGGCCACGACGTCGTCTTCCTCGCGCTCCCGCACGGCCACTCGGCGGCCATCGCCGCCCGCCTCGGCGACGACACGCTGGTCGTCGACTGCGGCGCCGACCACCGGCTCGCCGACCCGGCCGCCTGGGCGGAGTTCTACGGCGGCGAGCACGCCGGCACCTGGCCCTACGGCCTGCCGGAGCTGCCCGGCCAGCGCGAGGTGCTCAAGGGCGCCCGCCGCATCGCGGTGCCGGGCTGCTACCCCACCTCGGTCCTGCTCGCGCTGACGCCCGCGTTCGCGGCGGGCCTGGCCGAGCCGGACGTCGTCGTGGTCGCCGCCAGCGGCACCAGCGGCGCCGGCAAGTCGCTCAAGGCCAACCTGCTCGGCAGCGAGGTCATGGGCTCGGTCAGCGCTTACGGCGCCGGCGGCGTGCACCGCCACACCCCTGAGATGGAGCAGGGGCTGAGCGCGGCGGCCGGCGCGCCGGTGCGGGTCTCCTTCACTCCCACCCTCGCCCCGATGAGCCGCGGCATCCTGGCCACCTGCACCGCCCCCGCGGCGCCCGGACTCACCGGCGCGGCGCTGCGCGAGGCGTACGAGGAGGCGCTGCGCGCGGAGCCCTTCGTGACGCTGCTGCCGGAGGGCGTCTGGCCCGCCACCGCGATGACCTACGGCGCCAACACCGCCGCCCTGCAGGTGACGCTCGACGAGCGCGCCGGCCGGGTGCTGGCCGTCATCGCCATCGACAACCTGACCAAGGGCACGGCCGGAGGCGCGATCCAGAGCGCCAACCTGGCCCTCGGCCTGCCCGAAGAGCTCGGTCTCCCCACGAACGGAGTTGCTCCATGAGCGTGACCGCACCCCTGGGCTTCCGGGCCGCGGGCGTGGCCGCCGGCATCAAGTCCGGCGGCGCCCGCGACCTGGCGCTCGTCGTCAACGACGGGCCGAACCGCGCCGCCGCCGGCGTCTTCACCGCCAACCGGGTGAAGGCGGCGCCGGTGCTCTGGTCGCAGCAGGTCCTGCGCGGCGGGCGGCTGCGGGCGGTCGTGCTCAACTCGGGTGGCGCCAACGCCTGCACCGGCCACGAAGGGTTCCAGGACACGCACGCGACCGCCGAGAAGGTGGCGGAGCTGCTGGCCGACTCGGCGGGTGAGATCGCGGTCTGCTCGACCGGCCTGATCGGCGAGCGGCTGCCGATGGACGCGGTGCTGTCCGGCGTCGAGCAGGCCGCCGCCAAGCTGTCCCGCGACGGCGGCCTCAACGCGGCCGACGCCATCCGCACCACCGACACGGTCTCCAAGATCTCCTTCAAACGCGGCGACGCGGCCGCCGCGCCCAGAGGTCTCTCTTCCACGCAGTTCGGGGGGTCCTCGGGGGGCGGAGCCCCCCGGGGGTACATGGTGGGTGGCATGGCCAAGGGGGCCGGCATGATGGCGCCCGCCCTGGCCACCATGCTCTGTGTGATCACCACTGACGCCGAGCTGACCGCCGAGGAGCTCGACGTGGTGCTGCGCCGGGCGACGTCGGTGACCTTCGACCGGCTCGACACCGACGGCTGCATGTCCACCAACGACACGGTGCTGCTGCTGTCCAGCGGCGCCGCCGGTGTCCGGCCCGACCTGGCCGAGTTCGAGCAGAAGGTGACGGAGGTCTGCGCCGACCTGGCCCGGCAGCTCCTGGTCGACGCCGAGGGCGCCAGCAAGGCCATCGCCATCGAGGTGGTGGGCGCGGCCTCGGAGGACGACGCGGTCAAGGTCGGCCGCGCGGTCGCCCGGTCCAACCTGCTCAAGTGCGCCATCCATGGCGAGGACCCCAACTGGGGCCGGGTGCTGTCCGCGGTCGGCACGACCGACGCCGAGTTCGAGCCCGACCGGCTCAACGTGGCGATCAACGGCATCTGGATCTGCCGGGGCGGCGCCGTGGGCGACGACCGTGACAAGGTCGACATGCGTCCGCGGGACGTCACCATCACCGTCGACCTGTCGGCCGGCCCGCACACCGCCACCGTGCACACCACGGACCTGACGGCCGACTACGTCCACGAGAACTCGGCGTACTCCACATGAGGGCCGCGCAGGAGAAGGCGGCGGCCCTGATCGAGGCGCTGCCGTGGCTGAAGCGTTTCCACGGCGCGACCGTCGTCATCAAGTACGGCGGCAACGCGATGATCGACGAGACGCTCAAGGAGGCGTTCGCCGAGGACGTCGTCTTCCTGCGGTACGCCGGTCTGCGGCCGGTCGTGGTGCACGGCGGCGGCCCGCAGATCAACGCCCACCTGGACAAGCTGGGCATCGAGTCGACGTTCACCGCCGGGCTGCGGGTCACCACTCCGGAGGCCATGCAGGTGGTCAGGATGGTGCTGGTCGGCCAGGTGGGCCGCGACATCATCGGCCTGATCAACCACCACGGCCCGTTCGCGGTCGGCCTGTCCGGCGAGGACGCCCATCTGTTCACCGCCGAGCGCAAGAACGCCGTGGTGGACGGCGAGGCGGTCGACATCGGCCAGGTGGGCGAGATCGTCAAGGTGGAGCCGGGCGCGGTGGAGGCGCTGCTGGCCGACGGGCGTGTCCCGGTCGTGTCGAGCGTCGCCCGTGGCACCGACGGAGAAATCTACAATGTAAACGCGGATACCGCGGCGGCCGCGCTGGCCGTGGCGCTCAAGGCGGAGAAGCTCGTCGTGCTCACCGACGTCGAGGGCCTGTACGCCAACTGGCCCGACGACACCGACGTCATCGACGAGGTGGACGCGGCCGAGCTGGAGCGGATGCTGCCCACGCTGTCCAGCGGCATGGCGCCCAAGATGGAAGCCTGCCTGACCGCCGTACGCGGCGGCGTGCCGCGCGCCCACGTGCTCGACGGCCGGGTGCCCCACGCACTGCTGCAGGAGATCTTCACCAACGAAGGAATCGGAACCATGGTGGTGCCCTCATGACCAGCCTGTACGAGCGGTTCGAGCAGGTGTTCATGCCCAACTACAGCGTCCCCCCGCTCGCGCTGGCCAGAGGCGAGGGCGCCCGGGTGTGGGACGTCGAGGGCAACGAGTACCTCGACTTCATCGCCGGCATCGCGGTCGTCTCCCTCGGCCACGCCCACCCCGCGCTGGTCGAGGCGGTCTCCAGGCAGGTGGCGACGCTCGCCCACACCAGCAACCTGTTCCTGCACGAGCCCGAGGTGCTGCTGGCCGAGAGGCTGACGGGCCTGCTCGGCGCGCCCGCCCGCGTCTTCTTCGCCAACTCCGGCACCGAGGCCAACGAGGCCGCCTACAAGCTCGCGGTCAAGTACGGCAAGCGCACCGGCCGCTCCTACTTCGTGGCGGCCGAGAACGGCTTCCACGGCCGCACGATCGGCGCGCTGTCGCTGAGCGGCAAGAAGTCCATCCGCGACCAGTTCGGCCCGTTCCCGGTCGACGTCCGGTTCGTCCCGTACGGTGACGCGGACGCGCTGAAGGCGGCCGTGACCGGCGAGTGCGCGGCGGTGTTCCTGGAGCCGACGCAGGGCGAGGCCGGCGTGGTGCCGCCGCCCGACGGCTACCTGGCGGCGGCCCGCGAGATCTGCGACGCCACGGGCGCGCTGCTGGTGGCCGACGAGATCCAGTCGGCGATCGGGCGCACCGGCCACTGGTTCGCCCACCAGGCCGACGGCGTCACGCCCGACATCCTGACCCTGGCCAAGGGGCTCGGCGGCGGGCTGCCGATCGGCGCCTGCGTCGGCTTCGGGGAGGCCGGCACGCTGTTCGAGAAGGGCGACCACGGCTCGACCTTCGGCGGCAACCCGGTGTCCTGCGCCGCGGCGCTGGCCGTGCTCGACCACGTGGACCTCGGCCACGTGCGGGAGGTCGCCGAGCGGCTGCGCGGCGGGCTCGAATCGATCGCGCATCCGCTGCTGAAGGGAGTGCGCGGGCGCGGGCTGTGGCTGGCCGCCGTGCTCGACGAGCCGATTTCTGGGCAGGTGCAGAAAGCGGCCCAGGAAGCGGGCTTTCTGGTCAACGCCGTCCAGCCGGACGCGGTGCGGATCGCGCCCCCGCTGGTCGTGACGGCGGCGCAGGTGGACGCCTTCACCGCGGCGTTCCCGAAGATCCTCACGGAGGCGAGCAAGTGACGACGAGGCACGGCGCGGACCCGGCGCGGGTCAGGCACTTCCTGCGGGATGACGACCTGTCGCCGGGCGAGCAGGAAGAGGTGCTCGCCCTGGCGGCGGAGATGAAGCAGGACCGCTTCGGCCACCGCCCGTTCGAGGGACCCAGGACCGTGGCGGTGCTGTTCGACAAGCCGTCGGCCAGGACGCGGATCTCCTTCCACACCGGCATCGGCGAACTGGGCGGCCTGCCGCTGATCGTCGACGGCGTCTCCACGCTCATGGGCCGCGGCGAGCCGATCGAGGACATCGCCCGCGTGCTCGACCGCCAGGTGGCCGCCATCGTGTGGCGCACCAACGGCCAGGAGCTGATCGAGACCATGGCCGCCAACTCCGCGGTGCCGGTGGTCAACGCGCTCACCGACGAGTTCCACCCCTGCCAGATCCTCGCCGACCTGCAGACCGTGCGCGAGCGGCTCGGCCGCACGACCGGCCTGACGCTCGCGTACGTGGGGGACGGCGCCAACAACATGGCCAACTCCTACCTGCTGGGCGGCGCCACCGCCGGCATGCACGTGCGGATCGGCGCCCCGGCCGGTTACCAGCCCGACGCCGTCGTGCTGGGCCGGGCCGCGTCGATCGCCGCCGCCACCGGCGGCTCGGTGGTGGCGGTGTCCGACCCGGTCGCCGCCGTCCGGGGGGCGCACGTCGTGGCCACCGACACCTGGGTGTCGATGGGCCAGGACGGCAAGGAGGACCGGGTCCGGGACCTCATGCCCTACCAGGTGAACGCCGAGCTGCTGGCGCACGCCGACGGTGAGGCGGTCGTGCTCCACTGCCTGCCCGCCTACCGGGGCAACGAGATCACCGCCGACGTCCTGGACGGGCCGAGCAGCGCCGTGTGGGACCAGGCGGAGAACCGGCTGCACGCGCAGAAGGCGCTGCTCCACTGGCTGGTGACCCGGCCGTGACGATCCCGATGACCAAGGCGGCCCGGCACGCGAGGATCACCGACCTGCTCCAGCGCCAGCCGGTGCGTTCGCAGCCGGAGCTGGCCAAGCTGCTGGCCGAGAGCGGCGTCGAGGTCACCCAGGCCACGCTCTCGCGCGACCTCGACGAGCTGGGCGCGCTGAAGCTGCGCGCCGAGGACGGCTCGCTGGTGTACGCGCTGCCTGGTGAGGGCGGCGGGCGGATCCCGCGGGCCAGGCTCGGCACCGGCGAGTCCCCGGCCGCGCGGCTGCACCGCATCGCCGAGGAGCTGCTGGTCGGGGCCGAGGCCTCGGCCAACCTCGTCATCGTCCGGACCCCGCCGGGCGCGGCCCAGTTCCTCGCCTCCGCCATCGACCACGCCGACTGGGAGTCGATCCTGGGCACGGTCGCCGGGGACGACACGATCCTGGTCATCAGCCGTGATCCGCAGGGCGGCCAGGTTCTCGCGCAGGCGCTGCTGAAGGCGGCCGACCGGCGCGCCTAGACCGAAGATTCCCTACTTTATGGAGATGGAGCAATGACGGAGAGAGTGGTCCTGGCATTCTCAGGAGGCCTTGATACGTCGGTGGCCATCCCGTTCCTCGCCGAGAAGATGAACGCCGAGGTCGTCGCCGTCGCGGTGGACCTCGGCCAGGGCGGTGAGGACATGGACGCCATCCAGAAGCGCGCCATGGACTGCGGCGCCGTCGAGTCCGTCGTCGTCGACGCCAAGGAGGAGTTCGCGGCCGACTTCTGCGTGCCCGCCCTCCAGGCCAACGCCCTCTACATGGGCCGCTACCCGCTGCTGTCGTCGCTCTCGCGCCCCCTCATCGTCAAGCACCTGGTCAGCGCGGCCAAGCGGTTCGGCGGCACCATCGTCTCCCACGGCTGCACCGGCAAGGGCAACGACCAGGTCCGCTTCGAGGCCGGGCTGGCCGCGCTGGCCCCCGGCCTCAAGGTGGTCGCCCCGGCCCGCGACTTCGCCTGGACCCGCGACAAGGCGATCGAGTTCGCCGAGCGCAAGGGCCTGCCGATCGAGACCACCAGGAAGAACCCGTTCTCCATCGACCAGAACCTGTGGGGCCGCGCCATCGAGACCGGCTTCCTGGAGGACATCTGGAACGCGCCCAGCGAGGACGTCTACGCCTACACCGCCGACCCGTCGGCGCCGCGCGAGCCCGACGAGGTGGTCATCACCTTCGAACAGGGCGTCCCGGTCCAGCTCGACGGCCGCCCGCTCACCCCGTACGAGATCATCGCCGAGCTGAACGCGCGGGCCGGCGCGCACGGCGTCGGCCGCATCGACATGGTCGAGGACCGGCTGGTCGGCATCAAGTCGCGCGAGGTGTACGAGGCGCCGGCCGCGATCACGCTCATCACCGCGCACCAGGAGCTGGAGAGCGTCACCGTCGAGCGCGACCTGGCCCGCTTCAAGCGCGGCGTCGACCAGCGGTGGGCCGAGCTGGTCTACGACGGCCTGTGGTATTCGCCACTCAAGCGCGGGCTCGACGCGCTCATCGCCGACGCCCAGCGGTACGTGAGCGGCGACGTCCGTATGACCCTGCACGGCGGCCGCGCGACCGTCACCGGCCGGCGGTCCGAGCACTCCCTGTACGACTTCTCCCTGGCCACCTACGACACCGGCGACACGTTCGACCAATCGCTGGCCAGAGGTTTCGTACAGCTGTTCAGCCTGCCTTCGAAGATCGCGGCGGCTCGCGACGCGAAGCAGGGGTGAAGTGCACTATGGTCGCGGAGGACGTGCGGTGAAGGTTGACATGCGGTGAAGGCTGAGGAGAAGACGGTGAGTGATGGCAAGCCGATGCGGCTGTGGGGCGGGCGTTTCGAAGGAGGCCCGTCCGACGCGCTGACCCGGCTGTCGGTGAGTGTGCACTTCGACTGGCGGTTGGTGCCGTACGACCTGGCGGCGTCCAGGGCGCACGCCCGCGTCCTGCACAGGGCGGGGCTGCTGAGCGGCGAGGAGCTGCAGCGCATGGTCGGCGCGCTCGACGACCTGGAGCGAGCCTGCAAGGCGGGCGAGTTCCGGCCCACCGTCGCCGACGAGGACGTGCACACCGCGCTGGAGCGCGGCCTGCTGGAACGGCTCGGCACCCTCGGCGGCAAGCTCCGCGCCGGCCGCAGCCGCAACGACCAGATCGCCACCGACCTGCGTCTCTACCTGCGCGACCACGTCCGCACGATCGTCTCCCGCCTGGTGGAGCTGGAGACGGCGCTGATGGAGCAGGCCGAGCAGCACGCCGAGACGGCCGCGCCCGGCATGACCCACCTGCAGCACGCGCAGCCGGTGTCGTTCGGGCACCAGCTGCTCGCGCACGTGCACGCGTTCGCCCGCGACATCGACCGGCTCACCGACTGGGACAAGCGGGCCGCGGTCTCGCCGCTCGGCTCCGGTGCGCTGGCCGGCTCGTCGCTGCCGCTGGACCCGCAGGCGGTCGCGCAGGAGCTCGGGTTCGACGCCGCCGCGCCCAACTCGATGGACGCGGTCGCCGACCGCGACTTCGCGGCCGAGTTCCTGTTCGCCGCGGCCCTGATCGGCACCCACCTGTCGCGGCTGGGCGAGGAGATCGTCCTGTGGGCCTCGCAGGAGTTCCGCTGGATCGAGATGGACGACGCCTACTCCACGGGCTCGTCGATCATGCCGCAGAAGAAGAACCCCGACGTGGCCGAGCTGGCCCGCGGCAAGTCCGGCCGCCTGATCGGCAACCTGATGGCGCTGCTGACCACGCTCAAGGGCCTGCCCCTCACCTACAACCGCGACCTGCAGGAGGACAAGGAGCCGGTGTTCGACTCCGTCGACACGCTGCTGCTGGTCCTGCCCGCGATGGCCGGCCTCGTCTCGACCATGCGGGTCAACACCGCCCGCCTGGAGGCGTCGGCCCCCGACGGGTTCGCCCTCGCCACCGACCTGGCGGAGCTGCTGGTGCGGCGCGGCGTGCCCTTCCGCGAGGCGCACGAAGCGGTCGGCCACCTGGTGGTGTGGTGCCAGGTCAACGACAAGGATCTCGGCGACCTCTCCGACGACGAGCTGACCAAGGTCTCGCCGCGCCTGACGCCCGACGTCCGCGACGTGCTCAACGTCCCCGGCGCGCTCGCCGCCCGCAAGGCCCACGGCGGCACCGCCCCGGACCGGGTGCGCGACCAGCTCGTGGCGCTGCGCGAGGCGGTCGACGCCCAGGCGGCCTGGGCGGCCGGATCCTGAGCGGGGTGCTGAGCACGGCCCCGCTGCCCCGCGCCTTCTTCGACCGGCCGTCCCACGAGGTGGCGCCCGACCTGCTCGGGCGCCTGATCGTGCACGACGGCGTGGCCGTCAGGCTCACCGAGGTCGAGGCGTACGGCGGGCCGGGGGAGGATCCCGCGGCCCACACCTACCGCGGCCGGACGGCCCGCAACGCCGTCATGTTCGGCCCGCCCGGCCACCTGTACGTGTACTTCACCTACGGCATGCACTTCTGCGCCAACCTGGTCTGCCTGGCCGAGGGCCTGGGCTCGGCGGTGCTGCTCCGGGCCGGCGAGGTCGTCGGCGGCGCCGCCCTGGCCCGGTCGCGGCGGGCCGGCCGGGGAGCGCCCGCCGGTGACGGCGGCCCCAGGCCGGTGGCCGACCGCGACCTGGGACGCGGGCCGGCCAGGCTGGCCGTGGCGCTCGGGCTGCTGCGCGAGCACAACGGCGCCGACGCCATCTGGGAGGGCCCGCCCGGCGCGATCCCCGCCGTCACCCGCCTGACCGGCGCCGTGCCGCAGGCCCAGGAGCCGCCGGCGATGCCCGCCGGATCGGCGGTCGTGCTGGAGGGCCGCCCGCCCGAGCAGGCCGCGATCAGGTCGGGCCCGCGCACCGGGATCTCGACGGCCAAGGACACCCCGTGGCGGTTCTGGATCGACGGCGACCCGACCGTGTCCCCGTACCGGGCTCACGTGCCGCGGCGGCGCAGCTCCGCGGCCACCTCCGTGGGAGAGGCGCCGAGGTCGTGAGCGCTGAAGATGTGCAGGTGGTCGCCGGTGTCGATCTCCAGCATCTCGCTGCGCAGCCCCCACCGCCTGCGCACGTCGACCTTGACGTCCCAGATCGCCTCCCACGGCACGTGGCGCTTGCCCGCGAACCCGTGCACCACGGTGATGCCGTCCTCGTCCATCGACAGCCGCACCGGAGCCAGCACGTCGCGCAGCCCCATCGCGCCCACCAGCACCGCCGCCGGCACCGCGAGGATCACTCCGCGCAGGTCACCGCCGAAGAACCAGTACACTCCGAGCCCGGCGCAGGCCAGAGCCCCTAAGATCTTGAAAACAGCCAGCTCGCGACGGACCTTCCACATGGTGCCGAGGCTATCCAAGTGGCGGCGTCCGGTCGCGATCAGGCAGGCTGTAACCATCACCCTCTACCAGGAAAGCCAGCATCGTGACCGACATTCTCGATGAGCTCGAATGGCGCGACGTGATCGCGCAGACCACCGACATCACCGCCCTGCGCGAGGCGTTGTCGAAGGGTCCGATCACGGTCTATGCGGGCTTCGACCCGACCGCACCGTCGCTGCACGTCGGCAACCTGGCCACGCTGCTGATCCTGACCCGCTTCCAGCGCGCCGGCCACCAGCCGATCGGCCTGGTCGGCGGCGCCACCGGGCTCATCGGCGACCCGAGCGGCCGCAGCACCGAACGCGCGCTCAACACCAGCGACGTGGTCGCCGAGTGGGTGGCGCGGATCCGGGTCCAGGTGGAGAAGTTCCTGTCGTTCGAGCCGGGCCCGAACGCGGCCACGCTCGTCAGCAACCTCGACTGGACCGCCGAGCTGTCGGCGATCGACTTCCTGCGTGACGTCGGCAAGCACTTCCCGGTCAACCGGATGCTCGCCCGCGAGTCGGTCTCGGCCAGACTGGGCGGCGAGGGGCTCAGCTACACCGAGTTCAGCTACCAGATCCTGCAGGCCAACGACTACCTGGAGCTCTACCGGCGGCGCGGCTGCACCCTCCAGCTCGGCGGCAGCGACCAGTGGGGCAACATCACCGCGGGCGTCGACCTGATCAGGCGGGTCGAGGGCGCCCACGTGCACGCGCTCACCGGCAAGCTGATCACCAAGGCCGACGGCACCAAGTTCGGCAAGACCGCAGGCGGCGCCGTCTGGCTCGACCCGGCGCTGACCACGCCCTACGCGTTCTACCAGTACTGGCTCAACGCCGACGACCGTGACGTGATCCGCTTCCTCAAGGTGTTCACCTTCCGCTCCAGGGAGGAGATCGGGGAGCTGGAGAAGTCCCTCGCCGACCGGCCGTTCGCCCGCGAGGCGCAGCGGACGCTCGCCGAGGACCTCACCACGCTCGTGCACGGCCCCGACGAGCTGGCCGCCGCGGTCGCGGCGTCGAAGGCGCTGTTCGGCCAGGGATCGCTGCAGGACCTGCCGGCCTCCACCCTGGCCGCGGCGCTGGCCGAGGTGCCGAAGACCACCGTGCCGGCGCTCGGCGCGCCGCTGGTCGACCTCATGGCCGACAGCGGGCTGGTCGATTCCAAGTCGGCGGCCCGCCGCGCGGTCAAGGAGGGCGGCGCCTACCTCAACAACACCAAGATCACTGACGAGGCGTACGCGCCTACCGCCGACGACCTGCTCCACGGTCGCTTCCTCGTGCTGCGGCGCGGCAAGAAGTCGGTCGGCGGCGTCGAGGTCGGCTGACCTCAGCCGTCCTTCCTCGTGTAGAGGGCGACCGTCAGGCCCGGCAGGTCGGGCGAATGCCACGAGCTCTCCAGCTCGTACCCGGCATCCTCGACCTCCTTCACCCGGTCCAGGCGGTCGCCCGCGGACTTGGCGCCGCGCCACACCACCCACACCCGCTCGCGCCCGCGCAGCGCGCCGGCCACGGCGACCCGCTCGCGATAGCCGAACCCGGTGGGCGCCGGTTCGCGGCCGAGCCGGAGCACGTCGTCCGGCCACGGCACGGTCCCGTACCCGTCGAGCCCGTAGTAGGCCGGGCCGTAATAGTCGAAACCGGCCCGGATCTGGCTCTGCCCGTACACGATCGCGTCGCCCGGCCGGGCCTGGATCCGGGCGACGGCCCACGGGAAGCTCTCGTACCGGCCGTTCTCCTCCCGGAGCTCCGCGTGCCGGTACGCGCCCGCCGCCACCGACGCGGCGACCAGCGCGCAGCAGACCGCCACCGGCACCCGCCCGCGCCCGGCCTGCGCGGCGGCCAGCGCCGCCAGCAGGGCCAGCGCCGGAGCCGTCACGAACAGATAGCGATCCACATACACCGGCATGACCAGGTGGGACACCGCGAGCAGCAGCAGCGGCGGCAGCACCAGCCAGCCGAGCAGCGCACCCGCCCAGCGCGCGGGCGAGAGCACGGAGGGCGAGGCGGCCTGTCCCGCACGGGCCGCGTCCGTCGCGTGGGCTGGGCCGGTCGCTCGTCGCGGGTCGGGTGGGGCTGCCGCGCGGTTCTTCCGTGACGTCGCCAGGAGCGCCACGCCGATGAGTGCCGCCGTGAACAGCAGGACCCCGGCCTCGGCCGCCCCCGCCGCCATCTTCGAGAACAGCAGCAGCACGTCGGGGCCGCGCTGCGGGATCCAGCTGATCGCGTGCCGTTCCCCGTACCCGATGAGACCCAGCACCAGCGCGGGCACGCAGCCCGCCGCGAGCGCGGCGAGCATCCGCGCGAGCGTCTCGCGCCTGACCAGCAGCAGGTGGGCCGGGAGCACCAGCACCGCGAACAGGTGCGTGCAGCAGACCAGCGCCACCGTCGCGCCGTAGGCCACCCAGCGCCGGGTGTCCGGCCGCTCCAGCGCCCGGTGCAGCGCCCAGAACGACAGCACCGCCGCCGCGGCCGTGAACGCGTAGGGACGGGCGAAAGCCCCGTAGTACGACACCGACGGCAGCGCCGCCAGCAGCGCCGCCGCCGTCACCCCCGCCCGCGTGCTGTGCAACCGCCTGCCGAGCGCCACGAGCAGGCCGGCCGCCGCACTGATCGCCAGCGCCGACGGCAGCCGCAGCCACAGTTCGGCCGTGCCCGCCAGGGCCCACACGTGCATGAACAGGTAGTAGGGCAGGAAGTGGCCGTCGATGTGCTGGGCCAGCTCCCACAGCCCGGCGACCGAACGGGTGGCGGCGCTGACCGTGGCCAGCTCGTCGCCGTTCAGCGTCGCCGCCCCCGACCCGCTGAACGCCACCCCTGCGGCCAGCACGGCCATCGCCCCTTCCGCGTAGGGCCCGCGAGCGCGGGTCCGGGCGGGTGGGGGAGCAGGGGTCAACGTGGCGGCTCTGGTCACCGGGGCAGAATACGCCGCATAGGCTCTGAGACATGCCGAAGGTGATCATTTTCGATTTGTACGGTGTGATCGCTCGTACCCAGACAGATGAGGCGAAGCAGCAGCTCGTGGACCTGGCCGGGGTGTCGGGGGAGGCGTTCTGGGACGCCTACTGGGCGTGCCGGCCCGCCTACGACGCCGGGCAGGAGTCTCGCGAGTACTGGGCGGCGGTGGCCGCGCGGCTCGGCGTGGATTTCGCCGACGTGCCGGCTTTGGCGGCGGCCGACCTGGAGAGCTGGTCGCTGGTGGACCCGGAGATGGTGGCTCTGGTGCACGAGCTGGCCGATCGCGGGGTCAAGCTGGGGCTGCTCTCGAACATCATCGAGGACCTGGTGCCGGTCTGGGAGCGTCACCACGGCGAGTGGCTCGGGCGGTTCGACGCGCTGACCTACTCGTGCCGGATCGGGGTGGCGAAGCCGGACCCGCGTGCCTACCGCATCTGCGCGGAACGGCTCGGGGTGGCGCCGCAGGACGCGCTCTTCTTCGACGACAACGAGGCCAACGTGGCGGGGGCGCGTGCCGCGGGGATGCCGGCCGAGCTGTTCACCTCGCCCGACCAGGTCCGGGCTCACGTCGGATCCTGACCAGGTCCTGGCCATATCGGACAGCCCTCCGGGCCTCGGCCGCCGCGTGTCCTGGCGGTGCGCGGCGGTCGGCCGGGCAGGCGATTTGACGTCTGGCGGATGGCGACCTAACCTCGTAATTCGTCCCGGGAGTGAGCCGGACGCCGATCAGGCGGACGGGCCCCAGGACAAGCCCCTTGAGAACAAGCCACTCGGCCGGAGCGCTGCGACGCGCTCTGGATCGGGCCGTCTCGGGCGTCCGGAGTCTGATCGCCGAATAATCGGTTGATTCGACAGGCGCAGGATGACACGGTAAGTTCCGAGGGCCGCCAAACCTGATCAGAAGAACCGATGACGGGATTTGACCGCATATCGGATGGTCTGGTAGGCTGGCGAAGAGCGAGATGTGCGCCACCGGCGCTGAGGACGGATATTCTCGGCAAGGTGCACGCGTCCGTTTCTTGAGAACTCAACAGTGTGTTAAAAGCCAGTGCATGATGCACAACCCCGTCATTTATGACGGATTCCTTTTTGGTTGGGATTCAAATCATCTTATGGAGAGTTTGATCCTGGCTCAGGACGAACGCTGGCGGCGTGCTTAACACATGCAAGTCGAGCGGAAAGGCCCTTCGGGGTACTCGAGCGGCGAACGGGTGAGTAACACGTGAGTAACCTGCCCCTGACTCTGGGATAAGCCCGGGAAACTGGGTCTAATACCGGATACGACCTGCTCCGGCATCGGATGCGGGTGGAAAGTTTTTCGGTCGGGGATGGGCTCGCGGCCTATCAGCTTGTTGGTGGGGTAGTGGCCTACCAAGGCGACGACGGGTAGCCGGCCTGAGAGGGCGACCGGCCACACTGGGACTGAGACACGGCCCAGACTCCTACGGGAGGCAGCAGTGGGGAATATTGCGCAATGGGCGGAAGCCTGACGCAGCGACGCCGCGTGGGGGATGACGGCCTTCGGGTTGTAAACCTCTTTCAGCAGGGACGAAGTTGACGTGTACCTGCAGAAGAAGCGCCGGCTAACTACGTGCCAGCAGCCGCGGTAATACGTAGGGCGCAAGCGTTGTCCGGAATTATTGGGCGTAAAGAGCTCGTAGGTGGCTGGTCGCGTCTGCCGTGAAAGCCCGCAGCTTAACTGCGGGTCTGCGGTGGATACGGGCCGGCTAGAGGTAGGCAGGGGCAAGTGGAATTCCTGGTGTAGCGGTGAAATGCGCAGATATCAGGAGGAACACCGGTGGCGAAGGCGGCTTGCTGGGCCTTACCTGACGCTGAGGAGCGAAAGCGTGGGGAGCGAACAGGATTAGATACCCTGGTAGTCCACGCTGTAAACGTTGGGCGCTAGGTGTGGGACCCTTCCACGGGTTCCGTGCCGGAGCTAACGCATTAAGCGCCCCGCCTGGGGAGTACGGCCGCAAGGCTAAAACTCAAAGGAATTGACGGGGGCCCGCACAAGCGGCGGAGCATGTTGCTTAATTCGACGCAACGCGAAGAACCTTACCAAGGTTTGACATCACCCGGAAACGTGCAGAGATGTGCGCCTCTTCGGACTGGGTGACAGGTGGTGCATGGCTGTCGTCAGCTCGTGTCGTGAGATGTTGGGTTAAGTCCCGCAACGAGCGCAACCCTTGTTCCATGTTGCCAGCACGCTCCTTCGGGGGTGGTGGGGACTCATGGGAGACTGCCGGGGTCAACTCGGAGGAAGGTGGGGATGACGTCAAGTCATCATGCCCCTTATGTCTTGGGCTGCAAACATGCTACAATGGCCGGTACAGAGGGCTGCTAAACCGCGAGGTGGAGCGAATCCCTAAAAGCCGGTCTCAGTTCGGATTGGGGTCTGCAACTCGACCCCATGAAGTCGGAGTCGCTAGTAATCGCAGATCAGCAACGCTGCGGTGAATACGTTCCCGGGCCTTGTACACACCGCCCGTCACGTCACGAAAGTCGGCAACACCCGAAGCCCGTGGCCCAACCACCTCGTGTGGGGGGAGCGGTCGAAGGTGGGGCTGGCGATTGGGACGAAGTCGTAACAAGGTAGCCGTACCGGAAGGTGCGGCTGGATCACCTCCTTTCTAAGGAGCACTCTCACCCGTCACCACCGTACGTGTGGTGGGGTGACAGCTCACTAGTGGAGCACTGGCTACTCAACCGGTCCCGGTTGTCACCGTGCTAGTACCGCCCGCATCCTCTTCGTGAGGGGTGGGAGTGGGAGCGTGCGGGGGAGGGCCGAGACTGGTTGGACACACTGTTGGGTCCTGAGGAAACGGACCGGCTGGGCCCATCCCCTGGGGTGGGCTCGCTGTCTGTACGACCTCAGCACAGGACCGGAGGGCTCGTCACAGGTGTGGCGGGTGATCTGGTTGCTGTTTGTTGTTTGAGATTTGCATAGTGGACGCGAGCATCTTTGTGGCCAAGTTTTTAAGGGCACACGGTGGATGCCTTGGCATCAGGAGCCGATGAAGGACGTGGGAGGCTGCGTTAAGCCTCGGGGAGTCGCCAACCAGACGTTGATCCGGGGATGTCCGAATGGGGAAACCTAGCACCAGTCATGTGGTGTTGCCTCCGCCTGAATGTATAGGGCGGTTGGTGGTAACGCGGGGAAGTGAAACATCTCAGTACCCGTAGGAAGAGAAAACAAGAGTGATTCCGTGAGTAGTGGTGAGCGAAAGCGGAGGAGGCCAAACCGGGCGTGTGTGATAGCCGGCAGGCGTTGCATGTCCGGGGTTGTGGGACCTTCTTGAAGGAGCTGCCGATTCGTTCGAGCAGTGAGAAATCGATGGGGTAGTCGAAAGCTCTGGGAAGGGCTGCCGTAGACCGTGAGAGCCGGGTAGGCGAAACCTTGTCGACTGCTGGAGGGGATCCCAAGTAGCACGGGGCCCGAGAAATCCTGTGTGAATCTGCCAGGACCACCTGGTAAGCCTAAATACTCCCTGATGACCGATAGTGCACGAGTACCGTGAGGGAAAGGTGAAAAGTGCCCCGGTGAGGGGTCGTGAAAGAGTACCTGAAACCGTGTGCCTACAAGCCGTAGGAGCTTACGAGGATTTCGGTCCTCGTGTGATGTGACTGCGTGCCTTTTGAAGAATGAGCCTGCGAGTTATGGTGTGTGGCGAGGTTAACCCGTGTGGGGGAGCCGTAGCGAAAGCGAGTCTGAAGAGGGCGTTTGAGTCGCATGCTGTAGACCCGAAGCGAAGTGATCTACGCATGGGCAGGTTGAAGCTCAGGTAAGACTGGGTGGAGGACCGAACCCACCAGGGTTGAAAACCTGGGGGATGATCTGTGTGTAGGGGTGAAAGGCCAATCAAACTTCGTGATAGCTGGTTCTCCCCGAAATGCATTTAGGTGCAGCGTTGCGTGTTTCTTGCCGGAGGTAGAGCACTGGATGGCCGATGGGCCCGACAAGGTTACTGACGTCAGCCAAACTCCGAATGCCGGTAAGTGAGAGCGTGGCAGTGAGACTGCGGGCGATAAGGTTCGTAGTCGAGAGGGAAACAGCCCAGATCACCGACTAAGGCCCCTAAGCGTGTGCTAAGTGGGAAAGGATGTGGAGTCGCAGAGACAACCAGGAGGTTGGCTTAGAAGCAGCCACCCTTGAAAGAGTGCGTAATAGCTCACTGGTCAAGTGATTCTGCGCCGACAATGTAGCGGGGCTCAAGCACACCGCCGAAGTCGTGGCACTGATGGGACGTGAGTCTTGTTGGTGGGTAGGGGAGCGTCGTGCTGCCGGTGAAGCCGCCGAGTGATCGAGTGGTGGAGGCTGTGCGAGTGAGAATGCAGGCATGAGTAGCGAATCGAGGGTGAGAAACCCTCGCGCCGGATGACCAAGGGTTCCTGGGGCAGGTTAATCCGCCCAGGGTAAGTCGGGACCTAAGGCGAGGCCGACAGGCGTAGTCGATGGACAACGGGTTGATATTCCCGTACCCGCTTCAATGCGCCCATATCGAACCCATTGATACTAAGAGTCCTTAAGTCAGCCGGCCCTTCGGGGCGGGTGTTAGGCTGAACGCTCGGCCTGAGGTGGTAGTAGGTAAGCGATGGGGTGACGCAGGAAGGTAGTCCAGCCCAGGCGATGGTTGTCCTGGGGTAAGCATGTAGGGAGTGGGGTAGGCAAATCCGCCCCGCGCATATCCTGAGATGTGATGCCGAGCCGATTGTGGCGAAGTGGATGATCCTATGCTGCCGAGAAAAGCCTCTAGTGAGTGTTGTGGCGGCCCGTACCCTAAACCGACTCAGGTGGTCAGGTAGAGAATACCAAGGCGATCGGGTGAACTGTGGTTAAGGAACTCGGCAAATTGCCCCCGTAACTTCGGGAGAAGGGGGACCTCTGCTGGTGAACATCCTTGCGGTGGGAGCTGGTGGGGGTCGCAGTGGCCAGGGGGAAGCGACTGTTTACTAAAAACACAGGTCCGTGCGAAGTCGTAAGACGATGTATACGGACTGACGCCTGCCCGGTGCCGGAACGTTAAGGGGACCGCTTAGCCGGCTTTCGAGTTGGCGAAGGTGAGAACTTAAGCGCCGGTAAACGGCGGTGGTAACTATAACCATCCTAAGGTAGCGAAATTCCTTGTCGGGTAAGTTCCGACCTGCACGAATGGCGTAACGACTTCCCCGCTGTCTCAACCGCAGACCCGGCGAAATTGCACTACGAGTAAAGATGCTCGTTTCGCGCAGCAGGACGGAAAGACCCCGGGACCTTCACTACAGCTTGACATTGGTGTTTGGAGCGTCTTGTGTAGGATAGGTGGGAGACTGGGAAGCTCGGACGCTAGTTCGGGTGGAGTCATTGGTGAAATACCACTCTGGTCGTTTTGAATGTCTAACTCTGGTCCGTGATCCGGATCGGGGACAGTGTCTGGTGGGTAGTTTAACTGGGGCGGTTGCCTCCTAAAGGGTAACGGAGGCGCCCAAAGGTTCCCTCAGCCTGGTTGGCAATCAGGTGTTGAGTGTAAGTGCACAAGGGAGCTTGACTGTGAGACTGACGGGTCGAGCAGGAGCGAAAGCTGGGACTAGTGATCCGGCATCGGCGTGTGGAAGCGGTGTCGCTCAACGGCTAAAAGGTACCCCGGGGATAACAGGCTGATCTTCCCCAAGAGTCCATATCGACGGGATGGTTTGGCACCTCGATGTCGGCTCGTCGCATCCTGGGGCTGGAGTAGGTCCCAAGGGTTGGGCTGTTCGCCCATTAAAGCGGTACGCGAGCTGGGTTTAGAACGTCGCGAGACAGTTCGGTCCCTATCCGCTGCGCGCGCAGGAGACTTGAAAGGGGCTGTCCCTAGTACGAGAGGACCGGGACGGACGAACCTCTGGTGTGCCAGTTGTATCGCCAGGTGCATGGCTGGTTGGCTACGTTCGGGAGGGATAACCGCTGAAAGCATCTAAGCGGGAAGCTTGCCTTGAGATGAGGTCTCCCACCCTGTGAGGGGGTAAGGCTCCCGGGAGATGACCGGGTTGATAGGCCGGAGGTGGAAGCGCGGTAACGTGTGGAGCTGACCGGTACTAATAGGCCGAGGACTTGACCACAAAGCATTGTTTTTCTTGCTCGCGTCCACTAGGCAATTCTGAGACTGCAAACAGTGTTCCTGTTTGTGTGTTTCGGAGGGTTACGGCGGTTATGGCGGGAAGGAAACACCCGGTTACATTCCGAACCCGGAAGTTAAGCTTCTCTGCGCCGATGGTACTGCACTCGGGAGGGTGTGGGAGAGTAGGTCACCGCCGGACAATCTTTTAGTTGGGGAGGCCCCGAGCATTGCGCTCGGGGCCTTTCCGCGTTTACGAGGTCTGTGTCTGCCGCAGGACGAAGACTCCCCAGCCGAGATACTGCCGTCCGTACTCCAGGTGTGAGCGTCTGGCCGTGGACAGGAATTCGCGCATGGCGTTCGCGTCGGGATCCGCGGGGTTGGCGCGGAGCCAGTCGCTCACCGTCCACCACTGGGAGGCCGCGTACCGATCCCAGCTGTCGGGGCTGGCCAGCACCATTTCCAGCAGTTCGTATCCCGCCTCCTCGAATCGCTCCCCCGTACCGGCGAGAGACGTGAACGTGTCCTCCTTCGGGGAGAGCGCCCGCACTGCTTCGGAGGGCGGCGGTGCCGTCCAGAAGCACTCTCCCACCAGGGCGATCCCGTCGGGGCGGAGCGGGCGGCGCATCAGGTCGAGGGTGCCGGCCAGGCCGTCGCCGATCCACGTCGCACCGATGCAGGACACGATGTCGTACGTGTCCGCTTCGGTCTCGTAAGCGCCGGCGTCCGCTTCGACGAACTGGACTCGGTCGGCCACCCCCAGTTCGTCGGCCCGTTCCTTGGCCGCTTCCAGGAACTCCTTGCTGATGTCCACGCCGACACCCTCGTGGCCGTAACGGGCTGACCAGCGGCTGAGCATTTCGCCCTTGCCGCACGCCAGATCGAGCTGGCGCATTCCGCGCTCGATGCGACAGATCTCGCCCAGCAGGTCGAGTTTGGCGTCGGTGATGGGATTGAGTATGCGGTGGCGGGCTTCGGCTATTTCATGGAAACGCAGCGACATGCGGTTCAGTTTCGTGGAGCGGGGGTCGTCCGTGCCACTGAATATGCAGGTCGGCCGCGGCGTGGCGGGGTCTGAGACGCGGCTGTACAGCCGTCCCGGTGTGCCCCTCGGAAGCCGGCGGAGGGTTCCAGGTCAGGGCGGCGGCTGGACGGGGACTGGGACAGGTCTCGGCTTGCTAGGCTGGGAGAGTACTCGGGCCACCCCAACCACGGGTGGCCTTCGTCGCGTAAGGCCCGGGACGGGCGGCGACCAGCCACGGCGGGCCGGACTGACAGGCAGAGGGGCTCGCTGAGTGAGCCAACGAAATGGACCAGAAGTGAACAGAGATAGCGGATCGGACGGCGGGCAGCGCGGGCGCGGCGACAACGAAGACAAGCGCTCGTACGGCGACAGGGACGGCGGATCCGGCTCCCGCGGACGCGACGAGCGAGACCGCCCGTTCCGCTCAGGCGACGACAGGCGCTCCTACCAGGACCGCGGCCAGGACCGCGGCGAGGGGCGCGGCGAGGGGCGCGGCCAGGATCGCGGACCGCGTGGTCAAGGCGGAGGCGGCAGGCCGTTCCGCGACCGCGACGACCGTGGATCGCGCGGCGAAGGAGGCTACCGGGAGCGCCGTGAGGGCGACGACCGGCGTTCCTATCGCGATCGTGACGAAAGCCGCCCTTCCAGGGATCGCTATGAGCGCCGTCCGCACCAGGACCAAGGCGAGCGGCGGCCCTACCAGGACCGCGGCGAACGCCGTCCATACCAGGATCGCGGTGAGCGCCGGCCCTACCAGGACCGTGGTGAAGCCCGCCCGTACCGGGATCGTGGCGAAGGTCGTCCTCCCGGGGGTCGTGACGATCGTCCGTCGTACCGGGACCGTGGTGAGGGCCGTCCGTTCCGGGGTCGCGACGACCGTCCGTCGTACCGCGACCGTGGCGAGAGCGGTCCTCCGAGGGATCGTGACGATCGTCCGTCGTACCGGGACCGTGGTGAGGGCCGTCCGTTCCGGGGTCGCGACGACCGTCCCTCGTACCGCGACCGCGGCGAGAGCGGTCCTCCGAGAGATCGTGACGATCGTCCGTCGTACCGGGACCGTGGCGAGAGCGGCCCTCCCCGCGACCGTGGCGACCGTCCCTCGTACCGCGACCGTGGTGAGCGCGGTCCGCGCCAGGAGGGCGAGCGCCGTCCTTACCGGGACCGCGACGACCGCGGCCCGCGGGGTGAGGGGGACCGTCGTCCCTTCCGCGATCGGGACGACCGCGGTTTCCAGCGCGGCCCGTCGCGGGACAGGGATGATCGCCCGTTCCAGGACCGTGGCGAGCGTCGCCCGTTCCAGGACCGTGGCGAGCGTCGCCCGTTCCAGGACCGTGGCGAGCGTCGCCCGTACCAGGACCGTGGCGAGCGTCGCCCGTACCAGGATCGCGGCGAAGGTCGTCCTTCCGGGGGTCGTGACGACCGTCCGTCGTACCGGGACCGTGGTGAGGGCCGTCCGTTCCGGGGTCGCGACGACCGTCCGTCGTACCGCGACCGTGGTGAGCGCGGTCCGCGCCAGGAGGGCGAGCGCCGTCCTTACCGGGACCGCGACGACCGCGGTCCCCGGCGCGACGACCGCGGCCCGCGCCGCGAGGACGGCCCGCGCCCGTTCTCGCGGGAGGAGCGTCCCGGTGCCCGCGCCCGTTTCGGCCGGCAGGACCGCGAGGACGCCGCGCCGAGGCGGGAGCCGCTGCCCGAGGTGGCGCCCGACATCAGCGCCGACGAGCTGGACAAGGAGGTACGGGAGGAACTGCGGTCCCTGCCCACGGACCTCGCCGAGCTCGTGGGCCGGCACCTCGTCGCCGCCGAGCGCGCCCTTGAGGAGGACGACACCGACAAGGCTCACGAACACACCACGGTGGCTCGCAGGTTCGCGGCCAGGATCGGTGTCGTACGGGAGGCCGCGGGCATCGTCGCCTACCGGGCCGGACACTTCAGCGAGGCGTTGAGCGATCTGCGCGCCGCCAGGAGGATGACCGGTTCGGAGGCGTACCTGCCGGTCATGGCCGACTGCGAGCGTGGGATGGGTCGTCCGGAACGCGCCCTTGACCTGGTCCGCTCGCCGGAGGCGGAGCGCCTGGACCGTGCGGGGCGGATCGAGCTGACGATCGTGGAGTCGGGGGCGCGCCGCGACCTCGGCCAGCACGACGCGGCCGTCATCACGCTCCAGCGGCTGCCGGAGCTGCGTGACCCGCAACCCCGCCCGTGGTCGGCGCGGCTGGCGTTCGCGTACGCCGACGCGCTGGAGGAAGCGGGGCACCGGGAGGCGGCCGTCGACTGGTTCGGCAGGGCGATGGCGTTCGACGAGGACGGAGAGACCGACGCCGCCGAGCGTTACTCCGAGCTGACCGGGTCCGTGATCGAGGACGTCGAGGAAGGCTACGACGAGGACTTCGTGTCCCCCGAGGGCGCCGAGTCCGACGTCGAGGCCGAGGCGGCGGATGAGCCGGGGACCGGTGAGGCGAGCGGGCCTGAGGCTCGTGAGGCGGAGCCGGCCGCGCAGGCGAGCCCGCCGCGTGCCGGAGAGACGGCCGGCGACGGCGAGCAGGACCCGCGCGCTGAGGAGACGGTCGGCGACGGCGAGCAGGATGGCCCGCGGAGCCCGCGCGCCGAGGAGGTCCGCGGCGAGGACGGGGATACGGGCCCGCACGCCGAAGAGGACCGGCGTGACGCCGGGGAGGCGGGTCCGCGCGCCGAAGAGGTCCACGGCGATGGCGCGGAGACGGGCCAGCATGTCGAAGAGGACCGGCGTGACGCCGAGGAGACCGGCTCCGATGCCGGGCAGGCGGACGCGGAGCCCGGTGCCTCACCCGCGCCGATCGCCCCGTCATTCATCGAGCCGGACTTCGGTGACGAACGTGACGACAAGTCCGGTGACAGGCCCGGCAAGCAGTCCGAGTAGGTGACTCCGGGGCACGCACGCGATTCCGAGACGCGGGTGCGTGCCCCGGCCTCCGCTCACGGTGAGACGCGGTCGAGCCAGTGGAGGATGCCGGCGACGTTCGACGGCGCGCCGCTGAGCAGTTCGAACTGCTCGGCCGTCTCGTTCTCGTCGGCCATGGCCCGGTAGCGCTCCTTGGTGCGGTCGCGCACCATGGCCACGGCGTGGTCCAGGTCCAGGCCTTCGGCGTGGGCCTGGCGGGTGAGGTCCACCCAGACGCGAAGTTCCTCCGCCGACCTTTCGAGCGTCTCACCTACCGCGTCGACCGGTCCGTAATGGCTGAACAGCAGGCGTTGCGGCTGCAGCGCCTGGAACAGCGCGATCGAGTCCAGCGCTGTCTGCAGGTCGAAGTCCGGCGGCGGGGTGGCCGGGCGCAGGTCGCCGGTCTCCGGCAGGTAGACGCCCGCGGCGTCCCCCACGTACAGGTCACCGGTGGCCGAATCGATCAGCCCCACGTGGTGCTTGGCGTGGCCGGGTGAGTAGTGGCTGCTCAGCGTCCTGCCGTTGCCGAGGTCGATGGCGCCGGTGTCGCCCAGGGCGACGATGCGTTCGGCCTCGGTGGGCGACAGCTCGCCGAACAGCGTGTCGAGGCGGTCACCCCACACCATCCTGGCACTGGCCATCAGCCTGGACGGCTCGGCCAGGTGCCGCGCCCCCTTCTCGTGGACGACGACCTGCGCCGACGGAAAGAACTTGGCGATGTCGCCCACTCCGCCCGCGTGGTCGAGGTGGATGTGCGTCACCACGACCGTGGCCAGATCCTCAGGACCGACGCCGAGCGAGGCCAGCGCGTCACGTACGACGGGGGCGGAGGTTGACGTCCCGGTCTCCACCAGACAGGGGCGGTCGCCCAGGATCAGGTAGCCGGCGGTGATACCGGAGTATCCGGCCATCTTCGTGTCGATCTCATAGACGTCGCCGCCGAGGGCGGTGATGTTGTCCACAGGCACTCCCGAGCCGCGTCCGCTATCCCCAGAACGGCATTCGAGCCGAACCGGACTTCCTCACATCGTAGAGAGTGATCTCCACCCGATCACCCATGGGAGGACGACAGTGGACCGCAACGAGGTCTTGCTGGTGGGACGGCTGTCCGCGGCAGCGGAGGACCGGAGCCTGCCGAGCGGCGACACCATGACGAAATGGCGGCTGCTGGTGCGCCGCCGCAGGCACAAGCGGGGAGGCACGCTCACCGACAGCATTCCGTGCGTCAGCTTCGACCAGGGGGTGGCCGACGTCCTCCACGGACTCAAGCCGCGCGACGCCATGGAGGTCACCGGCGCCTTCCGCTGCCGGGTCTTCGGCCCGGCGTCCGCCAAGATCTGGACCTACGAAGTTGAGGTGGCCACGGTCAGAGCCATCGAGGCGGATTCTCTGCCCCTGGACGAGCCCGCCGAACCGCCACCTCCTTCCTCGCCCCGCCCGGTCGCCGAGCTGGCCAAGGTGATCTGACCGGGGATGCCTGCCTCGCCGCACTGCGTACGCAGGCATGGAGGGGCGCGCGTGCCCCGGGCTGTCACCTCCGCCGGGACAGGTGACGGAGGAGAGCCGGCCCGTGGTGGTCAGCGGATGGCGAAGGTGCGCAGGATCAGCCCGGTGCGGGGTTTGGGGCCGAAGGAGGTGGACTTGCGAGGCACCCGTTCACCGCCCGCCGCCACCGCCAGGACATCGGCGACGGCCAGGGGTTCGAGGATGACGGCGGTGCCGCCTGTGGTGTCGGCGAGCTCGGCGGCGGCCCGCGGGTCGTGGTGGACGATGCGCACCGTCTCCTCGTCGTCCCGCAGGCCCCACACCTTGGGGAGCACGAACTCGGTGAGGATGGAGGTGTTCAGCGAGTTCCACCGGGCCGAGCGGTCCGCGGGCATGGCCTGAGCGAGCTGCAAGGGGTCCGGGTTGGACAGGAGGTGCGCTTCGGCGCCGCAGGCCAGCAGGAAGGCCGGGCCCTCGGCGTCGCTGAGGGCGGCCAGGCCCTCGTCCAGATCGGTGAAGTCCTGTACGCGCCAGGACCCCTTGGCCCTGGCCACGGCTTCGTCGAGCGGGAGTTGCGGGATGACCCGGTGGATGGCCTTGAGCTCGGGCGGGTACGCGTCGGTGTCCACGAGCAGCGCCAGCCCGAAGTCCCATGGGCTCCGCTTGGCCGGCTCCGGCGGCTGCTCCGGGTCGAGGGCGTCCCGGCCGGCGTTCTCCCTGCCGCTCGGAGGTTCGCGGTGGCCCGCCTGGCTGTCGCGACCGCCGTGCTCACCCTGCGCGGGTTCGTCGCGGTGCCCCACGGTGGGGTGGAGGGCGTGTTCGCGGCGCTGGAGGATGCGGTACGTCGCGTACCTGTGGTGACCGTCGGCGATGAGGGCCTGGCGAGGGAGGAGGTCGGTGTTGACGGCGGCGATCTCGGCCTCGTCGGTGATCGCCCAGAGGCGGTGGGTCAGGCCGTCCTCGGTGTGGGCGGTGACCAGGGGCGGACGGCCGGTGGCCACCTCGTCGACGAGGCGGGTCGCCACGCCGTTCTGGCCGTTGTAGAGGAGGAAGATGGGCTCCAGGTTGGCCTGGGTGGTGCTCATGAGGGCGAGGCGGTCGGCGATGGGGCCGGGGAGCACGTCCTCGTGCGGCAGGACGATGCGCTGCGCCGGGTCCGGCAGACAGACGTCGCCGATGAGGCCGCGCTGCAGCACACCGGGCCCGCGCTGCTCGTACACGTAGAGCGCCGGCTCCTCGTCGGGGGCGAGGACGCCCGCGTCGAGCCAGGCTCGCAGCGTCCTCCTGGCCTCGGCGTACCGGGGGTCGGGCGCTTCTTGGGCAGCGCTTCGTGGGGATTTGTCTGTTTCTTGTGACGGTTGTCGTTCGGCTGGCCGGTGCTCTGTGGGGATCTTCCGCGCGTCCGTGTCGGGCGAAAGGGGAAGGATGAGACGGACGACGTTGTTGGGATGGACGTCCAGGAGAGCGCGTACATCCCCGTCGGAGATGAGGTCGTAAGGCGGGGAGGTCACCTTGGCGGGATCGTCGACGGCGAAGCGGACGCCCCGGAACGGGCGCAGGATCAGCCCGTCCGGTATCGGCAGTTCAGAATTCCCCATACCGGGCATGCTGCCATAAACATCCGAGTCTTCCCGTAGTCGCCACAACGCCCCGGTGGCGTTCGATCCCGAAACTCCGTCGTACGCCGATGAAGGAGGGCTCACTCATCATGGAAGGCGCCAACGGCCACACCGATTCCCCCGGAACCCCTCAAGGTGACGTCTATGACTGGTACCAGCGTGGTGTGAAGCTTCTCCAGGAGGGCAGCCCCGCCGCCGCGGCGGCGCTGCTGGAACGCGCGGCGGACGCGGAGCCTGAGTCTCGGAGCATCAGGGAGGCGCTGGCGCGGGCCCAGTTCAACTCCCGGCGGTACCAGGAGGCGGCCAGCAGCTTCCAATGGATCGTGGAGGACAATCCCACGGAGGATTACGCCTATTTCGGATTGGGACTCTCCTTGTGGCGAACGGGCGACGTCGAGGCGGCCCAGGAGCCGCTGGCGATCGCGGTCGCGATGCGACCTGACGACCGCAACTACGTGTCGGCGTTGCGCAGCGTCCGGGCCACATTGAAGGCCCGCCAGGACATGTGACGCGCTCTGAGAGCGCGCGTCACGGACGTGCCCGGCCGGCCGTCGGGGGGCGGTGTCGTCCTCGTCCGTCTCCAGCATGATGTCCCCCGCACCCGCTCGTCGGCCCGCGTCCAGGACGGCGCGGGCCGCTTCGGTGGCGGACCCCCAGGGGGCGGGGTCGAGGCTGTAGAGGATCTCCACCCGCGTGCTCTCGTTCCGGCGAAGGCCGCACACGCCGACGAGCTCCCTGCTCAGGTACGCCTTCCCCAGCTGGTGGAAGGTCGGATCTGCCAGGTCCGTGCGGAAGGTCGGTTCTGCCGGGTCCGTGCGGAAGGTTGGTTCTGCCGGGTCCGTGCGGAAGGTCGGTTCTGCCGGGCCGGGTTCTGCCGGCCTGTGCTGTAGGGAGGCGGGTTCCTGCCGCCCACGCGGTCGGCAACGCGGGCTCTGGGCGGTGGCCGCCGGGGAGGCCGGTTAGAGTCTCACGGGACGTGAGCCGGCGACGGGAAAGAGGCATGGTGCTGATCGACGGTTACGACACCCTGCTGCTCGACCTTGACGGCGTCGTCTACCTCGGGCCGCGGGCTGTGTCCGGGGCGGCTGAGGCGCTGGCGGAGGCGCGGCGGCGCGGGGTCCGGCTGGCGTACGTGACCAACAACGCCTCCAGGACCCCGGCCGCCATAGCGGCTCACCTGCGGGAGCTCCGGGTGCCGGCCGGACGGGACGACGTGGTGACGTCGGCTCAGGCGGCGGCGCGGGTGGTGGCCGAGAGGGTGCCGCCCGGGGCGAAGGTGCTGGTCGTCGGCGGGGCCGGCCTCCGGATGGCGGTACGCGCGCAAGGGCTCAGGCCCGTCACGGCGGCGGCCGAGGAGCCCGCGGCCGTGGTGCAGGGAATGTGGGCGGGGCTGTCGTACGGGCTGCTGGCCGAGGGGGCGCTGGCGGTGCGGCAGGGGGCGCTGTTCGTGGCCGCCAACCGCGACTCGACCATGCCCATCGGACGGGGCGAGGTGCCGGGGAACGGGGCGATGGCGCGGGTGATCGCCACGGCGACCGGCGTGGAGCCCTTGTACGCGGGGAAGCCGGATCCGCCGCTGCACCGCGAGTCGATGATCCGCACGGGGGCGCGGCGGCCGCTGGTGGTCGGCGACCGCCTCGACACCGACATCGAGGGGGCGCGCAACGCGGGCGTGGACGGGTTGCTGGTGCTCACCGGCGTGGCCAGGCCGCTCGACGTGCTCACCGCGCCGCCGCACCGGCGTCCGGTGTACGTGACCGAGGACCTGTCGGGGTTGTCGGCTCCGTACCCGGAGGTGCGGGACGGGGCGTGCGGCGGCTGGCGGGCCCGCTGGGTGGACGGGGCGCTGCGGCTCGACGGCGACGGCAGCAGGATCGACGGGCTGCGGGCGGCCTGCGACGCCGCTTGGGCGGCGGCGGGTGCGGGCCGCGCGGAGGAGGACGCGGTCAAGCCCGTGCTGGCCAGGCTCGGCTAGCGCCAGGTCTGTCGAGGACAGGTGTCTGAGGGCGGTTCGGCGAGGGGGCGGACGCCCAAGGAGAGAACGGCTCGTCGAGGGCGCGTTCGCAGAGGGGACGTGGGGCGGGGTCAGAGGAGTCGGCGCAGGCGGAGCAGGTCGCCGAAACTGGCGTCGATCTTCACGCGGCCGCCGAGGACCGCGCGGGCCAGGTCGAGCTGTCCGTCCACCAGCGCCACGAGGTCGTCGCTGACGATCGTCAGCTTGACGTCGGCGGGTTTGCCGTTCGCCGGTTGCGACTCCACGAACGGATCCAGGCCGTCGTGGTGCAGCCGCCCGTAGAAGGTCACATCGAGGTCCGAGACGCGGCAGCTGACCGTGCGCTCGACCACGTGCCTGGCCCGGTCCTCCGCGTCGATCTCGTCGAACTGGGCGACGAGCTTGACCAGTGCCGCCCGGCACTCCTCGACGCTTGCCATGATCGCTCCTTTCTGATCCCTTGACGATCCGTAGCGTTCCACACCGAGCGCCCTGTATGACCCTTCAACGTGTGACACGCCCGCCAAGGTCCCGCGCGCTCGCCCGAGGCGTTACCGTCGAGTCATGAGTGAGCTGCCAGAGGAGATCGGCGACGCGCGGGTGGACGCGGTTCTGGCCGGGCTGGACCGGCTGCCGGGCCTGCCGGTGAGCGATCACGTGGCGGTGTTCGAAGAGGCGTTCTCCGGGCTGGAGGCCGCGCTGGGCGCCGTGGACGCGCAGTGAGCCGCAGGATCCGGCTCGACAGCGAGCTGGTGCGGCGTGGCCTGGCCAGGTCCCGGGAGCAGGCGGCCCAGCTCATCGAGACGGGCCGCGTCACCGTCGGCGGGCGGCAGGCCGCCAAGCCGGCGACCCAGGTCGACACCGCCGCCGCCATCGTCGTGACGGAGTCGCAGGACGGCCCCGACTACGTCTCGCGCGGCGCCCACAAGCTCCTCGGCGCGCTCGACACGTTCAAGAGCCTCGCCGTGGAGGGGCGGCGCTGCCTGGACGCGGGCGCGTCCACCGGCGGGTTCACGGATGTGCTGCTGCGCCGGGGGGCGGCGCACGTGCTCGCGGTCGACGTCGGCTACGGCCAGCTGGCCTGGTCGCTGCGGACCGACGAGCGGGTCACGGTGATGGAGCGGGTCAACGTCCGCGACCTCACCCCGGACCTGGTCGGCGAGCCGCCCACGCTGGTCGTCGGCGACCTGTCGTTCATCTCGCTGCGCCTGGTGCTGCCCGCGCTGACGGCCGTCGCCGCGCCGGCCGCCGACTTCGTGCTGCTGGTCAAGCCGCAGTTCGAGGTGGGCAAGGACCTCGTCGGCGCGGGCGGCGTGGTGCGCGACCCCGAGCTGCGCGCCGGAGCGGTCCGCGAGGCCGCGGCCAGGGCCGTGGAGCTCGGGCTGACCGTGCGCGGCGTCACCTACAGCCCGCTGCCGGGGCCGTCGGGCAACGTCGAGTACCTGCTGTGGCTGGGCAAGGGGGAGGGCGAGCCGCCGGTCGCCGACCTCGAGGCCGAGATCCGGCGGGCCGTCGCGGAAGGGCCGCAATGAACAGGACCGTCCTGGTCACCGTGCACACCGGGCGCGAGGCCGCCGTCGACAGCGCCCGCCTGGTCATCCGCCGTCTACTCGGCGCCGGCCTGCGCGTGCGGGTCCTCGACGGAGAGGCCGGCGAGATCGGCGCCGAAGGCGTGGACGTGGTGCCGACCGAGCCGAGCGCCGCCAAGGACGCGGAGGTGATGATCGTGCTCGGCGGCGACGGGTCGCTGCTGCGCTCGGCCGAGCTGTCCAGGCCGACCCGCACCCCGCTGCTCGGCGTGAACCTCGGCCACGTCGGCTTCCTCGCCGAGGCGGAGGTCGCCGACCTGGCCGACGCCGTCGACAGCGTGGTGGCCGGCCGCTACGACGTCGAGGAGCGCATGACCGTCGACGTGCTGGCCCGGCAGAACGGCAACGTCATCGCCGACACCTGGGCGCTCAACGAGGTGAGCGTGGAGAAGCAGGAGCGCATGCTGGAGGTGGTCGCCGAGATCGACGGGCGGCCGCTGTCGCGCTGGGGCTGCGACGGCGTGATCTGCGCCACCCCGACCGGTTCCACCGCCTACGCGTTCTCCGCCGGCGGCCCGGTGGTCTGGCCGGAGGTCGAGGCGTTGCTCATGGTCCCGATCAGCGCGCACGCCCTGTTCGCCAGGCCGCTCGTCGTCTCCCCGCGCTCCACGCTGGCCGTCGAGATCCTGCCGGACACCCCCGGCGGGGTGCTGTGGTGCGACGGCCGCCGCCGTTTCGACCTGCCCTCCGGCAGCCGGGTCGAGGTGCGCCGGGGCGCCGAGCCGGTGCGGCTCGCCCGGCTGCACGGCGTGGAGAGCACCGGCGCGCCCTTCACGGACAGACTGGTCGCCAAGTTCGAACTACCCGTTCAGGGCTGGCGTGGGAGGGTGCGACCCTGAGTGAATTGAGGCAGCGAACACGTAGGATCGCATGCGCACACGTGTTCGGGCCGCGGCGCGGTTGATCGTAATCTCGCAAGTGACGGGAGTGGGCAGTGCGACCAAGGGTCGAGGAGGTCCGCATCCAGGGGCTCGGCGTCATCGACGAGGCCGTGCTGGAGCTTTCGCCGGGCTTCAACGTGGTGACGGGCGAGACCGGCGCGGGCAAGACGATGGTCGTCACGGGTCTCGGGCTGCTGTTCGGCGGCCGGGCCGACCCCTCCCGCGTCCGGCCGGGCGCCGACAAGGCGTCGGTGGAGGGCACGCTCGTCATCGAGCCGGGCGGCCGGGTGTCCCAGCAGGTCGAGGACGCCGGCGGTGAGATCGACGACGGCGAGCTCATCATCTCCCGCACGGTCTCCGCGGAGGGCCGCTCGCGGGCCTGGCTCGGCGGCCGGTCCGTGCCGGTCGGCACGCTGACCTACCTCGCCGACGACCTGGTGGCGGTGCACGGCCAGATGGACCAGCAGCGGCTGCTCCAGCCCGCCAGGCAGCGCGCCGCCCTCGACCGCTACGCCGGAAACGACCTGGTCAAGCCGCTGCGCGCCTACCAGCAGGCATACAAGCGCCACAAGCAGGTCGCCGCGCTGCTGGAGGAGCTGACCACCCGGGCCAGGGAGCGGGCGCAGGAGGCCGACCTGCTCAGATTCGGCCTGGAGGAGATCGAGAAGGTCGACCCCAAGCCCGGCGAGGACGCCGCGCTGCGCGAGGAGGAGGAGCGGCTCTCGCACGCCGACGCGCTGCGCACCGCCGCGACCGCCGCCCACACCGCGCTGCTCGGCGACCCCATGGAGGCCACCGGCGGGTCCCGCGACGTGATCTCCCTGCTGGGCGAGGCCCGCACGTCCGTCGAAGCGGTCCGCGACTACGACACCGCGCTCGCCGCCGTCGCCGACCGGCTGGCCGAGGCCGGCTACCTGATCTCCGACGTGGCCACCGACCTGGCCTCCTACGCCGAGTCGATCGAGTCTGACCCCGGCCGGCTGGCCGCCGTGCAGGAGCGCAGGTCCGTACTCACCGGTCTGATCCGCAAGTACGGCGAGGACAGCGCCGCGGTGCTGGCCTGGGCGCAGCAGTCGGCCGCCCGGCTGACCGAGCTGGAGGGCGACGACGAGCGCATCGGCGAGCTGGCGCGCGAGCACGAGGAGCTGACCGTCCGGCTGACCGAGCTGGCCACCGAGCTGACCCGGGTGCGCGAGGCCGCCGCCGAGCGGTTCGGCCAGGCCGTCACCGAGGAGCTGACCGCGCTGGCGATGCCGCATGCCCGGGTCGTGGTCCAGCTCACCCGGGCCGCCGACTTCGGCCCCGACGGGGTCGACGAGGTGGAGCTGCGCATGGCGGCTCACCCGGCCGCGCCGCCGCTGCCGCTGAACAAGGGCGCCTCCGGCGGCGAGCTGAGCCGGGTGATGCTCGCGATCGAGGTGGTGTTCGCCGGGGCCGACCCGGTGCCCACGTTCGTCTTCGACGAGGTGGACGCCGGCGTGGGCGGCAAGGCCGCGGTGGAGATCGGGCGCAGGCTGGCCAGGCTGGCCCGCACCGCGCAGGTGATCGTCGTCACCCACCTGCCGCAGGTCGCCGCCTTCGCCGACCAGCATCTGGTGGTGGAGAAGGCCGGCGACGGCAGTGTGGTGCGCAGCGGCGTGGTCACGCTCGACCATGAGGGCCGCGTGCGCGAACTGTCGCGCATGCTGGCGGGATTGGAAGACTCCGAACTGGGCAGAGCGCACGCGGAGGAACTTCTGGGGCTGGCGGCGGCCGACAGGTGATTCGGTGTGACATAGCGGACACGCCTGGTCATGCATGGCCTCCCAGGTCTTTTGCTCTGGCAGGATGGTCTTGATGAAGGTTCCGGGGAGCAGGATGCCGGGCCTCCGCGCGAGGAAGGCCAACGACCTTCCCGGCGTCACCGGGGTGGCGAGGATCGACCGCCGGACCAAGAGGCTCACCAAGCGCCTCCAGCCGGGAGAGATCGCCATCATCGACCATGTCGATGTCGACCGGGTCAGCGCGGAGGCACTCGTGGCGTGCGGGGCGGCGGGCGTGGTCGACGTCGCCGCGGGCATCAGCGGTCGCTACCCCAACCTGGGGCCGCAGATCATCGTCGAGGCCGGCATCCCGTTCGTCGACAACGCCAGCCAGGAGCTGTTCGAGCGTGTCAAGGACGGCGACGTGGTCCGGCTGCACGAGGGCATCGTCTATCTCGACGACGAGGCCGTCGGCAAGGGCGAGGTGCAGACCACCGAGACCGTCGAGGCGGCCATGGCCGAGGCCCGCGCCGGGCTGGCCGTGCAGATCGAGGCGTTCGCCGTCAACACGATGGAGTACGTCCGCGGCGAGGGCAAGCTGCTCATCGACGGCGTCGGCGTGCCCGAGATCCGGACGAAGATCGACGGCCGGCACGCGCTCATCGTGGTCCGCGGCTACCACTACAAGGAGGACATCGCCACCCTCCGGCCCTACCTGCGCGAGTACCGTCCCGTGCTGATCGGCGTCGACGGCGGGGCCGACGCGCTGCTGGAGGCCGGCTACCTGCCCGACGTGATCGTCGGCGACTTCGACTCGGTCTCCACCAAGGCGCTCACCTGCGGCGCCGAGCTGATCGTGCACGCCTACCGCGACGGCCGGGCCCCCGGTCTGGAGCGCGTCCACCAGCTCGGACTGGACGCGGTCGTCTTCCCCTCGACCGGCACCAGCGAGGACATCGCCATGCTGCTGGCCGACGAGAAGGGCGCCGAGCTGATCGTCGCCGTCGGCACGCACGGCACGCTGGAGGAGTTCCTCGACAAGGGCCGCTCCGGCATGGCCAGCACGTTTCTCACCCGCCTGCGCGTCGGCAGTAAACTCGTCGACGCGAAGGGCGTCAGCATGCTCTACCGGAGCCGCATCTCCACCTCCCAGCTGGTGCTCCTGGCGGTCACCGCGCTGGTGACCATGGGGGTCGCTCTCTCCGCATCACCGCTCGGCCAGATCTGGCTGAACGGCCTGCAAGACGTCTGGAACGCGTTCATCTTCTGGTTGGTCGGGCTCTTCTCGTGATCGATTTCCGCTATCACCTCATCTCCATCGTCGCCATCTTCCTGGCGCTGGCCGTCGGCATCGTGCTCGGCACGAACCTGCTGCAGGATCCCGCGATCAAGACGGCCAACGAGATGACCAGCCAGCTCACCCAGGACAAACAGGAGCTGCGCGGCCAGCTCGAGACGATGAAGGCGCGCGAGCAGGAGCACCAGGAGTTCGTCACCACCGTCACCCCGCAGCTCGTGCGGGAGAGCCTCGCGGGCGAGCAGGTGCTGATCGTCGAGGCGCCCGGGGCCGGCGCCACCTATCGCGAGGCCACCGAGCAGGTGCTCGCCGAGGCGGGGGCGAAGGTCACCGGCCGGCTCCTGCTGCTCGAGAAGTTCTTCGACCCCAAGAGCGCCGGCGTGCTCGACGGCCTGGTCAGCCAGCTGAAGCCCGCCGAGATGACCTTCCCCGACACGGCCACCGTGCACGACAAGGCCGCCGCACTGCTCGCCGCCACGCTCATGACCACCGACGCGGCCGCGGCCGGCACCCCCAGCGAGACCCTGGCCGCCGTCGTCGACGGCCTCCAGACCGGCGGGTTCGTCGACATCGACGGCGACGCGCTCAATCGCGCCACGCTCGCAGTCCTCTACGCGCCCGACGCTCCGTACGAGGGGGAGGACGCCGAGGGTCAGGCCGCGGCGCTCACCTCGGTGGCGGGCGGGCTGGACGCGGGCGGCAGGGGCGCGGTGCTGGCCGGCGCCGCGGCCACCTCGGCCGCGCCCGGCGGAGCCATCACCGCCCTGCGCGACGACGGCGAGATCGCCAAGCGGGTCTCTACCGTCGACAGCGCCGATATGCCTGAAGGCCAGATCGTGATCGTCTACGCTCTGCGAGAGCAAGTGAACGGAGGCGTGGGCCAGTACGGCACCGGCGCCGGAGCCGCCGCGTTCCAGCCCGTGCCGCCCACTCCGACCCCGTCGTCCACCGAGTCAGGGAGCTGACATGGCCCGTGGCCTGCTCTACGCCCTCGCGGGCGCCGCGATCGGCGCCGCCGCGGCCCGCGCCGCCTACGCCGCGCTCACCCGTACGCCCGGCGGCGCGCTCGACCCCGGCAGCCGCTGGACCCGCAAGAACCACCGCGGCGAGCCGATCACGCTCCTCGAAGGGCCCGCGTTCGTGGCCGGGGCGAGCGCCGCGGCCGCGCTGGCGCCCGGCCTGCCGGGCCGCGCGCGGGCGGCGGCGCTGCTGGCCGGGGCGGGCAGCGGCGCGCTCGGCGCCTATGACGACCTTTACGGCACCACCTCGTCCAAGGGCTTCAAAGGCCACCTGAGCGCGTTGGCCAGGGGCGAGGTCACCAGCGGCGCCGTCAAGATCCTCGGCATCGGCGCGACCGGGCTGGCCGCCGCGGCGCTCGTGTCCGACGGCCCGGCCGACACGCTCGTCAACGGCGCCGCCATCGCGGGCGCGGCCAACCTGGCCAACCTGTTCGACCTGCGCCCCGGCCGGGCGATCAAGGTCGGGCTGCTCACCGGAGGGCCGCTGCTGGCGGCGGCCGTCGCCGGAGACTCGCCCGCGACGGCGGCGCTGGCCGCCGTGCCGCTGGGCGCCGCGGCCGCGCTGCTTCCCGACGACCTGGGCGAGCGGGCCATGCTGGGCGACGCCGGGGCCAACGCGCTGGGCGCGCTGCTGGGCCTGGCCGCGGTGACCAGGCTCGGCCGTCCCGGCAGGCTCGTCCTGCTCGGCACCGTGGCCGCGCTCACCGCGGCCTCCGAGAAGGTCAGCTTCACCAAGGTCATCGCGGGCAACCAGGTGCTCAACCGGATCGACATGCTGGGCCGCCGCCCCGCCGACGCGTGACCCGTTGACCGAGCGCAAGGCGAGGCTGGCCCGTGGCGTGGCCGGCGGCGCGCTGCTCATCGGCGCGATCACCGTGCTGGCCCGCGTCACGGGCTTCGCCAAGCAGTACGCGCTCGCGCGCACCGTCGGCACCAACTGCCTGAGCGACGCGTACTTCACCGCCAACCAGATCCCGAACATCATCTTCGAGGTCGTGGTCGGCGGCGCGCTGGCCGGGATGGTCGTGCCGGTGCTCGCCGGGGCCGTGTCCGAAGGGGCCACGGCCAGGGCAGGCCGGATCGCCTCCGCGCTGCTCACCTGGGTGCTCGTGGTGCTCGTGCCGGTGGCGGTGCTCGTCGCGCTGCTCGCCGGACCGATCGTCGGGCTGTTCCCCATCGACGGCTGCGACCCGTCGGACGTACATGACGTCGCCACCCGCATGCTGGTGGTGTTCGCGCCGCAGATCCCGCTGTACGGCGTCGCGGTCGTGCTCTACGGCCTGCTGCAGGCGCACCACCGCTTCGCCTCGCCGGCGCTCGCGCCGCTCGTGTCGAGCATCGTCGTCATCGTCGCGTACCTGGTCTTCGTGCCCCTGAGCAGCGGGGCCGACGACCCGCTGCGGGTGCCGCCGCCGGCCGAACTGGCGCTGTCAGCAGGCACCAGCCTCGGCGTGCTCGCGCTCGTCCTCACCGTGATCGGGCCGACCGCCCGGCTCGGCGTGCGGTGGCGGCCCACGCTGCGCTTCCCCGACGGCGTGGCCGGGCAGGTGCGCAGGCTCGCGCTGGCCGGGATCGCCGGGCTGCTCGCCCAGCAGGCCGCCATGGTCGTGGTGCTGCTGCTGGCCAACACCGTGATCGGCGGAGGGGCCCTCACCGTCTACAACTACGCGTGGGCGATCTATCTGGTGCCGTACGCGGTGCTCGCCGTGCCGATCGCCACCAGCGCGTTCCCCCGGCTGTCCGCGCGGGCCGAAGCGGGGGAGGACGAGGAGTTCGCCCGGCTCGCCGCCGCCACCACGCGGGCGGTCGTGCTCGTGTCCGGGGTGGCCGCCGGGGTGCTGGCCGCCGCGTCCGCGCCGGGTGCGGCGGTGTTCCTGGCCGACAAGAGCCAGGTCGACCCGGCGGCGCTGGCGCGGGCCGTCGCGCTGTTCGCGCCCGGCCTGATCGGGTACGGGCTCATCGCCCACCTCAGCCGGGTCCTGTACGCGACCGGCAGGGCGCGGGGCGCCGCCGTGGGGACCGTCTGCGGCTGGGGGGTGACCATGGTGGCGCAGACCGCGTTCGCGCTGGCGCTGCCCGACGGGTGGCGGATCGGCGGGCTGGCGCTCGGCATGGCCGTCGGGATGACGGCCGGCGGGGCGCTCATGCTCTGGTACGTGGTCGCCGCGCGCGGCCGGACGGCGGTGGCCGGGCTCGGACGGGCGCTGGCCGCGGCCGTCGCGGGAGGTGTGGCCGGGTTCCTGGCGGGGGCGTGGGCGGCCTCGTGGATCGGGGCCGGGGGGGTGTGGGCGAACGTGGGTGTCACGCTGCTGGCCGCCGTGGCGGCGCTGGCGGTGGGCGGCGGCGTGGTGACGCTGGTCGACAGGGACGACGCCAGGGCGGTGGCCGGCGTCCTCGGCAGACGGTCGCCCGGCGGCTGAGGAAGCGGCGGATGCCGGTCGAGGTGCCGCTCGAGGTGCCGGTCGAGGTGTCGGTTCGGGTGAGAGGGGTTCGGGTGCGAGTGGCTTACGTGGTGGGCACCACCACCGGAGGCACCGGGCGGCACGTTCACATGCTGGCCGCCGGGCTGGCGCGGCGTGGTCACCGGGTGGTGGTCGCCGGGCCGCCGGAGGTCGAGGAGCAGTTCGGGTTCGGCGAGGCGGGGGCCCGGTTCGTCGAGGTCCCGGTGTCCGACCGGCCGCATCCGGTCAACGACGCGCGCGCGGTGCTGTCGGTCCGGCGGGCGATCCGCGGCGCCGACGTCGTGCACGCCCACGGCCTGCGGGCCGGCGCCCTGGCCGCCCTCGCCAGGCCGTGGCGCTCCCCGGGAGATCCGGGCCGGCCCGGGACGGGGGAGCGGCCGCTGCTCGTGGTGACGCTGCACAACGCGCTCACCGCCGGGGGGTTCGTCGGGGCCGTGTACGGGGTGCTGGAGCGGATCGTGGCCCGGCGGGCGGACCGGGTGCTGGTCGTCTCGCCCGACCTGGGGGAGCGGATGGGCGTGCTGGGGGCGCGGGACGTCCGGCCGGCCGTCGTGCCCGCGCCGCCGCTGCGGCAGGCCCGGCGGACGCCCGGCGAGGTGCGGGCCGATCTCGGGGCCGGGGACCGGCCGCTGGTGCTCACGGTCGCCAGGCTCGCCCAGCAGAAGGGCCTGGAGACGCTGCTCGACGCCGCCGCCGGGCCGTGGGAGAGTCCTGCGCCGCTGTTCGCGATCGCGGGGGAGGGCCCGCTCCGGGACGAGCTGGCGCGCCGCATCGCCGCCGAGCGGCTGCCCGTGGTGCTGCTCGGCCACCGGGACGACGTGCCCGACCTGCTCGCCGCCGCCACCGTCGCGGTCTGGGCCAGCCGGTGGGAAGGGCTGCCGCTGAGCGTCAGCGAGACGCTCAAGGCCGGCACGCCCGTGATCGCCACCGCTGTCGGCGGCGTGCCCGGTCTCGTCGGCGACGCCGGGATCCTCGTGCCCTACGGTGACCCGGCCGCGCTGCGCGCCGCCGTACGGAAACTGGTCGCCGACCCCGGTGAGGCGGAGCGGTGGGCGGCGGCGGCGGCCCGCCGGGGCGCCGAGTTGCCCGGAGAGGACGAAGCGGTGCGAAGCGCACTCGCGGCCTACGCCAGCTCTTGATCGTCGGGTGCGGACAATCTTCTGAGGCGTTCTCGTATACTGCGTGAGTTGGGGAGGGGAGTATCCCTTCGCGGCAGCCTCGTCATCACGGTCAGCCCCGATCCACGGGGCCCCCGGGGCTGCCGGTCCGCGGTTCGATGCGGGCGGGAGAGACCTCCGGCAGTCAGCCCTGCGTGCCGGAGGTATTGCAACGTGACCGAACCCTTGTGGGCATGGATCGTCGTGATCGGCGGGCTGCTGCTCGTCCTCGCCGTCGACCTGTGGATCGTCGACCGCGGCGAGGCCCGTGAGTTCTCCATGCGCCAGGCCGGCGGCTGGGTCAGCTTCTACGTGGCCCTGGCCGTGATCTTCGGCGTGGTCCTCTGGTTCACCTCGGGGCCGGAGAAGGCAGGGGAGTTCTTCGCCGGCTACATCACCGAGTACAGCCTGAGCGTCGACAACCTGTTCGTCTTCTTCATCATCATGAGCCGGTTCGCGGTGCCGAAGGCCTACCAGCACAAGGTGCTGCTCGTCGGCATCCTGCTCGCGCTGGTCATGCGCGGCATCTTCATCGCGCTCGGCGCCGCCGCGCTGGAGCGGTTCGGCTGGCTGTTCTACGTCTTCGGCGCCTTCCTGATCTACACGGCGGTCAACATCATCCGCCAGCACGTCAAGGGCGAGGCCGAGGAGATCAACGAGAACCTCCTGCTGCGCTGGGTGCGCCGGACCCTGCCCACCACCGAGGGCTACGTCGGCTCCAAGATCTCGGTGAAGATCGACGGCAAGCGCATGGTCACTCCCATGCTGATCGTCATGATCGCGATCGGCAGCACCGACCTGCTGTTCGCACTCGACTCGATTCCGGCGATTTTCGGGCTCACCACCGACCCGTTCATCGTCTTCACCGCCAACGCGTTCGCGCTGATGGGACTGCGTCAGCTCTACTTCCTGCTGGGCGGTCTGCTCCAGAAGCTCGTCTACATCAGCTACGGGCTCGCGTTCATCCTCGGTTTCATCGGGGTTAAGCTGGTTATGGAAGCTCTGCACTCCAGTGGAGTCTCCTGGGCGCCTCATATCCCCATCTGGGTGTCCCTCACCATCATCGGCTCCACGATGGTGATCACCACCGTGGCCAGCCTGATCAAGGCCCGCCTGGACACGCGCAAGAGTGTGGAACCCGCCTCGGAGCAGGTCTAGCTAAACGGCTTTCGAGGCGCTTTGCTTGGGTAGTCGTTGTCGTGTCATAGTTGCGGGTTCTGTACCATCACGGCAAAAGCGCTCCGTTCAGTCACCACCAAAGGTTGTACGTGTCAGACGATTCTGCTAAGTCGAGTTCGTTCAGGCTCGCACGCGGGGTCTCCCCGTGGCTCCTCCCGACGGCGGCCGCGGCGGCCGCCAGCGCGCTGCTGACGGGCCGGGACCGTCGGTGGGCGCTCGCGGCAGTGCCGCTGAGCGCCCTCACCGGCGGGATGCTCTGGTTCTTCCGCGATCCCGACCGCACGCTCGGCCAGGGGCGGATCCTGGCACCGGCCGACGGCGTCGTCCAGAGCGTCGACCCGTGGCCGGACGGCCGCACCCGTGTGGCTATCTTCATGAGCCCGCTGAACGTCCACGTCAACCGTGCACCTCTTGCGGGAAATGTCACCTCCGTGCAGCATGTGGCGGGTGGGTTCCTGCCGGCTTTCAACAAGGACAGCGACCAGAACGAGCGCGTGGTGTGGCATTTCGCGACCGCGCTCGGTGACGTCGAGATGGTGCAGATCGCGGGCGCGGTGGCGCGCAGGATCGTGCCGTACCTGACTGCCGGGGCGAAGGTCGCCCAGGGTGAGCGCATCGGGCTCATCCGGTTCGGTTCCAGGGTCGACATCTATCTTCCCGAAGGAATCTCCCCCGCGGTGTCCGTGGGGGAGAAGACGGTTGCGGGGGTGACCAGAATTGACCACGGCTGACGCCGGTGGCTGGCAGGCGGCTGAGGAGGAAGAACCTCGCGGCCCCGTCGGCAAGGCGTTCCGTCTGTCCGCCGCGGACTCGTTGTCGCTCGGCAACGCGCTCTGCGGCTTCCTCGCGGTGTGCGTGCTGGCCGCCTCGGCCATCAACTCGCTGCGTACCGACGGCGACTTCACGCCCGCCCCGAGCTACTTCGCGACCGCCGTGGTGCTGCTCCTCATCGGCGCCACCTGTGACCTTTTCGACGGCCTGGTGGCCCGGCGCTTCCGCGCCTCCGCGATGGGGGCCGAGCTCGACAACCTCGCCGATGTGATCAGCTTCGGGTTCGCGCCCGCGTTCATGGTCGTGATCTGGGGCGGGTTCACCTCGGAGGTGCCGTTCGCCGCCGTGGTCACCGCCGCGGCGGCGATGCTCGTCGCCGGCGTGGTCAGGCTGGCGCGGTTCGCCTGCGTCAAGACCAAGAGCGGCGACTTCATGGGGCTGCCCATCCCGATGGGCGCGATGACCGTGATCTCCATCGTCCTGCTGTTCGAGCCCAGCGTGTGGGCGCTGCTCGGCGTGCTCGGCGTCGCCTGGCTGATGGTCAGCCGTATCGAGTACCCCAAGCCCAAGGGGCAGCTCGCGGCGGTGGTGCTCGCCTGGATCATGGTGAACGTGGCGTTCCTGACCTTCTGGGTCGCCTGGCCCGAGGGCGGCGACATGCCGATCAAGATCGGCGCGGCCATGCAGATCGCCCTGGTCGCGGCGATCCCGCTGCGGATGCTGTTCTACAAGCGCGAGCTCCGGCGCGAGGCCACCCGCGTCGAGCAGTGACCCCGACACCGGGAAAGAGCGGACTTTCCCGGTGTCATCGGCTTTGATGAAGCCAGGCCGACGAGCCCGCCCGCGCGGCCGAGCGGATCGTGCGCGTCCTGTCGCGCCGCTGACCTACCAGCGCTGACCTACCAACGCTGACCTACCAGCCGCGGGCCTTCCACTCCGGCAGCGACGGGCGTTCGGCGCCCACGGTGGTGTCCTTGCCATGACCCGGGTAGACCCATGTCCGGTCCGGGAGCCGGTCGAAGATCCGCTCCACCACGTCGGCGTAGAGCTGGGCGAACCGCTCCGGGTCCTTCCAGGTGTTGCCCACGCCTCCGGGGAACAGCGAGTCGCCGGTGAACACGTGCACGTCGCCGGCGCCGTCGTCGTACAGCAGGGCGATCGAGCCCGGGGTGTGGCCGCGCAGGTGGATGACGTCGAGCGTGACCTCGCCGACCGGGATCCGGTCGCCGTGCTCGACCGTGCGGTCCACCGGCACGGGCAGGGCGGGCGCGTCCAGCGGATGCGCCACCACCTGGGCGCCGGTCACCTTGGTCACCTGCTCCAGCGCCTGCCAGTGGTCGCCGTGCTGGTGGGTGGTGACGACCGTGCTGACCGGCGCTTCGGCCATCAGGGCGAGCAGCCGGTCGGGCTCCGCGGCCGCGTCGATGAGCAGGCCCTCGCCCGTCGCCCGGCAGCGCAGCAGGTAGGCGTTGTTGTCGTAAGGGCCGACGGCGAGTTTGGAGATGCTCAGGCCGGTCAGCTCCCGCACGTCGGCGGGGCCGCCGACCTGGACGTCGCCGGTGTAGGTCATCAGTAGTCCTCCGGGGGCGTCGCGGGCAGGTCAGCGGGGGCGGTGCCGGTCAGCCACGGCGGTGGCGGCGGGACCGGCTCCCCCCCGGGCACCACCCTAACCCCATCGCCGGAGGACCTTCCGGTGAGCCATGCCAGCACGTCGGCGGGCGCTCCCTCCACCACGGGCCCGTCGCCGAGGCCGGACCACTCGTCCAGCGGCTCGCCCGCCGCGGAGACGAACCTGGCCCCGCTGATCGTGCTCCGCTCGTACGGCCACATGAGCAGGCAGGACTTCAGCTCCCTGGACACGAACGTCTCCGGCCAGTCGGCGGGGCCGTAGCCCGCGTTCAGGTCCACGTGGTGCACGCCGACCTCGCGCAGCCGTCTTACCAGGCAGTACCAGGCGGGATGGTACGGCGGGCGCAGGCCGCCGACCGGTGAGCGCCAGGCCTCCTCGGGCAGTGTCCGGACCGCGCGATCCAGGCGGGCGGCGCTGTCACGCAGGTCCACCACGTGCTCGGCCGCCGGACGGGCGGCTCCCGCCTCGATCCCGGCCTCGCGGTCCTCCTGGCTGGGGTACTGCGGGGTACGCACGCCCGTCCTGGCCCAGGTGAGCAGGTTGACGTGGCTGTCGGCGTTTCTGGCGAGGTGGGCCAGGACGTGGCCGCGGGTCCAGCCGGGGAGTAAGGACGGGGCCCGGACGTCGGCGTCGGTGAGAGAGGCGGCGGTGGCCAGGAGACGGGCCGTTTCGTCGGCCAGTTCGCGCTGCACGGCAGCAAGCACAGTCATGTCCTGAAATTTCATCATGGTGGGGTTCAGAGCAGCTCGCGGGCATAAAAGCGCAGGTCATCGAGTTGACAACGGAAGGCCCCCTGCCCGCTTCATGAAGGCCGTAACCTGAGAGGGACGGAATTCCGGCGGGCGACATCGGCCGGCCGGGATCGGCTCAACGAAACTGTCGGAGTCCCCGTCTACCATCCCCCGTGGACCTATCCGCCTTTCGACTTCCGGGATCACCGTGGCAGACCGCCTGATCGTGCGTGGGGCACGAGAGCACAATCTCAAAGACGTCTCGCTTGACCTGCCGCGAGACTCTCTGATCGTTTTCACCGGCCTCTCCGGCTCGGGCAAGTCCAGCCTCGCGTTCGACACGATCTTCGCCGAGGGGCAGCGGCGTTACGTGGAGTCGTTGTCGGCCTACGCCCGCCAGTTCCTCGGCCAGATGGACAAACCCGATGTCGACTTCATCGAGGGCCTGTCTCCGGCGGTCTCCATCGACCAGAAGTCGACCAGCAAGAACCCGCGGTCCACGGTGGGCACGATCACCGAGGTCTACGACTACCTGCGGCTGCTGTGGGCGCGCGTGGGCAAGCCGCACTGCCCCGCCTGCTCGCGGCCGATCGCCCGCCAGACGCCGCAGCAGATCGTCGACCGGGTGATGGACCTGGAGGAGGGCACCCGGTTCCAGGTGCTCGCCCCGGTCGTCCGCGGCCGCAAGGGCGAGTACGCCGAGCTCTTCCGCGAGCTGCAGACCAAGGGCTTCGCCCGGGCCCGCGTCGACGGCACCGTCGTGCGGCTGGAGGAGCCGCCGACGCTGAAGAAGTACGAGAAGCACGACATCGAGGTCATCGTCGACCGCCTGTCGGTCAAGGAGTCGTCGCGGCGCAGGCTCAACGACTCGGTCGAGACCGCGCTGCAGCTGTCCGGCGGCACGATCACGCTCGACTTCGTCGACCTGCCCGAGGACGACCCCGGCCGCGAGCGGTTCTACTCCGAACACCTCTACTGCCCGTACGACGACCTGTCGTTCGAGGAGCTGGAGCCGCGCTCGTTCTCCTTCAACTCGCCGTTCGGCGCCTGCCCCGAGTGCACCGGCCTCGGCACCAAGATGGAGGTCGACCCCGACCTGGTCGTCCCCGACCCCGAGCGCACGCTCCGCGAGGGCGCCCTGCACCCGTGGACCGGCGGCCACGCCAGCGAATACTTCGGCCGCCTGATCGAGGCGCTCGGCAACGCCATGGGCTTCACCCCCGACACCCCGTGGGAGAAGCTCTCCAAGAAGGCGCAGAAGTCGCTGCTGTTCGGCCACGACGAGCAGGTCCACGTCCGCTACAGCAACCGCTACGGCCGCCAGCGCGCCTACTACACCGCCTACGAGGGCGTCATCCCCTGGGTGCAGCGCCGGCACGCGGAGGCGGAGAGCGACTCGACCCGCGAACGGTTCGAGGGTTACATGCGCGAGGTGCCCTGCCCCGCCTGCAAGGGCGCCAGGCTCAAGCCGGTCACGCTCGCCGTGACCGTCGCCGGCAAGTCGATCGCCGAGGTCTCGTCCATGTCGATCGGCGAGTGCGCCAAGTTCCTGGCCGGGCTCAAGCTGTCCGACCGCGACATGCACATCGCCGAGCGGGTGGTCAAGGAGATCAACGCCCGTATGGGCTTCCTGCTCGACGTCGGTCTCGACTACCTCACCATGGACCGCGCCGCCGCCACCCTGGCGGGCGGCGAGGCGCAGCGCATCCGGCTCGCCACCCAGATCGGCTCCGGCCTCGTCGGCGTCCTGTACGTGCTCGACGAGCCGTCCATCGGCCTGCACCAGCGCGACAACATGCGCCTGCTCGACACCCTGATCAGGCTGCGCGACATGGGCAACACGCTGATCGTGGTCGAGCACGACGAGGACACCATCGCCGCCGCCGACTGGGTGGTCGACATCGGCCCCGGCGCGGGCGAGCACGGCGGCCAGGTCGTCGTCTCCGGCACCGTGCAGGACCTGCTGACCAGCGAGGAGTCCATCACCGGCCAGTACCTGTCGGGCCGCAGGAGCATCCCGGTGCCGGCCGGCCGGCGCAAGCGCGACAAGAAGCGGCAGATCACCGTCAAGGGCGCCCGCGAGCACAACCTCAAGGGCGTCGACATCGACTTCCCGCTCGGTGTGTTCACCGCCGTCACCGGCGTGTCGGGGTCCGGCAAGTCCACGCTGGTCAACGACATCCTCTACAACTCGCTGGCCAAGGAGCTCAACGGCGCCCGCACCGTGCCCGGCCGCCACTCCCGGATCAACGGCATGGACCAGGCGGACAAGGTCGTGCACGTCGACCAGTCGCCGATCGGCCGCACCCCCCGGTCCAACCCCGCCACCTACACCGGCGTGTTCGACCACGTCCGCAAGCTGTTCGCCGCCACCACCGAGGCCAAGGTGCGCGGCTACCAGCCGGGCAGGTTCAGCTTCAACGTCAAGGGCGGACGCTGCGAGGCGTGCTCCGGCGACGGCACGATCAAGATCGAGATGAACTTCCTGCCCGACGTCTACGTCCCGTGCGAGGTGTGCCACGGCGCCCGCTACAACCGCGAGACGCTGGAGGTCCACTACAAGGGCAAGACCATCGCCGAGGTGCTCGACATGCCGATCGAGGAGGCGCTCGCCTTCTTCGACGCCATCCCGGCGATCAAGCGCCACCTGCAGACGCTCCACGACGTCGGCCTCGGCTACGTACGGCTCGGCCAGCCCGCCACCACGCTGTCCGGCGGCGAGGCGCAGCGCGTCAAGCTCGCCTCCGAGCTGCAGCGGCGTCAGACCGGGCGGACCGTCTACGTCCTGGACGAGCCGACCACCGGCCTGCACTTCGAGGACATCCGGCGGCTGCTCGGCGTCCTCGGCCGGCTGGTCGACGGCGGCAACACGGTCATCGTCATCGAGCACAACCTGGACGTCATCAAGACGGCCGACTGGGTCATCGACATGGGCCCGGAGGGCGGCTCGCGCGGCGGCACCATGGTGGCGGCGGGCACACCCGAGGAAGTGGCCCAGGTGGAGGAGAGCCACACCGGGCGCTTCCTGCGGAAGATCCTCTCCGTCTGACCCCGGCCGCGGCACCCCGTGGGCCCGGGTGGGAAGGGCGCCGCGGGGGCCGTACGGGGCCGCGGCGCGGCCGGGCTCCTCGGCGCGGAGGGATGCCGGTCGGGGCAGGGGCCCTTGTCTTCCGACGGGGTGTTTGACAAGGTCTGACCGTGTCGGAAGATACGCCGCGGCCGCTCACGCTGGGCGGCGTGTGCGTGCACGAGCTGCTGGAGCGGCCGCTCGTCCGCCTCGCACGGCGGCTCGTCGGCGACTTCGCCGACGAGATCCCGCTCTACCGGCGGCTGCCCAGGGAGGAGCTCGACGGCGACATCACCAGCATCACCGAGCACAACCTGCGGGTGATCAGCGGGATGTTCCGCGAGCGGCGCGCGCCCACCCACGAGGAGCTGGCGCCGCTGCGGGCGTCGGCCGCCCGCCGCGCCCAGGAGGGGGTGCCGCTCGACGCGCTGCTGGCCGCGTACCAGCTCGGGGTGACGAAGGTGTGGGAGAGCCTGTTCGCGCACGCCGGGCCGGGCGACCTCGACGACGTGCTGGCCGCCAACCGGCTCATCCTGAGCTACACCGGCGCCGTGACCTCCGCCGTGTGCGCCGCGTACCTGGAGGAGCGCGAGGTGATGCTCAGCCAGGAGCAGCACGCCATGCACGCGACCGTCTCGGCCCTGCTCGCCGGTGACCGCGAGGCGCTGGCGGGGGTCCGGCTCGCCCCCCGCTACCTGGTGGTCGCCACCGCGCTCGGCGAGCATCCGGACGAGGCCGCCGGCGCGCGGGGAGGGCCGTTCGCCGGGCGGCGCAAGCTGCACCGGTTCCGGTCGGCGTGGCAGCGGCACGCCGCGGAGCAGGTGCTGTCGGCGCTCGACAGCACCGGAGGGCTGGTGCTGGTGCCGCTGACCGCCGACGAGCCCTGGTGGTGCCGGGCCGGCGAACTGGTGAAGGCGGCGGGCCGCGCCGCGGGCGTCCCGGTGTGGGCCGCGGCCGAACCCGCCGAGCCGGGCCGCGTGCCCGCCGCCGCCAAGCTGGCCGAGGAGGTGCTGGAGGTGGTGCGCTCCCTGAGCCGGCCGCCCGGCGCGTACCGGCTCTCCGACGTGCTGCTGGAGTACCAGCTGACCAGGCCGAGCGAGGCGCTGGCCGGGCTGGCGGGGCTGCTCGATCCGCTGCTCGGCAACCCCGACCTGCTGCGCACGCTGAAGGCGTACCTGGAGACCGGCCTGGACCGGCGGCGCACCGCCGAGCGCCTGCACGTCCACCCGAACACCGTCGACTACCGGCTGCGCCGGGCCGTCTCCCTGACCGGGCTGGACCCGATGGAACCGGCCCAGCTCCAGCGCATCGGCGCGGCGCTGGCGGCCCGCCGCACGCTCAACGGCGGCTGAGCCTCCGGCCCGGCGATGCGCTGGAGCCCCGGCAGCGGTCCGGGCGGCCGGTGGACGAGGCCGCGCCGCCACCGTGGGGTGGTGACGGCGCGGCGGTCACTGGTGAGGGCCGGCGTGAGGGGTCAGCGTCCCGCGGTCACGGCCGAGGTCACGATGGCGGCGAAGTTGCGCATGCCGAGCGCGTTCGGGTGGAACGGGGTCGCCGGCGAGGCGGGGACGTACGGCTCGATCCAGCGGGTGCCCGACGAGGCGCACGGGTCGTGGCCCACGCTGGGGGTCTGCAGGTCGATGAAGCCGATCCCGGCGGCGGCGGCCTGCTCGGCCAGCATCTGGTTGAAGTACATCAGCGTCGCCCGGATGTAGTTCGCGTCCTGCTTGATGATGGGGACGCGCGGGTAGCAGCCGTCGGGCCGGGCGTAGGTGGCGTACCCCACCATGAAGATCCTGGCCTGCGGCGACCGGGCGCGGATGTCGGCGGCGAGCCGCACCAGCGTGGGCCGCAGCGCGTCGGTCTTGACGCGCCAGCTGTCCTGCCCGTCGGAGCCGATGTAGTCGTCGTTGCAGGCGTCGCCGACCGGCGGCGGCAGCAGGTTCAGGCAGTCCTCGATGAAGCCGGTCAGGCCGACGTCGTTGGCGCCGATGTGCACCGTGACCAGGGTGGTGTCCGGCCGCAGCGCGTCGAGCTGCGGCGCCACCGAGCCGAGGTCGGTGTTCTGCCGCTCGTACATGTGGCGGGTCTTCGCGCCGGAGCAGGTGACGTCGCGGAACGACGCGACGCCGAGCGTCTGGGCGGTCAGGTGGGGGTAGTTGCGGTTCGAACGCCAGCAGCCCAGCTCGGGCAGGACCTGGTTGGGGATGAGCGGTCCGGCGGCGGCCGAGTCGCCGAGCGCGACGTACGACTCGGCGGCCCGCGCCTGGGCCGGCGGCGACAGCAGCAGGAGCAGCAGGGGCGCGGCCAGGGCAGCGGTCAGACGTCGGATCATGAAGGGCACCTCTCGGGGAGAGTCGGGGGGTGGAGCGGTGCTGGTGGGTCACGTGCGTGGAGCGGCCGGGTGGGAGGCGGCCGGGTGGGAGGCGGTCTGGTGGGTCTGGGGGTTCTGGGGCGGGTTCAGGGCATGGCGGTCAGTGGCGGAAGGGGCCGGTGATCTCGTACGTGACGCCGTCGAGGCCGGCGCTGCCGCCGTCCGCGCCGCGCTGGGAGGAGAAGTACAGGCGGGCGCCGTCGGGGGAGAACGCGGGCCCGGTGATCTCGGACCTGTCGTGGCCGTCGACGCGCACGACCGGCGCCACCACCCCGTCCGGAGTGATGATGTTGATCTCCATGTTCCCGCCGTCCTCGGCCACGTACAGGTCGCCGGTGGGCGCGCCGGTGATGTTGTCGACCCCGTCGAGGGTGCCGCCGCCGTCGTAGACGGAGCCGAGCCGCCCGCGGACCGCGTCGTACGCCCACACCTTGCGGTCGCCCTTGGCCGTGAAGTAGCAGACGCCGTTGGCGTAGTGGCAGCCCTCGCCGCCGTCGAAGTGGCGGGCCTCGCTCACCTGGTGCCGCGTCTGCCGTTGCAGCACGGCCGGGGTGGGGTCGGGGACCTGGCGCCACACCACCGGGTCGCCGCCGCAGAGCACCTCCAGCCGGCCGCTCGACAGGTCGCCCCAGATCGTCGGGGTGAACCGGTAGAAACAGCCGTCACTCTCGTCCTCGGTGAGGTAAACGACCCGCCGGTCCGGGTCGCACGCGGCGGCCTCGTGCTTGAACCGGCCCATCGCCGGTCGCGGCTGCGCGACCCGGACGCCGTACGGGTCGGTCTCGTAGACGCGGCCCCGGAAGATCTCCTCGCAGGACAGCCAGGTGTCCCACGGCGTCCTGCCGCCCGCGCAGTTGATGTTCGTGCCCTCCAGGACGCGGTACGCCCGCGCGATCGAGCCGTCCGCCCTGAACCTGATCGCCGACGCGCCGCCCACCAGCGGCACCTCCGAGTTGGACACGTAGATCCAGCCCGTCCCGTCGGCGAAGCAGGCCCCGCCGTCGGGCGCCGGATGCCAGAGGATGCCGCCGACCGGCCTGCCCGACCGGGCCACCACCCTGCTGGTGAACCCGGCGGGCAGCGCCACGCCGTTGCCGTCCGGGGAGCCAAGCGGACCGTACGGGCTCGCGCCGCGCACCACCCTGGCCACGGCCGCCTCCTGCCAGAGCGAGCCGGGCAGCGCGACGGCGCCCAGACCCGCGGAGACCGTACGGATGAAGGTCCGGCGATGCATGGCGGCTCCCGACGTGGTACGCGACGGCGTTCAGCACACGATGGGCCGTGGACGGGATCCTGTGAATTGGACGGGGCCGCAAAGTCGGCGGCCTGTTGCTGTGACCCATCACAAAACCGGGGCGGGCTCTGTGAAGGGCATTGACGGGGCGGACGGGAGAACTGATCATCGGTACGCCCGACCGTCGCCCGCGTCCTCCGAGGTGCCGCCATGCGAGCCCGTGCCCGTCTCCTCGTGCTCGCCACCGCGCTGACCGCCGCGCTGACCGCCGTACTCACCCCCGGGATCCTCCCCGCCGCCGCCGTCACCCCGGCGTCGGGCGGCGACGCGCAGGGGCCCGGGTGCGATCCGATCGACCCGGCCGCCTGCCTGCTGCCGTTCCCCAACGACCACTACACCGTGGCCGACCGGCGGACCGAGACCGGACGGCGCGTCGCCTTCCCCGTGGAGGCGATGCCCCGCTCGGCCGCGGGCGTGCCGATCGACCCCGCCGAGTGGAACCGCGGCGACGGGTTCTCGCCCGGCTCGATGATCCTCGCCCTCGTGCCCGGCCTCGACCTGGGCAGGAGCGGCGCGGCCCCGATCACCGACATCGGCGCCTCGCTCGACCGGGACGCGCCCATCGTGCTGCTCGACCTGGACACAGGCGAGCGCTGGCCGTACTGGGCCGAGCTGGACGCCAACGCGCCGGAAGGCCGCCGGCTGCTCATCGTCCGCCCCGCGCGCAACCTGAGCGAGGGGCACCGGTACGCGGTCGCCCTGCGGGACCTGCGCGACGGCGGAGGCGCCCCGATCCCGCCCGGCGCCGCCTTCGCCGCCATCGCCGGCGCCCCGCTCCCCGCCGGGCACGAGCTGCGGGAGCGGCAGCGGGAGCTCCAGCCGGTGCTGCGGGCGCTGCGCCGCCACGGCGTCCGCGCGGACGGACTCCACCTCGCCTGGGACTTCACCGTGGCCGGCGAGCGCGACCTGGCCGGCCGGGCCCTCGCCATGCGCGACGAGGCCCTGGGCGAACTGGGCCGTCATGCTCCCCCGTACGAGGTCACGGCCGTCACCGACCTCACCCCCGAGCAGGACGACAGGATCGCGCGGCGGGTGGAGGGCGCCTTCCGGGTGCCCAGCTACCTCGACCTGCCCGGCGGGCCGCCCGGCTCCGGCCTGAACTACGGCGCCGACGGCCGGCCCGCCAGACTGCCCGGCAACGAGCAGGTGGCGACGTTCCGGTGCGAGATCCCCCGGGTCGCCTTCACCCGCCCGGCCAGGCCCGCCCTGTACGGGCACGGGCTGCTCGGCAGGCACACCGAGGTGGGCGCGTCGAACGTCAGGACGATGGCGCAGCGGCACGGGTTCGTGTTCTGCGCCACGAAGTGGATCGGCATGGCCGACGAGGACATCCCCAACGTCCTCGCCACGTTCAACGACATGTCACGCTTCCATACCGTGCCTGACCGCACCCAGCAGGGCTTCCTGAACTTCATGTTCCTGGGACGCGCCATGACGGCCCCCGACGGTTTCACCGCCCACGCCGCCTTCAGGAACGAGCGCGGACGGCCGCTCCTCGACACCCGCGCCGAACTCGTCTACGACGGCAACAGCCAGGGCGGCATCTTCGGCGGCGCGCTCGTCGCCCTCTCCCCGGACATCCGGCGCGGCGTGCTCGGCGTGACCGGCATGAACTACAGCACGCTGTTCAACCGCAGCTCCGACGCGGCGCCCTTCCAGGCGGCGTTCGACCGGAGCTACCCCGACAGGATGGAGCAGCAGGTCATCCTCGCGCTCATGCAGATGCTGTGGGACCGCGGCGAGGCCAACGGGTACGCCGCCCACATGACGGACGACCCGTACCCGGGCACGCCCCGGCACCGGGTGCTCATGCAGGTGGCGTACGGCGACCACCAGGTGGCCACGGTGACGGCCGAGGCCGAGGCCCGCACCATCGGCGCCCGGGTCCGGCTCCCCGCCCTGGCGCCCGGCCGGTCACCGGACCGCGAGCCGTACTGGGGGATCCGCGGCTTCCGCGCCGCGCACGCGGGGTCGGCGCTGGTGGTGTGGGACAGCGGCACCCCGTCGCCGCCGCTCACCAACACCCCGCCCATGGAGGGCCCGCACGGCGCGGACCCGCACGAGGACCCCCGCCGCACCCCGGCGGCCCAGCTGCAGAAGGCCGTCTTCCTCAAGACGGGCGTGGTGGCCGACGTCTGCGGCGCGGCCCCGTGCCGGTCGGCCCCGGAGTGACGGTGACGCCGTCACCCCGGGGGCGAAAAGGAGGGCGACGGGTGGTGGCCCTATCGTGAAAAGCCGGTAATGCGGAGGCCATGAAGCGGAGGGCATGTCGGTGAACGGGGGCTCCGGGATAGGCCGGCGGCAGGCGTTGGGCGCGGCGGGGATGGCCGCCTGCGGGGTGGCGGCGCTGGCCGCGTGCGGCGGCGAGAGCAAGGACCGGCAGGCGCCGGGCATCAAGGGCAAGGTCATCGCGAAGACCGCCGACGTCCCGGTCGGCGGCGGCACGGTGGTGAAGCAGTACAGGATCGTGGTGACGCAGCCGTCGGAAGGCGTCTTCAAGGCGTACGGCGCGGCCTGCCCGCACCGAGGCTGCGCCGTCAGCACGCCCAAGGACAACGTCATGATCTGCCCCTGCCACGGCAGCGAGTTCGACGCGGTGACCGGTGAGGCGACGAAGGGCCCGGCCACCGGGAAGCTGGTCGCGTACCAGGTCAAGGTCGAGGGCGACGGCATCGTGGTGGTCTGAACGAGTAATTGTGCGTGGTTCTCCGGGTCGGGGGGCGGCACGCTGAACCGTGAGCGGTTCGCCGCCGTACCTGAAGTGAAACCGGAACCTGGGAGGACGCACCATGACGGAAACGACGCGCCGGGCGGTGATGTTCGGAGCGGGCGGGGCCGGCCTGGCCGCGGTGCTCAGCGCCTGCGCCAGTTACGGCTCGCCGGTGGCCGAGCCTGCGGCGGACTCGGCGGACTCGCTGGAGGAGCCCGCCGAGGACGAGTCGACGGAGCCGGCGAAGAAGAAGAAGCCGAAGGCGCTGGCCGACACCAGCGACATCCCCAGCGGCCAGGGGAAGATCTTCAAGAATCAGGACGTGGTCGTCACCCAGCCGTCAGAGGGTGAGTTCCGGGCCTTCAGCGCGACCTGCACCCACCAGGGCTGCGCGGTCGCCAGCGTCTCCAACGGCGTGATCAACTGCCCGTGCCACGGCAGCCAGTTCAGCATCGAGGACGGATCGGTGGTCCAAGGTCCGGCCAGCGAGCCCTTGGCAGAGAAAAAGATCAATGTGTCCGGGGGCAAGATCAGACTGGCCTAAGGCGCCTTTCATTCTTTTCTCACCTGTGTGCGCTTGGCTGTGCCGCATGGGAGAAGACCTCAAGAGCCGTAGAGCGGTGATCGCGGGTGTGGGCGCGGGCGGCCTGACGCTCGCCCTGGCGGCCTGCGGCGGCAGCGACACCACGACCGCGGCGCCGGAGTCGAGCGCTCCGGCCGCGTCCAGCGCCCCGTCGTCGGGCGCGCCCGCGGGGAACGGGGGGCTGACCACGACCTCCGAGATCCCCGTCGGCGGCGGCAAGATCTTCGCGGACCAGAAAGTCGTGGTCGTCCAGCCGGCGGAGGGCCAGTTCAAGGCGTTCAGCGTCAGGTGCACCCACCAGGGCTGCCCGGTGGACAAGGTGGAGAACGGCACCATCGTCTGTCCCTGCCACGGCAGCAAGTTCAAGATCGAGGATGGGTCGGTGGCCAACGGCCCGGCCACCGATCCGCTGCCGGAGCAGCAGATCACCGTGTCGGGGGACCAGATCTCGCTCGCCTGACGCCGGCGGGCTCACCCGTCCGCCACGGCGGGTGAGCCTGTCGGTGACGGCCACTACGCTGGAATCGTGGCGCGATCAGGTGGCAGTCCGTTGAGTTTCCGTCCCCGGCCCGGCTCCATCCCCGACTCTCCCGGGGTCTACCGGTTCAGGGACGGCCACGGCCGGGTGATCTACGTCGGCAAGGCCAAGAGCCTGCGCCAGCGGCTCAACTCCTACTTCGCCGACTTCTCCGCCCTGCACCCGCGCACCCAGACGATGCTGACCACCGCGGCCGGCGTCGACTGGACCGTGGTCGGCACCGAGGTGGAGGCGCTGCAGCTCGAATACTCCTGGATCAAGGAGTTCGACCCGCGCTTCAACGTCAAGTACCGCGACGACAAGTCCTACCCGTACCTCGCCGTGACCATGGGCGAGGAGTTCCCGCGCGTGCAGGTGATGCGCGGCGCCAAGCGCAAGGGCGACCGCTACTTCGGCCCCTACTCGCACGCCTGGGCCATCCGCGAGACCGTCGACCTGATGCTGCGCGTCTTCCCGGTCCGCACGTGCAGCGCCGGCGTGTTCAGGCGGGCCGGGCAGATCGGCCGGCCGTGCCTGCTGGGCTACATCGACAAGTGCTCGGCGCCGTGCGTCGGCCGGGTCACCCCCGAGGAGCACCGCGCGCTCGCCGAGGACTTCTGCGACTTCATGGCGGGCAACACCACCCGCTTCATCAAGCGGCTGGAGCGCCAGATGCGCGAGGCCGCCGCCGAGCAGGAGTACGAACGCGCCGCCCGGATCCGCGACGACATCCAGGCGCTGCAGCGGGCGCTGGAGAAGCAGGCGGTCGTGCTCGGCGAGGGCACCGACGCCGACGTCGTCGCGCTCGCCGAGGACCCGCTGGAGGCCGCCGTCCAGGTCTTCTACGTGCGCGGCGGGCGCATCCGCGGCCAGCGCGGCTGGGTGGTCGACAAGGTCGAGGAGGCCGGCCCCGCCGAGCTGGTGGAGCAGTTCCTGCTGCAGATGTACGGCGACGCCAACGCCGAGTCGATGCCCCGCGAGGTCCTGGTGCCCGCGCTGCCGCCCGACGTCGAGGCCGTCGCCGACCTGCTGACCGAGCAGCGCCGGGCCAGGGTCGAGGTGCGGGTGCCGCAGCGCGGCGACAAGAAGGCGCTCATGGAGACCGTCGAGCGCAACGCCAAGGAGTCGCTCGCCCAGCACAAGATCCGCCGCGCCGGCGACCTGACCTCGCGCAGCAAGGCCCTGCAGGAGATCGCCGACGCGCTCGACCTCGACCAGGTGCCGCTGCGCATCGAGTGCTACGACGTCTCCCACCTGCAGGGCGAGAACGTCGTCGCCTCCATGGTGGTGTTCGAGGACGGCCTGGCGCGCAAGAGCGAATACCGCCGCTTCGCGGTCAGGACCAAGGAGGGCGACGTCGCCGCCATCCACGAGGTCATCCTGCGCCGCTTCCGCCGCTACCTGGAGGAGCGCTCCGCCACCGGCGAGCTGGCCCCCGAGGACGACGACGGTCACGGGCCGATCGACCCCGAGACGGGCAGGCCGCGCAAGTTCGCCTACCCGCCCAACCTCGTGGTGGTCGACGGCGCCGGCCCGCAGGCCGCCGCCGCCCAGCGGGCGCTCGACGAGCTGGGCATCGACGACGTCTCGGTGGCGGGCCTGGCCAAGCGGCTGGAGGAGGTGTGGCTGCCGGGCGACGACCAGCCGGTGATCATGCCGCGTTCCAGCGAGGGCCTCTACCTGCTGCAACGCGTGCGTGATGAGGCACACCGGTTCGCCATCACCTACCATCGGGCCAAGAGGTCCAAGTCCGTCAAGGAGAGCGCGCTCGACAGCGTGCCCGGCCTCGGGCCGGCGCGCCGCCAGGCGTTGCTCAAGCACTTCGGTTCCGTCAAGAAACTGCGCGAGGCCACCGCGGAGCAGATCCGCGAGGTCCCGGGCATCGGCCCCGCCACGGCCGAGGTGATCGTGTCGACCCTGAAGGGGGAGAGGCAGTGAAGACCACCGAGCCGGCGTTCGTCATCGTCACCGGCATGTCGGGGGCCGGGCGGAGCACCGCGGCCAAGGCCCTGGAGGACCTCGGCTGGTTCGTGATCGACAACCTGCCGCCGGGCCTGCTGTTCGCCATGGCCGAGGAGGCCGGCAAGGTCAAGCTCGCCGCCGACAAGGTGGCGGCCGTGGTCGACGTGCGCAGCCTGGCGTTCACCACCGACCTCAACGCCGCCATCGAGGAGCTGGAGGGGCGCGGCGTGCGGGTGCGCGTGGTGTTCCTGGAGGCCAGCGACGAGGAGCTGGTGCGCCGCTTCGAGAACGTCCGCCGGCCCCACCCCCTGCAGGGCGACGGCCGGCTCGTCGACGGCATCACCCGCGAGCGCGGCATCCTGCGCGAGGTGCGGGCCAACGCCGACCTGGTGATCGACACCACCTCCCACAACGTGCACGAGCTGCGCAACCGGATCGTCGCCTACTTCGGCGACGACGACCGGCCGGGCCTGCGGCTCAACGTGGTGTCGTTCGGCTTCAAGTACGGCCTGCCCGTCGACGCCGACCTGGTCGTCGACTGCCGCTTCCTGCCCAACCCGCACTGGGTGCCCGACCTGCGCCCGATGAACGGCACCGACCCCGCCGTGCGCGACTACGTCCTCGGCCAGCCGGGCGCCAAGGAGTTCCTCGACGCCTACGAGGAGGTCCTGCGCGTCGTCGCCGCCGGCTACGGCCGCGAGGGCAAGAGCTACGCCACGCTCGCCGTCGGCTGCACGGGCGGCAAGCACCGCAGCGTCGCCATGGCCGAGCAGCTCGCCGGGCGGCTGCGCGAGCGCGGCATGGAGGTCCAGGTCGGCCACCGGGATGTGGGGCGCGAGTGACCGACGGGAACGGGCGCGCATTAAGCGAACCACCGTTCTGGGCGGGCTCGCAGCCACCGTGCGGCGGGCCCGCCGTCGTCGCCCTGGGCGGCGGCCACGGCCTGTACGCGTCCCTGTCGGCGCTGAGGGCGGTGACCGACGCGCTCACGGCGGTGGTCACCGTCGCCGACGACGGCGGTTCCAGCGGCCGTCTCAGGCGTGAGCTGGGCGTGCTCCCGCCCGGCGACCTGCGCATGGCGCTGGCCGCGCTCTGCGGCGACGACGAGTGGGGCAGCACCTGGAGCGAGGTGGTCCAGCACCGCTTCCGCAGCGAGGGCGAGCTCCACGGGCACGCGGTCGGCAACCTGCTCATCGTGGCCCTGTGGGAGCTGCTCGGCGACCCGGTGACGGGCCTCGACTGGGTGGGCCGGCTGCTGGGCGCGCACGGCAGGGTGCTGCCGATGGCGTCGGTGCCGCTCGACATCGTGGCCGAGGTGGAGCTCGACGGCGTGACCTCGACGGTGCGCGGCCAGGTGGCGTGCGCGCTGACCCCGGGCCGGGTGCAGGCGATCTCCCTCGTCCCCGAGGACCCGCCCGCGCGGCCGGAGGCGGTCGAGGCGGTGCTGGAGGCCGACTGGGTGGTGTTCGGGCCGGGTTCGTGGTTCACCAGCGTGCTGCCGCACCTGAAGGTGCCCGCGCTGGCCCGGGCGCTGCACGAGACCCGGGCCAGGCGGCTGGTCACGCTCAACCTGGCGCCGCAGCCGGGCGAGACGGACGACTTCTCGCCGCAGCAGCATCTTGAGGTGCTCAGGCAGCACGCGCCGGAGCTCGCGCTCGACGTGGTGCTCGCCGACACCGGCGTGGTCGACGACCCGGACGCGCTGGAGAAGTCGGCGGCGGCGTTCGGCGCCCGGCTGGTCACGGCCGACGTGGCGGCCGGTGACGGCTCGCCCCGGCACGACCCACGACGTCTTGCCTCCGTCCTTGACGAGATTTTCCTCCAGAAGCGTTGATCCTGGTCGGCGTGGTGTCAAGGTGCGAGAGGATGCTATGAGCCGGTCTGATTGGGGGAGGACTAACGCTTATGGCGATGACGGGTGTGGTGAAGGATGAGCTGAGCCGTCTGCCTGTGCTCAAGCCCTGCTGCCGCAAGGCGGAGGTGTCGACGCTGCTGCGGTTCGCCAGCGGCCTGCACCTCGTGGGCGGGCGCATCGTGATCGAGGCGGAGCTCGACACCAACGCCACGGCGCGGCGGCTGATCAAGGACATCGGGGAGGTGTTCGGCCACAAGGCCGAGGTGCTGGTGCTCGCCCCGGCGGGGTTGCGCAAGGGGTCCCGCTACGTCGTGCGCGTCTACCGCGACGGTGAGGCGCTGGCCCGGCAGACGGGCCTGATCGACAACCACGGGCGGCCGGTGCGCGGCCTGCCGCGGCAGGTGGTGGCGGGCGCCTCGTGCGACGCGGAGGCGGCCTGGCGCGGCGCGTTCCTGGCCCACGGGTCGCTCACCGAGCCGGGGCGGTCGATGTCGCTCGAGGTCACCTGCCCGGGGCCGGAGGCCGCGCTGGCGCTGGTCGGCTCCGCCAGGCGACTGAAGATCCACGCCAAGGCGCGCGAGGTGCGCGGCGTGGACCGCGTGGTGGTGCGCGACGGCGACGCCATCAGCGCCCTGCTGACCAGGCTCGGCGCGCACGACAGCGTGCTGGCCTGGGAGGAGCGGCGGATGCGCCGGGAGGTCAGGGCGACCGCCAACCGGCTGGCCAACTTCGACGACGCCAACCTGCGCCGCTCGGCCCGCGCGGCGGTGGCCGCGGGCGCGCGGGTGCAGCGGGCGCTGGAGATCCTGGGCGACGAGGCGCCCGACCACCTGGTGATCGCCGGCCGGCTGCGGGTGGAGCACAAGCAGGCGTCGCTGGAGGAGCTGGGTCAGCTCGCCGACCCGCCGCTGACCAAGGACGCGATCGCCGGGCGGATCCGCCGGCTGCTGGCCATGGCCGACAAGCGGGCGGCCGACCTCGGCATCCCCAGCACCGAGGCCAACCTCACGGTCGACATGCTGACGCCCTGAGAGCTCAGGCCTGACCCCGGTCCGGCGGCAGGAAGAAGCTGCCGGTCGAGGTCGGGTCCTGCTTGGGCGGCTGGAGCGGCTCGAACGGAGCCCGGTACTCGGGCTCCGGCTCCGGCGCGGGCGCCGTCTCCGGCTCCGGCCGTGGCTGCTCCACCGCGGCGTGCCTGCCCGTACGGCGCAGGCGCAGCGCGCGGGCGAGGACGAGCGCGAACGCGGGCAGCGCGGCGGCCGCCATGACGGCCGGCAGGTGCCACGACCCCGAGACCGCCCCCCAGACGGTCCTGGCGGCGAGCGGGAGCGCGTCCAGCAGGCCCTGCGGGGTGAGCCCCGGGACGGGAGCGTCCGAGCCGAAGCGCTGCGCGCCGACGGTCGCGAGCGCGTACGCGACGGCTCCGATCATGGCGGCGGGGACGGCCGCGGCCGCGTACAGGGCCGTGAAGAGGGACAGCAGGACGCTGCGGGGGCGGACCAGGCGTACGGCGCCGCCGACGAGTACGCCCACGACGAACGCGAGCGCGGCCAGGAGGGGAACACCGTCGCCGAACGCGAGCCACGACGACGGCAGCCGGTCCTCGAAGTGGACGGCCGCCCCGAGCCCGGACGCGCAGACCAGCGCGGCCATCAGCCCGACGACCAGGCCTGACAGCAGCCCGGATCGTTGCTTTGACATCTCAGCCCCCAGAGAATGTCGCTATTTACTCCGATGAGTCGGGCACTTTACTCCAAGTACACAAAGCGCGCGGCGGGAACCGCCGTTCGCGCCCGGGGGGACCGTAGTGGTCTAAACCAATTTGGGTCCGATAGGGTTTCTGAGTTGAGGTATCAGCCCGCCATCATGCACGAGGAGATCGGTTCCGTGAGCATCCGCGTAGGCGTCAACGGCTTCGGCCGCATCGGTCGCAACTTCTGGCGCGCGGTCGCCGCCAGTGGCAAGGACATCGAGATCGTCGCGGTCAACGACCTCACCGACAACGCGACGCTGGCCCACCTGCTGAAGTACGACAGCATCCTGGGCCGCCTGCCGTACGAGGTGAAGGCCTCCAGCGACGAGATCACCGTCGACGGCAAGGCCATGAAGGTGTTCGACGAGCGTGACCCGGCCAAGCTGCCCTGGGGCGACCTCGGGGTCGACGTCGTCCTGGAGTCCACCGGCCTGTTCACCGACGCGACCAAGGCCAAGGTGCACGCCGACAACGGCGCCAAGAAGGTCATCATCTCCGCGCCGGCCAAGAACGAAGACGTGACGGTCGTCATGGGGGTCAACCACACCGACTACGACCCGGCCAAGCACACCGTCATCTCCAACGCCTCCTGCACCACCAACTGCCTGGCCCCGATGGCGAAGGTCCTGCACGACTCCTTCACCATCGAGAAGGGCCTGATGACCACGATCCACGCCTACACGCAGGACCAGAACCTGCAGGACGGCCCGCACAAGGACCTGCGCCGCGCCCGCGCCGCCGCGCTCAACGTGGTGCCCACCTCCACCGGCGCCGCCAAGGCCATCGGCCTGGTGCTGCCCGAGCTCAAGGGCAAGCTCGACGGCTTCGCCATGCGCGTGCCGATCCCCACCGGCTCGGCCACCGACCTGACCATCGAGGTCGGCCGCGAGGTCAGCGTCGAGGAGGTCAACGCCGCGATCAAGGCCGCCGCCGACGGCCCGCTCAAGGGCATCCTCACCTACACCGAGGACCCGATCGTCTCCGCCGACATCGTCACCGACCCGGCCTCCTGCATCTTCGACGCCGGCCTCACCAAGGTCATCGGCAACCAGGTCAAGGTCGTCGGCTGGTACGACAACGAGTGGGGCTACTCCAACCGCCTGGTCGACCTCATCGAGCTGGTGGGCGCGGACCTGTAGGACCGCGGGAGAGAGGAAAGGGAGCCCAGTTTGCGCACACTCGACGATCTCGACGTCAAGGGCCGGCGCGTGCTCGTGCGCGCCGACCTCAACGTGCCGCTCGACGGAGAGACGATCACCGACGACGGCCGCATCCGGGCGTCACTGCCCACCATCCAGGCCCTCGCGGGCAGCGGGGCGAAGGTCATCGTCTGCGCCCACCTGGGCAGGCCCAAAGGGCAGGTCAAGCCCGAGTTCTCGCTGCGGCCTGTGGCCCGGCGGCTGGGCGAGCTGCTCGGCCAGGACGTCGTCTTCGCCTCCGACGTGGCCGGCGACGGCGCCCGCGCCGCCGTGGAGGGCCTCCAGGAGGGCCAGGTGGCCCTGCTGGAGAACCTCCGCTTCGAGCCGGGCGAGACGGCCAAGGACGACGCCGAGCGGCGCGCGTTCGCCGAGCGGCTGGCCGGGCTGGCCGACCTCTACGTGGGCGACGGGTTCGGCGCCGTGCACCGCAAGCACGCCAGCGTCTACGACGTGCCGGCGCTGCTGCCGCACGCGGCGGGCGGGCTGGTCACGGCCGAGGTCGAGGTGCTGAGGAAGCTGACCGACGACACCGAGCGGCCCTACGTGGTGGTGCTCGGCGGCGCCAAGGTCAGCGACAAGCTCGGCGTCATCGCCAACCTGCTCACCAGCGTCGACCGGCTGCTGATCGGCGGCGGCATGGCCTACACCTTCCTCAAGGCGCAGGGCCACGAGGTCGGCGGGTCGCTGCTCCAGGAGGACCAGCTCGACCAGGTCCGCGGGTTCCTGTCCGAGGCGGCCGAGCGCGGCGTCGACCTGGTGCTGCCGGTCGACGTGCTGGCCGCCACCCACTTCGCCGCCGACGCCGGCTACGACGTGGTGCCCGCCACCGAGATCCCGGCCGACCGGCAGGGGCTCGACATCGGGCCGCGGACGCGCGAGCTGTTCGCGTCCAAGCTGGCGGACGCCAGGACCGTGTTCTGGAACGGCCCGATGGGCGTGTTCGAGTTCGACGAGTTCGCCGGCGGCACCGCCGCGGTGGCGAAGGCGCTGATCGCCTCCGACGCCTTCACCGTGGTCGGCGGCGGCGACTCCGCGGCCGCGGTGCGCAGGCTCGGCCTGCCTGAAGACGGCTTCTCCCACATCTCGACCGGTGGCGGGGCCAGCCTGGAATACCTTGAGGGCAAGACCCTGCCCGGACTCGCCGCTTTGGAGGACTGAGCGTGAGAAAGCCCCTCATCGCCGGCAACTGGAAGATGAACCTCAACCACCTCGAGGCGATCGCGCTGGTCCAGAAGATGGCCTTCGCGCTCAACGACAAGGACTTCGACCGCGTCGAGGTGGCGGTCCTGCCGCCGTTCACCGACCTGCGCAGCGTGCAGACCCTCGTCGACGGCGACAAGCTGCGCATCGTCTACGGCGCGCAGGACCTGTCGCCGCACGACGGCGGCGCCTACACCGGGGAGATCTCCGGCGTCATGCTCGCCAAGCTCGGCTGCACCTTCGTGACGGTCGGCCACTCCGAGCGCCGTCAGTACCACCATGAGGACGACGACCTGGTCAACGCCAAGGTCCAGGCCGCCTTCCGCCACTCGCTGACGCCGATCCTGTGCGTGGGCGAAGGGCTGGACGTGCGCCAGGCGGGCGGTCACATCGCCCACTCGCTCGGCCAGCTCGACGGGGCGCTGCGCAAGGTCACCGCCGAGCAGGCGAAGTCGATCGTGGTGGCCTACGAGCCGGTGTGGGCGATCGGCACCGGCGAGGTGGCCACCCCCGACGACGCCCAGGAGGTCTGCGGCGCGCTGCGGCAGCGACTCGCGGAGCTGTACGACGCCGAGGTGGCCTCCGCGGTCCGTATCCTTTACGGTGGCTCGGTCAAGTCGGCGAACATCGCAGGGATCATGGCTCAGCCGGATGTCGACGGGGCGCTCGTTGGTGGCGCCAGCATCGACGCCGGAGAGTTCGTGAAGATCTGCCGATTCACCGACATGGCAGGCTAACTGAGCCGTTCTTGGGGTGCGATTTGACATCAGGTCGTACCCTCAAGAGGCAAGTTCGAATCGTCATGCGTACCAGACCATTGAAGGACTAGGCATACCGTGGAACTCGCAATCTCCATCGCCCTCATCCTGACGAGCTTGGTGATGATCCTGCTCGTCCTGCTTCACAAGGGAAAGGGCGGCGGCCTGTCTGACATGTTCGGCGGCGGCTTCACGTCGAACTTCGGTGGTTCCTCGGTGGTGGAGCGCAACCTCGACCGGCTCACCGTCATCACGGGAGTGGTCTGGTTCGTCTGCATCATCGCGCTGGGTCTGCTCGTCAAGCCCTGAGGTCAGGCACAACGCGTGACAGTGATTCTCCCCCCGTGTCTCACGGGGCGATCGAGCGAGGAGTTCATCCGTGGGTAGTGGCAACGCGATCCGTGGCAGCCGAGTCGGCGCCGGTCCTATGGGGGAGGCCGAGCGCGGCGAGGCGGCTCCGAGAGTGCGGGTCTCGTTCTGGTGCGCCAACATGCACGAAACGCGCCCCAGCTTCGCCAGTGACGCGGCGATCCCCGAGTTGTGGGACTGCCCGCGGTGTGGCCTCCCGGCCGGTCAGGACGAGAGCGCGCCGCCTGCCCCCCCGAAGAACGAGCCCTACAAGACGCACCTCGCCTACGTGAAGGAGCGCAGGAGCGACAAGGACGGCAAGGCCATCCTGGAAGAGGCGTTGGAGCGGCTGCGCAACAACAAGTCTCCCTGGTAGGGCCAGGAGCGACCGCGGAAGGGCCCCGGCGTCACGCCGGGGCCCTTCCGCGCGTCTCAGGGGGCTTCGTACACGGCCCGGCCGTCCACGAAGGTCATGCGGACCCGCGTGGTCCAGATCTCGCCGTCCGGCAGCGTGAACGGATCGCGGTCCAGCACCACCAGATCGGCGGGGCGGCCCGGCTCGATCACCCCGGCGGGGGAGCGGTTGATCCACGCCGAGCCCGCCGTGTACGCGGTCATCACGGTGGCCAGGTCGATGCGCTGCTCGGGCAGGAAAGGCGTCTGGGCCGTCGGGTAGCCGGCGTGCACCGACCCGCCCGGCTCGGTGCGGTTGACGGCCACGTGCATGCCCTGCAGCGGGTCGGCGTTCGACACCGGCCAGTCGCTGCCGGCGCAGAACCGGGTGCCGTGCCGCAGAAGGCCGGCGAACGGATACTGCCAGGAGGAGCGCGGCTCGCCGAGGAAGGGCAGGGTCAGCTCGTCCATCTGCAGGTGGTGGGTGGCCCAGAGCGGCTGCAGGTTGGCCGTCACGCCGAGTTCGGCGAAGCGCGGCACGTCCGACGGCTCGATGATCTGCAGGTGGGCGATGTGGTGCCGGTTCGCCGGGTCGGTGCCGGCGAAGCCGTCCAGGGCCTCGCGCACCGCCCGCTCGCCGATCGCGTGCACGTGCACCTGGAAGCCGAGCCGGTCGAGCTCGCGGACGTACTCCTTGAGCTTGACCGGGTCGACGTACGACAGGCCCGTGCCGCCGCACCGGCAGTACGGCTCCAGCGTGGCGGCGGTGAAGTTCTCCGTGATGCCGTCCTGCATGATCTTGACGGAGGTGGCGGCGAACCGGTCCAGCCCTTCGGCCGACGCCCGCCGTTCGAGCAGGTCGTCGATCTGCTCCAGGCCCCGGGCCCGGTCCCACCACAGGGCGCCCACCACGCGCGCCCGCAGCCGCCCTGAGCGGGCCGCGGACAGGTAGGCGGGCAACTGGTCCTGGGAGCCCGCGTACGAGCCCACGATCGCGTCCTGCCACCCGGTGATGCCCAGCGTGAACAGGTGCGCCTGGGCGTCCATCAGGGCGGCGTCGAGGTCCGCCGCAGTGGGGCGCGGGGTGAGCAGGCCGACCAGGTCCATGGCGCCCTCGTGCAGCACGCCCGTGGGGGTGCCGTCCGGGTCGCGCTCGATCCGGCCGTCGGCGGGGTCCGGCGTGTCCCGGGTGATCCCGGCCAGTTCGAGCGCGCGGTCGTTGACCCAGGCGGCGTGGTGGTCGCGCTGGATCAGGTAGACCGGCCGGTCCAGGAAGCCGAGCTGCTCGCGCCGGGGCAGCCCGCCGGGGAAGGCGGACATGTCCCAGCCGCCGCCGGTGATCCAGTCCCGGTCCGGGTGCGCGCCGGCGTGGGCGCGCACCGCGCCGAGGTACTCCTCCAGCCCGTACAGTTCAGCGAGGTCGCACCCGGCGCGTTCCAGGCCGGCCTGCACCGGGTGCATGTGCGCGTCGGTGAACCCGGGCGTCAGCAGCCCGCCGTCCAGGTCGACGGTCTCGTGCCGGGGCGCCTGGGCGGCCAGCTCCCGCTCCGCGCCGACGGCGGCGATCACGCCGTCGCGCACCAGGACGGACTCGGCGAAGCCGCCTTGCGCGGTGAACACGCGTCCGCCGCGGAAGAGGATGTTCATGGGATCTGCTCTTTCGTACGGGCTAAATAAGTGGTGAAACACGACGTTAGCGGCAACGTAACAGGTACCAGGCATCCTTCTCATATGGGATTTCTGCGCATCCGTACCACCGTTGACGAGCGTCCGGGACGGCTCGCCTCCCTGGCCTCCGCGCTCGCGGAGCGGGGTGGCAACATTCTCGGCCTGAGCGTCCAGTCCGACACCGACGGGACCGTCGACGAGTTCGTCGCCGACATCCCCGCGAACCCCGAGACCGTCCGCGAGGCGCTCGAAGCGGCCGGCGGGCGCAACGTCCTGGTGGCGCCCGCGACGGCGCACGAGCTGACCGACGAGCCCACCCGCGCCCTGCTGCTGGCCTCCCGCCTGCGCACGGCCCCCTGGCGGCTCCCCGAGCTGCTCGCGGAGCTGCTGCGCGCGGACGACGCCCGGTGGGTCTATGGTGATGCGGTGAGTGACCTGCCTGATCCCACCCTTCTGGTCGTGCCCGTCGCGGCCAAGAGAGCCGTGCGGCTGCGCCGCGCGGAGCTGCCGTTCACGCTGACCGAGGCCGCCAGGGCCGCCTCCTTCGTCCGGCTCGCCCAGCCGCCGGCGGAGCAGGAAGCGGCCGAGAGCGCGGTCAAGCTCTCCGACGGCTCCGAGGTCGTGATCAGGACGCTCACCCCCGTCTACCGCGAGGCGGTGCGCGACCTGCACGACCGGTGCTCGCCCGAGTCGCGGCGGTTCCGCTACTTCACCGCGCTGCCGTCGCTGCCGCCGCGCATGTTCGAGCGGCTCTGCGACCGCCGCCGCGGCCACTCGCTGATCGCGGGCAACGACGGCCAGGTGGTCGCGCTGGCCAACCTGGTGTTCACCGCCGACCCGGGCATCGCCGAGATGGCGTTCCTGGTCGAGGACCGCTGGCAGGGGCGCGGGCTCGGCTCGACCCTGGCCAGGACGCTCGTGCGCCAGGCCCGCGACCTGGGCTACGCCGAGGTCAGGACCTCCATGCTGGCCGACAACGTCCGGATGCGCAGGCTGCTCGTCTCGCTCGGCGCCACGCTGGTCTACACCGACGACCCCGGCGTGGTGGAGGGGCGGCTGCCCGTGGGCGTCCTGACGTCAGCCTGACCGGCGGTTCTCCGGTCTGGTGCCGAGGTGGCGCTCGATGCGGTCGAGGCTCTCCTGGATCTGCGCGAGCCGCTGCGCCACGGCCGAGCCCGCGGTGAAGTGCGGCTCGCCGGGACGCTCCCTGGGCCCCCGGCTCAGGCGGTCCAGAATCCGCTGCCGCATCGCGACGAAGTCCACCCCCGCGTCCGCCAGGGCCCGCGCGCCCAGGCCCTGGCCCTCCCGGAGCAGGCCGAGCAGGATGTGCTCGGCGGAGATGTAGGTGTGGCGCAGCTGGAGGGCCTCCCGCAGCGACAGCTCCAGCACCTTCTTGGCCCGGGGCGTGAACGGGCTGTGCTCGCCGGGGCGGCTCTCCCCGGGCCCGACCTCCCGCTCCACGAACTCCCGCACCTGGGCCAGGCTCGCCCCGCAGCCGGTCAGCACGTGCGCGGACGCGCCCTCGCCCTCGCGCATGAGGCCGAGCAGCACGTGCTCGGTCCCGATGTAGTTGTGGCCCATGGCCCTGGCCTCTTCCTGGGCGAGGACGACGACCCTGCGGGCTCGGTCGGTGAAGCGCTCGAACACGGGCGGCCTCCGTACGAGTGGGCTGCCTCCACTATGCGCTAAAACCAGCCATGTGGGGTATCTCATCCTGTGTGGATCTTGACGAAGTGGCGGCCCGGCTGTACGCGCTACCGCCGTCCGGTTTCACCGCCGCCCGCACCGAGGAGGCGCAGGCGGCCCGGCGGGCGGGGGACGCCGCGCTGGCCCGCGAGATCGGCAAGCTGCGCAAGCCCACCGTGTCCGCCTGGGCGGTGAACCGGGCCGTCCGCGAGCACCCCGGCGAGCTGGACGAGCTGCTGGCCCTGGGCGAGGAACTGCGCGCGGCGTGGGCCGCCCAGGACCCCCGCTCGCTGGCCGAGGCGACTCGCCGGCGTGGCGAGCTGACCGGCAGGCTGTCCCGGCTGATCAGGCAGGGCGCCGACCTGCCGCCCGCCGCCGTGGCCGAGATCGGCCAGACCCTCGACGCGGCCGTCGTGGACGCCGACGCCGCGGCGCAGGTGCGGCGCGGCCGCCTGGTCAAGCCGCTCAGCTACACCGGTTTCGCCCCCGTCCCCGTGACCCGCGGCGCCGGGCGGAGGAAGCCCCCGCCCGGGGAGGCGGACGACCGGGCCGCCGGGCGGCGCGCCGAGACCGAGGCGCGGAAGGCGAAGGAACGGGCCGAGGCCGAGGCGGCGCACCGCGAGTGGACACAGGCCCTGGCCGAGGCCGAACGGGAGCACGGCGAGCGCGCCGAGAGGGTGGAGCGGCTGGAGAGGAAGCTGGCCAAGGCGCGCAAGCGGCTGGAGGAGGCCGCCCACCGGCTGGAGGTCGCTCGCCGCGAGGAACGGCACGCCCGCGCCAGGCTGGGTGACTAGAGTGCGAATCTGACAAATCTCTGACAGATTCCACGGGAAACGCTATCCGACGCTCCCGGCCCGTGCCTAAGGTCGTCCCCATGAGCCTCGACGCCTTCATCGACGCCCTGCCCAAGGTCGAACTGCACGTCCACCTGATCGGCTCCGCCTCGGTGCCCACCGTGCTCGAACTGGCCCGCCGGCACCCCGACAGGGGCGTGCCCGCCGACGAGCGGGCGTTACGCGCCTTCTACACCTTCCGCGACTTCCCGCACTTCGCCCAGGTGTACGCCGCCGTCAACGCGCTCGTGCGCGAACCGGAGGACGTCGCCGCCCTCGTCACCGGGCTGGCCCGTGACCTGGCGTCACAGGGCGGACGCTACGCCGAACTGCAGGTCACCCCGTACGCCCACCACGTCACCGGGATCCCCAGAGCGGAGGTCACCAAGGCTCTGGACCTGGCCGCGCGGGAGTCGCTCTCCGAGCACGGGGTCGAGATCGCGTACATCTTCGACATCCCCGGCGAGTACGGCGAGGAGGCCGCGAAGATCACACTGGACCACGCTCTCGCAGAACCTCCCGCCGCGTTGGTAGGTTTCGGCCTGGGCGGGATCGAACAGCGGCGGCCCGCGTACCGTGACGCCTTCCGCGACGCGTTCACCGCCGCGCGGGCGGCCGGGCTCCACAGCGTCCCGCACGGCGGCGAGATGACCGGGCCCGAGACCATCTGGGAGGTCATCGACGGGCTCGGCGCCGAGCGCATCGGGCACGGCATCGCCTGCCTGGCCGACCCCCGCCTCGTCGCCCACCTGCGCGAGACCCAGATCCCGCTGGACGTCTGCCCCACCTCCAACGTCTGCACCGGCCAGGTCGCCCGCATCGAGGACCACCCGCTGCCGCGCATGCTGGAGGAGGGCCTGTTCGTCACGCTCAACAGCGACGACCCGCCCATGTTCGCCACCACCCTGGCCGGGGAGTACCGCGTGGCGGCCCGCGCACTCGGTCTCGGCCGGGCGGAGCTGGCCCAGCTGGCCCGCAACGCGGTGACGGCGTCCTACCTGGCCCAGGAGCGCAAGCGGGCGCTCCTGGCGGAGATCGACGCCCTGGCCGGCTGAGCGAAGTTGTCGGAGGCCGCCCCTAAGGTCCCGGTCATGAAGAACGCCTGGGACGAGATCAGGGCCGCCGTCGCGGCCGAGGACGCCGCCGCCGTCGTCAAGCTGGTGGCCGGGCTCGACGACGAGCGGCGTCGCGAGGTGGCCCGCGAACTGCCGCGACACCTGCCCGAGGCCCAGGCGGCAGGCCGGCGCAGGGACACCGAGCGCGAGGAACGGCGCATGGCCGCGCTGCACGAGCTCGCCGCCAGGTCCGGCAGGTCGATCTACGAACTGCCGGACTACTACGCGCACGACTGGCGGCAGGACTTCTGGATCGAGCCCATGTGGGTCGCCGGCGCCGCCACCATCGCGGGTGCCGCCGCCGTCGCCTCCTGGCTCATCAAGCCCGGCCTGGAGCGCCAGTGGGACCTGGAGGACCCGACGACGTTCCGCTCATCCTCGACGTCGTGTCGGCGAGGCCGGCCGCCTGGCAGCGCGACCTCGCCTCCCGGGTCGCGCTCCGGCTGCGCGGCACCCGCCCGGTCGCCGACCGGCGCGTCCGGCTGGCCCTGGAGCTGCTGCGCCGCACCGGCGCCGAGCCGCCCGCGCATGAGCCGCTCACCCTCGCCTGGATCGCCGGCACCCCGCCGGACCGGCTGGCCGGCGACCCGCTCCTGGACGCGATGGCGCCCAGGCTGTTCGAGACCGAGGGCGTGGGCCGGCTGCTCCGCGACGACGCCGGCTGGCCCGCCACCCTCGCCGAGCTCGCCCGTACCGGCAGGATCGCCCGGCAGGCGCTCCTCGACGGCTGCCGCACCCGGTTCCTGCGCGGCGGCGGGGCCGCCGACATGCGCTTCTTCGTCCGCCTGCACGAGCGGCTCGACCCCGCTCCCGAGGAGCTCGCCGGCCGCCTGCCCGACTACCTGGCGCTGCTGCCCGCCGCCGCGGCCAACGTCGCCGACCTGGCGCTCCAACAGGTCCGTCGGCTCGGGCCGGTGCCTCCGGCCGACGCCGGCGAGGCCGTCCAGGGTCTGCTGTTCCGCAAGGAGGGCAAGCTCGTACGGGCCGGGCTGACCTGGCTCGACCGGCTGCTCAAGGAGGACGGGGGTGACCTCGACGCCTACGCGCCCGCGCTGGCCGTCGCCCTGGTCTGCGAGGCGGCGGACGCCCGCGAGCGCGCGGTGAAGCTGGCCGTCAAGCACGCCTCCCGGTTCGGCCCGACGGGCGCCGAGACGCTCCGCGAGGCGGTGGCGACGCTCCCCGCCCACCAGGGGGCCGAGCTGGCCGCGGCCTTCGGCGGCGACGTGGCCGAGCCGGAGCCGGAGACCTTCGTGCCCGGCACGCTCCCGCCCGCGCCGAGGGCCGCCCCGATGCCGCCGCCCATCCGCACCCCTGAGGAACTGGCGCGGCTCACGCCGCGGGAGGGCAACTGGATGGGGGAGGAACGCTGGCTGGACGGCTTCGTCAAGCTCGCCTCGGGCCCCGGACGCGACCGCCTGACCGCCGCGCTGGCCGGGCGCACCGTGACGGACGACGAGTACGCCTGGCGGCCGTGGTGGCACACCGCTCAGTGGATCGGCGCGATGGCTAGGGAGCTGACTGATCCGGGGGCGGAGAGCCGGGTGCCGCACGCCGCCCCGCCGGAGGAGCGGATCCCGGAGATGACGCACGCCGCAGCCTGGAGACTCATGCCGCTCATGCGGTACGCGGAGGTCCACCGGGCCCTGGCCGACCGGCGGCTGCCTCCCTTTCTGCTGGCCACGCCCACCCGGGCCAACGGCCTGCTCGACCCGGAGACGCTGGTGGAGCGGCTCGAAGGGTACGAGCGCGCCGGCGTGGAGGCGCTGCCCCTGGACCTGCGGCAGGCGCTGCTCCGGATGGGGCGTGCCGCCGGGCCGGAGGTGGCGGCGCGGGCGGAACGGCTCTCCGGTCCGGCGGGACGCAAGGTCGCCCGCTGGCTCACCGACCGGCCCGCCGATCCGGAGGTGACGCTCCGCAGGGAGGAGCACCAGGGCGGGATCCAGGTGTTCTCGGAGTTCTCCTTCGGGCCCGAGCACCGGGAGGCGGTGGGGGATCTGCTGGTGCACCGCTGGCACGAGGAGTCGCCGGACCTGACGCTCGCCGTCTTCGCCGGGCACCGCGAGCTGGTCGCCGCCCGGTGCGCGTGGTCGTCGTTCGCGTACTTCGGCGCGTTCAGGAGCGTCCCCCTCGACCTGCTGGCCACCGCCGACGGCCCCGCGGGACCGGGGATGTCGTGGCTGCTGGCCTGCCGGCTGGTCAACGACTACGACGGCGAGGCGGTGGAAAGGTTCCTGCGGCTGGCCGCCTCGGGCGGGGTGGCGGGGGAGGAGCTGGGCAGGCAGCTCGCCGACGTGCTGCGGCACTCGGAGGAAGGGCCGAGGTACGCTCTCGCGGCGCTCAGGGAGGCGGCCGGGCGGGGCGCGCACCGGGAGGTGTGGGACGTCATGACCGGATGGCTGCCCGCCTGCCTGCCGGGGCCGGGGGAGCGGGCCACGACGGCGCACACGCGGGTGGTGACGCTCGCGGCCGACGTGGCGTCCTGGGCCGGCGCGCGGGGCGAACTACCCGTGATCGCGGAGCTGGCGGCCCGGTCGCGGGGCAGCGAACTGGTCCGGCAGGCCCGCCGCCTGCACGCCTGCCTCACCGCCTGACGCGGCCACACGGTTGATCTTGTCCGCCTTTCCGGGGGCCGCCGGAGTTGCCGCTGCTCGCCCACGGCCGCCGCCCTGGAAGGGCGAGGAGAAGGCGCCCAGCGGCTGCTGATCATGGCGTACCCGGGGAAGGGGACAAGCTCGTCACGTACCGCGAGTCCGCCGGGAGCCGCTGAGACGTCCGCTTCCCCAAGCGCCGGAAGCCGGACCGCCGGAAGGCGGGGCGCCTTGAGGCGGCCCCGCCTCGATCAGGTGGCGAATCGCTCGCTACCCGGCGTACGTCTCGAACTCGGCCACCTTCGGCGTGCCGGACGACCCGGTGATCCGGAAGGTGATCTTCTTCAGCGTGGTGGGGGAGAAGGCGATGGCGCCCGCCCCGCTGCCGGAGGCCAGGACGGCGGAGGTGTCGTGGTTGACGACCTGCCAGGACCCGATGGACGAGCCCGACGCCTCACGGATGACGATCCTGGACACCGTCTGGGCGGAACCCCACTTGACCGAGATGTCACCGGTCGAGCCGGCCGGCGACCAGTGGGTGCCCAGGTTGCCGTCCACCACGTTGCCGTAGCTGGTCCCGGAGGCCTTGCTGGAGCCGTCGGCGCCGGCCCCGATGCTGAGGTTGGGGCCGCCCTGGGTCGGGGTGACCGTCGGGGTGACCGTCGGGGTGCTGGTCGGCGTGTTCGTGGGGGTGTTCGTCGGTGACGGCGACTGCGGGGTGCAGCTGCCGTCCGACACCCGCAGGCCCTTGCCGGCGCCCGCCGTCTGGCTGACGACGCTCGGCACGCAGGAGGCCCCGTCCATGCTGTAGGAGTACGGGACGCTGACGGAGGTGTTGGACTGGGGGTTCGGCCCGGCCGGGTTGTGGTCGCCGCTGCGGGCGGACCAGGTCACGTTGTCGAAGATGTTGCCGCTGACCTGCCAGTAGCCGGCCTCGTCGGTGTAGAAGGTGCCCAGGACGTCCTTGGAGTTCCTGAAGTAGTTGTTCTCCACCTTGGCCCGGCCGCCGGCCCGGGAGTTGATGCCTGACTCGTTGATGCTCACGTACGAGTTGTTGTAGATGTGCGCGATGCCGCCCCGCAGCAGGGGCGTGCGTGAGTCGATGTTCTCGTACAGGTTGTGGTGGAAGGTGACGTAGCCGTTCGAACGGTCGCTCTCACTCGATCCGATGAGCCCGCCGCGGCCCGAGTTGCGCAGGATGCTGTACGACAGCGTCACGTACTGCGTGTCGTCCTTCATGTCGAAGAGGCCGTCGAACCCCTCCGACTCGCCGCCCGAGGCCTCCAGGGTGACGTGGTCGACCCAGACGTTGCGTACGCCGCTCTCCATCCCGATGGCGTCGCCGCCGTTCGACGTGGGCGAGCCGGACTTCTTGACGTTCCGGACCGTCACGTTCTGGATGATGATGTTGCGGGCCTCGCGGATGTGGATGCCCAGTTGGTCGAAGACGGCGCCGCCGCCGACCCCGACGATCGTGACGTTGCTGATCTGCTTGAGCTCGATCACGCCGGCGGCGGTGTTGCAGCTGTTGCCCGACACCTTGCCGGTGTTGCCGTGGTTGATGGTGCCCTCGACCTGGATGATGATCGGAGTGCTGCTGCTCGCCCGGTTGCACAGGGCCGTGTGGATGGCGGTCCCCGTCGTGGCCCGAACGGTCTGCCCGCCGGCGCCGCCGGTGGTGCCGCCGTTGGCGGTCGCGTAGCCGGTGACGCCGCCGGCGGCGGCCGAGGCCTGCAACGCCGGCGAAGCCAGGCCGAACGCGGCCGCGACGGCCGCCGTGGTCAGCACGGCCGGGAGTCGCCATGCGACTGGTCGTCTCATCCTCGTCCTACCTCTCTCTTGTCAGGCTGGGGGGTCGATGCTGTGGTGGTGAGGCCGATCAGAGGCGGGCGCCGATGTCGGCGCCGTAGGCCGGCCGCCGGGTCCGGGTCGCCGCCGCCGAGTTTGAAGCCGTTGCCGTCGGCGGTGTAGTCAGGCAGGTCCCAGCCGCGTATCGCGTTGCCGCCGCCGGACCCCTCCTTGATCGCGACTCCGTCGGCGCTCTCGCCGTTCTCGCGCGGGTCGCGGTTGCCGTGGCTGTCGAGGTCGACGATCTGGTCGCCGCTCGACGTGCCCTGCAGGTGCAGGCCCGACTCGTGGTCGTCTCCGGTGACCAGCCGGTCGAAGATGTTGCCGGTGCGGACCGCCGGTGTGGTCTCCGCCTCGTACCGGGTGGCGGCCGCGTGCGCCGGCGACACCCTGGCGAGCATGTCGGCCACGAGGGCGGCGCGGGCGGTGACCGTTCCGAGGCGCATCAGCCGACTCCTTGGTAAGCGCTTTCCGAAGTGCTGCCGACTCAAGCACAGCACCCGGATCACGGAAAGCCGGTGGGACCACGACCCGGCCACCGGAGCCGCTCACCGCCTGCCGGGCCGTGCCTTCGCGGCCGCCGCGACCGCGGGCCGACGCAGGTCGGCGGGGGTGGAGGGAGGCAGGGAGCGGGCCGGGCCGGGTCCGGCCGAAGCGATGAAACTTTCACCGCGCCGACCCGCCTCTCGCCGCGGCCGTCCGTCCCGCTGACACCCGTACGGTCGGGCCGGGCTCTCCGGTCACCACGGCTATCGCGGTGCCTGTCCCGGGTCGAAAGCGCCGGCGTGATTCCTGGTCATGGTGATGAGGCCGGCGGTCTCGACAGGGAGTGAAGATCGGCGGTTGTGTGCCGGTCGAGCCGGGCCAGTAGATCGTCCAGGTCGGAGGTGGTGAACCTCCACCGGAACGGCTGTGCCGCGGTGTTGTAGCGGTCTTCGAATGCTCGGAGCCTCAGCAGAAGTGGATCACCATGCGATGGGGGGTCTTGCTCATGCCGTCTCGTGATGGAGGGGGTCCAGGGCGATGAGTTCTTCCTCCGACAGGCGCAGGGAGCCGGCGGCGACGTTCTGGACGAGGTGGTCGAGGTCGCCAGTGCCGGGGATGGCCAGCACGTGGGACCCCTGGTGCAGCGTCCAGGCCAGGCGGATCTGGGCTGCGCTCACGCCGTGGGCGCGGGCGATGGTGTGCACCTCCGGGCTGTCGGCGATGATCGCACCGGCAGTGCGTCCGGCGCCGGCGATCGCGTAGAACGGCACGAACGCGATGCGCTGTTGACCGCAGAGGTCCAGGAACTCCTTCTCTTCGGACGATGCGCCGATGCCGTACATGTTCTGGACGCAGACCACCGGCGCGATGGCCTGGGCCTCAGCGAGGTGGTGGGGGCGGACGTTGGACAGGCCCAAGTGACGGATGAGTCCGGCCTCGCGCAGTTCGGCCAGCGCGCCGAAGCGTTCGGCGATCGAATCGGTCCCGACGATGCGCAGGTTCACCACGTCGAGGTGGTCACGGCCGAGCTGGCGCACATTCTCCTCGACCTGGCCGCGCAGCTGCTCGGGAGTGGCGTGCGGCAGCCACTGCCCCGAGGGGTCGCGGCCCGGTCCGACCTTGGTGGTGATGACGAGGTCGTCCGGGTAGGGGGCCAGCGCCTGGTTGATCAGCTCGTTGGCCGAGCGCAGCGGCGAGAAGTAGAAGCCGGCGGTGTCGATGTGGTTCACGCCGAGCTCAGCCGCGCGGCGCAGCACACGGATCGCCTGGTCACGGTCGCGTGGGACGGCATCGGGTGCCAAGGCCTCGCCGTGCTGCGGCAGGCGCATCGCGCCGAAACCGATCCGGTTGACCGTCAGGTCGCCCAGCTTCCAGGTGCCCGATGCCGCTGCGGTGATCGTCTGTGAGGTCATGACGGGATGATCTCCGCGCGGTAGGCTGGCTCGCCATTGATTCATGCATGCCTGAATCTATTGAGGAGGGGTTGTCCTGGCGGAGCTGGCGTTCTCGACGAGCGATCTGGCGCAGGTGCGGTTCGCCGTCTCACCGATGTGGGAGGTCGCGCCCAGCTTCCGGTTGCTGATGTCCGGCACGACGCGTTCGGTCCACCGACCCTGGGTCGACCAGGTACGGCCGCGCCTGGTGGCCGCCGGACTGGACCGGGGATGGCTCTACGAGTTGATCCCGCCCAGCGGCGGCTACGTCCCCGACTTCCTCAACCCGGCCCCCACCGGACCGGCCCCCACCCTGGAGGCAGAGCGGGACGCGATCCGGGCAGCGCCCGCCGACCGGGTACGCCATGACCTCAACCACCTGGCCCGCCACCAGGGAACCCTCGGCCCTCGGCTACGAGCCCTGCACAACGACCCTCAGGGCCTCCTCGCCAAGGTCACAGAGGAAGTCGAAACCTACTGGGGACTGGCACTCGCGCCCTACTGGGCACGAATCCGAGCAGTCCTGGACGCGGACATCCTCTACCGGGCCCGCCTGGCGGCCGAGCACGGCACCGGCCACCTCCTCAGCGACCTGCACACGTCGCTGAGCTGGGATGACAACGCGCTGCGGATGGCCCGCCGAAAGCAGCCACTGACCCGCACGACGGCAGGCACGGGACTCCTGCTGATCCCCTCGGCCTTCACCGGAGCAGGGCTGCGCACCCGAACGACGCCGCCGGATCCACCCCAGCTCGCCTATCAGGCGCGTGGTGTCGGCTCACTCTGGCAGGCACGGCCCGTTACACGGGCCGACACCCTCTCCGCCGTACTAGGGCGCTCACGGACCTTGCTGCTGACCGAGTTGGAGGTCCCGGCCTCCACCACACAGCTGGCCCACCGCACCGGACTCTCCCTGGCCGGGGTATCCCAATACCTCACCGCGCTACGTAACGCGGGCCTGGTCAGCGCCCACCGCGCCGGCCGGTCCGTCCTCTACGCGCGCACCGCCGCAGCCGAAGTCCTTCTCCAAGCCGCCTCCGCCTGAACTCACGTCAACCCCGAAGGACTTCCCGCGCCGGCCACCAAGAGTGATGCCATCGGTGCCGGGTCTTCGACGTGTCTGCACGTGCAGAACGCCGAAGGGCTCGGGCCGGAGACGTCGGCGGCCGCCCGCCGGAGATCATCCGGGGGCGGCCGTCTCGGAGAACGTCAGGGGGAGGCGATGCGGCCGAGGCCGGGCGGGATCTTGCCGGCCGCCGCGCGGTCCAGCAGGAACAGCGTGCGGCGGCGGGCCCGCGCGCCCGCCGCGGGCACCTGCACCGGGCCGGACTCCGACAGGGCCAGCCGGACCGCGCCCGACTTCTCCTCGCCGGCCGCCACCACCCACACCTCGCGCGAGCCCTGGATGGTCGGCAGCGTCAGCGAGATCCGCGTCGGCGGCGGCTTCGGCGCGCCGTGCACCGCCACCACCGGCCGGGTGTCGTAGAGCGCGGGCATCCCCGGGAACAGCGACGCCACGTGCGCGTCGGGCCCCATGCCCAGCAGCATCACGTCGAAGGCGGGCGCCGGGCCGTGGTCCTCCGGCCGGGCGGCCTTGGCCAGCTCGACGGCGTAGGCGTCGGCCGACTCCTCGGCCGACAGGCCCGAGTCGGGGCCCACCATCACGTGCACCCGCGACGGGTCGACGTCCACGTGGTCGAGCAGCGCCTGCCGGGCCCCGGTCTCGTTGCGCTCGGGGTGGCCCGACGGCAGGAAGCGCTCGTCGCCCCACCAGACGTCGAGCCGGCGCCAGTCGACGGCGTCCCGGGCCGGGGTGTCGCGGATCGCGGCCAGCGTGGCGATGCCGACGCTGCCGCCCGTCAGCACGAGTGACGCCGAGCCCTGCGCGGACTGCACGTCGACCAGCCGGGTGATGATCCGCGCGGCGACGGCCTTGGCCAGCACGTCGGCGTCACGGTGCACGACAACAGTGGGAACGCTCACCTGCATCACCTTAGTGGGCGTACGTACGGGCGAGCCGTTTGACGGCCAGTTCGTAGGTCTCGTCGGAGTCGAGCCGGCGCAGCTCCTCCGCGAGCAGCTCCGACAGGTGCCGGCGGGTCAGCGCGACGTTCCTGTCCGGCTGGCCGGGACGCGACAGCGTGGCCAGCCGGGCGTCCTCGCGCACCACCGCCAGCTCGCCGCCGTCGATCGTGAGACGCACCTCGGTGAGCCCGGGACCTCCGGACTCGGCGACGCCGACCGGGACGTTCAGCCGTTCCGACAGCCAGGCGGCCAGCAGCGGCGCGCTCGGGTTGCCGGGCGAGCCCGCCACCCGGCCGCCGTACACCTCGCCCACCGGCTGGTCGAACGCGGCCGCCAGCAGGCTGCGCCATGGCGTCAGCCGCGCCCACGCCAGGTCGGTGTCGCCGCCGGCGTAGCCCTTGGCCCGGTCCATCAGCGAGGCGACCCCGTCGGCGGCGGTCTTGGCGTCGGTGAGCCTGCGCTGGGCGAGCATCCCGATCGGGTCCGCCGACGGCACCTCCGGCGCGCGGCTGGGCCACCAGGCGACCACCGGCGTGTCCGGCAGCAGCAGCGGGCTCACCACCGAGTCGGCGTGGTCGGTCAGCTCCCCGTAGAGCCGCAGCACCACCGTCTCGCCCGGCGCGGACTCGCCGATGCGCAGCTCGGCGTCGAGCCGGTTGACCTCGTCGGTCTCCCGGTTGATCACCACGAGGATGCGCGACGGGTGCTCGCGCGCCGCGTCCGTGGCCGCGCGCACCGCGTCGTACTGGTCGCGCTCCTCGCACACCACCACCAGCGTCAGCACCATGCCGACCGCGGGCGCGCCCATCTGGTGGCGCAGCTGCGTGAGCTGACTGGCGATCTTCCCGGCTGTCGTGTCAGCCAGCATGAAGGTGGTCACGAACGCTCCTCCACCGGTCCGGTGACGACAGCGGCGCCGCTCCCGCTTCGCCCGATCACTAGAGCCTCCTCCACGTGCGCCCGTCGCGGGCCATCATCGCGTCGGCCGACGGCGGCCCCCACGACCCCGACGGGTAGGGCTCCGGCTGGCCCTGCGTGGCCCAGAACTCCTCGATCGGGTCGAGGATCTGCCACGACAGCTCCACCTCGCGCTGGTGCGGGAAGAGCGGCGGGTCGCCGATCATGACGTCGAGCAGCAGCCGCTCGTACGCCTCGGGCGAGGACTCCAGGAACGACTCGCCGTAGGCGAAGTCCATGGACACGTCGCGCACCTCCATCGCGGTGCCCGGCACCTTCGAGCCGAACCGTACCGTGATGCCCTCGTCGGGCTGCACCCGGATCACCAGCGCGTTCTGGCCCAGGATCTCGGTGTCGTCCTTGCTGAACGGCAGGTGCGGCGCCCGCTGGAAGACCACCGCCACCTCCGTCACCCGGCGGCCCAGCCGTTTGCCGGTGCGCAGGTAGAACGGCACCCCGGCCCAGCGCCGGTTGGCGATCTCCAGCTTCACCGCCGCGTACGTCTCGGTCATCGAGTCGGCCGAGATGCCGTCCTCCTGCAGGTAGCCCGGCACCTTCTCGCCGCCCTGCCAGCCCGCCGCGTACTGGCCGCGCGCGGTGTTGAGCGCCAGGTCGGACGGCAGCCGCACCGCCATCAGCACCTTCTCCTTCTCCCGGCGCAGCGCCTTGGCGTCGAAGGAGGTCGGGTCCTCCATGGCCACCAGCGCCAGCAGTTGCAGCAGGTGGTTCTGGATCACGTCGCGGGCCGCGCCGATGCCGTCGTAGTAGCCGGCCCGGCCGCCGATGCCGATGTCCTCGGCCATGGTGATCTGCACGTGGTCGACGAAGCTGCGGTTCCAGATCGGCTCGTACAGGTTGTTGGCGAACCGCAGCGCCATGATGTTCTGGACGGTCTCCTTGCCCAGGTAGTGGTCGATCCGGAAGATCGAGCTCTCCGGGAAGGCCGACGTGGTGATCTCGTTCAGCTCGTGCGCCGACTTCAGGTCGTGGCCGAACGGCTTCTCGATCACCACCCGCCGCCAGGAGCCGTCGGGCGCCTCGGCCAGCCCGGTGCGCTTGAGCTGCTCCACCACCACGGGGAAGAACTTCGGCGGCACCGACAGGTAGAACGCGTAGTTGCCGCCCGTGCCGCGCAGGTCGTCGATCTCCCGCAGCGCCATCGCCAGCGCGTCGAACGCGCCGTCGTCGGAGAACTCGCCCGGCACGAAGTGGATGCCCTCACGGAGCTGCCGCCAGACCTCCTCCCGGAACGGCGTCCTGGCGTGCGTCTTCACGGCGTCGTGCGTCAACTGGGCGAAGTCCTGGTCCTGCCAGTCGCGCCGGGCGAACCCGACCAGCGAGAACCCGGGCGGCAGCAGCCCTCGGTTGCCCAGGTCGTAGATGGCCGGCAGCAGCTTGCGTTTGGCCAGGTCGCCCGTCACACCGAACAGCACCATCACGCACGGCCCCGCCACCCGTGGCAGCCGTTTGTCGCGCGGGTCGCGCAGCGGGTTGGCGGCCGCCACCTCGATCGTGGTCGAGGTGCCGGCGACGGCCGCGGCCACGGCGAGCGCCTCCGCCGGGGGCCCTGCCGGGTCACTCATCTCAAACCTCCTGTACGGGCGCGCCGCGGCGGAGGAGCCGCCTCCTCCGCCGCGGCGCGGATGGCGCTAGGGAACCAGGTTCTTGCGTACGCTTTCGAGCAGTTCGTTCCAGGACGCCTCGAACTTCTGCACGCCCTCCTCCTCCAGCGCCCTGACCACGTCGTCGTAGTCGACGCCGGCGTCCTTGAGCTCGGCCATGGTGTTCCAGGCCTGCTCGTAGTAGGGGCGCACGGTGTCACCGGTGACGTCGCCGTGGTCGGCGACCGCGTCGAGCGTCTTCTCCGGCATGGTGTTGACGGTGCCGGGCGCGACGAGCTGGTCGACGTACATGGTGTCGGAGTAGTCGGGGTTCTTGACGCCGGTGGAGGCCCACAGCGGGCGCTGCGGGCGGGCCCCGGCGGCGCGCAGCCGCTGCCAGCGGTCGGAGGTCATGACCTCCTCGAAGGCGGCGTAGGCCAGGCGCGCGTTGGCCACGCCCGCCTTGCCCTTCAGCTCGGGCCTGCCCACGCCGTCGAGCCGCTTGTCGATCTCGGTGTCGACGCGGCTGACGAAGAACGAGGCCACCGACTCGATCGTGGCCAGGTTGAGCCCCTTGGCCTGCGCGGCCTCCAGGCCGGACAGCCAGGCGTCCATGACGGCGCGGTAGCGCTCCAGGGAGAAGATCAGCGTGACGTTGACGCTGATGCCCTCACCGATCGCCTGCGTGATCGCCGGCAGTCCTTCCATGGTCGCCGGGATCTTGATGAACAGGTTGGGCCGGTCGACCAGCCACCACAGCGCGCGGGCCTCGGCGACCGTCTTGTCGGTGTCGCGGGCCAGGCGCGGGTCCACCTCCAGCGACACCCGGCCGTCGACGCCCGAGGTGGCGTCGTAGACCGGCCGCAGCACGTCGGCGGCCCACCGGATGTCGTAGGTGGTGATGGCACGCACGGCCTCGCCGATGTCGACGCCGCGCACCGCCAGGTCGTGCATCTGCGTGTCGTACGCGTCGCCCTTGCTCAGCGCGCTGGCGAAGATCGTCGGGTTGGACGTCACCCCGACCACGTTCTTGTCCCGGATCACCTGCTCCAGGTTGCCGGTGCGCAGGCGTTCGCGGCTGATGTCGTCGAGCCAGACGGCCACGCCCTGGCCGGACAGCTTCTTGAGGATCTCGCTCATGTCTCTCAGTTTCCCGTCGTCTCGCCCTTGTCCTGCCCCAGCTTGGCCAGAGACGCCCTGGCCGCCGCGGCCACCCGCTCCGCCGTCAGCCCGAACTGCTCGTACAAGGTCTTGTACGGCGCGGAGGCGCCGAAGTGTTCGAGGCTGACGACCTCGCCGCACTCTCCGACGAACTCGTGCCAGCCGAGGGCGATTCCCGCCTCGACGGCGACCCGAGCCCGGATCGACGACGGCAGGACGGTCTGCCTATACGCGGAGTCCTGCCCCTTGAACCACTCGACACACGGCATCGACACGACTCGTGTCGAAATGCCCTGCGACTCCAGCAGTTCCCCGCCCTGGACGGCGATCTCCACCTCGCTGCCGGTGGCGATGAGGATGACCCTGGGCTGGCCGTCGGAGGCCTCGCGCAGGACGTAGCCGCCGTGGGCCACGCCGTCGGCGCTCGTGCCCTCCAGGACCGGCAGGTTCTGCCGGGTCAGCGCGATGGCCGCGGGCCGGTCGGTGTGCTCCAGCACCGTCTTCCAGGCCGCCGCGGTCTCGTTGGCGTCGGCGGGGCGCACGACGTCCAGGCCGGGGATGGCGCGCAGCGACCAGAGGTGCTCGACCGGCTGGTGGGTCGGCCCGTCCTCGCCCAGGCCGATGGAGTCGTGCGTCCACACGTACGTGACCGGCAGCTTCATCAGCGCGGCCAGCCGCACCGACGGGCGCATGTAGTCGGAGAACACCAGGAACGTGCCGCCGTACGGGCGGGTGCCGCCGTGCAGCGCGATGCCGTTGAGTATGGCGCCCATGGCGTGCTCGCGGATGCCGAAGTGGAGCGTGCGGCCGTAGCGGTGGCCGGGGAAGTCCTTGGTCTGGAACTCCTCGGGGATGAAGGACGGCTCGCCCTTCATCGTGGTGTTGTTGGACTCGGCCAGGTCCGCCGAGCCGCCCCACAGCTCCGGCAGCACCGGCGCCAGCGCGCTCAGCACCTCGCCGGAGGCCTTGCGGGTGGCCATCGAGGCGCCCACCTCGAACGACGGCAGCGCGCTCGTCCAGCCGGCGGGCAGCTCGCGGTGGGAGATGCGGTCGAACTCCGCGGCCCGCTCCGGGTTGGCCTCGCGCCAGCGCCGGTAGCCCTGCTCCCACTCGGCGTGCGCCTCGCGGCCCCTGGCCGCCACCTGGCGGGCGTGCTTGAGCACCTCGTCGGACACGTCGAAGGTCTTGGCCGGGTCCATGCCGAGCACCTGCTTGGTGGCCGCGACCTCCTCGGCGCCGAGCGCCGAGCCGTGGATCTTGCCGGTGTTCTGCTTGTTGGGTGCGGGCCAGCCGATGATCGTGCGCAGCCGGACGAACGAGGGCCGGCCGGTCTCGGCCTTGGCCTCCTCCAGCGCGTCGTACAGCGCCTGCACGTCCTCGGTGTAGTCGCCGGACTCGGTCCAGTCGACGCTCACGGTGTGCCAGCCGTAGGCCTCGTAGCGCTTGACCACGTCCTCGGACTTGGCGATGAGGGTGTCGTCCTCGATGGAGATGTGGTTGTCGTCGTAGATGACGATGAGGTTGCCCAGCTTCTGGTGGCCGGCGAGCGAGCTGGCCTCGTGGCTGATGCCCTCCTCGATGTCGCCGTCGCTCACGACGCACCAGATGTGGTGGTCGAAGGGCGAGCGGCCGGGCTCGGCGTCGGGGTCGAACAGGCCGCGCTCGCGGCGGGCCGCCATCGCCATGCCCACGGCGTTGCCCAGACCCTGGCCGAGCGGGCCCGTGGTGGTCTCGACGCCGGCGGTGTGGCCGTGCTCGGGATGGCCGGGCGTGAGGCTGTCCCACTGGCGCAGCCGCCGCAGGTCGTCCAGCGTCAGCCCGTAGCCCGACAGGTAGAGCTGGATGTACAGGGTCAGGCTGGTGTGGCCGGCGGAGAGCACGAAGCGGTCGCGGCCCACCCACTGCGGGTCGGTCGGATCGTGCCGCATCGCGTGCTGAAAGAGCAGATATGCGGCGGGAGCCAGGCTCATCGCGGTGCCGGGGTGTCCCGAACCCGCCTTCTCCACTGCGTCCATCGCCAGCGCTCGGACGACGTCGACGGCCTGCCTGTCGAGGTCGGTCCACTCAAGGGCTGGCACGAGTTCGGTGCTCACGCTCGATCTCCGGAATCTAGTTGTCTGATGGTGCCGGTTGGCAATCCCGCCCACACGGACCCTAACCGAGTGGCGACGGACGTAGATTCCCCGTCCACTCACGCGTGTCCCCGAGCAAGCGCACGCCCCCCATTGGCCGGACCGCCCGCCCTTGCGACTACAGTTTGTTTGTTCCCAGGGACGCCACGGCTGCCCTCACGAATCCGCTCTAATCCGAGGTTACGCGTTGACTCCGCACGTGCTGGAAGCGCCTTGACGGTGCTGACGAACAGGCAGGCGAGCAGGCCGCACGAGGGTTCCGCCGCCGTGGCGCACGCCGCGCCGCGGTCGATCGGCGGGGTCGTCAAGGCCTACGTCGCCCTGATGAAGCCGCGCGTCATCGAGCTGCTGCTGATCTCGACGCTCCCGGTGATGTTCCTGGCGGCGGGCGGCCTGCCCCCGCTGTGGACGGCGGTCTCGGTGATGGTGTTCGGCACGATGTCGGCCGGCAGCGCCAACGCACTCAACTGCTACATCGACCGCGACATCGACCAGAAGATGCGCCGCACCCGGCGCCGCCCGCTGGCCAGGCACCAGGTGTCGCCGCGCGCCGCGCTGATCTTCGGCATCGTGCTGGGCGTGCTGTCCTCCGTCGGGCTGTGGCTGACCACCAACTGGCTCGCCGCGACGCTGTCGACCGCCGCGATCCTCTACTACGTGCTGGTCTACTCGCTGATCCTCAAGCGGCGCACCGCCCAGAACATCGTCTGGGGCGGCATCGCGGGCTGCATGCCGGTGCTGATCGGCTGGGCGGGCATCACCGAGCGGCTCGACTGGGCGCCGCTGGTCCTGTTCGGCGTGGTGTTCTTCTGGACGCCGCCGCACACCTGGACCCTCGCCATGCGCTACAAGGAGGACTACGCGGCCGCCGCGGTGCCGATGCTGCCCGTGGTCGCCACCGAGCGCCGGGTCATCATGGAGTCGATCGCCTACAGCTGGGCGACCGTGCTGTGCTCGCTGGCGCTGTGGCCGGTCGCCGGCACCACGCTGTTCTACCCGGTCGTGGCAGCCGCGCTGGGCGCGCTGTTCCTGTGGGAGGCGCACGCCCTGCTGACCCGGCTCAACGCCGGCAAGACCGGGGTCGACCTGCGGCCGATGCGGTTCTTCCACTGGTCGAACGCCTACCTCGCGCTGCTGTTCCTGGCCGTGGCCATCGACCCGCTGCTGGCCTGACCTGCCGGGGCGGTGGGCGTTTGAGCCGGGAAGGACGGCGTTTGAGCCGGGAAGGACATCGTCTCCCGTATCGGTTACAGTCACCGTATGCCGTCCCATGATCCACGCTGGGTGTTCAAGGACCGCCCGTCTTCAGCGTTGATCATCGGGCTTGTCCTCACCGGCATCTGCACCCTCGTCTCGTTCTCCTTCGACGTGCTCAACGGCGAGCCGGTGCAGTTCTTCATCGCCCTGGCCCTCGCCCTGGCGCCGGTGCCGCTGCTGCTGGCCGCGGTGCTCGCGCTCGACCGGATGGAGCCGGAGCCGCGCAGCAACCTGATCTTCGCCTTCGCCTGGGGAGCGGGCGTGGCCGTGCTGGTCGCGGGCGTGGTCAACTCGCTCAACCTGCACTACATCATGGACACCGTCAACCTGTCGGAGGCCACCGCCCGCAACATCGCGGCCACCTTCGGCGCCCCGGTGGTCGAGGAGACGATGAAGGGGCTGGTGCTGCTCGGGCTGCTGCGTTTTCGCCGGTTCGAGCTGGACGGGCTCACCGACGGCATCATCTACGCCAGCATGGTCGGGCTCGGCTTCGCCATGAGCGAGAACGTCAGCTACTACCTGGCCGCGCTCAACAGCGAGGCCGGCGGGGTGGGGCTGGCCGTGACCGTGGTGCTGCGCGGCATCCTGTCGCCGTTCGCGCACCCGCTGTTCACCTCGATGATCGGCGTCGCGGTCGCCTACGCGGCGCAGCGGCACGGGCCGGAGCGGACCTTCTCCATCATGGCCGGCTGGTCGGGCGCGATGGTCCTGCACGGCCTCTGGAACGGGCTCGTCTCCTACGGCGGCTTCCCCGGCCTGGCCGTGGCCTACCTGGTGCTGATGGCGGTGCTCGTGGTGCTCGTCGGCGTCATCATCCGCGACCGGCGCCGCATCGTCGCCCTCATCCAGCGCTACCTCCCCCCGTACGAGCCGACCAAGCTGGTGACCAGTGAGGACATCCACATGCTGTCGGCGCTGCCCCGGCGCAGGCACGCCCGGCAGTGGGCGCGGATGTACGGCGGCAAGAAGGGGCTGCGGGCGATGAGCGACTACCAGCTGGCCGCCACCGAGCTGGGCCTGCTGCACGAGCGGGCCGCCCGGCGCATGGTGGACGAGCAGACCTTCCACGAGGAGCAGCGGGCCCTGCTGGAGTGCATGAGCACCGCCCGCGCCGGTTTCCCGGTGCCGCCCGCGCCCGCCGGCAAGGCCGGCTACGCGCCCGGCTGACCCGGCGCCCGCCGCGCCGAGGGCGCCGGCACCGCCGCCTGGTACGCGCCCCCGGGAGCGTTCGAGAGGGGCGGACGAACGCCCGCAAAACGGGCCTCCAGCCGGTGGGGGAGTGGCGGACATCCCATCCCGAAGACTGGCAGAACGGTCGGAGTCGCGGCGGGGGACCCGGCGGGGGAGTGGTCAGACGGGGCTGGGCGCCGCGACGGGCGCCGGGGTGGCGGGCTCGGTCAGCGGGCCGCGCGTGCGCAGCGAGGTGACCACCCGCAGCGTGAAGATCCAGACCAGGGTCGCGCCGAGCACGTGCAGCGTCACCAGGGCCGCGGGCACGCCGAGGAAGTACTGGACGTAGCCGATCACCCCCTGCAGCAGCTCCACCACCAGCAGCGCCAGCGCCGCCTGCCGGACCCGTCGCGGCGCGCCGGTCACGTACAGCGCGAACAGCAGCGCGAACGTCAGCCCCACCACCAGGTAGGCGGCGTCGGCGTGCAGCCGCGCCACGGTCTCGATGTCGAAGCCGAACCGCGAGGCCGCCACGTCACCCGAGTGCGGGCCGGTGCCCGTCACCACCACGCCCAGGACCACGAGCACGAACACCGCCGCCAGCAGGACGTGGCCGAGCCGCCGGATGGCGCCGTGGGTCACGGGCCGGACGGGCGCGTCGCCCTCGCCGGCGCGGGCGTAGAGCGCCCAGCAGGCGGCGGTGAGGCCGATCGACAGCAGGAAGTGCATGCTCACCGTGAACGGGTTGAGCAGGGAGTTCACCACGACGGCGCCCCACAGCGCCTGGGCCAGGATGCCCACCGGCTGCAGCCAGGCCAGCCGCACCAGCGACGGGCGCCGGGGCGACAGCCGCATCGCCCCGATCACGCAGGCCAGGCCCACCACCAGCACCAGGAACGTCACCAGCCGGTTGCCGAACTCGATCGCCATGTTGAGCGGGTCGATCTCGGGGTGCGGGACCGGGACGAAGCTGTCGGCGGTGCACCGCGGCCAGGTGGGACAGCCCAGGCCGGAGCCGGTGACGCGCACCACCGCGCCGCTCACCGTGATGCCGGCGTTGACCACGACGGACGCCAGCGCCCAGCCCCGCATGGCCGCGGGAGTCGGCGCCCAGAACGAGAACAGCCCCCGCACGAGAGGAGAGGAGTGGTCCGTGGGTAGCTTCACGTCATCGATGGTACGGGCCTGGTGGCGCGGTCCTTTCACCGGCTTTTCAACCCCCGGCGTATGTGACATATTACTGAGCGGAGGTGGCGATGTCCGACGTGATCATCGTCGGCGCCGGGGTCGTCGGCGCCGCGTGCGCCTACTACGCCGCCCGTGCCGGACTGGACGTCACCGTCCTCGACCGCGGCCCCGTGGCCGGCGGCACCACCGGGGCGGGCGAGGGCAACGTGCTCGTCTCCGACAAGGAACCCGGCCCCGAACTGGACCTGGCCGTGCTCTCCAGCCGCCTGTGGCGGGAGCTGGCCGAGACGTCCGGCGGCTTCGAGTACGAGCCCAAGGGCGGGCTGGTCGTGGCCGAGACGCCCGCGGTCCAGGAGCGGCTGGTGGAGCTGGCCGCCGAGCAGGGACTCCCGCACGACGTGGTGCCCGCAGGCGGCCTGCGCGCGCTGGAGCCCCACCTGGCCGAAGGGCTGGCCGGCGGCGTCCACTACCCGCAGGACGCCCAGGTGCAGCCCATGCTGGCCGCCGCCCGGCTGCTGCGGCACGGCGCCGAGAGCTTCGGTCACGGCGCGCTGAAGCTGCGCCTCGGCGTCACCGTCACCGGCTTCGTCCGCTCGGGCGACCGCGTCACCGGCGTGCGCACCGACGACGGCGACATGCTGGCCGGGGCCGTGGTCAACGCGGCCGGCACCTGGGGCGGCGACCTGGCCGCCCTGGCCGGGGTGAGCCTGCCCGTGCTGCCCAGGCGCGGGTTCGTCCTCGTCACCGAGCCGCTGCCCGAGCCGCTCATCCGGCACAAGGTCTACACGGCCGCGTACGTCACCGACGTCGCCAGCGACTCGGCCGGGCTGCAGACCTCTGCCGTCGTCGAGGGCACGCCGGCCGGCACCGTGCTCATCGGGGCCAGCAGGGAACGGGTCGGGTTCGACCGGACCACGTCGCTGCCGGTGCTGTCACGGCTGGCCGCGCAGGCCGTCGCCCTGTTCCCCGCGCTGGGCGCGGTCCGCGCCATCCGCTCCTACTGCGGGTTCCGCCCGTACTGCCCGGACCACCTGCCCGTGATCGGCGCCGACCCGCGCGCGCCCGGGCTCCACCACGCCTGCGGCCACGAGGGCGCGGGCATCGGCCTGGCCCCCGCCACCGGCCACCTGCTCGCCCAGGTGCTCACCGGAGGCCGCCCCGACCTGGACCTCCACCCGTTCCGTCCCGACCGCTTCGGCTCCGGGGAGCACCGATGAGCTTCGAGATCACCGTCGACGGCCGGCCCGTGCCGGCGCGACCCGGCCAGACCGTCGGGGCCGCCCTGCACGCGGCGGGCATCCGCGCCTGGCGCACCACCCGCTTCGGCGGCCGGCCGCGCGGGCTCTTCTGCGGGATCGGGGTCTGCTTCGACTGCCTGGTCAGCGTCAACGGCGGCCCGGTCGAGCGCGCCTGCCTCACCGAGGCCCGCCCGGGGGACCAGGTGACCACGTCATGACCGGCCCCTCCCCGTCGCCCACGATCCACGATCTCGCCGTCGTCGGCGGCGGGCCCGCCGGGGTGGCGGGAGCGCTGACGGCGGCGCTGCGCGGGCTGCGGGTGGCGCTCGTCGACTCCGGAGCGCGGCTCGGCGGGCAGTACTTCCGGCACCGGGGCGTGCCCGGCGAGCCCGCGACCGCGGGATTCGCGCGCTTCGCCCGGCAGGTGCGGGCGCTGACGGAACGGGCCGAGGTCCTGACGAGCCGGCAGGTGTGGGCCGTCACCCGGGAGGCCGACGGCTTCACCGCGCACTGCCTGGGCGGGACCGCCGTCCGGTGCCGGAGGCTGCTGATCGCGACCGGCGCGCACGACCGGCCGCTGCCGTTCCCCGGCTGGGACCTGCCGGGGGTGCTCACCGCCGGAGGCGCGCAGGCCCTGCTCAAGGGCCAGGGCGTGGTGGCGGGCGACCGGGTCGTGGTGGCCGGCACCGGGCCGTTCCTGCTGCCCGTCGCGGCGGGCCTGGCCGCGGCCGGGGCGCGGGTCCCGGGCGTGTACGAGGCCAACGGCGGACTGGGCCTGGCCCGCCACCCCCTGCTCGCCCTGGGCAGGGCCGGAGAGGCGGCCGGTCATCTGGCCGCGTTGGCGCGGCATCGCGTGCCGTACCGGACCCGCCACGCGGTCGTGGCCGCGCACGGCGACCGGGAGCTGGAGGCCGTCACCGTGGCCCGCCTGGACCGCGACTGGAACGTGCTGGACACCCGCCGCGTCCCCTGCGACACGCTCGCCACCGGCTACGGGTTCACCCCCCAGATCGACCTCGGCGTCCAGCTCGGCTGCGCCACCCGGCCGGACGCCGACGGCACTCCGGTGCTCCGCGCCGACGCCGCCCAGCGCACCACCGTCCCCGGCGTCTGGGCCGCAGGCGAGCCCACGGGCGTCGGCGGCCGGCACCTGTCCGAGCTCGAAGGCCGCATCGCCGGCCTGTCGGCAGCCGCCGACCACGACGACGGCCCCGGCCCGCCCGGGCTCCTGCTGCGCAGGCGGGCCAGGCTGCGCGCGTTCGCCGCCGCCCTGCTCGCCGCCTACCCCGTCAAGGACGGATGGCGGGGATGGCTGCGCGACGACACCCTCGTGTGCCGGTGCGAGGAGGTGCCGCTGGCCAGGATCCGCGAGGCGCGCGACCTCGGCGCCACCGACGCGCGCTCCGTCAAGCTGCTGTCCCGGGCGGGCATGGGCTGGTGCCAGGGACGGATCTGCGGTCACCCCGTCGCCTGTCTCGCCGACGGCGACCAGGCCGCGCCCCGCCGGCCCATCGCCCAGCCCGTCACCCTGGCCGCTCTCGCCGAACTCACCCTGGAGGAACCCCATGACTGAACGGACCAAGCCCTGGCGCGGCGTCATGGTCGCCACCGCGCTCCCGCTGCGCGACGACCTGTCCGTCGACTACGACGCCTACGCCGCGCACTGCCGCTGGCTGGTCGAGAACGGCTGCGACGGCGTGGTGCCCAACGGCTCGCTCGGCGAGTACCAGACCCTCACCCCCGAGGAGCGCGCCAAGGTCCTGGAGACGGCCGTCGAGGCGGTCGGCGGTGACCGCGTGATGGCCGGCGCGGGCGCGTACGGCGCGGCCGAGTCGCGGCGGTGGGCCGAGCACGCCGCCGGCCTGGGCTGCGGATCGGTGCTGCTGCTGCCGCCGAACGCCTACCGGGCGGACGAGCGGGCCGTCCTGGCGCACTATCGTGAAGTGGCCGGGGCGGGCGTCCCCGTCGTCGCGTACAACAACCCCTACGACACCAAGGTCGACCTCACCCCGGCGCTGCTGGCCAGGCTGCACGAGGAGGGGCTGATCGTGGCGGTCAAGGAGTTCACCGGCGACCCGCGGCGCGCCTACGAGCTCGCCGAGCTGGCTCCCGGCCTCGACCTGCTCATCGGCTCCGACGACGTGCTGCTGGAGCTGGCCCTGGCCGGAGCCGTCGGCTGGATCGCGGGCTACCCGAACGCGCTGCCCGCCTCCAACGTCGCCCTCTACCGGGCGGCCCTGGCCCACGACCTGGAGACGGCGCTGCCGCTCTACAGGAAGCTGCACCCGCTGCTGCGCTGGGACTCCAAGACCGAGTTCGTGCAGGCCATCAAGCTCTCCATGGACCTCGCCGGCCGCCCCGGCGGCCCGTGCCGCCATCCCCGGCAGCCGCTGACCGGCGAGCAGGAGGCCGCGGTGCGCGCCGCCACCGAGAAGGCGCTCGCGGAGGGCCTGCGATGAGGACCCGGCGGGTCTTCCACGCCGTCGACTCGCACACCGAGGGCATGCCCACCCGGGTCATCACCGGCGGCGTCGGCACCGTCCCCGGCGCCACCATGGCCGAGCGGCGGATCCACTTCCGCGACCACCTCGACCACATCCGCAAGCTGCTGATGAGAGAGCCGCGCGGCCACGCCGCGATGAGCGGCGCCATCCTGCAGCCGCCCACCCGGCCCGACGCCGACTGGGGCGTGCTGTTCATCGAGGTGTCCGGCCTGCTGCCGATGTGCGGCCACGGCACCATCGGCGTGGCCACCGTGCTCGTCGAGACCGGCATGGTCGAGGTGACCGAGCCCGTCACCACCGTCCGGCTGGAGGTCCCGGCCGGGCTGGTGGTGGTGGACGTGGCCGTCGAGGACGGCACGGCCACGTCCGTGACGCTGCGCAACGTCCCCTCCTACGCCGACCGGCTCGACGCCGCGGTGACGGTTCCCGGGTACGGGGAGATCCGCTACGACCTGGCCTACGGCGGCAACTTCTACGCCATCGTGGACCTCGACGCCTACGGACTGCCGTTCGACCGCAAGGCGGGCAACGACATCCTGGCCGCCGGCCTGGCCACCATGGAGGCGATCAACGCCGCCGCCGAGCCGGTGCACCCGGAGGACGACCGCATCCGCGGCTGCCACCACGTCTACTTCGCCGCCCCCGGCTCCGACGCCCACCACTCGCGGCACGCCATGGCCATCCACCCCGGCTGGTTCGACCGCTCGCCGTGCGGCACCGGCACCAGCGCGCGGATGGCCCAGCTGCACGCCCGCGGCGCGCTGCCGACCGGCCGCGACTTCGTCAACGAGTCGTTCATCGGCACCCGGTTCGTGGGCAGGCTCCTGGAGGAGACCACGGTCGGCGGCCGGCCCGCCGTGCTGCCGTCCATCACCGGCCGCGCCTGGATCACCGGCACCGCCCAGTACTTCCTGGACCCGCGCGACCCGTTCCCGGAGGGTTTCGAGCTGTGACGATCACCACCGTCGACTACCACACGGCGGGAGAGCCGTTCCGGATCGTCACCGGCGGCGTCCCCGGCATCCCCGGCGCCACCGTCCTGGAACGCCGCGCCAACACCGCCCCGGTCGACCACGTCCGTCGGCTGCTGTGCCACGAGCCGCGCGGCCACGCCGACATGTACGGCTGCTTCCTCGTACCGCCCGACGACCCCGGCGCGCACCTCGGCGCGCTGTTCTGGCACAAGGACGGCTACTCCACCGCCTGCGGCCACGGCACGATCGCGCTCGGCGTGCACGCGGTGCGCGAGGGGCTGGTCGAGGCCGACCCCGACGGCGAGACGGACGTGGTCGTCGACGTGCCCTCCGGCCGCGTCACGGCGCGGGTGCGCTGCGACGGCGGCCGCGTCACCGCCGTCACCTTCGTCAACGTCCCCTCGTACGTGATCGCACGCGGCGTCGAGGCCGCCGGCGTCCGGGTCGACCTCGCGTACGGCGGAGCGATCTACGCCTCGCTGCCGGCCGCGGCCGTCGGGCTGAAGGCGGGGCCGGAGCACCTGACCGAGCTGATCGCCTGCGCGCGCCGCGTCAAGGCGGCCCTGGCCGGCCACCCGGCGACCCGGCACCCCGGCGACGACCGGCTGTCCGGCGTGTACGGGGTGATCTTCCACGAGGAGCTGGACGGGGAGCCGGGCCGGGTGCGTCAGCGCAACGTGACCGTGTTCGCCGACGGCGAGGTCGACCGGTCGCCGTGCGGGTCCGGCACCGCGGCCCGGCTGGCGCTGCTGCACCAGGACGGGCTGCGCGGCACCCTCGTGCACGAGAGCGTCGTCGGCACCACGTTCCTGGCCCGGGTGGCCGGGGTCGTCGAGGGCGGCGTGATCGCCGAGATCGAGGGCATGGCCTACCGGACCGGCCGCCACGCCTTCGAGCTCGACCCCGCCGACCCGCTCGGCACCGGGTTCACGCTCCGATGAGCGGGCTGCCCTACCTCGACGCCGCGGACGTGGCGCGGCTGGTGCCGGTGGCGCGCGCCGTACAGCTGCTGGAGGACGCGCTGCGCGCCGGGCTCGACCCCGAGCGGACGCCGCGGCGGCCCGTCGTGGAGCTGCCCGCCGGGCAGCTCCTGCTCATGCCCGCCGCGGCCGGACGCTACGCCGGCGTGAAGGCCGCCACGGTCGCGCCCGGCAACCCCGCCCGCGGGCTGCCCCGCGTCCAGGGCACCTACCTGCTGTACGACGGCGAGACCCTGGCGCCGCTGGCCGTGATGGACGGGATCGCGCTCACCTCGCTGCGCACCCCCGCCGTCTCGGCCCTGGCGGTCCGCCACCTCGCGGCCCCGGACGCCGGGGACCTGGTGGTGTTCGGCACCGGCCCGCAGGCGTGGGGGCACGTCCTCGCGCTGCGTGAGGTCCGGCCGCTCCGCCGCGTCGCCGTCGCCGGCCGCGACCCGGACCGCACGGCGGCCTTCGCGGCCCGCTGCGCGGCCCTCGGCCTGGAGCCGACCGCCCTGGCCGGCCCGTCCGAGCAGGCCAGGGCCGTCGCCGGGGCCGACCTGATCGTCTGCTGTACCACCGCCAGGGAGCCGCTGTTCGACGGCGGGCTCGTCCGCGACGGCGCCACGGTCGTCGCCATCGGCTCGCACGAGCCGGACGCGCGCGAGCTGGACGGCGGCCTCGTCGCCCGCGCCACGGTGGTCGTCGAGGCCCGTTCGGCCGCCCTGGCCGAAGCCGGCGATGTCGTCATCCCGGTGAGCCACGGTACGATCACCACCCGCCATCTCGCCGGAAACCTCGCCGACCTGATCGCCGGCCGGGTGACGGCCGCGGCCGGGCCGCGCGTGTTCAAGGGCACCGGCATGGCATGGCAGGACCTGGTGGTCGCGGCCGCCGCGTACGAGGCCTGGCACGAGGAGACCTAGCGAAGGGAAGGGCGGATGGCTGCCGAGGACCGGCTCGACCTGCCGATGGTGGGCGAACGGCAGAGCCTGCGCGAGCAGGTGGCGCAGGCGCTCAGGGCGGCGCTGATCACCGGTCAGATGCGTCCAGGGGTGGTCTACTCGGCGCCGGTGCTGGCGGCCCAGTTCGGCGTCTCGGCCACGCCGGTCCGCGAGGCCATGCTCGACCTGGCCAAGGCGGGCCTGGTGGAGGCCGTGCGCAACAAGGGCTTCCGGGTGACCGAGCTGTCCGAGCGCGACCTCGACGAGCTGACCCAGCTGCGCGAGCTCATCGAGGTGCCGACGGTCGCCAGGCTGGCCGACGCCGGCAGAGCCCCCGACTTCCGGCGGCTGCGCCCGGCCGCCGAGGAGATCCTCGCCGCCGCCGAGGGGGGTGACCTGCTCGCCTACGTCAACGCCGACCTGCGCTTCCACCTGGAGCTGCTCGGCCTGTCCGGCAACGGCCACCTGGTCGAGGTGGTGAGGGACCTGCGCACCCGCGCCCGCCTCTACGGCCTGTCGCAACTGGCGGAGCGCGGCACGCTCGCCGACTCCGCCCGCGAGCACCTGGCGCTGCTCGACGCGCTGGAGAACGGCGACGAGCGCGCCGCCGAGCACATCATGAGCGAGCACATCCAGCACGTCAGGGGCATCTGGGCGGCCCGCGAAGGCTAGCCGCCGCGCGCCGCCCGGGTGACGCCGAGGCTGGCCGCGACGATGCAGATCACGGCGGTCCACTGCTGGGCGTGCAGCATCTCGCCGAGCACCAGCACGCCCATCAGCGCGGCCGCGGCCGGCTCCAGGCTCATCAGGATGCCGAACACGTGCTTGGGCATCCGCCGCAGCGCCTGCAGCTCCAGCGAGTACGGGATCACCGACGACAGCAGGGCCACGCCCAGCCCGATCAGCAGCAGCTCCGGCCGGAGCAGGTCGGCGCCGCCGGTGGTGACGCCCACCGGCGCGACCACCACGGCCGACACGATCATCGCGAACGCCAGCCCGGTCGTGCCGGGGAACCGGCTGCCCGCCGCCGCCGACAGCAGGATGTAGCCCGCCCAGAAGCCCCCCGCCGCCAGCGCGAAGGCGATGCCGATCCAGCTCGCCGCCGACGACTCGCCCCACGGCGCGAGCAGCACCACCCCGAGCCCCGCCAGCCCCACCCACACCAGGTCCAGGCGGCGCCGGGAGGCGGCCACCGCCACACCAAGCGGGCCGAGGAACTCGATCGCGACCGCGACGCCCATCGGGAGCCGCGCCAGCGCCTCGTAGAACGTCAGGTTCATCAGCGCGAGCGTCACGCCGAACCCGACCCCCACCGCCCAGTCACGGCCCCGCAGGCCCCGCAGCTTCGGCCGCGCCAGCGCGCCGATGACCAGCGCGCCCATGGCGATGCGCAGGAACACCACCGCGCTCGGCGGCAGCGCCGCGAACAGCTGTTTGGCGAACCCCGCGCCGATCTGCACCGAGAAGATCGCCAGCAGCACCAGCCCCGACGGCGGGATGGAGTCGGCGGCGGTGCGCAGCAGGTTGCCGGGCCGGGGCAGGCCGCCGCGGTCGAGCGGGTTGTCGAGGGCGAACGCGGTCACTGAGCTCCTTCGGCCGGGCACAACGGACTGAAGCGTATCGACCTGCCACGGCATTCCTGACCAGGGAGCGCTTCACAGATTCGAGACCTCCCGGCCCGGACGCCGGGGCACATGAGCGCCTCGGCCCCCGCCCGGAGTGAGCGGGGCCGCCGCTCACTCCCAGCGGAAGGTGCGGGCGGCCAGCGCGAGCGAGACCACGGCCCAGGCCGCCAGCACGGCCAGCGCGGCCAGCGGCAGCGCGCCCCCGGTGAGCACCGTGCGCAGGCCGCCGGTCAGCGCCGAGATCGGCAGCAGTTCGAGCACCGGCCTCACCGCGGCGGGGAACTTCTCCAGCGGGAACACCACCCCGCCCGCCGCCAGCAGCAGCAGGTAGACCAGGTTGGCCGCGGCCAGCGTCGCCTCGGCCCGCAGCAGGCCGGCCATGAGCAGCGCGAGCCCGCTGAAGGCGGCGGTGCCCAGCAGCACCAGCGCCGCGCCGCCCAGCACGGCGGCCACCGGCGAGCCCTGCGGGCTCCAGCCCAGCGCGGACGCCACCGCGACCAGCACCACCACCTGGACGGCCTCCACCACGAGCACCGCCGCGGTCTTGGCCAGCATCAGCCCGCCCCTGGACAGCGGGGTCGCGCCCAGCCGCTTCAGCACCCCGTAGCGCCGCTCGAACCCGGTCGCGATCGCCTGGCCGGTGAACGCCGTGGACATCACCGCCAGCGCCAGCACGCCCGGCGCCAGGAAGTCGACCCGGCGGCCGCCGCCCACGTCGATCAGCGGCGCCAGCGAGAAGCCGACCAGCAGCAGCACCGGGATGATCATGGTGAGCAGGAGCTGCTCGCCGTTGCGGAGCATGCCGCGGACCTCGGCCCCCGCCTGCGCCAGCACCATCCGGGGGAACGGCGCGGCCCCCGGGGCGGGCGTGAAGTCGAGTGTGGGTGTCGTCACCGCAGCTCCCTGCCCGTCAGCTCCAGGAACACGTCCTCCAGCGTGCGCCGCTCGATGCGCAGGTCGTCGGCCGTCACGCCCTCCGCCGCGCACCACGCGGTCACGGTGGCCAGCAGCTCGGGGTCGACCTGGCCCTCGACGATGTAGTGGCCGGACGGCGACTCCTTGGCCGCGCTGCCGACCGGCAGCGCGTTGAGCAGCTCCTCCAGCGCCAGCCCCGGGCGGGCGCGGAAGCGCAGCTGCCGCTCGGCCCCGGTCAGGGCGGCCGGGCTGCCCTCGGCCACCACCCGGCCCCTGTCGATGATCACGACCTGGTCGGCCAGCCGTTCGGCCTCGTCCATGTGATGGGTGGTCAGCACCACCGACACCCCGGCGGCGCGCAACTGGCCCACCAGCTCCCAGCAGGCGTGCCGCGCCTGCGGGTCGAGCCCGGCCGTCGGCTCGTCGAGGAACACCAGCTCCGGCCGGCCGATCACGGCCGCGGCCAGCGACAGCCGCTGCTGCTGCCCGCCCGACAGACGGCGGAACGGGGTCCGTACGTGGTCGGAGAGCCCCAGCCGGTCCAGGAGGGCGGCCGGGTCGAGCGGCCGGGCGTGGAAGCGCGCCACCAGCCGCAGCCACTCGCCGCAGCGCGCGGCGGGCGGGACGCCGCCCGACTGCGGCATGATGCCCACCCGCGGGCGCAGCTCGGCCGAGGCGGGCGGCAGCCCGAGCACCCGCACCGTGCCGGCGTCGGCGGTGCGGAACCCCTCGCAGATCTCCACGGTGGAGGTCTTGCCCGCGCCGTTGGGCCCGAGGACGGCCGTCACCGCCCCGCGGGCGGCGCTCAGCGTGAGCCCGTCGATCGCGGCGGTGCCGCCGTACCGCTTCACGAGACCGACGATCTCGACGGCTGGGGATGTCATGACCCCGAGTCTAGGGACCGCGAAGCGTGGTTCGCCGGGCAGCCCCGCACCGGTCTGGCCCGGGGATTTAAGCCATGGACCATCGATTTACCGGAAATTTCCGGAAATCGGGAATGCGGTTTGCCGGAAACCGGTTCTCTCTCCTCGGCCGTTCGCGGATCCCACGCCCTAGCCTGCCTGGAGACCGACGTTCCGGCCTCCTGGGGAAGAGGTGCACGCGCATGTCCGTGGCAGAAGCCGCCCAACCGGTCGCCCGGCGGAGCCGCCGGGGGCTCCTGCTGTTCATCCTCGGCGCGCTGTCCGCGATCGGGCCTCTGTCCATCGACATGTACCTGCCGGCGCTGCCGGCCATCACCGAGGAGATGCTCAGCGTCCCCGCCCAGGTGCAGCTCACGCTGACCGCCTGCCTCGTCGGCGTCTCGGTCGGGCAGGTGGTGGCCGGGCCGCTCAGCGACGTGCGCGGCCGCCGGATGCCGCTGATCGTCGGCGTGGCCGGGTTCATGGTCGCCTCGCTGCTGTGCGCCTTCGCGCCGTCGGTGCCCGTGCTCATCGCGCTGCGGCTGCTGCAGGGCCTGCTCGGCGGCGCCGCGCTGGTCATCGTGCGCGCCGTGGTGCGCGACCTGTACGAGGGGCCCGCGATCGCGCGCATCTTCGCCAGCCTCATGCTGGTCAGCGGCCTGGCGCCGATCCTGGCGCCGATCGCGGGCGCGCAGCTGCTGACGTTCACCTCGTGGCGCGGCGTGTTCGTGGCGCTGAGCCTGACCGGGCTGGTGCTGATGCTGGCGGTGCTGGCCGGGGTGCGCGAGACGCTCCCGGCGGACCAGCGGGAGAGCGGTGGTCTCCGGCACACGCTGCGCAGTTTCCGCCGGCTGCTGGGCGACCGGCCGTTCATGGGCAGCGCGCTGACCGCGGGGCTCGCGTTCGCCGCGATGTTCGCCTACATCTCCGGCTCGCCGTTCGTGCTCCAGGACGTGTACGGGGCCACGGCCCAGCAGTACGCGCTGATCTTCGCGCTCAACGCGGTGGGCCTGACGATCATGGCCCAGGTCGGCGGCCGGCTGGCCGGTCGGCTGTCGCAGGCCGGGCTCGTCCTCGCCGGCCTGTTCGTCGCCCTGGCCGGCGCGGCGCTCCTGCTGGTGGCCGTCTCCACCGGGCTGGGGCTGGCCGCCGTCGTGGCGGGGCTGTTCGTCATCATGTGCGGCCAGGGGCTGATCCTGCCGGGCACCGGCGCGCTCGCCCTGGCCGGTCAGGCGCCGCAGGTGGCGGGGGCGGCCTCGGCGCTGCTCGGCGTGCTGCAGTTCGCGCTGGGCGCGTTCGCGGCTCCGTTCGTCGGCCTGTTCGGCGCGGGCACCGCGCTGCCCATGGCCGTCGTCATGACGGTCCTGTTCGCCTGCTCCGCCCTGACCTTCGCCGTCCTGGTGCCCAGGGGTGTTAGGTAAGGCTTACCTGCGTGAGAAATTGCATTGACCGGCTGGTCGGAACCATTTGTGGACCGGGAAGGAATTACGGCACACTGATGTTGTGAAAAACGTGCCCTTGATAGAGCCCGGCAGCGAGCGCAGCACCCGTGCGCGCGTCGCCCGGCTCATCCTGGAGCACGGGCCCATCGCCGCGGCGGCGCTGGGCGAGCGGCTCGGGCTGACGCCCGCGGCCGTCCGGCGTCACCTCGACGCGCTGCTCGCCGACGGGATGATCGAGCCCCGTACGGTGCGGCCGCGCGGCCAGCGGGGGCGGGGACGGCCGGCCAAGCTGTTCGCCATCACCGACGCGGGGCGCAACGCCTTCGAGCACGCCTACGACGACCTGGCCGGGAGCGCGCTGCGCTTCCTGGCCGAGCGCCTGGGCGAGGAGGCGGTGGCCGACTTCGCCCGCACCCAGGTCGAGGGCCTGCTGCGGCGGCTGGAGCCGGTCATGCGGACGGTGCCGGCGGGCCAGCGCGTCCAGGTGCTGGCGCAGGCTTTGTCCGCGGAGGGCTACGCCGCCTCGGCCAGCAAGGCCAAGTCGGGCGGCGACCAGCTCTGCCAGCACCACTGCCCGGTGGCCCACGCGGCGGCGGAGTTCCCGCAGCTGTGCGAGGCCGAGACGGAGGCGTTCGCGCAGCTGCTCGGCACCCCCGTGCAGCGCCTGGCCACGATCGCCCACGGCGACGGGGTCTGCACCACGCACGTCAGCCCCCAGACGCTGGGGGCCTCACATAGAGCAGATGAGAGCGGTCGCGGCCACGAGGCCGGCGACCGGAGCGTTCGCCACGGAGGCGTTCGCGAGAGAAGCATCCGCGACAGAAGCAAGGAGACCGGAGGGTGACTGTCACCGACCGCCCGGAGCTGGAAGGCCTCGGGAATTACAAGTTCGGCTGGGCCGACCCCGACGCCGCCGGCGCGGCGGCCAAGCGAGGCCTGTCCGAGGAGGTCGTACGCGACATCTCCGCGCTGAAGAACGAGCCGGAATGGATGCTCGACCTTCGCCTGAAGGGCCTCCGCCTGTTCGACCGGAAGCCGCTGCCGACCTGGGGTTCCGACCTCACCGCCATCGACTTCGACAACATCAAGTACTTCGTCCGCTCGACCGAGAAGCAGGCGACGTCCTGGGACGAGCTGCCGGCCGACATCAAGAACACCTACGACAAGCTCGGCATCCCCGAGGCGGAGAAGCAGCGCCTCATCGCCGGCGTCGCCGCCCAGTACGAGTCCGAGGTCGTCTACCACAAGATCCGTGAGGACCTCGAGGAGAAGGGCGTCATCTTCGTCGACACCGACACGGGCCTGAAGGAGCACGAGGAGCTCTTCAAGGAGTACTTCGGCTCCGTGATCCCGGTCGGCGACAACAAGTTCGCCGCGCTCAACACCGCCGTGTGGTCCGGTGGCTCGTTCATCTACGTGCCGCCGAACGTCGAGGTCGAGATCCCGCTGCAGGCCTACTTCCGGATCAACACCGAGAACATGGGCCAGTTCGAGCGCACCCTGATCATCGTGGACGAGAACAGCTACGTCCACTACGTCGAGGGCTGCACCGCGCCGATCTACTCCTCCGACTCCCTGCACTCCGCGGTCGTCGAGATCATCGTGAAGAAGAACGCCCGCTGCCGTTACACGACCATCCAGAACTGGTCGAACAACGTCTACAACCTGGTCACCAAGCGCGCCGTCGCCTACGAGGGCGCGACCATGGAGTGGATCGACGGCAACATCGGCTCCAAGGTCACGATGAAGTACCCCGCCGTCTACCTCATGGGCGAGCACGCCAAGGGCGAGACCCTGAGCGTCGCGTTCGCCGGCGAGGGCCAGCACCAGGACGCCGGGTCCAAGATGGTCCACCTCGCGCCGCACACCAGCTCCACCGTCATCTCCAAGTCGGTGGCGCGCGGCGGCGGACGCACCTCCTACCGCGGTCTCGTGCAGATCGAGGAGGGCGCCCACGGCAGCGCCAGCACCGTCAAGTGCGACGCGCTGCTCGTCGACCAGATCAGCCGCTCCGACACCTACCCCTACGTCGACGTCCGCGAGGACGACGTCTCGATGGGCCACGAGGCCACGGTCTCCAAGGTCAGCGAGGACCAGCTGTTCTACCTCATGAGCCGCGGGCTCGACGAGGACGAGGCGATGGCGATGATCGTGCGCGGCTTCGTCGAGCCGATCGCGCGTGAGCTGCCCATGGAGTACGCGCTCGAGCTGAACCGGCTGATCGAGCTGCAGATGGAAGGAGCCGTCGGCTGATGGGCCTGAACGAGAAGCCCCTGTCGACCCTGCACGAGAAGGCGTCGTACGACCTGGCCGACTTCGACGTGCCGGCCGGGCGTGAGGAGGCGTGGCGGTTCACCCCGCTCGCGCGCCTGAAGGGCCTGCACGACGGCAAGGCCGTCCCCGGAGGTCATGTCAGGGTCGACGTGGACGCCGCGCCCGAGGTCACCGTCGAGACCGTGGGCCGCGACGACCCGCGGCTCGGCCAGGTCTACGTGCCCGCCGACCGGGTCAGCGCGCAGGCCTACACCGCGTTCGAGAAGGCGACCGTGCTCACGGTGCCGCGCGAGGCGGTGGCCTCCCGGCCGACCGTCGTCACGCTCACCGGGGCCGGCGACGGCGCCGCCTACGGTCACCTGCTGGTCCAGGTCGAGCCGATGGCCGAGGCCGTGGTCGTGCTCGACCACAAGGGCAGCGCCGTCTACGCCGACAACGTGGAGTTCGCCGTCGGCGACGGCGCCACCCTGCGCGTGGTCAGCCTGCAGGACTGGGACGACGACGCCGTCCACGTCAGCCACCATCACGCCAGGCTCGGCAGGGACGCCACCTTCCGCAGCTTCGTGGTGACGCTCGGCGGCGACGTCGTGCGCCTGTCGCCCAGCGTGTCCTACGCCGCGCCCGGCGGCGACGCCGACCTGCTCGGCGTCTACTTCGTCGACGCCGGCCAGCACCTGGAGCACCGCCTCCTGGTCGACCACTCGCAGCCCAACTGCAAGAGCAACGTCGATTACCGCGGCGCCCTGCAGGGCCAGGACGCGCACGCCGTCTGGATCGGCGACGTGATCATCCGGGTCGAGGCCGAGGGCACCGACACGTACGAGCTCAACCGCAACCTCATCCTCACCGACGGCGCCCGCGCCGACTCGGTGCCCAACCTGGAGATCCTCACCGGCGAGGTGGCCGGCGCGGGGCACGCCTCGGCCTCCGGCCGGCTCGACGACGAGCACCTGTTCTACCTGCAGGCCCGGGGCATCCCGTACGACGAGGCGCGCCGCCTGGTCATCCGGGGCTTCCTCGGCCAGCTCGTCGAGAAGATCCAGATCGAGGAGATCCGCGAGCGGGTCATGGCGGCGCTGGAGGCGGAGCTCTCGCGATGAGTTTCGAGAAGGTCTGCGTGATCGGCGACATCCCCGACGGGGGTGTCCTGGGCGTCGAGGTCGGGGACATCCCGGTCGCGCTGGTGCGCCAGGGCGGCGCCGTGTTCGCCCTGCACGACGTCTGCTCCCACGCCGAGGTGCGGCTCAGCGAGGGCGACGTCTACGACGGCACGCTCGAGTGCTGGCTGCACGGCTCGTGCTTCGACGTCCGCACCGGCAAGCCCACCGGCCCGCCCGCCACCCGTCCCGTGAACGTCTACACAGTCAAGATCGACGGCGATGACGTGCTCGTCTCGCTCTCGAAGGAGTCATAAGCACATGTCCACCCTTGAGATCCGTGACCTCCACGTCGCCGTCGAGGACAAGGAAATCCTGCGCGGCGTCAACCTGACCGTGAAGTCCGGCGAGACCCACGCCATCATGGGTCCGAACGGCTCGGGCAAGTCCACGCTCGCCTACGCGATCGCCGGTCACCCCAAGTACACGATCACCGGCGGGCAGGTCCTGCTCGACGGCGTCGACCTGCTGGAGCTGTCGGTCGACGAGCGGGCCCGCGCCGGCCTGTTCCTGGCCATGCAGTACCCCGTCGAGGTCCCCGGCGTGTCGGTGTCCAACTTCCTGCGCTCGGCCGTCACCTCGGTCCGCGGCGAGGCGCCCAAGCTGCGCGAGTTCGCCAAGGATCTGAAGAACGGCATGGACGCGCTCGCCATCGACGCCGCCTTCGCCCAGCGCAACCTCAACGAGGGCTTCTCCGGCGGCGAGAAGAAGCGCCACGAGATCCTCCAGCTGGAGCTGCTCAAGCCGAAGATCGCGGTGCTCGACGAGACCGACTCGGGCCTCGACGTCGACGCGCTGCGGGTGGTGTCGGAGGGCATCAACCGCTTCCGCGCCTCCGGTGAGACCGGCGTGCTGCTGATCACCCACTACACCCGCATCCTCCGCTACGTGAAGCCCGAATTCGTGCACGTCTTCGCCGCCGGCAAGATCGTGGAGGAGGGCGGACCGGAGCTGGCCGACAAGCTCGAGTCCGAGGGCTACGAGCAGTACACGAAGGCATCTGCATGACTCAGACCAGCTTGGACGTGGAGAGGATCAGGAAGGACTTCCCGGTTCTCTCCCGCGAGCTGCCCGGCGGGCGCGCGCTCGTCTACCTCGACTCGGGCAACTCCTCCCAGAAGCCCACGCAGGTCATCGAGACCATGCGCGAACACCTGGCGATGCACTACGGCAACGTCGGCCGCGCCATGCACGTGCTGGGGGCGGAGTCCACGGAGGCCTACGAGAGCGCCCGCGACAAGATCGCCGCTTTCGTCGGCGCGCCCTCGCGCGACGAGGTCGTCTTCACCAAGAACGCCTCCGAGGCGCTCAACCTGGTCGCCTACTCCTTCGGCAACCCGGCCAACGCCGACGACCGCTTCCGGCTCGGCCCCGGTGACGAGATCGTCATCTCCGAGATGGAGCACCACTCCAACATCGTGCCGTGGCAGCTGCTGGCGCAGCGCACCGGTGCGACGCTGAGGTGGTTCGGCGTCACCGACGAGGGCCGGCTCGACCTGTCCAAGCTGGACGACCTGGTCGGCGAGCGGACCAAGATCATCTCCATCGCCCACCAGTCGAACGTGCTCGGCACCGTCAACCCGGTCGCCGACGTGCTGGCCCGCGCCCGCCAGGCCGGCGCGCTGGTGATGCTCGACGCCTCCCAGTCGGTGCCCCACCACCCGGTGGACGTGGCCGCGCTGGGCGTCGACTTCGTCGCCTTCACCGGTCACAAGATGGTCGGCCCCTCGGGCATCGGCGTGCTGTGGGGTCGCGGCGAGCTGCTCGACGCCATGCCCCCGTTCCTCGGCGGCGGCGAGATGATCGAGGCGGTCTGGATGGACCGCTCGACGTTCGCCCCCATCCCGCACAAGTTCGAGGCGGGCACGCCGCCGATCGTCGAGGCCATCGGTCTCGGCGCGGCCGTCGACTACCTGACCGGGATCGGCATGACCGCGGTCGAGGCCCACGAGCGCGAGCTCACCGCGTACGCCCTGGACGCGCTCCGCGACCTGCCGGGCCTGCGGCTGATCGGCCCCGACTCGCTCGAACTGCGCGGCGGCACGCTGTCGTTCACCCTGGACGGCATCCACCCGCACGACGTCGGTCAGATCCTCGACGACGATTTCGGCATCGCGGTGCGCGTCGGCCACCACTGCGCGCGCCCGCTGCATCTACGGTTCGGAATACCGGCGACCACCCGGGCGTCGTTCTATCTGTACAACACCACGGGCGAGATCGACGCCCTGGTGCGCGGCCTCCACCACGTCCAGAAGGTGTTCGCATAGCCATGATCGGCGAGTCGATGTACCAGGAGCTGATCCTGGAGCACTACAAGCACCCGCAGGGGCGGGGGCTGCGCGAGCCGTACGACGCCGAGGTTCACCACGTGAACCCGACGTGCGGCGACGAGATCACGCTGCGGGTCAGGGTCGGCGACGCCGGCAAGATCGAGGACGTGTCGTACGACGGGCAGGGCTGTTCCATCAGCCAGGCCGCGGCGTCGGTGCTGCACGAGCTGACGACCGGCTCGACCGTGGAGGAGAGCCTGTCGGTGGTCGACGAGTTCACCCGCCTCATGCAGGGCAGGGGGCAGGTCGAACCCGACGAGGACGTGCTCGGCGACGCGGTGGCGTTCGCCGGGGTGGCCAAGTTCCCGGCGCGCGTCAAGTGCGCGCTGCTGTCGTGGATGGCCTACAAGGACGCTGTGGTGAGGAGTGCTGCCCGATGAGCAAGCCTGTCGAGACCCCGACCGGCTTCGACGGTGACGCGACCGTCGAGGAGGTCATGGAGGCGCTCAAGGACGTCGTCGACCCCGAGCTGGGCATCAACGTCGTCGACCTCGGCCTGATCTACGGTCTCAACCTGGATCCGAACGAGGACGGCAAGCCCGTCGCCACCATCGACATGACCCTGACCAGCGCGGCCTGCCCGCTGACCGACGTCATCGAGGACCAGGCGCACTCCGCGCTCGACGGCATGGTCTCCGACGTGAAGATCAACTGGGTCTGGCTGCCGCCGTGGGGCCCTGACAAGATCACAGATGAGGGCCGTGAGCAGCTTCGTATGCTAGGCTTCAACGTCTGATCTTTTCGGCTGGAGGCTGGCGCCCCGGCGCCGGCCGTCTCAGCGTGCCGGAGGGTTTCGGAAAGTCCGAGTCCTCCCTCGGGAATACATCGCGATCTCTCCCTTGTTGGCACACAAGGACACCTGACGCCTCATCGCGCGTCCCGCGCCGCCTGCGGCCGGCGCCCTCAGGTGCGCCTTCCCCCAAGCTCCGCCCCGATGGCGGGCGCACTGCAATGTGTACGGCAACGTGGCCGTACGTCCTGGCTCGTCCTTTCGCAGAAGTGACGTGCCACTTCGACTGAAAGGCACGAGTTTCGTGACCATGCTTGACGCTGTCATGCCCGAGACGACCCCCGAGCAGGGGCCCTCCGAGTTCGAGTTGCTCGGTCTGCCCAAGCCGCTCGTGAACGGTCTGGCCAGGCAGGGCATCGCCTCCCCGTTCCCCATCCAGAGCGCGGCCATCCCGGACGTGCTCGCCGGCGCCGACGTGCTCGGCCGCGGCCAGACCGGCTCCGGCAAGACCCTCGCCTTCGGGCTCCCCATGATGGCCCGCATCGCCGGCGTCAGGCCGGCCCCCGGCCGCCCCCGCGCGATGGTCCTCGTCCCCACCCGTGAGCTCGCCCTCCAGGTGCACGACGCCCTCGAACCCCTCGGCCGCGGCCTCGGCCTGCGCATGAAGGTCATCGTCGGCGGCATGTCCATGGGCAAGCAGATCGAGGCGCTGCGCCGCGGCGTCGACCTCGTCATCGCCACCCCCGGCCGGCTGGGCGACCTGATCCGCCAGGGCGAGTGCTCGCTGGAGGACATCGAGGTCAGCGTCCTGGACGAGGCCGACCACATGTGCGACCTCGGGTTCTTCCCGGTCGTGACCGAACTGCTCGCGCAGACCCCGCCCACCGGGCAGCGCCTGCTGTTCTCGGCCACCCTCGACGGCGACGTGGACAAGCTCGTCCAGCGCTTCCTCAAGGACCCGGTCAGCCACTCCGTCGCCCCCGCCACCTCGCCCGTCGACACCATGGAGCACCACGTGCTGCAGGTGACCCGGGACGACAAGTTCGACATCACCGCCGAGATCGCCAACCGCGAGGGCCGCACGATCATCTTCGTGCGCACCCAGCACGGCGTCGACCGCCTCTGCAAGCAGCTGGCCAGGGTCGGCGTCAAGGCGGGCGGCCTGCACGGCGGCAAGCGCCAGAACCAGCGCACCCGCATCCTGGCCGAGTTCCGCGAAGGCTCCGTCAACGTGCTCGTCTGCACCGACGTCGCCGCCCGCGGCATCCACGTCGACAACATCAGCCTGGTGCTGCACGTCGACCCGCCCCAGGACAGCAAGAGCTACCTGCACCGGGGCGGCCGCACCGCCCGCGCCGGCGAGAAGGGCACCGTCGTCACGCTGGTGCTGCCGAACGAGCGCCGCTCCACCGAGTCGCTGACCCGGCGGGCCGGCATCCAACCGTTCCGCCTCAAGGCGACCCCGGGTCACCCGCGGGTGGCCGAGGTCACCGGCGCCCGCACGCCCAGCGGCGAGTCGATCCCCGTCTGGGAGCCGGACGTCCGCAAGCCCCTGCGCCCGCGCCGCGACGGCCGTGACGCCCACGGCGCCCGCACCCGCCGCCCGCGCCGCGACTACGACGGCCAGCGCCCCAGGCGTCACGACGAGGGCTTCTCCGGCCCGCGCCGCGAGGATGGTTTCTCCGGCCCGCGCCGTGAGGAGGGCTTCTCCGGCCCGCGTCGTGAGGAGGGCTTCTCCGGGCCGCGCCGCCACGAGGACGGTTTCTCGGGCCGGCGTCGGCACGAGGGCGGCGACCGGCCGTTCCGCGACGACCGCCGCCACGGCGGCGACCGGGAGCCCCGCGCGTTCGGCGAGGACCGCCGCGACAGCGGGTTCCGCTCCGAGCAGCGCGGTTACCGTTCCGACGACCGCCCGTTCCGCGAGGGTGACCGCCCGCGCGGCGGCTACCGCGACGACCGGCCCGGCTATGACCGGGGCGGCTACCGTGACGACCGCGGGACGCGCGCCGGCGGGTTCCGCTCCGACGACCGGGCCAACCGCTACTCCGCCGACCGCGGCCGTCCCGCCGGGGGCGACCGGGACCGCTCCGTCAGCCGTCCCGACGACCGTCCCCGCGACGGCTACCGCCCGGGCGGCTTCCGCTCCGACGACCGCGGCGCCAGGGGCGGCGGCTTCCGCCGTGGCGGATCCGGCCGCCGCTTCGACCGCTGACCTCAGGTCCATCCTGCCTGCGCGTACGGCGCGATCCGCGTGACAGGCGGGCCTGACAGGCCATCACCGAGCACCCCCGTGCCGTTCTGACGAGCGGCGCGGGGGTGCTCGCGTATGCGGACACGACCAGCCGAGGGCGAGCCCCGCCATCCACCCCCCCGCCCCACCGCAGGGCCCGCCTGTTTCCTTTTCCGCGCTTGCCTCGCCGGACGGCTTGTCGGGCCCTTTCAGCGGGTCAGCAGGCTGCGCGGATGATCGCGAGGGCCTCCTCCACGCGGTCGGCGTGGGTGCGGAAGCTGAGCACGCACAGGCGCAGGAAGTACCTGCCGTCGATGGTGGTGCTGCTGAGGAAGACGCGCCGGCTGGCATTGATCTTCGCGAGGAGCCGCCCGTTGTCCTGGTCGGTGCCCCGTAGCCGGAAGAGCACCACGGTCAGGTCCGGCTGCCAGGGCACCTCCAGGCGCGGGTCCGCGGCGAGGTGGCGGTGCACGTGAGCGGCGAGGTCGAGCTTCTCGTCGAGCTCGCGTTCGAAGGCTTGGACGCCGTGCAGGTGCAGGGGCAGCCACAGGCGCAGGCCGCGGAACTCGCGGGTCAGCTCCACGCCGAGATGCCCGAAGTCGGGCAGGTCGCCGGCCGGGCTGAGATCTTGCAGATAGTGGCCGTCGGCGGCGTGGGCGGCGTGCAGGGCGGCGGGGTCGCGGACCAGCAGCAGGCCGGTGCCGTAGGGGAAGAACAGGCTCTTGTGCGGGTCCAGGATGATCGAGTCGGCCGTCTCGATGCCGCGCAGGCGGGTCCGGCCGCGTCCGGTGAGCTGGAAGCCGCCGCCGTAGGCGGCGTCCACGTGGAACCACAGGTCCTGTTCGCGGGCCAGTTCACCCAGCTCGGCGAGCGGGTCGATGGTGCCGGAGCTGGTGGTCCCGGCGGTGCCGGCCAGCAGGACGGGGCGCATCCCGCGGGCACGGTCGGCGGCGATCATGGTGGCCGCGGCGGCGACGTCCATGCGCAGGCCGGTGGTGGCGGGCACGGTGCGGATCCGGTCGGCGGGCAGGCCGATGACGTGGGCCGCCTTGGCCACGCAGTAGTGCGTGTGCTCAGTCACGTAGATCGTGCCGTCGCCGCGGGCGTGGCGGGCGGCGAGCAGCGCCGACAGCGTCGCCACCGAGGCGCCCGTGGTGACCAGCCCGCCCGCGCCGGCCGGCAGCCCGAACCGTTCGCAGAACCAGCTCAGCACCCCGTGCTCCATGGCGACCAGCGCCGGCGCCACCTGGGCCACGCCGGTGAAACGATTGACGGTCTGCGCCAGCAGCTCGGCCAGTGCGACGGTGACCAGCCCGCCCGCAGGGAAGTAGGCCAGGTAGCCGGGGCCGGCGGTGTCGACGCCCTGCCCGGCGGCCTGGCGGAACAGCTCCAGCAGCGCGGTGAAGTTGCCGGGCCCGTCGCCGGGCGGCCGGCGCAGCGCGGTGAGCAGCCCTCCGTCCGGCTCGTAGTGGCTCGCGGGCGCCGTGTCCAGCTCGCGCACCCAGTCCGCCAGGAAGTCCACCGCGTGCCGGCCCAGCCGCGCCACGGCGGAGGGGTCGAGGTCAAGAGGGAGAGCGTGCTCACCAGTCGTCATGCGGGCACGGTAGGCGCAGCACGCGAGCCAAGGATTGGACGTTATTGCACCGCGCGCTGGTAGGCACGGGGCGGCACCCCGACGAACCGCCGGAAGTGCCGCGACAGATGCGACTGATCGCAGAATCCGGCCGCCAGCGCCGCCTCAGCCGGCGGCACGCCCCGTCGCAGCAGCTCGCGGGCCCTGGCGACGCGCAACTGCGTCACGTACGCGTGCGGCGGCATGCCGTACGCGCGCCGGAAGGAACGCAGCAGGGCGTACGGGGTGACCTCCGCCATCGCCGCCAGTTCGGCCAGACCGGGCGGATCCGGCATCCGTGCGTGCAGCACCTCACGCACCCGGGCCATCCGCCTCCTGCCGATGGTCTCAGCCCGGTGTTGCGGCCGGCGCGTGCCGTACGCGGCGAGTATGCAGGCCAGCAGGGCATGCAGCTCGGTGTCGGCGGCCAGCGAGGCGCCGGGCTCCGCCGCGCGGTGCGCGGCCACCACCCTGCGCGACAGGCGCGCGTCGGCGACCACCCGCCGCTCGAACGACGGGGTCTCGCCCGGCACGCCGAGCTCGTCGGCGACCTCCCGCACCAGCTCGACACCGGGGTACAACACCCGGTACGCCCACCCGTCGGCCGTGTGGGGCTCGCCCGTGTGCACGACGCCCGGCTCGATCATCACGACCTCGCCGGCGCCCACGCGGTGCACGCCGTCGGCGAATTTGATCTCCTCCTGGCCGGCCTCCACCGTTCCGATCGCGTACGTCTCATGGCTGTGCCGGGCGAATCGGTGCCGGACGAACTGCGCACGCATCAAGTCCAGGCCGCCGAACCCGTCGTAATGCCAGTAGCGAGCAAACTCCACATGTCCCTTCATATCGCGCAGTGGGAGGAAAGGTCCGTTGTTTGTCGGCGGGGACCGCGATCCGCCGCCCGTGCGCGCCTGCCGCCATCAGGCGATGCCGTAGCACCACCCGGAACGTCTCCCGCAACAGCGCATCGACATTCGCCGTGGCCCACGGGGCATGGAACAGATTCACGAACACCATGTCCCCGGCGTCCCCGGTGATCTCGGCCCGCTCGAACTGGCAGTGCGCATAGAGCTCGATCGTGACCCCGCCAGGTACGCGCGCACGCCTCGACATGCAACGTCAGGTCCTCATCGAAGACCACCACCCACGACACCGACTGATCGGCGGCCACCGCTCACGGTAGTGCCGCTCGACCGCCGCTGACCTGCCCAACATGCCGTACGCACCCCCAGATACTGTGCGCCAAGTAGCCGCCCGCACTCCTTGAAGACTTGCTGCGGCGGTTGGAGAGGTTCAGGGGTTCGTCACGCCTTCTCGGACGGCACGGGGTGAGGCGGGGTCAGGTCATGGCGGGAGGGGCGGGGCGGCGGGCTCGGGCGGCCTCGCGGATGACGGCCCAGGTGTCCGCCACCGGGCCCAGGTGGCGTAGTTTGTCGGGGTTGATCACGGCGCGGATCGTCTGGATCCGCCCGTCCAGGATGTCGAACGCCAGAGTGTTGACGATCTTGCCGTCACGGTCGCGGAAGATCGCCCCCGGCTGGCCGTTGATCTCGCGCGGCTCCACCACGCCGCCGATGCGGGCGAACGGCCCGACGATCGCGGCCAGAGTACGGGCCACCTCGGCGGCGCCGAAGACGCCGCGGCCCCACAGCGGGGCCCGGCCGCCGCTGTCGCCGACCATCGCCACGTCGGCGGCGAGCAACGCGCGCAGCCCGTCGACGTCCCCCTCGCGGAAAGCGTGGAAGAACCGTCCCGCCAGTTCCTCCCGCTCCCGGCGGTCGGTCGTGAACCGGACCTGCCCCTCGGCCATGTGGCGGCGCGCCCGCACGGCGAGCTGACGGCAGGCCGACTCCGAGCGCCCCACCGCCGCGGCGACCTCGCCGAAGCCGAACCCGAACACCTCCCGCAGCACGAAGACCGCGCGCTCCAGCGGGCTGAGCCGCTCCAGCAGCAGCAGGGCCGCCGTCGACACCGAGTCGGCCAGCTCCGCCGACCGCTCCGGGTCCTCGTACGGGTCGGCAAGCAGAGGTTCGGGGAACCACCGCCCCGTGTACTCCTCACGCCGGACCCGGGCCGAGCGCAGCACGTCGATCGCGATCCTGGACACCGTGGCCGACAGGAACGCCTTGGCCGAGGCGGGCCGTCCCGGATAGGCGTCGTAACGCAGCCAGGCCTCCTGGACCACGTCCTCGGCCTCGCTCACGCTGCCCAGGATGCGGTAGGCGATCGAGAACAGCAGCGGCCGCAGCTCCTGGAACTCCTCCGTCCTGCTCACCGCGGCTCCTCCTTGAGAAGCTCCTCCTCGAACCCCTGACGCCAGGACGGGTGGCGCGGCCGCCAGCCGAGCTCCCGCTTGGCCTTGGCGTTGGAGAAGGCGCGTCCTTCCGTCATCATCGCCACCGCGGTCCTCCCGGCCAGTGGCCTGGCCAGCCAGGTCGGGATCCGCATCGGCGGCCTGGCGCCCGCGCACGCTGCCAGGTGAGGCAGCCACTCGCGCGCCGGGGCCGGTTCGTCGTCGACGATGTTGAACACGCCCCGCGCCCGCTGCTCCACGGCCAGGACGGTGGCCTCGGCCGCGTCGTCGAGATGCACCCACGAGCTGTGGCCGCGGCCGTCGCCGATGACGGGATACTGCCGTTTGCGCACCAGTTCGACCTGGGCGTCGGTGGCGCCCGGACCGTAGAAGGCGCCGTAGCGCAGCACCGCGCCCCCGGCCTCGACGACCGCGCGCTCCAGGTGGCGGATCGCCCGCGCGCCCTGCCCGGTGCTCGTCGGGTCCAGCGGGTCCTCCTCGGTCTTGACCCATCCGCCCTCGCGGATGCCGTTCCACGAGGCGTAACTCTGCGCCACGACGTGGGGGACGCCGGTCGCCTCGGCGGCGGCCAGCAGATGGTCCGTCCCCTCGGTGCGCAGCCGGTTGGTGGTGGCGAACCAACGGTCGAAATGCCTGATGTCCGGCTTGCCGCTGATGGCCGTCATCTGGTGCACGATCGCGTCCGGGCGGGCCCGGGCCACCGCCTCACCGACCGCCTCCGCGTCCAGCCCGTCCATCACGACCGCCTCGGCCCCCAGGCTCTCCAGGACGCCCAGCTTGCCCGGACCCGTCGTCGTCGCCGTCACCTGGTGACCGCGCGCCACGAGCCGGGACACCAGCCGTCGTCCCAGCACCCCGGCGCCGCCCGCCACGAACACCCGCATGACCATCACCTTCCCGACGTCGGTGGCCAGATCCACGTTCCCGGGACGAGACAGCCCAGGTGTTCTGTGACATGCGTACGGGACGACGACGGCCATGTCACAGGACGGCCGGCCTGTCTCGTCCCGGGGGGAGACACAGCGCCACCGAGACAGGAGCCTTGACCGTGGACGAGCACACCGTGCGCCGGAGGGTCGCGCTGATCACCGGGGCGAACAAGGGGATCGGGCGGGCGACCGCGGAGCGACTGGCCAAGCTGGGCATGACGGTCCTGATGGGAGCCAGGGACCCGAGGCTCGGCGAGGAGGCCGCGGCGGCGGTGCGCGCGGGGGGCGGCGCCGCGCACGCGGTCACCCTGGACGTCACCGACCCGGCCACCGCCGAGGACGCCGCGCGATGGATCGGGGAGCGCTTCGGCCACCTCGACGTGCTGGTCAACAATGCCGCCATCACCGGTTCTGGCCGGGTCGCGCCCGAGGACGCCGTCGACCAGATCCCCAGCGGCGTCGACCTGGACATGGTCCGGGCGGTGTTCGAGACCAACGTCTTCGGCGTGATCGCGGTGACCAACGCCATGCTCCCGTTGCTGAGGCGGTCGTCGGCCCCCCGCATCGTCAACCTCAGCAGCGGGGCCGCGTCGCTGACCGTCACCAGCGACCCTGGAGGCCCGCTGGCGGCGCTGCCGCAGTCGGCCGCGTACGCGCCCTCCAAGACGGCGCTGAACGCACTGACCGTGCAGTACGCCAACGAACTGCGCAAGCACGGCATCCTGGTCAACGCCGCGGCTCCCGGCTACGTCGCCACCGACATCAACGACCATCGCGGGTTCCTCACCCCCGCACAGGGTGCCGCGATCGTGGTGCGGCTGGCCGCGCTCGGCTCCGACGGGCCGACCGGCGGGTTCTTCAGCGTGGAGGGCCCGGTTCCCTGGTGACGGCCGGCTGAGGGATGCCCGCGGACGGGGGCGCGACGCAGAACAGGGGCGCGTCGCGCCCTCCCCGGCGGCCTGTGCCAGGTGCCCGCACCAAGGGCTTGCACCAGGGAAGGGGAGGGCGACGCGCCCGGTGAACGCGGCGGTCCTCGGTGAGTCCGGTGCCTGGCGCAGACTAGGCTTGTAGAGCACTCCTGCCGAACGACGAGAGAGATCATGAAGACCTTCGAAGAGCTGTTCGCCGAGCTGTCAGAGAAGGCGCAGACCCGGCCCGCGGGGTCGGGCACCGTGGCCGCGCTCGACGCCGGCGTCCATGCCATCGGCAAGAAGGTCGTCGAGGAGGCCGCCGAGAGCTGGATGGCCGCCGAGCACGAGTCCAACGACCGGGCCGCCGAAGAGATCTCGCAGCTCCTCTACCACGTGCAGGTGCTGATGATCGCGAAGGGGATCGGGCTCGACGAGGTGTACAAGCATCTCTAGGGCGCCCCGCGCCCGTTTCCGCCCGTCCCGCATACTTTCCGCGACACATCTGAGGAACCATCGACATGCTACGTCTGGCCGTACCCAACAAGGGCGCTCTCAGCGAGGCCGCCCAGATCATGCTCAAGGAGGCCGGCTACCGGCCCCGCAGAGACAGCAAAGAGCTGTTCGTCGTCGACGAGGCCAACGGCTGCGAGCTGTTCTTCCTGCGCCCTCGCGACATCGCCGTCTACGTCGGCGAGGGCACGCTCGACCTCGGCATCACCGGCAGGGACATGCTCATCGACTCGGGCGCGCCCGTCGAGGAGATCATGCCGCTCGGTTTCGGCGCCTCCACGTTCCGGCTGGCGGCCAGGACGGGCGCCATGACCGGCGTGCACGACCTGCAGGGTCTGCGGGTGGCCACCTCCTACACCGGCCTGCTCGACAAGTACCTGTCCGACCAGGGCGTCGACGCGCGCGTGATCAAGCTCGACGGCGCCGTGGAGACCGCCATCAGGCTGGGCGTCGCCGACGCCGTGGCCGACGTGGTCGAGACCGGCACCACGCTGCGCAACGTCGGGCTGGAGGTGTTCGGCGAGCCGATCATGCGTTCCGAGGCCGTGCTGATCCGGCGGCACGACGCCGCCGACACGCCGGGCGTCCAGCAGATCATCCGCCGTCTCCAGGGCGTGGTGCACGCCCGTGACTTCGTGATGATGGACTACGACATCCGCGCCGAGCGGATCGACGAGGCCATCGCCCTCACCCCCGGCATGGAGGGGCCGACGGTCTCACCGCTGCACCGCGAGGGCTGGGTGGCCGTCCGCGCGATGGTCCGCCGTCAGGGCCACCAGCAGGTCATGGACAAGCTGTGGGACATCGGCGCCCGCGCCATCCTCGTCACCGACATCTACGCCTGCCGGCTCTGAGGCTGATGCGGCTGGTATGACCGGGTGGCTTCGCGGATCTCCGGAGAGATCGGGTCGTGGCCAGGTCGGTTCAGCCGTGGATCTGGACGCTTCCGCCGGCGATGTCCTGGGGCTCGGCGACGGACACCGCCCCGCTTTCAGTGGCGCAGCTCGGCGAGCACCCCGTAGTGGTCCGAGCCCGGCTCGGGGCCGGCGACCTCGCAGCGCCCGATCAGCGGCCCGTACGGTGCGGACCCGTTCATACCAGTCCCTTCACCGCCTCGACGGCCTGGTCGACCTGCTCGGGGGTGGTGACGATGCTGGTGCCGAAGCGGAGGAGCGGCGGCACGTACGGGGTGGTCGAGGCGATCACCTTGCGCTCGTGCAGGCGGGCCACCGCCTCGGCCGGGTCCAGGCCGTCGATCGAGCAGCACACCAGCCCCGCCGACAGCTCGGGGGAGTCCGGGGTGGCCAGCCGGACGTGCGGGAGCTCGCGCAGGCCGGCCTTGAGCCGGGTGGCCAGCTCCTGTGTGCGCTGCTGGACGCGGTCCTTGCCGATCGCCGTCTGGAAGTTGAACGCCTGCGTCATCGCCCACCGGTGCTCGAACGCCTTGTAGCCGCCCGGCGTGGCCAGCTCGGCCGTGGTCGCGCCCGGCCCAGCCCCGCGCTGCCAGGCCACGAACGACGCCCGCCCGAAACCCGGGATGACCGGCGCGAGCGCCTCCCAGGCCCGGCCCCACAGGATCCCGGTGCCGCGCGGCCCGAACAGCCACTTGTGGGTGCCGCTGGCCATGAAGTCGCAGCCCAGGTCGTCCATCCCGTCGGCGATCGCGCCGAACCCGTGCACCCCGTCGACGCACAGCAGCGCCCGGTCGTCCTCGTCGCGGTCCCGGTTGGCCTCGGCCAGCATGTCGGCGATGGCCCTGATCGGCAGCCGCACACCGGTGCTGGAGTGCACCCACGTCACCGCCACCACGCGGGTCCGCGGCCCCAGGCCCTCCTTGATCGTCTCGACGATCCGGTCGGCCGACGCCTTGGCCGGTTCGTCGTACAGCCTGACCCTGCGCACCTTCGCGCCGGTGCGGTCGGCGAGCAGCCGCACCCCCTCGTGGGTGGCCAGGAAGTCGTGCTCGGTGGTGAGCACGTCCTGGCCCTTCGTGAGCCGCAGGCCGGAGTAGAGCAGGCCCAGGCCCATGGTGGTGCTGTCGGTGAGCGCGATCTCGCGGGCGTCGGCGCCGATGTAGCGCGCCGCGGCCTCCAGCACGGCGTCGTCGGGGGTGGCGCGGCCGGAGGGCAGGTAGTGCGGGTCGGCGTCCAGGCCGGCGCGGTGCCGCTCGATCGCCGCGCGCACCGGGGCGGGTGCGGGGGCCAGCACGAACGCGGCGAACTGCCCGTACGCGGGATCGAGGGTGAACTGCGCGCGCACCGACTCCCAGTCACTCGCGTCGAAGGCGGGTGCGCCGGTGGGGGAACTGGCCGGGGAGGGGGCAGGGGAGGCGGCGGGCGTGCAGGCGGCCACCCCGGCGAGCATGCCCGTGCCGAGCAGGGCACGTCTGTTGATCGATCGCGTCACGCCTCCTTCCTATCCTGGCCCGCCGCGATCTGCCCAGAGCACCGGACGAGTCGTTACCCACCGCGTCAGAGCACGCGTCAGCGCACGGGTCAGCGCACGGGTCAGCGCACAGGTCAGCGCACGGGTCCGGTCGCGGGCCGCGGCTCCGCCGCCGGCCGGGCCTTCCGTTAGCCTTCCCGCATGAGCGCGCGACCGGCGAAGGGCGGCGGCCGGTGGGTGTCCGTGCCGCCGGAGCGGCTGCACCCGTGGATCGACGGGTTCGCCGCCCGCCACGGACCGTTCGAGGCCGCCGGCGACGCGCGCGTGGTGCGGCTGACGGCCCGTGACGGCGCGCTGGCCGAGCTGCACGTGCCCTTCCCGCCGATGCGGCCGGGGCCGCCGCACGTGACGCGGCTCGTCGAGCACGCCCGCGCCGCCCGGCGGGTGGGGGTGGTGCTGGTGCGGCTCGGCGGGTACGCGGCCGGGGTGTTCGACGGGACCGAACTGGTCGCGTCCAAGGTCGGGTCGCGGCTGGTTCAGGGGCGCACGGCGGCCGGCGGCTGGTCCCAGCAGCGCTTCGCCCGCCGCAGGTCCAACCAGGCCGGCAAGGCGTTCGAGGCGGCCGTGGAGACGGCCCTGCGGGTGCTGACGCCGTACCTGGGCGAACTGGACGCCGTCGTGCTGGGCGGCGACCGCGCGGCGGCCGGCGCCCTGCGCGCCGACCGCCGCCTGGCGCCGCTGCTGGCCCTGGAGGCGGAGCCGTTCCTGACGGTCCCCGACCCGAGGCTGGCGGTGCTCAAGGAGACCCCGGCCCAGTTCCGGGCGGTACGGGTGCGCGTGGTGGACCCGTCCTGACCCCTCAGGCGTCCAGGGCGCGGGCGCACGGCGGGGGACTCCTGCGACCGTCATGGTCCGAAGCCGTGGGCGGCGGGACCGCCGCGGTCGTCAGGCGTCGAAGGCGCGGGCGGCGGGACCGCTGCGCCTGTCAGGCGTCGAAGGCGTGGGCGTGGCCGGCGAGGAAGTCCGACAGTGAGCGGGGCGGGCGCCCGGTGAGGTCCTCGACCACGGTGGAGACGGAGGCCCAGTCCTCCGTCTCCATCTCCCGCATCATCGCGGCCAGCTGCGCGGCGACGCCCTCCGGAACCCCCTGGGCGGTCAGGTGGGCGGTCATGGCGGGGACCGGGAGGTCGGCGTAGGTCACCGGGCGGCCGGTCGCGGCGGTGATCGCCGCGGCTATCTCCTCGTGGGTGAGCGCCTCGGGGCCGGTCAGGGTGTAGGTCGCGCTCGGCCCGACCGGCCGGGTCAGCAGGGCCGCCGCCACCTCGGCGATGTCCCGGACGTCGATGTGGTTCACCCGGGCGGTTCCGTACGAGCCGTGGAAGCGGCCGTCGCGCACCTCCGTCAGCAGGTTCTGCATGAACCCGCCGGGCCGCAGGATCGCGTGCGGCAGGCCGGAGGCGCGCAGGTGCTCGTCGATGCGGCCGTGCGGGTCCTGGCCGAGCCGGCCGCCCGGTCTGGCGTGGCGTACCGAGACCGTCACCACCTGCGCCGCCCCGGCCTCCCTCGCCAGGTCGATCACGGCGCGGTGGGCGTCGGCGACGCCGGGCCAGAGGGAGCTGTTGAGGAACAGCCGGTCCCCCGGTGACAGGTGCGCGGCGATCGACTCCGGGCGCTCGAAGTCGCCGAGGGCGTGCGGGCAGCCCAGGTCGGCGGGCTCGCGGACCACGGCGAGCACCTCGTCGCGGGGCAGCAGGGAGATGAGCGCCCTGCCGATCGAGCCGGTCGCGCCGGTGACCACGATCATGACCACTCCTAAGCGGACGAAGATATTCCGGTTGAGTCGACCGTAACAGAAAACGGAATCTCATCGTCCATTTCTTTCCGGGTACGCTTCCTCCGTGCGGGCGGACGCCAGGCGGAACCTGGGCAAGATCGTGGAGGCCGCGGCGGCCGTCATGGCCGAGCGCGGGCCGGCCGCGCCCATGGACCTCATCGCCCGTCGTGCGGGCGTCGGCGTCGGCACCCTCTATCGGCGCTTCCCCGACCGGGCCGCGCTGCTGGCCGCCATGGGGGAGCACTACGCGCACTCGCTGGCCGAGGCCCTCGACCGCGCCGCCGAACGGGAGCCCGACGCCTGGAGCGCGCTGCGGGCGTTCGTGCTGTGGGCGGGCGAGTCGGGGCGGGGCGTGCTCGCCGCCGCGCTCGCCGCCCTGCCCGAGGAGGCGACCGTCGGGCCCGGGTTCGCGGAGATCCGGGACCGCTGGCTGGAGCGGCTCGGCGGGCTGGTCCGCCGGGCGCAGGCCGACGGCCGGATGCGCGCCGACGTGACGGCCGGCGACGTGGTGGCGCTGCTCAACCTGTTCGCCTGCCACCCCGGCTCGCTGCCCGCGCACGTGGCGTCCCGGCCCACCTGGTTCCTCGGGCTGATGCTGGACGGGATGAGCGCCGAGGCCGCGCGGCACTGACACCAGGCTTTGAGACGATTCAAAGGAATCTTCAAGGCCGCTATGATGGACCCCGTCCACGGCGGCACGGCCTCGTGAGGATCAATGGGGACCAGGAGCATCAAGGAGGTCGCGCAGCTGGCGCGGGTCTCGGTCGGCACCGTGAGCAACGTGCTCAACCGCCCCGAGATCGTCTCGCCCGCGACCCGCGAGCGGGTCTTCGAGGCCATCCGCGAGCTCGGCTTCGTCCGCAACGAGGTGGCCCGCCACCTGCGCGTCGGCCGCAGCCGCACCGTCGGGCTGGTCGTCCTCGACGTCTCCAACCCGTTCTTCGCCGACGTCGCCCAGGGCGCCGAGGCGGTCGCCGACGAGCACGACACGATGATGATGCTCTGCAACAGCGCCGCCGACCCCGAGCGCGAGCGCCGCCACCTCGACCAGCTGGAGCAGCAGCGGGTGCTGGGCGTCCTGATCACGCCGGTCGACGCCGCCAGTCCGCGCCTGGCCCAGCTCAGCGCCAGGGGCACGCCCGTGGTGCTGGTCGACAGCGCCGCCGCGGGCCCGCAGTGCTCGGTCGCGGTCGACGACCGGCTCGGCGGCCGGCTGGCCGCCGCCCACCTGGTCGAGCGCGGCCACCGGCGCATCGCGTTCGTGGGCGGGCCGCTGTCGATCAAGCAGGTCGCCGACCGGCACGCCGGGGCCTCGGCCGCCGTCGCCGCCGCCGGTGAGGGCGCCGAGCTCGTCGACCTCGAGATCGCCTCGCTCGGCGTGGCCGCCGGCCGGGCCGCGGGCGAACGCCTGGCCGCGCTGCCCGACTCGGCCCGGCCCACCGCCGCCTTCTGCGCCAACGACCTGCTCGCCCTCGGCTTCCTCCAGGCCATGGCGCTGCGCGGGCTGAGGGTGCCCGACGACGTGGCGATCGTCGGCTACGACGACATCGACTTCGCCGCCGCCGCGGCCGTGCCGCTGTCGTCGGTGCGCCAGCCGCGCGAGCTGCTCGGCCGGACCGCGATCGAGCTGCTGCTGGAGGAGGTCTCGGCGGCGGACGAGCACCGCCACCGGCAGGTGATCTTCCAGCCCGACCTGGTCGTGCGCGAGTCGAGCAAGGCCGTCCGGCGCGACGCCTGAGCGGACCCCGCCGTCCACGAGTCCGGACGGAAGGCGTTTTCCCCAGCCTCGGATTCGTCGCCGGAGACGGTTGACTTTGATTCGATTCAACACTACTTTCGCAGCAACCGACCGCCGTTCACCCCCGCGTAACGGGACCGGAACCACCCGGCAACGGGTCCCGTCCCCGGGCCCGCGCACACGCCACGAGAAGATGCCGCCGGATGAGCCATTCCGCCATGTCAATCAGGTTCCAGGCCGCCTGTTCCGAGGTGGTCTGGGCGGCCCGGCTGAACGCGCAGTGGATCGTCTTCACGCTTCTCGGCGGCGTGCTGCTCGGGCTGGGACCGGCCACTGTGGCCGCGTACACCCTGGCCCGCAGGCACGCTCACGGTGAATCGATTCAGGGATGGGCCGCGTTCTGGGGCGTCTACCGGCGCGAGTTCATCCGCGCGTCCCTGCTCGTCCTGCCGCCGGCGGTGGCCGCCGCCGTCCTGGTCGGCAACTACCTGTACTTCACGGCCCTGGGACCCGAGGGGGCGGCCTGGCGGGTGGTCACCGTGGTGGCGCTGGTGGCGCTCGCCGGCGTCGGGTCCTACCTGGGGCCGCTCTACGCCCACTACGACCTGCCGCTGCCGGCCTACCTGCCGAAGGCGTCGCTGCTGGCGCTCACCCGCCCGGCCTCCTCCGCGCTGCTGCTGTTCGTGCTCGCCGCGATCGTCTTCGCGACGATGGCGGCGCCCCTCCTCGCGCCGCTCGTCAGCGTGGGCGCGTGGATCTGCCTCAACACGTGGCTCTGCCTGCGGTTCTTCGACGAGAACGAGGCGCGCCTGCACTCGAAAGGGAACCGATGACCGCATCCCGTCGTCGCCGGCCTGCCGCCGCCGCGTTAGCCCTCGCCCTGGCTCTCACCGCCTGCTCCGGGGGAGGCGGCGAGGCGGCGGACGCGAACACGCTCACCCTGATGCTCCCGCTCTTCCAGACCGCCCCCGACCCTCAGGGGGAGATCCACCAGGCGGCCGAGAAGCTGACCGGCAAGAAGCTCCAGATCACCTGGGTGCCCAACGCCGACTACAACGAGAAGACCAACGTCACGCTCGCCTCCGACGCCCTGCCCGACGTCATGGTCATCCAGGACAACAAGGGCACGGCGTTCGTCAAGACTGCCAAAGCGGGAGCGTTCTGGGACCTCACCGACAAGCTGGACAAGTATCCGAACCTCAAGCCGAAGTCCCCGCAGGCCTGGCTCAACTCCAAGACCGACGGCCGCAACTACGGCGTCTACCGGGTCCGCCCGCTGCTGCGCTCGGCGGTCGTCATCCGCAAGGACTGGCTGGAGAAGCTGGACCTGAAGCTGCCCGAGACGACCGACGACCTGTACGAGATCGCCAAGGCGTTCACCGAGAGGGACCCGGACGGCAACGGCAAGAAGGACACCTACGGCCTGATCCTGCCCAAGTGGCCGGCCCCCGTCTTCTCCGCCTCCAGCCCGTACAACGTCATCGACGTCTGGTTCGGCACCCCGAACAACTACGGCGTGCGCGACGGCAGGCTCGTCCCCGAGTTCGACGTGCCGGAGTTCTGGGAGGCCCAGAAGTACATCAAGCGGTTCGTCGACGAGGGCCTGGTCAACCCCGACTGGGCCACCCTGGACACCGGCAAGTGGAACGACCCGTTCCTGCAGGGCAAGGGCGGCATCATCATCGACGTCAACGTCCGGGCAGGGGAGCTGTTCGACAAGTTCAAGGAGCTGGACCCGGAGACCTACCACGAGAAGGTCGCGATGGCCGGCAACCTCGCACGGCCCGACGGGCAGAAGTTCTCCTACCCGTTCACCGGCTACAACGGCATCGTCGCCGTCTCCAAGCAGCGCGTGCGGACCGAGGAGCAGCTCGACGACGTGCTGAGGACGCTGGACAAGCTGGCATCCAAAGAAGGCTCGATCCTGCTCAACAACGGCATCGAGGGCCGCAACTTCAAGGTCGAGGACGGCTTCGCCGTCAAGATCAATGAATCGGACCCGGCCGTCAAGGTCATCAACAACGACGTCCAGTTCGGCTTCATCCAGCTCGGCATGACCTCCAGCGTCGGCGTGGCGGGCGACGCGTACGAGTGGATGCGCCCCAGCCAGGCCGAGCGGGACTGGCTCAAGCAGCGTGACGAGCTCATGGAGCTCGACCTGCGAACGGCCGTGCACGACCCGTCGCTGCCCGTGATCTCCCAGACCGCGGTCGACCAGGGCGCCACGCTCAACCCGATCCCGACCGACGCCCGCATCAAGTACCTGGCGGGCGACCTGACCGAGGAGCAGTTCAAGGCCGAGATCAAGCGCTGGTACGACAGCGGCGGCACCCGGATCCTGGCCGAGCTCCAGGCGGGGATCTCCAAGGTGGGCGGCTGACCGGCTCGACCAGGAGGCCCGGGGACACCCGGGCCTCCTCCTGGGGAAAGGAGGCCGTCGTGGCCACCGATCTGGCGTCGCCCGTCACCGAGGCGGCCCCCGGGCGCCGCCGGGACAGGTCCGGACGGGTGCCGCTCCGCGCGGCGCTGCGGCGCTACCGCTGGCTGTACGTGATGCTCGTCCCCGGCCTGGCCTACTTCGCGATCTTCAGGTACCTGCCGATGTACGGCCTGACCATCGCGTTCCAGGACTTCGTGCCGTTCAGCGGCTACTCCGGCAGCCCGTGGGTCGGGCTCAAGCACTTCGAGGCGCTGTTCACCGGACCCGACTTCGGCCGGCTGCTCTTCAACACGCTGTTCCTCGCCCTGCTCACCGCGGTCTTCGTCTTCCCTGCGCCGATCGTGGTCGCGCTGCTGCTGAACGAGGTGCGGGTCAGCGCGTACAAGCGGTACGTGCAGTCGTTGATCTACATCCCGCACTTCCTGTCGTGGACGATCGTCTTCTCGCTCACGTACCTGCTGTTCGCGGTGGACTTCGGCGTCATCGCCGGCTGGATCCACAGCCTGAGCGGCGGCGGCCCCCTGGTCGACTACATGGCCAGGCCGGAGTGGTTCAGGCCGCTGGTCATCCTGCAGCTGCTGTGGAAGACGTCCGGCTGGGGGACGATCATCTACCTGGCCGCGCTGGCCGGGGTGGACCCCAACCTGTACGAGGCGGCGCGGATGGACGGCGCGGGCCGGTGGCGGCAGTTCTGGCACGTCACGCTGCCCGCGATCCGCCCGACGATCGTGGTCATGGCGATCCTGACCTCCGGCAACCTCCTCGACCAGAGCTTCGAGCAGATCTGGCTGCTCACCAACTCGCTGAACCGCTCCACGGCGGAGGTGTTCGACACGTTCGTCTACTACGTCGGCATCGCCGGGGCCGGCTACAGCTACGCCACGGCGGTCGGCCTGTTCAAGGGCGTCGCCGGCGTCGTCCTGATCTTCGGCGCCAACTGGCTGGCCAAGCGCATGGGCCAGCGCGGACTGTTCTGAAGGAGCGCGTGGCCATGTCCGTCAAGCCGCCGGCCGGGAAACCCGCCGGCACGCCGATCAAGCACTACGGCTCGCTCGGCAGCCGCGTGTTCGACGCGCTGAACCTCGTCGTGCTCGGCGGGCTCGCGCTGATCACGGTGCTGCCGCTGCTGTACGTGGTCGCCGGGTCGTTCGCCAGTGAGTCGGAGATCTCCACGCGGCCGTTCTTCCTGTGGCCGGAGAAATTCGTCACCAGCACGTACGCCTACATCTTCGCCAACGACACCATGCTGCGGGCGCTGCTCACCACGGTCGCGGTGACCGCGGTCGGCACGGTGGTGCAGGTGGCGCTGACCTTCACCATGGCCTATCCGCTGTCGAAGCGGTATCTGCCGGGCCGGGCCCTGGTGCTGAACCTGGTGGTGTTCACGCTGGTCTTCGGCGGCGGGCTCGTGCCCACCTACCTGGTGGTGCGCGACCTGGGGCTGCTGGACAGCTACTGGGCGCTGATCCTGCCGCTGGCCATCAACCCCTTCTACCTGATCATCGTGAAGTCGTTCTTCCAGGAGCTGCCGCAGGCTCTGGAGGAGGCGGCGCGGATCGACGGCTGCAACGAGATGGGCGTGTTCTTCAAGATCGTCCTCCCGTTGTCGAAGCCGATCATCGCCACGTTCTCGCTGTTCTACGCGGTGGGCATCTGGAACGACTACATGTCGCCGCTGCTGTACATCAAGGACAACGACAAATGGACCCTGCAGGTCCTGGTCCGGCAGCTCACCAGCCCCGACGCGGCCAACGCCATCAGCGCGCTGGACACGGTCTTCTTCCCCGCCAAGGGCCTGATGTTCGCCGTCGTGGTCATCGCCACGCTGCCGATCCTGCTCTTCTACCCGTTCCTGCAGAAGCACTTCGCCAAGGGCGTGCTCATCGGGTCGGTGAAGGAGTGACCGCGGTGGAGACCCCGCTGCGCTGGCTGGACCGTCCGGGCGGGACGGCGACCGGGGTGACGTGGGGGGTCCCGTGGCCGCGCGGCGCCGTCGCCCCCGGCGTCCCCTTCGCGCTGACCGGGCCCGGCGGCGGGGAGGTGCCGGTGCAGAGCTGGGTGACGGCCACCTGGCCGGACGGCTCGGTCAAATGGTCCGCGCACGCCATCGGCCCCCGCCCCGCCGGGCCCGGCCCGGGGGAGGGGGCCGCGTACCGGCTCGTACCGGGAAGGGAACCCGCGGCGCCGCGCGTGCCCGTCACCGTCGCCCGCGAGGGCGGCCTGATCCGGGTGAGCACCGGACCCGTCACCTGGACGATCGAGGAGGAAGGGGACACCCTGGTGCGCTCCGCCCGGCGCGACGGCCGGGAGATCCTGCGCGACGTGCGCCTGGTCAGCCTGCGCCAGGACGGCCCCACCCCCGACGAGGGCGGCGCCGTCCGGAGGGAGAGCGTCACCGGACGGGTCGAGCGGGCCGTGGCCGAGCAGGACGGGCCGGTGCGCGCCGTGATCAGGGTGACCGGGCGGCACGGCGACCGGCTGCCGTTCACCGTGCGCCTGTACTTTTACGCGGGCGCCGAGGACGTGCGGATCGTGCACACCTTCGTCTGGGACGGCGATCCCGGCCGGGACTTCCTCGCGGGGCTGGGCCTGCGCGCCGGCGTGGTGATGCGGGACGAGCCGCACGACCGGCACGTCCGGCTGGCCGGCCGCGACGGTTTCCTCACCGAGGCCGTGCGCGGGCTCACCGGCCTGCGCCGCGACCCCGGCGAACCGGCGCGGCGCGCCCAGGTCGAGGGGCGGCCGGTGGGCGCGATCGGCGACCCGGAGCTCGCCGGTCGCCTCCACCTCGTCCCCGTCTGGAACGACTACACCCTCGACCAGAACTCCGCCGACGGCTACCTGCTGCGCAAGCGCACCGCCGAGGGCCACGCCTGGGTGACGGTCCCGTCCGGCACCCGTTCGGCCGGGTACGGCTACGTCGGCGGTCCCGGCGGCGGGCTCGGCTTCGGCCTGCGCGACTTCTGGCGTCTGCACCCGACCAGGCTCGACGTCCGCGACGCCGCCTCCGGCACCGCCACCGCCGCCGTGTGGCTCTGGTCCCCGTCCGCGCCCGCCATGGACCTGCGCTTCTGGCACGACGGCCTGGGCCAGGACACCTTCGCCCAGCAGCTCGAAGGACTGGAGATCACGTACGAGGACCACGAGCCGGGCTTCGGCGACCCGCACGGCGTCGCCCGCACCCACGAGCTGACCCTGCGCGCGTACGCGGCCACGCCCGCGCACCCGGAGCTGGCCGCGCACGCGGCCGCGATGAACGAGCCCCCGCTGCTGGTCGCGAGCCCCGAGCGGATCAGGGCGGCCGGGGTGTTCGGCGACTGGGCGCCGCCCGACCGCGCCACCCCGGCCCGCGCCGCGATCGAGGACCGCCTGGACTTCCTGTTCGACCTGTACGTCCGCGAGCGCGAGCAGCGCCGCTGGTACGGGTTCTGGGACTACGGCGACGTCATGCACACCTACGACGCCGACCGGCGCACCTGGCGCTACGACGTCGGCGGCTACGCCTGGGACAACTCCGAGCTGTCGCCCGACCTGTGGCTGTGGTACCAGTTCCTCCGCACCGGGCGGGCCGAGGTGTTCCGCTTCGCCGAGGCCATGAGCCGGCACACCGGCGAGGTCGACGTCCACCACCTGGGCCGGTGGAAGGGCCTGGGCAGCCGGCACAACGTGCAGCACTGGGGATGCAGCTGCAAACAGTTGCGGATCTCGAACGCCGCCTACCGCCGCGTCCACTACTACCTGACCGCCGACGAGCGCACCGGCGACCTGCTCGACGAGGTGGCCGCCGCCGAGGAGGCGTACGCGGACCTGGACCCGCTGCGCAAGGTGCGCCGGGACGGGCTCCCGCCCGGCCGGCGGGCGGAGCCCATCGGGCTCGGCGCCGACTGGGGCGCGCTGGCCGCCGCCTGGCTGACCCGCTGGGAGCGGCACGGCGACGAACGGGCCAGGGACAAGCTGCTGGGCACCATGGCCGGCATCGGCGCGCTGCCCCGCGGGTTCTTCACCGGCGAGGCCCTCCTCGACCTGGCCACGGGCCGGTTCGACACCTCCGTGGACGCCGTGGCCGTCTCGCACCTGTCGGCCGTCTTCGGCCTGCCCGAGATCTGCTCGGAGCTGCTCGCGCTCGATCTGGACGTGCCCGGCTTCGAACGGGCCTGGCTCGACTACTGCCGCCTCTACCTCGCCCCGCCCGAGCGGCAGGCGGCCGAGCTGGGCGGCCCGCTGACCGGGATCTCGTTGATCCAGGCGCACAGCCGCCTGGCCGCCTACGCCGCCGCCCGCCTGGGCGACGCCGGCCTGGCGGCGCTGGCCTGGCGCGCGTTCTTCCGCGACGAGGGCGACCAGCTCAACACCAACCCCTTGCAGCGCGAGCCCGAGTGGCGGCTGACCCGCGTCGAGGGGCCGCACGTGCCGGCGGCGGTCTGGGACGCGCCGTTCGTGAGCACCAACGACGCCGCCCAGTACGGGCTGGCCGCGATCCAGAACCTGGCCCTGATCGCCGCGCACCTGCCGGAGGACTGACGGAATCGTCGCGGGGCCGCCCGGCGTTCTGCTGTGCGCGACGCGTTACGCAGAGGTGGAGCCGCAGGCGCGGGCTCTACACTGATCGGTATGCACACTCCCGATTGACCGGCGTCGCACGCCCTCATCCCTCGTTTCCCTAGCACGGGAGTGCTTCGCCTAACATGATCATCGCTACTGACATCGAACTGCGTGCGGGCTCGCGGCTCCTCATCGAGAACGCCTCCTTCCGGGTCAACCCCGGCGACAAGATAGGGCTCGTCGGCCGCAACGGCGCCGGCAAGACGACGCTCACCAAGGTGCTGGCCGGGGAGGGCCTGCCCGCCGGCGGGATCGTCACCCGCACCGGCAGCGTCGGCTACCTGCCGCAGGACCCCCGGACGGGCGACCTGGAGGTGCTGGCCCGCGACCGCGTGCTGTCGGCCAGGGGCCTGGACGAGGTCCTGCGCGAGCTGCGCGAGGCCGAGCTCGGCATGTCCTCCGCCGACGAGCGCACCCGCGAGAAGGCGGTCCGGCGATACGGCCGCCTGGAGGACCAGATGCACGTGCTCGGCGGCTACGCCGCGGAGTCGGAGGCGGCCTCCATCGCCTCCAGCCTCGGCCTGCCCGACCGGGTGCTCGGCCAGCCGCTGAAAACGCTCTCCGGCGGTCAGCGCCGCCGGGTGGAATTGGCGAGAATTCTTTTCAGCGGCGCGGAAACTCTCCTTCTGGACGAGCCGACAAACCACCTAGATGCGGACTCAATCGGGTGGCTTCGTGATTTTTTGCGATCCCATCAGGGCGGCTTGGTGATCATCAGCCACGACGTCCAGCTTCTTGAAGCCACGGTCAACAAGGTGCTCCACCTGGACGCCAACCGGTGCGTCATCGATCACTACAACGTCGGCTGGAAGGCCTATCTCGCCCAGCGCGAGACCGACGAGAAGCGCCGCAAGCGCGAGCGCGCCAACGCCGAGAAGCAGGCCGGCGCGCTTCTGGCCCAGGCCGACAAGATGCGCGCCAAGGCCACCAAGGCCAAGGCCGCGCAGGACATGATGCGCCGCGCGCACCGCCTGCTGTCCTCGACCGAGGAGGAGCGGGTGAGCGACAAGGTCGCCCGGCTGCGCTTCCCCGAGCCGCAGCCGTGCGGGCGCACCCCGCTGGTCGCCGAGGGCCTGTCCAAGTCCTACGGCTCCCTGGAGGTCTTCACCGACGTCGACGTGGCCATCGACCGAGGTCACCGGGTGGTCATCCTGGGCCTCAACGGCGCCGGCAAGACCACGCTGCTGCGGCTGCTGGGCGGTCTGGAGCGGCCCGACACCGGAGCGATCCGGCCCGGCCACGGGCTGAAGGTCGGCTATTACGCCCAGGAGCACGAGACGCTCGACAGTGACAGGACCGTCCTGGAGAACATGCGTTCGGCGGGCGGAACGTTCACCGACACCGAGCTGCGCAAGGTCCTCGGCTCGTTCCTGTTCTCCGGCGACGACGTCGACAAGCCCGCCGGAGTTCTCTCCGGAGGCGAGAAGACCCGTCTCGCGCTGGCCACTCTGGTGCTCTCCAGCGCCAATGTGCTGCTGCTCGACGAGCCGACCAACAACCTCGATCCGGTAAGCCGCGAGCAGGTTCTCAACGCTCTGAGGTCGTATTCAGGAGCAATCGTCCTGGTGACCCATGACGAGGGTGCCGTTGACGCCCTGTCACCAGATAGGGTGATCTTGCTGCCAGACGGAACTGAAGACGCGTGGAGCGAGGAATTTTCCGATCTTGTGGCACTTGCCTGATCTTAATTTGGGTGGGTACGGATCTTTTCCCGTGGAGTAGGTAGCCGATCCCGCTGAAATGACTGATCATGGCGGAGTAACGCTGCGGAAGTCCGGCACTACAGGAGGTACTCGTGGCCGAGACACTGAAGAAGGGCACCCGGGTGACGGGGGCCGATCGCGAGAAACTGGCCGGCGACCTGAAGAAGCGCTATGCCGCGGGCGAGAGCATTCGCGCCCTGGCCGCTTCGACCGGCCGGTCCTACGGGTTCATCCACCGCATCCTCAGCGAGTCCGGCGTGACTCTGCGTGGACGTGGTGGGGCGACCCGGGGCAAGTCCAAGCGCTGACGGCCGCCTCGGAACGTGCGACCGCAGCCGCCCGTCCCTAGACAGCCAGCCGCCGCGCCCGGGCCAGAATGTGATTCTGTAGGCTCGGGCGCGACGGTTCAGCGAGAAGGGCAGCGGTGATGGCGGACGCGAAGGCGCGACAGCGTGGGGGGTACGCGGAGGAGGTTTCCGCCGAAGAACTGGCGGAGATCGGCCTGCGCTTCGAGGTGGACGGTGAGATAGCCACGGTCACCCTGAACCGGCCGGAGAAGCGGAACGCGCAGACGCTCGCGACCTGGTCGGCTCTGGCGCGGATCGGCGCCGGCTTGCCGGAGCAGGTGCGCGTGGTCGTGGTGAAAGGTGAGGGACCGTCCTTCTCGGCAGGCATCGACCTGCGGATGTTCACGAAAGAGGGAGTGCCGGGGCAGGGCTCGTTCGGTTCGGCGGGCGGGCGGGGAGAAAGCTCGATCATGGAGCTGGTCGACCAGGCTCAGCAGGGTTTCCTGTGGCTGCGCCGCCCCGAGATCGTCTCCATCGCGGCCGTGCGGGGACACGCGATCGGCGCGGGATTCCAGCTCGCGCTCGCCTGTGACCTGCGGATCGTGGCCGACGACGTCAAGTTCTGCATGAAAGAGCCCGCACTCGGGCTGGTGCCCGATCTGACCGGCACCAAGCCCCTGGTGGAGCTGGTGGGCCTGGCCAAGGCGACGGACATCTGCCTGACGGCCAGGAACGTGGAAGCCGAGGAGGCCTTCCGCATCGGCCTGGCCGAGCAGGTGGTCGCCGGGGGCGACCTCGACGAGGCCGTGGCCGGCAAGGTCGCCCAGCTGCTGTCGACCAACCGGGAGGCGGCGGCCGCGACCAAGCGACTTCTTCAGGGCGCGTCCGGGCGCACCCTGGAGGAGCAGAGAGCCGCAGAGGGCGCCGAGCAGGCCAAACGCCTCAAGGCGCTCTTCGACGCCCAGTCCTGACCGGGCCGGGTTTCGCCAGGAGCTGATGAGGGAATCGATGGACGGCCCGGCGGCGCTTTGCTGGGGGAGTGAAGGGATTTCCCCTAGATGGCGATGATGGGCGGGGGCTTCGGCCCCCACGTATGGGCCTCGCTGCGGCGCGACGGCTCGGTGACCAAACAGCGGCTCGCGCCCGGCATCGCGCGGCGTATCGCCGGCTACGCCCTGCCCTACCGCAGGCAGATCGCGGCGTTCCTGGCGCTCGTCGTGGCGGGCGCGGTCATCGTGGTGGCCAACCCGCTGCTGATGAAGGCCATCATCGACGACGGCATCCTTCCCCGGCGGACCGGCGTGGTGATCGGCCTGGCGGTGGCGATCGCCGTGCTGGCGCTCGTCGACGCCGGGCTGACGCTGGTGCAGCGATGGTTCTCCAGCCGCATCGGGGAAGGGCTCATCTACGACCTGCGCACCGAGGTGTTCGACCACGTGCAGCGGATGCCGGTGGCGTTCTTCACCCGCGCCCAGACCGGGGCGCTGGTGTCGCGGCTCAACACCGACGTGATCGGCGCCCAGCGGGCGCTGACCAGCACGCTGTCGTCCGTGGTGTCCAACGTCGTCAGCCTCGTCCTGGTGCTGGGCGCCATGCTCGTGCTGTCGTGGCAGGTGACGCTGATCGCCCTGGTGCTGCTGCCGATCTTCATCGTGCCGGCCAAGTGGGTCGGCCGCCGCATGTCCGCGCTGACCCGCGAGCAGATGCAGCTCGACGCGGAGATGAGCAGCGTCACCACGGAGCGCTTCAACGTGGCCGGCGCCATGGTGGCCAAGCTCTACGGCCGCCCCGAGGACGACGCCGCGGTGTTCGGCGAGCGGGCCGCCCGGGTGCGCGACATCGGGGTCCGCGTCGGCATGTACGGCACCGTGTTCCGCGTGGCGCTCGGCCTGGTCGCCGCCCTGGCCACGGCCCTGGTGTACGGGGTCGGCGGCGTGCTGGCCGTGTCCGACGTGTTCGAGCTCGGCACGCTCGTCGCCCTGGCCGCGCTGCTCATGCGCCTGTACGGGCCGCTCACGTCGCTGTCGAACGTGCACGTCGACGTCATGACGGCCCTGGTCAGCTTCGACCGGGTCTTCGAGATCCTGGACCTCAAGCCGATGGTGGCCGAGCGGCCGGACGCCCGGCCGGTGCCCGAGGGCCCGGTCACGATCGAGTTCGACGACGTGCGCTTCCGCTACCCGTCGGCCGAGGAGGTGTCGCTGGCGTCCCTGGAGTCGGTCGCCAAGGCGGACACCGGCCCCTCCCCGCAGGTGCTCGACGGCGTGAGCTTCACCGCCGCGCCCGGCAGGCTCATCGCCCTGGTCGGCCACTCGGGCGCGGGCAAGACCACGATCACCTCGCTGGTCTCCCGGCTCTACGACGTCACGGGCGGGGCCGTCCGCATCAACGGGCTGGACGTGCGCGAGGCCACGCTCGCCTCGCTGCGCGACACCGTGGGCGTGGTCATGCAGGACCCCCACCTGTTCCACGACACGATCGGGGCCAACCTGCGCTACGCCCGCCCCGGCGCCACCGAGGAGGAGATGTGGGCGGCGCTGCGGGCCGCCCAGATCGGCGAGCTGGTCGAGGCGCTGCCCGACGGGCTGGAGACCGTGGTCGGCGAGCGCGGCTACCGGCTGTCCGGCGGCGAGAAGCAGCGCCTGGCGCTGGCCCGGCTGCTGCTCAAGGCGCCCCGCGTGGTGGTCCTCGACGAGGCGACCGCCCACCTGGACTCGGAATCGGAGGCGGCCGTGCAGCAGGCGCTCAAGACCGCGCTGGCGGGCCGCACCTCGCTGGTGATCGCGCACCGGCTCTCCACGATCAGGGAGGCCGACGAGATCCTCGTCGTGCACGCCGGCCGCATCGCCGAGCGCGGCCGGCACGAGGAGCTGCTCGACCGCGGCGGCCTGTACGCCGAGCTCTACCGCACCCAGTTCAGCTCGTCAGGTAGCCCAGCCGGGTGAGCTCCTGGCGGGCCACCTTCTCCACCAGCTCGGCGTCGGCCGCGCGCAGCCGGGCACGCCAGCCGCCCACCTGGGGCGGCTCCGGCCCGTACAGGGCGACCTTCGGCACCCGCGTCTCCAGGAACTCCGACAGCCTGGCGGCCTCCTGCGCCGGCCGGCGCGCGAGGTCCTCGTACCGGACCGTGATGAGCCGGGCCTCCGGCAGCTCCTGGCGCAGCGCCGCGTTCAGCCGGACCGCGCTGCGCCAGCGCAGCGCGCTCTTGCCGGCCACCGGCATGGTCTTCCAGCGGTCGCGGTGCTCGTCGCGGTTGACGCCGAGGAACGCGTTGGGGAACTCGGTGTCCTCCGGCAGCATCACCGGCTTGAACCAGGCCAGGCAGGCCGGGTCGCCGAGCATGTCGGCGACGACGTCGCGGCCGTCGCGGATGAGCTGCACGAACCGCGCGTCGGGGAAGGCGCGCCGCAGCACCGGCGCCGCGTAGAGCAGGTCGGGGCTGGCGTCGCCGAACCTGGTCACCTCGCCGGCCGTCACGCACGGGCCGGTGCTGGTCACGCCGCCCGCCTCGCGGCAGGAGTCCGAGCACAGGCCGCACGAGCCGTCGAGGAGTTGCCACGACTCCGCCAGCGCGTCGCGCAGCACCCGCACCGCGCCCGAGGTGCCGCCGATCGAGGGCCGGCGGGCGAAGGCGTACACGACGTGCGCCACGCACGCGCGGCCCGTCGTCAGGTGGAACCCCGGCGCCCGCTTGAGGGCGCGGGCGACCAGGTCCGTGCCCGAGTGCGGGGCGCCGACCAGGAAGACCGGCCTGCGGACCTTGATGCCGTTGACCACGAGGATGTGGGGCGGAAGTCGCATACGAGAGGTAAGTGTGACACCGTTTTCCGGGTGATAGAGACAACCGGATTCTTGCATCCCGGCGCCACCGCCGCCGTCGTCGCACCCTCGGGACCGGTGGACGCCGCCCTGCTCAGGCGGGGGATCGAGCGCCTGGAGGAGCGCGGCGTGAAAGTGGTCGTCGGGCCGCACGCCCTCGACCGCCAGGACCTGCCCTACCTTGCCGGAGAGGACGCGGCGCGGGCGGCCGACCTGCAGGCGGCGTGGTGCGATCCGGCGGTGTCGGTGGTGTTCTGCGCCAGGGGCGGTTACGGCGCCTCCCGGCTGCTGGGACTGCTCGACTGGGACGCCATGCGGGCCGCCGGCCGGAAGGTGCTCGTGGGCTCCAGCGACGTGACCGCGCTGCACCAGGCGTTCGCCGTGGAGCTGGGCGTGCCCACCCTGCACGGGCCGATGCCCGGCAACCTGCTGCTGGGCGGCGAGCACGGGCCCGGCGCGGGGCCCGAGCCGGTCACCTGGGACCATCTGTGGGCGGCGCTGTCCGGCTCTCCCGTGACGGTCACGGGCGATCGGGTGCTGGTGCCGGGACGGGCCGAAGGGGTGCTGACCGGCGGTAACCTGTCGCTGCTGGCCGCGCTGTGCGGCACGCCCTACCGGCCTTCGTTCGACGGCGGGATCGCCTTCCTGGAGGACATCGGCGAGGAGCCCTACCGCATCGACCGGATGCTCACCCAGCTGCTGCACGCGGGGGCGTTCGCGGGGGTGCGGGGGATCGCGCTGGGGTCCTGGGTCGACTGCGGGGACCCCTATCCGGTGCTCCGCGACCGGCTGGAGCCGCTCGGGGTGCCGATCGTCGCGGGGCTGCCCGTGGGACATGGATCACCCCAGCTGAGCGTATGGCTTGGGGCTCTTGGGGCTATTGATACCGAATCGTGCTCCCTGACGGGCCCGTACTGGAACGAGGAGCAGGCAAGGTAGGACAGGAAAGGGACGAAACCGACAGAAGGGACACGGGTGCGTGCCATTCTCCGACCGTGACCGGGAGCCCGCACGCCGATCGGTCGAGGACGTGGACCTCGACTCGCTGCTGTCGCTCGTCAGCGAGTCCCTCGGCTACACCTGCGCGTTCTCCGCCGACGGTGCGTCCCTGACCATGCGCGGACCGCGGGAGATCCGGGTCAGGCTGACCGGGCTGCGCAGAGAGGCGGGCCGCCGGGCCCGCGAGGACTGGCCGACCCTGGTCTCCGAGCACCTGGCGCACGCCGTCGCCGGCGGCCCGCTCGACTACTGCGACCTGGAGCAGGTCCGGCCGCTGCTGGCCACCCGCGTGGAGGCGGCGGACGAGGTGGCCGACCCGACCCGGGTGGTCGGCCGCCACCTCAACGGCGAGCTGCTGGAGCTGCTCACCGTCGGCGACCGCCCGGTGCGGCCCGAGGAGGCCGGCTGCTGGCCGGTGCCGGCCGCGCGGGCGCTGGAGCTGGCCGTGTCCAACGTGCGGCTCGGCCAGCGGCTGACGGTCGAGTCCATCGAGCTGTCCGGCACCCGGGTCACCCGGCTCACCGCGGGCGCCCCGGCCGCCGCCACCCACCTGCGCTGGCTGGAGGACTATCTGCCGGTGCCGGCCGACGGCGTGCTCGTCGTGCTGCCCGACCCGTACACCATGCTCGTCCACCCGGTCGACGGCATCGGGGTGGTACGCGCGATCGAGCGGCTGCGCGTGCACGCGGCCCGCACCGGCGGGCTCAGCTCCCAGGTCTACTGGTGGCACGAGGGCCGGCTCGCGCTCATCAAGGCCGACATCGAGCTGCGGCAGGGCCAGACGAGGCTCGTCGTGGCCCCGCCGCCGGAGTTCGCGAAGGTGCTGGCCAGGCTGGCCGTCTAGGTCACGCGAGCTTCGACAGCGCGCGCGCCGCGTGCACCAGTGGGACGTGCGAGAACGCCTGCGGGAAGTTGCCGACCAGCCTGCCGTAGCGCGGGTCGAACTCCTCGGCCAGCAGCCCGACGTCGTTGCGCAGCCCGAGCAGCCGGTCGAACAGCTCGGCCGCCTCCTCCTTGCGCCCCTGCATGGCCATGACCTCGACCAGCCAGAAGCTGCACGCCAGGAACGCGCCCTCGCCGCCGGGCAGCCCGTCGACGTCGTTGGTGTCGGCCACCGGGTAGCGCAGCACGAAGCCGTCGGCCATCAGCTCCCTCTCGATGGCCGCGACCGTGCCGGTCACCCGGGGGTCGTCGATCGGCAGGAACCCGAGCATGGGCATGAGCAGCAGCGCCGCGTCCAGCTCCTGGGAGCCGTAGGACTGGGTGAAGGTGTTGCGGCGCCGGTCGAAGCCCTTGTCGCAGATCTCCGCGTGGATCTTGTCGCGCATCGCGCGCCACCGGTCGGCCGGGCCGGTGCGGCCGAACCGCTCGACGTACTTGACCCCCCGGTCCATCGCCACCCAGCACATCATCTTGGAGTGCACGAAGTGGCGCCGCGGCCCGCGCACCTCCCACAGGCCCTCGTCGGGCTCGTCCCAGTGCTCCTCGACGTAGTCGAGCAGGTGCCGCTGGATCGACCAGGCCCGCTCGTCGGGGGTCAGGCCGGAGGTGCGGGCGAGGTAGAGGCAGTTCATCACCTCGCCGTACACGTCGAGCTGGAGCTGGTCCACGGCCTGGTTGCCGATCCGGACCGGGCGCGAGTGCTCGTAGCCGTCCAGCCAGTCGAGCTCCAGCTCCGGCAGCCGGCGCTCGCCCGCGACCCCGTACATGATCTGCAGGTCCTGCGGCCGGCCCGCGATCGCGCGCAGCAGCCACGCCCGCCACGCGGCGGCCTCCTCCAGGTAGCCGGAGCCGATCAGCGCGTCCAGCGTCAGGGTGGCGTCGCGCAGCCAGCAGAAGCGGTAGTCCCAGTTGCGCACGCCGCCGAGGTCCTCGGGCAGGGAGGTGGTCGGGGCCGCGACGATGCCGCCCGTCGGGGAGTACGTGAGCGCCTTGAGGGTGATCAGCGAGCGGGTCACGGCCTCGCGCCACGGACCGTCGTAGGTGCAGGTGCGGACCCAGTCGTGCCACATGGCCTCGGTCTGGACGAGCTGCTCGTCCCACTGGATCTGGGGCGGCATCGGCTCGTGGGACGGGTGCCAGGTGAACACGAACGGCAGCCGGTCGCCCGCCTTCACCTCGAAGGTGGCCACGTGCGCGTAGTCGCCGCCGCGCAGCGGGATCGGGGAGTGCAGCCAGGCGGCGTCGGGGCCGCCGACGGCCTGCAGGTGGCCGCCGGTGCGGCGCATCCACGGCACGATCCGGCCGTAGTCGAAGCGGACCCGCAGCTGGGTGGACATCTCGACGGTGCCGGAGACGCCCTCCACGATGCGGACCACGTCGGGGTTGACGTCACGCGGCGGCATGAAGTCGATCACCCGGACGGTGCCGGTCGGGGTGTCCCACTCGCTCTCCAGGATCAACGTGTCGGGCCGGTAGCGGCGCCGGTCGGCGGGCCGCCGGCCCACGGGGCCGAGCCACCAGTGCCCGTTGCGGTCGTCGCCGAGCAGGCCGGCGAAGCAGGCGGGAGAGTCGAACCGGGGCAGGCAGAGCCAGTCGATGGAGCCGTCCCTGCCGACCAGTGCCGCCGACTGCATGTCTCCGATGAGCGCGTAGTCCTCGATCCGCATGGCTCGACCCTAGCCTCAATCCAGCGGGAACCAACGGGTGAAAAGTTGCGTGAGCGGGCCGATGGCGAGGGCGAAGGCGAGGGTGCCGAGCCCCGCTGTGCCGCCGAGCAGCCATCCCGCGGCCAGGACGGTGACCTCGATGAGGAAGCGGCTCAGGCGCACCGACAGCCCGAGCCGCATCAGGCCGGTCATGACGCCGTCGCGCGGGCCCGCGCCCATCCCGGCGCCGATGTACAGGACGGTGGCCAGCGCGATGGACGTCACCGCGAGCGCGACGTAGAGCCAGCTGAGGACCGGGTGCCCGGACGGGGGCAGCAGGTGGAGCGCGACGTCGGCGAAGACGCCGACGAAGACGATGTTGCTGATCGTGCCGAAGCCGGGCCGCTGCCGCAGCGGGATCCAGAACAGCATGACCAGCGCGCCCACGATGATGATCATCGTGCCGATGGACAGGCCGGTGCGCAGCGCGGCCCCCTGATGGAAGACGTCCCAGGGGCCGTTGCCGAGACCCGACCGGATCTGCAGGCCGATGCCGGCCCCGTAGAGCGCCAGGCCGCCGTAGAGGCGGAGCAGGCGGACGGGCAGGGAACCGGCGTGCGTGATGGTTGCTTGGCTCATGATGAGGCTCACCGTGACACAGGGCGGTTTGCCAATACAGAGCCAATCCCGGAAAGTGGCCTGGTGAGGTTTCTCTCCGCCGGTCAGGTGGCCCGGCTCGTCGACGTCACCCCGCACGCCCGGCCCTACTACCGGGCGCTCGCCGACGCGATGCGCGAGGCCGTCATGGGCGGGCAGATCCCGATCCGGGTGCGCATGCCGGCCGAACGCCACCTGGCCCAGACCCTCGGCGTCAGCCGCACCACCGTGACGGCCGCGTACGACGTGCTGCGCGAGCGCGGCTTCCTGGAGAGCAGGCGCGGCTCGGGGAGCTGGACCGCGCTGCCCGACCCGGCCGCCACCGCCGACAACCCGTGGCTCGCCGTCGACGGCGAGGGCCTCATCCAGCTGCACGCCGCCGCCCCGCCCGCGCCCACCGCGCTGCGCGACGCCATGCTGGAGGCCGTCGACGAGACGCCCAGGTACGGCATGGGCAACGGCTACCACCCGCTCGGCCTGCCCGTCCTGCGGGAGCGGATCGCCGCCCGCTACACCGAGCGCGGCCTGGCCACCCGCCCCGAGCAGATCCTCGTCACCACCGGCTCCCAGCAGGCCATCGAGATCGCGTTCGGCGTGTGCGTCCGGCCCGGCGACGCCGTGCTCGTCGAATCGCCCACCTACCCGCACGCCGTCGACTCCGCCCGGCGGCACGGCGCCCGCCTGGTGTCCGTCGGCGTCTCCGCCGGCGGCTGGCACGAGGACCTGGTCTCCAGCGCGATGCGGCAGGCCGGCGCCCGGCTCGCCTACCTGATGCCCGACTTCCAGAACCCGACCGGCGCGCTCATGGACGACGACACCCGCGCCGCCGTCGCCGCCGCGGCCCGCCGGGCCGGCACCGTCCTGCTCGTCGACGAGACCTGGTCGGAGCTGGCGCTGGAGGAGACGCCGCGCACCGCGCCGATGGCCGCGTTCGGCGCCGACGGCGACGTGATCAGCATCGGCTCGGCGTCCAAGCTGTGGTGGGGCGGGCTGCGCATCGGCTGGATCCGCGCCTCGGCCGCGCTGGCCCGCCGGATGGCGCTGCACCGGGCCTCGATCGACATCGCCAGCCCTGTGCTGGAGCAGCTCGTCGTGGCCGCGCTGTTCGACCGCCTGGCCGAGACCGCGGCCGAGCGCCGCCGCGGCCTGCTGCTGTCGCGCGACGCGCTCGCGGCCGCGCTGCGCGAACGGCTGCCGGCGTGGGAGTGGACGGCGCCGCGCGGCGGCGGCACGCTGTGGATCCGGCTCGACTCCGGCTCGGCCGTCGCCCTCGCCGAGGCCGCCGCCTGTCACGGGGTACGGATCGCGCCCGGCCCCTGGTTCGGCCTGGAGGGGACGCTGGACGGCTATCTGCGGCTGCCCTTCACTCAGCCGCCCCAGGTGCTGCGGGAGGCGGTCAGGCGCCTGGAGAGGGCCCGGCGGGTGGGCCGCACCGGCGCGGTCAGGGTGCCCGACGCGCTCAGCCCCATGGTGTGAGCCTCACTCGGCGACGCCTCGGGCCAGGGGAGCGCGCCAGTTCAGCCGCATCGCGGCCAGGCGCAGCCCGAAGGCCAGCACCGCCGCGCCCAGCGCCGCCGGCCAGCCGTGCAGGCCGGCCCACCACATCCCGGCCATCGCCGCCGAGCCGACCAGGGCCGGCACCGCGTACAACTGCCTGTCGTACAGCAGGGTGGGGATCTCGCCGGCCAGCAGGTCGCGCAGGATGCCGCCGCCCACGGCGGTGGTGGCCCCGAGCAGGGTGGCGTGCAGCGGGCTGAGGCCGTACTCCAGCGCCTTGACGGTCCCGACGGCGCAGAACAGGCCGAGCCCCGCGGCGTCCAGCACCAGGATGACCGGCATCACCCGGGTCACGTGCGGATGCCAGAAGAAGACCACCGCGGTCGCCGCCACCGGCACCAGCACGTAGCCCAGGCTCTGGAAGGCCACGGGGGAGACGTTCAGGACCAGGTCGCGCATGATGCCGCCGCCGAGCGCGGTGATCTCGGCCAGCACCGCCATGCCGATCACGTCCAGGCGCTTGCGTACCCCCATGAGGGCGCCGGTGAGCGCGAAGACGAAGATGCCCGCGAGATCGAAGAGTTCTGCCACGCGGGACTGTCTATCGGATGGGCGGCACGGCGGGCGTATGGTGCTCGGCCATCATCGCGCGCAGCCTGCCGGAGAAGGCGAACAGCGCCAGCCCCGCGACGATCGCCATCGCGGCCAGCAGCAGGTAGTAGGCCGGTTCGGACATCACCTGGCCGAGCCGCCCGGTCTGGCCGCCCACCGCGTCGCCCACCGACACCGCGATGAACCACACGCCCAGCATCTGCCCCTTGAAGGCCACCGGCGCCAGCTTGGTCGTCACCGACAGCCCCACCGGGCTGAGCGCCAGCTCGCCGAAGACCTGCACCAGGTAGACCAGCACCAGCCACCACACCGACACCCTGCCGCTCTGCGCCAGGTTGGCCGCCACCGCCATGATCACGAAGCTCAGCCCGACCATGACCAGCGCGAAGGCGAACTTCTGCGCCGTGCTCACCCGGTTGCCGAGCTTCACCCAGAGCGCGGCGAACACCGGCACGAAGATCATGATGAACAGCGGGTTGAACGACTGCGTGGTGGCCGCCTGGATCGGGATGCCGAACAGCGACAGGTCGGTGTTGTTCTCGGCGAAGAACAGCAGCTTGCTGGGCGCCAGGTCGTAGATCATCCAGAAGATCGCCGCGGCGGCGAACAGCCAGATGTAGGCCTTCATCCGGGTCCGCTCGTCCTCGGTCAGCTCATGCGCCCCCAGCATGATGTACGCGAAGTAGACGATCGGCACCGCCACGATCACCACCGTCATCACCGCGGTGAACCGGCCGAGCGTGAACGTGCCCGTCGCCGCCCAGACGCCCAGCGCGATCGCCGCCGCGGCCGCGCCCGCCCCGGCCAGCAGCCCGACCCGGCGCAGCTCGCGCGCCGGCAGCGGCATGCCCGGCCGTTCGCCCACGCCGCGCAGGCTGCTCCGGCCGCCGATCACGTACTGCAGCAGGCCGAGCGCCATGCCCACGGCCGCGGCGCCGAAGCCGAGGTGCCATCGGTCGCCGGAGGCCAGCCAGCCGACCACGATCGGCGCGAAGAACGCGCCCAGGTTGATGCCCAGGTAGAACAGCGAGAACCCGGCGTCGCGGCGGGCGTCGTCCTCCTCCGGGTACAGCCTGCCCACCATGACCGAGATGTTCGGCTTGAGCAGGCCGGTGCCCGCGATGATCAGCAGCAGGCCCAGCCAGACGAAGGCCGGCGAGGTCACCGGAATCGCCATGCTGATGTGGCCGCACATGATGACGAACCCGCCCCAGAACACCGACCGGCGCGGGCCCAGGATGCGGTCCGCGACCCACCCGCCCGGCAGCGCCACCAGGTAGATCAGCGCGCCGTAGATGCCGATCACGGCCTGCGCGGTCTCCTCGGACAGGCCCAGCCCTTGGTTGGCCGGAGAGGCGACCATGAACGACGCCAGGATGGCGCGCAGACCGTACCAGCTGAACCGCTCCCACATCTCGGTCCCGAACAGCGTCGCCAGACCCCACGGATGACCGAAGAACGTCTTGCCGCCGTTACTCATCCGAGCCCTTTCCGGTCGCGCCGCGCGTATGGGATCTCACTGTACGTGACGATCGTCCGGGGCTCTTGCCGCTGACCACGGCTTGTGGTGCGATGCATCCCAGTCGCGCAAGTGATTACTGACTGGAGGCGGATGCCATGGCCGACGTCCTGGAGGTGCGGGCCGAGATCGAGCGATCGATCGCCGGGCTCACCCTGTGCGAGCAGCTGAGGAAAGCCGCCGAACAGTATCCTGACGCCCCCGCCTACTCCGACCCGGACGGCGACGGGTGGAGCACCCTGACCTACGGCCAGGCCAGGCAGCGGGTGCTGGAGATCGCGGCCGGTTTCGCCGCCCTGGGACTGGAGCCCGGCGACGCGGTGGCGCTGATGATGGTCAACCGGAGCGAGCACGTGCTCGCCGACCTCGGCGCCGTGCACGCGGGCGGGGTGGGCTGCACCATCTACGGCACGTTCGCGCCCGACCAGATCGCCTTCGTCGCGGGCGACGTGGCCGCCAAGGTCGCGGTGATCGGCGGGCCCGCCGAGCTGGCCCGCTGGGAGCCCGTGCTGGACCAGCTGCCCCACCTGCGGAAGATCATCATGTTGGAGGGGGCGCCGGCCGGCGACCGGTTCATGACCTGGCAGGACTTCCTCGACCTGGGCCGGTCCCGGCTGGAGGCCGACCCGGCCGCCGTCGACGCCCGCTGGCAGGCCGTCTCCGCCGACGACCCCGTCACGGTCCTCTACACCTCGGGCACGACCGGGCAGCCGAAGGGCGTCCCGCTCACCCACGCCAACGTGTTCTACGAGGTGGCCTGCACCGACCGGCTGGCCGACCTGCCCGTCGAGGGCACCCAGATCTCCTATCTGACCTACGCGCACATCGCCGAGCGGGTGCTCAGCCTCTACCTGCCGCTGGTCAAGATCTCCCACGTGTACTTCTGCACCGACCTGGCCAACCTCGGCGCCACGCTCGGGCAGGTGCGGCCGGTGCTGTTCTTCGGCGTGCCGCGGGTGTGGGAGAAGATGATGGCCCGGCTGCTCGCGGTCCTGTCCACGCAGCCGGAGGAGCAGCAGGAGGCCGTGCGCCAGGCCATGGCCGCCGGCGTCGCCTGGGTGGAGGCGGGGCAGTACGGCCACACCATGACGCCGGAGATCGAGGCCGCGTACGAGAAGGCGGACGGCTCCCTGCTGTCGATCGTGCGCGGCATGATCGGGTTCGACCGCGCCCAGTGGACCGCCACCGGCGCCGCGCCGCTCGCCGGCGAGGTGCAGCGCTTCTTCGCCGGACTCGGGCTGAAGGTCATCGACGTGTACGGGATGACCGAGACGACGGGGGCGTTCACCGGCAACGCCCCCGGCGCCTACCGCCTGGGCACCGTCGGCCAGGCCGAGCCGGGCGTCGAGGTCCGCATCGCCGAGGACGGCGAGATCCTCACCCGCAGCCCGCTCAACACCCGGGGCTACCTCAACCGGCCCGAGGCCACCGCCGAGCTCATCGACGCCGACGGCTGGGTCCACACCGGCGACATCGGCAGCGTCGACGAGGACGGTTTCTACCGGGTGGTCGACCGCAAGAAGGAGCTGATCATCACGGCCGGCGGCGAGAACATCTCGCCCGCCGAGATCGAGAACCACCTCAAGGAGCACCCGCTGATCGGCCAGGCCCTCGCCTACGGCGACCGCCGGCCCTACCCGGTGGCCGTACTCACCCTCGACGGGGAGATCGCCCCCGGCTGGGCCCAGTCGCGCGGCATCGCCTACGAAACGCTCGCCGAACTGGCCGAGCACCCCGAGGTGCTCAAGGAGGTCGGCGGCGCCGTCGAGGCGGCCAACGCCAAGCTGGCGCGGGTGCAGCAGGTCAAGAAGTGGGCGCTGCTGGGCACCGAGTGGACGCCCGAGAGCCAGGAGCTGACGCCCAGCCTCAAGCTCAAGCGGCGGGTGGTGCACAGCAAGTACGCCGACCTGATCGAGGGTCTGTACACCGACTGAGGGCGGTTTTGCCATCCGGGGCGGGTGTCGTGGCACTGATCATGACCGGGCGGTTCCTACCGTCTTGCGCATGACCAGATGCCTTCTTCTCGCCTCGCTCTCGGCGGCGGCGCTGACCGCGACCGCCCAGGTGCCCGTCCCCGCGTTCGCGCGGGCGCCCGCCGCCGACCGGCCCGTCATCAGGGAGATCGACGTACGGCCCGCCGCGCCCGTGGTGGGGGCCGCGGACTCCGTCCGGCTGGTGATCGACGTGGTCGCCAGGGGTGTGCGCGGGCGGCACGGCGTCGCCGTCAGGGTCGAGCCGGGCGCGCCGCCGGGGCCGGTGCTCGACCCCCGGCGCCCGCCGCGGCCGCCCGAGGAGGACGGACGCGACGAGGCGCCCGGTTCCGCCCCCGGCGCGGACCGGGCGGACGAGCGCCTGCCGGACGATCAACGGCCGGACGAGCCCTGGCCGGGTGAGTTCGGACGAGAAGGGTTCGGACGAGAAGGGTTCGGGCGGGGAGAGTTCGGGCGGGGTGTGGCCACGTCGGGAAGGGCCCGGGCCCTGGGGGATACGGGTCCCGTGGGTTCGCTGGGTTCCGTGAGGGCCGTCGAGGTCCCGATGGTGTCGCGGCCCGCCGCCGACGGCTGGCAGACCTGGCGGTTCCTGCCCGACAAGCGGCTCAACCGCTACTTCCCGACCGGCACGTGGACGGTGACGGTGACCGCGAGGGGCGCCGGGGGAGCGGAGGTGACCGAGTACGCCTCGTTCGAGCTCAGGCGGGAGACGAGGCTGTCGTCGGTGCGCGCCGAGCGCGACGGCGGCGGCGTGCGGCTGTCCGGGCGCCTGAAGAGGCTGGACCCACGCGGTCGCGCCGGGTACGTGCCGTTCCGGGGACAGCGGGTGGAGCTCCTGTGGCGGCGGGACGCGTCGGGGGACTGGGAGCGCGTGGCGGAGGCTACGACCACCGCCGCCGGCGCCTTCTCCCGCACCGTGAGCGGCCGGGACGGCGGCGAGTGGCGCGCGCGCTTCCCCGGCACCGGCCACGAGGCCGCGGAGGACGCGCGGATCAGGACGGACTGAGGCGGTCCGGGCGCGGGCGTTGCCGAATCGTGATCCACTTTGCCGAAACTTTTCCTTCCCTTGACCCGTCATTGGCGATAGCGCTCTCTGCCGGGGAGCGCGTCTTCTACGGGGAAGGAAGTCACGCTCATGATGCGACGACTCGCCGCCGGACTGGTCGCGGCCGCCGCGGGGGCCGCGGTGCTCGCGGGCACGGCCGCACCGGCCATGGCCGACCCGAACGGCCGCACCCGCCTGCAGGTCGACGTCAACCCCGAGCCCGCCTGGCGCGGCCAGCCGCTGTCGATCAAGGGCAAGCTCTCGGTGAAGTGCGACGAGGACTACATCGACGGCTTCGTCTCGGTGCACCACGCCGACCACTGTGACGAGGACGGCACCTGGCACCGGCTCGGCTGGAAGCGGATCGTCATCCTCTTCAAGCCGTCCGGCGGCGGCCGCTGGGAGCACGTCGACACGGTCAAGACGCACCGCGACGGCTCCTTCCACGCCAAGGCCCCGGCCCGCACGTCCGGCACCTGGCGCGCGGTCTTCGAAGGCTCGCGCCACCTGGCGCCCTCCGAGGGCGCCGACTGGGTGAAGGTCCTGGGTCACCGCCACCGTCACCACCACTGACGGGCGGACGCGATCACACCCGGTCTCCGGCGCGGGAGACCGGGTGATCTACTTTGTAAAGGTGAAGCTCCGGTCGGCCCGGTTCCGGCGGAAGTCGCCCAGCCGCCCGAAGTCCAGCTCGTACGCGCCGACGGCGGCCGACGGCTGGGCGGTGAAGAACCCCGCCCCGTCGGCCGGTGACGGGTTCGCCAGGCCGGTCACCCCGGCGCAGGGCTGTCCGTGGTAGTCGGCCTCGTGACGCCAGTCGCAGACCGCCACGTACGTCATGAACTCGTACGCCCGCGCCACGCTCATGTGCTGCCACAGGCTGCGCGCCGGGCCGGGCGTCGGCCACTGCGTCACCGAGAAGGCGGGCACCACCACGACGTCGGCCGGCGGCCCCGCCAGGCTCCCGGAGTACCACAGGTCGGCGCAGAGCAGCACGCGCACCCGCCGGCCGCCCACGTCGAAGCCGTCCCCGATCGGGGCGGGCACGACCCCGTCGCGCCGCTCGACCCCGTACGGGTGGGCCTTGCCGTACTCGGCCAGCACCTCGCCGGCGGCGGAGACGGCCAGCCCCCGGTTGGCGGTCCCGGACCCGGCGGGGGCGTGGTGCGAGCCGCCCACGACGACGGCGCCGGCCCGTGCAGCAAGCCCGCGCAGCCGCTCCAGGTACTCCCGCCGCGGCAGGCCGGAGCCGGCCAGTTCGGGGAGTACCACCAGGTCGGCGGCCGGGGCGCCGGCCAGGAGCGTCTCGGCCGCGGTGAGGTTCGCGTGGCCGTCGGGGGACCACTGGGCGGGCTGTACGAGGAGGATCCGCACGAATCCGCTCCTTAGGGGTTTTTCCCGCATCATGCCAGGCGGCCGTTCCCCGAGCTGACGTCCGCCCGCTGAACCGGCCGGGACGATCGCGCGTACCTCCACACGTTCTGTCAGGCCATGGAGGTGTCGTGGAGCTCAGCCTTCTGCGCGCGCAGGCGCACAGCCCGTCGTACTTCTCGTTGCTGCGCGGCTCCGACGGCGAGCGTCCGCCGGTGGACTTCTGCATCCCGTGCAACCCGTACTTCCCGACGCCGGAGATCTTCGAGCACCTGGGGAAGAACCTCGAGACGATCCTGAAGTACTACCCCAGCGACGCAGGCACGATCACCGCCGAACTGTCCGCCACGATGGGGCTGCACCCCAGGACCGTGGCCATGGGCAACGGCTCCACCGAGCTGATCACCTGGATCGACCACCTGCTGGTGCGCGAGAGCCTGGCGGTCCCGATCCCCACCTTCGGCCGCTGGACCGACCAGCCGATGGAGACGGGCAAGCGGGTCGACATGTACCCGCTCCTGGAGAGCCGCACCTTCGCGCTCGACGTGAACGACTACGTGTCGTTCGTCCGCGCCCGGGGTTCCCGGGTCGCGGTCATCTGCAACCCGAACAACCCCGACGGCGGCTACCTGCCCAAGCACGAGGTGCTCCGGCTGCTCGACCGGCTCATCGACCTCGACCTGGTGATCGTGGACGAGTCGTTCGGCGACTTCGTGGACGCCGAACCCTACCCCGGGGTGGCGGCCGAGGCGGCGGTGCGGCCGAACGTGATCGTGCTGCGCAGCCTCGGCAAGAACTTCGGGCTGCACGGCGTCCGCTTCGGCTATCTGGTCGCCAACCCGGCGCTGGCCGGGAAGATCAGGGACGCGCTGCCCAAGTGGAACCTGAACGCCTTCGCCGAGGTCGTCGTGTTCATGATGAGGCAGTGCACGGCCGAGTACCAGGAGAGCCTGCGGCGGCTGGCCCAGGACCGGCGGGCCATGCACCACCAGCTGTCGTGCATGCCGGAGCTGACGGTCTTCCCGTCGCAGGGCAACTTCCTGCTGGTGAAGCTGCCGCACGGGTTCGACGGGGTGGCGCTGCGCGACCACCTGCTCACCCGGCACGGCGTGCACGTCCGCGAGTGCGGCAACAAGCTGGGCACCACCAGCCAGTTCCTGCGGCTGGTGGTGCGGCCCCAGGAGGACGTGCGCCGGCTGCTGGTCGGCATGACGCAGTTCCTGTACTCGGGGAGCCTGCACGAGGTGCCGGTGATCGGGCTGCACCACCGCCGCCCGGACTCGCTGTCCGCCTGACGGGGCGGAGCCCCGCATGCCGCGGCACCCCGCGGGAGTCGCGGGGCGCCGCGGTCTTCTCCGCACGCCGCGTGGGAGAAGATCAGGTGATCGTCAGCGGGCGGCGAAGTTCTGGGTCCAGTAGATCTGGCCCCTCGCGTTCTTCGCGGCGCCGGCGCCGATCAGGTTGTACGAGCAGTTCATGATGTTGGCCCGGTGGCCCGAGCTGTTCATCCAGGCCTGGACCACCTCGGCCGGGGTGCGCTGGCCCATCGCGATGTTCTCGGCCCAGCCGCGGCCGCCGGTGAAGCCGGCCTGCCTGATCCGGTCCAGGAACGAGCGGCCGTCCTGGGAGGTGTGGCTCAGGTAGTTCTTCGCGGCCATGTCCGCCGAGTGCCCGGCCGCGGCCTTGTTCAGCTGCGGGTCGTGCTTGAGCGCCGGGCAGCCGCCCTTGGCCCGCTCGGCGTTGGTGAGGCGGACGACCTCGTTCTCCTCGGCCGTGCCCACCGTGCCCGCGGGGGAGCTCGGCGTGGGGGTCGCGCTGCGGGTGGGGGCGGGGGTGGCGGTGCGGGTCGTGGTGGGGACCGGCTTGGGGGTCGCGGTCGCCGTACGGGTCGGTGACGGCGCCGGGGTGGTCGCCGTCGTGGTCGGGATCGGGGTGGCCGCCGGGTCGCACGCCGTCACGCGCACGGCCCTGGACTTGCCCGTGTGGCCCCGGTAGTCGGTGGCGAAGACGTAGTACGTGCCGGGCGCGCACGGCGTCGCGAGCGTGAGTCGGGGGTTGCGGCCCCGCTCGGCGCCGCTCTTGACGACCCGGTCCTTGCCGGGCACGGCGCGCAGGATGCGCATCCGTACCAGGCCGGGCCGGTGGCAGCCGCGCAGGGCGGCGGTCGCCTTGATCGTGCCGTCCTCGGCCAGGCGCGGCTTGGCCACGGAGACGCGGCAGGCCGGCTGGGGCACCGTGGCGGCGTTCGCCGTGGCGACGGGTGCCGAGAGCGCGGCCGCGCTCGCGAGGCAGGCGAGTACCCCAAGGGGTCTACGCATACGGGGTTCCCTCCAGTTTGCGGTAGACGCTGGATGGAATCCGCATTCTGTCGAGTCGCCCTCAGGTTTGTCCCAAAAATCTGGATATTTGGGTAAACCGCCGAGACCTCTTAAGCGTCTAGGTTCCTCCGTGAACGTGGTGTTCTTATGGGGATACGGGGATCTGAGGGATTTGGTGCAGCTCGCGGATCAGGCCAGGCCGAAGGCGTCCAGCAGCCCGGCGATCCGCAACTGGTCGAACACGCGAGGGGTCGGGTTGACCACCTTGAACCCCGCCTCGACGTCCCACGCCGCCTTCATCGCGTCCACCAGCACCCCCACGCCGGAGGAGTCGAGGAACGTCACCTCGCCCATCTCGATCCGCACCCCTGGAGGGCGCCGCGCCGCCACCGCGGACGAGATCGTCTCCCGTACCCGCGCGGCGTTGGTGAAGTCGATGTCACCGCGCAGGACCACCGGCAGCGTGCCGTCCGTGACCGTGCCGACCGTAACCACGTCCATGTCGAGTCCGCCTCCTCCGGCGACAGGGCGAGCCTTCGCCTGCTGGCCGGACGCGCTCCGCGACGAGCGTCCGGCCGAACCGATCCGGCGCGGTGCCCGCGCCCGGCACGCCCACCGCTTGAGTCGTCGACTTCCGCGCCGCTACGGCGAGCGATCGGCCCATCATACGTAGCCGGGACCGCCGTCCCCACATGGCGGGGACGGCGGGGAGGCGGAGCACGTCAGCGGGCGCCGAGCAGGTGCTCCATCGCCAGCTGGTCGAGGCGCTCGAAGGCCATGCCGCGCCGGCCGGCCGCGTCGGGGTCGAAGTCCTCGAACGCGGTGCGGTCCGCGAGCAGGTCGGCCGGCGACTCGCCGGCCGCCAGGGTCGGGCGGGCCAGGTCGTCGAGTCGGGCCGCGCGCAGCGCCTCCTGCACCTCCGGGTCCGCGCGGAACGCCGCCGCGCGCTCCTTCAGCAGCAGGTAGGTGCGCATGTTGCCGGCGGCCGAGGCCCACACGCCGTCCATGTCCTCGGTCCGCGGCGGCTTGAAGTCGAAGTGCCGCGGGCCCGTGTAGCCGCCGGTCTCCAGCAGGTCCACCACCCAGAACGCGTCGCGCAGGTTGCCGGCGCCGAAGCGCAGGTCCTGGTCGTACTTGATGCCGGACTGGCCGTTCAGGTCGATGTGGAAGAGCTTGCCGTGCCACAGCGCCTGGGCGATGCCGTGGGTGAAGTTGAGCCCGGCCATCTGCTCGTGACCGGTCTCGGGGTTGACGCCGACCATCTCGGGGTGGGCGAGCTCCTCGATGAACGCCAGTGCGTGGCCGACGGTGGGCAGCAGGATGTCGCCGCGCGGCTCGTTCGGCTTCGGCTCGACCGCGAAGCGCAGATCGTACCCCTGACCGAGCACGTACTCGCCGAGCAGGTCGAAGGCCTCCTTCAGGCGGTCCAGGGCCGCCCGCACGTCCTTGGCGGCGCCAGACTCGGCGCCCTCGCGGCCGCCCCACGCCACGTACACCTTGGCGCCCAGCTCGACGGCGAGGTCGATGTTGCGGATGGTCTTGCGCAGCGCGTACCGGCGCACGTCGCGGTCGTTGGCGGTGAACGCGCCGTCCTTGAAGACCGGGTGCGTGAACAGGTTGGTGGTGGCCATCGGCACCACCAGGCCCGCCGTGTCGAGCGCCTGGCGAAAGCGCTTGACGTGGGACTCGCGCTCGGTGTCGGACGAGCCGAAGGGGATGAGGTCGTCGTCGTGGAAGGTGACGCCGTACGCGCCCAGCTCGGCCAGGCGGTTGACGGTCTCCACCGGGTCCAGCGGGGGCCTGGTGGCGTCGCCGAACGGGTCGCGGCCCTGCCAGCCGACGGTCCACAGGCCGAACGAGAACTTGTGCTCCGGGCGGGGAGCGAGGCTGTCAGTCATCGGACTCCTATTCGTAAGGGCACAAAACAAATTAATATGCGGAAGCGCGGTAGGGAAGCCCACAACCCGGGAGGCACCATGTCGGCACAGCGCGTCGTCATCGGGATCGACAGCTCCACCCAGGCGGCCAAGGCCGTGGCCGTGGACGTCGACACCGGCGCCGTGGTGGGGGAGGGCCGCGCCCCGCACTCCGTCACCTCCGGCGCCGGCCGCGAGAGCGACCCCGAACAGTGGTGGCGCGCCCTGTGCGCGGCCGTCACGCAGACCGGCTGGGCCGACCGGGCCGGCGCCGTCTCCGTCGGCGGCCAGCAGCACGGCCTGGTGACGCTGGACGCCTCCGGCGCGCCCATCCGGCCCGCCCTGCTCTGGAACGACGTCCGCTCCGCCGGCCAGGCGGCCGCGCTGACCGACAAGTACGGCGCCGCGACACTGGCCCGGCGCACCGGCAGCGTGCCGACGGCGGCGTTCACCGTCTCCAAGTGGCTGTGGCTGCGCGAGAACGAGCCGCACCACGCCGAGCGGGCCGCGGCCGTACGGCTGCCGCACGACTACCTCACCGAGCGCCTGACCGGCGAGGGCGTCACCGACCGCGGCGACGCCTCCGGCACCGGCTGGTGGACGCCCCAGGGGTACGACACGGACCTGCTGCGCGACATCGGGCTCGACCCGGCCCTGCTGCCCCGGGTCGTCTCCGGCCGGGCGGGCACGGCGCGGGCGGGCGGGCCGCTGCCCGAGGGCACCCCGGTCGCCTCCGGCACCGGCGACAACATGGCCGCCGCGCTCGGCCTCGGCCTCGAACCCGGAACCCCCGTGCTCAGCCTCGGCACCTCCGGCACCGTCTACGCCGTCACCCGGCAGCACCCCGAGGACCCGACCGGCGTCGTCGCCGGGTTCGCCGACGCGCTGGACACCTGGCTGCCGCTCGCCTGCACCCTCAACTGCACCCAGGCCATCGACAAGTTCGCCGAGCTGCTCGGCCGCGACCGGGAGGCGGTCGAGCCCGGCGGCAGCGCCGTCGTGCTGCCGTTCCTGGACGGCGAGCGCACCCCCAACCTGCCGCACGCCGCCGGGCTCGTCTACGGGCTGCGCCACGACACCACCGCCGGGCAGGTGCTCCAGGCCGCCTACGACGGCGCCGCGGCGGCCCTGCTGTCCGCTCTCGACGACGTGCTGCGGGCCGGCGGCGAGCGGCCCGACCCGGCGACCCCGCTGCTGCTGATCGGCGGCGGCGCCCGGGGGGACGCCTGGCGGCGGACGATCCTGCGCCTGTCAGGCCGCCCGGTGCTGGTGCCCGCGGCGAGCGAACTCGTCGCACTCGGCGCGGCGGCCCAGGCGGCCGCCCTGCTCACCGGCGAGGCCCCGGACGCGGTCGCCCGCCGCTGGGGCACGGCCCGCGGCGAGCTGCTGGAGCCGGTGGCCAGGGACGAGGCGGCGGTGGAGCGGATCGCCGGTACGCTGCCCCGGGCCGGCCAGCTGTTCACCCGGCTCTGAACGGAGGGAGTGCGCGGGCGCGCGGCCGGTCGGGCGACCGCCGCGGGTCCGGGGCGCGGGTACGGGGAGGTTCGCGGTGAGGAGTGGACCCGGGGGCGGGGCCCGGCCGGCGTCGCAGCAGGGCATGCGGCAGCACAATCTGGCCCTCGTCATGAGCACCGTCGCCGGGCGCGGACCGGTGTCCAGGGCGGCCGTGGCCGGGCACACGGGGCTGACCAGGCCGGCCGTGTCGAGCCTGGTGGACGAGCTGCTCGCCGCCGGGCTGCTGACCGAGCTGGGCCCGGCCGCCAACGGGCGGGTCGGGCGGCCGGGCAGCGCGCTCATGGTCAGCGACCGCGGCCCGGCCGGGCTCGGCCTGGAGGTCGGCGTCGGGCACCTGGGCGTGTGCGTGACCGACCTGCGCGGCCAGGCCCGCGTCTGGACGGTGGTGGAGAGCCCCAACGCCGCCCTTGCGCCCGCCGAGGTGCTCGCCAGGCTGGCGGCGCTCGCCGGCGAGGCCACCGCCGAGGCGGCCGGGCTCGGGCTGCGGCCGGTGGCGGCGGTGATGGCCGTGCCCGGTCTGGTCGCCGACGCCTCCGGCACCGTGGGCAGCGCACCCAACCTGGGCTGGCACCACGTCCCGGTGGCCGGCCTGTGGCCCGGCCCGCTCCCGCCGAGGGTGGAGAACGAGGCCAACCTGGGGGCGCTGGCCGAGCTGTCGGCGCATCCGGTGGCGGCCGACTTCATCCACGTCTCGGCCGAGAGCGGCATCGGCGCGGCCCTGGTGGTGGGCGGCCGGCTCTTCACCGGGGCCCGCGGCCTGGCGGGCGAGCTGGGTCACATGCCGGTCCACCCGGACGGCCCCCCGTGCTCCTGCGGGGCGCGGGGCTGCCTGGAGCAGTACGCCGCCAAGGCCGCGGTCCTGCGCGTCGCCGGCCTCCCTCCGAATCCCGCCGGCCCGCGCGCCGGCGTGACCTCCGCCGAGGAGCGTCCAGGTGATGGGATCGCGCTGCTGGCCGACAGGGCGCGGGCGGGCGACGCGCGCGTGCGGCGGGCGCTGGAGGAGGCGGGCCAGGCGCTGGGCACGGCGCTGGCGGGCGCGGTGAACCTCCTCGACCCGGCCGCCGTGGTGCTCGGCGGAGCCTACGCGGAGCTGGGGGAGTGGCTGGTGCCGCCCATGCGGCGGGAGCTGGCGGCGCGGGTGACCGTACGGGAGTGGGACCCGGAGGCGCTGACCGTGTCGGAGCTGGGCCGGCGGGGGCCGCTGCTCGGGGCGGCGCTGGCGACCGTGCGCTCGGTGCTGGAGGACCCCACCGCGCTCTGGACCTGAGCCCCGGGCGACCGCACGCGCCCCCGATGGACAGTGGCGCGACGACATTGAGCAGTGATTGGGCGTAAAACGACCTGTTAAGTGAGCAATGCGGCGAAGCATGCTCGCCGGGTGAACCTCGGGGGAAACGCGTACGAGAGCCGGCGCCGCAAGGCGGACCGGCTCTACGAGCTCGACGGGTTGCGGCTGGCGGCGGCGCTGTGCGTGGTGCTGTACCACTACGCGTTCTCCGGGCCGGTCGGCGGGACCACGACCATCACTTATACGGAAATTTCCGGACTGGCCAAGTACGGCTACCTGGGCGTGGACCTGTTCTTCCTCATCAGCGGCTTCGTGGTGCTGATGAGCGCCTGGGGCAGGGGCCCGCGGGCGTTCGTCGCCTCCAGGCTGGCCCGCCTCTACCCGGCGTACTGGCTGGGCGTGGCCGTGACCGCGGCGGTGACGGTGACGCTCGGCGGCGGCCTGTTCGACGTGTCGGCGGTCCAGGTGCTGGTCAACCTGACCATGGTCCAGTCGGTCGCGGACGTGCCCAACGTGGACGTCGTGTACTGGACGCTCTGGGCCGAGCTGCGCTTCTACGTCCTCATCCTGGCGCTGGCCTGGCTGGGGATGACCAGGGGCCGGGTCATGGCCGCGCTGTGGGGGTGGCTGGCCATGACCGCCCTGGTTCAGCTGGGGGTGCTGCCGGGCGTCGCCGACCTGGTGGTGCAGTCGGAGTTCGCGCACTACTTCATCGCCGGGATGGCGCTGTTCCTGGTGTACCGGTTCGGGGTCACCTGGCAGACGCTGCTGCTCGTGCCGCTCTGCCTGGCCAACGCGCTCTACCGGGGCGTGGGGTACGCCGAGGCGGTGGGGCGGCGGTACGGGGTCGAGTACGACCCGTGGCTGGTCGTGATCGTGATCGCCGCGGCATTCCTGATCATGACCCTGGTGGCTCTGCGCGCGCTGCCGTCGCTCGCCAGGCCCTGGCTGGTGACCGCCGGAGCGCTCACCTACCCGCTCTACCTGCTGCACGCGCACATCGGCTTCATCGTCATCGAGCGGCTCGGGGGCACGATGAACCGGTGGGTACTGCTGGTGGCGCTGGTCGCGGTCATGTGCCTGGCCGCCTACGCCGTGCACCGCTGGGTGGAGCGGCCGGCGGCGCCGCTGATCAGGCGTCTGGCCGGGCCCCGAACACCTCCTGGTGCCACAGGATCTCCGCCACCCGTTCCAGCCCGGCCGCGAGGTGCCGCCGGTAGGTACTGAACGGCAGCCCCAGCCTCTCGGCCGCGGCCTCCTGGGTGGGGACGCGACCGTAGTAGGTGGTGACCAGCGCCCGGTGGAAGCGGTCCGCGCGCGGGTCCTGCCGCACCTGCTCGACCGCCTGCTCCAGCAGGTCGCGCACGGCCTGCGCGGGATCCCCCGCGGGGTGCACGGCGACGAGCCGGCAGCGGGCCAGCGGGTTGCCCGCCAGCGCGTCCGGCCGTGACACGTTGCGCAGCGCGTCCCGTACGGCCGTGTCGAAGTCCGAACGCGCCAGCACCGTCAGCTCCCTGCCCTGCGGGGTGGCGGGCGCGCGCAGGCCCAGGCCGCGCACGCTCAGCCGCTCCAGCCAGGCCTCCGGCGTGATGGTGCGCCAGTCGTGCGCGAACAGGCCGAACGTCTCGCCTCCCACCGGGATACGGGCGCCCAGGTCGTGCATGTCGTAGTGGCGCAGGTAGCGCCGCCACGAGTCCGGCTCCCGCATGACGAGGAACGTCCAGGCCAGCCGGTCGGAGCGCAGGCACTCGCCGACCGCGCGCCACTGCACCAGGTCCATCACCGGCGAGCGGCCGTGGAAGCGCGGCAGCACCCAGGCGCGGGCCAGCGCGATGTGCTCGCCCGGGCGCGGCGGCGCGGTGTCGGCGACGTGCCGCCAGGCCGCCCCGAGCAGCGGGCAGGCGGCTTCCGGCTCGGCCGGGGCGGTCACCCGCACCCAGGACATGAGGGCGACCGGCTCGCCGGTCTCGGTGCGCCGGTGCACCCAGAACCCCTCCGGCTGGCGGTCGATCCAGTACGCGGCGTCCGCGGCCGACTTCTCGCCCTCGGCCTCGGCCGCCATGCGCAGCACCTCGGCGCGGTCCTCGGGGTGGAACGGCTCCTCGTGCACCTCGCCGTCGCCGCGCCAGTTCTGGAACTCCGAGGTCACCCCGTCGTGGCGGTGCAGGAAGAACAGCGAGCCCATGGCCGCCAGCGCGTCCTGGCCCGGGGCGGCGCGCACCTGCGCGGCCAGATGGGCGTGGATGCGGTGGTGCATGTCGGCGTACCCTTCGGGGTCGCGCCAGCGCAGGTCCGCCTCCAGCGCGTCGCGGACCACGTCGTGCGGGAACAGGCCGTGCCGGCCCGACTCGATGAACGGCAGCCGGCGCAGCCAGCCGAACAGCGGCCGGGGATGGTCGGGCAGCACCGCGCGCAGCAGCTCCTCGGTGGTGGCGTGGGCGTGCGCGCACACCTCCAGCGCGTGGCGGTGGGCCGCCGAGGGCACCTCGCCGACGAGCTGGTCCAGCAGCGTGGCGGCGAGCTCCTCGGGGATGTCCTTGTCCACGGTCCAGCGGGCCGACGCCCGGTCGTCCTTGGCGGCGACGGCCGCGCCCAGGCACAGCGCCAGCGGGTGGCCGCCCGCGAAGGCCAGCAGCGGCTCGCGCAGCTCCTCGGTCACACCCCGGGCGTCGATCAGCGCCATCGCCTCGCGCGGCGCGAGCGTGCGCAGCCGGATCACCCGCAGCACCTCCGCCCAGCCGGGGTCGGCCTGCCAGCGCAGGTCGGGCGGGTTGCGGCCGGCGACCACGACGAGGGCTCCGGCCGGCACCCGGGGCAGGAACCTCTCCCGCAGCCAGCCCTCCAGGCCCTGGCACCGCTCGAAGGTGTCGATCAGCAGCACCCCGCGCTCGGCGGTGAGCACCTGCCCCGCCTCGGCCTCGAAGGCGGCGGGGGACGGGTCCACGGTGCGGCCGTCCACGGTCACCACGGGCCGGCCGGCGGCGGCCGCCTGGGCGGCGAACCGGCGCAGCAGCGCCGACTTGCCGATGCCGCCGGAGCCGTGCACGAACAGGACCATGAACGAGAGCTCCGAGCCGAGCGCGGACCGGAAGAGCGCCTGCTCCTCCTCCCGCCCGACGAAGGCGCGGTCACGCGCGGCCTCCAGGCGCTGCCCCAGCGACGGGTGATCAGCGTCAACTCCCCGTAACATGCTGGCCACGATAGCCGCGTGATCGGGGCGAGACGCGGCGAACCCGGTCCGGCAAGTGTGAAAAATTCTCCAGAATTCGCGCGGATGCCTGTCGTGGGCCCCGCACACGGAAGCCCGTGCTAGAGTGAATGCGTTGCAGTTCTGGTACCCATGACTTGTGTGCGCCCGTACGGTATGTAACCGTCGGGCGCATTTGTTTTACCGGTCATTTCCGGATGGGTCCGGACACTCCGGCTCTGTACTCATCAAGGGAGAATGACATGGCCACAGGCACCGTGAAGTGGTTCAACGCCGAAAAGGGCTTCGGCTTCATCGAGCAGGACGGCGGCGGCGCCGACGTCTTCGCCCACTACTCCAACATCGCCGCTCAGGGCTACCGTGAGCTGCACGAGGGCCAGAAGGTGAGCTTCGACATCACCCAGGGCCAGAAGGGCCCGCAGGCGGAGAACATCGTCCCCGCCTGACCTCGCGGCGACAGGGCCCGCATCCCCACTGGGGGTGCGGGCCCTCGCGCGTTCACACCGGCGGGCGCTACAGCGGGAGCGCCGGGGGCTGCCAGTCCTCGCCCGGGACGGGCGGCTCGTCCCGCTTGCGGATGAGGTACGGCGGCAGGGCCAGCGCGTGCAGGCCGGTCCTGCGCAGGGTGCCGATCGCGTGCTCCGCCGTCTCGGCGAGCGGCTCGCCCGGCCCGCTCAGCGAGGCGCCGGCGAGCACCGGGCAGCCGGTCAGCGCGTGCCAGCGGCTCAGCACCCCGTGCAGGAACGGCGTGGTGTCCGGCCGCACCGTCTGCGGCCGGGCGCTGCCGTCCACGTGCGTGACGCCGGGCAGCGCGTCGCGGTGCCCGGGCCGCACGCCGGCCGCGTACTGCGCGAACGGCGCCGGACGGTCGAGCTCGAAGATCCGTTCCGCGTGCTCGGCCGCGACCAGCGCCGCCAGCGGCCGGAACCACTCGCGGCCGCCCACCTCGGCGTTGACGTAGTCGCGCAGCTCCGGCACCCGTGGGTCGGCCAGGACGCTCCGGTGGCCCAGCGCGCGCGGCCCCGACTCGCTGCGTCCCTGGTGCAGGCCCACCGTGCGGCCGTCCGCCAGCAGCCGGGCGGTCGCGCCCGCGAGGTCCGCGGGCCGCTCGGCCGCCAGGTCCTCCGGCAGCGCCCGCACCGCGGCCTCGGCCTCGGCCGGGTCCGGGTCGGGCCCGAGGAAGTCGTCGGTCCACCTGAAGGCGCTGTCGACGCCCAGGCACTCGATCATCCCGTACAGGGCGCAGCCGATCGCGGTGCCGCCGTCGTGCGGGCTCGGCGGGACGAACACCTCGCGGAACGGCGACTCGCGGATCAGCCGGCCGACGGCCGGGCGGTTCAGCGCCGTGACGCCCGCGAACACCAGGTTCGCCAGGCCGGTGCGCCGGTGCAGCCACGCCACCAGCTCGTCCAGCGCCCGCTCGAACACCCGCTGCCCGGCCGCGGCCAGGTTCGCCGACCGCTTGAACGTGCTCCCGCCGTTGACCACGTAACGGAACGCCGCGCCCTGCGCGAACGTGTCCAGCCACGCCTGCGGGATGAACACCTCGTGCCCGCGCACGTCCAGTCCGGGCAGCCCGAGCGCGTCCGGGTCGCCGAACGGGGCCAGGTCCGTCACCTGGCCCGCGTCGCCCTCGCCGCTCGGCCAGAGCATCCGCGTCAGCAGCGCGGAGAAGCAGCCCAGGCCCGCGGGCCTGGCCCAGTCGCCGTCCCACAGCTGCTCGGCGAGGCACTCGACCCGGTATCCGGCCGGGCCCCTGGCGCACCGGTAGAAGGAGGAGACCTCCAGCAGGTCGCCGGCCCGGCTGCCCTGCGCGTTCACCACCAGCCCCGCGGCCTCCTCGAACGGCGACGGCGGGAAGGCGCTGTAGAGGTGGCTCAGGTGACGCGAGAGGAGCACCACCGGCGTGTCCGGGCCCAGGCCGAGCGTCTCGCGCAGCTCCGCCCGGTAGGCGGCCAGGTCGTCGAGCTCGGCGTCGGACGAGTAGCTCTCCACCACGAGGTCCACCGGCCCGGCGAGCGGGGGCAGCCGGGGCAGGTAGTGGTCCGGCAGGTCGCCGAGCCGGCCTCGGTGGTGCCTGCGGCGGGTGATCCGCTCCTTCTGCAGACTGTGGACCGAGCCGGGGCCGCGCGCGAGCGCGATCGACCCGTCGCGCGCCCGGTTGACGCCAATCACCACAGGACCCACGGCCATATTCGATCCCCCCGACGAGCCGATGAGGAGCCCTCTACCCTCAGATCACGATATGTCACAGAAAGTGACCATTCGGGGAGGTAAGGCCCGCGGTCAGCCCGGCCCCGGGGAGTCCTCGGGCAGCGAGCGCACCCGTTCGATGATCGCCGTCGTGGACCGATCGGAGACGTAGTCCAGCACCCGCACCTCGCCGCCCATGGCCCGCACCAACGGCGCCTCCGGCAGCATGTCGGGGGTGTAGTCGCCGCCCTTCACGTACAGGTCGGGACGGACCATCCGCAGCAGCCGCTCCGGCGTGTCCTCATCGAACGAGGTCACGTAGTCGACGTAGCCGAGTGCCGCCAGCACCGACATGCGGTCCTCGCACGGGTTGATCGGCCGGCCCGGCCCTTTCAGCCGCGCCGTGCTCGCGTCGCTGTTGACCGCCACCACCAGCACGTCGCCGAGCTGGGCGGCCCGCTCCAGGTACGTCACGTGCCCCCGGTGCAGCACGTCGAAGCAGCCGTTGGTGAACACGATCCGCTCACCGCGCCGCCGGTGCTCGTCCAGCCTGACCGCGAGCCGCTCCGGCGTCCCGGCCGGCCCGTCCCCGGCGCGCAGCGCCCGCTGCAGCTCCCGCCGCGTGCACGTGGCGGTGCCCGGCCGGCGCACCACCACCCCGGCCGCGGCCTGCGCGGCCTGCGCCGCCCGCTCCGGTGGCGCGCCCGCGGCCAGCCAGAGCGCGAACGCGGCGGTGAAGGTGTCGCCCGCCCCGGTCGCCATGTGGTCCGGCGCCGGCTCCGCGTACGTCCGGTACGGCGGCAGGCCGGGCCGGTGCAGCAGTGTGCCCTCCCCGTCCAGGGTGGTCACCACCATCCGCGCCCCCGACTCCGCCAGCAGGCGCTCCGACCGCTCGGTGAGGAAGCGGACCCGGTCCTCGCGGTCGCCGTCCTCTCCCAGCAGCCGCAGCACCTCGCGGTAGTTCGGCAGCACCGCCGAGGGCGCGCACGCCCGCCACGGGCCGATCGCGTGCGCGTCCACGACCAGCAGGGGCAGCCCGGTCAGCGCCCGCCGCACCGCGTCCGTGCACACGCCCGCGTCGTAGTCGCAGGCGATCACCACGTCGGCGCCGGGCAGCGCCTCCCGCAGCTCCGCGATGACGCGGGCCTCGGCCTCGGGCGGGATCGGCTCGCGGTCCTCCTCGTCATAGCGGGCGATGAGCTGCTCGCCGACCATGAGCCGCTGCTTGTGCGGGGTACGCCTGCCGGGCACGGTCACCATCCGGGCGTCGACGCCCAGCAGGCCGAGCGCCCTGGCCAGCTTGTCCGCGCAGTCGTCGTCACCGACCGTCCCGATCAGCCGCACCCGCGCGCCCAGCGCGGCCAGGTTGGCCGCGGCGTTGCCCGCCCCGCCGGGCGCGTCGTCGGTGGCCTCGACGCTGACCACGGGAACCGGCGCCTCCTGGGCGATGCGCTTGACCGGTCCGCGCAGCCACGAGTCGAGCATCACGTCGCCGATGACCACGGCCTGGAGGTCGCCGTCCATAGCTCGGTCCATGGCAAGGCGACTACCTGGAGGAACGGCTCTCAAACGGCCGGCGTGCCCCGCCGGCGCGCCAGGCCCGGGTGCGGCGGCGGATCGCCCGCGGAATCCGGCCGGCCGGCACCGGCGGCGGCGCGGGCGTCCCCTTCCTCTACAGTCGCCCCATGACGACCGCCCGCTCCCTGATCCTGTTCGCGCTGGCCGCCGTCGCCGAGATCGGCGGGGCCTGGCTGGTGTGGCAGGGCGTGCGGGAGCAGCGGGGGCTGCTCTGGATCGCCGCCGGGGTGCTCGCGCTCGGCGCGTACGGGTTCGTCGCCGCCTTCCAGCCGGACCCGCACTTCGGCCGGATCCTCGCCGCCTACGGCGGCGTGTTCGTGGCGGGGTCGCTGCTGTGGGGCGTGCTGGTCGACGGGTTCCGCCCCGACGGCTGGGACCTCGCGGGGGCGGCGATCTGCCTGGTGGGGGTCGCCGTGATCATGTACGCGCCACGCGGCTGAGCCGGTACGGCCGTGCGGCTACTATTTAGATGACCGTCGAACCGTGGGAGACCGTGGGAGGAGGTGCGGCCGTGGCCGTCTGCTGCGTGCCCATCGCCAGGGAGCCGCTGTCCGAGGCCGCCGCCGCGGAGCTGGCCCCGCTGCTGAAAGCGGTGGCCGACCCGGTGCGGCTGCGGCTGCTGTCGATGATCGGCTCCCACCCCGGTGGCGAGGCGTGCGTGTGCGACCTCACCGACGCCTTCGACCTGACCGCGCCGACGATCTCGCACCACCTCAAGGTGCTGCGCACGGCCGGCCTGATCGACTGCGAGCGGCGCGGCACCTGGGTCTACTACTGGATCGTCCCCGGCCAGGTGGCCCGGCTCGGCGCGCTCTTCACCCCGCTGGCCCAGCCGGCCACGCCCTAGCGCCGCCGCGGAGCTCCCGCGCGGGAAGGTGCCGCTACAGGTCGCGCCGCAGCACCACGAGCGCCACGTCGTCCTCCCGCGCCCCGAACGCGGCCAGCATCCGGTCGCAGAACCGCTCCAGATCGTCCTCGACCGTCTCCGCCAGCGACCTGGCGCGCTCCAGGCTGACGTCGAGCAGCACGTCGCGGTCCTCCAGCAGGCCGTCGGTGAACAGCATCAGCGTCGCGCCCGGCGGCAGCACCAGATGGTCGACCTTGTACTCCTCGTTCGCCACCCCGAGCAGCAGGTTGCCCAGCCCGTGGTAGCGCGCCCCCGGCCCGGCCAGCAGCGGGGGAATGTGCCCGGCGTTGGCCAGCTGCAGCTCGCCGGTGCGGGGATGGAGCAGCAGCAGGCACACCGTGGCCGTCATGCCCGGGTGGTAGCGCCGCAGGATCTTGTTGAGCAGGTCCATGGACGCGGACAGGTCGACCCGGTCCATCACCGAGGCGCGCAGCGCGTGCCGCAGCTCCGCCATGATGGTGGCCGCGTGCAGCGAGTGGCCCATGACGTCGCCGATGGCCACCAGCACCCGGTCGCCCGCCTCCAGCACCTCGTAGAAGTCGCCGCCGACCTCCACGTTGTCGCGCGCGGGCCGGTAGCGCAGCCCCACGGCCAGGCCGGGGATGTCGGGCACCCGGGTCGGCAGCAGGCTGCGCTGCAGCGTGAGCGAGGTCGCGTGCTCCTCGGCGTAGGCGCGCAGCGCGTCCACCGCGAGCGCGAGCCCCTGGCCGAGCTGCCGCAGCAGGTTGACCTCGTTGCCGTCGAGCACCGGATCGGCCGTCACGCCCAGGAACACCGGCGGCCGGCCCGTCTTCGTCCGGCACAGGACCCCGATGACGGGCGCTCCGGCGTCGGCCTCGCCGTGGAGGGCGGCCCAGTCGGCGGCGGGCACGGTGAGGACCTCGGCGCCGGCCTCCTCGCCCAGGGCCTTGGCGCACAGCCGCTCCAGCAGGTCGGGCGGGACACTCGCCTGGGTCACGGTCTCGCCGGGCCCGGCGAGATGACGCTGGAGCCGCTTGTCGTCCGGCAGCGCGAGCGCGGTGGCCGGCCGGCCCAGGATGGAGGAGGCGCCCCGCACCGCCACCCCCAGCAGGCTGTGGAACGACTCCGACCGGTTGATCTGCAGTGTCACCTCGGCCAGGTGGGCCAGCCGGGCGGCCATCACCTCCGCCCGCCGCCGCGCCCTGGAGTAGCGCAGCGTCGCCTCCACCGTCGCGGTGAACTCGTCGGGCTCGATCGGCTCGGACAGGTAGGCGTCGGCGCCGCGCTCCAGCCCTTCGGCCCGGTCGCGCACGCTGATGGCGTTGCCCGACACCTGGATGACGGGGATGGAGGCGGTGGCGGGGTCGGCCTTGATCCGCTCGCACACCTCGAAGCCGCTGAGATCGGGCAGCCGCACGTCCAGGATCACCAGGTCGGGGTGGCGCTCGGCGATCAGGGCCAGCGCCTCCTCACCGGCGCCCGCCTCCGACACCCGGTGCCCGGCCCGGCGCAGCCAGCTGACCATGACGTAGCGTTTGGCCGGTGTGTCGTCGACCACGAGCACGTCGGCGGGTCCGCGGTCAGGCACGGCGCCCCCGCGCGGCCTCGCGCACGGCATCCAGGAACTGCTCGCGTCTCAGCTCGTGCTTGGACAGCACGGGATGGTCGCGCGCCGCCTTGCCCGGCGCCACCGTCACCACCACCACCGCGACCTCCTTCAGGCGTTCGTCCTCCGCCATCCGCTGCAGCAGGGCGTTGCCGTCGAGACGGGGCATCAGCATGTCGAGCACGATGACGTCCGGTCGCCGCACCGCCATCAGCTCCAGCGCCTCCACGCCGTCGGCGGCCTCGTCCACCTCGCTCGCGATCCCGTACAGCATCCTACGGGCCAGCTCGCGGAAACCCTGGTCGTCGTCGGCGATGAGCAGCCGGCCGATCTCGGGAGGGCCGTGACGGACGGGGAGCCGCACGGTGACGGTCGTCCCCCTGCCGAACGTGCTGGCCAGGTCGAGCTGGCCGTCGAGCGCCCGGACCAGCGTGCGCGCGTACGGCAGGCCGAGCCCGGTGCCCCGGGCCTTGACCTGCAGCGCGTGCGGCACCTGGAAGAACTCCTCGAACACGCGGTCCAGGTCTTCCTCGGCGATGCCGATCCCGGTGTCGGACACGGTGATCACCACCTGGCCGGCCTGCTCGTCGAGGCGGGCGTCGAGCCGCACCTCGCCCTCCCGGGTGAACTTCAGCGCGTTGGACAGCAGGTTGCGCAGCACCCGGACGAGCATGGTCTCGTCGGTGTAGACCTCGGCCGCCGCCGGCGCCACCTCGGTGCGCAGGACCACGTCGCTGGTGGGCTGCATGGTCGCGTGCAGGTGGCGGACGAGATCCTCCACGTCCACCGGCGCGAGCTCGGGCAGCAGCCGGCCCGACTCGGCCTTGGCCAGGTCGAGCAGGTCGCCGACCAGCGCCAGCAGCGTCTCCGCCGAGTTGCCGATGAACCGGATCTGGCGCTCCTGCTCCTCGGTGAGCGGCTCGCCGTCCGCCGTGGTCATCAGCCGCACCAGGCCGATGATGGAGCTGAGCGGGGTGCGCAGCTCGTGGCTGACCGTGGCCCAGAACCGGTTCTTGGCCTCGGCGGACTCGCGCAGCTGGGTGGACTTCTCGTCCAGCTCGGCGTAGAGGGCGACCACGCCCCTGTTGGTCTCCTCCAGCTCCGCCGACAGCTCGTGGTACAGGGCCATCACGCCCCTGTTGGTCTCCTGCAGCTCGGCGTTGAGCCGCAGGACGTCCTCCAGGGTCGCCGCCAGCTCCTGGTTCTGCTGGCGCAGCTCCTCCATCGCGCTGACCGGGGCCAGCTGGGCCAGCCGCTCGCGGATCTGGTCGGCCGGCAGGCCGGGCAGGCGGCCGGGGAGCCGCTTGACGATCGTGATCCGGCCCTCGGCGGCGGTGGCGTCGTCCACCAGGCGGCCGGCCAGTGCCAGGCTCTCCCGGCCGGCCGGCCTCGTCCCGGCGAGGTGCTCGATGGTGACGCGCAGCTCTTCGGCCTCCAGCGTGAACACCGCTACCGTCCCGGCGCCGACCACCTCCCGGCCGACCTCGCTGAGCGCGGTGGCGACCCGGATCTGGTCCTGCGCTTCCAGCCCGGCCAGCTCGGCGGCGGCGCGGCCCAGCCGGCGCAGCGCGAAGACGTCCCGGTCCTCGCTCAGGCGCAGCCTGGCCAGCTCAAGTGCGGTCATGTCACGGCCTCACGATCACGACACACGCGTCGTCCCTGCGGCTGCCCGCCCCACGCAGCAGCCCCGCGGCGATCACCACGGGGGAGCGGGAGAACAGGCCGGGCAGGAGAGTGGGGGACCACCGGTCGGTGAGCCCGTCAGAGTGCAGCACGACGGTCGCGTGCTCGTCCAGTTCGTACTCGTACTGCCGGAGCCGGCGCCCCTGGTGACCGGTGATGCCGGGCACCGACACCATGCCCTGCCGGCGGTCGGCGTAGGTGACCCAGCCGGCGATGTTGCCGAGCCCGGCGTAGGTGACCTTCTCCGGGGTCACCCGCGCGACGGCGACGGCTCCGCCGCGGGTGTGGCCCAGCCCGCGGTGCAGCCGTCCCAGGACGGCCAGCGGCTCGTCGTCGGTCCCGCTCAGGAACAGCTCGACGGCCTCCCTGGAGGCGTGCGCCGCGGGCGCGCCGTGGCCCAGCCCGTCGCACACCATGACGGTGACGACCCGGCCTTCGGTCGTGAAGGCGAACGCGTCGCCCGAGACGGTCTCCTCGCCGATGGGGCGGACGAGCCCGGAGGCCGGCGGCCGTCCGGCCTGCTTCCCGGCGGCGAAGTGGACCGCCAGCAGCGTGCCCGTGCCCGGCATCGAGTGCACGTCGTACGAGGAGGCGATGCGGGTGATCGCGCCCAGTCCGATGCCGAGCGTGCCCGAGGTGGAGTAGCCGTCGCGCATCGCCCGCGCCACGTCCGGCATGCCGGGCCCGCGGTCCATCGTGACGAGCTCCACCACCTCCGGCGCCCCGGGGCAGGGCCGCACCAGCGCCATCCCCTCCACGGCGTGCTTGACCAGGTTGGAGACGGCCTCGGTGACCGCGACCGCCACCTGGCCCACCCGCTCGGCGTCGAACCCGGCCTTCTGGGCCAGCTCGACCGCGCTCCTGCGGACCGCGCCGACGGCGCTGGGCTCCTCGGCGCGGATCCAGACACCGTCGCGGACCCCGCCGAGAGGGTTCATCCTCGGGCCCATTTCGTCGCGGTGATCGTGGTGCCCTTGCCGGGCGCGGAGGTCACGTCGAACTCGTCGACCAGCCGCCGGGACCCGCCGAGGCCGAGGCCGAGGCCGCCGGCGGTGGTGAAGCCGTCGGTCAGGGCCCGGTCCAGGTCGGGGATGCCGGGGCCCTCGTCGCTGAAGATCAGCCGCAGGCCGCGCCGCCTGCCGTCCTCGATGACCACGATGCTCACCCTGCCGCCGCCGGCGTGGATCAGCGCGTTGCGGGCCAGTTCGCTGGCCGCCGTCACGATCTTCGTCTGGTCTATCAGCGACAGGCCCGCCTCGACCGCGACGACGCGCACCTGCTGGCGCACCATCACGAGATCCGCGTTGCCGGCGATGGCCAGGTGGCCGTCCTGGGTCATCGCGGCGCGCTCCGGTCGCCGAGGTGGTCCAGGAGCGCCACGCCCTTCTCGAGGTTGAGCGCGGTGCGCACGCCGCCCAGTGACAGGCCGAGCTCCACCAGGGTGATGGCCACGGCCGGCCGCATGCCGACGACCACGGTCTCGGCGTCGAGCATCCGGCACATGCCGGCGATGGTGGCGAACATCCGGCCGATGAACGAGTCGATGATCTCCACTGCCGAGATGTCGATGATGACGCCCCGCGCGCCGGTGGAGACGACCCGGTCCGCCAGGTCCTCCTGCAGCGCCAGCACGCTCTGGTCGTCCAGGTCGATCTGGATGGAGATGATCAGGATGTCGCCGAGCTTGAGGATGGGAACGCGCTCCATCACGATTCCTCTGTGCGGACGGCGATCCGCATCCGGCGGCGTTCGCTGAACTCGATGCCGCTGCACCGCAGGGTGTAGGCGAGCGCGTCGGCCAGGGTGGCCTTGGTGACGATGTCGCCGAACTCGATGCCGAGGGTGACGATCGTGTGCGCGATCTGCGGGCTGATGCCGGAGATCACGCACTCGGCGCCCATGAGCCGCGCGGCGACCACGGTCTTGAGCAGGTGCTGGGCCACCTGGGTGTCGACGGCGGGGACGCCGGTGATGTCGATCACCGCGTGCTCCGACCCGGTGTCGACCAGGATCTGGAGGAGCTTCTCCATCACGACCTGGGTCCTGGCCGAGTCGAGGGTGCCGACCAGCGGCACCGCCACGATGCCCTCCCAGAGCTTGACCACCGGGGTGGACAGCTCCAGGAGCTGCTCGGCCTGGTCCATGATGACCTTCTCGCGGGCGGTCGCGTAGGCCTCGATCGTGTAGAGGCCGAGGTCGTCGATGAGGCGGGAGAACCAGATGAAGCCACGCAGCGCGTCGGCTCCGCCGTCGACCTCCACCGACTCGTACACCGCCTCCTTGAGGCTGTACACCGCCCTGGCGGTGTCGGAGGGGGTGTAACCCTGACGGGCCCGGCTGCGGGACAGCTCCGCGAGCAGCCCGCGCACGTCGGTGAGGTCGTCGCCCTCCTGCGCCAGCGAGCTGCGCAGAGCCTGGTAGAGCTCCCGGAGTTCGTCGGCGGGGGCCTGGGCGATGGTGCTCCAGCGGCGCAGGATCTGCTCGTCGGCGCTACCCAGCAGCTCCTTGATGCGTCGTCTGGCGACGTCGGCATGGACGGTCAAAATTGGACTCCTGAGGATACAGATGACAGCACTGCCGGGCAGGGTAACGGCCTGAATGCCCAGCGGGTGGAAGATGTACTTTTCATCCCCGACCCGTGCCGTCCCGACAATATCCGATGACGGACACTACACCGCATACCGTCATATTTCGGTGACATTGAAATTCGCGGCGCCCGTGGTGCGCCGTGGCACCAGGGTGGGCGTGATCGAGATACGTGCCGACGCCGTGCGCCCGCCGATGCGCTCCAGCAGCAGCCGGGCCGCCGTCCGGCCCATGGTGAGCCCCGGCTGGTCGACGCTGGTCAGCGAGATGTGCGCCAGCCCGGCCAGCCAGCTGTTGTCGTATCCGGCGACCGAGACGTCGCCCGGCACGTCGAGCCCCGCCTCGCGCAGCGCGCCCAGCACGCCGATCGCGGCCAGGTCGGCGCCCGCGAAGACCGCCGTCGGCGGCTCCGGCCGGCGCAGCAGCTCGGCGACCCCCGCACGGCCGCCTTCCTCGGTGTACGAGGTCCGCACGAGGTCGGCGTGCGCCCCGAGCCCCAGCCTGACCATGGCCCGTTCGTACGCGTGCGCCCGCGGGCCGGGCAGCGGCGTGGCGGGCCCGCCCTGGCCGGAGTCGTGCCCAACGGTGTCCGCGAGGTGCGCGATGCGGCGGTGGCCGAGGCCGGCCAGGTGCTCGACCACGAGCCCGGCGCCCACCTCCTCGTCGCCGAAGACCGCGTCGTAGTGCGGCGAACGGTCGTCGCGGCCGAGCACCACGACGGGCACGGCCCTGGCGATCGCCTCCAGGCCGGCCTGTGGGCTGAGCGGGGCGACCAGCACCACCCCGCCCACCGACTGGTCGATCAGCGCGTGGACGGCCCGCGACTCGCCCGCCGGAGCCCGGCCCGCCTGGCTGATCACCACCTCGTAGCCGGTGTCCCCGAGCTCCTCGACGATGCCGTCGATCAGGTCGGGAAAGAAGGGATTGCGCAGGTCGGGGAGGAGCACGCCGAGCGTGGAGGCGTGGCCGCGCAGCGCGCGGGCCGCTCCGTGCGGGCGGTAGCCCAGCTCCTCGATGGCCGCCAGCACCCGGGCCCGCATGGCGGGGCTGACCCCGTAGGCGTTGCGCAGCACCTTGGAGACCGCCGACGTGGAGACCTCGGCGTGCCGCGCCACGTCCCCGATGGTCACCCTGGTGGCGGTCATCCGACCTCCCGTAGAACGAACCACATCCTGCTTGCCGCCGATGCTCCTGACACCCCTCCTGAGCGGAGGATACCAATGGGTAACGTTCCACGATTTCCCCGGTTCATGCACGCCTCGCCGGGCGGTCCTCTTTCCCGGTGCATCCGGAAAGCGGACTTTTCACTATCCTCAGGCATTTATGGGAATGCACTTCGCGGAAAGCGTTTACGACCGCGGTTCGGCGCTGTCGAAACGCACCGGCCCGAATACGGGAAAACGGTGAAGAAAAGCCGGCGCGAGAATGCCGGAGGCGTCCGGGAAGATCGCTTGCCTCCGCTGGGGGCGGCGTCGCCGCCGTCCCGCCCGTGTCGCCGACCTCGTGCCCGTCGGCCATGGAGATCGGGGCCGGTCGTCCGGCCGGAGGTGCTGTGAGCGCCTTGAATAGCGCAGGTGTTCGAGGCCGAAGGCCCCGGCCCGAATCGCGGCCGGACGGGAAACGCGGCCGGCTCCGGAAAACGGGCGGCGTTTTCCGGGGGGCCGGTCACAATCTGCTCGTCCAGGAGGCGGGTTCCCGGTACGGGCGCGCCCGTACCGGGTGAGGAACCTCACGCCCAGGGGCCGGTCAGCTGAAGGCCCTGGACACCTCGTCGAGGATCTCGTCGCCGATCTCCGCCAGGGAGCGGGCCTCCTCTTCCTCGATCCACTGGTGGGTGGCCAGGCGCAGCGCCCCGAGGAAGGCCGCCGCCAGCACCCGCGGCCGGGCCGGGGCGGGCCTGTCGGCGATCGCCTGGGCCAGCTCGCGCTCCAGGTCGGCGTGGCTGGCGAGCTGGCGGGCCAGCAGCGCCGGATGCTTCTTGGCCAGCCGGGTGCGGATCGCCCAGTCGCGGTCCAGCGTGCCCATCTCCTGGTACATCTCGGAGATGGTGGCCCGCATGGCCTGCCACGCGGTGAGGCCGGAGGGCTGCTGCCGCACCCGCGCCACCAGTTGCCTGAAGCGCTCCTCCTCCCCGTACAGGAGGGCGTCCTCCTTGCCGGCGAAGTAGTTGGAGAAGGTGCGGCGGGAGATGTTGGCGGCGTCGGCGATGGCCTCGACCGTCACGCCGTCGAAGCCGTGCTCGACGGTCAGTCGCAGCGCCGCCTCGTGCACGGCCTGCCGGGTCTCGGCCTTCTTGCGCTCTCGCAGGCCCAGCGTCGTGGTGTCCATCCTGCGGACACTCTACCCGCAGGGAATAAATGCGCAATGCGCAAACTTTCGCAATGGGAAGTAGTATGTCCCGTTGTCTCCCCCTGATCCAGAACGGAGGTCGCGCGTGAGCGCACCCACAGAGGCGTCTGCCCAACCGATGACCCACCGGCAGGTGCTGGAAGCCCTCAGCGGGCTGCTGCTCGTGCTCTTCGTCGCCATGATCAGCGGCACGATCGTCGCGGTCGCGCTGCCCCAGATCATCGGCGCCCTGGACGGCACCCAGTCCCAGTACACCTGGGTCGTCACCGCCTCTCTGCTGGCCGCGACCGCGACGACCCCCATCTGGGGCCGCCTGGCCGACCTCTTCAGCAAGAAGCTGCTGCTCCAGATCTCCATCCTGATCTTCATGGTCAGCTCGCTCGCCTGCGGCTTCGCCCAGAACACCGAGCAGCTCATCGCCTTCCGCGCCGTGCAGGGCCTCGGCATGGGCGCGCTGCAGATCCTGGTGCAGGTGATCATCGCCGCGATGATCAGCCCCAAGGAGCGCGGCCGCTACAACGGCTACCTCGGCGGCGTCATGGCCGTCGCGACCGTCGGCGGGCCGCTCCTGGGCGGGCTCATCGCCGACACCTCCTGGCTCGGCTGGCGCTGGTGCTTCTTCATCGCCGTGCCCTTCACCGCCATCTCCCTCGTCCTGCTGCAGAAGACGCTGCGGGTGGCCACCGTCCGCCGCGACGACGTCAAGATCGACTACCTGGGCGCGACGCTCATCGCCGCCGGCGTGAGCGTGCTGCTCATCTGGGTCACGTTCGTCGGCAACTCCTTCGACTGGCTGTCGTGGCAGACCGCGGCCATGGCCGGCGGCGGCGCCGCCATCCTGGCGCTGGCCACCTGGGTGGAGACCCGGGCCGCCCAGCCGGTGGTGCCGCTGCACGTCATCCGCCGGCGCACCCCCGCCCTGGCCATCCTGGCCAGCCTGGCGGTCGGCATGGCCATGTTCGGCGGCTCGGTCTTCCTCGGCCAGTACTTCCAGATCGGCCGCGGCTACACCCCCACGGAGGCGGGCCTGCTCACCATCCCGATGATGGCCGGCGTGCTGGTCTCCTCCACGATCAGCGGCCGCATGGTGTCCAGGAGCGGCAAGATCAAGCCGTACATCGTGACCGGCTCGATCGTGCTCACGCTCGGCTTCCTGGGACTGTCCACGATCGACCACGAGACCTCGCTGGTGGTCATCGGCGCCGCCATGCTGCTCGTCGGCGTGGGCGTCGGCATGTCGATGCAGAACCTGGTGCTCGCCATCCAGAACACCGTCCCGCTGCGCGAGCTCGGCGCCGCCAGCGGAGCCGTCACGTTCTTCCGCTCCCTCGGCGGCACCATCGGCGTCTCCGTCCTCGGGGCCGTCCTCGCCAACCAGGTCGCCACCGGCATCACCCAGGGGCTGACCAAGGCGGGCATCCCGGCCTCCGGAGGCGGCGGCACCGGCACCCTCGACCTCGCCTCCCTGCCCGAGCCGATCAGGGCCATCGTCAGGACCGCGTACGGCGACGCGACCGGGCACATCTTCCTCATCTCGACCGGGCTCGCGCTGGTCGGCGTCATCGCCACCCTGTTCTTCAAGCCCGTCACCCTGCGCGACACCCTGGACCTGCCGGACCCGGCCCCCAAGGAGCCGGCGCCCACACGTTGAGCCGTCCCCGCGGGTGGATCAGTCCGCCTTCTTCCAGCGGGCGACCAGCTGGTCGTAGTCGAGCGTCTCCGGCTCGCCGCGCTCGTCCGCCAGCTTCGCCACCGGGGCGCCCGGCTGGTCGAACCAGTACCCGGCGTCCCGCTCCTGGTTCAGCTTGGGCGCGCAGGGGCCGCCGTAGCCGCGCCGCTCCAGCCGCGACAGGATGTCGTCCTGCTGCCTGGCCAGGTTGTCCATGGACTGCTGCGGCGTGGTCTCGCCCGTGACGGCGGTGGCCACGTTCTGCCACCACAGCTGCGCCAGCCTCGGGTAGTCGGGCACGTTCGTCCCGGTCGGCGTCCACTGCACGCGCGCCGGGCCCCGGTAGAACTCGATCAGGCCGCCGTACTTCTCCGCGTTCCGCTCGAAGTAGTCGCTGCGGATGTCGGAGTCGCGGATGAACGTCAGCCCGGCGATCGACTTCTTCAACGACACCGTCTTGGACGTGACGAACTGCGCGTACAGCCAGGCCGCCGCCCGGCGCTCGGCCGGGGTGCTCTTCAGCAGCGTCCACGAGCCGGCGTCCTGGTAGCCGAGCTTGTGGCCGTCCTTCCAGTACGCGCCGTGCGGGCTGGGCGCGATCCGCCACTTCGGGGTGCCGTCGTCGTTGACCACCGGCAGGCCGGGCTTGGTCATGTCGGCGGTGAACGAGGTGTACCAGAAGATCTGCTGGGCGACGTTGCCCTGCGCCGGGACCGGGCCGGCCTCGCTGAAGTTCATCCCGGCCGCCTCGCGCGGGGCGTACTTCTTCAGCCAGTCGACGTACTTGGTGAGCGCGTACACGGCGGCCGGCCCGTTCGTGTCGCCGCCCCGGGTGACGGACGAGCCGACCGGGCGGCAGTTCTCCACCCGGATGCCCCAGTCGTCGACCGGCAGCCCGTTCGGGATGCCGGGGTCGCCGTTGCCCGCCATCGACAGCCACGCGTCGGTGAACCGCCACCCCAGCGACGGGTCCTTGCGCCCGTAGTCCATGTGGCCGTACACCTTCTTGCCGTCGATGGTGCCGTCGCCGTTGACCTTGCCGGTGAAGAACTCGGCGATGTCCTCGTAGGCGGCCCAGTTGACCGGCACGCCGAGGTCGTAGCCGTAGGCGTCCCTGAACTGCTTCTTGACGTCCGGGTCGGTGAACCAGTCGTAGCGGAACCAGTACAGGTTCGCGAACTGCTGGTCAGGAAGCTGGTAGACCTTCTTGTCCGGGCCGGTGGTGAAGCTGATCCCGATGAAGTCCTCCAGGTCCAGCGTGGGTGAGGTGACGGCCCTGCCCTCCCCGGCCATGTAGTCCGACAGCGGCAGCACGTAGTCGCCGCGCGCGTGGGTGCCGATCAGGTCGGAGTCGTTGACGTAGGCGTCGTAGATGTTCTGGCCGCCCTGGATCTGCGTCTGCAGCTTCTCGATCACGTCGCCCTCCTGGATCAGGTCGTGCTTCAGCCTGATCCCGGTGATCTCGGTGAACGCCTTGGCGAGCCGCTGCGACTCGTACTGGTGGGTGGTGATCGTCTCCGACACCACGTTGATCTCCATGCCGCGGTACGGGGCCGCGGCCTTCATGAACCAGTCCATCTCGGCGAGCTGCTGCTCCCTGGACAGCGTGCTCGGGGTGAACTCGGTGGACACCCAGCGCTGGGCGGCCGCCCTGGCGTCGGCCTCCCTGAACTCGCCGCCGCCCGCCTGGCCGCCGCCCTGCGAACAGCCCGCGGCCAGCAGGGCGAGCACGGCCGCGCAGCACGCGCTCCTCGTGGGGATCTTCCTGTCGAACGGCATCGCCGCCTCCTTCGTCAGCCCCGAATCCCGATCGCCAGCACCACCAGGAACGCCGCCGCCAGCGCCAGCCACATGGACAGGTCGGTGACGGCGATCCACCCCGCGAGCACGGCGGCCCCGCTGATCAGGCCGATGTACAGCCGGTCCCCCCGGTCGGTCTCGATGCGCAGGAACCCCCGCCGCGGCACCGGCGGCGAGATCCTCGCCCAGATCGCCATCGCGCACAGCAGCAGGCCGAGGCCGACGAAGACGGCGGCGGTGGGCCCGGTCCACACCATCCAGTCGGGCATCGGCTACACCCTCCCCAAACTGAAGCCCTTGGCGATGTAGTTGCGGACGAACCAGATCACGATCGCGCCCGGCACGATCGTGAGCACCCCGGCCGCCGCGAGCAGCCCCCAGTCGACGCCCGCCGCGCTCACCGTGCGGGTCATGGTGGCGGCGATCGGCTTGGCGTTCACCGAGGTGATCGTGCGCGCGATGAGCAGCTCGACCCAGCTGAACATGAAGCAGAAGAACAGCGTGACGCCGATCGCCGACCGGATCATCGGCAGGAAGATCCTGACGAAGAACCGGGGGAGCGAGTAGCCGTCGATGGCGGCCGTCTCGTCGATCTCGCGCGGGATCCCGGACATGAAGCCCTCCAGGATCCACACCGCGAGCGGCACGTTGAACAGCATGTGCGCGACGGCCACGCCCAGGTGCGTGTCGAACAGCCCGACCGCCTGGTAGATCTGGAAGAACGGCAGCAGGAACACCGCGGGCGGCGCCATCCGGTTCGTCAGCAGCCAGAAGAACAGGTGCTTGTCCCCGGCGAACCGGAACCGGGAGAACGCGTACGCGGCCGGCAGCGCGATGACCAGCGACATGACCGCGTTCATGGACGTGTAGACGATCGAGTTGAGGTAGCTGGAGTACCACACCGAGTCGGTGAAGAACGTGACGTAGTTGTCGAACGTCACCCGCTGGGGGATGAGCTGGAAGCTGCCGAGGATGTCCTGGTTCGGGCGGATCGACATGCCGAACATCCAGAGCAGCGGCAGCATCAGCGTGATCCCGTACAGCCAGAACACCGTCCGCGCCCAGGGCAGCCGCCGCACCGCGCTCACCTCCCGGTCCTGGTCAGCACGGTGAAGAAGACGTAGCAGACGATCTGCACGGCCAGGAAGTACAGCAGCGAGAACGCCCCCGCCGGCCCCAGGTCGAACTGGCCGACCGCGATCTTCGACAGCAGGATGCTGAGGAACGAGGTCGCGTTGCCCGGCCCGCCGCCGGTCACCACGAACGGCTCGGTGTAGATCATGAAGCTGTCCATGAACCGCAGCAGGATCGCGATCGTCAGCACCCCGCGCAGCCGGGGCAGCTGGATGTGCCGGAACGTCGCCCACGCCGACGCGCCGTCGATCTGCGCCGCCTGGAAGTACGGGCCGGGGATGGACCGCAGGCCGGCGTAGGCCAGCAGAGCCACCAGCGGAGTCCAGTGCCACACGTCCATGACGAGCACGGTGATCCACGCGTCGCCGGCGTCCAGCGTGTAGTTGTAGTCGAGCCCGAGCACGTTGTTGACGGTCCAGCCGCCGAGCCCGATGTCCGGCCGGGCGAAGATCTGCCAGATCGTGCCCACCACGTTCCACGGGATGAGCAGCGGCAGCGCCACCAGCACCAGCGCGGCCGGTGCGCCGAGGCCGCGGCGCGGCATCACCACCGCCACCGCCACGCCCAGCGGGATCTCCAGCAGCAGCACCTGCGCCGAGAACAGCAGCGTGCGCACGAACGCGGCCCGCACCTCCGGGTCGCGCGCCACCGACCGGAACCACTCCAGACCGACGAAGATCCGGTCGTTCGGGCTGAAGATGTCCTGCACCGAGTAGTTCACCACCGTCATCAGCGGGATGACCGCGGTGAACGCCACCGACACCACCACCGGCAGCACCAGGAGCCAGGCCCGGTTGGTGCGCCGCCGGGTCTCCGGCCGGCTCTCGGAGCGCTCCCGGCCGGGCGGTCCCGCCTGCCGGGGCGGGGGATCGGCGGCGACGCTCACGGCTCGGCCCTCCCCGTCAGCGGCTCGACCACCCCGCACCGGACCGCGTCCCTGAACAGGAACGCCCGGCCCTCCGCGAAGCGCAGGAACGCCGTGGCGCCCGGCTCGTGCGCGGACGCCGCCTCCGTCCTGGCGACCAGCGTGTGCCCGTTCACCCGGGCGTGCACCAGGTCGTACGCGCCCATCCGGTCGATCTCGGTCACCCGGGCGGCGAGGCCGGGCGGCGCCTCCTCGCCGGTGATCCGCACGAACTCCGGCCGCACCCCGATCCGCACAGGCCCCGCGGGCAGGCCGCCGGACGCCCGCCCGACGGCGGACTCGCCCACCCACACCAGCCCGTTGACCACCGCCCCGTCGAGCACGTTCATCCCGGGCGAGCCGATGAAGTGGCCGACGAACTCGTGCGCGGGCGACAGGAACAGCTCGCCCGGCTCGCCGGCCTGCACGATCTCACCCTCGTTGAGCACCACCACCTCGTCGGCGAACGTCAGCGCCTCCGTCTGGTCGTGGGTCACGTAGACCAGCGTGTGCCCGGTGTCGCGGTGGATCTCCTTGAGCTTGCTGCGCAGCGTCCACTTCATGGCCGGGTCCACCACCGTCAGCGGCTCGTCCAGCAGCACCGCCGCCACCTCGGGCCGGACCAGGCCGCGCCCCAGCGCGACGATCTGCTGGCGGCCCGGGTCCAGCCGCCGCGACCGGCGCCGCAGGTGCTCGTCCAGCCCGAGCAGGCCCGCCACCCTGCGCACCCGCCGGTCCACCTCCTGGCGTGGGTAGCCGCGGTTGCGCAGGGGAAAGGCCAGGTTGTCGTAGACCGACATCTGCTCGTACAGGACCGGGAACTGGAAGACCTGCGCGATGTTCCGCCCGGCGGGCGGCACCGCCGTCACCTCCCGGTCGTCGAACCAGACCCGCCCCCGGGTGGGCGTCAGCAGCCCGGAGACGATGTTCAGCAGCGTCGTCTTGCCGCACCCGCTCGGCCCGAGCAGCGCGTACGCCCGGCCCGTGCGCCAGGTCCACGTCATCGGCCTCAGCGCCCACGTGCGGCCGCCGTCGTAACTGTGCGCCACGTCCTCCAGGCGGATCTCAGCCATGCGCCCCGACCCCCGCCGGCAGCCGCGCGCCGTCCTCGCCGAACACGAACACCCGCACCGGGTCCACGACCGCCACCGCCGGCTCTCCCGGCTGGTACGGATGCGTGCCCGGCAGATGCGCCACCAGGTGCGTGCCTCCCTCCAGCAGCAGGTGCACGAACGTGGCGCCGCCGGTCATCTCCGCCAGCCTGATCTCCGCCGGGAACTCCAGCAGGCCGGGGCCGGCCCGGCCGAGCCCCACCTGGTGCGGCCGGACCGCAACCACCACCGCCCGGCCGGGCTCCAGCGGCCCCGGCGCCGGGAACGAGGCGCCCAGGCACGCGATCCGGCCGTCGCGCACCACGCCCGGCAGCAGGTTCAGGGGCGGGTCGCTGAGCGTCGCCGCCACCTCCAGCGTCGGCGGCTCGGCGTACGCGCGCGCCGGGTCGCCCCGGTGCCGGATCCCGCCTCCGCCCAGCACCACCGTCGGCGCGGCGAACGACAGCGCCTCGTTCGGGTCCGCGGTCGCGTACAGCACCACGCCGGGGGAGTCCCTGAACATCCGCTTGAGGTCGGCGCGCAACTGCTCGCGCAGCTTGAAGTCCAGGTTGGCGAGCGGCTCGTCGAGCAGCAGCACGTCCACCGGGCGGGCCAGCGCCCTGGCGATGGCGGTGCGCTGCTGCTGGCCGCCCGACAGCTCGCCGGGGCGGCGGTCGAGCAACCCGCCGATGCCCATCAGCTCGGCCACCTCGCGCACCCGCCTGTCCACCTCGCCTCTGGGGAAGTCCGCGGCCAGGCGGAGCGGGGAGGCGACGTTCTCGTAGACGGTCAGCGACGGGTAGTTGATGAACTGCTGGTAGACGAAGGCCACCGACCGCCTGCGCACCGACACGCGCGTGACGTCCCGGCCATCGACCACCACCCGCCCGGCGTCCGGGGGCAGCAGCCCGGCCACCACCCGCATCAGCGTGGTCTTCCCCGCGGTCATCGGCCCGAGGAGCGTCGTCAGGCCGCCGGACGACTCCAGGTGGATGTCGTCGAGCCAGACCTCCCCGCGCCGGCGTACGCTCACGCCTTCGATGACCAGCGTCACTGTGCCCGGTCCTTCCCGGAACAGATCAGGGGTCGCGACGATCAGCGACTTTGCTCTTCCAGTTAATATGATCCACAACCCCATGCAAAGGCCGGATCTTGCGGTGTGAAGAGGGATTTATCCGGCGCGGCGCTGGAATCCTCCACCGGAATCTTTACTGAGAGTTACTTCGTGATTACGAGGGGTAGTAAGCCTCAGGGTGATCCGCTTACCCGATGGAAGGCGGAGCTCCCCGCCGTCCACTGCCTGGCTCCCTGTCACCTTCCCCCCAGGCAGCTGGCGAGGGCGGCGCGGCTCACGGCCGCGCCGCCCGGAAGGGACGCGGTGCTCGCCATGAAAGTTTCACGGAAAAGCCGATAATTTCAGGCCGCCACCTGCCCTAACGGCGCGGGCCCGGCCCGGGCATTGACCCTGTCTGCCACCTGTCCCTACCGTCCCCGCAGGGATCCCGATGACGCCGAAAATTTCGGGACCAGATTGCCGCCCTTCCGGAGGTAGGTGCTCGTGCTTTCGTCAATGCTCCTCAGACCCGGCACCCGGCCCAGGACGTTCGCGGTGGCGGCCCTGCTCGGGCTGCTCGCCGTGTTCTTCCTGCCGGTCGGTCAAGCAGACGCCTCGGCGCCGCTGCGTCAGCACGCCGCCGCGCGAGGCAAGTTCATCGGCACCGCGCTCGCCACCGGGCCGCTGTCCAACGAGACCCAGTACCGGAACATCGCGGCGACCGAATTCAACCAGATCACCGCCGAGAACGTGATGAAGTGGGACTCCATCCAGCCCAACCAGGGCCAGTTCAACTTCTCCGGCGCCGACACCATCGTCAACTTCGCCACCCAGAACAACCAGCAGGTGCACGGCCACACCCTCGTCTGGCACAACCAGACCCCGGGCTGGGTGCAGGGCCTGAACGCCACCGCCATGCGCCAGGCGATGCAGACCCACATCAGCCAGGTCGTCGGCCGCTACGCCGACAACCCCGCCGTCGTCTCCTGGGACGTGGTGAACGAGGTCTTCGACGACAACGGCAACATGCGCTCGTCGTTCTGGTACAACACGCTCGGCCTGAGCTTCATCGCCGACGCCTTCCGCGCCGCCCGCGCCGCCGACCCCAACGCCCGGCTGTGCATCAACGACTACAACGTCGAGGGCATCAACTCCAAGAGCACCGCCATGTACAACCTGGTGCAGTCGCTCCGCCAGCAGAACGTGCCCGTCGACTGCGTCGGCTTCCAGAGCCACCTGGCGATCCAGTACGGCTTCCCCACCTCCTTCCAGCAGAACCTGGAGCGCTTCGCCGCCCTCGGCGTCCAGGTCCGCATCACCGAGGTGGACATCCGCATGCAGACGCCGCGCAACTCCAGCAAGGACGCCACCCAGGCCACCTACTACCGTGACGTGGTCCGGGCCTGCATGGCGGTGAGCGCCTGCGCCGGCGTCACCATCTGGGGCTTCACCGACAGGCACTCGTGGGTGCCCGACACGTTCCCCGGCGAGGGCGCCGCGCTCATCTACGACGAGAACTACCAGCAGAAGCCGGCCTACACCGCCGTGCACGACGCGCTCGCCGAAGGCGGCGGTACGGACGACACCACGCCGCCCACCACCCCGGGCACCCCGGCCGCCTCCAACGTCACCGCCACGTCGGCCACGCTGACCTGGACGGCCTCCACCGACTCCGGCGGCAGCGGCCTGGCCGGCTACAACGTCTACCGCGAGCAGGGCACCACCGACCCGCAGCTCGGCCAGTCGTCCACCAACTCGATCAACCTGACCGGCCTGTCGCCCTCCACCCAGTACCAGGTGTACGTGCGCGCGCGCGACGGCGCCGGCAACCTGTCCACCCCCTCCGCCGCGGTCACCTTCACCACCAGCGAGGGCGGCGGCCCGACCGGTCCCTGCACCGCCGCGGGCACCGTGCAGACCCAGTGGAACAACGGCTACGTCATCCAGCCCGTCACCGTCACCAACAGCGGCTCGTCGGCCATCAACGGCTGGACCGTCACCTTCACCCTGCCCGCCGGGCACAGCATCACCGGTTCCTGGAACGCCGCTCTGACCACCAGCGGCCAGACCGTCACGGCCAGGAACGTGAGCTACAACGGCAACCTCGGCCCGAACGGCAGCACCTCGTTCGGCTTCCAGGTCAGCCGGCCCAACGGCAACACGCAGACGGTCTCCGGCTACACCTGCGCGTCCCCGTGAACGGGCAGGGAGCGGACGTGAGGAGCCCTTCCGGCCTCCCCGCCCGCCCCTGACCCCTCCGGCGGGGTGCGGCCTCAGGGCCGCACCCCGCCGCCGCGTCCCGCCCCCCGGCGGTCAGGCGGTGATCTCTCTCCCGTACCGTTCGCGTACGGGAGAGAGGGGGAGCCGATGGTGACGGAGCCCGTGCGGGCGGAGGCGCTGCGGCTGGCCGCTGCGGGGGAGCTGCCCGCCTACGTGTACGACCTGCCGGCCCTGCGCGCGCACGCCGCCCGCGTGCGCGCGGCCACGGCCGGGACGGCGGAGCTCTACTACGCCGTCAAGGCCAACCCGGCCGCCGAGATCCTGCGCGCCCTCGACCCGTACGTGGACGGGTTCGAGGTCGCCTCCGGCGGCGAGCTGGCCCACGTGCGCGAGGCCGTCCCCGGCCGGCCGGTCGCCTTCAGCGGCCCCGGCAAGACCGACGCCGAGCTGGACCTCGCCCTGGCCCCGCCCGTGCACCGGCTGCACCTGGAGAGCCCCGGCGAGCTGGCCCGGCTGATCGCCAGGGACGTCCCGGCCGACGTGCTGCTGCGCGCCAACCCGGAGCTGCCGGGCGAGGACACCCGGCAGGCCGCCGCGAGCCCGTTCGGCATGGACGAGGACGGCCTGGCCGCCTGCCTGCCGCTGCTGGCCGGCGCCCCGCACATCCGGGTGCGCGGCCTGCACACCCACCTCACCTGGGCCCAGCACGACGCCGCCGCCCTGGCCGGCCTGGCTCGCAGGGTGACGGACTGGGCGCTGCCCTGGCTCGGCGCCCACCTGCCCGGCCTCGACCACCCCGAGCTGGACCTCGGCGGCGGCATGGGCGTCGACTACCGGGCTCCGGACCAGGTGTTCGACTGGCGGGCGTACGCCGCCGCGCTGCCCGCGACCGGGGCGCGGCTGCGGATCGAGCCGGGCCGCTCGCTCACCGCCTACCACGGCTGGTACGTCACCGACGTGCTCGACGTCAAGCGCAACCACGGCCGCGGCTACGCCGTCCTGCGGGGCGGCACCCACCACCTGCGCACCCCCGTCGCCCGCGGTCATGACCAGCCCTTCACGGTCGTGCCCCGGACGCTTTCAGGCCCCTCGCTTTCAGGCCCGGCCACCCTGGTCGGCCAGCTCTGCACGCCCAGGGACGTGCTCGCCCGAGACGTGCCGGTGACCGGGCTGCGGCCGGGCGACCTGGTGGTGTTCGAGCTGGCCGGCGCGTACGCCTGGAACCTGTCCCACCACGACTTCCTCATGCACCCCCGGCCGCGGTTCTCCTACCTCGACTGAGACCGCGGGCCGGGGGGTATCAACCGGCTCTCCGACGAGAAACGGACACGAATGATCCTTGACGACCGGCAGGACCCGCTGCGGGTGTGGCAGTACGCCGAGCGCTACCTCGGCGCGGGCACCCGCGCCTACAGCCGCTTCTCGCAGGACCTGGAGATCTCCGAGCCGTACCATCCGCAGCTCGGCCTCCCCAGCTTCGCGGTGCCGACCTTCAGGGTGCCGCCCGGACGGGGGGCCTTCCTGCGCAACGCGCTGGAGTCCGCGACGGTCAAGCACTACCTGGGCGGCGGCGGGTTCCTGCTGCCCGTGCATCCGGAGACGCTCGCCTTCCCCGGCCTGCCGGACCTGGACGCGCTCACCGAGCGCGGGCCCGACCTGACCGTGGTGCCCTCGGCGAACGCCCGCACCGTGTTCGTGGAACGGATCGGCGGCCAGCCGGTGGAGCCTCACTTCGTCAAGCTGCACTACCCCCGGCGGCTGTCGCGCTTCACCCGGCGGCTGCGGCGGCCGATCATCTCGCTGCAGCTCTGGGTGGCCGAGGAACTGTCGGCGGCCGGGGTGCCGGTCCTGCCGGAGGTCGCCGCCGGGGTCCTGGGCTCCGACCCGGACGAGTCCTGGGGCTTCCTCATCCGCGAGACCCGCACCGGCGCCGGGGGAGCGGCGACGCCGCGGTTCACCGTGCCGCTGTTCGCGCTCTACGGGCAGGACGTGCGCGAGGCCGGCGACCCGCCGCTGATGGCGCGGCTCGCGGCCCGGAGCGGCGAGGACCCCGCCGACTGGCTGGCCGGCCGGGTCGTCGCCCCCATGGTGCGCCTCTGGCTGCACGCCGTCTCCGCCACGGGCTGCGTGCCCGAGCCGCACGGCCAGAACACCCTGTTCGCCTTCGACGCCGACGGCCGCCGTACGGCGATCCTCTACCGCGACTGCGGCGTCTACGTCGACCCCGCCATCCGGGCCGCGCGCGGCCTGACCCGCGACCTGCCCCCGGTCAACGTCATCTCCCGCGACGTCCGGCAGCCGCGCGAGCGCGTCCTCAGCCTCACCTACGACAGCTTCATGGGCCATCACGCCCTCGACCGCCTCGCCGCCGTCGCCGCCGACAGCCTCGGCGTGGACCCGGGGCGTCTGCGCCGGGCCGCGCGGGAGGCGTTCGCCGCCGGTCCGGAGGTCGGCCTGCCGCCCACCGTCCACTACTACGAGGACCGGCTGCACGACGACGGCCGCTGGGACCTCGTCGACACCGGCGAGCCCCCGGCCTGGCGGTAGCTAGAGCAGCGCCTGGTACACCAGCTGCCGCAGCCTGCTCCTGATCGGATGGGTGTCCGACGGGAGGAGCTGGGTCATGAAGACGACCGTCAGCTCCTCCGCCGGGTCCACCCAGAAGGTGGTGCCGGCCGCCCCGCCCCAGCCGAACTCGCCCTCCGAGGTCACCGTCCGGTGCCGGACGGCGTCCCGCACCACCGCGAACCCGAGCCCGAACCCGCTCCCCGCGTACGGCACCTCGGCGAACCCCGGCTGCCCGAAGTCCTCCAGGTCCGCCCCGCCCGGCAGGTGGTTGCGGGTCATGTAGGCGACCGTGCGCGGCCCCAGCAGCCGCACCCCGTCGAGTTCGCCGCCGCGCAGCAGCATCCGCGTGAACCGGTGGTAGTCGCCCGCCGTCGAGATCAGCCCGCCGCCGCCCGACAGGAACGACGGCCGCCGCAGCTCCGCGCCCCGCGTGTCCATGGGCACGGCCCTGCGGCGGTGGTCCGCGGAGTAGAGCGAGGCCATCCGCCCCGCCCGCTCCTCGTCGATCCAGAACCCGGTGTCGTGCATGCCCAGCGGGCCGAGGACCCGCTCGCGCAGGAACGCGTCCAGCGGCCGGCCCGACACCACCTCGGCCAGCCGGCCGAGCACGTCGGTGGCCACCGAGTAGTTCCACCGCGTGCCCGGCTCGAACGCCAGCGGCAGCTCCGCCCACCGGTCGACCGCCTCGGCCAGGCTCATCCCGCGCGGCGCGCCGCGGTCGAACCCGGCCCGCCGGTAGAGCTCGTCCACGACGCTCACGCGCTGGAACCCGTACACCAGGCCCGCGGTGTGGGTGAGCAGGTGCCACACCCGCACCGGCTCGGCCGCCGGCCGCGTGACGGGGGAGAAGGCGGGCCCCTTCTCGTAGACGCGCAGGCCGGCGAACGCCGGGAGGTAGCGGCTGACCGGGTCGGTCAGCTGCAGCAGCCCCTCCTCGTACAGCGTCATCACCGCGACCGAGGTGATCGGCTTGGTCATCGAGTAGATCCGGAACAGCGTGTCGGTCTCCACCGGCGCGCCCGACGCGACGTCGCGCGACCCGTACGCGGACAGGTGGGCGATCTCGCCGCGCCGGCTCACCAGCACCAGCCAGCCGGGCAGCCGCCCGTCGTCCGCGTACGGGGCGAAATGGGCGTCGATCCGCCGGAGCCGGGCGGAGTCGAGGCCGACGTCCTCCGGATCGCAGGTCACCGTCAGCTCGCCCACCGCGCCTCCTCGGACAGCCCGGAAATTTAGAACCGAATTCTAGACCTGGCGCGCCTCCCCGTGCAGCCCTCTGATCGCGAGCACGTACCCGTACACCCCGAACCCCATCACGATCCCGCTGGCCACGGGCGAGACGTAGGAGTGGTGCCGGAACGGCTCGCGGCGGTGCACGTTCGAGATGTGCACCTCGATCACCGGGAGCTCCACGCCCTCGATCGCGTCGTGCAACGCGACCGAGGTGTGGGTGTAGGCGCCGGGGTTCAGCACCGCGCCGATGGCCCGGCCCGCCTTCACCTCGGCGCCCGCCTCCTGGATCCAGTCGATGAGCTGGCCCTCGTGGTTGGACTGGCCGAAGACCAGCTCCAGGCCCAGCGCCTCGGCCTCCTCCCGGCACAGGGTCTCGACGTCGGACAGGGTCGTGGTCCCGTACACCTCGGGCCTGCGGACGCCGAGCAGGTTGAGGTTCGGGCCGTTGAACACGTAGACGGATGTCATCCGACTGATCGTACTCAGCCCTTGTAGTTGAACACCTGCCGCAGCGTGTGCTGGACCGTCACCAGGTCCTCCTGGTCGGCCATCACCCGGTCGATCGGCTTGTAGGCCTCCGGGTGCTCGTCGACCAGCGCGGCGGCGCGGTCGGCGTTCCAGGTGCGGCCGCTCATCGCCGCCCTGAGCGACGTCGCCGACAGCTCCCGCTTGGCCTTCGTGCGCGACATCCGCCGTCCCGCCCCGTGCGCGCACGAGTGGTAGGACTCGGGGTTGCCGCGCCCGCGCACGACGTACGACCGCGCGCCCATCGAGCCGGGGATGACGCCCTCGTCGCCGGTGTCCGCCTTGATCGCGCCTTTCCTGGTGATCCAGAGCCGCTTGCCGTGGTGGGTCTCCAGCTGGGTGAAGTTGTGGTGACAGTTCCGGGTAAGGATGTTGTCCTCCAGCGCGAAGGCGTGGGTGTCGTCCACTACGGCGCAGAACACCTCCTCGACACGATCCGTCTCCTCGACGGATCGTACGGTCCAGCCCCTCCGCTCGATCGCTTTCGTTCCCGCCTCGAATCGCGCCCGGTGAGAAGGGATGAGGAAGAACGCAGGGTCGAGATCCCCCCGCATGATGCCCAAGAGGTACAGCGGTGCCGGCTGCGCGCCGAAGCCGTTCCGCAGGCGTGTCCGGATCCCGTACGTGCCGATGCCGATGCGGTCGCACAGCATGCGGACGTACTCAAGGTTCTCCCGGGAGGCGGAAGCGAGAGTCGGGCCGCCGGTCGTGCCCACGTCGCCGTCAGCGGCGAAGTAGCCCGCCAGCCATCCGTAGAGATAGGAGGGCGGCATGTCGGGTGAAGGCGTGGTCGTCTTCCACGCCACGGGCAATCCTGTGATCACTTTCATGGCGGCGTAGGTGCGCAGCGGATTGCCGAACCCCTTGAACAGGTGAAGGAGTGCTTGATCCTTCTCACCGCAGAAAATCGCCCGGCAGGTGTTGCGGGACACGACTGATCCGTCGCCGAAGACGAAGCCCCTGGCAGCCCCTGCGCGGTCCACGGTCATGTCCGAAGGTTTCCTGGTGAAGGTCCAGGCGAGGCGGTCGCCCTTGATCAGGTCAGCCGTGGTGACCTCACTGGGACGCTTTCCCCAGTAGCGCGTTCCGCCGCTGGAATGCGTGCGTAGCAGCCAACGGTGTCCCGGGGTCGCGTAGATCATTTTCTCGACCCCGTTGCGAGACAGCCGTACACGCATGAGACGTTGCCGGCCGAAGGAACGGACCGGCGCTTTGACCCATGTGCCGTCCGTGGTCAGCAGCTCATGGATGCCGTCCGACAGTTCGGCGATGGGGCGCGGGCCGGTGGCTGTCATCACTCTGGTTTCGCCGGCGAAGCAGTTGATGGTCCGCACCCTCTGGCCCGTACCGACCACCTGGAACAGCGCGTTGATCAGGACCTTGTCCATCCGGGCCCGCGAGGCCATCGCGTAGCGCTGGGACCAGAGCATGTCCGCGATGTAGGCGTCGAACTCCGGCGTGCTCTGCGCCAGGTAGGCCAGGTCCGGGTCCTCCAGGCCGACCGCCTGGCGCCTCATCAGCTTCTTGGCGCCCGAGATGTGCATGGTCGCCAGCTGGTTGCCGATGCCGCGCGAGCCCGAGTGGAGCACCGTCCACACCCGGTCGCGCTCGTCCAGGCAGACCTCGACGAAGTGGTTGCCCGAGCCGAGGGTGCCGAACTGGCGGGCGACCTTGGTCTCCTGCTGCGCCGTCAGGCTCGTGTGCGGACGGCCGAGGTCACTGAGCGCCCGGTCCACCGACGGGTCCTCGTGACCCTTGCCGACACCGGCCGGAATCCGCCGCTCGACCAGCGGCATCAGCGCGTCGAGCGTGTCGGGCAGGTCGGCGGCGGTTAGCGTGGTCTCGGTGGCGACCATGCCGCAGCCGATGTCGACGCCGACGGCGGCCGGGATGATCGCGCCCTCGGTGGGGATCACGGAACCGACCGTGGCGCCGATGCCGACGTGCGCGTCGGGCATCAGCGCGACGTGACCGGACACGATCGGCATCCGGGCGGCGCGGGCCGCCTGCGCGATCGTCTGGTCGTCGATCTCGCTGGCCCACGACAGCAGGTTCGGAGCGGGCTGGTACGGCATGACAGGGAACTCCTTGTCTCGTCCTTGATCCAGTCTGCCCGCGAAACGCCGGTCCAGCCCACTCATTTACGCCGTACGGGGCATATCGGACGGGCCGGTGTGCTTGTTACGATCACCCCATTACGACCCTCCAGGTGGAGTGTGACCTGTGCGGCCTGACCCGCCTGACGGCGTGACCGAGGAGATCCTCGAAGGCGGCGGCGTCAATCAGGTGATCCGCCGCGGCGCCACCGTGCGCAGGCCCGCCGGGCCGTGGACGCCCGCCGTGCACGCGCTGCTGCGCCACCTCGCCGACCGCGGCTTCACCGGCGCGCCCCGCGCCCACGGCCTGGACGAGCGGGGCCGCGAGATCCTCGACTACGTCCCCGGCCAGGTCGCCCACGACCCGGCCCCGTACGCGCGAAACGACGCCGTCCTGCGCGCCGTGGCCGTCCTGCTGCGCGACTACCACGACGCGACCGCCGGCTTCACCCCGCCCCGCGACGCCACCTGGTACTTCCCGCCGCGCGAGCCCGCCGAGGTCGTCTGCCACGGCGACGTCGCTCCGTACAACTGCGTCTTCCGCGACGGGCTGCCCGTCGCGTTCATCGACTTCGACACCGCCCATCCCGGGCCGCGGCTGTGGGACGTGGCGTACGCGGCCTACCGGTTCGCGCCCCTCACCGCGCCCGGCCACGGGGAGACCGTGCCCGTTCCCGAGCAGGCGCGGCGGCTGCGGCTGTTCTGCGACGCCTACGGGCTGGCCGTCGCCGGCCGCGCGGCCCTGACGGACGCGGTGGGCGAGCGCCTGCGCGGCCTGGCGCGGCTGATCCGCGAGAAGGCGGCCGCCGGTGAGGCCGCCTTCGCCGCCCACCTCGCGGCCGGCCACCCCGAGCTGTACCTCGCCGACGCGGCGCACGTGGCCCGCCACGCCCCCGTCCTGCGGGAGGCCGTACGGTGATACGCCGTTGTGAGAGCGGGCATCAGGCAGACGTAGGCTGTCCTTCTGGCGCCCTTGGGCCCATTGGCGCGACCACGGGAGGTGACGCCCATGCTGCGTGACTCGTTCGGGCGAGTGGCTACCGATCTTCGGGTGTCCCTCACGGACAAATGCAATCTGCGCTGCTCCTACTGCATGCCGCCGGAAGGGCTCGACTGGCTGCCCAACGCCCAGCTCCTCACCGCCGACGAGGTCGTCAGGCTCGTCACCATCGGCGTCGAACGGCTCGGCATCACCGAGGTCCGCTACACCGGCGGCGAACCGCTGCTGCGCCGTGAGCTCACCGACATCGTCGCCCGCACCACCGCGCTGCGGCCCCGGCCGCAGGTGTCGCTCACCACCAACGGCATCGGCCTGGCCCGCACCGCCGGCGCGCTCGCCGCCGCCGGGCTGGACCGGGTCAACGTCTCGCTCGACACGCTCGACCGCGACACGTTCAAGCGGCTCGCCCACCGCGACCGGCTGCCCGACGTGCTCGACGGCCTGGCCGCCGCACACCACGCCGGGCTGCGCCCCGTCAAGGTCAACGCCGTGCTCATGCGCGACGTCAACCGGCACGAGGCGGTGCCGCTGCTGCGCTGGTGCCTGGAGCGGGGCTACGAGCTGCGCTTCATCGAGCAGATGCCGCTCGACGCGCAGCACGGCTGGAGCCGCGACGACATGGTCACCGCCGACGAGATCCTGGAGCTGCTGTCCGGCTCCTTCGACCTCACCCCCGACGACGCGGAGGAGCGCGGCAGCGCGCCCGCCGAACGGTTCCTGGTCGACGGCGGGCCGGCCCGGGTGGGCGTGATCGGGTCGGTGACCCGGCCGTTCTGCGCCGCCTGCGACCGCGTACGGCTCACCGCCGACGGGCAGATCCGCAACTGCCTGTTCGCCCGCGAGGAGTCCGACCTCAAGTCCGCCCTGCGCGCCGGCGCCGGCGACGACGAACTGGCCGAACGCTGGGTCGCCGCCGTGGCGGGCAAGCGCGCCGGCCACGGCATCGACGACCCCTCCTTCCTCCAGCCGGCCCGCCCCATGTCGGCGATCGGCGGCTAGTGCGGGCCCGCGACCTGGGCCTCACGCCCGGCGACCGCGGCCCGCACGACGCGATCACCGACGTGCCCGGCGTGCGCGTCGGGCACGTCACCCTCGTCCGCGACCCCGGCGTCCGCACCGGCGTCACCGCCGTCGTGCCCGACGGCATCGGCCCGCACGCGCCGCTGCCCGCCGGGCTGTTCACCGGCAACGGCCACGGCAAGCTCGTCGGCGCCACCCAGCTCGCCGAACTGGGCACGCTCGAGTCGCCCATCGTGCTCACCGCGACCCTGTCGGCGTTCCGCGCCGCCGACGCCCTGGTGACGTGGCTGCTCGCCCAGCCCGTCCACGCCGGGGTACGGACCTTCAACCCGGTGGTCGGCGAGTGCAACGACGGCCACCTGTCCGACATCCGCGCCCGCCCCGTCACCGAAGCCCACGTCCTGGAGGCCGTCGCCACGGCCGCCGGCGGCCCGGTCGCTGAAGGGTGCGTCGGCGCGGGCACCGGCACCACGGCCCTCGGCTTCAAGGCCGGCATCGGCACCGCCTCCCGCGTGGTGCGGGTCGAGGGCGCCGAGGTCACCCTTGGCGCCCTCGTCCAGGCCAACTTCGGCGGCACCCTCCGCCTCCACGGTCGCCCCATCACCCCCACGTCCCTGGGCCTCCCCGGCCCAGTCGTTCCCCGTTCGGCTCCCTCCGGTGGGGGCGACCAGCGGAAGGCCGGGTCGTGCATGATCGTCGTCGCCACCGACGCGCCCGTGGACGCCCGCCGCCTCACCCGCCTGGCCAGGCGGGCCGTGTTCGCGCTCGGCCGCGTGGGCGCCGACTACAGCCACGGCAGCGGCGACTACGCCATCGCCTTCACCACCCGAACCGGCGTCGCCCCCATCCCCGACCACGCGCTGAACCCGCTGTTCTCCGCCACTCTGGACGCCGTCGAGGAGTCCGTGCTGAACTCGCTGCTGGCCGCCGAGACCACCGTCGGCTTCCGGGGCCGCACCGCCCACGCGCTCCCCGCCTCGCGCCTGCTGGACCTCCTGGGAGCCGGCGCCACGGACGAGCACCCGTACGAGAGCCGGTGACACCATGCCCACGACCGCACCCCCGCCCCGGCCGGGCAGCCCTCAGGCGCCGACGGGCATCCGGCCACGACCGCGAGCATGGCGTCCCGCGGTGACGGAACGAGGAGTGCGTACGGTGGAATCGTGTTCGACACGGTGATCCTGGCGGGCGGCAGGGCGGAGCGGCTGGGCGGAGTGGACAAGCCGGGCCTGGAGGTGGGCGGCATCCCCATGGCCGCCGGCGTGGCCGCCGCCGCCCGCGCCGCTCTCCCCGCCGCCCTTGCCGAGATCGCCCCGGAGACGGTCCGGCGAACCGGCCGGGGAGCCGCCGGCGGCACCGGCCGTGATGGCGACGGTGGTGGGCGGCTTGTCATCGTGGGACCTCCGAGGGACATTCCCGGGGCCGTCTTCGTCCGTGAGGAGCCGCCCGGGGCCGGACCGGTGCCGGCTCTTCGCGCCGGGCTGGCCGAGGTCACCGCTTCCTGGGTGATCCTCCTGGCCGGTGACCTGCCTTTTCTCGCCTCCTCCCACCTCACCACCCTCCTGGCCCGGACGGGCGACCCGGCTCTCCTGCCGGGATCCTCGGCCGCCCCCGAGGGGAACCGGGACACCAGCGGCGCCGTCCGAGGGGGAACCGGTGACGGTCTCGCGGTGAGGGCGGCGACGGGCAGGGCGCGGGGGGTCGTCGCCGTGGACGGCGAAGGCCGGGAGCAGTGGTTGCTGGGCGTCTGGGACGTCGCCCGGCTGCGGGAGGCGCTGGACGCCTACGAGGGGCGGTCGCTGCGCGGGTTGCTGGAGCCGCTCGTGGACCGGCGGGTGCCGTTGCCGCGCGAGGCGTGGTTCGACTGTGACACTGGGGACGACCTGCGAGAGGCCCGTCATGCTGAAGGAGGCTCGGAATGAACGTGCTGGCTGAGTGGACGGCGCTGGCCTGCGAGGAACTGGGCGTCGACCCGGCCCGGGTGGACCGCGACCAGATCCTGGAGCTGACCAAGGAGGTCGCGCACGGGGTGGCCCGGCCGGCCGCGCCGCTGACCGCGTACCTGCTGGGGCTGGCGCAGGGCGCCGGGACCGCGCCGGAGGAGGCGGTGGAGCGGTTGACGGCGCTGGCCAGAAACTGGGGCGAGAGCGGGACGCTGACCGACGGCTGAGACTGGGGCGAACTCCCGCTGTCAAACCCCCGCCCGATCCTGAAGATTGGCTGTGAATTCAGGGGCGGGTGGGGTGTAAACGATTTCGGGAAAGCGGTCCTACCCGAAGGCGAAGCCGGCCCGCAGATAGATCATCCGCATTCGAAAGTTTTGCCGGGAAAAGGGCGACGCCGGGTGGTTACGGGGGCAAACCACCCGGCGTCGCTTCATCGGCGTTCCGACGGGGGCCCGGAACGCCGGCACCAGCACTCCGACGGGGGACCGGAGCGCCTGGCTAAAGCGTACACCTACAACCCGTGGGATGCGTCAAGAGTTAGTCACGACCCGATCTCGCGTCGATGCAGCGGTATCTCGCTTTGGTTAGCGTCCGGGGTCTGAAAGGTGGGAGGTGGGGCGTCCTTGCCGCGCTCATTGGCCCCGATAACCGCTATGTACGGCAAAAAGATCGCACCGGCGATGAACAGGAGCTTGTACGGCCACGGCAGCGGCACCACCACGGCCAGGATCAGGCAGATCGTCCGGATGCCCATCTTGATGAGGTAGCTGCGCTCGCGGTGGCGGATGTCCGTGCTCAGCGAAGGTCTGGCGTCCGTGACCGTGTGGACCGCCTGCTTCCTGCGCCAACTCCTCATACTCCCCACGTTAAACCTCGGACGGGCCGGTGACGACAGCGCCCCGGAAGGGCGGCCCCGGTCATGCGACCATGGCCTTGGAGTAAGGAGGATCTGGAGATGACGGATCGTACGTACCGCGTGACCGAGATCGTCGGCACCTCCCCGGAGAGTGTCGACGAGGCCATCCGCAACGGCATCAGGCGGGCCTCGCAGACCCTGCGCCACCTCGACTGGTTCGAGGTGACGGAGGTGCGCGGCCAGATCGACGCGGGGGAGGTGGCCCACTTCCAGGTCGGCATGAAGGTCGGCTTCCGTCTCGAAGACGCCTGAGAGTCCCCGACCGGTCGGTCAGGGGACCCGAGTGGGCCTCGACGCCCGGGCCGGGCACCGGGGCCCGGGACTCAGGATCGGGCCCCGGACGGGCCGGCTGACAGCCGCTCCAGCGCCTCCCGGGTCTCGGCCA